>NZ_CEEDCM010000001.1:4800000-6632726 GCF_979253545.1 Pseudomonas sp. AC112
CGCTTTGCCTGAGGAAAACGATGAAACAGGACGTGATTGAACTCGATGGCGCCATTGGCGGCGGCCAGGTGCTGCGCAGTGGCCTGAGCCTGTCGATGGTGACCGGGCTGACCCTGCGGATCAAAAACATTCGCGCCAAGCGCAGCCGGCCAGGCTTGATGCGTCAACACCTGACCGCTGTGCTGGCGGCGGCGCAAGTCTGTGGTGCCCAGGTGCACGGTGCGCAATTGGGCTCGCAGTCCCTGGTGTTCGAGCCCGGTCCGATCCGAGGGGGCGAATACCGCTTTTCCATCGGCACGGCCGGCAGTTGCACCCTGGTGTTGCAGACTTTGCTGCCGGCATTGCTGCGCGCCCCCACGGTCAGTCGCGTGACGATCTGCGGCGGTACCCATAACCCACTGGCACCGCCGGTGGACTTTTTGCAGCGTGCCTGGCTCCCGCTGTTGCGGCGCATGGGCGCGCGTATTGAATTGAACTTGAACCGGCACGGGTTCGTGCCCGCAGGCGGCGGCGAGCTGGAGGTCTATATCCAACCCGGCGAACTGGCGCCGTTGCAGTTGATGCAGCGCGGCAAGTTGCTCGAAGCCCGCGCGATAACGCTGAACGCCGGGTTGCCTGCCCAGGTGAGCGAGCGCGAGTTCAAGCGCGTGCGCCAGCGCTTGTCGTTCGACGACAGCCAGTGGCTCCCTATTGAGGTCGACCCGGCGCAAGGACCGGGCAACGTGCTGATGCTGGAGTATGTCCACGAGCACGTCACCGAAGTGTTCAGCGCGTTCGGCCTGGCCAACGTGCGTGCCGAGACCGTGGCCGACCAGGCCATCGACCAAGCCATGGAGTGGCGGGGGACCGACGCGGCGGTGGGTGAGCACCTGGCCGACCAGTTGCTGTTGCCGATGGCATTGGCTGGCGGTGGTCGTTTCACCACGCCCCATATGAGCGACCATCTGCACAGCAACATGCAGGTGATCCAACGCTTCCTGCCGGTGGTGATCGAGAGCCACGTGCTGGAGGAGGGCGGTTTGAAAATCGAGTGCCGCGCCCGCTAGAGGTTCTCCGACGTAACAATGTGCGGCGGTATATACACCCGCTGCCGCACCGGATCGAACCCCTCAGCGCCCTGCAACTGCACCATCAACTGCACCAGTGCGGTCGCCGTGTGCCGTGGCTGTGAATCCATCACCACATCAATCACCCCCTCGCGCAACGCCTGGCGTGACAGCTCGGTGGACTCCTGCAAGATGCAACACAACGCCGGTCGCTTGGGCAACTGCGCCAGGGCGCTGATGATGCCGTCACCGCCGCCGCCCACCACGCACAGGCCGCGCAGCTCGCTGTGGCGGCTGATCAGGTCGAGGGTGGCTTCTTCGGTGATGTCGCAGTTGTCGAGGTTGATCAGCGGTTCCAACGGCTTGAGCCCCGGCGCGTGCTCGGCCAGGTAACTGTGCAGGCCTTCGACCCGCGCCTGGTGGCCGAGAAAACGATGGCCGCCGAGCAGAATCCCCACGCTGCCTTTGCGCGCGCCACAGGTGCGCGCGAGCAGCCAGCCCATGGTACGGCCGACCACGTGGTTGTCCTGGCCAACATAGGGTTCTTCGGCCTGTTCGTGGATGTCCGAGAGCAGGGCAACCACCGGCACGCCGGCTTCGCGGATCTGCTTGAGGCAGGCGTTGATCAGCGGATGGGCAAAGCTGACCACCGCGAGGCCATCGCATTGCACGGCCAGCTGTTCGATTTGCGCGACGATGGCGCTGGGCGTGCGATCGACGATGTAGTCGAACTGGCACGTCAGGTTGGCACCGGCATGCTGCTCGGCGGCGGCGTTGATGGCTTGCGCCAGGCTGGCATAGAACGCCTGGGCGGTGGCCAGCAACAGGATGCCGAAACGATAGGTCGGCCGGCGTTCGCGAATGCGCTGGCCGATCAACCGCGCCGCGAAATACCCCACGGCTTCGGCCGCCTGGAACACCTGCTCGGCGGTCTCGGGGTTGACCGGCGCACGTGCGTTCAACACGCGGTCGACGGTGGCCACGCTGAGCCCCGCCTGGGCGGCGACGGTGGCGATGGTTGGGCGTTTGTTGTTGTTCATGACAGCCCCCTTGAGCGTCTTGATAGAAAACTATCAAGCCCCGCTGGGCCTGGATGATAGCTTGATAGGGAATGGATTCAAGGCATTGAGGGTGAAAGATTCGTTCTCTAAGGTTGGTTTCACACAGCACCTGAAACCACCCGCTTGCGGAGAACAATAACAATGCCTGAACACACCGCTCACACCGCCCGGCGCGATTACAGCCTCACCGGCCCCGAAGCTGCCCGCGCGGCTGAAAAGGGCCTGGTCTCGGCCAGTTGGTACCAGTCGCCCATCTCGCGCAAACGCATGAAAGAACTGATGCAGCGCCGCGACGGCCCGGCCTTGCTCGACACCGCCCTCTGGGTGATCGCGCTGTTGGTCACCGGCTTTGGCGGCTACTGGTTCTGGGGCACTTGGGCCTGTGTGCCGTTCTTCCTCGCCTATGGCGTGCTCTACGGCACTGCATCCAATCCGCGTTGGCACGAAACCGGTCATGGCACCGCGTTCAAGACCCGCTGGATGAACGACGTGCTCTATCAGGTCGCCAGCTTCATGTGCATCTTCGAACCCCACGTATGGCGCTGGAGCCATGCCCGCCATCACACCGACACCATCGTGGTCGGCCGCGACCCGGAGATCGTCGAACCGCGCCCGCCAAGCTTCTTGATGATGGTCTTGAGCCTGTTCAACCTGCCCCTGGCCTGGAAAACCTTCAGCGGTGTGGCGCGGCATGCCATTGGCAAGATGAGTGCCCAGGAGGCGGACTTCATTCCCGAATCCGAATGGCCCAAAGTGTTTCGCGCGGCGCGCATCTGGGTCGGCCTCTATGCCGTGGTGATCGGCACCGCGTTGTACCTGCATAGCTGGCTGCCGCTGATGCTGGTTGGCCTGCCGAGCCTCTACGGCGCCTGGCTGGGTTACCTGTTCGGCCTCACCCAGCATGTCGGCTTGGCCGAAGACGTGCTGGACCATCGCAGCAACTGCCGCACTATCTACATGAACCGCGTGCTGCGCTTTATCTACATGGACATGAACTACCACCTCGAACACCACATGTACCCGATGGTGCCGTACCACGCCCTCGCGCAATTGCACGAAGAAATCCGCAGCGACTGCCCGCCGCCGTACGCCAACCTGTTCGAGGCGTACAAGGAAATCTTGCCGACGATCTGGAAGCAGCGCAGCGACCCGACCTACTTCATCCAGCGCCCGATCCACACTAAAGCCGAACCGGCTGCCCATGCCCCGCTGCATGCAGAAACAGCTGCTGGCTGAATTCCCCCCTAGAACAAGAGAAAACACCATGAACGATCAATGGATCGACGTCTGCGCCGTGGGCGAAATAGACGAGGAAGACGTACTGCGCTTCGACCACGGCCCGCACACCTACGCGGTGTATCGCTCGGCCGAGAATGAATTCTTCGCCACTGCCGGCCTGTGCACGCACGAGAAAATCCACCTGGCCGACGGCTTGGTAATGGACCACGTGATCGAGTGCCCCAAGCACAACGGGCGTTTCGATTATCGTACGGGCAAGGCCCTCGGCGCGCCGGTGTGCGTCAACCTCAAGACCTACCCGGTGCGGGTCGAAGCGGGGCGGGTGTTGCTCGCTGTCACGGCCTGATGATGAACGCTCCGTTGATTATCGTCGGGGCCGGTCATGCCGGTGGCCGGGCGGCGCTGACCCTGCGCGAAGAAGGTTATACCGGCCGCCTGATCCTGATTGGTGATGAAGTGCACTTGCCCTACGAGCGGCCGCCGTTGTCCAAAGGCCTGTTGCAAGGCACGGCGGATCTGGCCGGATACAGCCTATGCGACAGCGCGCGACTGGCCGCGCTGGGCATCGAGCACATCGCGGGTAACCCGGTGACTCGACTGGAGCCGCAGCCACATCGGCTGCAACTCGCCGACGGCCAGTGGCTGTCTTACGCCGGTCTGCTATTGGCCACCGGCGGCCGGGCGCGGCGATTGCCCCAGGAACAGGCCAATGTGCTTTACCTACGAACCCATGATGAAGCGCTGACCTTGCGCAGTGCTTTACGCCCCGGCACACGGCTGGTGGTGGTGGGCGGTGGTTTTATCGGCCTGGAAGTGGCGGCGACCGCACGTGGCCTGGGCTGTGAAGTGACGGTGCTGGAAGCCGGGCCGCGCCTGGCGGGGCGTGTGCTGCCGCCGGTAATCTCCCAGGCACTGCTGGATCTGCACCGCGAGCACGGTGTGGAGGTGCGTTTGAATGTGGCACTGGAGTCCATCCAGGCCGATGCCGTGCTGTTGGTGGACGGGCAACGCTTGCCCTGCGACCTCGTCGTGGTCGGCATCGGCATGCAACCCAACATCGAACTGGCGGCGGCAGCAGGGCTGGAGGTGGGACAAGGCATTCGTGTTGATGCGTGCCTGCGTACCAGCGCGCCGAACATCTATGCCGCTGGTGATGTGTGTGAGTTTCGCCTCGACGGTCTCTATCAGCGCCAGGAAACCTGGCGCAATGCTGAAGCCCAGGGCCGGCATGCGGCGCTGAATCTGCTGGGGCGCGAAGTGCCGTTCGAGGCGCTGCCCGGTTTCTGGTCCGATCAGTTCGACTGGGGTTTGCAGACCGTGGGCGTAATCACACCGACAGTGTTCAACCGCTCATTACCGAGCGGCGGCCTGTTGCTGTTTTACCTCGATGCCGATCATCATTTACAAGGCGCCTGTGGTTGGGCGCCGGGCAACGGCGTGGCCAAGGACATCAAGCTTTGCGAGCGCCTGATCAGCGCCCGGATCCCCCTTGATCCCGCCAGCCTGGCCGACCCCGAGCTGTCCCTCAAATACTTGCTGCGAGGCTGATTATGCGCCAATTCCTGGTGTTCCAATCCCTGTGGGCCATGCAAACCGAGCCCGGTTCGTTCGATGCCCAACTCGACCGCATCAAGGCCGCCGGTTTTGACGGCATTACCGACCATTACTTCAAGCCCGCCGACGTCGCGCGTTTGCACGCCGCCGCTACAGCCAGGGGCCTGCAGGTCGAAGGCCAGTTGTTCCCGCAAACGGTGGACGACCTGGCGGCCGCGCTCGATGTGATCAGCGGCTACGGCTGCCACCACCTCACCCTGCAAGCCGATGTGCGCCCGCGTACCCAATCCGAGGCGGCCCGGTTGATCGAAGGCTGGCAACGCCTGGCCGAGCAGGTGGATTTTCCGGTGCTGCTGGAAACCCACCGTTATCGGCTCACCAATGACCTGTTGTTTACCCTCGACCTGCTGGCGCAAATGCCAGATTTGAAGCTGCTGGCCGACCTGTCCCACTACGTGGTCGGGCGTGAACTGCCTGAGCCAGGCGCGCCTGAAGACGACGACTATATCCGCACGATTTTGCGCCACAGCTGGGGTTTCCACGGCCGTGTCGCCAGCAGCGAACAAGTGCAGGTCTCCCTGGACTTCCCCCAACACCAAGCCTGGGTACAGCGTTTTACCCAGTGGTGGCGCTACGGGATCGAAGACTGGCTGGCCCGGCCCGACATGTCACAGAGCCTGTCCTTTACCTGCGAACTGGGGCCGCCGCCCTATGCGATTACCGGTGCGGACGGCCGCGAAATCAGCGATCGCTGGGCCGAAGCGCTGAAGATGCAGGCGCTGATTCGCGAGGTGTGGGAGAGCTGTCAGGCATGATCTGCTAATCTGCGCGAGTTGAATTTCGCCCTTTAGCCTGGACTTTCACCATGACACCATCCTCCGTTCAGCCGCCCCTTGAGCCACAGTCCGTCTGCCATCCCATCACCAGCAGCGCGATTTTCATGGTTGCCACGGTCGCCCCCGGCAGTGAAGACACCGTGCGTGGCTGGTGCGCGGACATCGCCGGCTTGGTGCGTTCGGTGGGCAAGCGCGTACCGGCGGGCAATCTGACCTGCGTCTGCGGGTTTGGCTCGGACGCGTGGGACCGGCTGTTCGGCACACCGCGCCCAGCGGCGCTGCATCCGTTTCGTGAGTTCGGCGTAGAAGGGCGCAAAGCGGTGTCGACGCCGGGGGATATCCTGCTGCATATCCGTGCCGAACAGATGGACCTGTGCTTCGAGTTGGCCACCCACATCATGACGGCCCTGGGCGACAGCGTGCAGGTGGTGGATGAGGTCCAGGGTTTCCGCTATTTCGATATGCGCAGCATCATCGGCTTTGTCGACGGTACCGAGAACCCGGTGGGGCGCAAGGCCGAGGGGTTCACCATTGTCGGTGATGAGGACAGTGAATTTCGCGGCGGTAGCTACGTGCTGGTGCAGAAGTACCTGCACAACATGACAGCCTGGAACGGCCTGACGGTGGAGGCCCAGGAGAAGGTGATCGGGCGGACCAAGCTGTCGGATATTGAATTGGACGAAGAGACCAAACCGAGCAATTCCCACAGTGCGCTGACAGTCATTACCGACAAGAACGGCGATGAAGTGAAGATCCTGCGCGACAACATGCCTTTCGGCCGCCCCGGTGCCGGTGAGTTCGGCACCTACTTTATCGGCTATGCGCGTTCGCCGGAGCCTCTGGAATTGATGCTGGAAAACATGTTCGTCGGCCGTCCGGTCGGCAACTATGACCGCCTGCTGGATTTCAGCACGGCGGTCACCGGCGGCCTGTTTTTCGTGCCTTCGGCCGATCTGTTGGAAGAACTGGCCGAGCGTGAGCCACAGGCTTAAGCCAGCAACCCGGTACTGACCGCCACAATCAGGAAGATCCCCAGCAACGCGCGATAGATCACGAACGGCCAGGTGGAGCACCGCTCCAGGAACTTCATCAGGCCCCAGATCGCAAAAAACGCCGAGATGCTCGCCACCACCAGGCCGAACAGCAAATGCGGCCAGGCATGGGCGGGCATGTCGGCGTGCAGCAGCACCCACAGCTCCTTCAGGCCGGCGAGGGCGATGGCCGGCAGGCCCAGCAGGAAGGAGAACCGCGCGGCTTCCTCACGCTTGAAGTTCAGGAACAGCGCGGCGGTGAGGGTGGAACCGGAACGCGAGACGCCAGGAATCAACGCGCCAATCTGCGCAACCCCCACAATCAACGCATCCCGCAGGCGCATTTCACCCATCTCCCGGGTGTGGCGTGCGCGCATTTCCGCCACGGCCAACAGCACGGCCATGACCACGCAGGAAATACCGATCACCATCAGCCCCCGCAACGGCGAGTTGCAGGCATTCAAGGTTGACGACAGCGCCAGGCCGGCGATCCCGATCGGCACGGTCGCCAGCACAATCGCCACCGCCAGCTTGAACCAGCGATCGTTGTAGTCACCTCTGCGCACGGCGTCGATGCTGCCGGTGGTCACTTGGCGCACGTCGCGCCAGAAATAACTGACCACCGCCGCCAGCGCTGCCAACTGCATGGCCGCCGAAAACGCCGAGCCGGGATCTTGCCAGCCGAGCAGGGCGGGCACTACGCGCATATGGGCGGTGGACGACACCGGCAACAGTTCGGTAATGCCCTGGATCACGCCCAGGATGAAGATCTGCAGGTAATCCAGGGATGCAAAACCGACATCCAGGCCGGCGGAACAGACGTTGCTCACAATACGTGTCCTTGAAAAAGGGGAGGCAATTTCGCGGAGTTTATTCGAAATGTTTCAGGGTTTTGGGGGAGGCAACACGTATTTGCAATCGGTTCAGCAAGTAGAAAGGTTGGCGACGCTATTGGACTGTCCCCGCGTTTTGTGAACAATGTCGCCCTGCATTCCTGACCGAGAGCCCCATGCCTGAAACCACCGTCGAACTGATCCAGACCGGCCCGGAGCACGCCGAGCTGATCCGCAATCTCTACCAGTACTACGCTTATGAGTCGTCGGACTGGGAGCAGGAAGATGTCGAGGCGGACGGCCGCTTCTACATCCATGACGAACACCTGACCCGTTACTGGCAGGACCCGCAATGGAGCGCCAACCTGCTGCTGGTCGATGGCTATATCGCCGGCTTCCTGCTGATCGAAGGCAGCGAACTGCCGGGCATCGACGCCCTGGAGCTGGCCGATCTGTTCATCCTCAAGCGCTACCGCCGCAAAGGCATCGGCCGCGCCATCGCCAGCCAGGTGCTGTGCAGTGGCGACGCCAATTGGCTGGTGCGCTTCTATGACCAGGACGAAGTGTCCCAAGCGTTCTGGCGCACAGTGCTGGATAACCTGCCACGTCCGGTGCAGACGATTGAGCTGGATGATGACCCGCAGTTGGTGAGTTACCTGATTACGCGGGCGGCGTTGCACTGATAGACGCGCGCCGGCTCATCCCTGCAAGAGGCTTCGGCCTCTTTTTTTTGCCTGTGATTTAGCTATCAATGTTTTTATATGCTTAAAAAAACATTTACAAGGATGCTGCTTGCTGTGAATATGTTCAGGCGAATTTAAAAAAACAAAAACGTCCGCGGTGCTGATCTCGATCAGACCATAACAACAACGACCTAACACAGGCTTGAAGCCGGCTCCTGCCCCTGGCCGGTCTTTTCAGCGAAGGAGAACATCTCCCGTGAATCGCTTACTCAATGGAACGCTGTGCGTCACCCTCGCATTGGGCGCCGGCCTTGCGCAGGCCGAGACCGCCTTGCGTGTCGGCTTGAACGCCGATATCCGTAGCACCGAACCCGGCGTCAACCGTGACGAAAATACCGACACGGTGATGCTGCACATCGTCGAGGGCCTGGTGGCCCACCGTGAAGACGCCTCTGTCGGCCCGCTGCTGGCCCGCGAGGTCAAACGCTCCGATGACGGCATGACCTACACCTTCACATTGCGCGACGGGGTGCATTTCCAGAACGGTGCGACGCTGACCGCCCAGGACGTCAAGTGGACCTGGGAACGCTACCTCAACCCCAAGACCCAATGGCGCTGCCTGGCAGAGTTCGATGGCCGCGGCGGGGCGAAAATCACCGGCATCGACACCCCGGACCCCCTCACGGTTGTATTCCACCTCGACCAGCCCAGCGGCCTGTTCCTGGCGTCGATGGCGCGCCCCGATTGTGGCGGCAGCGGCATCCTGCACCCCGACTCGCTGGCGGCGGACGGCAGCTGGAAGGCGCCGGTTGGCACCGGCCCGTTCAGCCTCGGCGAATGGAAGCCCGGACAGTACGTGGTGCTATCGCGCTTCAAGGACTACAGCCCGCGCGATGACGCCGGGCCGGACGGCTTTACCGGCAAGAAGACCGCCCTGGTCGACGCCGTGCGCTTCATGGTGATTCCCGATCCTTCGTCGGCCAAGGCCGCCCTGATGTCCAACAACATCGACCTGTTGCCCAACGTCAGCGCCAGCGACGCCCAAGAGCTGAAAGCCACGCCGGGCGTGCAGATTTCGTTCAGCCCGATCATGGCCATCTGCGGCCTGTTGTTCCAGACCAACGACCCGCTGCTCAAGGATGTGCGTATCCGCCAGGCCATCGCCCATTCCCTCGACTACGGGCAGATGGTCACCGCGCTCTCCAACGGCACCTCCGAACCGAACAACTCGGCGATCCCGCAAACCAGTCCGTTCTACAGCGCCACCGCCAGGCAGGGTTATCGCTACGACCCGCAGGAAGCCCAGCGCCTGTTGAAAGAGGCCGGCTACCACGGCCAGCCGATCAAGATGATCGTCAACAAACGCTATTCGCAGATGTTCGACATGGGCCTGCTCAGCCAGGCGATGGCCGTGGCCAGCGGCTTGAACATCCAGATGGAAACCCTGGAGTGGGGTACCCAACTGGAACGCTACCAGAGTGGCAACTACCAGATGATGGCGTTCTCTTACTCCTCGCGCCTGGACCCGGCCACCAGCTTCGACTCGCTGATGGGCGACAAGACCAAGGAACCGCGTAAGGTCTGGGATAATCCCCAGGCCCAGGCGGTGCTGCGTGACGCGGTGCGCGAGAGCGACACGGCCAAGCGCCAGGCGCTATTCGACCAGTTGCACACCATGATGATCCACGACACGCCGATGGTGATCATCTACAACGGCACGGTCGCCGCAGCGCTGCGTGACAGCGTCAAGGGCTTCCATTCGTGGCCGGTTTCGTCGCCACGGCTGTGGGGCGTCAGCCTCGCGGCGCACTAACGGGGCCTCCAGCATGTTGCGTTTTATCCTGCAAAAACTCGCCATGGCGGTCCCCACCCTGTTGCTGATCTCGGTGATGGTGTTCGCGCTGATCCGCCTGATTCCGGGCGACCCGGCGCTGCTGATGCTCGGCGACATGGCCGACCCGCAAAGTCTGGCCGACATGCGCCACACCCTCGGCCTGGATCACTCGTTGGTGACGCAGTTTCTGATCTGGTTCAAAGCCGTGTTGAGCGTTGACCTGGGGTTTTCCATCAGCACCAAGCAGGCGGTGCTGCCGCTGATTCTCGACCGCTTCAGCGTCAGCGCGACCATCGTGCTGGTGGCTGTGCTGTTGGCCACGCTGATCGCGGTGCCCATTGGCCTGATCGCCGCGTGGAAACAGAACAGCGCGCTCGACCTGGGGCTGGTGTCCATCGCGACCTTGCTGCTGTCGATCCCCAGCTTCTGGCTTGGGCTGCTGTTGCTGCACGCGTTCGGCATCCAGCTCGGCTGGTTGCCGGTGGTGGGCTACGTCAGTTTCTCCCAGGCGCCGTGGCAAGCCATGAGCTACATGGTGCTGCCGGTGGTGACCTTGACCCTGGTGGAAGTCGGCGCGATCACCCGCATGGCACGGGCCAGCACCATCGAAGTGCTGCGCCTGGAATACATCGCCCATGCCCGGGCCAAAGGCTTGTCAGAGCGTGCAGTGTTGTGGAAACACGCGTTGCCCAACGCCTTCGCGCCGACCTGGACCCTGGTGGGGTTGATCCTCGGCAACCTGCTGGGTGGCATCGCGGTACTCGAAACCGTGTTCACCCTGCCAGGCATCGGGCGGCTGATGGTGGACGCGATTTTCGCCCGCGATTATCCCGTGCTGCAGGGCTGCCTGCTGCTGATCACCTTTATCTACGTGCTGGTCAACCTGTGTGTGGATCTGCTCTATCCGCTGTTCGATCCAAGGGTGAAGTTATGAGTTCGACGATTACCGTGCCCGCAGCGGCCAAGCATCGGCGCGTGTGGGTGCCGGCCAACGCATTGATCGGTGGTGGCCTGCTGGTGGTGTTGATTGCGCTGGCGTTGATCGGGCTGGTGTGGTCGCCGTTCGACCCGCTGAAGATCGACCTGATGTCGCGCTTCCAGGCCCCATCGGCCGCCCACTGGCTGGGCACCGACGAATTTGGCCGCGATGTGTTCAGCCGTCTGTTGATCGGCGCGCGCACCAGCCTGTGGGTGAGCCTGCTGACGGTCAGCGTTGCCGTGCTGGCAGGCACGTTCATCGGCATGCTCGCCGGTTACCTGCGCGGCTGGACGGACCGCGTGCTGATGATGTTCAACGACGCGCTGCTGGCTTTTCCCGGCATCCTTATGGCGTTGGGCATCATGGCGATCATCGGCGCAAGCAAGTACGGCATCGTGCTGGCCTTGGGCATTGCCTACACGCCGTCGGTGGTGCGCGTGGTGCGCGGTACCGTGCTGTCCCTGCGTGAGCTGGAGTACATCGAAGCCTCGCGAGTGATCGGCAACTCCGAGCTGTACACCATGCTGCGGCACATCGCGCCGAACTGCCTGGCGCCGTTGTGCGTGCTGGCCACCAGCATGTTCGGCTGGGCGCTGCTGTCGGAAAGCGCCCTGAGCTTCCTCGGCCTGGGCGTACCGCCGCCGGCGGCGACGTGGGGCAACATGCTTGCCAGCAGCCGGCCGTACATCGCTTCAGCACCCTGGCTGGGCGTGTTCCCCGGGCTGTTTATCTGCCTGACATTGCTGGCGATCAACCTGTTTGGCGACGCCCTGCGTGATCGTCTCGACCCCCGGATGAGGAAGTGAACATGTCCGCCAATCCTGTTTTGTTGAACGTCGAACACCTGAAGATCCGTGTGGGCGAACACGGCCCACTGGCGGTGGATGACCTGAGTTTCAGCATCGCGCCGGGCGAGATCGTGGCGCTGGTAGGGGAGTCCGGCAGCGGCAAGACCATGGCCGCTCGTGCCGCTATCGGCCTGTTGCCGTTACCGATGCAAGTGTGCGGCGGACGCCTGGATTTCCAGGGGCGCGACCTGGCGAGTGTCAGCCCTGAAGCGCTGCGTGCGATTCGCGGCGCCAGCATCGGCATGGTGTTCCAGGAGCCGATGGTGTCGCTCAACCCGGCGTTGAAAATCGGCCAGCAAATGAGCGAAGCGCTCAAGCTGCACACCGACCTCGACCCACCGCAGATCCGCGAACGGTGCCTGACCATGTTGCGCCGCATCGGCATCAAGGCCGCCGAGCGCTGCCTGGAGTCCTATCCGCACCAATTCTCCGGCGGCATGCGCCAGCGCATCATGCTGGCCTCGGTGATGTTGCTGCGCCCGGCCTTGCTGATCGCTGACGAACCGACCACGGCCCTCGACTGCCTGGCGCAACTGGATGTGATCGAGTTGATGCTCGAACTGACACGCGAGCAGGGCACCGCGATCCTGTTTATCAGCCATGACCTGTCGCTGGTGGCGCGATACGCCCACAAGGTGGTGGTAATGCGTCATGGCAAGGCGGTGGAGCAGGGCAGCATCGAAGACATCCTGCTCGCGCCCAAGGCCGAGTACACCCGCCAACTGCTGGAAGCGTTGCCGCGTCGGGGCGTGTTGGCGCCATTGCCGGTCAGCAACGGGCCCTTGGTTGAAGTGGATCAGGTGTGCATCGAGCACCCTGGGCCGACCACGTTCTGGGGCAAGCGTCAGCACAACCGCGTGGTGCATTCCGCCAGCCTGGTGATCGCCCCCGGTGAAACCCTGGCGCTGGTGGGCGGCAGCGGCTCGGGCAAGACCACCCTCGGGCGTTCCTTGGTGGGGCTGATCAAACCCTGTGCCGGCTCGATCCGCTTCAAGGGCGTGGACATCCTCAAGGCCGCCAACCGCACCCACCGCCTGCAATGCCAGATGATCTTCCAGGACCCCTATTCGTCCCTGAACCCGCGGATGAAAATCGGTGAAATCCTCGCTGAACCGTTGCGCCACGAACCCGGCTTGAATGCCGCCGAGCGCCGTGAGCGGGTGACGCAAACCCTCAAGGACATCGGACTGGGCGAGCAATTTGTCGAGCGTTTCCCCCACCAGCTCTCCGGTGGCCAGCGCCAGCGTGTCGCCATTGGACGAGCGTTGGTGCGCCACCCGCAACTGGTGATTGCCGACGAACCGATCTCGGCGTTGGACATGACTATCCAGAAACAGATCCTCGAACTGTTCGAACGCCTGCAGGCGCAGTACGGCTTTGCCTGCCTGTTCATTTCCCATGACCTGGCGGCGGTGGAGCGCATTGCCCATCGGGTTGCGGTGATGCATCAGGGCAACGTGGTGGAAGTGGGCGCGCGCGAGCAGATCTTCGATCACCCGCAGCACCCGTACACCCGGCAATTGCTGGCCGCCGCCAGCCCGCTGGAGCAACTGCCGGACGGTGGCTACCGAATACGACCGGCCATTTAAACCCCTGATTTCACCCGGCGCGCAGGCCCTCACGCCTGCGCGATGGGGAATGTCGTGCCCAGAAAAACAATAAGACCTACTCACCCATAACGACTGCCAGGAGCCAAGAACATGCACAACAACAATCTCAACCTGATCGTGAAGGGCGTCGGCCTCGTGAGCGGAGGGCTGCTGTGCGCCCCGGCCCAGGCTGATTTCTTCAAGGACAGCAAGGCAGATCTGGACCTCAAGAACTACTACTTCAACCGCGATTATCGTGAAGACGCCGGGCAATCCAAGCGTGAGGAATGGGCCCAGGGATTTATCCTGAACCTCAAGTCTGGCTTTACCGAAGGCACCGTCGGCTTCGGTGTGGACGTGGTAGGCATGCTCGGCCTGAAGCTCGATTCCAGCCCTGACCGCTCCGGCTCCGGCCTGTTGTCCAGGGACAACGATGCCACGCCGGGTAAGCCGAGCTATTCCAAGCGCGCCCATGACGAGTATTCCAAGTACGGCGTGACCGGCAAGGTGCGCTTCGCCCAGAGCGAGCTGCGCAGCGGTTACCTGCTGCCGGACCTGCCGACCTTGCAGCCCAACACCAGCCGGCTGTTCCCGCAGACCTTCCGGGGCACTCAGGTGACGTCCACGGACATCGCCGGGCTGGCGTTGATCGGCGGGCAGATCGACCAGACCAAGCAGCGCGAATCCACCGAATACGAAGACATGGGGTTGACCAGCCAGAGCGGCGCCTACAAAAGCACCGCCAAGAGTGATCGTTTCCGCTTTGCCGGTGGCGATTACAAGCTCACGCCGGGGATGACGTTGAGCTACCACTTCGCGCAGTTGGAGGATATCTACCAGCAGCATTACGTAGGGTTGAAAAATAGTTTCGCCCTGGGCGGTGGCACGCTCAAGACGGACATCCGTTATTTCGATGCGGACAAGTCGGGTGCGGGCCTGGCGGGCAAGGTGGATAACCGTGCGCTGAGTACGCGGGCGATGTTCAGCTACAAGGGGCACAGTGTGGGTGGGGGGTACCAGGAGCAGTATGGGGATACCCCGTTTACTTATGTGGACGGGACCAATACCTATCTGTTTTCCGAGTATCAGTTGAGTAATTTCTCGCAGACCAATGAGCGGGTCTGGCATGCGCGGTATGACTTTGACTTTGCCGCGCTGGGCGTACCGGGGCTGACGTTTTCAACGCGTTGGGCCAAGGGTGATCAGGCGCAGGTGAAAGGGTTTGTGGGGGAGGGGCGTGAGTGGGAGCGGGATATTGATTTGGGGTATGTGGTTCAGTCTGGAGCGCTGAAAGGGGTGTCGTTGCGTTGGCGCAATGGGTTGAGCAAGGCTAACTATTTCCGGGATATGAATGAGAACCGGGTGATTGTTGGTTATACCGTGGCGCTTTGGTAATGAGCGCTTTGGGGTGCATTGCTGTGGTTACGGCGGCTAACCCGGCGTCCTGCCGGGCTCGCTTCGCATCGAGCGTGCGCTTTTCTGTAGGAGCCGGCTTGCCGGCGAACAACGTGAGGGCGCCGCGATTATTCTGGTTTGTCGCGTCCTCGTTGACGACCATCGCCGGTAAGCCGGCTCCTACAGGGATTGCGAATGTTTTTGAGGCCTGGCCGGTTTCGAGAGCGCTTCGAGGTCGGGTCGGTTCCGAGAAGGGCGTGGAGGCGCACCCCTCATCCCTTGTTGCGTGCCACGCGCAATTTGCTCGCCACATCCAAGTGTCGATGCAGCAGTGTCGACGCCCATTCGTTATCGCCCTGCTCCAGGGCATCCAGAATCGCCAGGTGTTCACAGCACGAGACCTTGACCCTTTCCTGATTGTTCACGGTGTGGAACTCGGTCAGTCGACGCAACCGGTTCTGCTGCTGGATCGCCTGCAGGATGTAGCCGTTACCCGAAGCGGCCGCCAGCAGTTCGTGGAATTCGGCGTTGTACTCAATAAAGCGTTGCCCATCGACTTTGCCTTCCAGCAGTTCCATCTGGCGTTCGCGGCAGCGGCGGAATTGTTCGGGGTTGATCTTGAAGGTCGGCTCCAGCAACCCGGCTGGCTCCAGCAGCATGCGGAAGCGGTAGCTCTCGAAGCGGGTCTGCGGGCTGTTCAGCGTCGGCAGGAACTGCCAGCCGTGCCCGTGCTTGCGCTGCATCACGCCTTCATCGGAGAGGCGCAACAGGCAGCGGCGCAGCACGCTTTTGCCGACGACATAGCGGCGCAGCAGGTCGCTCTCGGAGATCTGGTCGGGCAGCACCTGGTTCAGCCGGTCGTCGATCAGCCGCGTGTACAGCTCGTCCTCTTCGTTGTGCAACTCGGTGAACTGCTGCGCCAAGCCTTCGGTGGTTTCCAGCGGTACGCGATAGCCCTGTTGCGGCAGCGGCTCAATGGCTTTCTGTTCGGCCAGGTACGCCAGTGCGCTGCGGATGGGCGAGCGCGAGACGCCCAGGCGCTGGGCCAGTTCCACTTCCTTGAGGTGCAGACCAGGTTGCAGGTCGCCGCTGGCGATGGCGGCAAGGATCTGGCCGGCGACTTTGGTCTGCAGCGAGGTGAGTTGAGACATGGTGCGAGGTCGTTCCTGTGACAGGGGAGGCAAGGATAACCGGAAAAACTGAATTATAGGGGGCTCAAATACATCAGGGCCGCAGCGAATAAATCTTTATCTGCATTATTTGAAATATAAAAACATCATTGAGGACCCATCATGACCTACATCCCGCTGCCCAGAGCCTTGCCCCATGAGTGCGGCGTCGACCCGTCCGGCGTCGTTGACTTCCTCCAAGCCGTGACCGAGCAAGGCCTTGAGCTGCACAGTTTCCTGCTGTACCGCCAGGGCGCAGTGGTGGCCGAGGCGTATTGGCAGCCCTATTCGGCGCATCGCCTGCACGTGCAGCATTCGGCCACCAAGAGCTGGACGGCTACGGCAATCGGCCTGCTGATCGACGACGGTCGCCTGAGCCTCGATGCCAAGGTGGTGAGCTTTTTCCCCGACCTGTGCCCACAACCTATCAGCGCCAACCTGGCGGCCATGACCGTGGAAGACCTGCTGACCATGCGCACCGGTCACACCCGTGGCATTTCTGGCGGCGACTGGCGCAACCTGCAGAGCAGCTGGGTCGAGGCCTTTCTCAATGAGCCGGTGGACGAGCCACCTGGGCAGTCGTTTATCTACAGCAGTGCGTCAAGTTTCATGTTGTCTGCCATCGTCACACAGGTGACTGGGCAGACGATGCACGCCTTGTTGCAGGCGCGCGTCCTCGACTACCTGGGGCTCGATCACCTGGGGTGGGACCTGGCTCCCGGTGGTTTCAACTCCGGAGGTAATGGCTTGAGTTGCACCAGCGAAGATTCGTTGAAGTTTGGCGTGTTGCACCTCAATCATGGCCAATGGCAAGGGCGCCAGTTGCTGTCGCCACAGTGGGTCAGCGAGGCCACGCGCAATCAGGTGCAGGACGTGTGGATGGGGGAGTTCGACGGCAAGCAGTACCTGCCGCGCGACAAGAACAAAGCCAATGAAGCCCAGCGTGAAGGCTACGGTTACCAATGGTGGATGACCGAACACGGCGGTTATTACGCCTCGGGCGTGTTCGGCCAGCAGTGCATGGTGCTGCCGGAACAGGACACGGTGATTGTCTTCACCTGCGGCCTGCGCCTGGGAGAAAAGCGCTTGCACGCGGCGCTGTGGCAGCACCTGTTCCCGGCGCTGGGGCGTGCCGCCGTTGATGCCAGTGCCAGTCAGGCGCAGTTGGATGCGCTGATCGACGGCCTGCGCCTGCCCACGCTGCACGGTTTGCAAAGCTCGCCCGCCAGCCGTGCACTGCAGGGCCGTTTCGCCATCGAACCGAATGAGGATGGCGTGCGCGAAGTGGCTTTCGATTTCCAGGCGGATTACTGCGATTTCACCCTGGTGGATCATCGCGGCACTCATCACGTGCGCGCCGGTTTCCGACAGCCGATCGAGACCCTCACCAGCATCACCGGCAATTACTTGCACCACCAGTACCAGCCTGAACAGACCGCCGTGGTCGCGCAGGCCTGCTGGTCCACGGAAGGTGAGTTACGTATGGACTGGCGCTTCGTCGAAACCGCCTTTGGCGACCACGTTACCGGTCGCGTGCAGGACGGGCGCCTGCGATTCGACCGGGGCGTCAACACCAACGCCGGTGCCCTGCAACGCCCGACCCTGATCGGCTCACGAATCCCGCTTTAAGGAGTACAAATGATGACCTCTTCCCTGTGGGCACCCTTTACCGCAATGCGCCCCTTCAACCGCCAACCAATGCTGTTCGACCGCGCCGCCGGCATGCACTACACCACCACCGAAGGGCGCGACGTGCTCGATGCGATGGCCGGGTTGTGGTGCGTCAATGCCGGGCATGGCCAGCCCCGTATCGTCGAGGCCATCCGCGAAGCGGCAGGGCGCCTGGACTTTGTGTCCTCGTTCAAGATGAGCCACCCGGCGGCGCTGACCCTGGCGGATCAGCTGGTTGCCAAAGCGCCAGCCGGCCTGGACAAGGTGTTCTTTACCAACTCCGGTTCCGAGGCAGTGGACACTGCCTTGAAGATCGCGCGCGCCTATCATCAGGCCCGAGGCGATTGCCGGCGCACCAAGCTGATCGGCCGCGCCAAGGGCTATCACGGCATGGGGTTTGGCGGTCTGTCGGTGTCGGGCATCGGCCGGCAGAAGCGTGATTTCGGGCCGTTGCTCGGCGACGTGGCGCACTTGCCGTTGCCCTATGACGCTGGCTCGCGTTTCAGCCCCGGCCAGCCGGAGCAGGGCGCGCACTATGCGGATGCGTTACTGCACTTACTGGAAGTACACGACCCGGCCACGGTGGCGGCAGTGATTGTCGAACCGGTCACCGGCTCGGGTGGGGTCTACGCGCCGCCCCTGGGCTACCTGCAAAAACTGCGCGAGATCTGTGACCGGCATGGCTTGCTGTTGATCTTCGACGAGGTCATCACCGGCTTCGGTCGTGTAGGCCATGGGTTTGCCGCCCAGGCCTTTGGCGTCACCCCCGACTTGATGACCTTGGCCAAGGGCCTGACCAACGGCGCGGTGCCCATGGGCGGCGTGCTGGTCAGCGACGCGGTGTACGAGGCGTTCATGCAGGGCCCGGAACAGGCTATCGAGCTGATGCACGGTTACACCTATTCGGCCCATCCACTGGCTTGCGCCGCCGGTTTGGCGACCCTGCAGGTGCACGAAGAGCTGGGCCTCAATGCGCATGTACGGCAGATGGCGCCGTTGTGGCAGGACACCGCGCTGGCCTTGCGTGAGCAGGCCTTGGTGCTGGACGTACGTGCCATTGGCCTGCTTTGCGCGGTCGAGCTCAAGCCCCGTGAGGGTGCCCCCGGTGCGCGGGCGGCAGAGGTGGCCCAGCGGTGTTTCGAGGCGGGCGTGCTGGTGCGCGCCTCCGGAGAAAACATCGTGCTATCGCCGCCACTGATCATCAACCAGGAACAGGTCGCGCAGGTGTTCAGCAGCTTGGGCCTGGCACTTGAGGCGACGCGATGAATCACCTGGATTTCTACATCGACGGGCAGTGGGTCAAGCCCCTGGGCGGCGACACCTTGCCGGTGATCGACCCGACGACAGAGCGAACCGTCGCGACCATCAGCCTCGGCACCCTGGCCGACCTCGACCGCGCTGTCGCTGCGGCCAGGCGCGCCTTCGACAGCTATGGGCAATGGACGCGCGAGCAACGCCTGGAGCTGCTGGCGGCGATCATCGACCGCTATCGCCAGCACAGCGAAGCCCTGGCGCAATGCGTGCACCAGGAAATGGGCGCACCGCTTTCACTGGCACGCAGTGCCCATGTGCCTGCGGGGTTGGGCCACTTGCAGCGTGCCTATGACGTGCTCAAGACGTATGACTTCGAATACGCCCACGCCAGCACCCTGATCAGCCGCGAACCGATAGGGGTGTGCGGCCTGATCACACCCTGGAACTGGCCACTCAACCAACTCACCTGCAAGCTCGCTCCGGCCCTGGCCGCGGGCTGCACGATGGTGCTCAAACCCAGTGAAAAGGCGCCGCTGTCGGCGATGCTGCTGGCCGATATCCTGGACCAGGCCGGGGTGCCCAAGGGCGTGTTCAACCTCGTCAATGGCGACGGTCCTACGATGGGTGACGGCATCGCCCGGCATGCCGGGATCGATATGGTCTCGTTTACCGGTTCCACTGGCGCGGGCATCGCTGTGGCCAAGGCGGCGGCGGACACGGTCAAGCGTGTCTCCCAGGAGCTGGGCGGCAAATCGGCCAACCTGATTCTCGCCGATGCGGACCTGGACGCTGCCGTGCGACACGGCGTGAGCAGCTGTTTTCGCAACAGCGGCCAGTCCTGTAATGCGCCGACGCGCCTGCTGGTGCCGCGTGCCTTGCAGGCGCGGGCAGTGGAAATTGCCCAGGAGGTCGCCGCGCAGAGCTGCTTTGATGACAGCAACCCCGTGACCGCCATGGGGCCTCTGGCCAACCAGGCGCAATTCGAACGGGTGCAGGCGCTGTTGGCGGCCGTGGACGTCCCGCCGGTGTGCGGCGGTGCAGGGCGGCCGCCGGGCATCACCCACGGTTTCTATGTGCGGCCCACGGTCTACGCCGATGTCCACCCCGACCTGCCGATTGCCCGCGAAGAGGTGTTCGGGCCGGTGCTGGTGATCATTCCCTACGACAGCGAAGAGCAGGCGATTGCCATCGCCAATGACAGCCCCTATGGCCTGTCGGGCTACGTCACGGCCGGCACGCTGGAAGGCGCGCGCAGGGTCGCCCGCCGTCTGCGCACGGGGATGGTCCATCTCAATGGCAGCAAGGCGGACAACGGCGCGCCCTTTGGCGGGTACAAGCAGTCCGGTAATGGCCGTGAGTGGGGGGTATTTGGCCTGGAGGACTACCTGGAAGTGAAATCGCTGTTTGGCTACCAACCTACCCTGGGATGAACAGCGCTTGCTGCATCACCTGCGGCGGCTGCCCGAACGCCCTTAGAAACGCCTGGCGCATGCGCTCGCGATCACCAAAACCGGTTTCGCGGGCCACCACTTCAACCGGGTGGCGACTGGTTTCCATCATCGCCCGGGCGGCTTCCACCCGCAGGGATTCGATGGCCTTGGCCGGCGTTTGCCCGGTCTCTTCACGGAACACCCGGCTGAACTGGCGCGGGCTGAGCCGGGCGACGTCGGCCAGGGCTTCCACCGAAAGGTCGTGGGTCAGGTTCTCGCGGGCGTAGGCCAGGGCCAGTTGCACGCGGTCTGACTTGGGGTCCAGCTCCAGCAGCGCCGACAACTGCGATTGCTCACTGCCGCGCCGTTGGGCGATCACCAGTTTGCGCGCTATGCGCCGGGCCAGGTCGCTGCCCAAGTCGTTCTCCACCATGGCCAGGGCCAGGTCCACGCCGGCACTCATGCCGGCGCCTGTCCACACTTGGCCGTCGACGATAAACAGCTTGTCTTCTTCCAGGCGAATGTCTGGGTAGCGCTTGCGAAAGGCCGGAGCGTGAATCCAGTGGGTGGTGGTGCGCTTGCCTGCCAGCAGGCCGGCTTCGGCCAACACGAAGATGCCCATGCACAAGGAAGCCACGCGCCGCGACTGGGCGGAGGCGGCCTTGACCAGTTCGAGCAGGTTGGCTTCCGGCAGGCGGAATTCCAGGTAGCCACTGACGATGAGGGTGTCGTAGCCCTCCGGCCGGATCGGCGTGGTATTCACCGAGAAACCCTGGGACGTCATCACCGCGCCGCCACTCTCCGACACCAGGTGAAACTCATAGGCCGGCTCGCCGCGCAGCAGGTTCGCGCACTCGAACACCGACCCCAGGCTGAGGCTCAGGGACTGGAAGTTCGGGTAAACCATCAGCGCAACGCTGTGCATCGTCATTCTCCAAGGGGCGCGGGAGAGGGGATTGTCGGCGCGTGCCGGGTAAACGGCAACTGCCTTCGCGGCATGTCCGGAATCCTTGCGGATCTGACATTGTGCGCAATTGCCCCGCCTCCTAACATTCCCTCAACGAACTAGACGACTGGTCTAATCGGACGGGATGAAGCATGAGCAACGAAACCAAAAGTGCAAGGCAGACCATTCTCGATACCGCGCAACGTATTGTCGGTCGCAAAGGATTTTCTGCGGTGGGCCTGAACGAAATACTGCAAGCCGCCGAAGTACCCAAAGGTTCGTTTTATCACTACTTCACCTCCAAAGATGCGTTCGGCGTTGTATTGCTCGACCACTACTTCGACCACTACGTGCACGGCATGCAGCAACTGTTCGACCAGCCGGGTTTAACCCAGCACGCCAAGTTGATGCGTTATTGGGACTGCTGGATCGACAACCAGACCGGCTGCACCGACGCGGGCAAATGCCTTGCCGTCAAACTCGGCGCTGAGGTGTCAGACCTTTCAGAGCCGATGCGACTGGCCCTGCAACGCGGCACTGCACGCACCATCGGGTTGCTGGCCGAGGCCTTGCAGCAGGGCGTCGAAGACGGCTCGGTAGCGATTACGCAACACCCGGACAGCCTGGCCCGGCGTCTGTATGCGTTGTGGTTGGGCACCAGCGTCATGAGCAAGATCACCCGTACTACGGCGCCTTTTGACGAGGCGTTGGGGTTGACTCGACAGTTGTTGGGTCAGCCGGAAGAAACTGACATTCACACCTATCGAGGCACTGGAAAATGAAAGTATTAATGGTACTGACCTCTCACGACCAGCTCGGCGATACCGGGCGCAAGACCGGCTTTTGGCTCGAAGAGTTTGCCGCCCCCTATTACGCGTTCAAGGACGCCGGTGCCGAGGTGGTGCTGGCTTCTCCCGCCGGCGGCCAGCCGCCTCTGGACCCGGTGAGCGACCAGCCGGACTTCCAGACCGAACAGACCCACCGCTTCGCCGCCGACCCGGCTGCGCAGCAGGCCCTGGCGACCACGCAGAAGCTCGATTCGGTCAACGCCGATGACTTCGACACCGTGTTCTACCCAGGCGGCCACGGCCCGCTGTGGGACCTGGCGGAGTCGCCGGTGTCGATCGCCCTGATCGAGTCCTTCGAGCGCGCTGGCAAGCCGATCGGTTTCGTCTGCCACGCACCGGGTGCCTTGCGTCATGTCAAGGCGGTCAACGGCGACCCATTGGTCAAGGGCCGTCGCGTCACCGGGTTCTCCAACTCGGAAGAAGCGGCAGTGGAACTGACCAATGTGGTGCCGTTCCTGGTGGAAGATGAGTTCAAGAAGTTGGGTGGCCTTTATGAGAAAGGCGCTGACTGGCAATCCTTTGTCATCACCGATGGCTTGCTGGTCACCGGGCAAAACCCAGGCAGTTCCAGTGATGTCGCCAAAGCCCTGCTGACACTCACCGCTTAATTAACTGACCGCTTGATGCATTGGCGACTTTTATAAGTCGCCAATGCTTTAGCGCGCCCGCTATTTGGAAATGATTCAATGAATGAGCCTATTTTAAGTACCCCGGTAAAACTGGGGCACCACACGCTGAACAACCGTATTGTGCTGCCGCCGTTGACACGCCAGCGCAGTGCGCAACCAGGCAATATCGCCACCGACTTGATGGCCGAGTACTACCGCCAGCGCGCGAGTGCCGGTTTCATGGTCAGCGAGGGCACACAGATTGAACCGCGTGGCCAGGGCTATGCCTGGACGCCAGGTATCTACTCCCCGGCGCAGATCGACGGCTGGCGCAAGGTCACCGAGGCGGTACATGCCGAGGGCGGGGTGATCTTCGCCCAGCTGTGGCACGTTGGCCGGGTGTCCCACAACGCCTTGCAGCCAGACGGCGCGGCACCTGTCGCACCCTCGGCACTCCAGGCGCTGCAGGCCAAGGCCTTCATCGAAACCGCGCCGGGCGAGGGGGAGCTGAAGCAACCGCCGGTGCCGCGTGCCTTGACCGCCCTGGAGATCGAGGAACTGGTCGGGCACTACGCCCAGGCCGCACGCAATGCACTGGATGCCGGCTTCGACGGGGTGGAGATCCATTCGGCGAATGGTTACCTGGTCAATCAGTTCATCTCGGCCCACGCCAACCAGCGTGATGACGAATACGGTGGCTCGCTGCACAACCGCCTGCGCTTTCTGCGCGAGATCGTCGAAGCCGTGAGCGCGGTGGTCGGGCCTGAGCGGCTGGGGGTGCGTTTCTCACCGCTGTTCAGCGGCACTGATCAGGACCGGGTGTATATCGGCCTGGTGGAAGACGATCCGCATCACACCTACGTCGAAGCGATCAAGGTGCTGGAAGAGTCGGGCATCGCCTATGTGTCCATTGCCGAAGCAGACTGGGATAACGCCCCAGTGTTGCCCGAATCGTTCCGCCGCGCGGTGCGCGACACGTTCAGCGGGCGCATCATCTACGCCGGTCGCTACACTGCTGAGCGCGGTGCCGGTCTGGTCGAAGCCGGGCTGGCGGACTTGATCGCGTTCGGGCGGCCGTTCATTGCCAACCCAGACTTGCCACAGCGGTTGTTCAACGGGTGGCCGTTGAATCCGCTGCGGGTGGAAGGGATGTACGGCGGTGGTGCAGAGGGCTATATCGACTACCCGGTGTACGCCCAATAGCCAGGCAACGCTGATCAAGGTGGGAGCTGGCCAGCCCCTGTGTTACTCCACGCGCAGCACGATCTTGCCAATGTGATCACCGCCCTCCATCCGCGCGTGGGCCTGGGCGGCGTCGGTGTATTCGTACACCTTGTCGATGATCGGCAGGCAACGCCCGGCGGCCAGCACCGGCCACACGTATTCGCGCAGTTGTTCGGCAATCGCGGCCTTTTCTTCCCGGGTGCGTGCACGCAACAGCGAGCCGGTAATCACCGCCCGTTTGCCAAGGATGCTCAGCAGGTCGACGTCGTTGGCCTTGCCACCACCGAGGAAGCCCAGCATCACCAGGTGACCGTCCATGGCCAGGGACTTGATGTTGTTGTTCAAGTAGGAGGCGCCCATGATGTCGAGGATCACGTTCACGCCCTTGTCGCCGGTCCGCTTGGCGATGACCTCGGCAAAGTCCTGCTCGCGATAATTGATCGGCTCGGCGCCCAGCTTGGCAATCGCGGCACACTTGTCGGCACTCCCGGCGGTGGCGAAGGCCTGGATGCCGAACTCGCGGCACAGCATCAGGGCGGTGGTGCCGATGCCGCTGGTACCGCCGTGGATCAGCACGCGCTGGCCTTTGTGCGCACCGCCGAGGCCGAACAGGTTGGCCCACACGGTAAAGAAGGTCTCCGGCACGGCGGCGGCTTGAATCCAGTCCATGCCCTCCGGGATCGGCAGGGCCTGGCTGGCCGGTACGCTGCAGAACTGCGCGTAGCCGCCGCCATTGGTCAGGGCGCAGACCTTGTCGCCGACGACGTACTCGTTCACGCCATCGCCCAGGGCGACCACTTCACCCGCCACTTCCAGGCCTGGGATCGGGCTCATGCCGGGTTTCATCGGGTACTTGCCGGCGCGCTGCAGGGCGTCTGGGCGGTTGACCCCGGCGGCATGCACGCGGATCAGGATTTCGCCGGGGCCTGCGACTGGCACATCGGCGCGGCGCGGTTGCAGCACTTCAGGTGCGCCGGGTGTGGTGATTTCGATCAGGGTCATTTCTTTAGGAAGCGTCATTTCAAAGTACCTGCAGCGATGAGCGTATGGGTTGGGACCGTGTCGAGCGGTCGACGGTTCAGCACAATCATGCCCAGTTCCAGGGCCAGTGCGACCACGATCGCGCCGACGGCGATCGCCGACAGCAGGCGCCAGGCGAAAAACCACACCACCGACAGCGCAAAGCCACAGGCGAAGAACGCCAGGCACACAGGCCGGCGACGATCGGCAGCCAGACCGCGCTGCGGGATGAAACAGGGGTGTCGAGCATGATGAAGGTCCTGAAGGTTTCTCTGGTGCCAGCATAGCGAGGTTTTTCGATGCAATAATGCAGCGAATTAGCGTCATTGCGTTGCATATATGCATCACTGGAGGGCGGTATGAATTGGGATGATGCACGGGTGTTCCTGGCGGTGTGCCGTGAGTCCACACTGCGCGGTGCCGCGCGGGTGCTGGGGGTGGACCAGGCCACGGTAGGGCGGCGGA
Source organism: Pseudomonas sp. AC112 (assembly GCF_979253545.1). Classification (NCBI taxonomy): domain Bacteria; kingdom Pseudomonadati; phylum Pseudomonadota; class Gammaproteobacteria; order Pseudomonadales; family Pseudomonadaceae; genus Pseudomonas; species Pseudomonas sp. AC112. Next base: position 4,825,564 of record NZ_CEEDCM010000001.1, read on the forward strand.
TCAATGCCTTGGAAAAGTCCTTGAGCGCGACCTTGTTCCTGCGCACCTCCGAAGGCTACGCGCTCACGGCGGTAGGCGAAGCGGCGTTGCTCTCGGTGGAGAAAATGGAGCGCTCAGCCCTCGACCTGGAGCGGCAGATCCAGGGCCTGGATGACCGCCTGACCGGCACGGTGCGGGTCAGCACCACCGACTCCCTGGCCATCGACTTCCTGATTCCGTGCATCGCGCGCCTGCACGACAAACACCCCGACGTGCGCGTGCAACTGGACGCCTCCACCCAGATCCTCAGCCTGGCCAAGCGTGAAGCCGATATCGCCGTGCGCAACACCCGCCCGGACAACCCCGACCTGATCGCCCGGCGCATTGCACGCTGGCCGGTCGGGCTGTTTGCATCCCAGGGCTATATCGACCGTCACGGCGTGCCCACGTCGGGCAGCCTGTTCGAAGGCCATGACCTGGTGGTCTACCAACCCTACCTGCAAAGCCAGAAGGACATGAGCCTGGTCTCTGAGCCCGTGGCGCGCGGGCGCATTGTCGCCGCCTTGAGTTCCAGCCTGCTGGTGCGCCGCTCCATCGCCGCGGGTATCGGCATTGGTGAAATCCCGGTGTCCACCGGTGAGCGCGACGGGCTGGTGCGCCTGTGGCCGCAGCGTACCCGGCCACTGCCGTATGACGTGTGGCTGGTGACCCACGCCGACCTGCGCCACACCGCCCGGGTGCGCGTGGTGATCGACGAAATCGTCGCCGCGTTTGCCGGCACCGGGGACTGAGGTCAGCACAGGCTTGCAAGCAGGCGCAGGGCTCTGTCGACACAATCGACCTTTGTGTCCACCCACGAGAGCACGTATGAACGAATCGAAAAGTCAGGACTTGGGCCTATTGTTTCTGCGCGGCAGCGGGGCGTTGTTCCTGCTGTGGGTGCACGGTGTGCCCAAGTTGCTGAACTACAGCGAACAATTGACGCAGATCGAAGACCCGTTCCACATGGGCGCCCACGTCACGCTGCTGCTGGCGATCTTCGCCGAAGTGCTGTGCCCCTTGCTGATCCTCGCCGGGCTGCTAGTGCGCCTGGCGTGCCTGCCGATCATGGCGGTGCTGTTGATCGCTATGCTGGTGGTGCACCCGGAGTGGACGGTGTTCGAGGGGCAGTTCGGCTGGTTGCTGTTGATCATTTTCACCAGTGTCTTGATTGCCGGTCCCGGGCGCCTGGTCCTGAGCCCGCGTTTCTCCTGAGCAAAAAAGGCCGGGCAAGCCCGGCCAAAAAAGGAGAGGGTGTTTCAGCGGTTCAGGAACGCCAGAAGGTCCTCGTTCAACTGCTGCGCGTGGGTCACGGCGAACCCGTGGGGCGCATCCTTGTAGACCTTCAATTCGGCGCCCTTGATCGAGGCGGCGGCCACTTTGCCGGTGGTCTCGAACGGTACGATCTGGTCGCCGTCACCGTGGATGACCAGGGTGGGCACATCGATCTTGGTCATGTCCGGGCGGAAGTCGGTTTCGGAGAACACCGTGACGCAATCCACCGTCGACTTGAGAGACGCCAGCAGCGCCACTTGCAAGGTTTGGGTCAACACGCCTTCGGAGACCACCTGGCCTTTATTGGTGCCGTAGAACGGGGCGTTGAAGTCGCTGATAAATTGCGCGCGGTCCTTCAACAGCCCAGCCTTGATACCATCGAACACCTCGGTCGGCACGCCTTCTGGATAGTCCGGTTTCTGGCCGAAGATCGGCGTCACTGCGCCCAGCAACACCAGCCCGGCAACCCGTGCACTGCCGTGGCGAGCGATGTAGCGGGCGACGTCGCCGCCGCCCATGGAGAAGCCCACCAGGGTCACGTCCTGGAGGTCCAGGTGTTCGATCAACTGTGCGATATCGTCGGCGAAGGTGTCGTAGTCATTGCCGGTCCAGGGTTGGTCCGACCGGCCAAAGCCTCGACGGTCAAACGCAATGGTGCGAAAGCCGCGGCTGCTCAGGTATTCCATCTGGTATTCCCACATGTCGGCATCCAGCGGCCAGCCATGGCTGAACAACACGGGCTTACCGCTGCCCCAGTCCTTGAAGTAGATCTGGGTACCGTCTTTGGCAACAAATGTGCTCATGGAAAACTCCTGGGAGGGTGGCAAAACAGTTCAGCCTCACTATTGCGTCAAACCGGACGAAGGGCTTGTACGCCTGTGCTCGGTTGAACGGTTGAGCGTCTATGCTGGTCCACTGACCTCTACCGTCAGATCACACAGGTGAACGAAATGGCCAAGACTTACAGCTACGCCGCCCAGAACGCCAAGGATTCCCTCAAGCCCTTTACCTTCGAGCGCCGCGCGCCGGGGGCTGATGACGTGCAGATCGATATTCTCTACTGCGGGGTGTGCCACTCCGACCTGCACACCGCGCGCAACGAATGGAACAACACCCTGTATCCTTCCGTGCCCGGCCATGAAATTGTCGGCCGCGTCACGGCGGTAGGCGCCAATGTGCAGAAATTCAAGGTGGGTGACCTGGCCGGTGTCGGCTGCATGGTCGACAGCTGCCAGCACTGCGCGTCCTGCGCCGAGGGCGAGGAACAGTACTGCGAGAATGGGTTTACCGGCACCTACAACGGCCCGGTGTTCGGCGGTGAAAACACCTTCGGCGGCTATTCGGACAGCATCGTGGTCAAGGAGAAATTCGTGCTGCGCATCTCCCATGACGACGCCAACCTGGCGGCCGTGGCGCCGTTGCTGTGCGCGGGCATCACCACCTATTCGCCGCTGCATCACTGGAAGGTCGGCCCCGGCAAGAAGGTCGGTGTGGTCGGCCTGGGTGGCCTGGGCCATATGGCGGTGAAAATCGCGCATGCCATGGGGGCCCATGTCACGCTGTTTACCACGTCACCCAACAAACGCGAAGACGGCCTGCGCCTGGGCGCCGATCAAGTAGTGGTGTCGAAGAACCCGGACGAGATGGCCAAGGTCGCCAACAGCCTGGACTTCATCCTCAACACCGTGGCCGCGCCGCATGATCTCGATGCGTTCCTCAACCTGCTCAAGCGCGACGGCACCATGACCCTGGTCGGTGCCCCCGACAGCCCGCACCCGTCGCCCACGGTGTTCAACCTGATCTTCAAGCGCCGCAGCCTCGCCGGTTCGCTGATTGGCGGCATCCAGGAGACCCAGGACATGCTGGACTTCTGCGCCAGGCACGGGATTGTCTCGGATATTGAAATGATCGATATCCAAGGCATCAACGAGGCGTATGAGCGGATGCTCAAGGGGGATGTGAAGTATCGGTTCGTGATCGACATGGACAGCTTGAAAAAAGAAAGCCACGCCGCCTGATCCCACCGACGATTCGGTGGTATCAGCTCTTTGTGGGAGCTGGCTTGCCTGCGATACAGGCACCTTGGTTTGTCAGATAGACCGAGGTGATTCTATCGCGGGCAAGCCCGGCTCCCACAGGGAGCGACCCTTTCAAGCGGCGCGGTGCTCAGGCGCAGAGGTGTTCGTACAGAATCGTCGCACCCACCAGCATCAGTACCACGCCACCAACCATTTCGGCGCGCTTGCCCACCACGCTGCCCAGCACTCGGCCGAGCATCATGCCGATGGTCACCATGGTCATGGTCGCCAGGCCAATCGCCGCCGCAGCCACCAGGATGTTCACGTCCACAAACGCCAGGCCCACGCCGACCGCCAGTGCATCAATGCTGGTGGCGAATGCCGTGACGGCCAGGATCATGAACGAGTGCTGGGTGGGCTTCTCGGCCTCTTCATCGTCGGCTTTCAGCCCGTTCCAGATCATGTGCAGCCCCAGCCCGACCAGCAGGGTGAAGGCGATCCAGTGGTCCCAGTCTTCCACCCAACGTGTGGCGGCATGGCCGATGGCCCAGCCGATCATCGGTGTGATGGCTTCAATCACACCAAAGATCAGACCGGCGCGCAGGGCTTCGGTGAGGCGCGGTTTGTGCAGGCTGGAGCCTTTGCCGATGGCCGCCGCAAAGGCGTCCGTGGACATGGCCAGGGCAAGGAGGATCAGGGAAATGGGGTTCACGGTGAGGCTTCCAGTCGGGCTATATGAGACAACGACACTTCCACACGCCCGACGTTAGGCATGGAGGTGTCGCTGGTCTCACCAACCGAAAAGACGGTGTTCGCACCACGGCAGGTTGCCGAATATGTTGATACGAACGCTTCTGAGGGGGTCAGAAGCAGGTTACTCCCCAACGAGGTGGGCGATCTTAGGCGGACGGATATGAAAATTCCGTCAAAAGGCCTTGTTGCGTAATTGGGGGGCTTGCTCCTTATCGCTATTTAACTGAAGCCTTGCGATTCAAATGTGGGAGCTGGCTTGCCTGCGAAGGCGGCCTGACAGCTGGCCTGGATGTTGGATCTGATCGAGTACATATCCGTTATTTAGGTAAAGGCTGCTATTGGTTCCGCCCTTACGGCGGCTCACTTTGGAAAAGCCCCAAAGTAAGCAAAGGGCTCTTGCCCCAACACTCGGCACCTCGCCTAGGCTCGGTGTGCCCGTAATCCGACAGGTATTTGGGGGGCCGCCGCCACGCGCCATCCATGGCGCGGGGCGGCTAAACCGGCATCCCTGCCGGTTTACCCCCCAAATCCCTGTCGAATTCCGGCCAGCGTGTTTGACGGGGCGCCTAAGATCAAAAGCAAAGCGCGGCGGCCTTAGAGCCGACCGGGTTCTTGCTGTCGATCTCGGTCAAATGTAGGAGCTGGCTTGCCAGCGAAGGCGGCCTTGTAGCCGACCGGGTTCTTGCTGTCGATCCCGGTCAAATGTAGGAGCTGGCTTGCCAGCGAAGGCGGCCTTAGAGCCGACCGGGTTCTTGCTGCCGAACCCGGTCAAATGTGGAGCTGGCTTGCCAGCGAAGGCGGCCTTGTAGTCGACCGGGTTCTTGCTGTCGATCCCGTTCCCATGTGGGAGCTGGCTTGCCTGCGATGGCATCGCCTGGGCACTTCGATTTCTCAAGGCCGCTGCGGCTTCACCGACGTCCCGAAGGTATTGCCCATGCGCACGCTGGTCGCCGCCGGGGTGGCCAGGCCAAGTTTATTCGGTAGGCGCTTTTCCACGGAAAGGGCCTGCGCTTCGCGGTTCTTTTGCGTGGCCTTGGCCGCATTTGTGTCGTTGCCCATTTGTTGGCTCAGGCAGCCATAGTCCGGTGCCTTGTAGCCATCCACCGTGACTTCGGCGCACGTGCCGGCGCTGTTGTCGGCATGGGCCAGCAAGGGCAGGGCGACGCACAGCAACAGGCTGGCGAGGGTCGGTAACGATTTCATCGGGGCCTCCTGGCGGGCGCTGGGGAGTGGGCCGGTTAGGCTTGAAAGTCTAGTGCAGCGCGCCTCTCATCACCGTGATGTTTTTTTTGCTATCACCGTAACATCAGGTTCATAAACTGGCCTCAGGATGACGGTTTTCTAGGGCGCGTCGGCCGTGCAGCGATGCAGAGCAGGGGGTGAACAGGGAGTCTGGAGGCGCGCCGCATGCGCCCTGGTCTTGCTGTTGCTGCTGGTCGGTGGTCGCGCAGCGCAGGCAGATTCACCCCTGTTGTCGTTGGACCTGCCGGCGCAAGACCTGGAACACGCACTGCAAGCCTACAGCCGCGCCACCGGGATGGCGGTGCTGGTCGACCGCGAGTTGACGCGGGGCCGGCGCGCCATCGGGGCGCGCGGGCGCTTTACGGCGCAAGAGGCACTGGCGATGTTGCTGACAGGGAGTGGCCTGATGGCCCGTTATGCACGCAGCGATGCGTTTACCTTGCAGGCCCCGCAGGTCAGTCAGCCGCCCCCCAGCCGTGGTGCGGCGGCACGCAGTGCTGTGCGGATCAACAACAGCTACGCGACGGCGCTGCAGCAAGCCATCGAAGGCAGCCTGTGCCGTTCGCCGCTGACCCGGCCCGGCAGTTTTCGGGCGCTGGTGCAGGTGTGGGTCAACCCGGACGGGGTGATCGAACACAGCCGGCTGGTCAGTTCCACCGGCGATGAACAACGCGATGAAGCACTGGTACGCAGCCTGGCAACGGCGCGGGTCGAACGCCCGGCGCCAAGCTCGCTGCGCCAACCGGTGACTTTACTTTTGATGCCTGACACAACAGGAACACGCATGGAATGCACAGCAGCGAAAGGAGCCTCGGGCGGATGAAAAATACCGGGCACAGCACAATGGTCAGCTTGTTCCTGGCCTCCTACGAAGACTTCAAGGTGCGTTTGCGCAAGCGCCTGGGCTCGGAGGACCTGGCCAACGACGTGCTGCACGAGACGTACCTGCGGGTCGACCGCATGGACGTGCCGCCGAACCTGCAGCAGCCCAATGCCTACCTGTACCGCATGGCCCTGAACATCGCCGCCGATCGCCGCCAGGCCGATGCGCGCCTGCTCACCGGCAGCGAGGTGGAAGAGTTGCTGCAAAGCGCCGACGAAGCCCAGGACCCGTCGCGGGTGGTGGGCGGCCAGAAAGACATCCAATCCCTGGTCAAGGCCCTCTACGAGCTGCCGGCACGCCGGCGCAAAATCCTCATCGCCGCCCGCCTGGAAGAGGCGCCGCACCTGGAAATCTCCCAGCGTTTCGGCATTTCCACGCGCATGGTCGAGAAAGAAATCAAGGCTGCCCTGGGCCACTGTGCCAAGCGCCTGGAAAGAAAAGTGATTCAGCGGTTCGGTCCCGGGGCCGGAAAACCGTCTTAGTGTCGAGTCCCTGATAAATCCGTGAGTACGTGCGCGCTTGAATATTTTTAGCCTCTCCACCGCCCGGCAATCCGCCGCCAGCCCCCTGCACGATGAAGCCCGCGACTGGCTGGTCCTGCTGACCTCGGGCCGCGCCACCGTGGCCGATGCCAAGGCCCTCAAGGCCTGGTGCGCACAAAGCCCGGAACATGCCCAGGCATTCGAGCAGGCCAAGACGCTGTGGCAGCACGTGGCGCCTGCGCTGGAGCACGTCTCGCAACCGCGCAGCCTTGGCCGGCGCGCATTCCTGGGCGGTGCGATCGCCGCCTCGGCCGCCGTGGTGATGGTTCGCGTCGGCGTACCGGGCGGCTTTGCCGGGCTCACCGCCGACTACCGCACCGAAGTCGGCGAGCAACGCCACGTCCTGCTGAGCGACGGCATCAGCCTGGAACTCAACACCCAGACCCGCATCAGCCGGGTGGGGCAGGGCATCGAACTGATCGAGGGCGAAGTCGAAGTGGTCGCCCACGTGGCACAACCGCTCAAGGTCCAGGCCGGCGAAGGCTGGGTAAGCGCGGCCCAGGCGCGCTTCAACCTGCGCAATACCGACTACAACGTGTGCGTCACCTGCATCGAAGGTTCACTCCTGGTGGACATCGCCGGACACAGCGTGCGCCTGGACAGCGGCCGGCAGCTCACCTACGGCGCTGCCGGCGTCAGCGACGTGACGACGGTGAACACCCAGGCGGTCGTGGCCTGGCGTGAGCAAGTGCTGGTCTTCAACAACGCCACCCTGGCGACGGTGGTGGATGAAATCAACCGATACCGCCCCGGCATGCTGGTGCTGTTGAATAAGCAACTGGGCCAACGCCGGGTGCAAGCGCGGTTCAGTTTGCAGCAACTGGCCGGTGTGGCGTTGTTGATTCGGGATGCGTACGGAGCCAAGTGTACGGAGTTGCCGGGTGGGGTGGTGTTGTTGAGTTGAAGGCCTTGATGGTTCATCCCCGTGCCTCAACAATTGGTTTTCACGCGGGCTGCCGGTTGCGCGCATGGAAAAACTGGCGACAACCTTGAGTGTCAACAAAGCGTGGCTTGAGACAGGCCAGCGCGAACGTTGACGGCGGCGGGGCGGCCGAGGGGCCGCCCCTACTTCAATGGCCCCACGACCTGCCGGTATTTTTCTACCCCCTGCGGCGTCTGTCGCACCAGGCTGATCTCCAGTCCCACCGGGTCTTCGCGTCGATTGCCGCTCAGCTGCCGCCAGCCTTTTTCTGCTTCCCACACCCGTACCTGCAAGTCACTGACGCCGGTCAGCACCACTACGCCGTCCTTCGCTGCCGGCAGGGGGTAGCGATCCCGCGCCGGGGCGGCGGCGCGATACAGTGCGTCGCCCTTGAGCCACCAGCGCACGCGTTGCAGGCCATCGCCTGCCATTGGGGCGCTGCGGATCACGTCGAGGCGAAAGCCCTTGCTGTCAGAGCTGCGTACGGTTACGGCGGCCAGGCCTTCCGTTTGTGCCGTGTCCGGGGACGTCAGTTCGACACGGGCGCGCAGGCTGATGTCCCGTTGCATCTGGTTCAGCGCACGCAGCAATACCTCGGTCTGCTCGGTGCTCGCCTGCAAATGCTGATCCGCCCGGGTCACGCTGTCGAGCCCACGCCAGGCGATCAGGCTGACCACCGCCATGAGCATGATCGCCACCATCACTTCGATCAGGGTGAAGCCTTGCTGGGACCTGTTCATGGTTGGCTGACCACGCGCATCAGGCCGGCGGCGTCGCGTTGCAGGCTGAGGCTGTGTTGGCCGTCGGACAGCACCACGCGCAGCGGCGGGTTGATCCATTCGGCGTTGAGCACCAGGGTTTGTCGGGGTTCGATGCTGATGTTCATCGGCGTGCTTTCCCAGAGGCGCGGGCGCAGTTGATCGTCGTTTTTAAACGTCTCGATGCCCTGGCCGTCGTCCCGTTGGCGGTTAAAGCGAAACCCTTTGGCATCCGCGCGCCAGGTGATGGGGCGGCCGTCGACGTGGGCTTCGGCCTGGGCGACTTGCAGCAGTTGGCTCAAGCGCTCGGCGTCCTTGCGCAGCAGGTGCAACGGGTCGGGTTTGATCGTGAGGCTGATGGCGGCGCTGGCGATGCCGATGATCACCAGCACCACCATCAGCTCGATCAGGGTGAAGCCTTGCTGTTTCATCGGTGACCACCTGGAGAACTGGGGAGTGTGTGAAATAAAAGCGTGCGAATTGACCTGTAGGCTGGTGCGACGGACAAACAGGAGGTCCTGCCCATGACATTCATCCCTCGTTTCACCTTGGCCCAAGGCGTGCAGGCGCTGGGTATGTTGGCCGCGCTGACGGGCGTGGCGGTATGGACGCCGCTGCTGCTGACCACCGCCGAATCCCACACACCGCCAGCCACGCCCCAGGCACTGGCGGCGCGCAGCGACAACCCGGCGCTGCAGTGGTTTTCCAATGCGCCGACGGCGCTGCAGGTGAAGGTCACGGGGGTGCTGGCAGGCGCGCGAGGAGCGGTGGCGATCCTCAGTCTGAATGACGGCCCGCCGCGCAGTTTTCTACTGGGTGAACGGCTCAGCCCCGGCGTGCGGCTGACGGCCATCGAAGGCGACGGCGTGGAGATCGAACGCGGTGGCGAGACGCTGCGCGTCAACCTCGACAAGTTGCCGCAAGGGCCGGCGTTGCCGCTGCTCACTCGGCCATGACCTGGGTGTCCAGGCGCGCCAGGGGCGGGGCTTCGCGACTGGCGTCGAGCACCTGCAGGTTGACCTGAAACACGCGGCCGTCGGCGTTGATGGTCTGCTCGCAACGCAGTTTCAGGCGGCCCTGATCGCATTCGAACGTCCTCTGGCCGCTGCGCAGGTGTCCCTCCAGGCGCAACTCCGCGAGTCGACTTTGGCCCGCCAGCAAGGCGATCGACTTGTCCCGCAGCAGCCCGTTGCTCTGGGTCATCAGCCCGGCCACGCGCACGGCGGCGGCCATGGCCACGGCGATGATCGCCAGCGCCACCAGCACTTCAATCAGGGTAAAACCTTGCTCCTTGCGACGGCCGTACATGGCGCTCTCAATGCCTGGAAACAGGCCCGCAGACTAGCGCCGGCAGTTGACCGATTGGCGACCGAAACTCCCGAGGATTTTCAATACGACTGACATGTGTTCTTGCAACACTGCGCCACGAATTGCACTCAAGCCAAGGAATGTCGAGATGGATATCGCGCGCCTAACGTCCCCATTGCCAGGCCCTCGTGGGCAGCGTGGCTTCACGTTGATCGAGATCATGGTGGTGGTGGTCATCCTCGGGATCCTGGCGGCCATGGTGGTGCCCAAGGTCCTCGACCGTCCGGACCAGGCGCGGGCCACGGCAGCCAAACAGGACATCGGCGGGTTGATGCAGGCGCTGAAACTCTACCGCCTCGACCACGGCACTTACCCGAGCATGAACCAGGGCTTGAAGGTGCTGGTGGAACGCCCGGCCGATGCGAAGAACAGCAACTGGCGCGCCTACCTGGAACGCTTGCCCAATGACCCGTGGGGCCACCCTTATCACTACCTCAACCCAGGCGCCAATGGCGAGGTGGATGTGTTCTCCCTCGGCGCCGACGGCCAGCCGGATGGCGATGGCGTGAATGCCGATATTGGCTCCTGGCAGCTGTAAGGCGCGCCATGAAAGGGTATTCGCCCCCAGCGGCGAAGCAGCGCGGCATGGCGATTATTAGCGCCTTGCTGATCGCGGCGGTGGTGGCAGTACTGGCCGGCGCCATGCTCACGCGCCAGACCGTATTCACCCGCAGCCTGGAAGCCGAGCAGTTGCGGATCCAGGGCCAGTGGCTATTGGAGGGTGGCCTGGAGCGCAGCCGCCAGCTGCTCTGGGATGCGCGCCAGAAAGACGTGCTGACCCGCCTTGACCAGCCCTGGGCGCTGGCCCAGCGTGGCGCCTTTGAGGGGCGCATCGAGGATGAGCAGGGCAAGTTCAACCTGCGTAACCTGGTCAATCGCCAGCAGGTGGACACCGAACAGTTGCAGCGTTTCGAGCGGCTGTGCCGGCTGATCGGCGTCGACCCGGCGGTAAGTCGGCGCATCAGCCAGCGGGTGATCGCGTCTTATGTACCGCCCGCCAAATACCCGATGCTGCGCAATCTGGATGACCTGGGCGGCATCGAAGGCCTCGACCCTGTCGTGTTGCAGCGCATGCAAGCCTATATCAGCGTGCTGCCCGGCCCGACCTGGGTCAACGGCAACACCGCGAGCGCCGAAGTGCTCAGCGCGGTGGTGCCTCAGCTGAGTTTGTCCCAGGCCCATGGGCTGGTGGCCGAGCGTGACAGTGGGCAGTGGTTTATCAACCGTGGGGATTTCGTCAACCGTCTGCACTTGCCCCAGGTGGCGGTGGAGTCGGTGCAGGTGGGCATTACCAGCGAGTGGTTTCGCGTGCAGGGCCAGGCGCGTCGCGAACAACGCCGGGTCGCCCTCGACGCCTTGTTGCACCGTCCTGAAGACCGTCAGCCACGGGTGATCTGGTCGCGGGTGGGTGTATGAAACGCTTGCGCATTGGCCTGCCGCCACTGGATCAATTGAGCGCCGAAAGCCTGGTCAGGTTTGCCTGGCTGGAGCGTGGCGTGGTCGTTGAAGAGGGCTCTCGGAGCCTGGCGCAACTGGGTAAATCGCGCCAGGCGGCCGATTGTTTCCTGCATCCCCGTGACAGCCTGCTCACTAGCCTGGAGCTGCCGCCATTGCCGGCGGCGAAGACAGCGGCCGCCGTGGCCTGTGCGGCGCAGGCGCTGATCCTCGGCCCGGTGGACCAGATGCAGGTGGCCCACGGCCCGCGTGAGAGCGATGGCCGCGTGCAAGTGGCCTGGGTGCCCAAGGCCGGGCTGGAGCGGTTGGCGCAATTGCCACTCAAGTTGCGCGGCCTGTACCCGGCGCCCTATGCCTTGCCGGTCGGCGCTGCGGCGTTGGATGAAGGCTATCTGTTGACGCGTGAGAGCCTGCAGCAAGGCGCGGTGCACCCGTTGGGCGTGCAGGCGTTGGAGGTGCCGCTGGTGGAGGCGACCCAGCGTTGGAGTGGGCCGGTGCCTGCCTGGGGGTTGCACGGTCGCCTCAACCCGCCATCGACTGGCGGCTGGGGCAGGGCGCTGGCCTGTGTGGCGCTGGCCGTGGCCATCTGGACCCTGGGACTCAACCTGTACGCCGCACGCCAGGTGGAAGAAGGCCAGCGACTCAAGGCGTTGATGAGTCAGCAAGTGCGCCAGGCGTTCCCCGAATTGCCGGTGGTGCTCAACCCCTTGCAGCAGGCGCGTCAGCAATTGGCCGCACGCCAGAGCGGCGCGGCGGACGACCCCGGACAACGCTTCACCCGCTTGTTGCAACTGGCGGGCAGCCACCTGCCGTTCATGGTCGGCAGCGTCGACAACGTGAGTTATGAGCAGGGGCGCCTGCACGTCGAGCTATTGGCTGACAGTCGCAACCCGACAGCCGAAGGTGAATGGCAGGCCGCGTTGGCCCAGGCCGGCTTTGCCGCCAGCCGCGATGAGCACGGTTGGACCATCGCCCCGGCGCCGGCGGCGGAAAAGCCAGGAGCCGCGGATGAATAAAATCCAGCGACTGCGCAGCCAGGCCCAGGTGTTCTGGCGTGGCCTGGCCCTGCGCGAGAAACGCATGCTCGGCGCTGCCGGCCTGGCTTTGGCGAGCCTGTTGACTTGGCTGGTACTGGTAGCGCCCGCGTTAAAGAAGATCGATTACTGGCAGGCCGAAACCCCCAAGTTGCGTGCCCAGGCCGAAGCCTTGCAGGTGCTGTTGCAGGATGTCGCCGCGCCCCGGCCGGGTGACGAAACCGCACTGCGCCAGGCCCTCGATAGCGCCGGCCTGCAAGGCCACTACCAATTGCAGGCGCTGGCACCGGGTGGCTGGCGTCTGACGTTCGACAACGCCCCGGCCGACGCGGTGGTGGGCTGGCTGCTGGGCACTGCCCGCTCGTTTTCCCTGGAGGTGTCCGAGGCGCGCTTGCAGCGCGCCCTCGACGCCGTCGACAACTCGGCCGGCACTGTGTCCGGGACCGTTCGCATGGATCAGGCGCTTGGCGCTAAGGAAGCTTCATGAAGTGGTCAGTCCCCCCGTTTCGTCTGGTCGCGCCGCTGCTGGTGCTGGCCCTGAGTGCGTGCAGCAGCCAGGAGGCGGCCAAGCCGTTGCTGGTGGACAGTGAACTCGGCCAACCCCTGGCGGACACCCGCCGCAGCGGCGAGACCTTGCTCGATCGCCAGCGCGAACCGGCACCCAAGCCGCCCGTCCAGCATCGGGTCACCAACAGCGCACGCGGCCACGCCCCGGCGGCGGTCAAGGCGCGCAACCCGCTGGGCGACCAGCCGGTGCAGCTCAACTTTGTCGATGCCGATATCCAGGCGGTGGTGCGCGCGCTGTCCCGCGCCACGGGCCAGCAATTTTTGGTGGACCCGCGTGTAAAGGGCAACCTCACCCTGGTCAGCGAAGGCCAGGTGCCGGCGCATCAGGCCTACGACATGCTGCTGGCTGCGCTGCGCATGCAGGGCTTCAGCGTGGTCGATGTGGGCGTCGTGGCCCAGGTGGTGCCCGAAGCCGATGCCAAGTTGCTCGGCGGGCCGATCTACAGCGCTGGCAGCAGCGGCATGCAGACTCGCACCTTTCGCCTGCAATATGAAAACGCGGTCAACCTGATCCCGGTGCTGCGCCCCATCGTGTCGCCGAACAACCCGATCAATGCCTACCCCGGCAACAACAGCATCGTGATCACCGACTACGCGGAAAACCTCGCGCGGGTGGCGCAGATCATCAACGGCATCGACACCCCCAGCGCCATCGACACCGACGTAGTGATGGTGCAGAACGGCATTGCCGTGGACATCGCCGCCATGGTCTCCGAGCTGCTGGAAACCCAGGGCGCCGACCAGACCCAGAAGATCAACGTGATCGGCGACCCACGCTCCAACTCGATCATCATCCGCTCCGGCAGCCCCGAGCGTACCGAGCTGGCGCGCAACCTGATCTACAAGCTCGACAATGCCCAGAGCAACCCCAGCAACATGCACGTGGTGTACCTGCGCAACGCCCAGGCGGGCAAGTTGGCCCAGTCGCTGCGCGGCTTGCTCACCGGCGAGAGTGATTCCGGCGTGAGCGATGACGCACGCGGCAAGCTCAGCGCCATGGGCGGCAATGGCAAGAACAGCCAAGGCAACAGCACTGCGCAAAACAGCAGCGGCACACCCACCGGCAGCGGTGTGCAGTCGGGCTATGGCCAGGCCCCTGGTTCGACGACCAGCCCCAATGGCGCCAACAACGAGAATCAGGACACCGCGTTCAGTGCCGGCGGCGTGACTATCCAGGCGGACGCCACCACCAACACTTTACTGATCTCCGCACCGGACCCGCTGTATCGCAACCTGCGCGAAGTCATCGACATGCTCGACCAGCGCCGCGCCCAAGTGGTGATCGAGAGCCTGATCGTGGAAGTCGGCGAAGACGATGCCACTGAGTTTGGCGTGCAGTGGCAGGCCGGCAATCTGGGCGGCAAGGGCGGTTTCGGCGGGGTCAACCTGGGCGGTAGCGGGGTGAACAGCACACCGACCAGCAAGACCAGCATCGACGTTTTGCCCAAGGGCCTGAACGTGGGGCTGGTCAACGGCACGGTGGACATTCCCGGTATTGGCAAGGTGCTCGACCTCAAGGTGTTGGCCCGGGCGTTGAAGAGCAAGGGGGGCACCAACGTATTGTCCACGCCCAACCTGCTGACCCTGGACAACGAGGCGGCGAGTATTTTTGTCGGCCAGACCATCCCGTTTGTCACCGGCAGCTACGTGACCGGTGGCGGGGGGACCAGCAATAACCCGTTCCAGACGGTGCAGCGTGAAGAGGTGGGGCTCAAGCTGAATGTGCGGCCGCAGATTTCCGAGGGGGGCACGGTGAAGCTGGATATCTACCAGGAGGTCAGCACCGTGGATGCGCGGGCCTCGGTGGAGGCGGGGACGGTGACCAACAAGCGGGCGATCGATACCAGTATTTTGCTCGATGACGGGCAAATCATGGTGCTTGGTGGGTTGCTGCAGGATGGCTACAGCCAGAGTAATGATGCGGTGCCGTGGTTGTCGGATATTCCGGGGTTGGGGGCGTTGTTTCGCAATGAGAAGCGCAGTGTGAACAAGACCAACCTGATGGTGTTTTTGCGGCCGTACATTATTCGGGACAGTGGGGCGGGGCGCAGTATTACGTTGAATCGGTATGAGTTTATGCGCAGGGCGCAAGGGGGGTTGCAGCCGGAGCATAGTTGGGCGATGCCGGATGTGCAGGCGCCGCAGCTGCCTTCGGTGGAGAAGGCGATTCCTGTTTCTGGGGGGCGGCCGTGATTGAGTACATATCCGTTGCTGCGGTCACGGCTACTTATGGTTCCGCTCTTACAGCGGGTCACTTTTGGAAAGGCCCAAAAGTAACCAAAAGGCCTTCGCCCCACCACTCGGCACCTCGCCTGGGCTCGGTGTGCCCTCACTCCGGCTTTGGAGCGTGGGCCGCCGCGATGGGCCATCCTTGGCCCAGCGCGGCTAACCCGGCGTCCTGCCGGGTTACCCACGCTCCAAAGCCTGCGTTCGGCCAGCGTGGTTTTACGGGGCGCCTAAGATCAAAAGCAAAAGCAAAAGCGGCTCGCTTCGCATCGTGGATACACGGCCCTGTAGGAGCCGGCTTGCCGGCAAAAAACGCGACAACGCCGCGATCATCCAGTTGTACCCCCATCATCGTTAACGACCATCGCCGGCAAGCCAGCCCCTACACGACCGTTTTTGCACTTGCCTTTGCTCCACACCACTCAAGCCGGCTGTCAGGCCGCTGTGCTCTTGCTTTTGATCTTGATTTTGATCTTAGGCGCCCCGTCAAACACGCTGGCCGGAATTCGGCAGGGATTTGGGGGGTAAACCGGCAGGGATGCCGGTTTAGCCGCCCCGCGCCATGGATGGCGCGTGGCGGCGGCCCCCCAAATCACTGTCGGATTACGGGCACACCGAGCCTAGGCGAGGTGCCGAGTGTTGGGGCAAGAGCGTTTTGCTTACTTTTGCGCTTTTCAAAAGTGAGCCGCTGTAAGAGCGGAACCATAAGCCGCCGTGACCGCAGCAACGGATATGTACACCCCTCCAAAGGGCAAACCCAATGAGCCTATTACCGTACGCCTGGGCCAAATCCCAACGCATCCTCCTGCGCCCCACCGAAGCAGGCCACCTGCTAACCGTATGCCCCTCAACCCCCGGCTGGTCCATCAGCGAAGTCCACCGCCAATTCGGCCAAACCCACCTCGAACAGGTCCGCGACGACGAACTCGACGGCCTGCTCACCAGCGCCTACGCCGACACCGGCAGCGCCGCCGCCGTGGTCGGCGCCGCCGAAAACGAAGTCGACCTCGACCGCCTGATGCAAGACATGCCCGAAGTCACCGACCTGCTCGACACCCAGGACGGCGCCCCGGTGATCCGCATGATCAACGCCTTGCTCACCCAGGCCGCCCGCGACGAAGCCAGCGACATCCACATCGAACCCTACGAAACCCACTCCGTCGTGCGCTACCGTGTCGACGGCACCCTGCGGGACGTAGTGTCACCACGCAAGGCGCTGCATGGCGCGCTGGTGTCGCGGATCAAGATCATGGCCCAACTCGATATCGCCGAAAAACGCCTGCCCCAGGACGGCCGCATCGCACTGCGCGTGGCCGGTCGTCCCATCGATATTCGGGTGTCCACCGTGCCCACCGGCCATGGTGAAAGAGTCGTCATGCGCCTGCTGGACAAACAAGCCGGGCGCCTGCAATTGGAGACCCTGGGCATGGAGCCGCAGTTACTGGCGCGCCTGGACACGCTGATCCGCCAACCCCACGGCATCGTGCTGGTCACCGGCCCCACCGGCAGCGGCAAGACCACCAGCCTGTACGCCGCCCTGGCGCGGCTGGATGCGAGCACCAGCAATATCCTCACCGTCGAGGACCCGGTGGAATACGACCTGCCGGGCATCAGCCAGATCCAGGTCAACGCCAAGATCGACATGACGTTCGGCCTGGCGCTGCGAGCGATTCTGCGCCAGGACCCGGACATCATCATGATCGGTGAGATCCGCGACCTGGAGACCGCACAAATCGCCGTGCAGGCTTCGCTCACCGGGCACTTGGTGCTTGCGACCTTGCACACCAATGACGCGGTGTCGGCGGTCAACCGGCTGATCGACATGGGTGTCGAACCGTTTCTGTTGGCGTCATCCTTGCTGGGTGTGTTGGCCCAGCGCCTGGTGCGCCGCCTGTGCCCGCACTGCAAGCAGGAGGACCCGGCGGCGCCCGGCACGTGGCGTCCGGTGGGGTGCGCGCAGTGCAACCAGATGGGCTACAGCGGCCGTACCGGGATCCACGAATTGTTTTGCGTCGATGATGACGTGCGCAGCCTCATCCACCAGGGCGCCAACGAGCAGGACCTGCGCCTGGCCGCCCGGCGTGCCGGGATGTTCAGCATGCGTGAAGACGGTGAGCGCTGGGTGCGCAGCGGTGCCACCGCGCCCGAAGAAATCCTGCGCGTGACACGGGACGCCTGATGAATCGCTATCGCTATGAAGCCGCCGATGCCAGCGGCAAGGTTGAGGCCGGGCACGTGGAGGCCGACAGCCAGAGCGCAGCATTTGCCAGCCTGCGTAGCCGGGGCCTGACGGCGTTGTTGGTGCAGATTGAAGGCAACCAGCAAGCGGCCGCCGGCAGCAGCCTGTTCACCGCCAAGCTGTCGGACAACGACCTGGCCTGGGCCACGCGGCAACTGGCAAGCCTGCTGGGTGCGAGCCTGCCATTGGAAGCCGCCCTGAGCGCCACGGTGGAGCAGGCCGAGAAAAAGCATATCGCCCAGACCCTGGCCGCCGTGCGCGCCGATGTGCGCGGTGGCATGCGCTTGGCGGATGCCTTGGCGGCGCGGCCACGGGACTTTCCGTCGATCTACCGCGCGTTGATTGCGGCGGGGGAGGAGTCGGGTGATCTGGCCCAGGTCATGGAGCGGCTGGCCGACTACATCGAGGAGCGCAACAACCTGCGGGGCAAGATCCTCACCGCGTTTATCTACCCCGGCGTGGTGGGGCTGGTGTCCATCGGCATTGTGATTTTCTTGCTGAGCTACGTGGTGCCCCAGGTGGTCAGCGCGTTCTCCCAGGCGCGCCAGGATTTGCCGGGGCTGACCCTGGCAATGCTCAACGCCAGTGACTTTATCCGCGCCTGGGGTTGGCTGTGTTTTGCCGGGATCGTTGGCGGTTTCTGGAGTTGGCGCCTGTATTTGCGCAACCCGGTGGCGCGCTTGAATTGGCACAGCCGTGTATTGGGCCTGCCCCTGATCGGGCGTTTTGTATTGGGCCTGAACACCGCGCGCTTTGCCTCGACCCTGGCGATTCTCGGCGGTGCCGGCGTACCGCTGTTGCGCGCCCTGGAAGCGGCGCGGCAAACCCTGTCCAACGACCGCCTGAGCCAATGCGTCAACGACGCCACCGCCAAAGTGCGCGAAGGCGTCAACCTGGCCCCGGCGCTGGCGGTGGAAAAGGTCTTCCCGCCGGTGCTGATCCACCTGATCGCCAGCGGCGAAAAAACCGGCTCGCTCCCGCCGATGCTGGAGCGCGCGGCGCAAACGCTGTCACGGGATATCGAACGCCGCGCCATGGGCATGACCGCGTTGCTGGAGCCGTTGATGATCGTGGTGATGGGCGCTGTGGTGCTGGTAATCGTCATGGCGGTGCTGTTGCCGATCATCGAGATCAACCAGTTGGTCACCTGAATACACCCTCTCATCCTGTAGGCGCTGGCTTGCCAGCGATAGCGATAGGTCAGCCGGCACAGATAGAACTGACCCACCGCTATCGCCGGCAAGCCGGCTCCTGCAAATCGATATTTTTTCGGCAGCGTTTTGTGCGTGGCCCCGAACCTCGGGTTCCTCATTCCGTCACATCCCGACGCCCCACGGCGCTTGTAGCCGATTGCGCTGAAATCTCCCTGTCACCTGTGCCCAAACCGCTCAAAACGATGACCAAAACACCCGAGAATCTTTTTAAAAATCAAGGTGTTCCTCCCGAGGTTTTTTCCCATAACCGTCATCGGAAACTGCGAATTTCTCTCCCATGGTTTTCACCCCCGGCCACCCCCCGGAAGACGGCTTGGGACCGAAGCCATGGCGTCATGCAAGAGCCATCTACCCCAACGTACAAACACGACGAAAGGAGATTCTTCATGTTTAAGCGCAACGTTCTCGCGGTATCCATGACCCTCGCTGCCCTGTGCTCGGCACAGGCTGCAATGGCTGACATCAACGGCGGCGGTGCAACCCTGCCACAACCGCTGTACCAGACTGCCGGCGTACTCACTGCCGGCTTCGCCCCTTACATCGGCGTGGGCAGCGGCAACGGCAAGGCGGCTTTCCTGACCAACGACTACACCAAGTTCGTGGCCGGCGTGACCAACAAGAACGTGCACTGGGCAGGCAGCGATTCCAAGCTGACCTCGGCTGAGCTGTCGACCTACGCTTCCACCAAACAAGCTGCCTGGGGCAAGCTGATCCAGGTGCCATCGGTTGCCACTTCGGTTGCCATCCCGTTCAACAAAAGCGGTACCGCAGCGGTTGACCTCAGCGTCAAAGAGCTGTGCGGTGTGTTCTCCGGCCGTATCACTAACTGGTCGGGCATCTCCGGTTCTGGCCGTACCGGCCCGATCACCGTGGTGTATCGCAGCGAAAGCAGCGGCACTACCGAGCTGTTCACCCGCTTCCTGAATGCCAAGTGCACCACTGAGCCTGGCACCTTTGCTGTCACCACCACCTTCGCCAACAGCTACAGCCTGGGCCTGACGCCGTTGGTTGGCGCCGTTGCCGCCACTGGCAGCCAAGGCGTGATGACCGCCCTGAACGCCGCTCAAGGCCGCATCACCTACATGAGCCCTGACTACGCCGCGACCACCCTGGAAGGTCTGGACGACGCCACCAAAGTCGCTCGCGTCGGTAAAGACGTCGCCAACGGCATCGAAGGTGTATCGCCAGCACCAGGCAACGTGTCGGATGCCATCGCACTGGTTCCAGCCCCTAACGATCCTAGCGCTCCACTGGACATCACCCAGCCGGACAACTGGGTGCCTGTGTTCGGTAAAGACGGTGTGGCCGGCGTTCAGCCTTACCCGACTTCGGGCTACCCGATCCTTGGTTTCACCAACCTGATCTTCAGCCAGTGCTACGCCAACGCTGGCCAGACTACCCAGGTGCGTGACTTCTTCACCAAGCACTTCGGCGAAACCGCCAACAACGACGAGGCCATCTCGGCTAACCGTTTCGTACCGCTGCCCGCTAACTGGAAAGCGGCCATCACCGACACATTCGTAACGTCCACCAGCGCCCTGAGCATTGGCAAGACCAACGTCTGCAACGGCATCGGTCGTCCGCTGTAATCCAAGCTAACCAAGACCCGCACCACCTGATCAGCAACGGCCTGTGCCGTTGCTGATTTTTTTGCGTTACCAGCCGCATGTGAACTTTCCATGACAGAAGTTCAGTCGCGCCCCTTGCCAACCGCCTAACCCTCATACGTGAGCTTGTCTTGCCCCTGGGCTAACACCAAGAAGGAAGATTCCAGATGGTCCGCTGCAAATCACCGGTTAACCTCAAAGCCCCAGAGACAATCCTGCGCCTCAAGCCATTGGCCCATGCCATTGCGTTGTTGATGGTGGCGGGGAATGCCCAGGCGGCGACGGCGTTCAGTTCCGGCTGGTTTGCCGACAAGGGCGCGTCCCAGGCGGCGACGGCGGCGCGTACCGGCGCAGGCCAGGTGCCGGGGATTCCTTCGTTGAACCAACAGGCGCGCGTCAAGCAGCAGTTGTCGCGCTCCATCAGCACCTTGAACACCAGCGTCGCGGCGATTGCGGCCCAACAGGCGGCGCAAGCAGCGGGGCGCCAGGCGGCATTCGGCCAGGTCTCGAACGTTCCCGATGGCTTGGGCAAGGGCGGCCTGCAGGTCGATAACAGCCTCACCCAGGGCTGGACCAACGCCAAGGGCCCGACCCAGAACCAGTCCGGTGGCAAGACCACGGTGACCATCGAGCAGACCGCCGACAAGGCGATCCTCAACTGGGAGACCTTCAACGTCGGGCGCAACACCACCGTGGATTTCCAGCAGCAGTCCAGTTGGGCGGTGCTTAACCGCGTCAACGATCCGAATGCGCGGCCCAGCGAGATCCAGGGCCAGATCAACGGCGCCGGTACGGTGATGATCATGAACCGCAATGGCGTGGTGTTCAGCGGCACCAGCCAGGTGAATGTGCGCAACCTGGTGGCCGCAGCGGCGAACATCACCGACGAGCAGTTCACCCAGCGCGGTATCTACGTCGACGCCAACGGCACCCAGCCGACCTTTACCGATGCCGTCGGCAAGGTGCAGGTGCAGCGTGGCGCCGTGATCCAGACCCACAACCCGGCCACGTCCACTGATGCGGGCGGTTACGCTTTGCTGTTGGGCGCCGAAGTGGACAACGCCGGCACCCTCATTACCGCCAAGGGCCAGACGACCTTGGCGGCGGGTGACAGCTTCTACATCCGCAAGGGTGTCGGCACCACCGGCAACGACCGCTCCACCACGCGCGGCAATGAAGTGGCGACCAGCCTCAACGCCGGCAGCAGTGCCGGCAAGGTCACCAACAGCGGCCTGATCATGGCCTCCACCGGCGACATCACCCTGACCGGTCACCAGGTGCAGCAAAACGGCGTAGCCCTGGCCAGCACGTCGGTGGACACGCGCGGCACCCTTCATTTGCTCAACGCTGCCACCGACACCACCGGCAGCGTGACCCTGGGCGAGGGCAGCACCACCGCGATCCTGCTGGACGCCAGTGGCAGCACCGCCCTCAACGGCCAGAAAGACAACGGCCTGATCAAGCTCGATGGCACGCCGGCCAACCTGATCACCGGCCCGTTCAACCACCTCAGCACCGTGGCCGACCGTACCGACCAGTCGCGGATCGAGATCGTCAGCGGCGGCACCGTGGACTTCCAGAAAGGCTCGATCACCCTGGCCACCGGCGGCCAGGTGGCGGTCAGCGCGACGGGGCGCAGCCTGGTGCGCGATGGCGCGATGATCGACGTGTCAGGCGCGGTCGGCGTCAAGGTGTCGATGGAATCCAACAACATCAAGATCAACGTGCAGGGCAACGAACAGCGCGATGCGCCGGTTAACCGCGACGGCGGGCAACTGATCAACAACGATGTGTGGGTGGACCTGCGCGAGCTGGTGTTTGTACCGGCGGGTACCAACGGCTATGCAACGGATCGCTGGTACACCGCCGGCGGCTTGCTGGAAGTCGGCGGTTACCTCGGCACCCAGGGGCACACGGTCGGTGAATGGATGGCCCAGGGCGGCACCGTGACCTTTACCGGCAACGATGTGGTGACCCAGAAGGGCGCGCAGATCAACCTGTCCGGCGGCACCGTGGACGTGCAAGCCGGCTACATCCAGCAAACCTGGCTCAAGGGTCCCAACGGACGCTTGTATGAACTCTCCAAGGCGCCGGGCGACATCCTCTATTTGGGGTTTTACAAAGGCTATGAAGACAACAGCGCGCGCTGGGGCCAGACCGAGTACTACTACAACCCGCTGATTGCACCGCAACGCCGGTATGAGGCCGGCTACACCGTGGGTCGCGATGCCGGCAAACTGGTGATCGGCACCACCAGCGCGGTGCTGGAAGGCCAGTTGATCAGCGATGTATTCCAGGGTGATCGCCAGACCCAGGCGCCAACTATCAACCTCGACGGTTACCAGCAATCCAAGAAGGCCATGGCCCAGCGGGCGCAATTGATCATTGGTCAGTACATTCCGATCTACAACAAGACCACCGGCACCCTGCGCTACGCCCTGAGTGGCGCCACCGACCAAGTGCTGATCGACAGCAACACGCAGAACATTGCCGATGGCCTGGACCTCACCACAGCACTGCCGGCGGATCGCCAAGGCAAGATGGTGCTCGACAGTAACCAACTCAGTGGCTACCAACTGGGCGCGATCAAGGTGGGCGCCACACAGCAGATCACCGTCAATGGCGCGCTCAAGGTGGCGGACGGCGGCGATATCACCCTGTTCGGGCCTGGGGTCACTCTCAATGCGAACCTGACGGCCCATGGCGGCAGTATCAACGCAGGCAACCTGCTCAGCCAGGTCAACCCGCTTAAAGCCGGGGCCGTTGAGGATGCGATTGCGGCGGGGGCGGGCACGGTCAACGTCGCCAGCGGCGTCAAGCTGGATGCCAGCGGGCGCTGGAACAACCTGCCACTGAACCCTTCCGACACCAGCGGCGTGGCCTATGTCAACGGCGGCAAGGTATCACTGCGCGGCACCGGCAATGTGAGCCTGGCGCAGGGCAGTGTGGTGGATGCATCTTCTGGGGCCACCCTCGGCGTGGAGGGCAAGCTTATCGGCGGCAAGGGCGGCGACGTGAGCCTGGGGGCGCTCGGTGCGCTGGCGCTGGGCGGTGAGATTCGTGGCTTTGGCATCACGGGCGGCGGCACCCTGGCGTTGCAGGCGCGCAAGGTGCAGATCGGCGACAGCGGCACGGCGCCCGCCGCCGATACCCTGAAACTGGCGGGGGATTTTTTCAACAAGGGCTTCTCGGCGTACGACATCACTGGCAATGAAGGGCTGCTGGTCACGGACGGCACCCAGGTGGATGTCACCACGCCCGTCTACCGATTGGGCGAGCAGACGTCGGCCACGCCAACGGGCAGCGACCCGGCGACGGCCCTGGAGCGCTGGACCCCGGCGCTTTACCAGGAAGACGCTGCCAAGGGTGTGCTGACCCAGCGCCGTGGCGCCAGCCTGGCACTGACTGCCGGCCATCGCGATTCGACGGCCGCCGAACTGGCCACCACGGCCCTGACAGTGGGCAAGGGCGCCGTGATCAACGTCGACCCCGGCCAGGGCATCAGCCTGCGCAGCGTCGGCCAATTGACCCTGAACGGCACCCTCAATGCCTGGGGGGGCAGCGTCAGCCTTGGCGGCTTGACGGTCCAGGCGTCCGAGGCGGTCAACGCCATTGGCCATGGCCGCTCGATCTGGGTGGGCGAGAATGCGCTGATCGACGTCGCATCGCGGGCGGTCACGGCGGTGAACAATCGTGGCGGTGTCTACGGTCAGGTGCGTAACGGCGGCAAGATCAGCATCGGTGGCGACATCGACCTGGCGACCGGCATTGCCAAGGCCAGCGACCTGTTTGTAGTGGTGCGCGACGGCGCGCGCCTGGACGCGTCCGGTACCCAGGCGGCGTTGGATGTGCCAGGCCAGGGCCGGGTACAGGTGGCAAGCAATGGCGGCAGCATCAGTTTTGCCTCCAATAACGGCCTGTACCTGGATGGCAGCTTTGTCGCCCGCGCCGGTGGCGCCGGTGCGGCGGGCGGTAGTTTGTCCCTGGCCCTGGAAAGCCCGTACTACGCCAAGAACGCAGTCACCGACCGCGTGCTCAAGCTGCGCGAACTGGTGCTGAGCCAGACCCACCAGGGCAGTGCATTGCCGGACACCGCCGACGCGGCGGCCGCCAGCCTGGAATATGGTCATGGTCGCCTTGGCGTCGACCAGGTCAACGCGGGCGGGTTCGACAACCTCGCCGTGTTGAGCAACGGCCTGTTGGGTTTTGACGGTGACGTGTCACTGCACATGGGCCAAAGCCTGCGCCTGTACAGCGGCGCCATGGGCCTCACGGAACAGGCGGCGGACAATTCCCGTATCAACCTGTCGGCGCCGTACCTGCTGTTGGCGGGCATCCTTGAACCGCTGGAAGCCAAGGACCAGTACCTGCACCCGGTATTGACCACCGGCATGTCGCAACGCGCCAGCCAGGCGCTGTTTGCCGCCAGCGGTAACCTGATCGATGTGCGCGGCAACGTGCTGTTCGGCAACAACAGCAACCTGCCGCTGAGCGACACCAGCCTGGTGAATGTCGACCGTCGTGGGTTCGATGATGTGCAACTGACCAGCCAGGGCGACCTGCGCTTCCTGGCCGGTGCCGGGGCGGACGTAATCGCCGAAGGCATCAGCACCCAACTGATGACGCGCGGTGACATGACCCTGCGCGCGGCGCAGCTGTACCCGGCTACCGAAGTCGGGGCGCGGGTGCTGGCAGGCTTCCTGGATAATCAAGACGTCGACACTGGCTTCACCTACGACCCAACGCGCACCCTGACCATTGCTCGCACCGGTAACAGCAATGCGGCCATGCCGTACTCGGTGTTTGGCCGCCTTCAACTGGGCGGCCCCACCATCAAGCAGGGTGGTGTGGTCCGTGCGCCGCTGGGGCTGATTGAAATCGGCAGGCTGGGTTCCACCCGCGTGGAGTTGCTGCCCGGCAGCCTCACCTCGGTGAGCGGCAAGGGCCTGGTGCTGCCGTACGGCGGGACCGTGGACGGCCAGATCTACAAATACAACGGCAAGACCGTGACGTTCATTGGCCAGGGCGGTGCGAACAATGCCGGCAACCTGTTGGTTGGCGTGACGTTGGGCGGGCAGTCCGTGGCGGTGCTGCCGGACGCGACCCTGGATCTGTCGGGCGGCGGGGAATTGCTGGGGGCCGGCTTTATTTCCGGGCGCGGTGGTTCCACGGATGCGCGTTACAACCCATTGGTGCAATTCGGTGCGAACGGCGGTTTTGTCCTGCCGGGGCTGGGCACCAACCCGGTCTACGCGATTGTGCCGGGCGTGCAACCGGGCTATGCCCCGGTGGCGCCGGAGGGGGGCGCGGTCGACCCGCTGATCGGTCAGCAAATCACCATCGGCGCCGGTGTGCCGGGGCTGGCGGCAGGCACCTATACCCTGATGCCCTCCACGTATGCCCTGATGCCGGGGGCGTTCCGGGTGGAAATCAACGGGCTCGCCGCAGGGGCAAGCGACGGTTCGGCGCAGGCGATGCGCAATGGCTCCTGGTCCACGGCGGGGCGGTTGTCGATTGCCAACACGGGTATCGCCAACAGCCTCGACAGCCAAGTGATCCTGACCTCCGCCGATACGTTGCGCCGTTACTCGCAGTACAACGAGACCGGCTACGCGCAATTTGCTGTAGCGGATGCTGCCCGGCTCGGCGTACCTCGGGCATTGCTGCCGGTGGACGCCAAGACCTTGCAATTGGTGCTGCGTTCGGGCGCGGGTGAGGACGCCTTCTCGTTTCAGGGCATCGGGCGCTTTGAGGCGGCTGCCGGCGGTTACGGTGGCAGCGTGTCCGTGAGGAACTCGAGCAGCGTCGACACCGACATTGAAATCGTCGGGGCAGGGCGGGGCGTCACCAGTGGTTTCAATGGCGTCACCCTGAATGCAGACAGCCTCAATGCGCTGGGCGCTTCGCGCTTGCTGGTCGGTGGGATGACGGTGGTCAACTATGGCCAGGGCGGCAACTACATCAACCTGGCGGCGGGCACCACAGGTGCGCTGATTCTTCGCGATGGCGCAACCCTGGCGGCGCCGGAAGTGTTCCTGGTCGCTTCCACCGGCAGTATCGTGGTGGAGCAAGGCGCTTCGATCAACACCATCGGGCGCGGCAAGGTCGGTTATGACGCACGCGACGGTTTTGTCTACAACATGGCCAACGTGTTGGCGGTGTCCAATGGCTTGCTCAACGTCGTCGCCGCCAAGCAATCGGAAGTGGGCCAAGGCATCCAGATAGGTGTGTGCAACAGCGCGCCGTGCAGTGGGCCGACGGCCTTGTACTCGGAAGGCACCATCGCCGTCTTGACCGACAGCACCCTACAAATGGGTGATCAGGTGCGCTACGGCACCCGCCATCTCAACCTGGGACTGAGCAGCATCAACGTCGGCAGCCCCGAAGCGCTCGCTGCCGCTGCCGCGGCCAACCGTCTGCCCGCGGGCCTGACCCTGACTCAGGCCGTACTCGACCGCCTGCTGCGTGGCGACACTCAATTCGGCGCTCCTGGCCTGGAAACCTTGCAATTGTCGGCACGGGACAGCTTCAACTTCTATGGCACCACCACCCTGGACACTTATGACGCGGTGACCGGCAAGTCCCTGCTCAATAACCTGATGCTCTCCACGCCAGCCGTCTACGGCGCTGGCGGTGCCAATGACGTGGCGACCATCCATACCGCCAACCTGATCTGGCAGGGCGCCGAAGCAGCGCCTGGCACCGTGGTGGCGGGTGGTGCGGGCACCGGTAGCGGGCGCCTGGATATCAACGCCGAGCGCATCGAATTCGGGTATGGCGAGTTCGCCCAGGCGAGCACTACCGCCAGCCTCAACCGCTTGGCCCTGGGGTTTGCCAACGTCAACCTGAAGGCCAGCGACCGCATCACCGCGAACCATAAGGGCAGCCTTTCGGTGTACCAGAGCCAGGGCGCCTACGACGCCATCAAGGGCTTTGCCTACAGTGGCGGGAACCTGAATATCCTGACGCCGCTGATGACCGGCGCAGCGGGCTCGGTGAATAAAATCACCGCCGGTGGGGCCATCGATATCAGCGCGTCGGGCAGCCCGGTGGGCAAGGTCGACGGCCTTGGCGGCGAGTTGTCGCTGCAGGGCGATAGCCTGCGCTTGGCGAGTGCGGTGGTCCTGCCCAGCGGCAAGGTCACCCTCGGTGCCCGTGGTGATGTGGTGTTGACCGACGCCGCGTTGGTTGATGTGTCCGGCCACGCGATCGCGTTCAACGACCTGACCCAATACAGCGCAGGCGGTGAGGTACTGCTGGAAAGTCGCGAAGGGAATGTACGACAGAGTGCGGGCTCCACCATCGACCTGTCGGCACAGTACAACCAGGCCGGTAAACTGCGCGCCGTCGCGGTGGGCGGTGCGGCGGGTACCGTCGACCTGGCGGGCAAGGTCCTTGCCGGCAGCAGCGGTGACTACGACGCCGGTGGTACGCGGGTGCCGTACCTGGCCGGTGCGGTGGAAATACAGGCCCAGCGCCTGGGCGGCAGCGGTAGCCTCAGCGACCAGTTCGCGGCACTCAACCAGCGCCTCAACCAGGGGCAGGTCTTTGGTGCGCGCAGCTTCCAGCTCAAGCAGGGCGACCTGATCATCGGCAGCGACGTCAAGGCCAACACCGTCAACGTCTCGGTCGACAACGGCAGTCTGCGTGTGACGGGCCGGGTGGATGCCAGCGGCGAGCGCGTCGGCAGCATCAACCTGGCAGGCAAGAATGGCCTGACCCTGGACGGCAGCGCCGTACTCGACGCCCATGGCACGCAGTTGCGCGTGGACAGCTACGGCAAGATCATCGACTCGCCCAACCGCGCTATCGTGATGCTGGGGTCCGGCACCGGCCAACTGACCCTGGCCGATGGCGTGCACATCGACCTGCGCCATGGCACCGACGCCACCGGCAACGATGGGCGCAACCGTGGCACGCTGGAGCTGAATGCGCCGCGACTGGGCAGCAATGACATTGCCATCGACGCCAGTGGGCGCCTGACAATCGAGGGTGCACGCTCCATCGCCCTTAACGGCATGGTCACGTATGACGATGCCCCAGCCAAGACCGATGCGACAGCCAGTGGCAGGCCGTACCAGGAAATCACCCAGGCCTACCTGGATCAGAAACACGCGCTGAGCACGGCGTTCATCAATGCGGCACTGCTCAACAATGACCTGGTGCAAAACAAGTTGGCCGGCCTGAACAACGCCACCTACGGCGACACGTTCCACCTGCGTCCGGGCGTCGAGATCATCAGCAAAACCGCTGACGGCGACCTGGTCGTCCAGGGTGATCTGGACCTGTCCGGCTATCGCTACGCCAGTCTCAAGTCGCCGACTCACGCAGTGACCGAAGCCGGCAGCCTGACCCTGCGCGCCGGTGGCGACCTGAACATCTACGGCAGTATCAACGACGGCTTCGCCGCGCCCGCAGCCTCCAATGATGACAATGGCTGGGTACTGCGCGCCGGCATCGATTTCACCGGCGGTACCGTGGTGGTGCCAGGCAACGGCGCGATGCTGGCGGACGGCACGACATTCCCCGCGGGCGTGACGCTGAATTTCGACGTGACGATCAAGGCCCGCAGCTTGCCAGCCGGTACTCGGTTACCCACGGCGGTGACACTCAATGCGGCGTTGACACTGCCAGCCGGCACGGTCTTGGCGGGCGCTGTACGTGATGCCGCAGGCAACGTGATACACCCGGCCGGCACACACCTGACCGAACCTCTGGACTTGGCGAACGGCAGCATCCTGGACGCGGGCAACGTGCTGGTGAGTCTCACCAGTGTGCGGATCATGACCTGGCCTGCGGGCGTGCCATTGCCCGGCAAGCTGGGCACTACTGGCACGGTCATTCTCAGTGGCACCAAACTGCTGCCCCGTGGGGCGTTGTTGCCGGTGGGCACCAACGTCAAGTTGCCGGGCAATGCCACTTCGGTGCAACTGCGCGTGCCAGGGGCGAATGGGCAAGGCAAATTGTGGGCGGCGGCGCCAATGCTGCCCGACGGTTCCCAGGCCTGGTCGATGCGCCTGCTGGCGGGTGCCGACACCCAGGCGGCTGACAGCCGTGCGCTGCAGTCGCAACCGCAGGCCGGTAATCTGCGCCTGGCCGACAGCCATTATGGCGTCTACGGCCCGAGCAAGATCGTTGGCGGCAGCACGCGCTTCAGCGTGATCCGTACCGGCGCGGCGGACTTGGAACTGCTGGCCGCAGGCAACTTGAGCATGGAGTCGCTGTTCGGTGTCTACACCGCCGGCACTTCTGCCGCCGCTACAC
This sequence comes from Pseudomonas sp. AC112, assembly GCF_979253545.1. NCBI lineage: Bacteria > Pseudomonadati > Pseudomonadota > Gammaproteobacteria > Pseudomonadales > Pseudomonadaceae > Pseudomonas > Pseudomonas sp. AC112. The sequence continues at coordinate 4,854,949 of NZ_CEEDCM010000001.1, forward strand.
CGGGTAGCCCTGCCGGCGCCTGGTACCCAGAGAACGGCGGCAATTTGCTGGTGAAGGCGGGTGGCAACCTGACCGGCAACGTCACCAGCAAGGCGGGGAGTGGTGCCGGGCGCCCGGTAACCTTGGACATTGGCCAGGATTCGACCAACGTCGGCAATTGGCTGTGGCGCCAGGGCAACGGCTTGAGCGGCAGCCAGGCACAAGGCACTGCCTGGTGGATCAACTTCGGCTCATTCGCGCCTGTACCGGGTGCCGCCGACCAGATGGTGGGCTTTACCGGGTTTGGAACATTGGGCGGTGGCAACCTGAATGTCGACGTCGGGGGGGACGCGGGCATTATCGCGCCGCTGGCTGCCGGCTACGTGGCACGCAATGTCAGCCCCCGCAGCACAGGCTTGGTGCTGGCGGTCGGTAGCACCGGCCGGGTCGCGGCGGATGGCAGCCTGCAACTCACCGGCGGCGGCGACATGAACGTTCGGGTCGGTGGGGCGGTAAACCCTGGCAGCCAGATCGTTCTGGGGCAGCTTAACGGTGCGGTGGTGGACCTGCGCGGGCACGTTCAACTGACCGGCGGCAGCCTCGGTAGCCTGGCGTTGCGTTACGGCTCGCGAGCGGTGGATCACAGCCCCAGCGAGGTTCGCGCCTTTGACGCGATGCGCTCGACTTCTGCGAGCGCGGCGGGTGGTTGGAGCCTGTTGCCGGGCGACGCGACCTTCAGCGTATCCACCCGTGGAGACCTGGTGCTGCAGGACGTGGCCGACCCTGGTCGCGCACCGCAGATGAACCTGTGGGCCTACCAGAAAGACGGGGTCACGGGTGTCGGGCAGACCTGGTTCAGCCTGTGGACCGATCGCACGGCCATCGACCTCTTTTCAGCCGGTGGCAACCTCACGCCGTTGACCCAGGCGGTGGAAACCGACATGGCGGCGGTCTATCCCGCGACCTTGCGTGCCGTGGCCGCCAGCGGCAGCTTGTATTACGGCAGTGCCTCCACCAACAACCCGGAGACGCCGCAGCCACTCAAGTCGATGGTCTTGGCGCCATCGGCCAAGGGACAACTGCAATTGCTGGCGGCGGACTCGATCTACGGCGGCGACCTGATCATCAGCCGCTCCAGCGCAGCGCCGGACAGCCTGGCGACTGTCTTCAAGCCAGCCGTCCAAGGGTTTATCGGTGGTGTTCGGGTGGATGGCAGCGGCACCGTTTCTGCCGATGGCAACGTGGCCCGCCTGGGCAATGCCCTCCCGTTGTTTGCTTTTGGTCCCAATACCGCCAGCACGGCGTGGGGCAATAGCCTGGAACCCGCACGCTTCTATGCCCTGACGGGCGATCTGCTGGGGGTCAGCAGTGGGCGCACTATCACCTTGACCGGCGCTGATGACCCGCGTCTGGGCCAGACCTACTACGAAGGCGCGGGCGCGGTGTGGATGCGTGCGGGCCGGGACATCGTCAGCAGTGGTACAGGCTTGAGCGGTGCCAGCGGCGGCGACTTCGGGACGGGGCAATACACCCTCGCCGGCAACCTGTTCGTGCACAACGGCGCCACCGATGTCTCCATCGTCAGTGCCGGTCGCGATATCCTCTACAGCAGCTTCAACGTTGCCGGTCCCGGCAACCTGGAAATCACCGCCGGCCACAATATCCTGATGGACGACAGGGTCGGCATTACCAGCCTGGGCGCCGTGGCGGCAGGCGACACGCGCCCCGGCGCCAGTATCGTGATGCAAGCCGGCGTCGGCCCCAATGGCCCGGATTACCTGCGTTTTGTCGAGGCCTACCTCAACCCGGTCAACCTGGCGCAACCCGGCGAGTCGATCCAGGGCGGCAAGGTCGCCAAGACCTACGAAAACGAGCTGGTCGGCTGGCTCGCCGAGCGCTTCGGTTTCATCGGCAGCCCCGAGCAGGCCCGCAGCTACTACGCGGCGCTGCCCGCCGTGCAACAACGAGTGTTCGCCCGTGACGTGTACTTCGCCGAGCTCAAGGCCGCTGGCCGCGAGTACAACAGTGACGGCGGCGTGCGTGAAGGCAGTTATGTGCGGGGCCGTGCAGCCATCGCCGCGCTGTTCCCGGACAAGGACGTGGCCGGCAACCCGATCACCTACAAAGGCGATATCACCCTGTTCGGCGGCGCCGGGGTGCACACCAACTTCGGTGGCTCGATCCAGATGCTCACCCCAGGCGGCAGCCAGACCTTCGGCATCGAAGGCGCGGCCCCACCGTCGACGGCGGGCGTGATCACCCAGGGCGCGGGGGATATCCAGCTGTATTCCCTGGGCAGCATTTTGCTCGGCCAGAGCCGCATCATGACCACCTTTGGCGGCTCGATCATGGGCTGGACCAGCGAAGGCGACATCAACGCCGGCCGTGGCTCCAAGACCACCGTTGTGTACACGCCGCCCAAGCGTGTCTATGACAACTGGGGCAACGTCGGCCTGTCGCCGTCGGTGCCAAGCACTGGCGCGGGGATCGCCACGCTCAACCCGATCCCGGAAGTGCCGGCCGGGGACATCGATCTCATCGCGCCGCTGGGCACCATCGACGCGGGCGAGGCGGGCATTCGTGTGTCGGGCAACGTCAACATCGCCGCCTTGCGCGTGGTGAACGCAGCGAACATCCAGACCCAGGGCAAGTCGTCCGGGGTGCCGGTCTCCGCCACCGTCAACACCGGCGCCATGAGTTCGGCCAGCGCGGCCGGGGCGGCGGCGTCCCAGGCGGCGGAAGACGCAGCGCGCAGTCAGCAGGCGGCGGCCAAGCAAGGCCGGCCTTCGATCATGACGGTCGAGGTGTTGAGCCTGGGCAGCGAGCCATTGCCACGGGAGCCGGAACCGGCGCAGAAAACCTCCGGCTACAACCCTGACAGCCCGGTGCAAGTGCTGGGCGCGGGGCCGCTGAGCGAACAGGCGCGGGCGCGGTTGACGGATGAGGAGCGTAAGCAGATCAGCTTGTAAGGCTTGGGAAAGGACCTCTCGTTGTACTGTTCGGGGCGATCAATGATCGCCCCTTTTTTTGCGGCATTGCTCGGTCCGATGTGGGGGCTGGCTTGCCTGCGATGCGGGCACCTCGGTCTTGAGTTGAGCCGAGGTGATGCCATCGCAGGCAAGCCAGTTCCCACAGAAAAGCACGACTATTGATCATCCTTGAGGGTCTTGAACCCCTCGATGCGTTTGATCAGGCGGGTGTTCTTCGCCGAATCGGCATTGCCGAACAGGAACGAAAAGTCTGATGCCAGGCCCGACTTGCCGGCAATCGCCGCGTACTGGTGACAGTCGTTGCAGTTGTCTGCCTGCACGTAGGTTTCCATCGTGGTATTGGCGACGACGACGCTCTGGTCGCTGACAAACGGCCCGTAGGACAGCGGCGTTTTCACGTTGGGCCCAGGGCCTGGATCGTTGGGCGCATTGGGCGTCTTGGACCACAGCACATTCACCAGTTTGTAGTACTGGAACACCGACTGGCCCTGGGTTTTCTGGGCGAAGGTCTGCTGTACAGCCGTATTCAAGGCCTGCAGGTCCTGGGGCGTGGCATTGACTCGCGTGGCCTGCACCGGCTGATCCAGGGGCGTGCAGTTGGGCGGGGCGTGGGTGGCGTCGCACTGCACGCGGGCGACGTTGGGCGTGCAGGCAGTGCCGCTGCATGCCGGGTTGTTGAAGCTGTAGCCTTGGGGCGGTGTCGGGCCGGCGTCGGGCACGTTGTCGACCTGCTCGAAGGTGGTCCAGATGAAGTTCGGCTGGGTCTGGGTCTTGTTGATGATATGCAGGCCCACCAGGCCCACCACTTCCTGGGTGCACTGCAGCGTGTCCGGGCGTTGCAGCCACGCGACGGTGGTCAGGTAGCGCCCGTACAATTCGGGCTTGTTAGTGAGTACGCGCCAGGCCGCCTTCAGCTCCAGGGCGCCCAATTCCTCTTGGGGCAGTGCCTGGGCTGGCAGTTCACGCACCAGTTTGCCGGCGGGCAAGGACAGCCCGGCGGGGTGCCGGTTGTCGCTGTTCTGCGCCACGATCAATTGGTTGGCAGCGTCGTACAGCTCGTTATTGACGATGTAGTCGAACTCGGCTTTGCCGACCTTGCGCTCGAAAAACACCAGGTTGCCCGACTGGTCCGTCAGCCAGCCGCCGGAGGCTTCCATGATCGAGTCCGGCAGGGTCACCTGGGTGCCGCTGGACAGGTGGAAACGGTGCTTGCGGTTGATCGCGCTTTCCGAGGTGGCGGTGATGAACTTACGTGCGCCGGTGGCATAGGCCTTGAGGTTGCCGCTGGCGGTGCAATTGGACGGCACCAGGGTTTCCACGCCCCAGCCAGAGGGTTTGGGCGCACCAGGCAGGAAGATCTCGCTGGCATCCTTATAGCTGGCCCACACCGGGGCGTTGCTCATTGGCTGGCCGGGTGTTGCCGGCACGCCGAATTGGGCCACGCTGCTTTGGGTGTCCGGCTCGCCGGCCAGGCTCGCGTTGGCCGGCCAGCCAGGGTTGACGGGCCAGTTCATGGCGATGAACAGCTGCCAGCCGAAACAATTGAGAAAGTCCTGCTCGGTGCCGAAGTTATTCACCGGCAGGAAGCCGCCGCTGGTGGGGTCGAACACCAGCTGGCTGACGCAGCTCTGGGCATCGGTAGCCGCATTGGCCGGTGACGGGGCCAGCAGTGGGAGAAGGGCGCAGGTGATCCAGCAGAACACACGCAAGCGTGCCCGACGCAGCGGGCGAAGCCATCCGTTCATGATCGCATTCCTTGCTCAAGACTTGAGGGGTGGCCGCCCACGCCAGGCATGCACGGCCGGGAGGCACTCAGGCGTCGGGCACCAGTGCCAGGCCGCTTTCCCATGGGTGCTGGGTGGCACTCGGGTTGGCGCCTTCGCTGGGGTTCAGCGCACGCACGCTGACCAGCCCCGGTGCCGCGTTGCTGCTGACGGTGACCGTCATGATGTAGCCCTGGGTGCCGCCGCTGTCGGTCTGCCCTGGAATGGCCGACGCATCCGGCAAGAACTGGGTGACCTGGGCGGTAATCCCTGGGTTGGAAAACTGCACCCGCGCATCCGCCGCCGTGGTGTTCGGGTCGGCGCCTTGCACCACCAGTACGAACTGGCCGGAACTGCCGGGGGCAAAGCTGGCCGGCAAGTCGCTGGGGGACTGGCCGTAGAACAGGTCGATCGGCAGCAACTGCACCGGCCAGGGTTGCGCATCGGTGTTGTTGGCCGCCACGCAATCGCATTCCTTGGGCGGTGCGGGGAGCGGCGCCGGGGTGACGCTCAGGGCCACATTCAATTCATTGGCGATCACCCACACGTAGTCGATCGGCGTGCCGTTGATGGTGATGTCATTGATCGAGAACCCCGCGCTTTGTGGCACCTCGAACACCGCCTGCAGGATCTGGTCGGAGTTGTTTGGACCGGTGCCGGCCGTGCCACGGGTGACGCGCCAGTAGCTGCTGACATCCTGGCCTTGCGGGCCTTTCCAGGTGCTGAAGGATTTCGGCTGTTGCAGGTACAGGCCGATGGGGTTGGTCAATGAGATCAGGTTGTTGACCGCCGCCTGGTTGGCGGAAAAGCCGATATGCGGGTCGGAGTTGCGATAGTTCTGCCCGTACTGCGCGCAGCAGATCAGGCTCTGCTGGTTACGGCTGCTGTTGAGCGGCCGCAGGATAGTGGCGGCCGCCGCCAGGTAGATCTCGGCACTCAGGGTATTGGGCCCGGAGGTCAGGTGCATGGCGCCGCCCGACACCCCTGGGATACGCACGGTGCCGCTGTTCCATTTGTTCACCGTGTCATAGGCGGGCTGGCCGGTGGTGGGGTCGAGCACCGGTTCGCCGGCCTGGCCGGTCGGGCCGTTGGCGGTGTAGCGCAGGTACAGGTCTTCGATCTTCACTTGCGGGTCGACATACGCCTTGTACAACCCCAGCACGGCCTGCGGATCGATATTCCACATGGTCAGGAAGTACGCCGGGTTCTCACTGGTGAACATGATGCTGCGCATGTTGCCGTCGGGATCGCGGGTGATCGACCACTCGCAGTATTCATCCAGCCAGCCCCGTGGGCCCGAGGGTGAAAAGTCGGCGTAAGGACCGTTCCAGTTGATGGACTTGCACAGCACGCTGGGGATCTGCAGTTGGGTTGCCTTGGGGTCCGGGTACAGCGAATAGAGGGTGTTGTTCAGGGTGATCTGGCCGTGGTCAGTCAACTGCATCACCTGGTCCAGGGTCATGGCCTTGCCGCCCAGTTGCGGGACCACGGCGGCGCCGTTGTTGTAGAAGAACGTCCACAGCCGATTGGGGAAGGGCTGCCACGTGATGGTCACTGGCGTCTGTGTGCCGTAGCCGCTCTCCAGCGGGTTGTAGTAGCCCGAGCGCGGTGCGTCGTTGAGGTTGGACCACGGATTGCCGATCACCGACATCTGGGTCCAGCCGGTGACGTTGTTGTTCCAGTTGGTTTCGAAGGTGGGCAGTTGGTTCTCCAGGCCCAGCTTGTTGTAGTCCTTGGGGGCTTGTTCGGCAGGGGAGGTGAATTGGGTGAAGGGCGTGCTCATGTTGGTTCTCCAGCATTGGTGTTGGTGGAGCAGCAACCGGCGTCCGAAGCGGGGCCGGCAGAGGTTTGGCGTGGGTCGTCCCACACCAGTTGGGCGATAAAGCCAGGCAGGGGCGCGTACGCATCGGGCGTCAACACCTGGCCAGTATCGGGATGGGTCACGATCAGCGATAACTGCGTCGCGTCGGTTGGTTTGAGGTTCAGTGCCTTGACGTTGCGCGCGGCGTTCAGGGCGCGGGAGACGCCTTGGCTGATGCAGCGCCCCTTGTCATCCACCAGGCCCATGCCGATACGGCTGAAACGCCCGACGTAATGCGGGTTGTCGGCACTTGCCTGGGGCGGCGTGGCTTCAGGTTGGTTGAGGAAGACATCGATCAGGTAGGTGTCATGGGTGCAGCGCACGTGGTCGAACACTACCCAGGGGCCGCTGGCGGCGGAGTGTTTCTGCGGGCAGCACGCCGCTTTGGCCGCACCAAACTGCGGGGCTACCGGGGTGCCATAGTCGTAACCGATGTGCCGGCTGTCCTGGGCCATGTCGCCAAGGCTGGTGTAGCGCCAGGCATCGGCGCTGGTGAAGGTCACCTCGTCGGCCTGGTGCCCGGCGAACGGCTGCAACAGGCACTGGGTGGTGTACTGCGCCGCCGGGTTGGCGCGGATCCAGACTTCCAGCATGCGGTCGATATTGGCGTGATAGGAGCAGAACACCGGGTCGAAGGCGGTGTAGGCGTTGTCGGCCATGTCGCCGCCGATCCAGCCGTGATAGTTGTCGTGGGGCTGCTCGTAGAGGCCGTCGAAATTCAGCGCGCGGTTGGGGTACAGGTTGTTGGGTTGCGGCGGGTCAAAGGTGGTGATGTTGGCCCAGGGGTATCCGGGTACGCCCTGGGGCTGGCTGAACGTGGTGAACGCGAGCGCGTCGACCACCTGCTGCTGGAAAATCCGGCTCATGCCATACAGCTGGGTACGCTCAATGCGAAAGGCCTCGCCCTGGGTGTAGAACAGCGGGTTGCGCTGCACATACAGGCACTCCACGCCCGCCACGGGCGCAGCGGCGCAGACCTTTGAACAGCCATCCTTGGCCGCCGCATAGCGCAATGGATTACGCCGCACCTCACCGGTGTGCGGGTGCACGTAGGTCTCATCGAGAAACGCCTGGGGTAGGCCCGCCTGGGGGCTGCCATCGACACTGGCGTCGGCGGCCATCCAGTCCCAGTAAGGGATCGCGCAGTCGATCAGCGCTTCCAGGTACAGCAAGTAGGCGCGATGCCACAGGGCGAAGGCTTCCTGGTAATGCAGGCACCAGTTGGTATGGATATACGCGTAGCGCTGCCAGGGCGAACCGCTGTCGGGGTCGCTGATGTGCATCACATCATCCAGTTTGGCGCGGTACAGGTTCAACTGCTCGGGGCTCAGGGCGCGGATGTCCTGGCGCACCCGCTTGACCGGATGCGGCAGCGTCGGTGGCGGGATGCGCTCAGCCAGGTCGAACGGCGAGATGCTGTCCAGCCGCCAACCCTGGTTGACCCACAGGCGGAAGGTTTCCAGTGCGTCGATGGGCCAGAATTGTTGCTGGTCGGTGGTCAACGGCATGTTGCGCGAGGCGAGGTGCTGGTAGATGGTTTGCGACCAGGTCTTGACCGACGCCGGGTCTTCGAGGAACACATCGTAGGCATTCATGCAGCCTGCCCACGTGGCCGCCACGGCCGCGCGCTGGCTGGCGGGTATCCAGTAAGGGGCGCTGAAAAGTCCTTGGATATCAGCGGTCCATGTCGGTTTCGCGACTATCATAAGATCCCTCTCATGCCGCCTTGAGGCCAGGTGTTGGCCGGGCTGCTAAGCTGGATCGATGTTAACTAGCCATTGCGCAGGATTTGTGCAAATTGGCCCGTCATTGCGACGGATTCATTGCATTTTTCAAGGACGATTTGGAACCGATGACAGACGCCATGGATTTGAAGATCCTGGGCAAGTTGCAAAAGGATTGCGACCAGAGCCTGGAGTTGTTGAGCGACAGCGTGGGGCTGTCCTCCACCAGTTGTTACCGGCGGATTCGCCGCATGGAAAGCGTGGGGATTATCAAGGCGAAAGTGGCGGTACTGGATGAACGCAAGCTGGGGATCCAGGTGACGGCGTTCTTCCTGATCAAGCTGGACAGGGACAGCAAGGATATTGATCGCAGGATGCAGCACATACTCTCGAGTCATCCGGAGATTCAGGATTGTTATTTGATGACCGGGGAGTTTGATTTTGTGATGGTGGCGAAGTTTCGGGATGCTGCAGAGTACACGGAGTATATCTATCGTTTTTTGGAGACTTATCGGGATATTCCGATTCGGACTTATTCGTCGACGTTGGTGGTGCGCACGGTTAAGAAGTCTTATGAATTGCCGTTGCAGGGGGTTGGGTTTTGATCTGGGGGGTGAGTGCATATCCGTTATTTGGGGATGCCCGCCCAGCCTGTAGGAGCCGGCTTGCCGGCGATGGCATCACCTGGGTGGCCTGACGTACCTAATCGCCTGCATCGCCGGCAAGCCAGCTCCTACAACTACCTGCTTTTGAACCGACCACTCAGGCCGCCATGCGCTTGCTTTTGATTTTAATCTTAGGCAGCCCCCTCAAAATACCGGTCGGATTCCGGGCATACCGAGCTCCGCCGTTATCAAAAAAACGGATATGTACACCCCTACAAACCACGACCTCTATCCGCCTCACAAAGCAAAAGGAATCGTCAACTTAGCCCACAACATATCCCCCTCCGGCCGATTCTCCACATCAAACTCCTTGGCCCACCGCACCTCCGCACTCGCGTACTTCAAAAAAGTGAAATACACCGCCGGCCCAATCGCGAACACCTGCCCCCGCACACCATCATCCACCTCTTCACCCAAGATATTCACCACCGTATGCCCGTACTGCTTATCGTCGGTCGTCTGCTTGAGGTAATAGCCATTCACACCCAGGCTCAGGTTATCGGTGACCTTGTAGCTGGCCGAATAATCGAAATGGAAAATCTGCCCTGACCGGTAGTCGGTATCGTGGTTTTCCTTGTTGAAACTGTAAGTGGTCTTGATCGACAACTCAGTGCGCGCAGTAGGCATCCAGGTCGCCGACACCAACGGCTTGTAGGTGTAGAAATTATTGCTGGTGTTGGCCAGCCGCGAAGCGTCGTACTCGCCGGTAGGCAGGGTGATTTCCACTGCGGCGCCCAAGGTCAGGCGGGGTCCCAGGTCCCACAGGATGATCGGCGCCACAGTGGTGTCGCCCATGCTTTCCCGGGTGTCGGACATTCCGAACAGCGCCACCTGCTGTTTGAGGTACGGCTGCGCGACATAGCCGCCAAGGCGCCCGCCGAAAATACGCACGGGGCTCAGGTAGTCCAGGCGCGGGATGACCGCGTCCGACTTGATGCGCACCTCGGAGACCTTGCCGCCCAGGGAGCTGATGTCCAGCTTCCTGGCTTCGTAATGGTTGTAGTAGAGGTTGAAGGCGAACATATGGTCCGGCAGGTTGTTCACATCCAGGGGCAGGATGTAGAACCCATCGGTGCCGGGGCCGATGTTGTCGACGCCGCCTTCGGTGGCCAGGGCGGGCAGGCTGATCAGGCTCAACAGGGCGAATTGCAGCGGGTGAAGCACACGGGTGGGGTTCATGTCTGGCCTCATTATTATTGTTAGGGCACCGCAGGCCATAGAAATAAGCCCTGTACGCCCCGCACGGCAGGGTTTTGGCGGCCAGATAGGGGGACTTTGCCGGACAGGTTTCACTCAGGGTGCAGTGAATCTTGCAAGCGCCTATGATTGTCAGAATGTTTCTAAAACAAGAACTGAAGTACTCAGTCGGGAACCCGTGATCCATGCAAAGGAAAGCCGTAGACCCGCAGTTCGAGCTGGCGCTTGTGTCGCCGTTCCTGTTGCAGACCCTTGGGCAGGTGGTGGCGCAAAAGGGCGCCAGTGCCGACGCCCTGTGCCGTGGCCTGGGGTTTACCCTGGGCGACCTTGACGACCCGGCGCAACGCATCTCCTATCGCCAGGCCGTGGCGATGATCCAGCGTGCGCTCAAGGTGCTGCCCGATCAGGGACTGGGCCTGTGGGTGGGCAACCAGAATGTCCTGGGCACCCTGGGTTTACTCGGTCATGTGATTTCCCTGTGCAAGACCTTGCGCGATGCCTTCGCGATCGGCGAGCGCCACCAGCACACCTCCGGCGGCATTGCCACCACCCGCACCCTTGAGGGCGCCGATGAGGTGTTTGTCGACGTGGAATGCCTGTTGCCCTATGCCGAGGTGCAGGTGTTTGCCGCAGAAGAATTCTTCGCCAGCCTCATGGTGTATGGCCGTACGCTGGTGGGGCCGGCATTCATGCCGCTGCGCATGGAGTTCGTGCATGCGCCACCGCCTTATGCCGCCGAGTACCGGCGCCTGTTTGGTGACGATGTGCGCTTCGGCTGCCTGCACAACCGCATGGTGCTGGCGCCGCACTGGATGGATGCGCGCTTGCCCAACCATCACGCCCTCGCATTGCGCCAGGCCTTGGAATTGCTGGAGCTGGAAAGCGCCCAGCTGCACCAGAAGATGGACCTTATCCAGGCGGTCGAACGCGCGATTTCCCGCGACTTGCAGGGCAGTCAATTGGAGAAGGTCGCCAGCGACTTGAACATGAGTGGCCGCACCCTGCGCCGGCGCTTGACTGAGCATGGCCTGACCTTCGAAGCCTTGTTGGAGCAAGTGCGACGCGCGCGGACCATGGGCCTGCTGGGCAACCCGGGGTTGTCTATCGAACGGATCACGGAAGAGGTGGGTTACAGCGATGTGCGCAGTTTTCGGCGGGCGTTCAAACGGTGGACGGGGGTGAGCCCCAGCGCATTTCGCGGGGGGGCGTTATAGGCCGACATTGTGGTGAGCGGGCTTGCCCCGCGCTGGGCTGCGAAGCAGCCCCAGTAAGATCACAGGGTACGTTCAGGTATAACGCTATAGCCGGTTTTGGGGCCGCTCCGCGCCCCAGCGCGGGGCGAGCCCGCTCACCACAGAAACCCGCTCACCACGAGGTCTGTCCTATGGACATGTATTCATTCACAGAAACGCAAAACGGCGCCCGAAGGCGCCGTTCTGTTTACTGCATCCCGCTAAGCGATCAAACGCCCAACACCGCGTGCTGCACCAGGGTGAGCAACGGTTGTGGGTACACGCCCAGGAAGAACGCGAGCAGGGCGATGGCCAGCAGCATCACGCCGCCTGCCTTCTGTTCCCAGTGCAGCTCGGCATCCACACGGCGCAGGTTTGGCTCGATCAGGTACAGGGTGACCATCACGCGCAGGTAGTAGAACACGCCGATAGCGCTGCCCAGTACCAGGGACGCCACCAACCACCACTCGTGCGCTTCGACGCCGGTGGCGACGATGTAGAACTTGCCGATAAAGCCGGCAGTCAGCGGGATACCGGCCAGGGACAGCATCATCACGGTCAGTACGGCAGTCAGGTACGGACGGCGCCAGAACAGGCCACGGTATTCGTACAGGGCGTCGGCGTCACGGCCTTTGAACGGCGAGGACATCAGCGTGATCACGCCGAATGCACCCAGGCTGGTGATCACGTAGGTGACCAGGTACACGCCCATGGCTTCCACGGCCAGGCCTTTGCTCGCCACCAGGGCGATCAGCAGGTAGCCGAAGTGAGCGATGGAGGAGTAACCCAGCAGACGCTTGAGGTTGTTCTGGGTCAGGGCCAGCAGGTTACCGAACAGGATCGACGCAATGGCGATCACGGTCAGCACGGTGCTCAGCACACCGGTGTTGGCGGCAGGGGAGATCTGGAACAGACGCACCATCACCGCGAACACTGCCACTTTCGACGCAGTGGCCAGGAACGCGGCCACCGGCGCCGGGGCGCCTTCGTACACGTCCGGGGTCCACAGGTGGAAGGGTACCAGCGACAGCTTGAACGCCAGGCCGATCAACATCATGGCCAGGCCCAGCTGGGCGATTGGCGCAGGCATGTTGGTGGTGGCCAAGGCGTGACCGATACCGGTGAAGCTCAGGCTGCCGGCTTCGGCGTAGAGCAAGGCCATACCGAACAACAGGAACGCAGAACCGGCCGCCGACAGCACCATGTACTTGATGCCGGCTTCCAGGGAGCGCTTGTTGAAGAAGGCATAGGCCACCAGGCCGTAGGTCGGGATCGACAGCAGTTCCAGGCCGATGAACAGGCCCGCCAGGTGCTGTGCGCTGACCAGCACGATGCCACCGGCCGCAGCCAGCAGGATCAGCAGGTACAGCTCTTCCTTGTTGCCTGGGTAGCCGGTGCCGCCTTCGCCCATATAGGCGTGGGCGAGGGTGACGCACGCCAGGGTCGCGACCAGGATCAGCGCGATGTACAGCAGGGCGAAGTCATCCACCATCATCAACGGCGTGACCGCCAATGGCGCGACCTTGAGGGCCGGGATGATCGACAGCAGGGCCAGGTTGAGGCCGGCACAGGACAGCAGGAACGTTTGCGAGTGATTGCGGCGCCAGGCGATTGCCAGCATCACCACCACGATGGTGAGGCTGGTAATCAGCAGCGGCGCAAGCGCGATAAAGTGTTGGATCGTGAATTCCATAGCGCTCTTACCGGGCCGAAGCGAGTTGAGAGAAGGCGGTGCCGAACCACTGCTGCACGCCATGCATCGTCGCGGCAGAAGTGTCCAGGAACGGTTGCGGGTACACGCCGATGTAGATCAGCAGCACCGCAAGGCCGAGCACCATGATCAGTTCGCGAGCATCCATCCCTTGCAGGACGGTGTCGGACTTGGCCGGGCCGAAGTAGGCGCGGTGGATCATGATCAGCGAGTAAACCGAACCAAACACCAGGCCGGAGGTAGCAATCGCACTGATCCACGGTGTTTGCACGAATGCACCCATCAGGATCAGGAACTCGCCGATGAAGTTGCCGGTGCCCGGCAAGCCCAGGGACGCGGCGGCGAAGAACAGGCTGATCGCCGGCAGGTACGCGATGCGCGACCACACGCCACCCATTTCACGCATGTCACGGGTGTGCAGGCGCTCGTACAGCTGGCCACTCAGGATAAAGAGGGCAGCGGCCGAGACACCGTGGGCCAACATCTGGATGACTGCGCCTTGCAGCGCCAGTTGGCTGCCGGAGTAGATGCCGATCAGTACGAAGCCCATGTGGGACACGGACGAGAAGGCAATCAGACGCTTGATGTCGGTTTGTGCGAAGGCCAGGAACGCACCGTAGAAGATCCCGATCAGACCCAGGGTCATGGCGATCGGCGCGAATTCCGCCGAGGCATTCGGGAACAGCGGCAGTGCGAAACGCAGCAGGCCGTAGGCCGCCGTCTTCAACAGGATACCGGCCAGGTCCACGGAACCGGCAGTCGGCGCCTGTGCGTGGGCATCCGGCAGCCAGGAGTGGAACGGCACCACCGGCAGCTTCACCGCGAACGCGATGAAGAAGCCCAGCATCAGGATGTACTCGGTGGTCAGGGACATCTTGGTTTTCAACAGGTCGGCGTAGTTGAAGGTAATCACGCCGGTGTTGTTGAAGTTGACCAGTACCAGGCCCAGGATCGCCACCAACATGATCAGGCCGGAAGCCTGGGTGAAGATGAAGAACTTGGTCGCCGCGTAGATCCGGGTTTTCTTGCCGTCCGAAGAACTGTGACCCCAGAGCGCGATGAGGAAGTACATCGGCACCAGCATCATTTCCCAGAAGAAGAAGAACATGAACAGGTCGAGGGCGAGGAACACGCCGACAACGCCGCCCAGGATCCACATCAGGTTCAGGTGGAAGAAGCCCACGTGACGCTGGATCTCTTTCCAGGAGCAGAGTACCGAGAGGATACCCAGCAGGCCGGTCAGCAGGATCATCAACAGCGACAGGCCGTCGAGGGCCAGGTGCACGTTGATGCCGAAGCGCTGGATCCACACGTGCTTGAATTCAAGCGCGAAGGTCGGATCGACACCCGGTGCCGGAGCAAATGAATAGTCGCCATGGGCCCACAGCCAGAGGCCGAGTGCGAGTTCCAGGGACATGGTCAGCAACGCAATCCAGCGGGGGAGGGTGGCGCCGAAGCGTTCACCCATCCAGCAGAGCAGGCCGCCGATAAAGGGGATCAGGATTAGCCAGGGCAGAATCATGACAGGCTCGTTTCCTTTCGCAAGTTCGCAAAGTTGGCAATGTTCGCACGGTTCATAGACATGGTCAGACCGCTACCACGACGATGGCGCCGATGACCAGTACGGCACCGGCGGCCATGGAAGCGGCATACCAACGCAGTTGACCGGTCTCGCTGCGGCTCAGGGCGGTGTGACCGGCCTTGGCGGCACGCGGGATCAAACCGATGGTCTGGTCGAGCGGGTCTTTGCGCAGTACGTGGCTGATGGCCAGGTAAGGCTTGACGAACAGTTTGTCGTAGATCCAGTCGAAGCCCCAGGCAGCGAACCACCAGGCCGACAGGAAACGGCCAATGCCACTGTTGGCCACGGCGGTCACGAAGCGACGCTTGCCGAGGAACAGCAGCGCGGCCAGCAGGATACCGGCAATGGCGATGGCACCCGAGGCGATTTCCAGGCTGTGCTGGGCTTCGCCGCCGGCATGGCCGACGCTTTGTGGCAACACACCGTGCAGCGGCGGGGTGATCATGGCGCCGACGAAGGTCGACAGCACGATCAGCACCGACAATGGCAACCAGTGCGAAATGCCGTGGCCT
This sequence comes from Pseudomonas sp. AC112, assembly GCF_979253545.1. Classification (NCBI taxonomy): domain Bacteria; kingdom Pseudomonadati; phylum Pseudomonadota; class Gammaproteobacteria; order Pseudomonadales; family Pseudomonadaceae; genus Pseudomonas; species Pseudomonas sp. AC112. The sequence continues at coordinate 4,870,165 of NZ_CEEDCM010000001.1, forward strand.
GCGTGTGCTTCGGTCTTGGCTTCACCGTGGAAGGTGATGAAGATCAGGCGGAAGGTGTACAGCGAGGTCATGAACGCACCCACCAGGCCTGCGTACAGCAGGTTCTGGTTACCGCTGGCAAAGGCTTCCCAGAGGATTTCGTCCTTCGAGTAGAAGCCGGCAGTCACCAACGGCAGGGCGGCCAGGGCGGCACCGCCGACGATGAAGCTGGCGTAGGCCAGTGGCAGTTTCTTCCACAGGCCGCCCATCTTGAAGATGTTCTGCTCGTGGTGGCAGGCAACGATCACCGCACCGGAAGCGAGGAACAGCAGGGCCTTGAAGAAGGCGTGGGTCATCAGGTGGAAGATCGCCGCGTCCCAGGCACCCACGCCCAGGGCCAGGAACATGTAGCCGATCTGGCTCATGGTCGAGTAGGCGAGGATCCGCTTGATGTCGGTCTGTACCAGCGCGGCGAAGCCGGCCAGGACCAGGGTCACGCCGCCAACGATGCCCACCAGGTGCAGGATATCCGGCGCCAGGGTGAACAGGCCGTGGGTACGGGCAATCAGGTAGACACCGGCGGTAACCATGGTTGCGGCGTGGATCAGAGCCGAAACAGGCGTAGGACCGGCCATCGCGTCCGCCAGCCAGGTTTGCAGCGGCAGTTGCGCGGATTTACCCACGGCGCCGCCCAGCAGCATCAGGGTCGCCAGGGTGATCCAGAAGTCGCCAACCTGGAATTTCTGCGGTGCCAGCACCAGCAGTTCCTGGATATTCAGCGTGCCCACCTGTTGGAACAGGATGAACAGGCCGATGGCCATGAACACGTCGCCGATCCGGGTGACGATGAAGGCCTTGAGTGCCGCGTTACCGTTGTTGCGGTTGCTGTAGTAGAAACCGATCAACAGGTACGAGCACAGGCCCACGCCTTCCCAGCCGAAGTACAGGAACAACAGGTTATCGCCGAGCACCAGGAACAGCATGCTGGCGATAAACAGGTTGGTGTACGAGAAGAAGCGCGAGTAACCGGCTTCACCGCGCATGTACCAGGACGCGAACAGGTGGATCAGGAAGCCCACACCCACCACCACGCCGAGCATGGTGATCGACAGGCCGTCAACATAGAGAGCGAAGTTGGGCTTGAAGCCCTCCACCGACATCCACTGCCACAGCACCAGGGTGTAGTGACCGCCTTCTGGCGGCGCCACGTTGAATTGCCAGATGACGTAGGCGGCAACGATCGCCGACAGGCCAATGGAACCCACACCCACCAGGGCCGAGAGGTTTTCCGACCAGCGTCCACGGGAGAACGACAGCAGCAGGAAACCGATCAGGGGGAATACGAAAGTCAGAAAGATCATGTTCATCCGCGCATCTCACTGGCAGCGTCGATATCAAGCGTGTGGAAGCGACGATACAGTTGCAGCAGGATCGCCAGGCCAATACTGGCCTCGGCGGCTGCCAGGCTGATCACCAGGATGAACATGACTTGTCCATCCGGCTGGCCCCAACGTGCACCCGCAACGATGAACGCCAGTGCCGCGGCGTTCATCATGATTTCCAGGCTCATCAACACGAACAGAATATTACGGCGGACCATCAGGCCGACCAGGCCAAGGCAGAACAGGATGCCGGCGACCGCCAGACCATGCTCCAAAGGGATAGCAGGCATCGTCATTGCTCCTTGGCTTCGTTGCGGCCCAAGTGGAAGGCGGTGATGGCTGCGGCGAGCAGCAGCATCGAAGCCAGTTCGACCACCAGCAGGTACGGGCCGAACAGGCTGATGCCCACGGCTTTTGCGTCTACGGTGGTGTGGCCGATGGCCTGGCCGCTCTGGTGGGCGAACAGCACATACAGCAGTTCAGCCAGCAGCAGTGCTGCCAGGATCACCGGGCCGAGCCAGATGCCGGGCTTGAGCCAGACGCGTTCCTGGGCGACCGAAGCCGGCCCCAGGTTGAGCATCATCACCACAAACACGAACAGCACCATGATGGCGCCGGCGTAGGCGATCACTTCCAGCACACCGGCGAACGGGGCGCCGAGTGCGAAGAAGGTCATGGCCACGGCGATCAACGAAATGATCAGGTAGAGCAGGGCGTGCACAGGATTGGTGTTGGTGATCACGCGAAGCGTGGACACCACTGCAATACCGGACGCGAAATAGAAAGCGAATTCCATCTTTCTTCCTTAAGGCAGCAAGCTCTTCACGTTGATCGGCTCGGCTTCGTTTTGTGCGGCGCCTTTCGGCTTACCGGCAACGGCCATACCTGCAACACGATAGAAGTTGTAATCAGGGTTTTTACCGGGACCAGAGATCAGCAGATCTTCTTTCTCGTACACCAGGTCCTGACGTTTGAACTCGGCCATCTCGAAATCCGGCGTGAGCTGGATCGCGGTGGTCGGGCAAGCTTCCTCGCAGAGGCCGCAGAAAATGCAGCGCGAGAAGTTGATGCGGAAGAAGTCCGGGTACCAGCGACCGTCTTCGGTTTCAGCTTTCTGCAGGGAGATGCAACCCACCGGGCACGCCACGGCGCACAGGTTGCAGGCTACGCAACGCTCTTCGCCATCGGGGTCGCGGGTCAGCACGATACGGCCGCGATAGCGCGGCGGCAGGTACACCGCTTCTTCCGGGTATTGCAGGGTGTCGCGTTTGCGGAAGCCGTGACCGAACACCATCACCAGGCTTCGCAACTGGGTACCGGTACCCTTAACGATGTCGCCAATATATTTGAACATGGGTCAAATCCTCACTGAACCGCGCCGGCTGGCGTGTTCAACAACACAACGGCAGCCGTCACCAGCAAATTGATCAGGGTCAGTGGCAGGCAGAAGCGCCAGCTGAAATCCATCACCTGGTCGTATCGTGGACGCGGAATGGAAGCGCGCAGCAGGATAAACAACATGATGAAGAACGCGGTCTTCAGGAAGAACCAGAAGAACGCCAACTGCGGCAGGATGCCGAATGGACCGTGCCAGCCGCCGAAGAACAGCGTGACCAGCAGGGCCGAGATCAAGATGATGCCGATGTATTCGCCGACGAAGAACATGCCCCATTTCATGCCGGCGTATTCGATGTGGTAACCGTCGGCCAGTTCCTGTTCCGCTTCCGGCTGGTCGAACGGGTGACGGTGAGTCACGGCGACGCCAGCGATGAAGAAGGTACAGAAGCCGAAGAACTGCGGAATGATGAACCACAGGTTCTGCGCCTGGTACTCGACGATATCGCGCATGTTGAACGAGCCAACCTGCACCACGATGCCCATCAGCGCGAGGCCCATGAACACTTCGTAGGACACGGTCTGGGCCGAAGCCCGCAAGCTGCCCAGCAGGGCGAACTTGTTGTTGCTCGACCAACCGGCGAACAGCACCGCGTAGACCGACAAACCGGCCATGGCGAAGAAGAACAGCAAGCCGATGTTCAGGTCCGCCACGCCCCAGGTCGGGGTGATCGGGATGATCGCGAAGGCGATCAGCAAGGCGCTCATGGCCACGACCGGTGCCAGGGTGAAGATCACCTTGTCGGCAAACGGTGGGGTCCAGTCTTCCTTGAAGAACATTTTCAGCATGTCGGCGGCGATCTGGAACATACCGAACGGGCCAACGCGGTTCGGACCGTAACGGTCCTGCCACCAGCCCAGCAGGCGACGTTCGACGAAGCTGAGCAGGGCGCCCGCGACGACCACGGCCAACAGGATCACGATGGCCTTGACCACCGAGATGATCACGTCGATCACTTCAGGAGTGAACCAAGTCATTGCGCTGCCTCCTGCAGACCGTCAACGGTTTTGCCAAAGATCGCCGCTGGAATGCCGGCGATGCCTTTAGGCAGTGCAACCAGGCCAGCGCCCAACTCGTCGTTGATGCGCAGCGGCAGACGCAGGGTCTGACCAGCCACGTTCAGGCTGAGCAGGGCACCGTCGTTGACGCCCAGGCGGTCGGCTTCGGACTTTGCCACGGACACGTAGGCAGCTGGGATGCGTTCTTGAACCGGTGCGGCTTTCGAAGAGTTCTCTTCGCTGCCGAACAGGTGGAAGAACGGCACAACCTGCCAGGTGCCCTGAGCCGGGTTGAACGGACGCGGTACGGCAGAGAACCAGTTCAGCGAGTCACCGGTGCTTTCGATCAGGCGGGTGCCCGGGTCGCCGGCGCGGATATGACCACCGACTTCGTCCTGGAATTTGTTCCAGGCCTGCGGCGAGTTCCAGCCCGGCGACCAGGCGAATGGCACCTGTTGGCGCGGTTCGGCCGAGCCCGAGTAACCTTCCATGGAGAAGGCGAACGCGGTGTCCGGGTCTTGTGGAGTACGTGGCTCGTGCACGCTGATGTTGGCGCGCATGGCCGTACGGCCGGAGTAACGCAGCGGTTCACGGGCAAGCTTCATGCCCTTGATGCGGAACGCGGCGGACGGTGCAGCGTCGACGATACGGGCCAGCTGCGGCGCGCTTGCAGCGGCGGCGGCGGTGACGTGGTCGAGTTGGGTCCAGTCGATCGGTTGGTTCAGCAAGGTAGCGCGCAGGGCATGCAGCCAGCGCCAGCCTTCGTGAACCAGGATGCTGGCATCCATGTACTTCGGATCGAACACCTGGAAGAAGCGCTGGGCGCGGCCTTCCTGGCTGACCAGGGTACCGTCGCCTTCGGCGAAGGTGGCGGCTGGCAGCACCAGGTGGGCGCGATCGCTGGTAGCGGTCTTCTGGTGATCGGCGACGATCAGGACCTTGGCGGCATTCAGTGCAGCGTCAACCTTGGCGGCATCGGTGCGGGTGTACAGGTCGTTTTCCAGCACCACGATGGCGTCGGCATTGCCGTCGATCACCGCTTGCAGGGCTGCGTCCAGGGACTCGCCACCGAGCATGGCCAGGCCAAGGCTGTTGGCTTCCGGCACGACCAGGCTGATGGAACCATTCTTGTCGCGCAGCTTCAGGGCCTTGGCGATGTTGGCAGCGGCTTCGATCAACGCCTTGGAACCCAAGGAGGTGCCGGCAATGATCAAGGGACGCTTGGCGGCCAGCAGTGCGTCAGCGATGCGCTGGGCCAGTTCGGCGGCTTCGGTGTCCAGGCCTTCGACGGCCGGTGCGCTGGCGTCGAGGGCGTGGGCCACGGCGAAACCGATGCGCGCGAGGTCATCCGGTGCAGCGTGCACGCATTCTTCGGCGATGTCGTCGAGCTTGGTCTCAGCCAGGCTGGCGATAAACAGCGGGTTCAGCGCGTGCTGGCCGATGTTTTTCACGGCGGCGTCGAGCCAAGGCTGTACGCGCATGGCGTCGGCCATGTCTTCGGCCTTGCCTTTGACCGACTGGCGCAGCGACAGGGCGATACGTGCGGCGGTCTGGGTGAGGTCTTCACCGAGCACGAAGATGGCGTCGTGGTCTTCGATGTCGCGCATGTTCGGAACCGGCAGCGGGCTGTCGTTCAGCACTTGCAGGACCAGGCGGATGCGCTCCAGCTCACCGGCTTCAATACCGCTGTAGAAGTGCTCGGCGCCGACCAGCTCGCGCAACGCGTAGTTGCTTTCGAGGCTGGCGCGCGGTGAACCGATACCGACGATGTTACGGCCGCGCAGCAGGTCGGCGGCTTTATCCAGGGCGTCGTCCAGGCTCAGCTTGGCGCCATCGGCCAACAGTGGCTGGCGAGGGCGGTCTTCGCGGTTGACGTAGCCATAGCCGAAACGGCCACGGTCGCACAGGAAGTACTGGTTGACCGAACCGTTGAAGCGGTTTTCGATGCGACGCAGTTCACCGTATCGCTCACCCGGGGAGATGTTGCAACCGCTGGAGCAGCCATGGCAGATGCTCGGGGCGAATTGCATGTCCCACTTACGGTTGTAGCGCTCGGAGTGAGTCTTGTCGGTGAATACACCGGTCGGGCAGACCTCGGTGAGGTTGCCGGAGAACTCGCTTTCGAGCACGCCGTCTTCAACACGACCGAAGTACACGTTGTCGTGGGCGCCGAATACGCCGAGGTCGGTGCCGCCGGCGTAGTCTTTATAGAAGCGCACGCAACGGTAGCAGGCGATGCAGCGGTTCATTTCGTGGGAAATGAACGGGCCGAGGTCCTGGTTCTGGTGGGTACGCTTGGTGAAGCGATAACGGCGCTCGTTGTGGCCGGTCATCACCGTCATGTCTTGCAGGTGGCAGTGACCGCCTTCCTCACAGACCGGGCAGTCGTGGGGGTGGTTGGTCATCAGCCATTCGACAACGCTGGCGCGGAACGCCTTGGATTCATCATCGTCGATGGAGATCCAGGTGTTGTCGGTGGCTGGAGTCATGCACGACATGACGATACGACCACGGGTGTCGTTCTCGTCGGTGTATTGCTTGACCGCACACTGGCGACAGGCACCGACGCTACCAAGCGCGGGGTGCCAGCAGAAATACGGGATGTCGAGGCCTAGTGAGAGACATGCCTGTAACAGGTTGTCTGCCCCATCGACTTCGAGCGCTTTGCCGTCTACGTGGATAGTGGCCATGGTTCAAAGTTCTTCGTTGGCCCGTTGTCAGCGGGCGTGGCTAATGGAATCTTGTTATTCATGGGCGTCAACACAGCCTTTACGGCGTCAGCCCATGAGCAGGTGAAGGGCACGGACCCTTCACCTGTTAAAGCGTTACGCGCCGACTACGATCGGCCTCGCCAGAGGCGGGACGGCGGCGCTGGTAGGCGCGATGCCGGCTTCGAACTCCGAGCGGAAGTATTTGATTGCGCTGCCCAATGGCTCCACGGCGCCCGGTGCGTGAGCACAGAAGGTCTTGCCTGGGCCGAGGAAACCGACCAGACCCAGCAGGGTCTCGATGTCACCCTCGCGGCCTTCGCCATTTTCCAGGGCCATCAGCAGCTTGACGCTCCACGGCAGACCGTCGCGGCATGGGGTGCAGAAGCCGCACGATTCACGGGCAAAGAACTGCTCCATGTTGCGCAGCAACGAGACCATGTTCACCGTGTTGTCGACCGCCATCGCCAGGCCGGTACCCATCCGGGTGCCGACCTTGCCGATGCCGCCGGCATACATCTGTGCGTCGAGGTGCTCGGGGAGCAGGAAGCCGGTACCGGCGCCACCGGGCTGCCAGGCTTTCAAGGTGTAGCCGTCGCGCATGCCGCCGGCGTAGTCTTCGAACAGCTCGCGTGCGGTCACGCCGAACGGCAGTTCCCACAGGCCAGGGTTCTTCACTTTGCCGGAGAAGCCCATGAGCTTGGTGCCCATGTCTTCGCTGCCTTCGCGGGCCAACGATTTGTACCAGTCCACGCCGTCGGCAATGATTGCCGGCACGTTGCACAGGGTCTCGACGTTGTTCACGCACGTCGGCTTGCCCCACACGCCCACGGCGGCAGGGAAGGGCGGCTTGGAGCGCGGGTTGGCGCGGCGGCCTTCGAGGGAGTTGATCAGTGCGGTTTCTTCACCGCAAATGTAACGCCCGGCGCCGGTGTGCACGAACAGTTCGAAGTCGAAACCCGAACCGAGGATGTTCTTGCCCAGCAGGCCCGCTGCCTTGGCTTCTTCCACGGCACGGTTGAGGTGCTTGGCGGCGGTGGTGTACTCGCCGCGCAGGAAGATATAGCCACGGTAGGTTTTCAGCGCACGGGCGCTGATCAGCATGCCTTCGATCAGCAGATGGGGCAGTTGCTCCATCAGCATGCGGTCTTTCCAGGTGTTCGGCTCCATTTCATCCGCGTTGCACAGCAGGTAGCGGATGTTGATGGATTCGTCCTTGGGCATCAGGCCCCACTTCACGCCCGTGGGGAAGCCTGCACCGCCGCGGCCTTTGAGGCCGGCGTCTTTCACGGTCTGGACGATATCGTCCTGGGCCATGTCGGCGAAGGCTTTGCGCGCGGCGGCGTAACCGTTCTTGGCCTGGTACTCGTCGAGCCACACGGGCTCGCCGTCGTCACGCAGGCGCCAGGTCAGCGGGTGGGTCTCAGGCGAACGCTTGATCAGGTTGGCCGGGCCGAAAGAAGTCAGGGTCATGGGTAGCCCTCGAGCAATTGGGTCACGCCAGCAGGCTGCACGTCACCGAATGTGTCGTCGTCGATCATCAACGCCGGCGCCTTGTCGCAGTTGCCCAGGCAGCACACCGGCAGCAGCGTGAAGCGGCCGTCCGGGGTGGTCTGGCCGAGGCCGATGCCCAGCTTGTTCTGGATTTCGCTGACCACGGATTCGTGGCCGCCGATGTAGCAGACCATGCTGTCGCACACGCGAATGATGTGGCGACCCACTGGCTGACGGAAGATCTGGCTGTAGAACGTGGCCACGCCTTCAACGTCGCTGGCAGGGATGCCGAGGATCTCGCCGATGGCGTAGAGCGCGCCGTCCGGCACCCAGCCACGTTCCTTCTGGACGATCTTCAAGGCTTCGATCGACGCCGCGCGCGGGTCTTCGTAGTGATGCAGCTCGTGCTCGATGGCCGAGCGCTCGGTTTCACTGAGGGTGAAACGGTCTGTCTGGATAAGCGTGCTGTTCATGCTTAGCGGTCCACGTCGGCCATAACGAAATCGATACTACCCAGGTACGCAATCAAGTCCGCGACCATCTCGCCTTTGATCACCGAAGGGATCTGCTGCAAGTGGGCAAAGCTTGGGGTACGGATCCGGGTGCGGTAGCTCATGGTGCCGCCATCGCTCGTCAGGTAATAACTGTTGATACCCTTGGTCGCTTCAATCATCTGGAAGGATTCGTTGGCCGGCATGACCGGGCCCCACGAAACCTGCAGGAAGTGCGTGATCAGGGTTTCGATGTGCTGCAGCGTGCGTTCTTTCGGTGGCGGCGTGGTCAGCGGGTGATCCGCCTTGTACGGGCCGGCCGGCATGTTGCGCATGCACTGCTCGATGATCTTCAGGCTCTGGCGCATTTCTTCGACGCGCACGATGCAACGGTCATAGGCATCGCCATTGGCGGCCAGCGGCACTTCGAATTCGAAGTTCTCGTAGCCCGAGTACGGGCGCGCTTTACGCAGGTCGAAGTCACAACCGGTGGAACGCAGGCCAGCACCGGTGACGCCCCATTCCAGGGCTTCTTTGGTGTTGTACTGGGCGACGCCGATGGTCCGACCCTTGAGGATGCTGTTATCCAGCGCAGCCTTTTGGTACTCGTCCAGACGCTTGGGCATCCAGTCGATGAATTCCTTGACCAGGCGCTCCCAGCCATTCGGCAAGTCGTGGGCAACACCGCCGATGCGGTACCAGGCCGGGTGCAGGCGGAAACCGGTGATGGCTTCGATGACCTTGTAGGCGCGCTGACGGTCGGTGAAGGTGAAGAACACCGGGGTCATGGCGCCGACGTCCTGGATATAAGTACCCAGGAACAGCAGGTGGCTGGTGATCCGGAAGAACTCGGCCATCATGATGCGGATGGTGTCGACGCGGTCGGGCACCTTGATGCCGGCCAGCTTCTCGACCGAGAGCACGTACGGCAGGTTGTTCATCACGCCGCCGAGGTAATCGATACGGTCGGTGTACGGGATGAAGCTGTGCCAGGACTGACGCTCGGCCATCTTCTCGGCACCACGGTGGTGGTAGCCGATGTCCGGGACGCAGTCGACGATTTCTTCGCCGTCCAGTTGCAGGATGATACGGAAGGCACCGTGAGCCGAAGGGTGGTTCGGGCCCAGGTTGAGGAACATGTAGTCCTCGTTGGTGCCGGAGCGCTTCATGCCCCAATCTTCCGGACGGAAACGCGCCGCTTCCTCTTCAAGCTGTTGCTTGGCGAGGTTGAGGCTGAACGGATCGAATTCGGTGGCGCGGGCAGGGAAGTCCTTGCGCAGCGGGTGACCTTCCCAGGTCGGCGGCATCATGATGCGCGTCAGGTGCGGGTGGCCCGGGAAGTCGATCCCGAACATGTCCCAGACTTCGCGTTCGTACCAACTGGCGTTCGGCCAGATACCGGTCACGGTCGGCACGCTCAGGTCGCTTTCGGACAGGGCGACCTTGATCATCACGTCGCTGTTACGTTCGATCGACAGCAGGTGGTAGAACACGGTGAAATCGGCGCCGCTCGGCAGCCCCTGGCGCTTTGTCCGCAGACGCTCGTCCACGCCATGCAGGTCATAGAGCATGACGTACGGCTTGGGCAGGTTGCGCAGGAAGGTCAGGACTTCGACAAGCTTGGCACGCGCCACCCACAGCACCGGCATACCGGTGCGTGTGGCCTGGGCGGTGAAGGCGTCAGGGCCAAAACGGTTATTGAGTTCGACGACCACATCCTGGTCGTCTGCCTTATAAGGCGGGATGTACAGAGCACTGCCTGTAGTCATGGTTTTTTATCGCTTTCGGTCAACGTAAAGAATGAAGCCAGGTTTTCGTTCTATAAAAGAAGCGGTGCTGGATCAGACTTCGTCGGGGCTGCGCAGGTTGGTGACTGCGATTCGCTGTTCGCGGCGCTGTTCCTTTTGCGAAGGCATCTCGGCGCGGTACACGCCTTGATCACCGACGACCCAGGAAAGCGGGCGACGCTCCTTGCCAATCGATTCTTGCAACAGCATCAAGCCTTGCAGGAATGCTTCAGGGCGGGGCGGGCAGCCAGGCACGTAGACGTCCACGGGCAGGAACTTGTCCACCCCTTGAACGACGGAGTAGATGTCGTACATGCCACCGGAGTTGGCGCACGAACCCATGGAGATAACCCACTTTGGTTCGAGCATTTGCTCGTAGAGACGCTGAATGATCGGCGCCATCTTGATAAAGCAGGTTCCGGCGATAACCATGAAATCCGCCTGGCGCGGCGATGCCCGGATAACTTCGGCGCCAAAGCGCGCGATGTCGTGGGGCGCCGTGAAGGCGGTGGTCATTTCCACGTAGCAGCACGAAAGGCCGAAGTTGTACGGCCACAGGGAGTTCTTACGTCCCCAGTTGACCGCGCCACTCAGCACGTCTTCGAGCTTGCCCATGTAGATGTTTTTGTGGACTTGATCTTCTAACGGATCGGAAACGGTTTCCCGTTCGCCGATGGGGTACTGATCGTTAGGAGCATCCGGGTCGATCCTGGTGAGATTGTATTGCATCGCCAAAGCCTCATTGTTTCAGCTTCGCTTGCCGCTTACGACGAGCTTCCGGAGCCCAATCAAGGGCGCCCACTCGGAATAGGTAGACAAGGCCTGCCAACAGAATTGCTATGAAAACGAGGGCTTCGACGAATCCGGTCCAGCCGCTTTCGCGGACGGACACAGACCAGGCAAAGAGAAAGAGGGCTTCGATATCGAAGATCACGAACAGCATCGCGACCAGATAGAATTTGGCTGAGAGCCGCAAGCGGGCGCCACCTGTAGGCAGCATGCCGGACTCGAACGGTTCATTTTTGCTGCGGCCCCAGGCTTTTGACCCGAGGAGGCTGGAGACACCAAGCATGAAGGCGCAGAGGCCGACAACACCGAGGAGGAAAATGGCAAAGCCCCAGTTGTGGGCCATGAGTCCTGTCGCTTCGGTCATGCTGGAAATCCTTAACAGAGAGCAAAGGTCTCTGAGCTCGAAAAAGTAACGATGCAGTGACGATATGTCGCACTGCAATCAATCGCGGTGATTTTATGGCTAAACACCGGGCAAGTAAAATTCCGATAGCGAAATTATTCGATGGAATAAGGACATAGTGCACCTTCTTGGGGCTGCAGCCCTTGCGGTGTGGGCATTAGCGAGCTTTTGAACAATTAAGTTTTGTTTCACCTGTAACGAAGTTTTCATGCGCTAAATGATAATGACTATTGTTTGCGCGGGTTTTAAGCGAATGTTTCTCGTGTGGCGGGGGAAGTTGTCGTTACTTGCTTGAATGTCGCTTAGTTGCTGACGGGGATCTTTTAACCGATCTGATCCACGCGAATACCGCTCTGGATCAATGTTTTGCCCAAAATCTTCAACTCGGCGCGTTCCCTGTGGGAGCCGGACTTGCCCGCGATGGCGGTGCATCAGATATGAATGTGGTGTCTGACCCAACGCTATCGCAGCGATGCGGCGACCCGACAAGCCAGCTCCCACATTTTGATCGGTGTTGTGTCAGTCGAATGTTTACCAGCGCAAAAAAAACGCCCCGAACAGGTCGGGGCGTGATTGTTGTGCGGCACTGCGGTTAGGTCTTCCTTGGGGCCGCAGTGGCCGTGTACGCGGTGCTTAGTGGAACTGCTCTTCTTCGGTCGAACCGGTCAGCGCGGTCACGGACGAGGTGCCGCCCTGGATCACGGTGGTCATGTCGTCGAAGTAGCCGGTGCCCACTTCCTGCTGGTGAGCCACGAAGGTGTAGCCCTTGGCGGCGTCAGCGAACTCTTGCTCTTGCAGCTTCACGTAGGCGGTCATGTCGTTGCGGGCGTAGTCGTGCGCCAGGTTGAACATGCTGTGCCACATGTTGTGAATGCCGGCCAGGGTGATGAACTGGTGCTTGTAGCCCATGGCGGACAGTTCGCGCTGGAACTTGGCGATGGTCGCGTCGTCCAGGTTTTTCTTCCAGTTGAAAGAAGGCGAGCAGTTGTAGGACAGCAGTTGGTCCGGGTATTCCTTCTTGATCGCTTCGGCGAAACGACGGGCTTCGTCCAGGTCTGGCTTAGCGGTTTCGCACCAGATCAGGTCGGCGTACGGCGCGTAGGCCAGGCCGCGAGCGATGGCCTGGTCAAGACCGGCGCGGACTTTATAGAAGCCTTCCTGGGTACGCTCGCCGGTCACGAACGGTTGGTCGTACGGGTCGCAGTCCGAGGTCAGCAGGTCGGCGGCGTTGGCGTCGGTACGCGCCAGGATGATGGTCGGAGTACCGGCAACGTCAGCAGCCAAGCGGGCAGCGGTCAGCTTCTGTACCGCTTCCTGGGTCGGAACCAGTACCTTGCCACCCATGTGGCCACATTTCTTCACGGATGCCAGTTGGTCTTCGAAGTGCACGCCGGCAGCACCAGCCTCGATCATGCTCTTCATCAGCTCGTAGGCGTTCAGTACGCCGCCGAAACCGGCTTCAGCGTCAGCCACGATCGGCGCGAAGTAGTCGATATAACCTTCATCACCCGGGCCTTTACCGGCTTTCCACTGGATCTGGTCGGCACGACGGAACGAGTTGTTGATGCGCTTGACCACGGTTGGAACCGAATCCACCGGGTACAGCGATTGGTCGGGGTACATGGATTCAGCGGAGTTGTTGTCCGCTGCCACTTGCCAGCCGGACAGGTAGATCGCCTGGATACCGGCTTTCACCTGTTGCACTGCCTGGCCGCCAGTGAGGGCGCCCATGCAGTTGACGAAATCTTTGTCGGGACGGAAGGAAGGCTTGGCACCTTGGGTCACCAGGTTCCACAGCTTCTCGGCGCCGAGTTTTGCAAAGGTGTGCTCAGGTTGGACCGAGCCACGCAGGCGGACGACGTCAGCAGCGGAATAAGCGCGGGTCACGCCTTTCCAGCGTGGGTTTTCAGCCCAGTCTTTTTCGAGGGCTGCAATTTGCTGTTCGCGTGTCAGTGCCATGGAAGTAAACCTCGTCGCGTCTTCTTGTGGTGGAAAAAATCCATTTGCCAGCCCTGCATTCAAATGCGTGGGCAGGGCTGCTCGCTGACCAGAAGCTTAGGCGGTCATGTCGGGTCTGGCGGGGAATGCGACGGGATGAACGAGTGGCGAGAGGGTGGAGTAGGTACAGGCGGACCGAGAACAGTCTCCGGGCGTCGTGGGCCCTTGGGTGTTCAACAGCGTGCAGCCGGGTTACCTGGTTAGCTTCCGTCCCTCGGGACAACTTCGTTCCAGTCGCAACCTCGTCAAACACGCCTTGTGGGCGGTACAGACACGAATCGGCTCAGGTGGGTAGCTTAGAGCGGCGATCCGAAGGCCCTTGCCAGGGCCCCTGATTAGCGGGAGCGAGGCCATCATGCCCATGCTTTTTTGGATCGTCAAATGTTTTGTAGTGCTTTTTTTCAAGCACTACATCTTTAGTCTAATACGACTCATCAGTCAGTTTTTGGTGCTTCAGTTCAGGGTGTCGACCTTCACCCGTACAGTCAGGTCATCGCGGCCCTGAGTAGAGTAGCTGCGGGTTGTAGAGGATTTGTCGGCCTGGGTTTCGCGATTGATGCCGGCCAGGGGAATCCACTCGCCTAGTCGTCCGCTGACGGTTGTGTCGGTACTTTGCACATTCACTACATCCGGACGTTCCTGGCTCATGCGGTCACGGTTGGTACTGATTGCCAGGTGCACGGTTTCGCCAGTGACGCTGGCCGTCACGTAGAACCCCTGGGTGACGTTGCGATACTGGGTCTGGTTTTGCAGGCGGCCGTAGCTGTCCTGCTGGGTGGTGGTCAGCGGTACGCTCTGGCCGACCTGGATCAGCGCGGGCACGCCTTCGCTGGCCTGGATCTGCTGGATGCCACCGTCACGGCTGGTGGTGCCATAGCTGATGATGCGGGTCTGGCTGTCGCCGCTGTTCTGCTGATTGTTTTCGTTGGTGTCGACGGTGATCAGCAGGCGTTTGGCGGGAGTGTCGAGTTGAGAGAGCAGGGCGCGCAGATTCTCGATCTTGGCCGGGTCAGCGTTAACAATCAGTTGGTTGCCGTAAGCGCTGACGGTGCCGTCCTTGCCGATGAAATTCTGCGCCACGGGGAGCAGGTCGGCGCTGGTGCGGTTGCTCAGGTTGACGACTTCGGTGTCGGCCATCGCCGAGACGCTGGCGGTCAGGAGGAGGGCGGTGAGCAGGGTGCGTAGGGACATGTCCGTTATCTCTGCGAGTCATTTAGGCTGGATAGTGCCAGTTTGTCGGCCTGGCGGGTCGCAAATTGAATCGTAGACGGCAAAATGCCCTGCATGGCAGGGCATTTGTAGTGGTGCTCAAATAGCCTTCGCGAGCAAGCCCGCTCCCACATTTGACCGAGTGCACTCTTTGGAATGCGGTCGAATGTGGGAGCGGGCTTGCTCGCGAACGAGACAGCTCAGGCCCCGCGCACCATGTCTACATGCGGAATCCCGACTTCAAGAAACTCATCACTGACAATCTTGAAACCCAGCCGTTCATAGAACGGTGCAGCATAAACCTGCGCACTCAGGAACTGCCGGGTCTGGCCACGTTTCTCGGCCACGCCGATCACCGCTTCCATCAGCTTGTCGCCGACCTTCAAGCCGCGCCAGTCCTTGAGGACCGACACGCGTCCGATCTCGCCACTGGGCAGCAGGCGCGCAGTGCCAATCGGAAAATCGCCTTCGAATGCAAGGAAATGCACCGCGCCGGCGTCATCCGCGTCCCATTCCAGCTCCGGTGGAACCGATTGTTCAGCGATAAACACCGCTTCACGAATGCGCCGAATCTCGGCGATATCCTTTTGCCAGTCCGCGACACTTACGTGAATCTTATTCATCGGCAAATCCCAGGCTTCCTTGCTTGACCAGTTCGCACAGCAGGTCGCGGCCGTCTTCGTCAGCCAGCCAGTCGCCGAGGTTCTCGCTGTGCAGCGCATCGGCCGAGCACACCAGCTTCAGCAGTTCACGCAGCTTGCCGGGCAGGTAACGGCTCTGGCCGCTGGCGAACAGCAGTACGTCGTCGTCGACTTCGGACCAGGCCAGGCGCGCGCTTGGGTTGCGCACCAGGATCGCGCCGTCTTGCAGGCTGCTGAGGAAGTCTTCTTCGCCCAGCTCTTCACCCGCCACCAGTTCCGGGTAGCGCGGCTCGGTCATGAACTGGCCGAACCAGGTCAGCAGCATGCGCTCGTCGCTCATGTGCTCGGCCAGCAGGCTCTTGAGGCGGTCCAGCGCGTCGCCCTGGATCTGGTGCGGGTCGCTGACCGGCTGGGCGTCGGCGTCGGTGTAGCGTTCTTCGTCCGTCAGGTACTGGCTGAGGAAGTCGGTGAAGTGGGTCAGCACTTCGGCGGCGCTCGGTGCACGGAAACCCACGGAGTAGGTCATGCAGTCATCTTCGGCAATGCCGAAGTGCGCCAGGCGTGGCGGCAGGTAGAGCATATCGCCCGGTTCCAGCACCCACTCAGCGCTTTCTTCGAATTCGGCGAGGATGCGCAGGTCCGCGTGTTGCAGCAGCGGGCTCTCCGAGCTGCACATCTGGCCAATCTTCCAGTTGCGCTTGCCCTGGGCCTGCAGCAGGAACACATCGTAGTTGTCGAAGTGCGGGCCGACGCTGCCGCCCGGCGCGGCAAAGCTGATCATCACGTCGTCGATGCGCCAGCTTGGCAGGAAGCGGAACTGCTCCAGCAATTCCGCCACTTCCGGCACGAACTGGTCGACCGCTTGCACCAGCAGGGTCCACTCGCGCTCAGGCAGGGTGCTGAAGGCGTCTTCGGCGAATGGGCCGCGACGCAGTTCCCACGGACGCTCGCCGTGTTCGATCACCAGGCGCGACTCGACTTCTTCTTCCAGCGCCAGGCCGGCCAGTTCGTCGGCGTCGATCGGGCTTTCGAAATCAGGGATGGCCTGGCGGATCAGCAGCGGTTTTTTCTGCCAGTAGTCGCGCAGGAATTCCCGTGCCGTGATGCCGCCCAGAAGTTGAAGAGGGATATCAGGATTCATGTGTAACCTATTGAAAAAAAGCACTTTTCAGACTGGAATAAAAACGCCCGGCGCGGCCGGGCGTCTCAAAGGGTCGAGCGATGATCAGATGCGCTTGGCTTGCTCTACAGCGTTACCGATGTAGTTGGCCGGGGTGAGCAGTTTCAGCTCGGCCTTGGCCGCGGCTGGCATGTCCAGGCCGTCGATGAAAGTCTGCAGTGCTTCAGGGCTGATGCCCTTGCCGCGCGTCAATTCTTTCAGCTTCTCGTACGGGTTTTCGATGTTGTAGCGACGCATCACGGTCTGGATCGGCTCGGCCAAGACTTCCCAGCACGCGTCCAGGTCAGCGGCGATCTTCTGCTCGTTGAGCTCCAGCTTGCTGATGCCTTTGAGGCTGGCTTCGTACGCGATCACGCTATGGGCAAAGCCCACACCGAGGTTGCGCAGTACGGTGGAGTCGGTCAGGTCGCGCTGCCAGCGGGAGATCGGCAGCTTGCTGGCCAGGTGCTGGAACAGGGCGTTGGCGATGCCGAGGTTGCCTTCGGAGTTTTCGAAGTCGATCGGGTTGACCTTGTGTGGCATGGTCGACGAACCGATTTCACCGGCAATGGTGCGCTGCTTGAAGTAGCCCAGGGAGATGTAGCCCCAGATATCGCGATCAAAGTCGATCAGGATGGTGTTGAAGCGCGCAATGGCGTCGAACAGCTCGGCAATGTAGTCGTGCGGTTCGATCTGCGTGGTGTACGGGTTGAAACCCAGGCCCAGCTCGTCTTCGATGAAGGCGCGGGCATTGGCTTCCCAATCGATCTCCGGGTAGGCCGACAGGTGGGCGTTGTAGTTGCCCACGGCGCCGTTGATCTTGCCCAGCAGCGGTACAGCGGCGACTTGAGCGATCTGGCGCTCCAGGCGGTACACCACGTTGGCCAGTTCTTTGCCCAGGGTCGTCGGCGAAGCCGGTTGGCCGTGGGTGCGCGACAGCATTGGCACGTCGGCAAAACGGATAGCCAGTTCGCGGATGGCGTTGGCGGTCTGGCGCATCAGCGGCAGCATCACGTCATTACGGCCTTCGCGCAGCATCAGGGCGTGGGACAGGTTGTTGATGTCCTCGCTGGTGCAGGCAAAGTGGATGAATTCGCTGACCTGGGCCAGTTCCGGCAGCTTGGCCGCTTGCTCTTTGAGCAGGTATTCGATGGCTTTGACGTCGTGGTTGGTGGTGCGCTCGATCTCTTTCACACGCTCGGCGTGCTCCAGGGAGAAGTTTTCCGCCAGGGTGTTGAGCACGGCGTTGGCTTGCGCGGAGAACGCCGGAACTTCGCTGATGGCGGGGTGAGCGGCCAGGCGCTGGAGCCAACGCACTTCAACCAGTACACGAGCACGGATCAGGCCGTATTCGCTGAAAATAGGGCGCAGGGCCTGGGTTTTGCCGGCGTAGCGGCCGTCTACAGGGGAAACCGCAGTGAGCGAAGAGAGCTGCATGGGGTGTTCTCGGACAGTCGGGCAACGAAATGGGGCGCGTATCATACATGAAAAAATCCGCCGGTCCGTTGCCAACTGACCGGCGTATTACGCGTAACGGCTTGAAAAAGGCCTGCTGGTGCGACTTATTCGTTGCGCATCAACGGGTAAAGCTCTTTGAGCAATTTGCGACGGCTGATCACCAATTGCCAACGATGACCACCCAACTGGCGCCACAACCGCGCCGAACGAATACCGGCCAGGAGCAGGGCGCGGATTTTCGAGGCGTTGTTCGGTTGCTGCAGGTTGCGCATGTCGCCGTGGACCTGGATCCGCTGGCGCAAGGTGCTCAAGGTGTCCTGGTACAGCGCGCCACAGGCTGCGATCACGTTTTCGTGGGCCGGGCCGAAGTGTTCCACCTGGGACTGGATCTGCGGCAGACGCTTGCCGATGACTTCCAGCATGTCGTCACGCTTGGCCAGTTGACGCTCCAGGCCGAGCATCGACAAGGCGTAGCGCAGCGGCTCGCGCTGCAGGGTGCTGGGGTCGCGTTCCAGTGCGCCGATCAGCGCGCGGTAGCCTTCACGCAGCGCGAGGTCGTCGCCGCCGTAGACCTCCAGGGTGTCCTTGGGGTCGCGGATCAGCAGGCTGCCGAGCATGCAGGTCAGGCCTGCTTCGGTGACCTGGCCGGTCTTGGCGATCTTGTCCACCAGCACCGCGGCGAGAAAGACCCCGCCCAGCGCCGTCAATTGCTCCTGGGTCGGGCTCATGCCGATTTGCTCCAAGCTTCGGCCACTTCAATCACGCCGCCGCCCAGGCAGATTTCGCCGTCGTAGAACACCACAGACTGGCCAGGCGTGACCGCGCGTTGCGGGTCATCGAAAGTGGCGCGGTAGCCGGTGGCGGTTTTTTCCAGGGTGCAGGGCTGGTCGCTCTGGCGATAACGCACTTTGGCGGTCAGGCGGCGCGGGGTGCTCAGGTCGATCGGGTTGACCCAATAGATTTCCGAAGCCAGCAGGGCGCCGGAGAACAGCAGCGGATGCTCGTTGCCTTGGCCGACGATCAGCACGTTGTTTTCCAGGTCCTTGACCAGCACGTACCACGGTTCTTCACCGGCATCTTTCAAGCCGCCGATGCCCAGGCCCTGGCGCTGGCCGATGGTGTGGTACATCAAGCCATGGTGACGGCCGATGACTTCACCTTCGGTGGTATGGATTTCGCCCGGTTGCGCCGGCAGGTACTGCTTGAGGAAGTCGCTGAAGCGGCGCTCGCCGATAAAGCAGATCCCGGTGGAATCCTTCTTCTTGGCGGTGGCCAGGCCGTGTTTCTCGGCGATCCTGCGCACTTCGGGTTTTTCCAGCTCGCCCACCGGGAACAGGGTCTTGGCGATCTGTTCACCGCCGACGGCGTGCAGGAAGTAGCTCTGGTCCTTGTTCGGGTCCAGGCCCTTGAGCAACTCGGTGCGGCCCTCGATATCGCGGCGGCGCACGTAGTGGCCAGTGGCGATCAGGTCGGCGCCGAGCATCATGGCGTAGTCGAGGAACGCCTTGAACTTGATCTCGCGGTTGCACAGGATATCCGGGTTCGGCGTGCGGCCGGCCTTGTATTCGGCCAGGAAGTGCTCGAACACGTTGTCCCAGTACTCGGCGGCGAAGTTGGCGGTGTGTAGCTTGATACCGATCTTGTCGCACACGGCCTGGGCGTCCGCCAGGTCGTCCATGGCGGTGCAGTATTCCGTTCCATCGTCTTCTTCCCAGTTCTTCATGAACAGGCCTTCCACCTCATAACCCTGCTCCATGAGCAGAACGGCGGAAACGGAAGAATCCACGCCGCCGGACATGCCGACGATGACGCGCTTCTTTTGTGTGTCAGAAGGGGCTGGATCACGCATAGGGTTTCAACGGGTGTCTTGAAAAAGGACGCGATTCTATCAGGCTCAGGCCTTCAAGGCTAAAGAGAAGGGCGGATCAATTCGAGACTGTGGCAGTGGCCGGCCAGATAATCATCGATACAGCGGATGATCAGCTCGCTGCGCCAGTCGTCGCGCAGGTCCATCAGTTCGTCGCGGGTCAGCCAGCGGGCACGCAGGATGCCTTCGTCGAGTTGATAGTCAGGGTGGTGTTTCAGGGCTTTGGCGATGAAGCACACACGCTGGTAGGTCACGCCATTGCTGGGGGCGGTGTACAGGTAAATGCCGACGATGCCGGTGGCTTCGACGTCCCAGCCGGTTTCTTCGAGGGTTTCGCGGATGGCAGCTTCGGTCAGGGTTTCGTTTGGGTCGAGGTGGCCGGCAGGCTGGTTGAGCACGGCGCGACCGCCTTTGAGCTCTTCGACCATCAGGAAGCGGCCATTGTCTTCGACGAGTGTGGCGACGGTGATGTGGGGTTGCCAGGTCATAAGCGGGTCTCAAGTACGGGGGGGGGGGTGTGTATCGTGTCCGCATGATACGCCTGGCAATGTCGAAAGGCTTAGAACGTGCCAGTGGTTTGCACTGTCGGGGAAAATGTCAGTATTGCCTCGTTGTTCGGGTCGGGCTGCCATTTTTGAACGTCTGAGGCGTTATTCTCATTGCGGATAATGCACTTCCATTCCACTTTTTCATTGAGCTTAACATTGGAAAATCCCACCGAGCCGGTCCAGGTCGGGTAATTCGAAGGGGTGAGTAAAACGGCTTTAGCTGGGTCCCATTTTCCGATCTCTGGCAGCGACCCCACTACATAGACGCTGTATCCGGGTTTTGTGATGCCATTTTTGCAGGTGAAGTCGGCGTGGAGAAAATAGCTTATTTGGACATTTTGACCGGCATTCGCTAATGGCAGCACTGCAAGTAAGACAGCGTAAAGCGGTACAGAAATATAGGTGTGTAACATTTGAGTGTCTCCTGTTCTTTGGGGCATTAGCCGCATTAGCAGGATGGTCTCTGGGGGGCGTCAGGTAACCTGTCAAAGCTAACAGTTCATTAGAGTCTTTCGAGATAACACTTCCCTTGCAGTGGCCTGAAAACACAAACCCCGGCACATGGCCGGGGTTCGTGGTATCGCCTTACAACCTTACTTCAACTTGGCAATTGCCGCATTGAGGGTGTTGCTTGGGCGCATGGCTTTGCTGGTCAGCTCTGGGTTCGGCGCGTAGTAGCCGCCGATGTCCACTGGCTTGCCCTGTTCGGCGTTGAGCTCGGCAACGATGGTTGCTTCGTTCGCGGTCAGGGCCTTGGCCAGTTCGCCAAACTGCGCTTGCAGTGCAGTGTCTTCGGTCTGGGCGGCCAGGGCTTGAGCCCAGTACAGCGCCAGGTAGAAGTGGCTGCCGCGGTTGTCGATGTTGCCGACTTTGCGCGATGGCGACTTGTTGTTGTCGAGGAACTGGCCGGTGGCCTGGTCCAGGGTCTTGGACAGTACCAGGGCTTTCGGGTTGTTGTACGTCACACCCAAATGCTCAAGGGACGCGGCCAACGCCAGGAACTCGCCCAGGGAATCCCAGCGCAGGAAGTTTTCTTCAACCAGTTGCTGTACGTGCTTTGGAGCCGAGCCGCCGGCGCCGGTTTCGAACAGGCCACCACCGTTCATCAGCGGCACGATCGACAGCATCTTGGCGCTGGTGCCCAGTTCCATGATCGGGAACAGGTCGGTCAGGTAGTCACGCAGTACGTTACCGGTCACCGAGATGGTGTCCAGGCCCTTGCGGGTGCGCTCCAGGGTGAACTTCATCGCGTCGACCGGCGACATGATGCGGATGTCCAGGCCTTCGGTGTTGTGGTCTTTCAGGTAAGCCTGAACCTTCTCGACCACGACGCCATCGTGCGCTCGTTTAGGGTCCAGCCAGAAAATGGCCGGGGTGTTGCTGGCGCGGGCACGGTTGACGGCCAGTTTGACCCAGTCCTGGATCGGCGCGTCTTTGGTCTGGCACATGCGGAAGATGTCGCCGGCTTCGACTTTCTGTTCCATCAGCAGGTTGCCCTTGCTGTCGGTGACGCGGACTACGCCGTCAGCCTTGATCTGGAAGGTCTTGTCGTGGGAGCCGTACTCTTCGGCTTTCTTCGCCATCAGGCCAACGTTTGGCACGCTGCCCATGGTGGTTGGGTCGAAGGCGCCATTGGCCTTGCAGTCTTCGATGACCGCTTGGTAGATGGTGGCGTAGCAGCGATCCGGGATCACAGCCTTGGTGTCGTGCAGTTGACCGTCGGTGCCCCACATCTTGCCAGAGTCACGGATCATGGCCGGCATCGAGGCGTCGACGATCACGTCGCTCGGCACGTGCAGGTTGGTAATGCCTTTGTCGGAGTTGACCATCGCCAGGGAAGGGCGAGCGGCGTAGACCGCCTGGATGTCCGCTTCGATCTGCGCTTGCTGCTCGGCCGGCAGGGCCTTGATGCGAGCGTACAGGTCGCCGATGCCGTTGTTCAGGTTGAAGCCGATCTGCTCCAGCACGGTGGCGTGCTTGGCCAGGGCGTCTTTATAGAACTCGGCTACGATCTGGCCGAACATGATCGGGTCGGAAACCTTCATCATGGTGGCTTTCAGGTGAACCGACAGCAACACGCCTTGCTTCTTGGCGTCTTCGATTTCAGCGGCGATGAACGCGCGCAGGGCTTTCTTGCTCAGTACGGCGGTGTCGATGATTTCGCCGGCCTGTACCGAGGTCTTTTCCTTCAGGACGGTGGCGGTGCCATCCTGAGCAATCAGCTCGATTTTGACAGCATCAGCGGCTTCGATCTGCACGGCTTTTTCGCTGCCGTAGAAGTCGCCGTTGCTCATGTGGGCGATGTGCGACTTGGAGTCGGCAGCCCAGGCGCCCATCTTGTGCGGGTGCTTGCGTGCATAGTTCTTGACCGACAGCGGTGCGCGGCGGTCGGAGTTGCCTTCGCGCAGTACCGGGTTCACGGCGCTGCCCTTGACCTTGTCGTAACGTGCACGGGTTTCTTTTTCCGCGTCGGTGGTTACGGTTTCCGGGTAGTCCGGCAGGGCGTAGCCCTGGGCCTGCAGTTCCTTGATCGCGGCTTGCAGCTGCGGGGTCGAGGCACTGATGTTAGGCAGTTTGATGATGTTGGCTTCAGGCGTAACGGCCAGGTCGCCCAGTTCGGCGAGGTGGTCCGGGATAGCCTTGGTGCCCAGTTGCTCGGGGAAGCTTGCGAGGATGCGCGCGGCGAGGGAGATGTCGCGGGTTTCCACGGCAATATCAGCGGAAGCGGTGAAGGCCTCTACGATAGGCAGCAATGAATAGGTGGCGAGGGCTGGGGCTTCGTCGGTGAAGGTGTAGATGATCTTCGAGCGGGTGGGCATATTCGGATTAACTCTCTTCTTTGCTGAAAGCGTGCGCAGAAACTCGAGATGCGCCGGGTGGAGCGCGTTCGTTCAAAGTCATCCATGAGCGAAATGTCGAGGTTTCTTCGCGGTGATGTTGGGTTGCATCAGTCGAGCGTCAAGCGGGTGGACTATTGTTTAGTCCGGCTTTTCTGGCGGAGGGCACTGTTATAGAGCGGTCGGCCGTCGTGACTCTTTGGTCAGCGGCGGCATTATACATAGGTCGCTATGCTTACGCCGAGCCTTCATACAAAAGGTGTGTCGTCCATTGGTCTAAAGGTCGCAGGGCCCAAGTTGCGACCAAAGTCGCACGATGTGCTCAAGATTGGCGATTTTGCCTTTGCTTTCAGGCTTGTAGGCGACAAATTATGCTGTTTTCGATGCAAATGAGCATGGCGTGAGGTTTCAGTCGCCATTTATCTGGAGTAGGCTCGAACGCAGCCAGATGTTCAATCCATAGATGGAGTTCAGCATGGGATACAAGAAGATTCAGGTTCCGGCAGTCGGCGACAAAATCACCGTCAATGCAGACCATTCTCTCAATGTTCCTGACCAACCGATCATCCCTTACATCGAAGGTGACGGTATCGGCGTCGACATCAGCCCGGTGATGATCAAGGTGGTCGACGCAGCTGTTGAAAAGGCCTACGGCGGCAAGCGCAAAATCTCGTGGATGGAGGTTTATGCCGGCGAGAAAGCGACTCAAGTCTACGACCAGGACACCTGGCTGCCCCAGGAAACCCTGGACGCGGTCAAGGATTACGTGGTGTCCATCAAGGGCCCGCTGACCACGCCGGTCGGTGGCGGCATCCGTTCGTTGAACGTGGCCCTGCGTCAACAACTCGACCTGTATGTATGCCTGCGCCCAGTGCGCTGGTTCGAAGGCGTGCCCAGCCCGGTCAAGAAGCCTGGCGATGTGGACATGACCATCTTCCGTGAAAACTCAGAAGACATTTACGCCGGGATCGAATGGAAGGCCGGCTCCCCCGAAGCGATCAAGGTGATCAAGTTTCTCAAGGAAGAAATGGGCGTCACCAAGATCCGTTTCGACCAGGATTGCGGGATTGGCGTGAAGCCGGTCTCCAAGGAAGGGACCAAGCGCCTGGCGCGTAAAGCCCTGCAATATGTAGTGGATAACGACCGCGATTCGCTGACCATCGTGCACAAGGGCAACATCATGAAGTTCACCGAAGGTGCCTTCAAGGAATGGGCCTACGAAGTGGCGGCCGAAGAATTTGGCGCCACACTGCTCGACGGCGGCCCGTGGATGCAGTTCAAGAACCCGAAGACCGGCAAGAATGTGGTGGTCAAGGACGCCATTGCCGACGCCATGCTCCAGCAGATCCTGCTGCGTCCGGCCGAGTATGACGTGATCGCCACGCTTAACCTGAATGGTGATTACCTGTCTGACGCCTTGGCGGCGGAGGTGGGCGGTATTGGTATTGCGCCGGGCGCCAACCTGTCGGACACCGTGGCGATGTTCGAAGCGACCCACGGTACTGCGCCCAAGTATGCGGGCAAGGACCAGGTCAACCCGGGTTCGTTGATTCTGTCAGCCGAGATGATGTTGCGCCACATGGGTTGGACCGAGGCGGCGGACTTGATCATCAAGGGCACCAACGGTGCGATTTCGGCCAAGACCGTGACCTATGACTTCGAGCGTCTGATGGACGGTGCGAAGCTGGTGTCGTCGTCGGGCTTTGGTGATGCGCTGATTTCGCATATGTAATGATGCGGGCATAAAAAACGGCCATCCCGACTTGATTGGGGTGGCCGTTTTTTTATCGCAAGCTGCACGTTCGGCGGCGGTTCAGGCCGTTTGTTTATTTTCTATTTCGCTCGTACGCGCTGCCGGGGTAGCAATGACTTCTTTCGCTGTGTCGATATTCACGGCGTGCAGTCCTTTAGGGCCTTGAATAATCTCAAAGCTCACCGGTTGTCCCGCTTTCAGCGTTTTGTATCCGTCCATGATGATCGCTGAATAGTGCGCAAAAAGGTCCTCGGTTTTCCCTTCTTCGTTAACAAAACCATATCCTTTGGCATTGTTGAACCATTTGACCTTGCCATTGATCTTGACGCCAGACATACCCATATCCCTCTGCACCAGACTCCATCACTGGAGTATCATCCAGTTTATCCGTCCTAACCCGAATAAATAAGGTTGACTGCGCGGACCTTTTTTACCCACTGTGGGTTCTATTGGTTGTAACACCGTTTCGCCGATAGTCAAGGCGACCGATCGGTCAGTAGTTGAAATTCTGACAGGTCGCCCCCACCACTGTATTTGAACCACTGACGAACCTTTCTTTCCATGCATGCAAACAGCCAGATTCGACTAACATTCAATCAGGATCGACCGGATCAGGAACATGATGACGACGGTTCTGCAGGCATTGCTGTTCAGGAGGCCAAGCCTGCTCTCCAGGCGCCGCCGATGTACAAGGTGGTTTTGTTCAATGATGACTACACACCGATGGATTTCGTGGTCGAAGTACTCGAGGTGTTTTTTAACCTGAACCGCGAGTTGGCGACCAAGGTAATGCTGGCCGTTCACACAGAAGGACGGGCAGTATGTGGAGTGTTTACCCGCGACATCGCCGAGACAAAGGCCATGCAGGTCAACCAGTACGCCAGGGAAAGCCAGCATCCGCTACTCTGTGAAATCGAGAAGGACGGTTAACGCCGACCACTTGGGTATGAGGTGAAGCTATGTTAAACCGCGAGCTCGAAGTCACCCTCAATCTTGCCTTCAAGGAGGCCCGTTCGAAGCGTCATGAATTCATGACCGTCGAGCACCTGCTGCTGGCACTTTTGGATAACGAAGCTGCCGCCACCGTTCTACGTGCGTGCGGCGCCAACCTCGACAAACTCAAGCACGACCTGCAGGAGTTTATCGACTCCACCACGCCACTGATCCCCGTGCATGACGAGGACCGTGAGACCCAGCCAACCCTGGGCTTCCAGCGGGTATTGCAGCGTGCTGTTTTCCACGTTCAGAGCTCCGGTAAGCGTGAAGTCACGGGCGCCAATGTGCTCGTGGCGATTTTCAGCGAACAGGAAAGCCAGGCAGTGTTCTTGCTTAAACAGCAGAGCGTTGCCCGTATCGATGTCGTCAACTACATCGCCCACGGTATCTCCAAGGTGCCTGGGCACGGCGATCATTCCGAGGGTGAGCAGGATATGCAGGACGACGAGGGCGGTGAGTCTTCTTCTTCGGGCAATCCACTGGATGCCTACGCCAGCAACCTCAATGAACTGGCGCGCCAGGGGCGGATCGATCCGCTGGTGGGGCGTGAGCTTGAAGTTGAGCGTGTAGCGCAGATCCTTGCACGCCGTCGCAAGAACAACCCGTTGCTGGTGGGTGAGGCGGGCGTGGGTAAAACCGCGATTGCCGAAGGCCTGGCCAAGCGCATCGTCGATAACCAAGTCCCGGACCTGCTGGCCAACAGTGTCGTCTACTCCTTGGACCTGGGCGCCTTGCTCGCCGGGACCAAGTACCGTGGCGATTTCGAGAAGCGCTTCAAGGCGTTGCTTGGCGAGCTGAAAAAACGCCCGCAGGCGATCCTGTTCATCGACGAAATCCACACCATCATTGGTGCCGGTGCGGCATCCGGTGGGGTGATGGACGCCTCCAACCTGCTCAAGCCGCTGCTGTCGTCGGGTGATATCCGCTGCATCGGTTCCACAACGTTCCAGGAATTCCGAGGCATCTTCGAGAAAGACCGTGCCTTGGCGCGGCGCTTCCAGAAGGTCGATGTGTCCGAGCCTTCGGTTGAAGACACCATCGGCATCCTGCGCGGGCTCAAGGGGCGCTTCGAAGCGCACCACGGCATCGAGTACACCGATGAGGCCTTGCGTTCAGCCGCCGAGCTGGCGTCACGCTACATCAATGACCGCCATATGCCTGACAAAGCCATCGACGTGATCGACGAGGCGGGCGCCTATCAGCGCCTGCAGCCGGTCGAGAAGCGGGTCAAACGCATCGACGTGCCTCAGGTCGAGGACATCGTGGCCAAGATTGCGCGGATTCCGCCAAAACACGTCACCAGTTCCGATAAGGAGCTGCTGCGTAACCTGGAACGCGACCTCAAGCTCACCGTGTTCGGCCAGGATGCTGCCATCGACTCGCTGTCCACCGCGATCAAGCTGTCGCGTGCGGGCCTCAAGTCGCCGGACAAGCCTGTTGGTTCGTTCCTGTTCGCCGGCCCGACCGGCGTCGGCAAGACCGAAGCGGCGCGGCAGTTGGCCAAGGCTATGGGCATTGAGCTGGTGCGGTTCGACATGTCCGAGTACATGGAGCGCCACACCGTGTCGCGCCTGATCGGTGCGCCTCCGGGCTATGTCGGTTTCGACCAGGGCGGCCTGTTGACCGAGGCGATCACCAAGCAGCCACATTGCGTGTTGCTGCTCGATGAAATCGAGAAGGCCCACCCTGAAGTCTTCAACCTGCTGCTGCAGGTGATGGATCACGGCACCCTGACCGACAACAACGGGCGCAAGGCGGATTTCCGCAACGTGATCGTGATCATGACCACCAACGCCGGTGCCGAAACGGCCGCGCGGGCTTCTATCGGCTTCACGCATCAGGATCACTCGTCTGATGCCATGGAAGTGATCAAGAAGAGCTTTACGCCGGAGTTCCGTAACCGCCTGGATACCATTATCCAGTTTGGTCGCCTCAGCCATGAGGTCATCAAAAGCGTGGTGGACAAGTTCCTTACCGAGCTTCAGGCGCAGTTGGAAGACAAGCGCGTGCAGCTCGACGTAACGGACGCGGCGCGCAACTGGCTGGCAGAGGGTGGCTACGACGCAGCGATGGGCGCTCGCCCAATGGCGCGTCTGATCCAGGACAAGATCAAGCGGCCATTGGCCGAAGAGATCCTGTTCGGCGAACTCTCCGACCATGGTGGCGTGGTGCACATCGACCTGAAGGACGGCGAGCTGACCTTCGAGTTCGAAACCACGGCTGAAATGGCCTGATCGCTGACCGCAACAAAGCAAAAGGCGCCGAAAGGCGCCTTTTTGCTGCGTGGATAAATGGGTGGGTCGCTATCTGTCGACCGGTGAAGATCAACTGTGGGTCAAGTGGCGACTGTTAAATGGCGCACACACAAAAACGCCCGGCATAACCGGGCGTTTTGTATTGACTTGCTTAGCGAGCGCGGTAAGTGATGCGCCCTTTGCTCAAGTCATAGGGCGTCAGCTCGACGCGCACTTTGTCACCGGTAAGAATACGAATGTAGTTCTTGCGCATCTTGCCGGAGATATGCGCGGTTACGACGTGCCCATTTTCCAACTCCACACGAAACATGGTGTTGGGCAGGGTGTCGACGACAGTGCCTTCCATTTCGAAGCTGTCTTCTTTCGACATGCAGTAAAGCCCTCGGTATCCAGTGAATGGCCCGGTGCAACTGCGCCAGGCAAAAGCGGCGTGCATTGTGCCCGAAAAAGGGTGTTTAAGCCAAGGGGTTCTAGTTAAGCACGACCCATCTTTGATTAATCAGCAGTTCGATGGGCCGATATTGGGTCTTGTAATTCATCTTTTTGCAGTTCTTTATCCAGTATCCGAGGTACACCGCCTCCAGTTCCAGGCGCAGTGCCTCGCCAATCTGCCAGAGGATCGCGAAGCGTCCCAGGCTGCGACGTTCTTCGGTGGGCTCATAGAAGGTGTAGACCGCCGACAGCCCGTTAGGCAGCAGGTCGGTCACGGCGACGGCCACCAATCGACCGTCCGCACGAAACTCGTAGAAGCGCGAGAACGGCAGGTCGCGCACCAGGAACGTGGAAAATTGGTCGCGACTGGGCGGGAACATATCGCCGTCGGCGTGCCGCTCCTCGATATAGCGCTGGTAAAGGTCGAAGTATTCTTCGGTGAAGCGCGGCTTGGCTGGCGTCACCGTCAGGTCGGCGTTGCGCTTGAGGATGCGCTTCTGGTTGCGGTCCGGCAGAAACTGCGCCACGGGGATGCGTGCCGGTACGCAGGCATTGCAGTTCTGGCAGTGAGGCCGGTAAAGGTGATCGCCGCTGCGCCGAAAGCCCATCTCCGACAGGTCGGCATACACATGCACGTCCATCGGCTGGCTGGGGTCGAGGAACAGCGTGGTGGCCTGCTCGTCGGGCAGATAGCTGCAAGAGTGGGGTTGAGTGGCATAAAACTTCAAACGCGCCAACTCGGTCATGATCAACCCTCGGGTAAGCTTTGAAATAAGTGTAAGCCAGGAGCGCAGAAGTCGCCTAGGAAACCCACGGTCCAGCGTTGGGCTGGTCCAGATGGTCGCGCAGGAAACCTGCGAAGTCGCTGCGGGATATGGCGCGGGCACCCAGGCTGTGCAGGTGATCGTTGGGCATCTGGCAGTCGATCAGTACAAAACCCCAGGCCTGCAATTGACGAGTCAATGTGGCGAAGCCGAATTTCGAGGCGTTGTCGGCGCGGCTGAACATGGATTCGCCAAAAAACAGCTGGCCCATCGCCAGGCCATACAGGCCACCGACCAGTTCGCCGTCGTCCCAGACCTCTACCGAGTGCGCATAACCGCGCTGGTGCAGCTCCAGATAGGCGCCCTGGATGCTCTCGGTGATCCAGGTGCCATCGGCATAGGCGCGCGGTGCTGCGCAGGCCTGGATGACGGCGGCAAAGTCCCTGTCGAAGGTCACACTGTAGCGCTGCTGGCGCAACAGTTTGGCCAGGCTGCGCGATACGTGCAGTTCGTCGGGGAATATCACGGTGCGCGGGTCGGGCGACCACCAGAGGATAGGCTGACCCTCGGAGAACCAGGGAAAGCAGCCATGGCGGTAGGCCTGGATCAGCCGCTCGGCCGAAAGATCGCCACCGGCGGCCAGCAAGCCATTGGGTTCGCGCATGGCCTTGGCCAATGGAGGGAATGTGAGTGAATCGCGTTGTAACCAGGTCAGCATGGCATCCAGGCTTACGGAAGGGGAGGGGAGTGGCAGGTATGACACCTGCGTGCGCAGTGCTGATTATTGTCGACATGGCGCCATGGGGCCAGCCCGAATCGGCCGTTGGAGTGGATTAGCGTGAGCAGGTGTTTCTGCAACTCTGTGCATCAGGCGTGGTCGTAATCGGGGCTAGGCCATGCAGGCCTTTTGCCAAGCTTGCCTGGATGAGTAAAAACAGCTCATAAGCCTTTGTCAGCAAAGACAATGCATGCTCAAATTGAACATCTTGTGACACACCATTGGCGATGCTGCTTGAAGAACGCCAAGTGGCGTGGCATCAGGGGCACAAACCCGTACAATGCGGCCATTGTGGCGTTATCGCCATTTCATCCAGCAATCGCCCAGTGTTAAAAGTAGATTCAACGACGCTCGTTCATTTTTCAGCTGCTCGGATTGGGCAGTATTTGCAGTCATTCAACAGATGGACGCGCTAAAGGCGCAGGAAAAGACCCGTTTTGAAGAAATCCGCCGCAACACCTAAAGCAGCAGTCGTGCCGGCCTGGCGCCAGCACCTGCATTATCGTCTCAAGGAAGGTGCGCTGATCGCGATCGGCGCCTTGTGCCTGTTCCTGATGATGGCCTTGCTGACCTACGGCAAGGACGATCCGGGCTGGAGCCACAACAGCAAGATCGAAGACGTGCAGAACTTCGGCGGGCCTGCCGGCTCCTACAGCGCCGATATCCTGTTCATGGTGCTGGGTTACTTCGCCTATATCTTCCCGTTGCTGCTGGCGATCAAGACCTGGCAGATCTTCCGCCAGCGCCACGAGCCGTGGCAGTGGAGCGGCTGGCTGTTTTCCTGGCGCCTGATCGGCCTGGTGTTCCTGGTGCTGTCCGGCGCGGCCCTGGCCCATATTCATTTCCATGCGCCCACCGGCCTGCCGGCGGGCGCGGGCGGGGCGCTGGGCGAAAGCCTCGGCGACCTGGCGCGCAAGACCCTGAATATCCAGGGCAGCACCTTGATGTTCATCGCGCTGTTCCTGTTCGGCCTCACCGTGTTCACCGACCTGTCCTGGTTCAAGGTGATGGACGTGACCGGCAAGATCACCCTCGACCTGCTGGAACTGTTCCAGGGCGCCGCCAACCGCTGGTGGGCTGCCCGCGTCGACCGCAAGCGCATGGTCGCCCAGTTGCGTGAAGTCGATACCCGCGTCAACGAAGTGGTGGCCCCGAGCACACCGGACCGGCGCGAGCAGGCCAAGGTCAAGGAGCGCCTGATCGAGCGCGAGCAGGCCCTGAGCAAGCACATGTCGGACCGCGAGAAGCAGGTGCCGCCGGTGATTGCCCCGGCACCGCCCAAGGCCCCTGAGCCGAGCCATCGCGTACAGAAAGAGAAACAGGCGCCGCTGTTCGTCGACAGCGCCGTCGAAGGCACCTTGCCGCCGATCTCGATCCTCGACCCGGCCGAAAAGAAACAACTCAACTACTCGCCTGAATCCCTGGCGGCCGTCGGCCACCTGCTGGAAATCAAGCTCAAGGAATTCGGCGTCGAAGTCTCGGTGGATTCCATCCACCCCGGCCCGGTGATCACCCGATACGAAATCCAGCCGGCTGCCGGCGTGAAGGTCAGCCGTATCGCCAACCTGGCGAAGGATTTGGCCCGTTCCCTGGCCGTGACCAGTGTGCGTGTCGTGGAAGTGATTCCCGGCAAGACCACGGTGGGCATCGAGATTCCCAACGAAGACCGCCAGATCGTGCGCTTCTCCGAAGTGCTGTCGACCCCTGAGTACGACAACTTCAAGTCGCCGGTCACCCTGGCCCTGGGTCACGACATCGGTGGCAAGCCGGTGATCACCGACCTGGCGAAGATGCCCCACTTGCTGGTGGCCGGTACCACCGGTTCCGGTAAGTCGGTGGGTGTGAACGCGATGATCCTGTCGATCCTGTTCAAGTCCGGCCCGGAAGACGCCAAGCTGATCATGATCGACCCGAAGATGCTCGAACTGTCGATCTACGAGGGCATTCCGCACTTGCTGTGCCCGGTGGTCACCGACATGAAGGACGCCGCCAACGCCCTGCGCTGGAGCGTCGCCGAGATGGAGCGCCGCTACAAGCTGATGGCGAAGATGGGCGTGCGTAACCTGTCGGGCTTCAACGCCAAGGTCAAGGAAGCCCAGGACGCCGGCACACCGCTGACCGACCCGTTGTACAAGCGCGAAAGCATTCACGACGAAGCGCCGCTGCTGAGCAAGCTGCCGACCATCGTGGTGGTGGTCGACGAATTCGCCGACATGATGATGATCGTCGGCAAGAAGGTCGAAGAACTGATTGCCCGTATCGCCCAGAAGGCCCGTGCCGCAGGTATTCACTTGATCCTCGCCACCCAGCGTCCGTCGGTGGACGTGATCACCGGCCTGATCAAGGCCAACATCCCGACCCGCATGGCGTTCCAGGTGTCGAGCAAGATCGACTCGCGGACCATCATCGACCAGGGGGGCGCCGAACAGCTGCTGGGCCACGGCGACATGCTCTACATGCCGCCGGGCACCAGCCTGCCGATCCGGGTGCACGGCGCCTTTGTTTCCGACGATGAAGTCCACCGTGTGGTGGAAGCCTGGAAGCTGCGCGGCGCGCCGGAATACAACGACGACATTCTGGCCGGCGTGGAAGAAGCCGGCAGTGGCTTCGACGGCGGCAGCAGCGGTGGCGACGATGATGCCGAAACCGACGCGCTGTACGACGAGGCCGTGGCCTTTGTACTGGAAAGCCGTCGCGCCTCCATCTCGGCGGTGCAGCGCAAGCTGAAGATCGGCTACAACCGTGCCGCTCGTATGATCGAAGCCATGGAAAACGCTGGCGTCGTCACCGCAATGAACACCAACGGCTCGCGCGAAGTCATTGCCCCCGGGCAGATGCGCGACTGATCCCGCGCCGCGTGGCAGCACGCGGCGCGCCCTGACCACTCAATGAGGACTCCCATGCGTCTTATCCGCATGCTGTTGTTGCCGGCACTGGCCCTTACCGCTGTTTCGGCTCACGCTGACCCGGCCTCCGTCGCCAGCCTGAAGAATCTGCTCGACAAATCCCAGACCCTGACCGCGCGCTTCTCCCAGTTGACCCTGGATGCCGGCGGCACCCAGTTGCAGGAAACCGCCGGCGAAATGGCCGTGCAGCGTCCTGGCCTGTTCTACTGGCACACCGAGGGCAAGGCCGAGCAGACCATTGTGTCCGACGGCCAGAAGGTCACCCTGTGGGACCCGGACCTGGAACAGGCGACCATCAAGAAGCTCGACCCGCGCCTGAACCAGACCCCGGCCCTGCTGCTGTCGGGTGATGTGTCGAAAATCAACGACAGTTTCGACATCACCTCCAAGCAGGCCAGCAACGTGATCGAGTTCACCCTCAAGCCCAAATCCAAGGACACGCTGTTCGACACGCTGTCCCTGTCGTTTGGCAACGGCGTGATCAATAACATGCGACTGGTCGACAGCGTCGGCCAGCGCACCGATATCCTGTTCTCCGGGGTCAAGGCCAACCAGCCGGTACCGGCATCCAAGTTCAAGTTCGACATCCCCAAGGGTGCCGACGTGATCCAGGAATAATCTAGAGGTTTCAAACGCTGCCCATGGATCTGTTTCGAAGTGACCCGATTGCCCAGCCGTTGGCCGCGCGCTTGCGTTCGACCAACCTGGATGAGTACGTCGGTCAGGAACACCTGCTCGCTCGCGGCAAGCCGTTGCGCGAAGCCCTGGAGCAGGGTGCGCTGCACTCGATGATTTTCTGGGGGCCGCCGGGGGTGGGCAAGACCACCCTGGCGCGCCTGCTGGCAAAGGTCTCGGATGCGCACTTCGAAACGGTCTCGGCGGTACTCGCCGGGGTCAAGGAGATCCGCCAGGCGGTGGAAGTCGCCAAGCAACAGGCCGGGCAGTACGGCAAGCGCACCATCCTGTTTGTCGATGAAGTGCACCGCTTCAACAAGTCCCAGCAGGATGCGTTCCTGCCTTATGTCGAAGATGGCACGCTGATCTTTATCGGCGCCACCACCGAAAACCCATCGTTCGAACTGAACAATGCCTTGCTGTCGCGGGCGCGAGTCTATGTGCTGAAAAGCCTGGACGAGGCCGCTATGCAGAAGCTGTTGCAGCGGGCACTGAATGAAGACAAGGGCCTGGGCAAGCGGCAACTCAGCGTGAGCGAAGAGGGCTTCAAGATCCTGCTGACCGCCGCCGACGGTGACGGTCGTCGCTTTCTCAACCTGCTGGAGAACGCTTCTGACCTGGCCGAAGACGGCGGCGAGATTGGCGTCGACCTCTTGCAAAGCCTGCTCGGCGATACGCGTCGACGCTTCGACAAGGGCGGCGAAGCCTTCTACGACCAGATATCGGCGCTGCACAAATCCGTGCGCGGCTCCAACCCGGACGGCGCGCTGTACTGGTTCGCGCGGATGATCGACGGCGGTTGCGACCCGCTGTACCTCGCCCGCCGCGTGGTACGCATGGCCAGCGAAGACATCGGCAACGCCGACCCGCGTGCACTGAGCCTGTGCCTGGCAGCGTGGGATGTGCAGGAGCGCCTCGGCAGCCCGGAAGGCGAATTGGCCGTGGCCCAGGCCATCACCTACCTGGCCTGTGCGCCCAAGAGCAATGCGGTGTACATGGGCTTCAAGTCCGCACTGCGCGCCGCCGCCGAATACGGCTCCCTCGAAGTGCCGATGCACTTGCGCAATGCGCCGACCAAGCTGATGAAACAGCTGGGTTATGGCGACGAATACCGTTACGCCCACGATGAGCCGGACGCCTACGCTGCCGGTGAAGACTATTTCCCCGATGACCTTGAGCCCTTGCCGCTCTATCAGCCGGTGCCCCGTGGCCTGGAGTTGAAAATCGGTGAAAAGCTCAATCACCTCGCGCAACTCGACCGGCTCAGCCCCAAACAGCGGAGAAAGTAGTGTTCAAGACGATTCTTGCCGTGTCGGCAGCCGGCATCGCTGGTACATTATTGCGTTTCGCCGCTGGCACCTGGGTCAGCGCCAACTGGCCGAAGCATTTTTATGCGGCGACCCTGGCGGTCAACCTGGTCGGCTGCCTGATCATCGGGCTGTTGTACGGCTGGTTCCTGTTGCGCCCGGAAGTACCGATTGAAATTCGTGCCGGCTTGATTGTCGGCTTTGTAGGCGGTCTGACGACCTTTTCATCCTTTTCACTGGATACGCTGCGCTTGCTGGAAAGCGGGCAGGCCCTGGTCGCCTTCGGGTACCTGGGCATCAGCGTGTTCGGCGGGCTGCTCGCCACCTGGGCTGGCCTGTCCTTGACCAAACTTTGATAAACGAGAGACCGACATGCTCGATTCCAAACTGTTACGTAGCAACCTTCAGGACGTAGCGGACCGCCTGGCATCCCGTGGCTTTGCCTTGGATGTTGCGCGCATCGAAGCGCTGGAAGAACAGCGCAAGACCGTCCAGACCCGCACCGAAGCACTGCAGGCTGAGCGGAATGCGCGTTCCAAATCCATCGGTCAGGCCAAGCAGCGCGGCGAAGACATTGCGCCGCTGATGGCGGATGTCGAGCGCATGGGCACCGAGCTGTCCGACGGCAAGGTCGAGCTGGACAAGATCCAGACCGAGCTGGATTCGATCCTGCTCGGCATTCCCAACATCCCGCACGAGTCCGTGCCGATTGGCGAAGACGAAGACGGCAACGTCGAAGTGCGTCGCTGGGGCACGCCAACCGCCTTTGATTTCGAGATCAAGGACCACGTTGCCCTGGGCGAATTGACCGGTGGGCTGGATTTCGAAACCGCTGCCAAGATGTCCGGCGCGCGCTTTGCCTTGCTGCGCGGGCCGATCGCGCGCATGCACCGTGCCCTGGCGCAGTTCATGATCAACCTGCACACCGGCGAACACGGTTACGAAGAAGCCTACACCCCCTACCTGGTGCAGGCGCCGGCGCTGATGGGCACCAGCCAGTTGCCGAAGTTCGAAGAAGACCTGTTCAAGATCAGCCGCGACGGCGAAGCCGACCTGTACCTGATCCCGACCGCCGAAGTGTCGCTGACCAACATCGTCGCCGGCGAAATTCTTGATGCCAAGCAACTGCCGATCAAGTTCGTGGCCCACAGCCCGTGCTTCCGCAGCGAAGCCGGTGCGTCGGGCCGTGACACTCGCGGCATGATCCGCCAGCACCAGTTCGACAAGGTCGAGATGGTGCAAGTGGTCGAGCCGTCGACGTCGATGGAAGCCCTCGAAGGCCTGACCGCCAACGCCGAGCGCGTCCTGCAACTGCTGGAGCTGCCGTACCGCGTGCTGGCATTGTGCACCGGCGACATGGGTTTCAGCGCCGTGAAGACCTACGACCTCGAAGTGTGGGTGCCGAGCCAGGACAAGTACCGCGAGATTTCGTCGTGCTCCAACTGCGGTGATTTCCAGGCCCGTCGCATGCAGGCGCGTTTCCGTAACCCGGAAACCGGCAAGCCGGAGCTGGTCCACACTCTCAACGGTTCCGGTTTGGCCGTAGGCCGTACCCTGGTGGCGGTGCTGGAAAACTACCAGCAGGCTGACGGCTCGATCCGTGTACCGGAAGTGCTCAAGCCTTACATGGCGGGCGTTGAGGTCATCCGCTAAATGGAATTTCTGCCGCTGTTTCATAACCTGCGCGGCAGTCGTGTGTTGGTCGTCGGTGGCGGGGAGATTGCCTTGCGCAAATCCCGGCTGCTGGCCGATGCCGGTGCGTTGCTGCGGGTGGTTGCTCCCCAGATCGAAGACCAGCTCAAAGAGCTGGTGCTGGGCAGTGGCGGGGAACTGATTTTGCGCGGTTATCAGGAGGCGGACCTCGACGGTTGCACCCTGATCATCGCGGCCACAGACGACGAGCCGTTGAACGCGCAAGTGTCCAGCGATGCCAAGCGCCGTTGTGTGCCGGTCAATGTGGTGGATGCGCCGGCCTTGTGCAGCGTGATCTTCCCGGCGATTGTCGACCGTTCACCCTTGGTAATCGCGGTGTCCAGCGGCGGCGATGCGCCGGTGCTGGCGCGCCTGATCCGCGCCAAGCTGGAAACCTGGATTCCGTCCACCTATGGCCAACTGGCCGGGTTGGCGGCGCGGTTTCGTGCTCAGGTCAAAGGTTTGTACCCGGATGTACAGCAGCGCCGCGCATTCTGGGAAGAGGTCTTCCAAGGCCCGATTGCCGACCGCCAATTGGCTGGACAGGGCGATGAAGCTGAGCGACTGTTGATCGAAAAGGTCAACGGCGCACCGCCGAATGCACCGGGCGAAGTCTACTTGGTGGGTGCAGGCCCGGGTGATCCCGACCTGCTGACCTTCCGCGCCCTGCGCCTGATGCAGCAAGCCGATGTGGTGCTGTATGACCGCCTCGTAGCTCCTGCGATTCTCGAGCTGTGCCGCCGTGACGCCGAGCGTGTCTACGTCGGCAAACGTCGCGCCGATCACGCCGTGCCGCAAGACCAGATCAACCAGCAATTGGTGGACCTGGCCAAGCAAGGCAAGCGTGTGCTGCGTCTCAAGGGTGGCGATCCGTTCATCTTTGGCCGTGGTGGCGAAGAGATCGAGGAATTGGCGGCCCACGGCATTCCGTTCCAGGTGGTGCCAGGGATCACGGCGGCCAGCGGTTGCGCGGCGTATGCCGGGATTCCGCTGACTCACCGTGACTATGCGCAGTCCGTACGTTTCATTACCGGGCATTTAAAGGACGGGACGTCGGACCTGCCTTGGGATGACCTGGTGGGGCCTTCGCAGACCCTGGTGTTCTACATGGGTTTGATTGGCTTGCCGATCATCTGCGAGCAGCTGATCAAGCATGGCCGTGCATCGGATACCCCGGCTGCATTGATCCAGCAAGGCACCACGTCCAACCAGCGCGTGTTTACCGGCACCCTGGCGGACCTGCCGCGCATGGTGGCGGAGCATGAAGTGCATGCGCCGACACTGGTGATCGTCGGTGAGGTGGTGGTGTTGCGCGAGAAGCTCAAGTGGTTTGAAGGCGCGCAGTCCCAGGTCTGAGAACGCTATGGTGGCCGGTAAGCCTGCAGTGGAGAGCAGGCTTTCTGTGGTGAGCGGGCTTGCCCGCTCACCACAGTGACTGATCAGCTCCAGACACTTTTACCGTTCAGTTGTGCCCGATCATGGCGGGTATCAAATCGCTGCAACGGCCCCTTCGGCACAATCCCCGTCGGGTTGATCGTACGGTGGCTGGCATAGTAATGCCCCTTGATGTGCGCAAAATCCACCGTCTCGGCCACGCCCGGCCACTGATAAATCTCCCGTAGCCAATTCGACAAGTTCGGATAATCCGCAATCCTGCGCAGGTTGCATTTGAAGTGGCTGTAATACACCGCATCAAAGCGAATCAGCGTAGTGAACAGCCGCACATCCGCCTCGGTCAGGTACTCACCGGCCAAGTAGCGATGATCACCAAGATGCTGTTCCAGGTGATCCAACTCCGCGAATACATCACCAAATGCGCTTTCATACGCCTGCTGTGACGTGGCGAACCCCGCGCGGTACACGCCGTTATTCACGGCAGGGTAGATGCGCTCGTTCAGCGCGTCGATGGTTGCGCGCAGCGGCTCGGGGTAGAAGTCCAGGGTATTGCCGGTCAATTCATTAAACGCGCTGTTGAACATGCGGATGATCTCCGCCGATTCATTGCTGACGATGCGCTTGAGCTTCTTGTCCCACAGTACCGGCACGGTGACGCGCCCAGTGTAGTCGGCCGTGTCAGCCGTGTAGCGCTGGTGCATGAAGTCGAAATCATCCAGCTTGTCGCCGGTGGAGCCGTGAGCCTTGTCGAAGGTCCAGCCATTTTCCAGCATCAGCCAACTGACCACGGACACATCGATCAGGCTTTCCAGTCCTTTGAGCTTGCGCAGAATCAGGGTGCGATGGGCCCACGGGCAGGCGAGAGAGACATAGAGGTGGTAGCGACCGGCCTCGGCCTTGAATCCGCCTTCGCCACTCGGGCCTGGCGCGCCGTCGGCGGTCACCCAGTGGCGGCGTTGCGCCTGTTCCCGTTGGAATGCGCCGTCTGCGCTACTTTCGTACCACTGGTCTTTCCAGTGTCCTTCGATCAGCAAACCCATGACTGGCTCCTTGGCTAATAAGCGTTGGAGGCCAGTCTAAAGGGCTGAGTTCGATTTAAAAGCGCAAAGACCGGGGGTTAATTATCGATTAAATTGATTTGTCTCGCGCATCCCAGTATTGCTGGGCCAGGACGAACGCCTGTTCCCGTGAATGGCCAAGGCCACGCAAGGCCAGGGCCATGGTCGCGATCAAGGCCAGTTGCGGATAGCTGTCTTCGACATCGCCGCGCCACAACGCTTTCAGATGCTCAGGTTCGAGCGTGGCTGGCTTGACGTGGCGCTGGGCGGAAAGGGCGGGCCACTCTTCGTCCCAGCTTTCGCCGCCCGTGGTGCCGTACAGATGGCTGGCCGAGTCGGGGTTGATCTCGATCTCGCCGCCGTCGCCCTTCACCACGATCACGTTGTCGCCGAGCAAGCCGCTGGCATCGCGGTGCACGCCCTGGTAACCCGGATGGAAAATACTCTGCAGGCCCAGGCGCGCATTCAAGGGATTGAGCAAACGCGCCAGGGAATGGATCGGCGAGCGCAGGCCCAGCGTATTGCGCAGGTCAATCATGCGCTGCAACTGCGGCGCCCAGTCGCCCAGCGGGATAAACGCCAGGTTGCCTTGTGCATAAGCCGCCTCGACCTGCTGCCAGTTGCGACACAGTGGGATCTGCAAGCCTTCGAGCAATTGCTCGGTGTACAGCCGTCCGGCTGTATGCGCGCCGCCACCGTGCATAAGGATGCGCACACCGTTCTGCGCCAGGCATTTGGCCGCCAGCAGATACCACGGTAGATGACGCTTCTTGCCGGCATAGGTCGGCCAGTCGACATCCACGTTCAGCGCCGGGGCATCCAGGCGTTCGCGCACGGCTTCGGTGAAGCCGGCGAGTTCGTCCGGGCTTTCTTCCTTGTGGCGCAGCAGCATCAGGAAGGCGCCGAGCTGGGTGTCTTCGACTTTTTCGTCGAGCAGCATGCCCATGGCTTCGCGGGCTTCCTCGCGGGTGAGGTTGCGTGCGCCGCGCTTGCCTTTGCCCAGGATGCGCACGAACTGCGCAAACGGATGTTCGGCAGGGGTTTCAAGGGTCAGCGGGGCAAAGTCGGTCATAAGCAATTCGTCGGCCTGGGCAGGCCCGCCAGCTTGGCGGCGAGTTTGGCGGGAGTGCCGTTGAACAATTTGTTGAGGTGCAGGCTGTTGCCCTTTTCCGGGCCGAGCTTCAAGGCGGTGTACTTGATCAGCGGACGCGTAGCCGGGGACAACTGGAATTCGGCATAGAACTGGCGCAGCAGTTCGAGGATTTCCCAGTGGGCCGGGGTGAGCTCCAGCGCCTCGGCGGCAGCCAGGGCATGGGCGACCTCTGCGGACCAGTCGTTCAGGTCGGCCAAATAACCGTCCTTGTCCAGCTCCAGGGTACGTGTGCCTACGGTCAGGGTGTTCATAGCCAGGTGTTGACCTTGTCGTAGTCGATCGACAGTTGCACGAAACCTGGGTAGTCCACACTGTCGGCCCAGTCTGGCAGCGGCAGATTGCGCGCCTGCATGTCTTCGGCCAGCACAAACACCTTCACGCCCTTGGTGTGCAGGGCGGGGGCGTGGAGCCCATAGGCGCCGTCGCCGCACAGCAGGATCGCGTCCTCGGCGCCGCAGATACGCAGGCAGCTGTCGAGGCGACTATCGGAAAACGGGGAGTGCGACACCACGTGTAAAGTCGACATCAGAGGGTAATCACCTGGTCGTAACGGTCAATCAATTGGGAAATAGCATCGTTGCTCAACGGTTGCGCCTCGGTGGGCGGCGTCAAGCCACGCACGGCCATGCTGTGGCGGCAGACAAATACATCGTCGATGCCGAACAGCCCTAGTGCCTGCAGGTTGGCACTGAGGTCCTTTTGTTGCACGGCCTTGGCGTTCTGGTGCGCAGCGAGCTGGAACACGCCGTCATCCATGAACAGCAAGCCGATGGGCAGATCGAACGCGCCACCGGCCAGCACGATGTCCAGCGCTTCCCGTGCGCTCGGCCCGGACCACGGTGCCTGACGGCTGATCACCAATAAGGATTTAGACATCTCACGGCCCTCCAAAACAGATCAGGCGGTCGGCATCCTGGATCGCATCATGTAATTGTCCCAGGCCAGACAGCGCCCAGGGCGCATCCAGATTCACCGCTGTACGCTGATACCGCGTGGCTTCCTCCTGGTTGAGAACGCCACGGCGTAACGCAGCGGCAATGCACACCACGCCATCAAGCTGGTGCTGGCTGACAAACTCACGCCATTGGCGGGCGATGTCTTGCTCATCCTGGGGCGCAACGATGTTGTTGGACGCGCTGTGCACGCCGTCCTGATAGAAAAACAGCCGCACAATCTCATGCCCGCCGGCCAGCGCCGCCTGGGCGAACAGCAGGGCGCGGCGCGAGGAGGGCGCGTGGGCGGCGGAAAACAGGGCAATCGCAAACTTCATGGAACACTCTGCAAGCAAACGTGGGCCAATGATAAAGCCGCCGCCACGAAAAAGCCCGCCGTGATCAAAACGGTCACCTTTGCTGACTGTTTCGGCGATTGCCGGCAAGCGCAGGGCTGCCTAGTCTGTGGGCAGTCGAAACGGAAATGGAGTGCCCATGTCAGGTCCCTTGGCGTCCCTCAAAGTGCTGGATTTTTCCACCCTGCTGCCCGGCCCGTTTGCCTCCCTGATGCTGGCGGACATGGGCGCCGAGGTGCTGCGTATCGAGTCGCCCACGCGCCTGGACCTGCTGCGGGTGCTGCCGCCCCATGATCAGGGTACATCGGCCAGCCACGCCTACCTCAACCGCAATAAACGCAGCCTGGCGCTGGACCTCAAGCAGGCCGAGGCGCTGGAGATCGTGCGGGCGCTGGTGAAAGACTACGACATTGTGCTCGAACAATTCCGGCCTGGGGTAATGGAGCGGTTGGGACTGGGGTATGAGGCATTAAAGTCGATCAATCCCCGGCTGATTTATGTGTCGATCACCGGTTATGGCCAGACAGGGCCCTATAAAAACCGCGCCGGGCACGATATCAACTACCTGGCGTTAGCCGGCGTGGCCAGCTA
Source organism: Pseudomonas sp. AC112 (assembly GCF_979253545.1). Classification (NCBI taxonomy): domain Bacteria; kingdom Pseudomonadati; phylum Pseudomonadota; class Gammaproteobacteria; order Pseudomonadales; family Pseudomonadaceae; genus Pseudomonas; species Pseudomonas sp. AC112. The sequence goes on from NZ_CEEDCM010000001.1 coordinate 4,912,352, forward strand.
CACCGGGCGCCAGGACAGCGGGCCGCTGCCATTGGGCGTGCAAGTGGCGGATGTGGGCGGTGGTTCGCTGCATGCGGTGGTGGGGTTGCTCGCGGCGGTCATCGCGCGGCAGCGGAGCGGTGTTGGTCAATACCTGGATGTGAGCATGACCGACTGCTCGTTCAGCCTGAACGCCATGGCCGGCGCGGGTTACCTAGCGTGCGGGGTGGAGCCGGGGCGGGAAAGTCATGTGCTCAATGGTGGCAGCTTTTACGATTACTACCGCTCGCGGGATGGCCGCTGGATGTCGGTGGGCAGCCTGGAGCCCGGGTTTATGCAGCAGCTCTGCGAGGCGCTGGGGCGGCCGGAGTTGGCGGCGCTGGGTTTGTCACCCAAGCTGAAGGTGGCGCTGCAAGTTGAATTTGAAAAGCGCAGCTTTGATGAGCTGTGCGCGTTGTTCGCGGGGGTGGATGCGTGCGTGGAACCGGTGTTGAGCCTGAGTGAGGCGGTGGAACATCCACAGCTCAAGGCGCGGCAATTGGTCAGCCAGGTGCCACGGGGCGATGGGTCGACTCAGGCGCAACTGGCCTGTCCTTTGAAGTTTTCCGAGGGTTTGCCGCCGCCCCGACATATCGGTGCCGAGGTGGGGGCGCACAGTGACGAAGTGCTGGCGGAGTTGGGATTCAGTGCTCAGCGGATAGTCGCCTGGCGAAAAAACGGCACAATTCTGTAGGAGCCGGCTTGCCGGCGATGGCGATCTTGAGGGCGCCATCGCCGGCAAGCCAGCTCCTACAAGGTCACTCCACGCGGGTTTCGCCGGTAAACACCAAGGTCTGCCGGCACCGCCTGCACAAATACCGCCGCCCCTGAGCCACCATGCCATGGCGCTGGGGCGAGAACGGAAAGTCACTGTCCGCACACGGGCATCGGTAGATATAGCGAGTCACCTGGCGACGCTTCACTTCATAGGTATGGCAACGGTCCGGCGGCAGTTCGTAGACCCCGCGCATGATCAATTGCCATTCCTCGCCATGGGGCTGGATGCGCTCGCCGAACAACTGGTGGGCAATCAGATGCGCCACTTCATGGGCCACGGTCTGCTTGAGGAAGTGTTGGCTGTTTTCACGGTACAACTGTGGGTTGAAACGCAGCAGGTTCTCGTGCAAATGCGCGACACCGGCCTTCTGGCCCCGCAGCTTGAGACTGACCTGGGGGCGTTTGAAGCTTCGTTTGAAAAAGGATTCGGCTTGTAGGAAACAATCTTCGACGCGGGTATTGAGTTGCTCGGGCATGCTGTACATATCTCCAGAGACGTCCAGTATGCCGCAAAGCTGGGTGTTTCCGAATCTGTCAGGCGCCGAATGGTCATGCATAACGCACAAAGCCACCTTGCGGTGGCCTTGCCCACGATTTTATCCGCTCAGTTGGTGTAGATCGGGCCCACGCCCAGGCCCCAGACAATCACGGTAAACGCCATGATCGCCACCAGCACCACCAAGCCCACGGCCAGGACCGAGCTGGAAAACAGGAAGCCCTCATCCGGATCGATGCCCATAAAGGTCGGCAGCCCCACATACAGCAGGTACACCGTGTAACAGATGGCCGCCGTGCCCACGACCATGCCCAGCCACATATGTGGGTACAGCGCGGCCAGCCCGCCGATGAACAGCGGTGTGGCGGTGTAGGTGGCAAACGCAACGCAGCGCGCCATGCTGGGGTTGGCATCGTAGGTGCGGGCCATCCAATGAATGAACGCACCCATCACTGCCACACCGCCGAGCATGGCGGCGTAGGACATGATGGTCATCCACAAGGCGCTTTCCTGGGTCAGCATCACCGGCGCGCGGTTGCCAATGACCCAGCCGACCTGGGTGGTGCCGATAAAGGCGGAAACGGCGGGGATCGCCGCAAGAATCAAGGTATGGGTGAGGTACATGTGGCCGATGCTTTCTTCTTTATCGCCACGGATTTCCCGCCATTCCTGGTCGGGATGGGTAAAAAGCCCCACGACGTGATGGATCATGCCAGTCACTCCTGTCGTTATTACCATCGCCCCCCATCGGAGCGCCCACGGGCCAAATGGCCTCAAAGGTCTGGATAGATGTGCGACCTCTAGTCGCAGTATAGGAAGTGATGACCGGAATAACTGTAGGGCCTTTAGAGCAAATTGCGCTGTAAACATTGGGCTTAATCGCGCTGGGGTCTTTTACCGCTAGCCCTTTTAATGGTTTTTTTGCGTAAAATACCCGGCTTTTCGTCACACACCTCTAGCGGATCCAAGCGCCATGGGCACTCTTACGGTCAACCAGAACAAACTGCAAAAACGCCTGCGTCGCCTGGCCGGTGAAGCGGTCGCCGATTTCAATATGATCGAGGACGGCGACAAGGTCATGGTCTGCCTCTCCGGCGGCAAAGACAGCTACACCATGCTCGACGTGCTGCTGCACCTGCAAAAGGTCGCACCGATCAAGTTCGAGATCGTGGCCGTCAACATGGACCAGAAACAACCGGGTTTCCCCGAGCACGTGCTGCCGGCCTACCTCAAAGAGTTGGGTGTCGAGTACCACATCGTCGAAAAAGACACCTATTCGGTGGTCAAGGAGCTGATTCCGGAAGGCAAGACCACCTGCTCGCTGTGCTCGCGCCTGCGCCGTGGGACGCTGTACACCTTCGCGGATGAAATCGGCGCGACCAAGATGGCCCTGGGTCACCACCGCGACGATATCGTTGAGACCTTCTTCCTCAATATGTTTTTCAACGGCTCGCTCAAGGCCATGCCGCCCAAGCTGCGCGCCGATGACGGGCGTAACGTGGTGATCCGCCCGCTGGCGTATTGCAACGAGAAGGACATCCAGGCCTACTCCGACTTCAAGCAATTCCCGATCATCCCCTGCAACCTGTGCGGCTCCCAGGAAAACCTGCAGCGCCAGGTGGTCAAGGAAATGCTGGTGGACTGGGAGCGCAAGACCCCAGGCCGCACCGAAAGTATCTTCCGCAGCCTGCAGAACGTGATCCCGTCGCAGCTGGCCGACCGCAACCTATTCGACTTCACCAGCTTGAAGATTGATGAAACCGCGGCCTCGCGCTTCGTCAATGTTGTGAACCTCTGAGCCGATTCAACGCTCTGACACACGGCGCTCGCGAGCGCCGTTTTCAATTCAATTCCCAGGAGAGGGCATGCGCGATTACAAGTGGCTGCACGAATATTGTCTGAACCGCTTCGGTTCGGCGGCCGAGCTGGAAGCCCATCTGCCTGTACCCAAGACCCCGGCGCAGTTGCGCAAGATCAGCGATGATCGCTACCTGTCGACCCTGGCATTGCGCGTGTTCCGTGCCGGCTTGAAGCACAGTGTGGTGGACGCCAAGTGGCCGGCGTTCGAAAAGGTGTTTTTCGGCTTCGACCCGGAAAAAGTCGTGCTGATGGGCGCTGAGCACCTGGAGCGCTTGATGCAGGACACCAGCATCATCCGTCACCTGGGCAAGCTCAAGAGCGTGCCGCGCAATGCGCAGATGATCCTCGACATCGAGCAGGAAAAGGGCAGCTTTGGTGCGTTCGTCGCCGATTGGCCGGTGACCGATATCGTCGGGCTATGGAAATACCTGAGCAAGCACGGTCATCAACTTGGCGGGCTGTCCGCGCCACGCTTCTTGCGCATGGTCGGCAAGGACACCTTTGTGCCAAGTTATGACGTGGTGGCCGCGCTGAACGCGCAGAAGATCGTCGACAAGGTGCCGACCAGCCTGCGTGACCTGGCGACGGTGCAGGGGGCGTTCAACCAGTGGCATGCCGAGAGTGGGCGGCCGATGTGCCAGTTGTCGATGATGCTGGCTTACACCGTGAATCATTGAGACCGAGGCGGCCTTATCGCAGGCAAGCCAGCTCCCACATTTTGACCGTGCCGCCGATCAAATGTGGGAGCTGGCTTGCCTGCGATGGCGGTCTTCAGGCCGCCACAGGCTCCGCCAACCGGCGGTTTAGCTGATGCCGCCACCGCACATACAACAACGCCGTACAAAACACCGCCAAACTCGCCAACATCTCCAGCACCCCGAACCACTGCCGGTTCGGGTCGTACGCCGCCAGCGCGCCCTTGATGAAATACAGGTTCACCATAAAGCACATCCACGAATGCCCGCGCGCGCTGCCCAGCAGCATGCCTGGCGCCAGCACCAGCAAGGGCACCAGTTCGATCAGCAGGATCACCCACGGCCGTGCGCCATGCAGATCAGCAACGAACAGGTAGTACACGCACAGCAACCCCACCAAGGCGAAAAACGCCAGCAGGCTCAGCGCGCGGGCAATTCTGACCCGTGGCTCCAGCCACGCCTGGGGCGGCAGGACCTTAGGCTTTCTGGCCACGGCCGTTCTCCAGCAGCGTGGCGGTGGTGGCCAGGCGCAGGCCGAGGGCGCGGCACAGGGCGATTTCATGTTGATCGAGCAGGCGCTTGCCGTCAGGCCCGGCATGGTGGCTGGCGCCATACGGCGTGCCGCCGCCCTGGGTGTCGAGCAACGCCTGTTCGCTGTAGGGCAGGCCGGTGATCAGCATGCCGTGGTGCAGCAACGGCAACAGCATCGACATCAGCGTGGTTTCCTGGCCGCCATGCAGGCTGGCGGTGGAGGTGAACACCCCGGCCGGCTTGCCGACGAGGGCGCCGGTGAGCCATAGGTTGCTGGTGCCGTCGATGAAATACTTGAGCGGCGCTGCCATGTTGCCGAAACGGGTCGGGCTGCCGAGGGCCAGCCCCGAGCAGTGCTTCAGGTCATCCAGGCTGGCATACAGCGCGCCTTCGTCCGGAATGCTCGGCGCCATGGCTTCGCACTCGGTGGAGATCGCCGGCACGGTGCGCAGTCGCGCTTCCATACCCCCTTGCTCGATGCCCCGGGCGATCTGCCGGGCCATTTCGCTCACCGAGCCGTTGCGGCTGTAATACAGCACCAGCACATAGGGCGACGTCACGGCAGGATCTCCAATACGTTTTCCGGCGGACGGCCAATGATGGCTTTGTCGGCAGTTTCCAGGATCGGGCGTTCCATCAGCTTCGGGTGCGTGGCGATGGCAGCGATCAACTGGGCTTCGCTGAGACTGGCGTCAGCAAGGTTGAGGGTTTTGTATTCGTCTTCACCGCTGCGCAGCAATTGGCGTGCGCTGATGCCCAGTTTGCCCAGCAACGCCTTCAATTGCGCGGCGTCCAGTGGGGATTCCAGGTAGCGCACCACGGTGGGCGTGAGGCCGCGGGCTTCGAGCAGTTCCAGCGCACCGCGGGATTTCGAGCAGCGCGGGTTGTGATAAAGCGTCAGATCGGTCATGTGCGGGTCGCATCTTGCGTAAGGTGGCGGGTATTCTACCCGCGCAGCGACCTGTCCTTAAACCGTAAGAGGCGATAGGTCGCAGCCAACGTTCATTTTTGCGAAGGATTACCCCATGACAAGGCGACTGATCGGTGCATTGGCGATCATCACAACCCTGCTGCTCAGCGGCTGCGGTAACGATTACGGCGTTGACCAATATGGCCAGAAAGTGGCTTCCGAACGCTTGGACAAGCAGTGGCTGGTGGTCAATTACTGGGCTGAGTGGTGCGGCCCGTGCCGCACGGAAATCCCCGAGCTCAATGCTTTGGCCGAACAGTTGAAGGCGCAGAACGTCGGTGTGTTCGGGGTCAACTTTGACAATGTGCAGGGTGAAGAACTGAAGGCTGCCAGCGACAAGCTGGGCATTAAGTTCACGGTGCTGGCGCAGAACCCGGAAGAGATTTTCGATATCCCGCGCAGTGAAGCGTTGCCAGTGACCTACATCATTGATGACAAGGGCAAGGTGCGCGAGCAGTTGATGGGTGAGCAAACGGCGGAAGGCGTATTGGCAAAACTCAAGGCCTTGCGCGGCTGACTCTGTAGGGGCCGGCTTGCCGGCGATGCAGGCGACTCGGTGTGTCTGTAAACCCGAGGTGATGCGATCGCCGGCAAGCCGGCTCCTACAGAAATCGGGTTAGCCTTCTTCGAGCCATAGGCGAATCGGCAGGCCCTCGGCCGGCCAGAAGCGCGTCTGTTCGATCGGCGAGATGTCCCAGCGCTGTACCCCTTGCAGGGCCTGGAAGAAGCGGTGTTCCTGCTCCATCAAGGCCTCGGCGCAGAGTTTGCGGGTGCTGCCGATCTTGCCGAAGCTGAGCTTGTCGCCCTCGACGGTGTACGGTGCGAACCAATGGTTGCAACCGCCATTGCCGTAGGCGCGGCCATCGGCGCCGAGGGTGACGGTCAGGTGCGCGTAATCCATCAGCGGCCGTTCACCGATCCATTCCACCACGTAGCTGTGATCCTGCTTGAGCTTGGCCGAGTCCCCGGCGCAGCCCGCCAAGGCCGCCCCGAAGGCGGCGAGCAGAAGCAGGCCCCTCATTGCGCGGCCTTCTGGCATTTAGGGCAGCGGTGCTTGTCGCCCTCGCTGGCCCAGCCCAACTCGGCAATGCGAGCATTGGCGGCTGGTTGCAGCGGCTCTTTGCTCAGCTTGGTTTCCACCGCAAACTCGAACTCCAACACCGCCTCGCAGCTGTCGCAGTTGACCTTCCAGGTATGAATCTCCAACTCGCCGAATTTCGGCCCCTGGGCCATGGCGACCCACTGGCCCGCCGGGCGGATGGAGTAGCGCGCATCACCTTCGACGGTGAGGCGCATCGACAGGGTTTTACTGCCGCGCAGGGAGACGATCAAAACGTCGCCGTGCTTGATTGAACCACCGTTGCCAGTGACCTGGTAACGGCCCGGCACCAGGGCGCGGCATTCGATCAGGGTGTGTTGCGGGCTCAGCAAACTGAAGCGGAAATCGTGTTCGGCCATGGATCCTCCAAATAGGCGCGGCATCCTATCACGGGTGCTGGCTCATCATGAGCCTGGTATGTGACCACTGATCATCCTTCGACAAGGTTCTGCACCTGGCCGTTGGCCCAAGCCGCGATGTTGGCCAAGGTGGTGCCGGCGATGGCCGCCAGGGCTTCACGGGTCAGAAACGCCTGGTGGGCGGTGATGATCACATTGGGGAACGTCAGCAGGCGCGCGAGCACGTCGTCCTGCAGCGGCAGGTCGGAGCGGTCTTCGAAGAACAGCTGTGCTTCTTCCTCATACACATCCAGCCCGAGGTAGCCGAGCTGGCCGTCCTTGAGCGCCTCGATCAGCGCCGGGGTGTCGACCAGCCCCCCGCGACCGGTGTTGATCAGCATCGCGCCAGGCTGCATCTGCGCCAGGGAGCGGGCGTTGATCAGGTGTTTGCTGTCGGCGGTGAGCGGGCAGTGCAGGCTGATGATCTGCGCCTGGGCGAGCAATTCAGGCAGGCTCACATAGCGCGCGCCGAGGGCCTGGACCTGCGGGTTGGGGAAGGGGTCGTAGGCGAGCAACTGGCAACCGAAGCCGGCCATGATCTTGGCGAAGGTCGCGCCGATCTGGCCGGTGCCGACTACGCCGACCGTCTTGCCCACCAGGTCGAAACCGGTGAGGCCATGCAGGCTGAAATCGCCATCGCGGGTGCGGTTATAGGCGCGGTGCAGGCGACGGTTGAGGGCAAGGATCAGCGCGACCGCGTGTTCGGCCACCGCATGGGGCGAATACGCCGGCACGCGCACGATGGTCAGGCCCAGGCGCGTGGCGGCAGGCAGGTCCACATGGTTGTAGCCCGCCGAACGCAAGGCAATCAGCCGCGTGCCGCCCTTGGCCAACTGTTCCAGCACCGGGGCGCTGAGGTCGTCATTGATAAAGGCGCAGACCACCTCGTGATGTTCGGCCAGGGCCACGGTGTCGAGGTTGAGGCGGGCGGGCTGGAACTGCAGCTCCAGGCCTGGCGGCAGCGGCTCGCCGAGAAAGCTGTCGCGGTCGTAGGTCTGGCTGCTGAAAAGAATGACACGCATGGAAATGCTCCCTGCAATTACAAATGAAGAATCAGGCTTCTGTGGTGAGCGGGCTTGTGCCGCGCGAGGCAAGCTCGTTCACCACACAAGCCTGTTTCTGTGCACAGTCAGGCGTTTACCCGCGCTTCACTGGCAAGCCGGGCAATGGCCATGTCCAGTTCATCCAGCGCGTGCTGGGCCTTGGCGTCGTCCTGCTTGAGCAGGGTTTCGGCGCGGTGGCAGGCCGCCCGCAGTTGTGGCACGCCACAGTAACGGGTTGCGCCGTGCAGGCGGTGCACACGTTCGATCAGCGCGTTGTTGTCATTGGCGTCACGGGCGAGGGTGATTGCCAGGCGATCGGCCTCAAGCGATGCCAGTAGCATCGCCAGCATATCCGCCGCCAGGTCAGCCTTGCCGGCGGCCAGGCGCAGTCCTTCTTCGTGATCGAGCACCGGAAATTGCACGCCGGGGCCGAGGCCGTCGCTGGCACGTTCCGGGCCTTGATTGCGCAGGGCCAGGCCGGTCCATTTCAGCACCACCTGGGCCAGTTGCCGCTCGCTGATGGGTTTGGTCAGGTAGTCGTCCATGCCGCTTTGCAGTAAGGCGCGTTTTTCATTGGCCATGGCGTGGGCGGTCAGCGCGACCACCGGCAGTGGCGTGCCGCTGCGTTCGCTTTCCCACTGGCGGATCGCCTCGGTGCTCTGGCGGCCGTCCATGCCAGGCATCTGCACGTCCATCAATACCAGGTCGAAGGTGTCCTGTTTCACCGCGTCGATGGCCGCATACCCGCTTTCCACCGCGCGCACTCGTGCGCCCATGTCTTCCAGCAGGGTCTGGACCAGCAACAGGTTGGCCGGGTTATCGTCCACGCACAGCACGCGTGGCGCACGGCTGGACAACGGCTCGCCCGGTTCGCTGCGCGCCGGGCGCGGGCTGATCAGGTCGGACAGCGCACGGCGCAGTTTGCGCGTGCACGCCGGCTTGGCCTGCAACTGGCTGTTGGGGTTGGGCACCGACTGGTTGAACAGCATCTGCTCGGTGGTGGGGCACAGCACCAGCACCTTGCAGCCCAGGTGTTCGAGGTCCCACAGGTGTTGGTTGAGGCGCTCGGGCGGGATGTCATTGGCGGTCACGCCGAGCACCGCGAGGTCGATGGCCTGGTCGGTCTGGTGCGCGCTGGTGATGCCGTTGGTCAGGCTCTCCAGGCTGTTGAACGGCGTGACTTCGAGGCCGCAGTCTTCCAATTGATGTTGCAGGGCCTGGCGCGCCAATTCGTGGTTTTCCAGCACGGCCACGCGATGGCCCAGCAAAGGCGCGGACGGCAGGTCTTCGACGTCGTCGCGGGTCTTGGGCAGGTTCAGGCTGATCCAGAACTCCGAGCCTTCGCCCGGTGTACTGTCGACGCCGATTTCACCGCCCATTTGCTCGATCAGGCGCTTGGAAATCACCAGCCCTAACCCGGTACCGCCAGGTTGGCGCGACAGTGAGTTGTCGGCCTGGCTGAAGGCCTGGAACAGCGCGCGCACGTCCTGGCTGGACAGGCCGATGCCGGTGTCCTGCACGCTGATGCGCAATTGCACGCTGTCTTCCTGTTCGTCCTCGATCATCGCACGGGCCACGATGGTGCCTTCGCGGGTGAACTTGATCGCGTTGCTGATCAGGTTGGTGAGGATCTGCTTGAGGCGCAGCGGGTCGCCCACCAGCGCCAGGGGCGTGTCGCGGTAGACCAGGCTCACCAGTTCGAGCTGCTTGGCATGGGCAGCGGGCGCGAGGATGGTCAACGTGTCTTGCAGCAAGTCCCGCAGGTTGAACGGGATACTGTCGAGGACCAGCTTGCCGGCTTCGATTTTCGAGAAGTCGAGGATCTCGTTGATGATGCCCAGCAGGTTGTCGGCGGACTTCTCGATGGTGCCCAAGTAGTCGAGCTGGCGTGGGGTCAGCTCGCTCTTTTGGAGCAAATGGGTGAAGCCCAGGATGCCGTTGAGCGGCGTGCGGATCTCGTGGCTCATGTTGGCCAGGAACTCCGACTTGATGCGGCTTGCCTCCAGGGCCTCCTTGCGCGCCAGGTCGAGCTCGATGTTCTGGATCTCGATGGTTTCCAGGTTCTGGCGCACGTCTTCCGTGGCCTGGTCGATGCTGTGCTGCAATTCTTCCTGGGCGTTCTGCAGGGTTTCGGCCATGCGGTTGATGCCCGAGGCGAGCTGATCCAGTTCCTGGCTGCCCAGCGGTGGCAAGCGGGTTTCCAGGTTGCCGTCCTTGAGCTGGGCCACGGCTTGCTTGATCTGGCCGATCGGCGAATTGATCGTACGGCTGATGCGCAGGGCCAGGGCCGCGGTGCAGATCAGGCCGATGGCAATCAGCAGCAGGCTGGCGAACAGGCTGCGGTAGCCACGCAGCAACATGCCGTTGTGGGACAGTTCCACCTCGACCCAACCCAGCAGGCGATCGGCTTCGTCCGGGATCAGGTCGCCGGCGAGGTTGCGATGGCGTCCAAACACCGGCAGCAAGTAGCGGGTGGCGTCATTGCCGGTGCGCTGCAGCAGGTGCGAGCTGTTGCCGATGGGCGGCTGGTTGAGCATGGTCGGGCCGGCATGGGCGAGGGGCGCGCGGTCCGGGCTGAGGAAGGACACGGCGCGCACGTCCGGCTGCTCCAGGGACTGCGTGGCAATGCGCTCCAGCAGGTCGGTGTTGCGCGCACTCAAGGCAGGCGCCACCAGGGGCGCCAGTTGTTCGGCGATCATTTCGCCGCGTTGCAGCAATTGCGACTGCAGTTCGGAGAGCTGCATCCAGGTGAAATAGCCCCCCAACAGCGAGGCCATCAGGCTGGTCGGTAATAAGGTCAGCAACAGTACGCGGCCTTTTATCCCCATTCTTGTCAGCACGCCACTCTCCTGCTACCACATTGATATCTACGGAATTGCGCGGGCATCCGGCCCGCGCCACCTGCGCAGTGTAGCCATTTGCGCGGGGAGTAATCTTGCAAATTAATGACATACGGCAATCATCAAGCCATTTGGCGCCCGGTGGCGATTGCCTGCGGCGGGGTAATCTTGAATAATCAGCGATTGAGAATGACTTGCAAATACTAATGAATCCCGCAGCAATCGGCCTACCCAGTATCCTGACCATCGAAGATGACCCCGTGCTGGGCGCCTATGTCCATGAGCACCTGGGCCGCTGTGGTTTCCATGTCACTTGGTGCCAGAACGGCCAGCAAGGCCTGCAGATGGCGCGCGACCAGGTGTTCGATGTGGTGTTGATGGATATCTTGCTGCCGGGGATGGACGGCCTGTCGATCCTCACCCATTTGCGCCAGAGCCATTCGATCCCGGTGATCCTGATGTCCGCGCTGGGCGCCGAAGCCGATCGCTTCAGTGGTTTTCGCCTGGGCGCCGATGACTACCTGCCCAAGCCGTTCAGCATGGTCGAGTTGCGTGTGCGCATTGAGGCGATCCTGCGCCGGGTGGCCCTCGACCGCCGCCCGCTGCCGACCCTGGCAGCGGTGCGCGACGACGCCCGCACCCTGCGATTTGACGATGAACTGTGCGATGTCTTCTACCAGGAGCACTGGGCCGGCCTGACCCGCAGCGAATACCGCCTGCTCGAAACCCTGCACCGCAACAGCGAAGAAGTCCTTAGCAAGGCCTTCCTTTACCAGCACGTGCTGCAACGCGGTTATGCCCCCCACGACCGCAGCCTCGACATGCATATCAGCCAGATCCGCCGCAAGCTCAAGGCCATCGGCTACACCGAGCGCGAAGTGCGCACGGTGTGGGGCAAGGGCTATGTGCTGAGCGGTCTCGATGACAGCCTTTGAACGCCCCTTGAAACGGCTGCCGGGCAAGCACTCGTTGTTCTGGAAACTGGCCTGCCTGCTGATCGCCTTTTGTTTGCTGATGATCTGGCTCAGTTGGTCATGGGGCCGGTACATGGAGCAGAAGAACGCCTATTTGTCCGACGAGGCGCGGATCACCTTGAGTGGGTACGCGGTCGGTGCTGAGCAGGCGTGGAATCGCGGCGGCCATGCTGGCGTGGACGCCTGGTTGCAGGCGATGGGCAAGCGTGAAAGCACCTGGATAGGCGTGATCGGCAATGACCTGCAGTCGCTGAGCAGCTACCCGCTGACCGATAAGGAAAGCCAGCGCCTGACCTTTCTGCGGGGCCTGGACTGGCCGGTGAGCCGGCATGTCAAAGGCCTGCCGTGGCTGAAAATCCCGTTTCCCGTCGACCCCAGCGCGGGTTCGCTGGTGATTGAATTGCCCCAGCGCTTCATGCCGGGGCGTTACCAACTGTTCTGGCGGGTGGTGACCAACGGCGTGATCCCTGGCCTGTTTACCCTGCTGCTCTGCGTGGGGCTGTATCGATTGCTGATCATGCCCCTCAATCAACTGCGCGAGCAGGCCAATGCCTGGCGTGCCGATCAGTTGAATACACGCCTGTCCCACGATGCCACCAGCCGCCAGGATGAACTGGGCGAGCTGGGCCGCGCATTCGATCACATGTCCGAGCGTCTGCAGGGCACCGTGGTATTGCAACAGCAGTTGTTGCGGGACATGTCCCATGAACTGCGCACGCCCTTGAGCCGCTTGCGGGTGGCCTGTGACAGCGAGCAAGACCTGGCGCAACTGCGCGAGCGGCTCAGCCGTGAGATCGACGCCATGCAGCGCCTGGTGGAAGACAGCCTGCAACTGGCCTGGCTGGACACTGAGCGGGCGCCGCTGCCCCGGGAAGATCTCCAGGTTCAGGCGCTGTGGGACATGCTGCGCGAAAACGCCTGTTTCGAGAGCGACTGGCCGCCGTCGCGCCTGCCATGCCTGTTGGGCGCGGAGTGCTGGGTGCGCGGCAACCTGAATGCGTTGGCCCAGGCGCTGGAAAACATCCTGCGCAATGCCATCCGCCATTCGCCGGTGGGCGGCATGGTCAGCCTGGATGGGCGTCGTGAGGGGGATTACTGGCACCTGTGGCTTGAGGACCAGGGCGGCGGAATAGATGAAGGCGACCTGGAACGGATCTTTGCGCCCTTTACCCGCCTGGACGGTTCACGCCCCGGCGATGGTGGCTTCGGCCTGGGCTTGAGCATCGCGCGCAATGCCGTGCAGCGCCAGGACGGTAGCCTGTGGGCGGAAAATACCGGGCAAGGGCTGCGAGTGCATGTGCGCTTGCGGGCCTGTTAAGCGCGTCGCTGTTTGCGTTTTTTCCATTGGTGGGCCACCCACCAGCGCCAATAACCCATGGTCAGGCAATAGGCGAGGGCGCCCAGCACCAGCCCCAGCACCACTGAACCCAGCAGGAACGGCTGCCACAATGTGCTCAATTGGCCGCTGATCCATTCCCAGGTCAAATCGTCGGGCAGGCTGCGGGGCGGCACATTCATCAGCCAGGCGCCGGTCATGTAGGTGCAGATAAACACCACCGGCATGGTAATCGGGTTGGTCAGCCACACCAGGCTGACTGCGATCGGCATATTGCCGCGCACCGTGATCGCCAGGACCGCCGCCAGCAGCATCTGCAAGGGGATCGGAATAAACGCCGCGAACAAACCCACGGCCATCGCGCGTGCGACCGAGTGCCGGTTGAGGTGCCAGAGGTTCGGGTCATGCAGCAACGTGCCGAGAAACTGTAATGACTTGTGTTCCCGGATACTGCTGGGGTCGGGCATGTACCGTTTGAATAAGCGCCGGGGCATATGGGGTCCAGGTCAATTCGAGGGGCAAGTATGCCCGCATTCTATAAACAGAAAATTCAGACTTTGTGACAAAACATCATAGGCCGTGGCCGCCGCTCGGCTAAGACTGAGTGGATCACTTGAAAAGGATGATCCATGAGGACAGGGATGTTCGCATTTGCGCTGGGGTTGCTGGCGCTGCGTTTTTTACCCGCGTTGCCCGCTAGCGGCTGGCTGATCGCCTTGCTGGTGCTGGCGTTGATGCTGTTGCCGTTTCGCAGTTACCCCTTGGCGTTTTTCCTGCTGGGGCTGAGCTGGGCCTGCATCAGCGCACAGTGGGCACTGGATGATCGCCTACGGCCAGCATTGGACGGCCAGACACGCTGGGTGGAAGGGTGGGTGACCGGGTTGCCGCAACAGACGGGAGAGGGCGTGCGTTTCGTGCTGACCGACAGTCGGTCGCGTAACGCCCGCTTGCCCACACGCATTCGCGTCTCGTGGCGTGGCGGGCCGTCGGTGCGCAGTGGTGAGCGCTGGCGCCTGGCGGTCACCCTCAAGCGACCGGCCGGGCTCTTGAATTTCCATGGCTTTGATCAGGAGGCCTGGCTGCTGGCCCAGCGTATCGGCGCCACCGGCACGGTAAAGGATGGCGAGCGCCTGGCACCCGCACGCAGTGCCTGGCGCGACAGTGTGCGCCAGCGCCTGATGGCGGTGGATGCCCAAGGCCGGGAGGCGGGCCTGATTGCGCTGGTACTGGGTGATGGCTCTGGATTGGCGGCCGCCGATTGGCAGGTCTTGCAGGACACGGGCACTGTGCACCTGCTGGTCATCTCCGGCCAACACATCGGTTTGCTGGCGGGCTTGATCTACGCCTTGATCGCCGGGTTGGCGCGCTACGGCTGCTGGCCCCGCAGCTGGCCTTGGCTGCCCTGGGCGTGTGGCCTGGCGTTCGGCGCCGCGCTGGGTTACGGCTTGCTGGCAGGCTTTGGCGTGCCGGTGCAGCGCGCCTGCGTGATGGTGGGGTTGGTGTTGATGTGGCGGTTGCGCTTCCGGCATCTGGGACTTTGGTGGCCTTTGCTGCTGGCACTCAATGGGGTGCTGGTCCTGGAGCCGTTGGCCAGCCTGCAACCCGGTTTCTGGCTGTCGTTTGCGGCGGTGGCGGTGTTGATCCTGGCGTTCGGTGGGCGTCTGGGCCCCTGGAGCGTGTGGCAGGCGTGGACCCGGCCGCAATGGCTGATTGCTATTGGGTTGTTCCCGGTGCTGCTGGTGTTGGGGCTGCCCATCAGCCTGAGTGCACCGTTCGCCAACCTGGTGGCGGTGCCGTGGATCAGCCTAGTGGTACTGCCGCTGGCGTTGCTCGGGACGGCGTTGCTGCCGCTGCCATTTGTGGGTGAAGGCTTGCTGTGGCTGGCGGGCGGTGCACTGGATGGGTTATTCAAGGGGTTGGGGTGGTTGGCTGGGCAGGTCCCAGCGTGGATCCCGGGCGATGTGCCGTTGGGCTATTGGCTGGTGAGTCTGCTCGGAGCTGTGCTGCTCCTGCTGCCCAAGGGCGTGCCGTTTCGTGTGCTGGGCTGGCCGATGCTGTTGCTGGCCGTGTTCCCCCCACGTGAATGGGTGCCTCATGGGCAGGTTGACGTGGTGCAATTGGACGTCGGGCAGGGGCAGTCGCTGATCTTGCGCACCCGTCACCATACCTTGCTGTATGACGCTGGCCCGCGCTCTGGAACCTTTGACCTGGGCGCGCGGGTGGTGCTGCCATCGCTGCGAAAGCTGGGGGTAGGGGCCTTGGACCTGATGCTGCTCAGCCATGCCGACGCTGATCATGCCGGCGGTGCGGCAGCGATTGCCAAGGGCCTGCCGATCAAGCGTGTGGTGGGTGGAGAAACCGACGGGCTGCCGGCCTTTCTCGGCACTCAGCCGTGTGTCAGTGGCGAGCGCTGGACCTGGGACGGTGTGACCTTCGAACTCTGGCAGTGGCCTGATGCTATCGCCGGCAACCCGAAGTCTTGTGTATTGCAGGTGCAGGCCAACGGCGAGCGTCTATTGCTGACCGGCGACATCGACCGCGCCGCCGAACAGGCCATGCTCGCCTCACCCCTGGCGGTGCCCACCGATTGGTTGCAAGCGCCGCACCATGGCAGCCGCAGTTCGTCGTCCTGGGCGTTTCTGGAGCGCCTCGCGCCGCGTTCCGTGCTTATTTCGCGGGGGCGTAGCAATGCGTTCGGCCATCCTCATTCTCAGGTGATGACGCGTTACCAGCGGCTGGGCAGCCAGGTGTATGACAGCGCCGAGCAAGGGGCGGTGCGCCTGCAATTGGGCGCTTTCGCGCCACCGGTTGTTGCGCGCAGTCAACGCAGGTTCTGGCGCGAGCGGCTACCTTAGGCGCGGATGGCTGCGGCCGATGGGGTCTGTGGCCTGCGAACCTATATGGTAAAGTGGCGCACTTTTTCGAGGGGACATTCACTGTGTGGGAATTGGTCAAATCCGGCGGCTGGATGATGTTGCCGATCATCATGAGTTCTATCGCCGCACTCGGCATCGTCGCCGAACGCCTGTGGACCCTGCGTGCCAGTCGCGTTACCCCCGAGCATCTGTTGGGGCAGGTCTGGAGCTGGATCAAGAACAAGCAGTTGGACAAGGACAAGCTCAAGGAACTGCGCGCCAACTCCCCATTGGGTGAAATCCTTGCTGCGGGCCTGGCCAACTCCAAGCATGGTCGCGAGATCATGAAAGAGTGCATCGAAGAGGCCGCCGCCCGCGTCATCCATGAACTGGAGCGCTACATCAATGCCCTCGGCACCATCGCCGCCATGGCGCCATTGCTTGGCTTGCTGGGTACCGTGCTGGGCATGATCGATATTTTCAGCTCGTTCATGGGCTCCGGCATGACCACCAACGCGGCCGTGCTGGCTGGTGGTATTTCCAAGGCGTTGATCACCACGGCGGCGGGCCTGATGGTGGGTATTCCTTCGGTGTTCTTTCACCGTTTCCTGCAACGTCGCATTGATGAGCTGGTGGTCGGGATGGAACAGGAAGCCATCAAGCTGGTGGAAGTGGTACAAGGCGACCGTGACGTCGACCTGGTTGGGGGCAAAGCGTGAAATTTCGCCGCAAGCAACGGGAAAATGTCGATATCAACCTCGCGTCGCTGATCGACGTGGTGTTTATCCTGCTGCTGTTTTTTGTCGTCACCACCACCTTCACCCGGCAAACCGAGCTGCGCGTCGACCTGCCGGAAGCCGTGAGCGGTTCGCCGGCCGAAGACCAGCAAGTCAAGCAACTGGACATCGCCATCAGCGCCGAGGGGGTGTTTTCGGTGAATAACCAGTTGCTCGAGAAAAACGACCTCGCCAGCCTGATGGATGCCTTGCAGAAAGAGTCCGGCGGCGACACCAAGCTGCCGCTGTCCATCAGTGCCGATGGCAAGACCCAGCACCAGGCCGTGATCACCGCGATGGATGCCGCCGGTAAGCTCGGCTTCAGCCATCTGCGCATGACCACCGTCGAGGCGGCGAGCCAACCCTGATGGCCATGTCCGATCGTTTGCTCAAGGCCTGGTACGAGGGCCATCCGGCACTCACGCTGTTGCGGCCGCTGGAGTCCCTGTATCGCCGGGTGGTGCAGCGCAAGCGCGCACGCTTCCTGGCCGGTGAGGGCGACATCTATCAATCGCCGGTGCCGGTGGTAGTCGTCGGTAACATCACCGTGGGCGGCACTGGCAAGACGCCGTTGATTCTCTGGTTGATCGAACACTGCCGGCGCAGCGGGCTGCGCGTGGGGGTGGTCAGTCGTGGTTATGGTGCCAAGCCCCCGCAGTTGCCGTGGCGGGTCGAAGCCAGCCACAGCGCCGACGTCGCAGGCGACGAGCCTTTATTGATCGTGCAGCGCTGCGGCGTACCGCTGATGATCGACCCCGATCGCAGCCGCGCGGTCAAGGCGTTGCTGGCCAGTGACACCCTGGACCTGATCCTCTCCGACGACGGTCTGCAACATTACCGTCTGGCCCGTGACCTCGAACTGGTGCTGATCGACGCGGCCCGTGGCCTGGGCAACCGCCGTTGCCTGCCAGCGGGGCCGTTGCGTGAACCGGTGGAGCGCCTGCAGAGTGTCGATGCGCTGCTGTATAACGGCGCCACCAGCGACCGCGAGGACGGCTTTGCCTTTCGTTTGCAGCCCACTGCGCTGGTCAATCTGCAGACCGGCGAGCGCCAGCCGGTGAACCACTTTGCGCCGGGCCAGCAGGTGCATGCGGTTGCCGGCATCGGTAACCCGCAACGTTTCTTCAATACCCTTGAAACGCTACACTGGCAGCCGATACCCCATGCGTTTGCCGACCACGCGCCCTACAGCGCCGAGGTCTTGAATTTTACGCCGTCATTACCGCTGGTCATGACCGAGAAGGACGCGGTGAAGTGCCGCGCCTTTGCCCAGCCTGACTGGTGGTACCTTACGGTGGATGCGCTGCCGTCGCCGGCGTTCGTCGCCTGGTTCGACACGCAGTTGATGCGCCTGCTGCCTGCCCGTCTCTTGCCTTAAACCGCTTTTTTCCAGGAAACACTCATGGACACCAAACTGCTCGATATCCTCGCTTGCCCGATCTGCAAAGGCCCGCTCAAGCTCAGCGCCGACAAGACCGAGCTGATCAGCAAAGGCGCAGGCCTGGCCTACCCGATCCGTGATGGCATCCCGGTGATGCTCGAAAGCGAAGCCCGCACCCTGACCACCGATGAGCGCCTGGATAAATGACCACAGCCTTTACCGTAGTCATCCCCTCCCGCTATGCATCGACCCGCCTGCCGGGCAAGCCGCTGCAGCTGATCGGCGACAAGCCAATGATCCAGCGGGTGTGGGAACAGGCCTGCAAAAGCAGCGCCGAGCGCGTGGTGGTGGCCACCGACGACCCGCGCATCATCGAAGCATGCAAAGGTTTCGGCGCTGAGGCCGTGCTGACGCGCGAAGACCACAATTCCGGCACCGACCGACTGGCCGAAGTCGCCACCCAGCTGGGCTTGGCGCCCGACGCCATCGTGGTCAACGTGCAAGGGGACGAGCCGCTGATCCCGCCGAGCGTGATCGACCAAGTCGCCGCCAACCTGGCTGCCCATGGCGAAGCGCGCATGGCCACCCTGGCCGAGCCGATCGAAGACATCGAGACCCTGTTCAACCCGAACGTGGTGAAGGTGGTCAGCGACATCAACGGCCTGGCATTGACGTTCAGCCGCTCGACCTTGCCATGGGCCCGCGACGCCTTTGCCAAGCAACCTGACGTGTTGCCAGAAGGCGTGCCTTACCGTCGCCATATCGGCATCTACGCCTACCGCGCGGGCTTCCTGCACGACTTCGTCAGCTGGGGCCCGTGCTGGCTGGAAAATACCGAATCATTGGAGCAACTGCGGGCGCTGTGGCATGGCGTGCGCATCCATGTGGGCGATGCGCTGGAAGCCCCGCCGGCGGGTGTCGATACCCTGGAAGACCTTGAGCGCGTCCGTCGCCTGCTGGGGGCCTGATGGAGGTCCTGTTTGTCTGCTTGGGCAATATCTGTCGCTCGCCCACCGCCGAAGGCGTACTGCGCCATAAATTGCGCGAAGCCGGGCTGGCGGGCCAGGTCGACGTAGCGTCCGCCGGTACAGGTGAATGGCATATCGGCAACCCGCCAGACCAACGCAGCCAACGCGCGGCGCTGGTGCGCGGTTACGATCTGTCGGCCCAGCGTGCCCAGCAGGTGTCCCGTGCTGATTTTGCCCGCTATGACCTGATCCTGGCTATGGACCACAGCAACCTGCGCAACCTCAAGGCCATGCAGCCAAGCCAGGGCAAGGCGGAGCTGGACCTGTTCCTGCGCCGTTACGACGCTGAAGTGGACGAAGTGCCAGACCCGTATTACGAAGGTGAACAAGGCTTTGAACGGGTCCTGGACCTGATCGAGCGTGCCTGTGATTTATTGGTGATCGAATTGAAGGGGCGGTTATGACCTTGCAAGTGCTTGCGCAGGTATCGCTCAAGCCATTCAACAGCTTTGGCATTGATGTCCGTGCCCAGCTGTTCGCCGAGGCCCATAGTGACGACGACGTCCGTGAGGCCCTGGCCTATTCGAGCGCCCACGCGGTGCCGCTGTTGGTGATTGGCGGCGGCAGCAACTTGCTACTGACCCAGGACATCCCGGCGCTGGTGCTGCGCATGGCTACCCGAGGTATCCGCGTACTGCACGATGACGGCACGCAGGTGGTGGTCGAGGCTGAGGCGGGCGAAGCCTGGCACCCCTTCGTGCTGTGGACACTGGAGCAGGGCTTCTGCGGCCTGGAAAACCTCAGCCTCATCCCTGGCACCGTTGGCGCAGCCCCGATGCAGAACATCGGCGCCTACGGGGTGGAGATCAAGGACGTATTTGCCGGCCTCACTGCCCTGGATCGCCACACTGGCGAACTGCGTGACTTCAGCCTGGAAGAATGCAACTTCGCCTACCGCGACAGCCTGTTCAAGCACGAGACCGGACGCTGGCTGATCCTGCGGGTGCGTTTTGCCTTGAGCCGCGCCAGCCACCTCAAGCTCGACTACGGCCCGGTGCAGCAGCGCCTTGCCGGGCAGGGGATCACCGACGCGACGCCAAGCGACGTCAGCCGTGCCATCTGCAGCATACGCCGGGAAAAACTGCCTGACCCGGCAGAACTGGGCAATGCTGGGAGCTTCTTCAAGAACCCATTGGTGTCCCAGGTGCTGGCGGCTGAACTACAAGCGCTGTACCCAGACCTGGTGGCCTACCCGCAAGCCGATGGGCAGATGAAGCTTGCGGCCGGCTGGCTGATCGACAAGGCCGGCTGGAAGGGCTTCCGTGACGGGGATGCCGGCGTGCACAAGCTGCAGGCGTTGGTGCTGGTTAACTATGGCGGTGCCACGGGGCACGACATTGCCAACCTGGCCCGGCGTATCCAGCAAGACATTGCACAACGCTTCAAGGTGGATCTGGAAATGGAACCCAACCAGTACTGACCGGCTGCTCTCAGAGCATTAGAAACAAAAATGCCCCGTATCTTTCGATACGGGGCATTTTTTATTGCACCAGCGATCAGTCGTCGCGGCTCATGATGCCGAAGATCTGCAGCAGGCTGACGAACAGGTTGTAGATCGACACATACAGGCTGACGGTCGCCATGATGTAGTTACGCTCACCACCGTGAATGATCGCGCTGGTCTGGAACAGGATACACACCGAGGAGAACAGCACAAAACCTGCGCTGATCGCCAGTTGCAGCCCGCTGATCTGGAAGAACATGCCTGCAACCACGGCTGCCAGCAGCACGAAGAAGCCGGCGGTGATGAAGCCACCCAGGAAGCTCATGTCCTTGCGGGTGATCAGCACGTAGGCCGACAGACCACCAAACACCAGGGCCGTCATGGCAAACGCCGAGCTGACCACTTCCGCACCACCGGCCATGCCGAGGTAACGGTTGAGGATCGGGCCGAGGATAAAGCCCATGAAACCGGTCAAGGCAAACGCCGACACTAGGCCCCAGGCCGAGTCACGCAACTTGTTGGTCAGGAAGAACAGGCCATAGAAGCCGATCAGCACGACAAAGATATTCGGGTAGCCGACGCGCATCTGTTGGGCCACGAACGCCATCACGCCGCTGAATGCGAGGGTAAGGGCGAGCAAGCCATAGGTGTTGCGCAACACGCGGCTGACTTCAAGCTGCTCAGCCTGCGCGTTACCATTCACTGCGTAATTCTGTTCGCGCATGGCGACACTCCTTCGGTTTTGAAACGTTCAGTCGCAAAGATCATAACAGACGCTCTGTAACAAGCGATGCCGAGAGTTTGACAGTGTGTTTCATTCGGGTATTATGGCGCCCGCTGAGACGGGATAGGCTACTATAATCCTGTGATGCACAAGGGAAATTGGCAGAGTGGTTGAATGCACCGGTCTTGAAAACCGGCGGACGTTAATAGCGTCTCCAGGGTTCGAATCCCTGGTTTCCCGCCAAGATTCAAACGAAAGCCCCGCGAATGCGGGGCTTTTGTGTTTCTGGGGTTTGGGTGGGGTTCGACGGCTTTCCATTGGGGGGCCATAACGCTTGTGGAGGTGTTCCAGAACTTTCCTATCTTGATGCCTTGTCCTGGCGCAAGCGCAACACAATCAGGGCGCATGCGCAGCGCGATCCCACGGTCATTACCTCATCAATTTTGTGACTTTTCTGACGAGCTTTTTCTCGTCATCTTCTTGTTTTTTTACTATTATCGTCCATCTGCGAACTCAAGGAAGAGAGGCTGAGCGCCTTGAGGCTGGTAGAAAATTCACACTTGATCATTGACGGTGTCATGACTTTTACCCAGAACCTAACGACTCAGCCAACCATAAAGACCTCTTGGTGAAACCGATGGATAAAATGTGTGGCGTCGTTGTAGTGGTAGGCCTTGCTCTCTCGGGATGCGTTACTAAAACTCCAGAAAAACCTAAAGTGGCTCCCCCTCCTGCCGTCGTCCAGCAAGCACCCTCTGAAGTCGCACCTTCGACACCCGCAAAATCGCCTGAGGGCTATGAGGCCGTACCTGCTAACGCCAGTGCTGACGTCCCAATCGCTACCTATCCCAAAGCCGCTCCGGCGGAATCAGAAACGGGCCTGAACCAGAATCGCGCTGAGCAATGCCGTAAAGAGCTGGATGTCTTGAGGCTCTACAACAAAGCGTCTTACGCTAAATACGAAGCGGAATATCAAACCATTGCTGTCAAGACTGCCAAATACATGGAAGTCAAAGACTCGTTGGGTCCCGATCTGAACTACATGGTTATGCCCGCCTATCAATTCCAAATTCGTGAGTTCTGCTTCCGCGTCAAGACTCGTCTGTCGGAACTGGTGCTTCGCCAGGCCAAGTAAGCATTCCGCGTCAGGGTGCGTCTTTAAGCGTCAACGAAGCGCTGAACATGGAATCTATGTCTGGTGAAATGCTCGTTTCACGCGGTATTCAGCAAATAGTTTTCACTCGTTCGGCTGGAAAGCTCGCTTGATTTACACAAGACCTCGAAAGTAAAGGCCCCGACTAGTCGGGGCCTTTACTTTAAGCCGGCGCGGACTGCGTTTTCACACAGCCAGAACTGCGCGGCTTTGGTGTTTCTGGGGTTGAATCGACGCGTGGCGAAAACTGCGGGCGTACGTACATTTATGCCTACGGTTTGCGAAATATCCGGCCAACCGACGGATGTGCGACGCGATGTCTCGACGTACACCTAATAACCATGTCAACGCTGGCTTTACCTTGGGTGTTGAAACGCGAGGCAGTGCCTTGCGTAGGTTGAGACCCGCAGTGACGCGCTGCCTCCTCCGACAAAAATGAGCAATTTTTAACGATGATGTCGCTTTGACGGCGCGTAGCCGAAGCAAGCGTCAGCATACGATATCTCTGCGCAGACAGAGTTTTAGAGGGAGCAAAAATTTCAGTGACAGCATTCGCCGAGACGATCAACTCTTCGCTATCGTCCAACCTTCAGCACCCAAAATATCGACCCGACATAGATGGACTCCGAGCCGTTGCCGTTTTGTCTGTCGTGATATTTCATGCCTTCCCCAATCTGCTCAGGGGTGGGTTTATCGGAGTCGATATTTTCTTTGTTATTTCAGGATTTCTAATATCAACCATTATTTTTTCAAATATAGACAATCATAGCTTTAGTGTCTCCGAGTTCTACAGGCGGCGCGTGAAACGCATATTTCCTGCGCTGCTGTTGGTTCTAATGTGCTGTTATGCATTGGGTTGGTTTACTTTGAAGAATCACGAATTTAAGGAGCTTGGCGCACATATCGCAGGCGGCGCAGGATTCGTGTCAAATTTTTTACTTTGGAGTGAAAGTGGATATTTCGACTCGGCCGCGGAAACAAAAGTGCTTCTGCATCTCTGGTCGCTCGGTATTGAAGAGCAGTTCTATATTGTATGGCCGGTGCTCATATGGGTCGCAGCCAGAAGGCGGTTGAATCTTCTTTCAGTCGTTCTATTTATTTCAGCTGTCTCATTCACGCTAAATGTAATCGGGATCAAAAGCGATTCCGTTGCAACTTTTTTCTCACCGCAGACGCGATGTTGGGAATTGCTAATTGGCTCGGCGGTCGCTTACTTGATGCTTTATCCTAATAAGTCTGTGACGCCACCGCCGAAGGTATTGTGCAACGTGCAAGCAGCCACTGGCGCAGTCCTGATTGTCATTAGTCTCGTCGCTATCAGTAAAGGTGAAGATTTTCCCGGATGGAAGGCGCTACTTCCGACCGTAGGTTCGGCGCTTATAATCTACGCTGGGCCCTACGCCTGGTTTAACCGGAAAGTGCTCTCAAATCGATACCTGATATTTATCGGGTTGATGAGCTTTCCATTGTATCTCTGGCATTGGCCAGTTTTAACGTTCGTTAGGATTCTCGCCGATGGCGTAGCACCTGGATGGGTTCGGCTTATTGCAGTCTTTGGATCAGTAGGGCTGGCATGGCTGACGGTGGAACTCGTTGAGAAGCATATGCGGCACCGCAAGGGCGACGGGGTAACTATCGGCCTACTCGTCGCAATGCTCGCGCTCGGCCTTCTCGGCTACGTCACCTATAGAGCGGATGGGTTTTCCTTTCGCTACGATGTATCTGAGAATGATCTAACCGTACGTGATGACACTTATGGAAAAGGTCAATACGTGTCTTGCCAAGCACTGGTCAGGTCCTTGAAAGGCTCGAACTGTGTCTATTATGAGCGTCCCAACGTAGCTATTTTGGGTGACAGTCACGCGCGCGTGCTTTTTTATGGACTTGCCAACAGCCAAAAAGCCGATTTCGACCGCCCTCTCGCCATTGGTAGTAGCTCCTGCCCCCCTGCATTGAATGCTGAGTTGAGGCCGGGCTGCGATAGTGTATTGAAAGCCGGGCTAGAGAAGGTTAAAAGTAACAGCAGTGTAAAATATGTAATACTGTCCGCCTATCATGGTTTCATTACCTATTCAGACGCTGATGCTAGAAAAAAATACTACGACGGTTATGAACGCACCATCAATGAACTGCGCAGCCAAGGAAAAAATATCATCATCGCAATGGATAACTATACGCTTCGCGAAAGTTCAGAACGCTGTGCCCCAACGCCGCTGCTACTGAGGGCACCGTTCAATAAGCCTCCGACGTTCTGCAGCGACTTGGAGCGCTCTGACTTGAAGCCGCACGATGAGTACATTAAGTTTATTGGAATGCTCAAGAGAAACCATCCTGATCTTGTGGTTTTTGACCCTGAACCTTACTTCTGCCCAAGCGGAAAATGCTCGCTATTTAAAGATGGAAAGTTACTGCTAAATGATTTTGACCATCTTTCAAAACATGGCAGTAAGCTTTACATCGATAGCCTTCTCTCAGAGATGAGCAACCTTAGGTAGCAATCAGTGAGGATAGGCGGGCACGTACGTTTATAGGTGCTCAGTGCGATCAATCCTTGGTGCCCAATCGATGCCGGTAGCCAAGGAGTGAATACCTTGCCAGCCCGCCAGGGTTACGCGAAAGAAGTGTTCGCACCTAAGTCAAGGCGCTCACTCATTGAATCACGCATCATGCCTTCAGAAACTACTTCTCACGAATAATCCTGCAAGGGGCACGCTGTGCTTCATGCAGAAAAGTGAGCGACGTAGCCCCGAAGGAAGAAGGACCGGGATCCATAAGTGCAATGACCGATGCCCAAGAAATAGGTTGACAGCTTCGTGGTTTCCAAAAAAGCAGGGGTCGAGAAAGGCTGTGCAGTGCAGCTACTAAAAATACGGTAAATCACGCAATTTTTCTGGTATCAAATTGACAGGCGTACAGGTGGTGGTTCATTCTTCGCAGCTTTTCGACCGCCATGTAATTGCATTCTCTATTTTGGTCGCGGCAAGGGTGAGTTATTGAGGTGACGGGCAGACAGTTAAAGTCATTTTTAGGCGTTGCTAAAGATGAAAATTGTTTTGGCGGGTGCACGTCGTGTCTCGGTAACCAGTGCTTTAAGTCATCGTTGTTCTGTGTTGTCGATCTTTCTCAAGTGTGAAAGAAGTATTGAGTTGATATTAAATCGTGAGCCTTGGAATGTTACCAAAAAAGCAGCAAGCATTTAGACAGGATATCAATGGGCTTCGCGCTTGGGCGGTCCTTACCGTTGTGCTCTACCATTTTTCCGTTTCCGGATTTAGAGGTGGATTCATCGGCGTTGATGTATTTTTTGTCATTTCGGGATTTTTGATGACAGGGATTATATACAGAGCGTTGAGCGCTCCGGGAGGCTCTCAGTTTTCATTTATCAACTTTTATTTGGCCCGGGCGCGCAGAATAATTCCTGCCTTGTTAGCGGTGTGTATAGCGCTTCTGGTTGCAGGATGGTTTTATTTGCCCGCTGTTGATTATGGTGTATTGGGCAAGCATGTCGCGAGTGCGTTGGGTTTTTATTCTAATTTTCAGTTTTTGAGTGAAGCCCGGTATTTTGATGCTGAGTCTTACGACAAATGGTTGCTTCATACCTGGTCTCTTTCGGTAGAGTGGCAATTTTATATTTTACTTCCAATATTCATGGCTGTGCTCTGGAAGCTCAGGCCCAGTAAAGCATTGATGACGTTCGGTCTGGCTACATTGTTTGTTATGTCACTCTGTATTTCAGTGATTTTTTCCATCTCCTACCCGTCAGCCGCGTTTTATCTATTGCCCACGAGAGGGTGGGAGATGGCAGCAGGCGGCTTGGTTTATCTAACGGCGGAAAAATGCGACCTCCCTCAGAGGATGCGTCAATGTATTGAGCTAATTGGGTTTAGCCTGATAGTCGTTTCGGTGGCGATGCTGGACGTCACTGATGTGTGGCCCGGTTCGCTCGCATTGATTCCTGTGCTTGGAACAATGATGATTTTGATTGCTTCCAGGGAACGTTCGATATTTACATCGACTGCAATCGCTCAATGGTTGGGGAGTCGCTCTTATTCTATCTATTTGTGGCACTGGCCCATCGTAGTAGCGCTGGTCTATACCGAATATCAGAGTTCCGCAGTCGCCATCGGTTTAGGCTTATTAGGCACATTCGTTTTGGGCAGCCTGTCCTATTCAATGATTGAGAAAAGCAAGCTGTTCCTATTCAACCGTTTTTCGTCCCTGGTCGCGTTGATCGTCTTTGTGATTCTTTCTGCCGTTTTTGCGGGTGTAGGTCTTTTTGTCAGCTTTGTCGGTGCGAATGTTCAAGGCAGGATTCCGCCTCGAGCGAATGCCGCGTTCGAGCAAGCGAATAATGTGGATGCCCGACATGAGCTGTGTAAGCATTTCGATCATTCTAAAATATACGACGCGGCCTCCATCACGGGTTGCACTTTTGGAGGCGAACATTTGGCAGCTATCACGATAGGTGATAGCCATGCTGGGGCGCTGGTAAAAGCGGTGGAGTTTGCGCTGCCGAGTAAAAACGATCATGTCTTGCAATGGACGCTGGATGCGTGCCCTACGGTACTGTCGAGTAAAACGACGGATGGGCTTGACGAGTGTGGTAAGTTTGTCGCTTGGGCGTTAGAGCAACAGAGAGTATTACCGAAAAACGTACCCCTGATCATTGTGAATAGGACTTCACTGTATGCGTTTGGACCTAACGAGTCCGATGACGTCCTTAAGCGACTGCTAGCGCCCATGTATTTTGAATCGCCAGATTCCCATGGGCTGCCAGAGCATCTGGAAAAAATGCGTGCTGGAATTATAAACACGGCGTGTGCATTCAAAGCAGACCGGGAAGTGTATTTAGTCAGGCCCATACCAGAGCAACGTATCAATGTGCCGAAATTCACCGGCCGAGCGTTACTGTTCGGGGTAGAGAGAGATATTTCCGTTTCCATGGAGGAATACAAAAAGCGTAATGCGTTTGTTTGGGAGGCGCAGGATGCAGCGGTGGCCGCATGTGGCGTCAAGGTGCTAGACCCTCTGCCATACCTGTGCGACGAGCGTGCATGTCATGGTTCAAATGGGGGATTGCCCATCTATTACGATGATGATCATTTGAATCTGCGAGGTGCTGCATTGTTGGCTCCAATGTTTTCAACGGTATTTAAAAATAAAGAGTGATACTGCTTTTTTGTATAAAGTGGCCGCTTGGCGAAAGTGGCCGTTTTATGCGCGTCTCATCGCTCGCTAGCAACCCGCAACCGTTTCACCCGATACATCTCGCCATCCGCATGACTCAACAGCGTATCCGCATCCTCCCCATCCCCCGGGTAAAACGCCACGCCAACACTGCAGGACGGCATCTTCACCCCGCCAAATTCAGCGCCCAGCGGCTCGGCCATGGCCGTGAGTATCTGCGCCACCTTGCCGGCAACCGCGTCCGGCAATTGGATATCGGTGATCAGTACCGTGAACTCATCACCGCCCATCCGGGCCACCAGGTCAGTGTCGCGCACGCAACGCTCCAGTCGTCGTGCAATCACGCAGAGCACGCGATCACCCATGGCATGGCCGTGCACGTCGTTGATGCCCTTGAAGTCATTGACGTCCAGAAACAGTAACGCGAGGGTGTGGCCGTGGGTGCGTGCGGCTTGCAGGGCCTGGTCCAACCGATCGTTGAACAGTGATCGGTTGGTGAGGGCCGTCAGCGGGTCATGGTGGGCGAGGAAGCGCAGTTCCTCCTCGGCCTGGGTGAGCGCGGTGACGTCCCGCGCGACGCCGATTCGCGCACCGACCTCTTCGGACCAGAAGGCCGCCCATAGGATGTGCACGACGCTGCCATCCTTGCGGATGTAGCGATTGCGAAAGTCGACGTGGGGTTGGCCATTCATCACCCGGACAATGGAGGCCCGGGTGCGCGCCAGGTCTTGCGGGTGCATGTAGTGCGTGATCAGCGTGCCCGTCAGCTCTTCGGCACGGTAGCCGAGCAGTGCCTCACAGGCATCGCTTACGAAGACAATTACGTTATCGCTGTCGACGACGAAGACCGTATCCAGCATCAAGTGGATCAGTTTGGGATAAAGGGCTTGCAAGTCGACGGGCATGGGGCATCAGGCGTCCGGTTTGTATGGGCCGATCATAGCCTGATCATGAGGGACGGCGGCGAGGGGGCGGCCTATTTTTTATGGCGTGTACGCCAGCCGGGCCTTGGTTGTGCAAGGCCGCTGACGAAACGTATGATCGCAACGAGCGACCTGCCTGGTCGCCAAGCCTCACCCCCAAAAAGGACATGAGCATGCAAAAGCACTTCGGTAATTCAGGCCTGTTCAAGGCTGCTTCGTATCTCTGCAACGAAACCCTCGGCAGCAGCATTGCCCGCTGGGAGTTGAAAAACAGTGCGTTGAATACGAAGGGGTTTTTGATATGTCCAAAGAACTACTCGGAGTTTCTGCTCTAGGGTTGATGGTAATCGGTGAGTTTTGTGCGATCTACAGTGAGGTAGTTACCGCCAGGCTGGCTCAGGCAGGCGATGGTTCGTGGCAAGGGTTCATCATGCCGGTGGTGGTGATGTGCTTTGCCGGGCTTTGTCTGTTGGGGGCTTACTGGCTGGGGTATCTGGCGGTCGGTGACATTTGGGTGGTCACGGTGGTGTCCATCACATCGTTATTGCTGCTGGAGCCTGTATTGATTTGGGCATTGTTCCATGAAGTCCCCGGGCGAGGCGCGTTGATCGGCTTTTGCCTGGGCGCGTTGGGCATGCTCGCCACGGTCTTGCTGTAGCTGCACGTTCTGGCCCGGCATTGTTATGTCGGGCCAGGTTGCCGGTTTATCACGGGCAATACCTTCCACTACCGCGCCTGCGGTCGAGTGTTAAGGCAGTGATACTCAGCTCAGCAAAAAAGCTGCGCCACCGAAAGCAGGCAAATCACCTGAACAACCATTTGTGCTCGAATTGGATGTTTCATTGCCGTCTCCCTCAAGTACAGCTGCTGGTGGGTATGCCGTCGGTGATGGAGACAACCGCGTCAGCCCCTTCAAAGGTTGAAATGCCACCCTGGATCGCCGACAACACACGCAACTGTTACAAACAGTATAGACCCTGGAAAATATTCGTCGCGGATGCGCCTTTTCACCGCCCCGGCGGCCTCTGCTGACAACTATCTCCCCACCGCCATTGCACTTTTCTGGATTTCTCCGCTCTATCCTTGTCCCAGCCCCGCCGATCCCCGCGTGGGCAGATGAGCCAGATCGGGTGCCGATGGATCGCACGTTTCCTTGTTTCAACCTTCGACGGATGCGCCAGCCCTTGTTGCTGGCGGCCGTGTTAATGCTCTGTGCCAGCGGTTGCAGCCAGCAGCAGGGGCGCGATATCGCCAAGCAGTTCAGCAATGGCAAGCCCGATGAGTTCTTCCAGACCAGTGTGGATCGCATGGCGACGCTGGGCATGCGTGACAACCTGCAAAGCCTGTATTTGCTGATGAACAAACTCTACCTGCGCAATCCCAGCCAATGGCGCCAGTCGGGTTATCCGGATGCGGTCACGGCGGCGCGGGAGATTCGCCAGGCCATCGAGCAACGGCGCGCGCTACCCGCCCTTGGGGAGCGGCGTGATTTGGTGGCGCTGAGCTATTCCTTGAGCCCGGAATTCAAGGGCGATCGGGTTGGCGCGTTTATCTACGCCATCGGCAGCATGATCGTCACCGCCCACGGCGGGCGCACCGAGTTCTACATCACCGACTCGATCAACCCGCAGTTCGTCAGCAATGCCGCGCGCAATATCGAGAAAGCCACCTGGTTGTTGAGCAAACGCCAGGATGCGAATGGCGTGCTGCTGCTGTTTTCCAATGAGATATCGGAGGAGGGCAGCAACCTGAGTTTTGCGGTGGAGTTCGGCAAGATTGTCGCGCGCCTCGACCTGCTGACCCAGATGCTCGACGAGCGCTACCGCCGCATTGGACTGAACTATGCGCAGAGCTTGTTGCTGATGAATTTCCTGCCGGTGCAGTGACCCGTGTACTGGCACGTAACACCGTCAGTCATTCCCCTGAACGCTTGTTTCTCCCTAATGATGGGTACGGTGTTTCCCTTTCCTTTGTAGGAAGCGGCCTATCTTGTCTCCCCGTGCTTGAAACACCCTGCGGTCCTCAATAGCCTCGGATTTTTCCGAAAGAGAGAGGCCTCCAGCATGGGTAAGCAAAAAACGGTTTGGCCTACTGATCGCGAAATACGTTTGCGCTTTATCCTCTTTGCCGTGATCGATGCGGCGAGTGTCCAGGGCGTTTCCGCCGACGTGTTACTGCCGGCACACAAGCTGCTGCGCGAGTCACCGACCGAGGCGCAGTTGCTCGAGGCGCTGGGTGGGATACTGGACGCTGATGAAATGTATGGTTTTCGGCTCCCGCCTGGGTCGGAAGCGGAAGAGTTGATGCACACGTTAAGGAAACCTGAGCACTAGTTGCGCCCTGTTAGATCGTTTATTTCCATAAGGTTGGTCGAGATTCCAGGATCGAATATCCATAGCGTCGATTTAAATCGTTCAACAATCAGGATGAATGCCATAGCGACGAAATCCTCATCATCACATCCAGCACAGCTGTTTTCTTTAGCTAAGCTTCCCCCCGAACATCCATTCCTGCTGCTCTGCTGCCGTCTTGCGCCGCCCTCTGGCGTCTCTAGAATCGGCCCCAGAACTTACTCATTTCCTGTCGATTACGGAGTTTCGAAGATGATGAATGCCATGCAGATGCCGATGAACACCTCCATGCCCATGATGCCGATGATGGGCATGCCGATGATGATGGCCACCATGCAGTGCGAAATGGCTGCGGACGCCATGATGTGCACCATGAAGCCGGCTGCCGGTATGGACATGGCTCAGTTCAAGACCAGCGCCGAAATGATGGCGATGATGATGAACTGCGGCATGCCGATGATGATGCAGTGCGCCAACATGTCGATGATGTGCATGTCGGCCGACGCCATGGCCATGATGACCGGCATGAACATGATGCCGATGATGGGCATGCCAATGCCGATGATGAAGTGCGTGATGGAATGCACCCTGATGGGCGACAGCATGATGTGCAAAATGATGCCGATGCCAGGCATGAGCATGGC
This sequence comes from Pseudomonas sp. AC112, assembly GCF_979253545.1. Classification (NCBI taxonomy): domain Bacteria; kingdom Pseudomonadati; phylum Pseudomonadota; class Gammaproteobacteria; order Pseudomonadales; family Pseudomonadaceae; genus Pseudomonas; species Pseudomonas sp. AC112. The sequence goes on from NZ_CEEDCM010000001.1 coordinate 4,943,855, forward strand.
CATGATGGAAAACTGCTGCATGCTCATGAACAAAATGATGAACGACTGCGCCATGCCGATGATGATGAGCTGCAACGGCATGCCGATGATGTGCTGCACCTGCTGATAGGTCCCGTACTCAAAAAAACGCCCCGATTATTCGGGGCGTTTTGCGTTTCAATCCAGGCGTTCGGGGTAGGTAATCACCAGGAACGCTACGGCCTCGCTGTCTGCCGGGTTGCGGTAGCGGTGGGGCTGGTCGGCATAGAACAGGATCGAGTCGCCGGTTGAAAGCAAATAGCGCTCGTCGTTGACGCTGACTTCCAGCACGCCTTGGGCCACCACCAGGTTTTCCTGGATACCTGGGCCATGGCCTTCGGACACTTCCTCGCCCAGCGCGCGCAGGCGGATCTCGTAGAACTCGGACTGGCGCGCGGTATCGTAGGGGAACAATGCCCGGCTGATAAACGCGCCATCGGCACTCACCAGGCGCTTGCTCTGTTGCGCCGGCAGCACTTCCACCCCCTCGAAGGCGCGGTCCTCCAGGAACGCCGCTACGGACACCTTCAAGCCCTTGGCAATCTTGCACAGCACCTTGATCGACGGCACGCTGCGCCCGGATTCGATCTGCGCCAGCATTGCCCGGCTCACGCCACAGGCACGTGCCAACCCATCCAGGGACAAGTGGCGTTTGCTGCGCAGGCGTTGCAGGTTGTGGGCGACGCACAGGCTGATCACGTCGTCGTCAGTGCTGGGTTTGGGCAGGGGTTCAGGCGGTTCGGGAAGCACGTGCAGGAAATTCATCAGCCTTACGCCCGGCGAGTATCGCTGGACGGAGCAGCCTGGGCAGTAAACACCGCCAGCCCGGCACGCGCTGCGTACATCGCCCACATCAACTCGGCCGCTGCACGCGCCTGGCGGCGTTTACGGTGGAGCGTGAAGTCGATGATCGTGGCGGATGTCTGCATGGGGGCGGTCTCGTGGTACGTGGTTGACTCAGTGGCTCCACAGTAATGCTTGGGGGTTATTTCTTTAAATACTGAGTTTGCATGTGTTAATTCGATTTCGGACTTAGAAAAGAATCAACGTCCGACGCTGTTGTGGGAAAGGTCTGGTCCGTTAATAAGGAGTGACCTGGCGGGCGTCCCTGTCTTCCCACCACGTGCCCCCCGAATTCCAAGGACCCGCCCCATGCTGCTGCGCCAACCTCCGTTCCTTCTTGCCGCCCTGACGTTAAGCTCGCTGGTGCACGCCGAAGACCTGCAATTGGCCCCGGTCGAAGTCACCAGCAGCGAAGTCAGCGCCGGTGAAGTGGCCCAGGCGCAGCTCAAGAGCGTGCCCGGCGGAACCAATTACATCGACATGGACAACGTGCAGCAGGGCAGGGTGAGCACCAACGAAGACGTGTTCAAGTACCAGGCCGGGGTGTACGCCAAGGCGGCGAATAATGAAGGGGTAAAACTCTCGATTCGCGGCTCGGGGCTGAATCGCAGCCCCGGTTCCCATGCCTCCGGCCTGTACGAAATGTTCGACGGCCTGCCACTCACCGGCCCCGGCGGTACGCCCTATGAACTCAAAGACCCGTTGTGGCAAAGCCGGGTCGAAGTGCTGCGGGGCGCCAATGGTTTTGACCAGGGCGCGTTGGCCCTGGGTGGCGCAGTCAACTACGTGACACGCACCGGTTACGACGCTCCCAAGCTGCAATTGCGCTACGAAGCGGGCAGCAAAGGCTATGCCCAGCGCGAGATCAGTTCGGGCCAGGTGCTGGGGGACGCCGACTACTACATCAGCCTCACCGACTCCGAGTCCGACGGCTACCAGCGCCAGAGCGCCGGCACCGGCCAGGGCATGGCCGCCAACTTCGGCTACCGTTTCAATCCGGACCTGGAAACCCGCTTCTATTTTCGCTACCGCGAAACCACCAACGACACCCCCGGCAAGCTCACCCGCGCCCAGATCAGCCACGACCCACGCGCGGCCAACAGCCTCAACGCCGCCCGCGACTCCAAGCGCCTGCAGCCGGGTTCCACCTGGATCGCCAACAAGACCACCCTGCAGCTGGATGACAATGCCCGGGTCGAAGTCGGCCTGGCCTACCATGATTACCCGATGGACCTGCGCGAAGGCACCAACCGTCTGAAAGTCGCCTACACCGACATCAGTGGCACCCTCAACTACATCCGCCAGGACACGCTGTTCGGCCACGACAGCAAGACCACACTCGGCCTGCGCACCACCCAGGCGATGCCCAACAACGGCGCTTCGGAGTATGTGCGCACGCCTGCCGGTAACACTGCCGGCTACACCCCCGGCACCAAGACCCGTGACTACAGCTACCTGGGCTCCGACACCGTGCTGCATATCGGCAACGACCTGGAACTGGTGCCTGACCTGTGGCTGACCACCGGCCTGGCGGCGATCTATACCCGTCGCGAAACCCAGGTCACTTATCCCGAGGGCCAGGCGCCGCTCAGCCAGCATGACTGGGACTACGCCCCGCGCGTCGGCCTGCGTTACGACTTCACCCCGCAATTGCAGGTGTACGGCAACCTGAGCCGCTCGGTGGAGCCGCCGCATGCGTGGTCGATGATCTGGGGTTCGAACAAATACTTCCCCGCAGGCAGTGGAGCGGCCACCGGTTTGCAGCGCGAAGGCGTGAGCCTGAAAAACCAGACCGCCACCACCCTGGAGATCGGTGGCCGTGGCGAAGCCTGGCTCGGCCAGTGGGACCTGGCGCTGTACCGCTCCGAAGTGCGCCACGAACTGCTCACCGTGGAAACCCAGGCACAGACCTCCACCAGCAATGCCATCGTCGCCGAGTCCAATGCCAGCCCCACTGTGCACCAAGGCGTTGAGCTGAGCCTGCTCAGCCCGTTGTGGGACGGCGGCCGCAACGGCCAGGTTGCCCTACGCCAGGCCTACACCTTCAGTGACTTCCACTACCGTGACGATGACCGCTTCGGCGACAACACCTTGCCGGGCATTCCTAAGCATTACTATCAGGCGCAAGTGCGCTACAGCCATCCGACCGGTTTCTACACCAGCTTCAACACCGAGCATTCATCAAGAGTGGCGGTGGACTATGCCAATTCCTATTACGCCGCGTCCTACACCATTCTCGGCGCTACCTTCGGCTACGACGCACCCAAGCAGGACTGGCAAGCTTGGGTCGACCTGCGCAACCTGACCAACCGGCGCTACGCCAATACCGTCACGCCGGGGTATGACGACAAGGGCGTAGACATGGCGCGCTCCACACCAGCGGACGGCCGTGGCCTCTACACCGGCGTGTCATGGAGTTGGCGCTAACGGCACGTAATTTTTAAAACACCTCCGTTCCACTGCAGGAGCCCGGCTTGCCGGCGATAGCGATCTCAAGGGCGCCATCGCCGGCAAGCCGGGCTCCTACAGTGGGCAGCATCCGACATAGGAGCGGCACTTGCTCCTACACCGTTTTACTGGCATTGTTTGCGCAATTGGCAATTATTCCCATTTGAGATCTTTTTGCGCATGCATGACATTCCGGCCGCGCTGGGCGACTCCGTCCGGCAGCAGACCCTCACGGCGATGTACAGCGAGCACCACGGCTGGTTGCACGGCTGGCTGCGCAAGAAGCTCGGGTGTTCCCAGCATGCCGCCGACCTGGCCCATGACGCGTTCATCCGCGTGCTGATGCTGGCCGAGCCACAGGCGATCAAGGAACCCCGTGCTTTCCTGGCCACCACGGCAGGGCGGCTGTTGATCGACGGCGCCCGCCGTCGCCGTATCGAAAAAGCCTACATGGAAGCCCTGGCGATCCAGTGCGAAGACGCCGGTATGCCCGACCCTGCCGCGATTCACGTGGCGCTGCAAGCGCTCGAACGCATTGCCGAGATGCTCGCCGGCCTGCCGGCCAAGGCCCGCGAAGCGTTCCTGCTGAGTCGTCTCGATGGCCTGACCTACAGCGAAATCGCCACGCGCCTGGACGTGTCTTCCAGTACCGTCAAAAACTACATCTCCAGCGCCCTGGTGCATTGCTACCACAGCTTGCACCCGGCTGACCCGCTGGCATGAGTTCCGAACAGATTATCCAGCAGGCCGCGCAGTGGCTCACGCGCCTGCACGACGAAGCTGTCACCGACGCCGATCGCCAGGCTTTCAACGCCTGGCGCCAGGCCGACCCGCGCCACGAAGTGGCTATCGAGCGCATGAGCGCGCTGTGGGGTAGCCTCGACGCATTGCCCGCCAAGCCCGCGCGCATTGCCCTTAACCGTGCCTTCACCCCGCGACCTCGACGTGGCGCGCAGGTGGTGGGCTTGCTCGGTGTGGTCCTGTGCGGTTGGCTGGGCCTGCAACACCTGCCCATCTGGATGGCTGACCAGCGCACCGGCATCGGTGAGCGCCGACAGATCGCCCTCGAAGACGGCAGCCAGTTGCAGCTCAACAGCAACTCGGCGGTGGACGTGCAGTTCGACGGCCATCAACGGGTGATCGAACTGCTGCAAGGCGAGCTCTGGGTGGACGTGGCCAAAGATGCGCAACGGCCTTTCGTAGTGCGTACCGACCAGGGCACCGCCACAGCGCTGGGCACGCGTTACCTGGTCAAGCGCGCGGCAGACGGCACCACGGTGGTGACGGTGATCGAGTCCGCGGTAGCGGTCAAAGGCGAGACCCTCGATGGGGTCAAGGTCAAGGCCGGCCAGCGCTCGGTCCTCGACCATGGCCGCGCGCAGCCGCCGCAAGCCATCAACGATAGTGACCCCGACGCCTGGACCCGTGGCCTGCTCAAGGTCAACGACCAACCCCTGAGCGAGGTGCTGCAAACCCTCGCCAGCTATCGCCACGGCATGCTGCGCTTCGATCCACAGGCCCTGCAGAACCTGCGGGTGTCCGGCGTGTTCAAGCTCGACGACACGGCAGCGGCGCTGTCGTCATTGGCGGATAACCTGCCGATCCAGGTGGAGTACTTCACCGACCTGCTGGTGGTGGTCAAGCCGCGCTAGGGCTGGCGCAGGCGCTTGTACAGGGTATTGCGGCTCACCCCCAGTTCGCGCGCCAGGTGGGAGATATTCCCACCGACGGCCTTGAGGCGGTGGTTGAGGTCGATGCTGTCATCCAGGTACTCACTGATCGGCTGCGGTGGTTCCACTTTCAAGTCGACAAAAAAATCATCCGGCAGGTGCTCCGGGCGGATCGGCTGTTCTTCGGCCATCGCCAGCGCCACCTGCAACACGCTGCTCACCTGGCGCAGGTTCCCCGGCCACGGGTGCTGTTCGAACAGCGCCAGCACGTCAGCGCTCAGGCCCGCCCACTGGGTTGGCTCGCGGTGTTGCTGCCACAGTTGCTGGAAGAGTGCCTGCTTGTCGGTGCGCTCGCGTAGGGGCGGCAGTTCCAGGGTCAGGCCGCCGATGCGATAGTACAAATCTTCACGAAAACGTCCGGCCTGCACCAGCTCGCGCAGTGCGCGGTTGGTGGCCGAGATGATGCGCAAATCCACCGGGAACAACTCGCTGCTGCCCACTGGTTGTACGCAACGTTCCTGCAGCACCCGGAGCAAGCGGGCCTGGGTGGGCAGTGGCATGTCACCGATCTCGTCGAGAAACAGCGTGCCCTTGTCGGCCTTGCGGATCAGGCCGATGCTGCCTTTTTGATTGGCGCCGGTGAAGGCGCCTTTTTCATAGCCGAACAGTTCCGACTCCACCAGCTCGGCCGGAATCGCCGCGCAGTTCACCGCGATAAACGCCTTCTGGCTGCGCGAACTGGCCTGGTGCAAGGCTTTGACGAACACTTCCTTGCCCACGCCGGTTTCGCCGTGGATCAGCAGCGGAATATCTTTTTCCAGCAACCGCTCGGCCTGGCGCACGGCTTTCTCTACGCGCACATCGCCAAAATGCAACGTCTTGAGGCCAATGGAGGCAGGCTTTGGCGGCGTCGGTTCAGTAAATACACGCGCCTGCACCGGCATTTGCCTGGGCCGCTTCAACAAGCACTGGAAGCGATTGCGCCCTGCGGCTTGCAGGGAGAAGGGCAGGCCTTCCGGTTGGTTCAACAGTTCCAGCAGCGACACTTTGAACAGGCTGTCGATCATCACCCGCGACAGGCTGATGCCCAGCAGGTTGTCGGCACGTCGGTTGGCTGACAGCACCTGGCCGCTTTCATCAAAGATCAGCAGGCCGGCCCATTGGCTATCCAGGTTACTGAGGCCGGTATTGAAGGTCAGTTGGAAGTGCTCGCCGCGAAACAGGTTGAGGATCAGCCGGTTCTCCACGGTCTGGCTCATCATCTTGACCATGCCCAGGGTGTGGGAGGGCGGCAGGTAGCTGTCGCTGGACACGTCCAGCACCGCGATGATCTCGCGCTGGGCATCGAAGATCGGCGCCGCCGAGCCGGTCATGAAGCGGTTGGCCTTGAGAAAGTGTTCATCGTGTTCGATATGCACCGCCTGGGCGCAGGCCAGCGCGGTGCCGATGGCATTGGTGCCGCTGGAGCGCTCCATCCAGCTGGCGCCGGGGTTGAAGCCCCTGGCCAGCTTGGGTTCGATAAAGCGCTGGGTGCCCCAACTGGTCAGCACCTGGCCCTGGTTGTCGGCCAGCATGATCAGGCAGTTGGAGTTACTGAGGATATTTTCGTAGTAGGGCAGCACTTCCTGATGGGTGGTCTGTACCAGCGAGTGCTGGCTCTCCAGCAATTGGCTGATGCCCTCGGCGGGGAGTTGGTCGAAGCTGGGCGTGCTCTGGTGGTCCAGGCCGAAGGCGCGGCAACGGCGCCAGGATTCCTGGATAAGGGTGTCGTGAGCCAGTGGTTCGGCCATGGTGCGACCTTCATTTTTATTGTTATTGGGCTTGCACAATCTACCTGAAGAAACCGGATCAAAATGTGGGAGCGGGCTTGCTCGCGAATGCGTTGGACCAGTCGACCTGTTTATTGACTGACACAACGCTTTCGCGAGCAAGCCCGCTCCCACATCTGCCCTGTATCGGTGATGAGAGTGTTGTTCAGGACTGTTCATTGTCAAGGGCCTGAGTGTTCAGTTGTTCAGCCTGTGATGTTCATTTCTGTTCACACCTGAACATCCCGTTTAGCCCATTTCCTTGCACATCAAGCACTTGCCGTTTTGGCACGAAACTCGCTCTGACACCTGGCCAGATTCATTCCAATAATAAAAAGGTCGTGTCATGTCATTGACCCTGGAACATGTCTCCCGCGTTGTCGAAGGCCAGACCTGGATCGACGACGCCAACCTGCGCTTCGAAGCCGGTTCCTTCAACGTCTTGCTCGGCCGCACGCTGTCCGGCAAGACCAGCCTGATGCGCCTGATGGCCGGGCTGGACAAGCCCGACAGCGGTCGCATCCTGATGAACGGCGTGGATGTCACGCAAAAACCGGTGCGCCTGCGCAACGTGTCGATGGTCTATCAGCAGTTCATCAACTACCCGACCATGACCGTGTTCGAGAACATCGCCTCGCCGTTGCGCCAGGCCGGTGTGTCTAACGAGCTGATCCAGAGCAAGGTGCTGGAAACCGCCAGGATGCTGCGCATCGAGAAATTCCTCCAGCGTCACCCGCTGGAACTCTCCGGTGGCCAGCAGCAACGCACGGCCATGGCCCGTGCGCTGGTCAAGGACGCCGAGTTGATCCTGTTCGATGAACCGCTGGTGAACCTGGACTACAAACTGCGCGAAGAGCTGCGTCAGGAAATGCGCGAGCTGTTTGCCGCGCGCCACACCATCGCCATCTACGCCACCACCGAACCCAACGAAGCCCTGGCCCTGGGCGGCACCACCACCATCCTGCACGAAGGCCGGGTGATCCAGAGCGGCAAGGCCGCCGAGGTCTATCACCAGCCGCAGACCGTGCTGGCCGCCGAGCTGTTTTCCGAGCCGCCGATCAACCTGATGCCGGGGCGTATCAGCGGCAATGAAGTGAGCTTCGCCAATTTCGTGCACTTCCCGCTCAACGTCGACCTGCGCCCCATCGGCGAAGGCGAGTTCCGTTTCGGCGTACGTCCCAGCCATATCAGCCTGGTGCCGAGCAACGACGACGACCTGGAGCTGGCGGTGACCGTGGAAGTCGCCGAGATCAGCGGTTCGGAAACCTTCTTGCACGTGCGCAGCGAACACTTCCTGTTGGTGCTGCACCTGCCGGGCGTGCACGAATACGACGTCGACGCGCCGATCCGCGTGTACATCCCCACCCATAAACTGTTTGTGTTCGATGGCCAGGGCCGTTTGGTCCAGGCCCCCGGGCGCCGTGTCGCGAGGGTTGCCTGATGGCCGAGATCCATTTGCAGAACCTGGCGCATAGCTACAGCCCTACGCCGAGCGGCCCCGAGGACTACGCCATTCGGGAAATGAACCACGTGTGGGAGCAGGGTGGGGCCTACGCCTTGCTCGGGCCGTCGGGCTGCGGCAAGTCGACCTTGCTCAATATCATCTCCGGCCTGCTCAGCCCGTCCGAGGGCCAGGTGCTGTTTGACAGCAAAGTGGTCAACGACCTTACCCCGGAAAAACGCAACATCGCCCAGGTGTTCCAGTTTCCGGTGGTGTACGACACCATGACGGTGTTCGACAACCTGGCGTTCCCGCTGCGCAACCAGGGCATGGCCGAGGCGAAGATCCACAGCAAGGTGCAGGAAATTGCCGAGGTCCTCGACCTGCAAAACCTGCTGGCCAAAAAGGCCCGCAACCTTACCGCCGACGAAAAACAGAAAGTCTCCATGGGCCGGGGCCTGGTGCGCGACGACGTGTCGGCGATCCTCTTCGATGAGCCGCTGACGGTGATTGACCCGCACCTCAAGTGGAAACTGCGGCGCAAGCTCAAGCAGATCCATGAGCAGTTCAACATCACCATGGTCTACGTCACCCACGACCAACTGGAGGCCTCGACCTTCGCCGACAAGATCGCGGTGATGTACGGCGGGCAAATCGTACAGTTCGGCACGCCGCGCGACCTGTTCGAACGGCCGAGCCACACCTTTGTCGGCTATTTCATCGGCAGCCCTGGGATGAACCTGATCGAAGTGCAGGCCGAGGCGGGCGGGGTGCGGTTTGCCGACACTCACCTGCCCTTGCCAGAGGCCTTGCAGCAACGCATTGCCAACACCGAGTACAAAAAGTTGCAGGTCGGTATCCGCCCGGAATTCATCCATGTGTGGGACGAGTACAATCCTGACGCCCTGCAGGCCGATGTCACTCATCTCGAAGACCTCGGCACCTACAAGATCATTACCCTCAACCTCGACGGCGCGCTGCTCAAGGTGCGCCTGGCCGAAGACAAACCGGTGCCCGAAGGCAAGGCCTCCATCAGCTTTCCCGCGCAATGGCTGATGGTGTATGCCGACGACTACCTGCTGGAGGTGCAGCCATGAACAAGGTGCAGAACAACAAGGCCTGGTGGCTGGTGTTGCCGGTGTTCCTGCTGGTGGCGTTCAGTGCGGTGATCCCGATGATGACCGTGGTCAACTACTCGGTGCAGGACATCTTCGACCAGTCCAGCCGCTACTTCGTCGGCGCCGACTGGTACAAGCAGGTGCTGCTCGACCCGCGCCTGCATGACTCGCTGCTGCGTCAGTTCATCTACTCGGCCTGCGTATTGCTGATCGAGATCCCGCTGGGCATCGCCATCGCCCTGACCATGCCGACCAAGGGGCGCTGGTCGTCGCTGGTGCTGATCATCCTCGCCATCCCGCTGCTGATCCCGTGGAACGTGGTGGGCACCATCTGGCAGATCTTCGGCCGCGCCGACATCGGCCTGCTGGGCTACAGCCTCAATGCGTTGGGTATCAGCTACAACTACGCGGCCAACACCATGGACGCCTGGGTCACGGTGCTGGTGATGGACGTGTGGCACTGGACGTCGCTGGTGGCGCTGCTGTGCTACTCCGGCCTACGGGCGATTCCGGATGTGTACTACCAGGCCGCGCGGATCGATCGTGCTTCGGCCTGGGCGGTGTTCCGACATATCCAGTTGCCGAAGATGAAGAGCGTGCTGCTGATCGCGGTGATGCTGCGGTTCATGGACAGCTTCATGATCTACACCGAACCCTTCGTCCTCACGGGTGGCGGGCCGGGTAACGCCACCACGTTCCTGAGTCAGACCCTGACCCAGATGGCCGTAGGCCAATTCGACCTGGGCCCGGCGGCGGCGTTTTCGCTGGTGTACTTCCTGATCATCCTGTTGGTGTCCTGGCTGTTCTACACCGCCATGACCCACTCCGACGCCAACCGCTGAGGCCGCCAACATGAACAAGAGAAAGCTGATACCGCTGCTGATCTACATCCTGTTCCTGCTGGTGCCGATCTACTGGCTGCTGAACATGTCCTTCAAGAGCAACACCGAAATCCTCGGCGGGCTGACGCTGTTTCCGCAGGACTTCACCCTGGCCAACTACAAGGTGATCTTCACCGACCCGAGCTGGTACACCGGGTACCTCAACTCGCTGTACTACGTGAGCCTGAACACAGTGATCTCCCTGAGCGTGGCGCTGCCGGCGGCTTATGCGTTCTCGCGCTACCGTTTCCTGGGCGACAAGCACCTGTTCTTCTGGTTGCTGACCAACCGCATGGCGCCACCGGCGGTGTTTCTGCTGCCGTTCTTCCAACTGTATTCGTCCATCGGCCTGTTCGACACGCACATTGCCGTGGCCCTGGCGCACTGCCTGTTCAACGTGCCGTTGGCGGTGTGGATCCTGGAAGGCTTCATGTCCGGGGTGCCCAAGGAAATCGACGAAACCGCCTACATCGACGGCTACTCGTTTCCCAAGTTCTTCGTGAAGATTTTTATCCCGTTGATCGGCTCTGGCATCGGTGTGACGGCGTTTTTCTGCTTCATGTTTTCCTGGGTCGAGTTGTTGCTGGCGCGCACCCTGACTTCGGTCAACGCCAAGCCCATTGCGGCGGTGATGACACGCACGGTGTCGGCGTCGGGTATCGATTGGGGCGTGCTGGCGGCGGCGGGGGTGTTGACTATCCTTCCCGGCATGCTGGTGATCTGGTTTGTTCGCAACCACGTGGCCAAGGGCTTTGCCCTTGGCCGGGTCTGAGGAGTCGATGATGGAATGGATGGCCTGGACCACCCCCACCGCGCTGTTCTTTGGTGCCATAGCCCTGATCCTCGCGGGCATGACCACCTGGGAACTGCGCTCGCCGAGCATCCCCCGGCGTGGTTTTTTACCGATCAGCACCACCCGTGGTGATCGTTTGTTTATCGGTCTTCTCGGCAGCGCCTACCTGCATTTGCTGGTCATCGGCGTTACCGACTGGAGCATCTGGGTGGCGTCCGCGCTCTCCCTGGTATGGCTGTTGAGTGTGATGCGTTGGGGCTAATCCGGATACCACGCCCTTGTAGGAGCCGGCTTGCCGGCGATGGCGCGCTCAAGATCGCTATCGCCGGCAAGCCGGCTCCTACACGGGGCGGTGGGGTTTGTAGTCCCTTTTGAAAATAACCAGGAGGTCTCTATGTTGAATAAGAACAATAAGCTGCGACATAGCATTTCATTGGCCGCCGTACTGGCCCTGAGCGGTTTGAGCGCCTCGGCCTGGGCCGATGCGTACGAAGATGCCGCGAAAAAATGGATCGGCAGCGAGTTCAAACCGTCCACCCTCACGGCCGAACAGCAGCTTGCGGAACTCAAGTGGTTCATCAAGGCTGCCGAACCCTTTCGTGGGATGAAGATCAACGTGGTGTCGGAAACCCTCACCACCCACGAGTACGAGTCCAAGGTGCTGGCCAAGGCTTTCAGTGAAATCACCGGGATCAAGCTGACCCACGACTTGCTGCAAGAAGGCGACGTGGTGGAGAAGCTGCAAACCCAGATGCAGTCCGACAAGAATATCTACGACGGCTGGGTCAACGATTCGGACCTGATCGGTACGCACTTTCGCTACGGCAAGACCGAATCCATCACGGACCTGATGGCCAATGAAGGCAAGGATTTCACCTCGCCGACCCTGGATATCAAGGACTTCATCGGCATTTCCTTCACCACCGCGCCTGACGGCAAGATCTACCAACTGCCTGACCAACAGTTCGCCAACCTCTACTGGTTCCGCGCCGACTGGTTCGAGCGCCCAGAGCTGAAAGCCAAGTTCAAGGAAAAATACGGCTACGAACTCGGCGTGCCGGTGAACTGGTCGGCCTATGAAGACATCGCCAAGTTCTTCAGCGAAGACGTCAAGGAAATCGACGGCAAACGTATCTATGGGCACATGGACTACGGCAAGAAAGACCCGTCCCTGGGCTGGCGCTTCACCGATGCCTGGTTCTCCATGGCCGGTGGTGGCGACAAGGGCCTGCCCAACGGCCTGCCGGTGGACGAGTGGGGCATTCGCGTCGAGGACTGCCACCCGGTGGGCTCCAGCGTCACCCGTGGCGGCGACACCAATGGTCCGGCCGCGGTGTTTGCCACGCAGAAATACGTGGACTGGATGAAAGCCTACGCGCCACCGGAAGCGGCGGGCATGACCTTCTCCGAATCCGGCCCGGTGCCGTCCCAAGGCAACATCGCCCAGCAGATCTTCTGGTACACCGCGTTTACGGCCGACATGGTCAAGCCGGGCCTGCCCGTGGTGAATGCCGACGGCACGCCAAAATGGCGCATGGCGCCGTCGCCTGTCGGACCTTATTGGGAAAAGGGCATGAAGAAGGGCTATCAGGACGTAGGCTCCTGGACCTTCCTCAAATCCACGCCCGAGAAACAGAAACTCGCGGCCTGGCTCTACGCGCAGTTCGTGACCTCGAAAACCGTGTCGCTGAAGAAAACCATCGTCGGCCTGACGCCGATTCGTGAGTCCGACATCAACTCCCAGGCCATGACCGACATGGCACCGAAGCTGGGTGGCCTGGTGGAGTTCTACCGCAGCCCGGCCCGGACCGAGTGGTCGCCGACTGGCACCAACGTGCCGGACTACCCACGCCTGGCGCAACTGTGGTGGAGCAACATCGCCGCCGCCGCCAGCGGCGAGAAAACCCCGCAACAGGCGCTCGACAACCTGGCCAAGGAACAGGACGCGATCATGACGCGCCTGGAGCGTTCCAAAGTGCAACCGGTGTGCGGCCCGAAAATGAACCCTGAGCGTGATGCGCAATACTGGTTCGACCAGCCGGGCGCGCCTAAACCGAAATTGGCCAACGAAAAACCCAAAGGCGAAACCGTGAACTACAACGACCTGCTCAAGCAGTGGGAGGCGGCGCGCAAGTAATTGCGTCAAGTGTAAGAGGGCAGAACGGCACGCTTGCGTGCCGTTTTACTGTCCGCGGTCTGGCGCCATCAGGCTTTGCTGAATCGCGCGCATCAGCACGGGGGCGAAGGCGTCATGCCTGGCTCGCAACGCCGCTCACCATGAGGGCTTGAGCGCCCTCCACCGCGCTGATCGAACAGGACACTATCGAAGTGCTCCGGGTTGAAAAACGCCAAGTGATCACGACTGGAACACCCTCCTGGCCCATCGTGAAGAAAGAACACCGGCTCGGCGCCTTCCCGACCGTGCCGCTCCCAGTACAACGGGTGGTTGCCGGACACTGACAAGTAGCCGCTGCGTTGACAATCCGTCATGGCGACGGGCGACTGAGCTGGTAGAACTGGAACAATTCAAGCTGGCCCGGTCGGGCCGCGACGCAGGACTCCAGGGTGATGCCCAATCCCTGTGCGATCCAGCGAACAGCCGGCAGCACCGGCGTATGGCCGAACACCAGGGCCACGCCATCCGGCTTGAGGCTACCGAGCAGCGAGCGCAGCAAGGTATCGGCGGCGTGCCGGGTGACCACTTCGGCATTGAGAAAACGCAGGATCAATGCATCACAGGCCGGGCTTTCACGCGCAGCGTCCGCTTGCCTGAAGCGCACGGGTGAACCGGCATGGCGCTGCGCCGCATAGCGGATCATCGACGCCGAAAGGTCCGAGCCCAGGCACAGGCAGCGGGGGAGCTCCTGGGCCAGATGAGCGATCAACTCGCCGGTCGAACACGCCGGATCGTGGATCAGCGCTCCGGGCTTGAGGCGTTCGCGCAGTACAGCGACGCAGTGTTCGCGAAAGTGCGCCTCGTCGATGTTCAACTGCGCAGCACGTTCATCGTCACATTCCCAAAAGGCTGGCGGGCAGATGAACTCCTCGCCGTGCGGCCCCAGCGGTGGGTAGGGGAAGCACACTTCGCTGCGCGCATCGCGGCTCGCTTCGACAAAGGCCAGGTGCTTGGCGGCGGGTGTCGTCGCTTGATAAAACAACGTAACGCCTTCGTTGCTCCACTGGTGGTCGGCGAGCGGCCCCAGCAGCATGGCTGGGCGCAGGATGCTGCTCATGCGGCGTTGCCCCTGGTGGTGAGACACCGGTCTGTTGCGGCCGGCCCAGCGAACGCCGGCGGCATGCAGCACAAACAGTTGAGCGAGCCCGAACCCCAGCGGCTCCAGATGGCGTTGCACGGTGGCGGCGCTCATGACGAGACGCCCTGCGGCTTGCCGCACAGGCGTCGACCGCGCTGTTGCGGCACCACGACGTTGCCGGTGGCGACCAGGAAAAACCGTTCCAGCCCCGGGATCACGGCGTGCACGAGCGTAGTCCCGAGCGGGCTTTGAAAGAGCGTGCACACACCGGGTGTCAGGTTGTGGCTGACCATGTCGCCCACCAGGCGGGTTATCTGTTCGCCGAGATCCGGCAGGGACTCGTGCTCATTCAGGTGTACCCACTCGACGGGTTGCGCCATCAAGTGTTCAGGCGTGAATTGCAGGCAACGTTGCAGGCGCGCGAACGGGGCAAGATGGCGCTGGGCATTGAGCATGTGGCAGCTCAAGGGTGGTTCGGTCGCCAGTGCCTGCAACTGCGCAAGCTCGGCCAGCGCACGCCAGGCCGCATGGGTGGGCGTCAGGGAGGTGCCGCTGCCGTACACCACGGGCATTGTCGAAGGCGCATTGATGAACGCCAGGCAGGTGGTCGCGCAGAACTCACGGCTGATGTCGAGTACAACCACTTCGGCGTTGAACCGCTGATGCAGTGCCTGCAATACGGTCCTGGCTTCGGGGCCCAGGCTGCGTGGATCGACCCGGCGCAGACCGGATGGACGTTGATAGTAAAACTGTTCCAGCAGAAACAGTGACAGGGCATCCCGTTCAATATTTTCATTCAGTGCATGCAGCAGCGCCTCGTCGCCGGTGGCGCCGATGGCGGTTCCGCTGTTGCTCGAATAACGGCGCAGGGCGCGCAGGTCGGTAGGATCGTCGTGCAGCGGCTGTTCGCAGTAGCGCGGGCACGTCAATGCCAGTGGGTAGGAAAACGGCTGGTCATCCACCAGGCTGCGGTACGTCCGGCAGACGATGGCGTCTTCTTGTTGTGCCGTCAGCATTGCCAGCGCGCTGTCATCGTCAAACCGTGAGTCAGCGGCAAAGTAACTGGATGCCTGGCGATGAAGCGGCGACGCCTGCAGGTCGTCGCTCAAATAATGCTCCAATGCTTCATAGAGTGCGCCGACACGTGCCGCTGCCAGATGGCCCTTGCCGGCGCCGCGTGCGACTTCGGTTGATTGCGCGTTATACACGCGGGCCTGTACGCACAGCGCCGCATCACCCACGGTGCGCAGGCGCGCGCGCAACTTGAGCGCACTCAATTGGGCGACTATTTGTTGGTGCGCATGGGTCAGGGACTGGCTGCGTTCAGGGACGATGGCAGGGTGGGTATGCATGGCGATGACTCCCGGTAAGGAGGAGAGGCATGGCCTCTCCTCGACTCACTTACTCGACTTCCAGCTCGGCTTTTTCCGTGTCAGTGAGTTGCAGCGCCTCGATGAAGTCGTCCGTGTGCTCCTGCTCCAGTTGTTCCACTTCGGCAATTTTGTTTGCGTTCAAGCTAGCCATGTATCCCATATCTGAAACCTCTTTTCTTGTTTGATAGGGGGAATCACGTGCTCTCGATGAGCACGGCTGGAACCTATCAAGAGGGGGGCTGCCGGGCAAATGTGAGCAACGGTTGCGAAAATCACGGCGCGGGGCGGTGGAAACAAATCCATTCATTCCAATTGTTGACCGTTGCCAAAAGGGGGGGATGCCCGAAAACCAAGGGCTGCGCCTGCGGTGATAGCCATCGCCCGACGAAGCGCACAGTAGGACGTTGCCGTGGGGAGCTGCTGGATATTCTTTCGGACGCGTTGGCTTTTCGCGACGTTGAAACGGTGGTGAGCGCCCAGGGAGGTGATCGTCGTTGGGTGTACTACAGAACCTGTCGACAGCGTTTACAAAAAAACCGACGCGGCATGCCCGGTTCCTGCATACAGCTTTTACTGGCTGTTACGCCGATGGCGTTTGTAGTCGTCTGAAATCCGCGCCGTATCCCTCGCCGGTGATAGCCCAAAGACCTTCGAATAGTCGCGGCTGAACTGGGTCGCGCTTTCATACCCCACCTCAAACGCCGCACAGGCCACGCTGCTGGCATTGGCCACCATCAAGGTGCGCGCCTGTAACAAACGCACTCGCTTCTGATACTGCAGCGGGCTCAGGTTGGTCACCGCCGTGAAGTGCCGGAGAAACGCCGAAACACTGCGCGACATAACTACGAAATTCGACCATGAGAGCTGGCAGCACACCTCATGAAGACGCGATCCAGCCTTTGTGCCCGCCTGAACGCTCTGGTGGAGGTGCAGCATGTGCCGCAAAGCGACCCGTCGCGGCACTACCTGTTGAAGAACCGCTACGACGTTGAACGGGTCCGACAGGTAAGCGAGTGGCTGATCCAGCGCATCGCCGTGCATAGCGTCTGGCGCAAGGGCAACCCAGCCGTGCCGGGAGGCATTTAAGACCGTACCGCTCCTGACCGTCGATCCGTCCCTCTTCAACCCTGATTGAATTTTCCGCACACCCCGATGCTCTTCACTTTAGAAGCGTGTGGTTCTGAGCGCTCTTGCGGGGCCTCCTTGTCGGGAGGTCTGGTTGTATCGGACTTTGCGGAAACTGCCATCATGACGCTTCTCACAGCGCTGTCGGGCCAGCCGGCCTCTCTCACTCATTCGGTTTGCGGCCAGTACCATGGGCTTTACCAGCAGCTTTATGGTGAAGGCCAGGGCGCGCACGAGGCTGCGCGGGATTTCCTGCAGGCGCAGTTGGCGCAGGTGCAAGACGCGCCCAGCGAGCTGCCGCCAGTGCCCGAGCAACTGCCCGGCTGGATCGAACAGCGTTGCACCGAGGTGGCCGAGGCCTATGCCGATTACCTGGAACAACGCCAGCAAGGCCGGCCACGTCGTTACTTCCAGAACAAGGCCCATGCGCTGTACTTCTTGCAGCGCGTGGCCCCGACCAAACAGGTCGACGGTGCCTGGCTCAATGGCTTGCTGCGCCATTGGCAAGACCCGCGCTTTGACGGCCTGCTCACCACCTACCTCGAAGAACTCGGCGACGGTGAGGCGGCCCAGAACCATGTGGTGATCTACCGCAAGTTGCTCAGCGAACACGATGCCGACAGCAACGCGGGCCTGGAAGACACGCACTACCTGCAAGGTGCGCTGCAGATGGCCCTGGGGCTGTGCGCCGAAGACTTCTTGCCGGAGATCATCGGCTACAACCTCGGCTATGAGCAACTACCCCTGCACCTGTTGATCACGGCCTATGAGTTGAGCGAACTGGGCATCGACCCCTATTACTTCACCCTGCACGTGACCATCGACAACGCCAGCAGCGGCCATGCATGCAAGGCGGCGCAGTCGGTGCTGAACCTGTTGCCGCTGGGCGAGGGCAGGGCGGACTTCTATCGCCGCGTGGCCGAGGGTTATCGCCTCAACGACCTGGGCCCTGGGACAACGGCCGTCATCAATGGCTTTAACCTGCAGGACGAAGTGGTCGCCATGCTTGAGCGCAAGCGCACCTTCGGCCAGCACATGCATTCGGACTATTGCCGCTTCGAAGGCAAGACTGTCAACCAATGGCTGGGTCAGCCGGGGCAGATCGGCGCCTTTCTCCAGGCCCTGGAAGACAAGGGCTGGATCAAGCGCGATCAGGACCCGGCCGAAAGCCGCTTTTGGCAATTGATCGAAGGCGCGGGCGCGGCGATGTTCGGCGTGTTCAGCGGCTATGAAAAACAGGTGCTGCACGACTGGATCGCCGGCGATTGGACCAGCGACCAACGCGTGCCGCCCGTACGGCCCGGACGTGGCAGCCGGTTCTCCCGCGAGCAGCATCGCCCGGCGGATCCCGACACCCAGGCGCTGGTGGAATCGTTGTGGAAGCTGTCCGATGAGGAGCAGCTCAACGCTCTGATCCCGTGGCTGTCGGCGCGACGCCATTGCACGCCCGCCGGGTTGTACGCGACCCGCCGCTTTATTCAACTGCGCGCGCGTTTGCGCTAAGGAACCCCCCATGTCTGCACAACAACTTGCCGACCGCGCCCTGTTGAACCTGGGCCGGGGGCTGAAGGAGAGCGGCTACCGTTTCGTCACCCCAACGCCCTTGACCCATGAACGCGTCTATCAACGCCTGGCCGCGCCGCTGGCGACGGACCTGCGCGACGTGTTCGGCTGGTCGATGCCGTTTGACAACACGCTGTTGCCCGAAGCCTTCCGTGAGGAATTGCAGCAAGCCGATGTCATCGAAAAGCACGATTCGTTATGGCGCAGTGCGGTGCGATGGTCGAGCCTGGACGATCTGCTGTTCGCGCATTCCGCGTACCCCACCACCCAGTCCGATGCAGTGTTTTTCGGACCGGACAGCTACCGCTTTGCCCAGGTAATCGAAGCCCATCTGCAACAGCGCTTCGAACCGGTCAAGCGCGCCGTGGACATCGGCTGCGGCGCCGGCGTCGGTGCGTTGGTGATCGCCCGCGCGCACCACGAGGCACAGGTGCTCGCGGTGGACATCAACCCGCGCGCCCTGCGCATGACCGCAGTGAACGCCGAGCTGGCCGGGTTGGCCAATATCAGTGCCTACCACAGCGACGTGCTGGCAAGTGTGGAGGGCGAGTTCGACCTGATTGTCGCCAACCCGCCGTACATGAATGATGACCGCCAGCGTGCCTATCGCCATGGTGGCGGGGCATTGGGTGAACAGTTGTCGGTGCGTATCGCCGGCGAGTCCCTGGGGCGCCTGGCCCTCGGCGGCAGCCTGGTGCTGTACACCGGCGTGGCGATTGTCGCCGGCGAGGACCCGTTCCTGGCGGCGGTCAAGCCATTGCTTGGCAGCGATACCTTTGGCTGGACCTACCGCGAACTGGACCCCGACGTGTTTGGCGAAGAGTTGGCCAAGCCTGGCTACGAACGTGTGGAACGGATTGCCGTGGTTGCGCTCACCGTCACCCGTTTGCGCTGACGGCCATGCTCACCTTTGGTATCGAAGAAGAATATTTCATTACCGACCTGCACACCCGCAGCCTGGTCAGCCAACCCTCGGCGGCGGTGCTGGCGGCCTGTCGGCAGGCGATCGGCCAAGGCTTTGCGTATGAGATGTTCCAGGGCCAGATCGAGGTGGCTTCCCCCGTGTTCAAGGCCAGCAACGAAGCCGCTGATTACCTGGCCACGGTGCGCCACAACCTGAGCCGATCCCTGGCTGATTTCGGCCTGGGAGTGGTGTGTGCCGGCAGCCATCCCCTGGCGGCGTGGCGTGAGCAACGGCCAACGGAGCGTGCACATTTCCAGCAGCTGTTCGACGACATCCAGTACGTGGCGCGCCGCAGTGTGCTCTGCGGGTTGCATGTGCATGTCGAGGTGCCTGCCAGTGTCGACCGCATCGCGGTGATGAACCAGGTCTCGCCCTGGCTGCCGTTATTGCTGCTGCTCAGTTGCTCGTCGCCCTTCTGGGACGGCGCGCCCACAGGTTTCATGAGTTATCGCCAAGCCGCCTGTGATGAGTGGCCGCGCATGGGCGTGCCAGAACATTTCGCGGATTGGGCGACGTACCTGCGCTACCTGGCTTTGTTGCAGCGCGTCGGTGCGATCAAGGTCGATGGCAATGGGTGGTGGGGTATTCGCCCGGCGGCGCGCTATCCGACCCTGGAACTGCGCATGACCGACGCCTGCCCCCGGCTGACGGACGCCCTGGCGCTGGCAACGTTGTTTCGGGTGATGGTCACCCACGCCTGCGCCTTGGAGAAGCCCGGTGCCAAGTTCACCGCCGAGGCGCGCTGGCTGCTCAAGGAGAACCGCTGGCAGGCCAAGCGCTACGGCGCGGCGGGCACCTTTGCGCTGGATGACCAGGGCACAATGGGCACTGCTGAGCAGTGGTTGCAACAGGCGGAACACACCTTCGCGGCCACCGCCGAGACCATGGGCGAGGCACCGTTGTTCGGCGATTTGCGCAGGTTGCTGGCGTGCGGCAACAGTGCCGTCGATCAACTGCACTGCCACGCCACCGCCCAGGCCTCGGGCGCCGATGAGCAAGCCTGTCTGCGGCAAGTCGTCGACCGCCTGCTGGCCCAGAGTTGCGGTGGAGATTAATCGCCAGCGCACTACCTGTAGGAGCCGGCTTGCCGGCTCCTACAAGGGGTGTGATCAGGCGGCGGTTTGGGGTTGCAGGTGCAGCTCGCCGTCCACGTCCTTCACCAGGCCGCTGGCCAGAAACAGGGGCGCCAGGCGGTTGTGCAATTGCGGCTCGACGAACTCTTTCACGGTATCCAGCGCCAGCGAGCCACTGCTCGCCAGCTCGGCCTTGGTGTACGACAGCCAGGCTTTCTTCAACGCTTGCAACACATCGCTGCCTGCCGTGGAGGCGAAGCGGCGTTGGCTGGGTTTACCGTCGAAGGTGAAGGTGTGCTGAAATTCATAGCCGGCTTCATCACCTTGGCTGGCCGTGCAGCGAATGCAGGTGCACGGGCCGTCGCCGAACGCGCTGCGCAAATAAGCGTTGAAGTCCACCACGGGCTTGAGTGACAGGCGCTTATCGACCTCGAACAGGTCCCCGGTCATTTTTTCGTCAGTGTTCAACGGCCATTTCCTCGCAGTGTTCGGTAGCTTTTCAAAGCGCGGCACAATAACAGCCGGGCGCCCATTTGTGGGGTATTTGCATAACAATAGAACCCGATATTCTTTTCCCGTCTTAAAAATCGTGGCTACCCTCGCTCACCTTCTCAAAAGCGCGGCAGACCCCATGACCTCCAAGCGTTCCTCCCTGACTCTCCTGGCCGCTTCCCTGGCTGCCGCAAGTGGCTTGCTCAGCCCCGGTGCCCAGGCCGAGGGCAAGATCAGCATCGCCCAGCAATTCGGCATCGGCTACCTGATCCTAGACGTGGTGCGCGACCAGAACCTGATCGAAAAGCACGGCAAGGAACAGGGCCTGGATATCAAGGTGGAGTGGAACAGCATTTCCGGCGCCACCGCCATGAATGAATCGCTGCTGGCCGGCGCCCTCGACGTGGTCTCCGCCGGTGTGCCGCCGATGCTGACCCTGTGGGACCGCACCAAGGGCAAGCAGAACGTCAAGGCCATTGCCTCCCTCGGATCGATGCCCAACTACCTGCTGACCAACAACCCCAACGTCAAGACCCTCAAGGACTTCACCGAGAAAGACCGCATCGCCGTGCCCGCCGCCGGTGTGGGTTTCCAGTCGCGCACCCTGCAGATCGAGACCGCCAAGCAGTTCGGCGATGCCAACTACAAGAAATTTGACGACATCTCCATCAGCCTGGCTCACCCCGATGCTACCGCGGCACTGATTGCCGGGGGCTCGGAAATCAACGCGCATTTCTCCAGCCCGCCATTCCAGTATCAGGAATTGCTCAATCCGAACGTGCACAAGGTGCTCAGTTCCTACGACATCCTCGGAGGCCAGGCCACGTTCAACGTGCTGTACACCACGCAGAAATTCCACGACGAGAACCCCAAGACCTACCAAGCGTTTTATGACGCCCTGGCCGAAGCCGAGAAGATCATCAAGGCCGACAAACCCGCCGCCGCCAAGGCGTATATCCGCGTAGAACAGTCGAAGCTGCCGTTGGATCTGGTGGAGAAAATCGTCCAGGACCCGGAGATCGACTTCACCATCGTGCCGCAGCGTACCTACATCTACGCCGAGAAATTGCAGGAACTGGGTGTGCTGAAAAACAAGGCCGCGAGCTGGAAGGACTACTTCTTCGAAGAGGCCCACGGCGGCAACGGCAGCTGACCCCACCCCGCATTGGTAGGCGCTGGCTTGCCGGCGATAGCGACCTCAAGCCTTGTGCAGATTCGGAGGGCCTCATCGCCGGCAAGCCGGCTCCTACATAATGGCGCAGGTTTTCAGCGGAAGAATTCGCCGGGCGTGGCGTCGAACTGTTGGCGAAATGCGTTGATAAACGCCGATGTTGATTCATACCCACAGCCCAGCGCCACATCGGTCACCCGTTCGCCTTGTTCCAGGGCGGGCAGGGCGGTCAGCAGGCGCAAGCGCTGGCGCCATGCCCGAAACGTCAGCCCGGTCTCACTCAAGAACAACCGACTGAGGGTCTTCTCACTCACCCCCAGCTTCTGGCTCCACTGCCCCAAGGTGGTTTGCTGCTCCGGGTGCAGATTCAGGCTGCGGTAGATCTGCCGCAAGCGCGGGTCCAGCGGCAGTGGCAGCATCAGGTCCACCTGTGGCGCGGCGGCCAACTGGTCCAGCACCACTTGGGCCAAGCGCCCATCCGGCCCGTCCTCGGCATATTCCACCGGCAGTTCGCTGAAGCTGCGGATCAGCTCGCGCAGCAAACTGCTTACCTCCAACACATGACAGCGCTCGGCCGCCCAGGTGGTAACGCTGCAATCCAGGTAGAGGCTGCGCATTTCCGTGTGGGGCGAACTGAACACCCGGTGCGGCATACCCGCCGGGATCCACACCGCGCGTTGGGGCGGCGCCACGAAGCGGCCGACGCTGGTCTGGATCTCCAACACCCCGGAGATCGCGTAGGACAATTGCACCCACGGGTGGCTGTGCCGACGGGTTAATGCGCGGTTGGGTAAGGATTCGGTGCGCCCATACACCGGCCGTGGCAGGCTGGAAAGCCCGGGCACACTGCGGCGCACGGTGTTGGCATGTCCTTTAGGCGGCATTTACTGGCTCATTGGCGTTAGTCGGTAACAGGCCGTTACGTTAGAGTCGCGACGACGCTCTTGGCAACCCCCGGAAGATCCTGCTTATGACTCGCCCCCGTTTCCTGCCCGACAACTTCACCCTGACCCTGATCGCCACGGTGATCCTCGCCTCCCTGCTGCCTGCCAGCGGCCAGACCGCCGTGGCCTTCGGCTGGGTCACCAACTTGGCCATCGCGCTGCTGTTTTTCCTGCACGGCGCCAAGCTGTCGCGCCAGGCCATCGTCGCCGGCGCCGGCCACTGGCGCCTGCACCTGCTGGTGTTCAGCCTGACCTTTGTGCTGTTCCCGCTGCTGGGCCTGGCGCTCAAGCCGGTGTTGTCGCCGCTGATTGGCAACGACCTGTACATGGGCATGCTCTACCTCTGCGCCTTGCCCGCCACGGTGCAATCGGCGATTGCCTTCACCTCCCTGGCGCGGGGCAATATCCCCGCAGCGATTTGCAGCGCGGCGGCGTCCAGCCTGTTTGGTATTTTCCTCACGCCGCTGCTGGTGACCCTGCTGCTCAACGTGCACGGCGAGGGCGGCTCGACCGTCGACGCGATCCTGAAAATCAGCGTGCAGTTGCTGCTGCCCTTCATCGCCGGGCAGATCGCCCGTCGCTGGATCGGCGAGTGGGTGGGGCGCAATAAATCCTGGCTGAAATTCGTCGACCAGGGCTCCATCCTGCTGGTGGTCTACGGCGCGTTCAGCGAAGCGGTCAACGAAGGCATCTGGCACCAGATCCCATTGTGGGAACTCGGCGGCCTGGTGGTGGCCTGCTGCGTGTTGCTCGCCCTGGTGCTGGTGGCGTCCAGCGTGCTGGGCAAGGCCTTCGGGTTTAACCAGGAAGACCGCATCACCATCCTGTTCTGCGGCTCGAAAAAGAGCCTGGCCACCGGGGTGCCGATGGCCCAGGTGCTGTTCGCCGGGGCGACCATGGGCGTGCTGATCCTGCCATTGATGCTGTTTCACCAGATCCAGTTGATGGTCTGCGCGGCGTTGGCCCAGCGTTATGCCAAGCGGCCGGAAAGCATTGCGCAATTGATGGGGCAGGTAGATCCCTGATTGATGTCACTCCCTTTGCCGAATAGCCTCAAGTAAATGCCCGGCCAGACGACTTAGTGGGTAACAGCCCAGTAAAGAGTGTCGCCATGAGCATTAAAGGTATTTCGGTGTTTACCAGCCTGTTGTGCCTATGGGCGGGGGCGTGCGGTGCGGCGCAAACCGTGGCGCGGGGCACGATCGAGTTCAGGGGCAGCATCGTCGAGCCTGGCTGTGCGGCAAATGCGCGCAGCGGCCCGGTCATTGAATTGAATGGCTGTGCCCAGGCCAGCCATGGCAATCACCTGGATGTGCGCGAGCTGGCGCCGGTCGCCAGTGTCAACGCGGCCCATGTGCGGCTGGTGGCGGACAGCGTCTGCGGGCGTAGCTACCACCAGCAGTATCTGCTGGTGGACGGCGCCGGTAAGCTGATTCAGTCGGGTAATTACGTGATCACGCTGACGTCGCCTTGAGCCCTGGGGCGACGATCCGCATCAACAGCCGGGCCAGAAACCTATAGAATGCTCGGCGGCGGCGCTCGTCCTGAGTGGCCGCTTGATCACCGTTCCCGCTTGATCAACGTCAGAGTACCGCGCCGTTCAATGAGTATTTCAGCCGCAACCCCCCAAGCCAATTGGCAGCCGGTCATCGCCCTCGCGTTGGCCGCCTTTGTGTTCAATACCACCGAATTCGTGCCCGTCGGACTGCTCAGCGCCATCGGCGCCAGCTTCGACATGCCTGTTTCCAGCGTCGGGCTGATGCTCACCATCTACGCCTGGATCGTGTCCCTGACCTCGTTGCCGGTGATGCTGCTGACCCGCAACGTCGAACGGCGCAAGCTGCTGATCGTGCTGTTCTGCATGTTTATCGTCAGCCACATCCTCTCCAGTGTCGCCACCAGCTTCGGGCTGTTGATGGTCAGCCGTATCGGCATTGCCTTGTCCCATGCGCTGTTCTGGTCGATCACCGCGTCCCTCGCCGTACGCCTGGCGCCGGCAGGCAAACAAGTGCAGGCCCTCGGCCTGCTGGCCACCGGCACCTCCCTGGCGATGGTGCTCGGCATTCCCCTGGGCCGCCTGCTGGGCGAAGCCATGGGCTGGCGCACCACGTTCCTGGTCATCGGCGCCTTCGCTGCCGCGCTGGTGTTCTGGCTGGCGCGCACCTTGCCGCTGTTGCCGAGCCAGAACTCCGGCTCGCTGCGCAGCCTGCCGCTGCTGTTCAAGCGCCCGGCGCTGGTCGCGTTGTACGTGCTCACGGCCATGACCGTGACCGCACAATTCACCGCCTACAGCTACATCGAACCGTTCGTCGAGGGCGTGGCCGGCATGAGCGGCAGCGCCGTGACCCTGATCCTGCTGGTGTTCGGCGGTGCGGGCATCATCGGCTCGCTGCTGTTCAGCCTGGTGCATCGGTTCAACCCGCACCTGTTCGTGGTCGGCGCAGTGTTCCTGCTGGCAGCGTGCCTGGCGTTGCTGCTGCCATTGAGTGGCGCCGAATCCTACCTGGTGGTGCTGAGCATTTTCTGGGGCATGGCGATCATGGGCTTCGGCCTGGCGATGCAGTCCAAGGTGCTGGTACTGGCGCCGGATGCCACGGACGTGGCCATGGCGATGTTCTCCGGTATCTACAATATCGGCATCGGCGGCGGCGCGCTGATGGGCAGTTGGGTCGGCAGCCGCTTCGGCTTCGCCTGGATAGGCGCGGCGGGTGGTTTGCTGGCGGCGCTGGCATTGATTGGGTATTGCCTGGCGATTCGCAAATTTGGGCAGGGCGTGGCGCGCGACTAAGCAGCGTTGGATCTGCTTTGTGTTCCAGGCATCAACTGTTCAACGGCCAGACAAGTCTTACAGGCCATTCTGATACCCATTGCTACCGTCGCCCAGGACCGCCCACGCCCTGTGGTGACGGCACTTGAACAGCAATGGAGTCGATTGTGCAAAAGCGTTTGACCGCCGAGTTTATCGGTACGTTCTGGCTGACCTTCGGCGGCTGTGGCAGCGCCATTCTGGCGGCGGCATTTCCCGGCCTGGGCATTGGTTTCGTGGGTGTCGCGCTGGCGTTTGGTCTCACGGTGTTGACCATGGCCTATGCAGTGGGGGGCATTTCCGGCGGCCACTTCAACCCGGCGGTGACCATTGGCTTATGGGCGGGGCGCCGCGTGCCTGGCACTGATGTGCTGCCGTATATCGTCGCGCAGGTTGCCGGCGCGATTGCCGCCGCGGCTGCGTTGTACTTGATCGCCAATGGGCAGCCCGATTTCGCCTTGGGTGGCTTTGCCGCCAATGGCTATGGCCCGCTCAGCCCCGGTCTCTTCGACATCAAGGCCGCATTGCTGGCCGAACTGATCGCCACGTTTTTCTTTGTCTTCATCATCATGCGCGTGACCGCGCCGGGCGCTGTCCCGGGGTTTGCGCCGATCGCGATTGGCCTGGCGCTGACCCTTATTCACCTGGTGCTGATACCGGTGACCAATACGTCGGTGAACCCTGCCCGCAGTACCGGGCCGGCGCTGTTTGCCGGCGCTGAGTACATTGCGCAGCTGTGGGTGTTCTGGCTGGCGCCAATCGTGGGCGGGGTGATGGGGGCGATAGCCGCACGCTCTATGGATGAGTGCAGCAAAAAAACGCCCGCCTAAACAGCTTTGGCGGGCGCTCGGGAGTGACCGGGGCAGCAAGGAGTGGGCTGGCCGGCGCAGGGAGGGCGGGTGTCAGGCCACCGACCAGGCTGGCGGTGTGCATCACGTAACCCGGTAGGCCGCGTTCTGCCATGGCCTTGGTGGCGGCCCAGAACACGGTTTGGGCGCCGGTCAGGTCGAGCAGGCCCATCTGGGGGTAGGCCAGGAACACCAGGGTGCGTGGCTGGCTGAGCGGCAGGGCAGGGCTCATAGTGCTGCGAGGACCGCCTCGAGTTTTTCCTGGTCGCGGGCAAACTGGCGAATGCCTTCAGCCAGTTTCTCGGTGGCCATCGCGTCCTCGTTGGAGCCCCAGCGAAACTGCGCTTCGTTGAGGGTCTGGCGCGGCTCGCCGACCGCGCCCGGGTGTAATTGACGTTCCAGCACGCCCTGGTCTTCATCGAGCTTTTGCAGCAGCTCGGGGCTGATGGTCAGGCGATCGCAGCCTGCCAGTTGTTCGATCTGGCTGAGGGTACGGAAGCTGGCGCCCATGACCACGGTCTTGATGGCGTTGGCCTTGTAGTAGTTGTAGATCCGCGTCACGGACTGCACGCCCGGGTCTTCGCCACCGGTGTAGTCCAGGCCGGTGTGCTTGCGGTACCAGTCATAGATGCGGCCCACGAACGGCGAAATCAGGAACACCCCGGCGTCGGCGCAGGCAGCGGCCTGGACGAACGAGAACAACAGGGTCAGGTTGGTCTGGATCCCGGCCTTTTCAAGGCGCTCGGCGGTGCGGATGCCTTCCCAGGTGGAGGCCAGTTTGATCAGCACGCGGTCGCGACCCACGCCGGCCTGGTCGTACAGCGCGATCAACTGGTTGGCCTTGGCCCACAGCGCCTCTTCGTCGAAGGACAGGCGCGCATCGACCTCGGTGGAGATGCGCCCCGGAATCACGTTAAGAATGCCGCAACCCACCGACACCGCAAAGCGATCACAGGCCAGGTCGACATCGCCCTTGGACAGGCTCACCGCACCGCGCAGCAGCTCGGCATACTCCGGGATGGCTGCGGCCTTGAGCAGCAGCGAAGGGTTGGTGGTGGCATCCACCGGGCGCAGGCGGCTGATGGCTTCCAGGTCGCCGGTGTCGCAGACCACGGTGGTGAATTGCTTGAGTTGTTCGAGCTTGGACGTCATGAGCGGCGGTCTCCAAAGAAGGTTATTGGTTGAGGGCCTGTGCGGTGTCCAGGTCGGTGATCAGGATGTCCAGGTAGCCGCCCTTGAGCGCGCCACGAATGGCCTGGACCTTGTTCAACCCACCGGCCAGGCCGAGCACACGGTGGATGGCGCGCAGCTTGGGCAGCGCCACCGACACGACGAATTCTTCGTCTTCCTCCAGCACCGGCTTGCCCTGGGCATCGAAGTAGCGCAGGCAGATATCGCCCACCGCGCCGCGTTCGGCAAGCAGGCGCAGCATGTCTTCGGTGTAGTAGTTGCCGCTGTTGCGCAGCAGTTGCGAGGGCTCCAGGTCGCCGATGCCGACAATCGCCAGGGTGATGCTGTCAAAGCGCTGCAGCACTTCCTTGACCTCTTCCATCTGCACGATGCGCTGCTTGCTCTCCACCGATTGCTCGATGCTTTGCGAGGGCAGCAAAAACGCCGGGCAGTTGAGCAGGGTCGCCAGGCGCTGGGTGAGCAAGGTGGCTTCAAACGCCCCCTTGTGGCCGACGCCACCCAACAGTTGTACCACTTCCTGGGCAGCCTGTTTGCCGGGTTGCGCGTGCAAGTGGCCAACCATGGCGCGAATGGTGCTGCTCCACGACGAAATACCGATATGGTCCTGGGGCGACAGGCTGGTTTCCAGGTAGTGGGCGGCAGCCGAACCGATGGCCTGCTTGATGCTCTCGTCATTGCCGGGCTCGGTGGCTTCCACCACGATGACCCGGCGCACGCCGTAGCGGCGTTGCAATTGGGTTTCCAGCTCCAGGTGCAGGCCTTGCAGGCGCATCACGGTGATCTTCACCACGCCGTCCTGCAGCGCCCGGCGCAGGGCGCGGCTGATAAAGGATTGGGACAGGTCCAGTTGCGCGGAAATCTCGGACTGCTTGAGCCCTTCTTCGTAATAGAGGCTCGCGATCTTGGTGATCAGGCGCTGTTCTTCGATCTGGCTCATGAAGGCCTCAGGGCTCTTTATAGTAAAAGGCATGACTCAATGGCCGTGAGGATACCAAACCCTTACGACATGATCAGGCCGCCGTCGATATTGATCGCCTGGCCGGTAAGGTAGGCCGCATCGTCCGACGCGAGAAACGCCACCAGGCCCGCGACATCCGAGGGTTTGCCGGCGCGGCGCAGGGGAATGTTCCTGACCCATTCGGCCATCAATTCACCCTTGCCATAGCGTTTCTCGTCGGTGCTGAGGATCTCGCCCCACACCCGGTCGTTGTAGTCCCACATCTCGCTTTCGATGATACCGGGGCAGAACGCGTTCACCGTGATGTTATGCCGCGCCAGTTCCAGCGCCAGGCTTTGCGTGATGCCGATCACGCCCATTTTGCTCGCGGCGTAGTGGGGCGTGTAGATGAACCCCTGGCGGCCCTGGCCGGAAGAGGTGTTGATCAGCCGGCCGCTGCCTTGCTTGACCATGTACTTGGCCGCTTCCCGGCAGCCGAGCCACACCCCGGTGGTGTTGACCTGCAGCACCTTGTCGAAATCGGCGCGAGGCATTTTGTCGTAGTGGTCGATGGTGATGATGCCGGCGTTCTGCACCGACACGTCGATGCTGCCAAACCGTGCGTGGGCCTCGCGGTAGAGCTTTTCGATATCGTCTTCACGGGTGACGTCGATGGCCAGGGCCAGGGTGTCGACGTGGTATTCCTGGGCCAGTTGGTCAGCAGTGAAGGTCACGCGTTCCAGGTCATTGGAAGCCAGTACCAGGTGGGCGCCTTCTTGGGCGAAACGCTCGGCAATGCCGGCGCCAATGCCCCGGCAAGCGCCGGTGATCACTACAGTTTTACCGCTGAATCGTTGCGACATGACAAGGGCTCCCAGGGTTACCAGCAGACAAAGCCGCCATCGACCAGCAGGTCGACACCGGTGCAGAAGGACGAGGCCTGGCTGACCAGGAAAATCGCCGGGCCGACCATTTCTTCCACGCTGGCCATGCGGCCCATGGGCGTGGTCTGTTCAAAGATCTTCACCTGGTCGGCGACTTCCGGGCGCGAGTTCATCGGCGTGGCGGTGTAGCCCGGGCTGATGCAATTGACGCGCAAGCCCTTGTCGGCCCATTCCATCGCCAGGCTTTTACTCAGGTGAATCACGCCGGCCTTGGAGGTGTTGTAGTGCGCTTGGAGCAAGCCGCGGTTGACGATGCTGCCGGACATCGAGGCGATATTGACGATGGCGCCCTTGCCGCGAGGCAACATCACGGCGGCCTGGGCCTGGCAGCTGAGGAAGATGCCGGTGAGGTTGATATCCAGGGTGGTTTGCCAGCGTTGCAGTTCGAGGTCTTCGGCGGCCTGGGCATTGGCGATGCCGGCGCAGTTGACGGCGACGCTCAATGCGCCGAGTTCGGCTTCGGTGCGCGCTACCGCTGCATCCAGCGCGGCGCGTTCGGTGACCGTGCCGCTCAGGGCCAAGGCCTTGCGGCCGAGAGCCTGGATACGTTCGACGGTGCTGGCGATGCCGGGGCTGCCCGGTAGATCGAAACAGGCCACATCCGCGCCGGCCTCGGCCAGCCCGACGGCAATCGCCTGGCCAATGCCGCTGCCTGCGCCGGTGACAAAGGCGACTTGGCCATGAAGACTAAAAAGTTGCATGCACGACTCCCAATAGTGAACACACCACAGATCAAAACTGTGGGAGCGGGCTTGCTCGCGAAAGCAGTGGATCAGCTAATGAATGTGTTGACTGATACACCGCTTTCGCGAGCAAGCCCGCTCCCACATGGGTTCTTCGTTGTTTATGAGGGCAGGGCACTTACGCAGTGGCCATTTCCATCACCGACACCGGGGTGGCCTCGCTACGCGCCAGGATCCCCATCTGCCGGCCCCGGCTCATCACCATCACCCGATGGGACAACCCCAGCACCTCATCGAGGTCCGAGCTCACCACAATCACGGCCATGCCCTTGGCCGCCAGGTCCGCGATCACTTCATAGATCGCCGCCCGTGCGCCCACGTCGATGCCGCGTGTCGGCTCATCAAGGATGAACACCTTGGGATTGCGCGCCAGCCACTTGGCAATGATCACCTTCTGCTGATTACCGCCAGACAAACTCGAAATCCGCGACTGCGGCGCACCCTTCACCCCCAACCGCGCCACCGCCGTGCGGGCGAATTCGCGCAGCGGGGCAGGGAACACCCAGCCACGTTTATCCAACAGGTCGGTGTTGCCGTAGATCAGGTTGTCTTCGATGCGGTGCTCCACCACCACGCCTTGCTGCTTACGGTCCTCGGGCACCAGCACCACACCGGCCTGGATCGCCTCGTGGGGCGAGCGCAGGTGGCGCACCTCACCGTCCAGCACCATGTGGCCTTGGATATCTCGCGCCGCGCCGGCAATGGTGCGCACCAGCTCGGTCCGCCCGGCGCCGACCACACCGGCAATGCCGAACACTTCGCCGGCGCGCACGTTGAAGTCGATGCCGTGCAAGGCGAACTCACGGCAGGTAAGGTCCTTGACCTGCAACATCACGCGCTCCTGTGGCGCTTGCAGGGCTGGGAAAATCCGCTCCAGGCTGCGCCCGACCATCTGCTCCACCAGCTCGCGCACCGGCACCTGGGCGGTGGCGTGCAAGGCGATCTGGCGACCGTCGCGCAGCACCAGCACGCGGTCGGCGATGCGCGCGATCTCTTCCAGGCGATGGCTGATATAGATAAACGACACGCCCTCGGCCTTGAGTCGTTCCACCTGTTTGAACAACAACTCGGTTTCTTCCCCGCCCAATGCGGCGGTGGGTTCATCGAGAATCAACAGGCTGGCCTTGAGGGTCAGCGCCTTGGCGATTTCAACCAATTGCTGGGCCGCCACGCTCAGGCCTTCGACCTTGCGCGACGCTGGCACCTTGAGCCCCAGGCGCTCCAGCTGGATCTGCGCCTGGGCCTCCATGTACTCGCGGTCCACCCGCCCATGACGCATGGGCAGGCGGCCGACGAAGATATTCTCGGCGATCGACAATTGCGGCAACAGGCGGATTTCCTGGTGGATCAGGCCGATCCCGGCGCCCAGTGCCGCACCGGGCGAGGCCGGTGCGTAAGGCGCGCCGAGCCAGGTCATGCTGCCGCCGGCTTCAGGCTGTACCAGCCCGGCGATGATCGACGACAAGGTTGACTTGCCCGCGCCGTTCTCGCCGAGCAGGGCCAACACTTCGCCGGGGCGAATGTCCACGTTGACCTGCGACAGTACCTGCACCGGCCCATAGGCCTTGCTGATATTGCGCAGGCACAGCACCGCGTCGGCGTGGGCGGTGTCCAGGTCTGCTGCTTGCATGACGACCTCCAAGGCTTACGGGTGCTGCTGCAGGAACGGCGCGACGTTTTCTTTGGTGGTCAGCACGGTGGGCAACAGTTGCTCCTTGGGCACGGCCTTGCCGGCTTTCAGGTCGATGGCCGACGCCACGGCCAGGCGGCCCATCTTCTGGGTCTGCTGGGTCATGGTCGCGTTCAGCACGCCACTTTCCACGGCCTTGAGCCCGGCGACGTCACCGTCAAAACCGACCACCACGACCTTGTGATCAAGGTTGCCGACTTTCACCGCCTGGGCGGCACCCAAGGCCATGGCATCGGCACGGCCAAAGAACACGGTGATATTCGGGTCACGCTGGAGCAGGTCCTGGGCCACGGCGAAGCCTTTGTCCTGGGCCCATTCGGCGGGTTGCTGGGCGACAACTTTAAGGTCCGGGAAGGCTTTCAAGCCCTCTTCAAAACCCTTGGCACGATCATTTTCGGGGGTGGTGCCGAGCTGGCCTTGCAGGATCGCGATGCGGCCCTTGCCGTCGGTGAGCTTGCCGACGTACTCGGCCAGGGTCTTGGCCCCGGCCACGCTGTCACTGGCGATAAAGGTATCGCCTGGCGCGTCGGGGGCGTTGCGGTCGACGGCGATCACCGGGATACCGGCGGCTTTCGCAGCCTTGACCGGCACACCGGCGGCGGTGGCACCGGCCGGGATGTAGATCAGCACATCGATCTGGCGGGTGATCAGGTCTTCAATCTGGCTGACCTGGGTGGAGGAGTTGCCCTGGGCATCCACGGTAATCACCTTGATGCCCTTGGCCTTGCCCTCGGCTTCCACCGATTGCTTGATCTGGTTGAAGAAGTCGGCCTGCAGGTTGGCCACGGCCAGGCCGATGGTCAGGTCCTTGGCCCAGGTGGTGCCGGCAGCGGTAAGGGTGGCAGCGGCTAGTGCGGTGGCCAACAGCAGTTTCTTGGGGCTGAACATGTCGGTGACTCCTGGTTTTATTGTTGGAGGGTGTCAACTGTCGAACAGGTTTTAACGGGCAGTGCTGGAGCGGCGTCGCAGGGTGTCGATGGTCACGGCGAGGGCGATGACCACGCCGATCACCACTTGTTGAATGAAGGGCGACACACCGAGCAGGTTCAGACCATTGCGCAATACACCAATGATCAGCACACCGACCAGGGTGCCGCCGATGCTGCCGACGCCGCCGCTGAGGCTGGCGCCGCCAATCACCACGGCGGCGATCGCGTCCAGCTCCAGGCTCAGGCCGGCGCTGGGTTGGGAAGAGTCCAGGCGTGCTGCCAGGGTCACGGCGGCGATACCGGCCAGCGCACCGCTGATGGCGTAGACCCACAGGGTGATCGCACGCACCTTGATGCCGGACAGGCGCGCCACCTCCGGGCTGCCGCCCATGGCATACAGGTTACGGCCGCCGGCGCGAAAGCGCAGGAACACCCAGGCCACCACCAGCATCACCAGGAACAGCCCGACGGTTGCCGAGAGAAACCCGAAGTGACGCACCGTGGCCAGGCTGGTGAACCAGTCCGGGTAGCCGACGATCTGCCGGCCTTCGGTGAGGATGTTCGCCAGGCCGCGGGCCACCGACATCATGGTCAGCGTGGCAATGAACGGCGGCAGCTTGGCATAGGTGATCAACCCACCGGACACCAGCCCGGCAAGCATCCCGCTGGCAATCGAGATCGGGATCGCAAACCCCAGCGGCACCGCCTGGTCCTGGTAAAGCCAGCCGAGCATCATCATCGAGAAGGCCAGCACCGACCCCACCGACAGGTCGATGCCGCCGATCACGATCACTGCGGTCATGCCAATCGCGAGGATGCCCAGCACCGTGACCTGATCAAGAATGTTCAGGCCATTGCGCAGCGAGAAGAAGAATTCGGAACTGAAGGAGAAAACCAGCACCAGCAACACCAGGCCGATCAGCGGGCCGCCGATATTGCTGGGAAGCAGTTTCACCAACCGCGGGCGGTGGGGCGGCTTGAGTTCGGCCGGCTGCTGGACAATAGCTTTGGCGTCCACAGTGTTCTCCTGATTTATTTTTTTTTGGAGTGCTTTCAAGCGCCTTGAATATATATGCGTGCTTGACTGTTAATTCAGATTCCAGTGACACCGTGGCAAAGTCAAGCGCTTAATTTTTCCAGTATGCCTCTAGGTCGCTGCTTTCACCTGGCGCAAAGCCACGGGATAGATAAGCGCGGGTGGGATTTTGGCCGTTTGTCCGAGGGGTATTTCGCGGTTTTATTTCATTTTTCCACCGGTCACTCACTTGACCTGCTGAACGATCGGCGTCTAAATAGAAATATATTGTCACTACTGAATAAATATTCAAATACAGCTTTGCACACGTTCACCCCGCGTGGTCAGCCTCAAAGGAGCCGCTGCATGAATGCCTTCCAGTACGACGCCCACCAGATCAAAGAACAGGCCCGCCTTATCCGGCGCCACGTGATCCGCCTGAATGCCGACTCACCGGCTGGCGGCCACACCGGTGCCGACCTCTCGGAAACCGATATTCTCGCCACCCTGTATTTCCGCATTCTCAATACCGGGCCGGAACGCACCGAAGACCCTGAGCGCGATATCTATATCCAGAGCAAGGGCCACGGTGTCGGCGGCTTGTATTGCTGCCTGGCGCAGGCGGGCTACATTCCCGTGGACTGGCTGCCCACCTACCAACACTTCAACTCCCACCTGCCGGGCCATCCGGTGCGGCAGAAAACCCCCGGCATCGAACTTAATACCGGCGCCCTCGGCCACGGCTTGCCGGTGGCGGTGGGGCTGGCGTTGGCGGCGAAGATGTCCGGCAGCCAAAAACGCATCTACGTGCTGACCGGCGACGGTGAACTGGCCGAAGGCTCCAACTGGGAAGCGGCGATGGCTGCGGCGAAATACGGCCTGGATAACCTGTTCGTGATCGTCGACAAGAACAAGCTGCAACTGGCGGGCTTGACGGCCGACATCATGCCCCTCGACCCGCTGGACCAGAAATGGGCGGCCTTCGGCTTTCGTGTCAGCGAGTGCGACGGCAATGACGCGGGCGAGTTGATCGAGGCCCTGGAAAGCATGCAAACCAAGACCGGTGCGCCCCAGGTGCTGATCGCGCACACCATCAAAGGCAAGGGCGTTTCGTTTATCGAAGCCCGTCCCGAATGGCACCACCGCGTGCCCAAGGGTGATGAAATCAACGCGGCACTGGAGGAGTTGAGTCATGGCGAGTGAACATCTGGCGAGCGTCATGGTGGACGCCTTTATTGCCGCCGTGGATGCCGGGCTGGACGTGGTGCCGGTGGTCAGTGACTCCACCTCCACGGCCAAGATCGGCCCGTTTGTGCAGCGCTTTCCCGAGCGGCTGATCAACGTCGGCATTGCCGAGCAATCGTTGGTCAGCGTCGCGGCGGGCCTGGCCCTGGGCGGCAAGATCGCCGCGACCTGCAACGCCGCGCCCTTCCTGATTTCGCGCGCCAATGAGCAGATCAAAGTCGACGTTTGCTACAACCAGGCCAACGTCAAGATGTTCGGCCTGAATGCCGGCGCCAGTTACGGCCCGTTGGCCAGCACGCACCATAGCCTCGACGATATTTCGGTGATGCGCGGCTTTGGCAACGTGCAGATCTTTGCCCCGGCCGACGCCATTGAATGCCGGCAGATTGTCGACTACGCGCTGCGCTACCAGGGCCCGGTGTACATCCGTCTCGATGGCAAGGCGTTGCCGGACGTGCACGCTGGCGACTACCAATTCGTACCGGGGCAGGTGGATATCCTGCGCCAGGGTGCGGACGTGAGCATCGTCGCCCTGGGCTCGGTGGTGCATGAGGCAGTGGACGCAGCACGGCTGCTGGCGGAGCAGGGGATTCAGGCGCAGGTGATCAACCTGTCGTCGATCCGGCCGTTGCAGCGTGACGTGTTGCTCAGCGCCCTGAGTGGCACGCGGGCGGTCATCACCGTCGAGGAACACAATATCAACGGTGGCGTCGGCAGCCTGGTCGCCGAAGTACTGGCCGAAGCCGGGCTGGGCATTGCCTTGGTGCGCCTGGGCATCGGTGATGGCGAATATGCCGCCGCCGGCGCCCGCGAACCGACCCGCGCCTTGCATAACATCGACGCGGCTGGGATTGTGGCGGCTGCCACTCGGTTGCGGTGAATGCGATGACAGACAATACTCCGCTGATCCTGGCGATAGACGAAGGCACCAGCAACGCCAAGGCGGTGCTGGTCAACGAACGCGGGCAGGTGATTGCCCGGGGCTCGCGGCCGCTGAGCATCACCCATCCGCAGCCAGGGTTTTCCGAGCAGGACCCGCTGCTGATCTGGCACAGCACCCTGGCCGCCATTGAAGAATGCCTGGGCCAGGTGGATCGGCCGATCACCGCGCTGGCCATCAGCAACCAGCGCGAGTCGGTGGTGGCCTGGGACCGGCATACCGGCGAAGCGCTGTCGCCGTGCATCAGTTGGCAATGTCGGCGCTCGACCGCGTTGTGTGCCCAGTTGCATGAGCAGGGCCACGAGGCGCTGATCCTGGAAAAAACCGGGTTGGCCTTGGACCCGATGTTCTCGGCAGGCAAGTTTCGCTGGATTCTCGACCACCTTGAGGATGGCCACGCGCGCGCCGCTGCCGGTGATATCTGCCTGGGCACGGTGGACAGTTGGCTGCTGTGGAAACTCAGCGGCGGCCAGGTGTTTGCCACCGACTATTCCAACGCGGCGCGCACTCAATTGTTCAACCTGCACACCTGTGCCTGGGACCCGGCGCTGCTGGCACTGTTCAAGATTCCATTGGCCGCATTGGCGCCCATCCAGCCGAGCGCGGGTTTTTTTGCCGAAACCGTCGCGGCGGGTGGTTTGCCTGCTGGCATCCCGGTGATGTCGATGATCGGTGACTCCCACGCTGCGCTGTACGGGCAGGGCGGGTTCGCGCCGGGGCTGGTGAAAGCCACGCTGGGCACCGGCTCGTCCTTGATGACGCCCATGGGCGGCCCGATTGCTTCGACTCATGGCTTGTCCACCACACTGGCCTGGCATGACGGCGGCCAACCCACCTTTGGCATGGAAGGCAATATCGTCCACACCGGCGCCGCCGTGCAGTGGGCCTCGCGCCTGGTGGCGGGGGAATCCCTGGATGCGCTCACCGAGCAGGCTGCGCAACTGCCGGACAATGGCGGTGTGTATTTTGTGCCGGCACTGTCCGGGCTGGGTGCTCCGCACTGGCAGGCTGATGCGCGCGGTTTGATCTGCGGGCTGACCGAAGCCACCTCTGGCGCGCATATCCTGCGGGCGTCGCTGGAGTCGATTGGTTATCAGATTCGGGATGTCTTTGAGGCTATGCAGCAGGACATCGGCAGTCCGTTGAAGGAGTTGTGGGTGGACGGCGGTGCGACGCGTAACCGTTGGTTGATGCAGTTTTTGGCCGATCTGTTGCAACGTCCGGTGGTGCGCAGTCTATCGCCGGAAGTGTCGGCGCTGGGCGCGGCGCACTTGGCGGGGAGGGCATTGGGGGTGTGGGGGAGTGATGACGCGTTGGGCGCGCTGGAGCGGCAGCGGGAGCGGTTTGAACCGCAGGATGATCCTGCTATGGCGGGGCGTTATGCTGCGTGGAAAAAGGCGCTGGAGCGCACGCTGTTGTGACTGCCGACCACTCTCTAACTGTTGCCCCGCGATCCAACTGTAGGAGCTGGCTTGCCAGCGATGACGGCCTGACAGCCGGCCTGGATGTTGGATCTGACCGGGTACATATCCGTTACTTGGGTAGCGGCTGCTATGGGTTCCGCCCTTACGGCGGCTCACTTTTGAAGAGCGCAAAAGTAAGCAAAACGCTCTTGCCCCAACACTCGGCACCTCGCCTAGGCTCGGTGTGCCCGTAATCCGCCAGGTATTTGGGGGGCCGCCGCCACGCGCCATCCATGGCGCGGGGCGGCTAAACCGGCATCCCTGCCGGTTTACCCCCCAAATCCCTGTCGGATTACGGCCAGCGTGTTTGACGGGGCGCCTTAGATCAAAAGCAGGATCAAGAGCGACTCGCTTCGCATCGTGGATACGGGGGGCACCTTTTTGCCTGCGAATGACGCCCCCTGTAGGAGCCGGCTTGCCGGCGATAGCGGTAGATCAGCAACGGAAAAGCGGCTGACCCAGCGCTTTCGCCGGCAAGCCAGCTCCTACAATGGCTGCCTCAAGGCTTCCAGGTCTGTACATCCTTGGCATCCACGGCCTTGGGCAATAACCCCGCCTTGAAGAACGCATCGGCGATTTTCTGTTGTTCGCCCAACTGATCAATCGTCACAGGCTGCACTTGATAGCTGCGGTGCGCATTGGCTGCCTCAACCGTCGCGACATCCAGGTTGCCCCACAGCGGGCCAAGTATTTTGGCTGCGTCTTGTGGGTGGGTTTTCACCCATTGGCCGGTCTTTTCCAGTTGCGCGTACACCACGTTCAACACTTGCGGGTGGGCCTTGGCGTACGGCGTACCCGTCAGGTAGTAGCGCTTGTAGCTGGCCAGCCCTGCGCCGTCCGCCAGGGTGCGTGTTGGCAGTTGGCGCTGCACGCTGGTGAGGAAGGGTTCCCAGGTGACCCAGGCGTCGACCTTGTTGTTTTCGAAGGCTGCGCGGCCGTCGGCGGGTGACAGGTAGGCCGGCTCTATATCCGAAAATGCCAGGCCTGCCTTGGCCAGTGCGGCGATTAGCAGGTAGTGCGTGCCGGCTGCCTTGGTCACGGCGATTTTCTTGCCCTTGAGGTCCGCCAATTGCTGGATCGGAGAGTCGTTGCGCACCACGATCGCTTGGGCCGAAGGCGAGGGCGCTTCCTGGGCGAAGTAGGTGAGCTTGGCCTGGGCGGCCTGAGCGAAGATCGGCACGGTGTCGGCCACGTCGGCGCTGATGTCGACGTTGCCCACGTTCAGCGCTTCGAGCAGCGGCAGGCCGCTGGGGAACTCGTGCCAGCTCACGTCGATGTTGTCGGCCTTGAGGGCTTTTTCCAGGGTGCCCTGGGTTTTCAGCAGGGTGATCAGGGTCGAGGATTTCTGGTAACCGATGCGCACGGTTTCCTGGGCCTCGGCGCTCACGGCGACGGAAAAGGCCAGGAACCCTAATACAGCGGCGAGGGGACGACGTATGGACATGGCGTGCTCGATCTCTGACGAAATAGGACCGAGCTTAAGGTTCTAAAAACTATTCGTTAAATACTCTTTCGATCTGAGCTTAGGACGCTTTTCCCGCTCGCCTATGAATTGGGCATAACCATAGAATTATAAGATTCTTTCATCATTGCTCATCATTAATATAATCGAATCAACTTTACTGCCAGGCCTTACGCGGTTTTTTGGCATATGCAGCTCCCTTCATTTCTTCCACGCCAAGGCCTCCCATGACGTTCAAAAAACTAATCGCCGCCGCCAGCCTGCTGTTCGCCGCGGCGGCGGCCCATGCCGAGCAAACCCTGGACATCAGCTACCAGCGCTCATCCACGCTGTGGATCCTGCTCAAGCAAAATGGCCAATTGGAGCCGCGCCTCAAGCCCCTGGGGTTCACGGTGAACTGGCACGAGTTCAGCACTGGCCTGCTCAGCTCGCTGAACGCCGGCAGCGTCGACCTGCATGCGGATGTGGCCGACGCCTTCGCGCTATTCACCCAGGCCGCCGATGCACCGCTGACCTACTACGCCCAGGAAAACTCATCGCCGGGCGCCCAGGCGATCATCGTCCAAGACCAATCGCCGATCCATAGCATCGCCGACCTCAAGGGTAAGACTGTCGCGGTGTCCAAGGGCTCGGGCAGCAACTACCTGCTGATATCCGCGCTGAAAAAAGCCGGGCTGACCCTGGCCGATATCACCCCGCGTTACCTGGAAGCTCCGGACGGCGGGGCTGCCTTCGCCAATGGCAGCGTCGACGCCTGGGTGATCTGGGACCCGTTCCTCGCCACTCAACAATTGGATCACCACGTGCGTGTGATCGCCGACGGCAAGGACGGCCTGGCCGACTACAACCGTTTCTACTTGGCGACGACAACGTTCGCCAAGGCCCACCCGGACGTGTTGCAGGTGACCTTCGACACCTTGCGCGAGACCGGCCAATGGGTGAAGGCCCATCCCAAGGAAGCCGCCGACATCCTCGGCCCGCTGTGGGGCAATATCGCCCCGGCCACAGTGGAGCGCGCCAATAGCCGCCGCAGCTACGACATCATCCCGGTCAGGCTGGAAAACCTCGCCGAGCAACAACGCATCGCCGACACCTACTACGCCGCCAAGCTGATTCCCAAGCCGTTGAAGGTCAGCGCCATCACCGTGTGGACGCCCAAGCCATGAGCCGCCAAATCCATTTATCCGCGTTCCTGTTGAGTGGGCCGGTGGTGCACAGCCATGCGGTATGGCGCCACCCTGAAACGGTTGGCAATTACCTCGACCCTGAGTACTACGCACGGGTGGCCAAGGTGGTGGAGGAGGGGTTGTTCGACTTCCTGTTCTTCGCCGACCGCCTGGCTGTGGGCGACCAGATGGGCGGCTCCCGCGAGTTCGCCTTGCGCTACGGCGCCCAGGACGCCACGCGCCTCGATCCGTTGCCGATCCTCTCTTACCTGGTGGGCAAGACCAGCAAGTTGGGCTTGGGCGCGACGCGCTCCACCACCTATTACGAACCGGCGCACATCGCGCGTGAGTTTGCCACCCTCGACCACCTGTCCAAGGGCCGCGCGGCGTGGAATATCGTCACCTCGATGAACGACAGCGAAGGGCGTCTGTTCGGCAAGGACAAGCACCTGGAGCATGACCTGCGTTATGACCGCGCCGAT
Organism: Pseudomonas sp. AC112; assembly: GCF_979253545.1. Lineage (NCBI taxonomy): Bacteria > Pseudomonadati > Pseudomonadota > Gammaproteobacteria > Pseudomonadales > Pseudomonadaceae > Pseudomonas > Pseudomonas sp. AC112. The sequence continues at coordinate 4,984,695 of NZ_CEEDCM010000001.1, forward strand.
GAGTTTGTCGAAGTCGCGCTGAAGCTGTGGAGCAGCTGGGGCAAGGACGCACTGAAGCTGGACCGCGAGAGCGGCGTGCTGGCGGACCCGGAACTGATCCGTTCGGTGCAGCACCAGGGCGAGTGGTTCAGGGTGGAAGGCCCGCTGAATATCCCCCGCACACCCCAAGGCCGACCGGTGCTGATCCAGGCCGGCTCTTCCGGACGTGGCCGGCGCTTTGGTGCGCGTTGGGCCGAGGCGATTTTCACCATTCATCCGCACTTGGCGGCGATGCGCGCGTTCCGCGATGACGTGCGCGCCCAGGTGGTGCAGCAAGGCCGTGACGCCGACAGCTGCAAGGTACTCACGGCGGTGATGCCGTTCATTGGCGGCAGCGAAGCCGAGGCCCGCGCCAAGCGCGATCAGCACAATGCGCTGGCCCGTCCGGAGCTGGGGCTGGTGACACTGGCCTCGCAGTTGAATGTGGACCTGTCGCCATTCCCACTTTCGGCGACCTTGGCCGAGATCGCGCAGTCGCCACTGATCCACCCGGCTGCGGCGGAAAAGCTCATGATGCAAGGCTCGGAAACCACCCTGGAACAACTCGGGCGCATCTTCGCCAGCAGCGTGCGCGTGCCGCAATTGGTGGGCACCGGCGCGCAGGTTGCCGACCAGTTGGCCGAGCTGTTCGAGCAGGGCGGCTGCGACGGGTTTGTGATTTCTCCGGGGTATCTGCCGGGCTCGTTCACCGAGTTTGTCGAGAGCGTGATTCCGCATTTGCAGCGCAAGGGCTTGTTCCGCACTGCCTACGAAGGGTCGACGCTGCGCGAGCACCTGGGCCTGGCTGGGCTGCAGGCTTGAGTGGCTGTTCATCTGATGTGATGAGCGGGCAGTTGTGGTGAGCGGGCTTGCCCCGCGCTGGGGCGCGAAGCGGCCCCATGACGGCCGCTGTGTTCTCGCAGGTAAAACGAGGTGGCCGGATTAGGGCTGCTTCGCAGCCCAGCGCGGGGCAAGCCCGCTCACCACAGAAGGGCTGCTCACCGGCTTTATTACTGAGTTGATAAAAGGGATATTTTGCATGGCTGACTTCGATCATTTTACCCGCCGCCGCCTGCTCGGCCTGGCCGGCATCACCCTGGCCGGCCTGTCGCTGCCACGCCTGGGCTTCGCCGCCGATGAACACGCCGGCCACAATACTTCACCGGAACCCGCCGGTACCGGCGAGTTCATCCGCCTGGATGCACCACGCAAGTTGAAACTGGCGGTCAACCTCAATGCCGTGTGCCTGGCCCCGGTCGTGATCGCCCACGGCCAGGGCTTCTTTACCAAGCACAACCTGGACGTGGAGTTAGTCAATTTCGGCAACTCTACCGAAGTGCTGCTCGAAGCCATTGCCACCGGCAAGGCCGATGCCGGCGTGGGCATGGCGCTGCGTTGGCTCAAGGCGCTGGAGCAGGGCTTTGACGTGAAGCTCACCGCCGGTACCCATGGCGGCTGCCTGCGTTTGCTCAGTGCCGCGAACGGCGGCGTGACCCAGCTCGAAGACCTCAAGGGCAAGGCCATCGGCGTGACCGACATGGCCAGCCCGGACCGTAATTTCTTCTCGATCCTGCTGAAAAAACACGGTGTCGACCCGGTGCGCGATGTGGAGTGGCGCCTGTACCCCGCGGACTTGCTCGGCACCGCGCTGGAGCGCGGCGAGGTGCAGGCAGTGAGCGGCAGTGACCCGTTCATGTACCGCCTGATCAAGTCCGGCGTGGCGCGTGAGCTGTCCACCAACCTGGTGGAGGAATACGCCAACCTCAGCTGCTGCGTGGTGGGTGTCACCGGCAAGTTGGTGCGGGAAGACAAGCGTGTGGTCGCGGCGCTGACCCAGGCGATTCTGGAAGCCCACGACTATTCCGTGCAGCACCCGGAGGAAGTCGCCAAGGGCTTCCAGGCCCATGCGCTGAACACCTCGGTGGAGGAAGTGCAGGCGATCCTCCACGACCATACCCACGGCCATCACGCGGTGGGCGCGGCGCTGACCCAGGAAATCCTCACCTACGTGACCGACCTGAAAACCGTCGAAGTGATCAGCAAGAGCACCGATCCGCTGGAGTTCGCCAAGGAGATCACCGCCGATGTCTTCAGCTGACGCAACGACCCTCAACCCGCCGCTGACCCTGAAGGTCGGGTGGCAGGGCGCAGCTGTGGTGACGGCCTGGCTGGCCGTCGCGCTGTTGATCAGTTACTGGCCCAACGCGACGCGCAACTGGCCGATGACCCAAGGCCTGGCCACGCTGTGCGTGGCTGTCGCCGCACTGTTCATCGGGCTGAGCCTGCTGGGACGCACGGTGCCAAAGCTGGGCCTGCGCCTGCGCAATGCCGGCCCCTGGCTGATTGCCTTGCCACTGCTGCTGGGCGTCTGGGAGTTGCTCACCGCCAAGCTGGCGTTGTTGCCGGTGCCGTTTTTTGCGCCACCCCAGGCCTTGCTGGCGGTGTACATCGAAGACTACGCACGGCTGGCCGACAGCCTGTTGCATTCGGCATTGCTGCTGGGCTCGGGCGTGGCCCTGGGCGCGATTACCGGGTTTATTGCCGGTGTGGCCATCGGTTGGTCCACGCGCATCGGTTATTGGCTGCACCCGGTGCTGCGCATCCTGGGTCCGGTGCCGTCGACGGCGTTGTTGCCGCTGTGTTTTTTCCTGTTCCCCAGTAGCTGGAGCGCCAGCGTGTTCCTGATCGCCCTGGCCACTTGGTTTCCGGTCACGGTGCTCACCTGGTCCGGTGTGTCGAGCGTGGACAAAGCCTATTACGACGTGGCCCGCACCCTTGGCGCCAAGCAAGGCTTCCTGATTTTCAAGGTGGCGATTCCGGCGGCGTTGCCTCACGTATTTGTCGGCGTGTTCATGGGCCTGGGTGCGTCGTTTTCGACCCTGGTGGTGGCTGAAATGATGGGGGTCAAATCCGGCATCGGCTGGTACCTGCAGTGGGCCCAGGGTTGGGCCGCCTACGCGAATATGTACGCCGCCTTGCTGATCATGGCACTCGCCTGCTCGGGGTTGATCACAGGGTTGTTCCTGGTGCGTGATCGGTTGCTGGCCTGGCAGAAAGGATCGATGAAATGGTAGCCCTGGCACACGTGGAATCGGCGTCGGAAGGTTTGGCGCTGCGCATAGACAACCTCAGCCATGGCTTTGCCCTGGACGGTCAGCACCTGCCGGTGCTGGAGCGGGTTTCCCTGGACGTGGCGCCCGGAGAGTTCGTGGCGCTGCTCGGGCCTTCGGGCTGCGGCAAATCCACCTTGCTGCGCCTGGTGGCCGGTTTGGAACCGGCGGATTCGGGACGATTGCTGGCCGACGGTGAAGCCATCACCGGGCCGGACCCGAGCCGCGTCGTGGTGTTCCAGGACCCGACCCTGTACCCGTGGCGCCGGGTGTGGGACAACGTCGCTGTCGGCCTGGAAGCCCAGGGCCTGCTCAAGACCTATTCGGCCAAGGTCGACGAAGCCCTGGAGAAGGTCGGCCTCAGCCAGTTCGCCCGGGCGTATCCACGGCAGCTCTCCGGCGGCATGGCGCAGCGCGTGGCCCTGGCCCGCGCGCTGGTCAACCAGCCGCGCTTGCTGATCCTCGACGAGCCCTTGGGCAAGCTCGACTCCCTGACCCGCATCACCCTGCAAAAAGAGTTGATCGACCTGTGGCAGCGCCAGGGCTACACGGCCTTGCTGGTCACCCACGATGTGGAAGAAGCCTTGCTGCTGGCCAACCGCGTGATCGTGTTCAGCGACCGTCCGGCAAAAATCCAGGCGCAATTGAGCATCGATCGGCCGTATCCTCGGCACCGGGATGATCCTTACTTGGTGGACCTGCGGCGGCAGATACTGGGCCTGCTCGGGCTGGGAGAAAACTGGTAGCCATGACCTTCACTTCGTTGCACTGGGGCGCCTATCGTCCGCAGGTCGTCGATGGCAAGTTGCAGGCGATGACGCCGGTGGACTGGGACAAAGACCCGTCGCCCATCGGTGCGTCAATCCCCGACGCCATCACCTCGCCGACGCGGATCTTGCGGCCTGCCGTGCGCCGCAGTTATTTGGCCGAGCCCGGCTCGCACCCCGAACTGCGGGGCCAGGAGCCGTTTGTCGAGGTCTCCTGGGCGGTGGCCCTGGACCTGGTCGCCCGTGAACTGAAAAAGGTCAAGGCCGAACACGGCAACCAGGCGATCTACGGTGGCAGCTACGGCTGGGGCAGCGCCGGGCGTTTTCACCATGCACAAAGCCAGTTGCACCGTTTTCTCAACCAGTTCGGCGGCTATGTCGCCAGCACCGACAGCTACAGCCTCGGTGCCGGGCGGGTGTTGATGCCGCATATCGTCGGCAATATGGACTGGCTGCTGGCGGCGCACACCTCCTGGAAAAACCTCGCCGAACACTGTGAGCTGTTCGTGGCGTTTGGCGGGCTGCCGGCCAAGAACGCCCAGACCAGCCCCGGTGGCGCCAGCGATCACCTGCTGACCGAGGCGTTGGCGGCGATGTCGGCGGCTGGCGTGCAGTTCGTCAATGTGAGCCCGTTGCGCGATGACCTGAGCGGCCCGGCCCTGAACCAATGGCTACCGATCCGCCCCGGCAGCGACACCGCATTGATGCTGGCGCTGGCCCATGTGCTGGTGACGGAAGGCCTGCACCACGAGTCGTTCATTCAGCAATACACCGTGGGTTACGACCGCTTTCGCGGCTATCTGCTCGGCGACACTGATGGTCAACCGAAAGACCCCGCGTGGGCAGAGGCACTGACGGATATCCCCGCGCAGCAGATCATCGACCTCGCCCGGCGCATGGGCCGCCAGCGGACGATGATCAACATCGCCTATTCCCTGCAGCGCTCGGTGCACGGCGAGCAGCCCTTCTGGATGACCGTAACCCTGGCGGCGCTGCTCGGGCAGATCGGCTTGCCCGGCGGCGGCTTTGGCCTGGGCTACGGCTGCATGAACAACACCGGCAGCGGCCGCAAAGGCTTCTCCGGGCCAAGGTTTTCCCAGGGGCTCAACCCGGTGAAGGCGTTCATTCCGGTGGCGCGCATCACTGACATGCTGCTCAACCCCGGCGCCGAATTCGACTACAACGGCAAACGCCAGGCGTATCCGGATATTCACCTGGTGTACTGGGCTGGTGGCAATATTTTCCACCATCACCAGGACCTCAATCGCTTGCTGGAGGCCTGGAAGAAACCGCGCACCCTGATCGTCCACGAACAGTACTGGACCGCCCAGGCCAAGTATTCCGATATCGTACTGCCGGCCACGACCGCCCTGGAGCGCAACGATATTGGCAGTTCGGCGTCGGACCGGTTCATGCTGGCGATGCAGCAAGCCATTGCACCGGTCGGCGAGGCGCGGGATGACTACTCGATCTTTGCTGACATCGCCGCGCGCCTGGGGTTTGCCGACACCTTCACCGAAGGCCGTGACGCCGGGCAGTGGCTGCGTTTTATCTACGACGAGTCCCGTGGGCGCGCTGAAGAACAGGGCATCGAGCTGCCGGACTACGATCGGTTCTGGCGTGACGGCGTGTTCGAAGTGGCCTATCCCGACACCGATACAGTGCTGCTCAAGGCCTTTCGTGACGATCCGCTCGCCCATCCCTTGCCCACGCCCTCGGGGCGGATCGAGCTGTTTTCCGAACGCATTGCGAGCTTTGGTTATGCCGACTGCCCAGGCCATCCGGTGTGGTTGGACAAGCCTGTGCCGGACTACCCGCTGCACCTGCTGTCGAACCAGCCGAAGACACGCCTGCACAGCCAGTACGACCACGGCAGCTACAGCCGTGCGTCGAAGATCCAGCAGCGCGAGCCGCTGACCATCAACGCGGACGATGCGCGTGCGCGGGGCATTGGCAACGGTGATGTGGTCAAGGTGTTCAATGGACGGGGGGCATTCCTGGCCGGGGTGGTTGTCTCCCATGACATCCGTCCGGGGGTGGTGCAGATCGCCACCGGCGCCTGGTTCGACCCGCAGACGCCAGGGCAGCGCAACAGCCTGGACAAGCACGGCAACCCCAACATGATCACTGCCGATGTCGGCGCCTCCAGCCTGTCCCAGGGCTGCTCGGCGCAGACGGCCACGGTGGACGTGGTGAAGTGGGACCAGCCGTTGCCGCAAGTCACCGCGTTTGTGCCGCCGCTACTCGTGCCGGGGCTCCTTTAGCGCGATAGCGCCTGGGGGCGGGCTGAACACCCCGGCGCGGTCCGCCAGGTAGCGCGCCGGCGGCTGCCCCACGGCCTTGCGGAACATGGTTATAAAGCCGCTGGCGTTCTCGTAACCCAGGTCCAGCGCGACCGTTTGCACGCTCTGGCCCTTGGCGAGGCGCTGCAACGACAGGATTACATGCAATTGCCTGCGCCAGCGGCCGAAGCTCAGGCCCATTTCCTCCAGCAGCAGGCGCGTCATGCTGCGTTCACTCATGCCGATGCGCACCGCCCATTGGCCGAGGGTCGCCTTGTCCGCCGGCTCGGCCAACAGGCTGTTGGCCAGGCGGCGCAAGCGCGGGTCCTGGGGCATGGGCAGGTGCAAGGCTTCAACGGGCGCGGCGGCCAGCTCATCCAGCAGGGTATTGATCAAACGCCCCTGGGCGCCGTGTTCGTCATACAGCTGCGGGAAACTCACGGCCTTGCTGATCAGCTCATGCAGCAGGCCCGACACCGCCAGGGTGCAGCATTGCGGGGGCAGGGCGCACGCCGCGTCGGGGTCGATCAACAGGCAATACACCTCCGCTTCGCCAGACCCGCGCGCCGCATGGGACGTGCCGCCGGGAATCCACAGTGCGCACTGCGGTGGCACGATCCAGATACCCGCTTCGATCTCGCAATGGATCACGCCGCGCAGGGTGTACATCAACTGACCCTTGCGGTGGGCGTGCTGGGCATGTTCCCAGGTGTCCGACGTACTGGTGGCGCCCACCGCCACCACGGCGCGGGGGAACACATCGGCGTCCTTGGCCATCAGCGGTTCGCGCATGTCCAGACGGTGGTGCTTCATGACGGGTCTCGCAGGTTGGCCGGATTGCGAAACAGTCTGGCTATTCTGTGCAATGCCGTCCAGTGGTCGGGCCCTTATAGTGAGATCAATTCTCAACAAGGAGCTCCGCCATGCGACTCGACAGCACAACATTCCCAGTGGTGAAAATCGTGTTTGACGCACCCAACGAGGGTGGGCAGGAGGATGCCTTCAGGGTCTTCGAAAGCCTGCTGGCGCGCCAGCAACCCTTCCTGCTGCTGCACGAAAAGTCCGTGGACGAAAACAATCACGAACACTCCCACGAGGAACGCAAGCAAGCATCGATCTGGATGAAGAAAAACAAGCAGGCGCTGCGCACCTACGTCAAAGGCATGATCCAGGTAGAGCCCAGTGCCGCGCAGCGCCTGGCGCTCAAGCCATTTGCGGTAATGTTCGGCAAGGCCTGGGGGTACCCGCTGCTGGTGGTGGAGTCCAAGGACCAGGCGTGGGCACTGGCGCGGGACGTGCTGGATGAACGGGTGTCGGATGTGGCGCATTTCTAAACGCTAGCCCCGCCCCGCTAACTACGATGCGAAGCGAGCCGCTCTTGATGTTGATCTGGCTTTTGATCTTAAGCGCCCCATCAAACACGCTGGCCGGAATTCGACAGGGATTTGGGGGGTAAACCGGCAGGGATGCCGGTTTAGCCGCCCCGCGCCATGGATGGCGCGTGGCGGCGGCCCCCCAAATACCTGTCGGATTACGGGCACACCGAGCCTAAGCGAGGTGCCGAGTGTTGGGGCAAGAGCGCTTTGGTTACTTTCGCGCTTTTCGAAAGTGACCCGCCGTAAGGGCGGAACCATTAGCAGCCGTTACCCAAATAACGGATATGTACTCGATCAGATCCAACATCCAGGCCAGCTGTCAGGCCGCCTTCGCCGGCAAGCCGGCTCCTACAGGATTGTGAGTCAGTCCACGCAGATCGCCCGGCCCAACTGACCTTTCTCCACCGTCGCCGAGCAGCCGAAGTGCCCGTTGTCCACCTGACACGCGCCCGTCACCGGGCCGTTGCCGGACTGGGTGGTGACGCTGGTCTGGCACTCGCCTTCGCACTGGCTCGAATCAGTACAGGCCTTGCCCGCGTCCTTGTACGGCGTAATGCATTTCCAGCTCTGCAACTTGCCGACTTGCTTCATGGTGCCACCACCGGCCAGGCATTCGGACGCCGTGGCATCCTGGGCGGGCGGAGTAGGGTGGGAGGCGGTGGAGCAGGCCGATACCAGCAGCAGGGCGGCCAGGCCGATCATCAATTTCATGCAAAAGTCCTCGTGGAGTAAGCGCAACGGTGCAGTGTACGGGCAATTGGACTACTTTGATTGACGAGCGATCCCTACCCGGTACTTGCCATGCGCACGTTATGGAAACGGTATATGGCGTTGTTGGAAAACGATCTGAGCACGCAGATTTTCGACAACGTGAAAAACCTGCTGGTGTGTGCACTGCTGTTTGCGGCGGGGACCAACACGTTGCTTGGGCAGCGTGACTTGTTCATCGGCGTGTTCGCCTCCAGCGTGGCCGGCTGGGGCCTGATCATCCTGTCCACGCTGCTGATGCTCTTGAACGTCAGTGACGGCATCCGCCGGCTCGCCAAGCTGCGTTATCACTTGGCGCTGCAGTTATTGTTGATTGTGTTTTACCTGGTGGTTGCCGAGCGGGTGGTAGAGATTGTGTGGGGCTTCCGCGCGCATTGAAGTATCCTCCGCGGCCCGCTTACCACCGATTCAAAGACAGATGACAGGACAAGACATGCAGGCGATGCTCTCGTCGATCCTCGACGAAGTGCGCCCCCTGATCGGCCTCGGCAAAGTCGCCGACTACATCCCCGCGCTGGCTCACGTGCCCGCCAACCAACTCGGGATCGCCGTGTACGGCAACGACGGCTCGGCCTATTGCGCCGGTGATGCCGACACGCTGTTCTCGGTGCAGAGCATCTCCAAGGTGTTCAGCCTGGTGCAGGCCATCGACCACGGTGGCGAAACCATCTGGGAACGCCTGGGCCACGAGCCTTCGGGGCAACCGTTCAACTCCATGGTGCAACTGGAATTCGAACGCGGCCGTCCACGCAATCCATTTATCAATGCCGGCGCGCTGGTGATCTGCGACATCAACCAATCGCGTTTCGCCGTGCCGATTTTATCAATGCGCGACTTCGTCCGGCGCCTGTCGGGTAACCCGCAGATCCTGGTCAACAGCGTCGTCGCCGAGTCCGAAGCCCAGCACGGCGCGCGCAACGCGGCCATGGCCTACCTGATGAAATCCTTCGGCAACTTCCACAATGACGTGGACGCGGTGCTGCACAGCTACTTCAACTACTGCGCGCTGCAGATGAGCTGCCTGGACTTGGCCAGGGCCTTCAGCTTCCTGGCCAACGAAGGCGTGAGCGCCCACAGCGGCGAACAGGTGTTGACCGCGCGGCAGACCAAGCAAGTCAACTCCATCATGGCCACCAGTGGGCTGTATGACGAGGCGGGCAATTTTGCCTACCGCGTGGGGTTGCCGGGCAAAAGCGGGGTCGGCGGCGGGATCGTCGCGGTGGTACCGGGGCAGTTCACGGTGTGCGTGTGGTCGCCGGAACTGAATGCAGCGGGGAATTCACTGGCGGGGATGAAGGCGTTGGAGTTGTTGAGTGAGCGGATTGGGTGGTCGGTGTTTTGATGGCGATTACCGCAATCCCCACCCCAAAAAACCATCAGGCTTTGCGCGGTTTTACGAACAGATCGAGCATCAGAAACAAGGCCCCGGCCATAATTGCGGTTATCGACTCACAACCTGAAACGCTGATCGAACGTTTCCGAGAAGTGCGAATGCAGGCGGCCAGTGATAGGCTGCAGCCCAGGATTTTCAATCGCTACTCCAATGGATCTCGTCATGGCCTATGAACTGCATATCGCTCGTACGCAAAGCAACCTAATCGCATTTGAAGAATGGCGCGCGCTGTGCGCCGATGACCCTTCAATGGAGTTGCAGGATGAAGTGACGGCCGTTAATCCCACCACGGGCGCGACCATTTCCATGAGTGGTAACCAGACCGCGTATTGGACCTCCCCCACGACCCAACAGGCTTACTATTTCGACTACCGCCGTGGCGAAATTTCCTTCGTGTACAGCGATGAAGCTATCGTAAAAGCGAAGTCCATTGCCCAGGCGCTCGCCGCCAGGATCAGGGGCGATGAGGGGGAGGAATATTGAACACTCGGTCTTCCAGAAAAAAGCAGACCCAGTGTGGGAGCTGGCTTGCCTGCGAAAGCGGTCCATCAGCTAGCACATCCCGTGGCTGACACACCGCCATCGCGGGCAAGCCGGCTCCCATATGGGGGCCGTGTTCAGCTCACATTGAGCCGATCCAACAAGCTGTACCACGCCACACCCGCCCCAATATAGAACCGCTGTAACCCGTGCATCGGCAAGCGCTGCAGCGGCGTCACCGGGTAGGCGAACTCCGCCTGGCTGTCACACAACTTGCCCGCCAGTTGCTGCCCCAGGCTGGTACACAGTGCGATCCCCCGGCCATTGCAGCCCAGCGCCAAGGTCAGCCCCGGCGCAGGCTGGTGCACATGGGGCATGAAGTCGCGAGTGATTGCGATACGCCCGGCCCAGCGATACTCGAATTCCAACCGTCCCAATTGCGGAAACAGCAACGCCAGCGAGCGTTCCAAGTGGGCGAAATCCGTGGGTGAAGTGGGGTCGTTGAACAGCCCGCGCCCGCCCATCAGCAAGCGGCCATGGCTGTCTTTGCGAAAGTACAGCAGCAGCCTTTGTGCGGTGGAGACGGTCTCCTGGCCCGGCAAGATGCTGTCCGCCGCGCGCCCACTCAAGGGTTTGGTGGCGACGATAAAACTGTTCGCCGCGAGGATGCTCTGCGCCATGCCCGGCCACAGGTTGCCGCTGTAGCCATTGGTTGCGAGGACCACTTGATCGGCGCTCACCTGTGCGCCGCCGGCCGTCTGCAACTGCCAGCCCGAACCCTGGCGTTGCACGTCCGTCACTGCGCTTTGCCCATGAACCCGCACACCCGCTGCCAGCGCCGCGCCCACCAATCCACGGGCATAGGCCAACGGCTGAATTGCACCGGCGCGGCCATCCAGCCAACCGCCGGCAAATGCGTCACTGCCCATGCGCGAAGCCACCGCCGCCGCCTCCAGGCGCTGCACCGGCACACCGCGCCGGGCCCACTGATCCGCCCGTGCGTGCAGCCCGGCGACGCCTTTTTCGCTGTAGGACACCTGCATCCAGCCTTTGCGTACCGGCGCGCAATCAATGCCATGTTTTTCGATCAGCCTGAACACCAGGTCGGCCGAATTCGACACGGTCGAGATCAACGGCTCGGCGCGCTCCGGTCCGTACATCTGCACCAGTTGTTCAGGGTCGTATTTGAGCGTGGGGTTGACCTGCCCACCGTTGCGCCCGGACGCACCCCAGCCCGGCTCGTTGGCTTCCAGCACGCACACGCTCGCGCCGCGTTCGGCCAGGTGCAGCGCCGTCGATAGGCCGGTATAGCCGGCACCGACAATCGCCACGTCCACCTTCACCGATTCGCTCAACGCAGGCGTCGGCACCACCGAAGGCGCAGTCGCCGACCACAATGACTTCATGACAGGCTCCGCGTATCGCCAGTGGGGTGCAGCACCCGTCGCAAAAAGTCCTGGGTACGCGGATGTTGCGGGTTGCCCAGCACGTGCTCGGCCGCGCCGCTTTCGACGATATAGCCGCCGTGCAGGAAGCACACGCGGTCGGCCACTTCGCGGGCAAAGCCCATCTCGTGGGTAACGACGATCATGGTCATGCCCTCATCCGCCAGGGTGCGCATCACCGCCAGTACATCACCGACCAGTTCCGGGTCGAGGGCCGAGGTGGGTTCGTCGAACAGCATGGCTTCGGGTTTCATCGCCAGGGCGCGGGCGATGGCCACGCGTTGTTGCTGGCCGCCGGAGAGTTGCTCCGGGTACGCATCGGCCTTGGCGCTCAGGCCGACTTTTTCCAGCAGCACCAGGGCTTCTTCGCGGGCCTGCTTGGGCGGTTCGCCTTTGACATACACCGGGCCTTCCATGACGTTTTCCAGCACGGTGCGATGAGGGAACAGGTTGAAGCGCTGGAACACCATGCCCATGCGGCTGCGCAGGGCGTGCACGGTCTTGCTGGCGCGCTGTACGGTTTCGCCGAACACGTGGATGTGTCCGCCGTCATAGGCCTCCAGCGCGTTGATGCAGCGCAGCAGGGTGGATTTGCCCGAGCCCGAGGGGCCGATCAGGCACACCACTTCACCCTTGGCCACGTCCAGGTCGACACCGTGCAGCACGCGGTGGCTGCCGTAGTGTTTTTGCAGTTGGCGAATCTCGATCATGCTTTTTTCCTCCGGCCCAGGTGCTGTTCCATGCGGCGTAGGCCATACACCAGCGGCAGGCTCATCAGCAGGTAGAGCAGGGCGACCAGGGTGTAGACGGTCATGTTCTGGAAGGTCGACGACGCAATCAGCTGGCCCTGGCGGGTCATCTCGGCGACGGTGATGGTGGAGACCAGCGACGAGTCCTTGAGCATCATCACCAGGGTGTTGCCATACGGCGGCAGGGCGATGCGAAACGCTTGCGGCAGGATCACCCGGCGCATCATCAGCGCCGAGCGCATCCCCAAGGCTTCGGCGGCTTCACGCTGGCCCTGTTCGACGGCAATGATGCCGGTGCGGAAGTTCTCGGCCTGGTACGCAGAGTAGGCGATGCCCATGCCGATCACGCCCGCGTAGAACGCGGTGAGGTGCACGCCCATGTCGGGCAGCACGAAGTAGATGTAGAACAGCTGCACAATGATCGGCAGGCCACGGATCACGTTGATGATGGTGCTCGCGGTCCATGACAGCGCACGGATCGGCGACAGCTTGAGCAACGCCAGCACCAGGCCGATGGCGCTGCTGAGCAGGAAGGACAGCACGGTGATCTGGATCGTCACCCAGGCGCCTTGCAGCAGGATCGGCAAAAAGTCCTGGGCGTTTTGCAGGAACTCCGCCGGGTTCATGGGCGCACCTGGGTATCAAGTCCCCACTTCTTGAGGATGCTGTCGAGGGTGCCATCCGCCTTGATGCTGGCGATGGCTGTATTCAAGCGTTCGAGGGTCTGCGCATCGCCCTTGCGCACCACCAGGCACACTTCGCCGACGTTGGTGGGCTTGTAGTCGGGGGCCAGTTTCACGCCTTTGAACAGTTTCTGGCGGATCTGGTAGGCCACCACGGGCTGGTCTCCCACGGCGGCCTTGATGCGGCCCAGGGACAGGTCGCGGACCATCTCGCCGATGGAGTCATAGGTGCGGATCTCCTTGAAGATCCCGAGCTTGTTCAACTGGTCGTAGAAGACGGTGCCGGCCTGCACGCCGACCACTTGGTCCTTGAGGGGCGTGAGATCGGGGTAGGCCGTGTTGTCGTCGGCATTGATGATCAGGCCTTCACCGTAGGCATACACCGGGGCGCTGAAGTCGACCACTTTGGTGCGCGCTTCAGTCTTGAGCATGCCGGCGGAAATGAAGTCGAGCTTGCCGGACGTGAGGGAGGGGATCAGCGCGGCGAAGTTGGTCTGCTCGATCTGGCTGGTGAAACCACCGGCCTTGCCCACGGCCTCTGCCACATCAACCATCACGCCCTGGATGCTGTTGCTCTTGATGTCGAGGAAGGTAAACGGCGAACCACTGGCCGTCGCACCGACTTTGTACGAGGACGCACTCTCGGCGTGCACAACGCTGACGCACAACGTGGCACAGAGACCGAAGGCAAGGCGGCGAAACAAGGGCGAAAGACTGTTCATCGGGTTACTCCAGAAGGAAAACGGAAAGTCAGTACCGCGAGCGGCTGCCGATGAAATCGCAAGCTCTGTGCCATTTCGATTGGTAAAAATCGTATATCAGTATAGAAAATCGACAAAATGAACCATTCGTATCGGTATGCGATATTAAGTGGTCTATTTTTGTGATTTGAGGTAGAAATATCGCCACGCCTGATCGACCTGACCGCGAGTCCGCCATGTCCGAAGAACGCAACAGTCTGCACAACCAATCCCTGGAAAAAGGCCTGTCGGTGCTCAAGGCATTCAGCGCCCAGCGCCGCAGCATGAGCCTTGCAGAGGTGGCCGAGGCCGCCGGCATGACCAAAAGCTCGGCCCAGCGCATGGTGTTTACCCTCGAAAGCCTGGGTTACCTTCGGAAACACTCCCGCACACGGCATTACCAACTCACCCCCCGGGTGCTGGAGTTGGGCTTCAGTTACTTGGATGCGCATTCGTTGATCGAGGTGGCCAACCCGTTTCTGTCGGAGCTGACGCGGTTGACCGGCGAGACGTCGTGCCTTACCGAGCCTGCGGGCTACGACATGACCTACATCGCGCGTTTCGTCAGCTCGGGCTTCGTGCCCGTGCACATGCCGATCGGCTCGCGGGTGCCGATGTATTGCACGGCGTCGGGACGCGCCTATCTGAGCGCGTTGCCGCAGGAGGAAGCGCTGGTGTTGATCGAGAACAGCCAGCGCATTGCGCACACCAGCCAGACATTGACTGAAGTCGACAAGATCCTGGAGTCGTTGCAACAGGTACGCGAACAGGGCTATGCAGTGAACGGCCAGGAGCTGTTCCTGGGCGACATGACCATCGGTGCGCCAGTGCTGGGCGCCAATGGCCGCCCGGTGGCAGCGGTGCATGTGGTGGCACCGACCAGTCGGTGGAGCAGGGCGGATGCCGAGCGGCAGCTGGCGCCGGCGTTGTTGCAGTGTTCGAGGGCGTTGAGCAATTCGGCACGGAACCTCGAATAACTCCACTCTCACATCCGCTGCAGATCAACTGTAGGAGCCGGCTTGCCGGCGATGGCGGTGGATCAGCTAATACATTCGGCACTGACAGATCGCTATCGCAGGCAAGCCAGCTCCCACAGTTGAGCTTCATTGGTTTCGAGTGTGTTGTTCGATCAGGCCGCCGGATGAGTCTGATCCAACGCTTTGTCTACCAACAATTGCACACCTTCAAGCATGCGGCAGATACCCAGCGCTACATTGCGTTGAGCACCCTCGACTTCAAAGGCGAGATGGGCGGCGATGTCGTTGAGGCAGGCCAGGTCTTGCGAGGCATTGGCCAGCAGGGTTTCGCTGCCCAGTTCGGGGCGGAGGGTGAAGGGAGTTGCTGGGGGATTGGGACTGTCTTTGATCATGGTGGAACTCCGTTGACAAGTGGAGCCGCCAGCGTTCGCGGTCAAACGAAGAGGGTGGCAGCTGTACGCGGGTTGACCGACCGGTTGTCAACGAACCCGGCATACCCGAAGGTATCCCGCGCACAACTGCCGCGACACAATACCTCAGGCACAAAAAAACGCCTAAGACGGGTGCAGGGCGTAGCAGTTCGTTAACAAGGTCGGACGGTCAAATCCGGCCGCTGAATGGACAGCGACGGAAAGGAGGTTAGCCAGCGAAGTTCCCAGAGACAACCTGAAAGCCTTGTGGGAAATCTCTGAACACAGCAATGAGCCATGTGGAAGGGGGCTTGCTCTGATGCCAGTCAGTTAAGGAAACGACAGGCAGCCACATTCTTGTGGTGAGCGGGCTTGCCCCGCGCTGGGCTGCGAAGCGGTCCCAAAGCCAGACAACTGTGCGCTTCCTGGACGAACGCGTGAGCCGAGTTATGGCCGCTTCGCAGCCCAGCGCGGGGCAAGCCCGCTCACAACAGAGGTTGTATTGCGCTTAACTGCTTGGCATTAGAGCAAAACCCCGTCCAACAAAAAATGCGCCCCTGGAGGCGCATTTTTTTGTTCGGGTCGCTATCGCCTAATCAGGCAATCGCATCCCACGCACGATCACCGTTCTCGTCTTTAATGCGAGTCGGCAACCCCATCACATCCAGCGCTTTCAGGAACGGCTCAGCCGGCAGTTCCTCGACGTTGGCCATGTGCTTCACGTCCCACTCGCCACGGGCAACCAGCAGCGCAGCGGCAACCGGTGGAACGCCAGCGGTGTAGGAGATGCCCTGGCTGTCGGTCTCGGCAAAGGCTTCTTCATGGCACGCCACGTTGTAGATGAACATCTCGTGGGGCTGGCCATTTTTGGTGCCTTTGACCAGGTCGCCGATGCAGGTCTTGCCGGTGTAGCCAGGCGCGAGCGAAGACGGGTCGGGCAGCACGGCCTTGACCAGTTTCAGCGGCACGACTTCCAGGCCTTCGGCGGTGGTCACCGGTTTTTCGGAGAGCAGGCCGAGGTTTTTCAGCACGGTGAACACGTTGATGTAGTGTTCGCCGAAGCTCATCCAGAAACGCACGTTGGGCACGTCGAGGTTTTTCGACAGCGAGTGCACTTCATCGTGGCCGGTGAGGTAGAGGTTCTGCGAACCCACGACTGGCAGGTCGTCGGTGCGTTTGACTTCGAACATGGTGTTGCTGGTCCACTGGCTGTTCTGCCAGCTCCACACCTGTCCGGTGAATTCGCGGAAGTTGATTTCCGGGTCAAAGTTGGTGGCGAAGTATTTGCCATGGGAGCCGGCATTGACGTCGAGAATGTCGATCGAATCAATGCGGTCGAAATGCTGTTGCTGCGCCAGCGCGGCATACGCGTTGACGACACCCGGGTCGAAGCCCACGCCAAGGATGGCGGTGATGTTCTTCTGTTTGCACTCTTCCAGGTGGTTCCACTCGTAGTTGCCGTACCACGGCGGGGTCTCGCAGACCTTGCCCGGCTCTTCGTGGATGGCGGTGTCGAGGTACGCAACGCCGGTGTCGATGCAGGCCCGCAGGACCGACATGTTGAGGAACGCGGAGCCGACGTTGATGACGATCTGCGATTCGGTCTCGCGGATCAGGGCCTTGGTCGCTTCCACGTCCAGGGCGTTCAGCGCGAAGGCTTGGATATCGGCGGGAACCTTGAGGCTACCCTTGGCCTTGACGCTGTCGATGATGGCCTGGCATTTGGAGATGTTGCGCGACGCGATAGCAATACGACCGAGTTCGTCGTTGTGCTGCGCGCACTTGTGGGCCACCACCTTGGCGACACCTCCTGCACCAATGATAAGAACGTTCTTTTTCAATTGCTTTATCTCTCCTTTATCCGCCAGCTTACGAAAGGCTGGACAGGTAGTCGTCGTAACCAAATTCACGAACCATCTCGACTGTACCGTCGAGTTGTTTCACTACGATGGACGGCATTTTCAGGCCGTTGAACCAGTTTTTCTTGACCATGGTGTAGCCTGCGGTGTCGATGAACGACAGCCGATCGCCGATGGCCAGCGGACGATCAAATTGGTACTCGCCGAAGATGTCCCCGGCCAGGCAGGATTTGCCGCACACCATCACAGTGTGTTCGCCATCGCTCGGCGCCAGCTTGGCGTTGAGGCGGTAGATCAGCAGGTCCAGCAGGTGGGCTTCGATGGAGCTGTCGACCACGGCGAGGTTCTTGCCGTTATAGAGCGTGTCGAGCACGGTGACTTCCAGGGAGGCGCTGTTGGTGATCGCCGCTTCGCCGGGTTCCAGGTACACCTGTACGCCGTATTTTTCGGAGAAGGCTTTCAAGCGCGCGCAGAACGCGTCCACCGCGTAGTCTTCACCGGTGAAGTGGATGCCGCCGCCGAGGCTGACCCACTCGACCTTGTGCAGCAGCGCGCCGAAGCGTTCTTCGATGGTGCCGAGCATCTTGTCGAACAGGCTGAAATCGCCGTTCTCGCAGTTGTTGTGGAACATGAAGCCGGAGATCTGCTCGATCACGCCTTCGATCTTCACCGGGTCCCATTCGCCCAGGCGGCTGAACGGACGCGCCGGGTCGGCCAGCAGGTAGTCGGAGCTGCTCACCTGTGGGTTGACGCGCAGGCCGCGGGTCTTGCCTTCGGAGCGTTCGGCAAAACGCTGCAGCTGGCTGATGGAGTTGAAGATGATCTTGTCGCAGTTATCCAGCATTTCTTCGATTTCGTCGTCGGCCCAGGCCACGCTGTAGGCGTGCGCCTCGCCTTCGAACTTCTGGCGGCCGAGCTTGAGCTCATACAACGACGACGAGGTGGTGCCGTCCATGTATTGCTGCATCAGGTCGAACACCGACCAGGTGGCAAAGCACTTGAGCGCCAGCAGAGCCTTGGCGCCGGACTGTTCGCGCACGTAAGCAATCTTCTGCATGTTGACCAGAAGCTTCTGTTTATCGATGAGGTAGTACGGCGTTTTGATCATTTTTGAGAGCCTGCGGCGGTGCCTGCCAAAAAAGGACACGCATTGTGCCCGCACTTGGATCGAATCGAAAGGTTAGTGGGCGGATTTTGCTGCGCTGCTTTTAAACTGACCCATGGATGTGACAGCTCAACGGTATGATGAGCCGCTGCCGTGATGGAACCCGGTTTGGACGACGAGAGGTAAGAATGGACGCATGGACACTGCATTGGCTGGAAGCTTCGGGTTCCCTGGCGGCGTTTCGCCAGGCACTGACGCAAGAATTCGACATCGCCTACCAGGCCATTTCCCGATGCCTGCCGGCGCCGCGCCTGGATGTGCTCCTCCAACGCCTGCCCGGCGAAACCATCGCTGAGCTTGGCCTGGTCGGGCGTGCGTATCGCAGCACGATGTTCTCGCTGACCCTGGATCCCGACAACCCGAACTTCGCCGCCAGCCTTGAGAGCGGGGCTGTGCGCCGGCATATCGTGCACGAGGTGCACCATTGCCTGCGCATGGCCGGGCCGGGGTACGGCTGGACGCTGGGGGAGGCGCTGATCAGTGAAGGCCTGGCCGGGCAGTTTGTGCAGCATGCACTGGGCAGCGAGCCGGAGCCGTGGGAGAGGGCGCTGAGCCTTGAAGCCTTGCAGGCGGCCCCGGTGAATATGACTGAACTGGCAGCGAACCACTACGATCACAGCGCCTGGTTCTTTGGCACCGGCGACAAGCCCAAATGGCTGGGGTATGCGCTGGGGCACCACATGGTCGGCCGATGGTTGGCCACCGCAGGCATGCCTGATGCGACCACCTGGGTCAACGTGCCTGCCCAAGACATCCTGGCGGTTGCGGCGGGGCAGGGACTGGTGAAACAGACCTCATGACCACCGCCGATCCCCTGTAGGAGCTGGCTTGCCTGCGATGGCAGAGTATCAGTCACAGCAGAAGTGTCTGACCCACCGCTATCGCAGGCAAGCGACCACCTCTAAACGGCACCCGTCGCAATAAGGTGATGGGCCATCGATGACATCAAATTGTCATCTCCTCACCACCTGGCTGCCACATTCCCTCGCTACTGTCCTCGCCAATGAGATCGATCTCAAGCGAGTGACAATGACTGACCTGAAAGACGTAGCAAGGCTGGCCGGGGTCTCCCGCGCCACCGCCGCCCGCACCTTTGCCTCCCCCGACCAGGTGCGCCCGGCCACCCGCGAGCAGGTGTTCGCCGCCGCGCGGGAGCTGGGCTTTCGCCCCAACTTGCTGGGCCGCCAATTGCGCCTGCAAACCACCCAGTTGATCGGCGTGGTGGTGCCCAACTTGCTCAACCCGGTATTCGCTGAACAATTCCAGGCCATGGAGCGCGCGGCTCGGGCGCGTGGCTATAGCCTGTTGCTGGCGACCACCGACTACGACAGCGAACGCGAAAGCAGCGTGGTGGAAGAACTGCTGCGCCAGCGCGTCGATGGCCTGGTGCTGACGGTCACCGATGCCGAAAGCAACAGCGTGCTCAGCAGCCTCAACACCGAACAGACCCCGTTCGTGCTGGCCTACCACCAACCGAGCAACCCCAACTACAGCGCCGTGTCGGTCGACAATCGCGCCGGCATGGCCCTGGCCACGCGTTATCTGCTGGAAGCCGGCCATCGACGCATCAGCATGGTCGCCGGCCCTGCACTGCAATCCGACCGTGCCCGCCTGCGCTACGCCGGTTATTGCGATGCCATGCGCGAATACGCCCTCGACCCCCGCCCGGTGATTGAAATGCCGGCCCATACCCAGGCCGAGTTCGCCGCCATAGAACCCTTTCTTCAAGGCCCCGGTGCGCCCACCGCGCTGGTGTGTTCCAACGACTTCCTGGCAATCAGCCTGATCGCCGAACTGCGCCGCAACGCCTGGAATGTGCCTGAACAACTCTCGGTGATGGGCTTCGACGGCATCAGCCTCGGCACCCAGATTCACCCGACCCTGTGCAGCGTGGTGCAGCCCATCGCGCTGCTCGCCAGCACCGTGATTGACCAACTGCTGGCGCAGATCGCCGGCAACGCCCCGATTTCCCACTGCCTGCCTTGCCATATTCGCCCCGGCGACAGTACCCAACCCCATGAGGAGACCCTAGATGCGCGCACTCAGTAAAACCCTCGCCGCCGTGCTGCTGTGCGGAGCGGCCAGCCTGGCCCAGGCCGCCGACACCGCAATTTGCTACAACTGCCCGCCGGACTGGGCCGACTGGGGCACCCAGCTCAAGGCCATCGCCGCCAGCACCGGCGTGCAGGTGCCGCTGGACAACAAGAACTCCGGCCAGTCCCTGGCGCAGTTGGTGGCAGAAAAAGCCGCACCGGTCGCCGACGTCGTGTACTACGGCGTGACCTTCGGCCTGCAGGCGCAAAAAGCCGAGGTGGTCGGCACCTACAAGCCCAAGGCCTGGGACCAGATCCCTGCTGGCCTCAAGGACCCGGCCGGCCATTGGTTCGCGATCCACTCCGGCACCTTGGGCATCATGGTCAACGTCGACGCGCTCGGTGGTTTGCCGGTGCCGCAAAGCTGGGCCGACCTGCTCAAGCCTGAGTACAAAGGCATGGTCGGTTACCTCGATCCCTCCAGCGCCTTCGTCGGCTACGTCTCGGCTGTGGCGATCAACCGCGCCCTGGGCGGCGACCTCGACAACTTCGCCCCCGCCATCGACTACTTCCAGAAACTGGCGAAAAACGCGCCCATCGTGCCCAAGCAAACCGCGTATGCACGGGTGCTGTCCGGTGAGTTGCCGATCCTGGTGGACTACGACTTCAACGCCTACCGCGCGCGCTACAAAGACAAGGCCAACGTCGCCTTCGTGATCCCCAAGGAAGGCAGTATCAGCGTGCCTTACGTGATGAGCCTGGTCGCCAACGCGCCACACCGCGCCAATGCGGAAAAAGTCCTCGACTTCGTGCTGTCGGACGAAGGCCAGGCGCTCTGGGCCAAGGCCTACCTGCGCCCTGTGCGCCCAATGAAAATGCCGGCGGACGTGGCCGCACAGTTCCTGCCCGACAGCGACTACGCCCGTGCCGGTGTGGTGGACTACGAAAAAATGGCCGCTGTGCAGGAGGCCTTCGCCGCCCGCTACTTGAACGAGGTCAAGTAAGTGGCTGCATCGGCAAGACAGGCAGCCTGGGCACTGGCCCCGGCCTTTGCGGTACTGCTCGCGTTCTGGCTGTTGCCGCTGGCGCACTTGGTGCTGCTCGGTGCGCAGAGCCGCGACAGCAACGGCAGCGGCTATTGGCAGGTGCTCAGTAGCGCGCAGTATTTGGGCAGCCTTGGGCAGACCCTGGTGCTGGCGGTGGTGGTGACGCTGGTGGCGCTGGTGATCGGCGGCATCAGCGGCGTGTTCCTCGCCCGCCAGCAGTTCTTCGGGCGCTCGGCGCTGGTGGCGTTGCTGACATTTCCCCTGGCCTTTCCTGGCGTGGTGGTGGGCTTCCTGGTGATCCTGCTGGCCGGGCGCCAGGGCTTGTTTGCCACCCTGGGCCTGCAACTGGCGGGTGAGCGCTGGATCTTTGCCTACTCGCTGGCGGGGTTGTTCGTGGGCTACCTGTACTTCTCGATTCCACGGGTGATCCTCACGGTGATGGCAGCGTGCGAAAGCCTCGACCGCAGCCTGGAGGAAGCCGCGCATTCCCTGGGTGCCGGGCATTGGCGCGTGGTGTGCGATGTGATTGTGCCGGGCCTGGCGCCGGCACTGGCGTCGTGCGGGGCGATCTGTTTCGCCACGTCCATGGGCGCCTTTGGTACCGCCTTTACGTTAGGCACGCGGCTGAATGTCACCCCGGTGGCGATCTACAACGTGTTTACCAACTACGCCAACTTTGCCGTGGCTGCCGCGCTGTCGGTGGTGCTCGGCGCGGTGACCTGGGCCGTGTTGCTGCTCACGCGGCGCCTGGTGAAAAACGCGGGGACTGTGCTGTGAAACGCTCATCGCTGTTTGTGCTGCAACTGCTGTTCACCCTGCTGGTGTGCGCCTTCATGCTGGTGCCGGTGCTGATGTCGCTGCTGGCCGGGCTGACCCGCAACTTCTTTGTCGGCCTGTCCAGTGGCCTGACCTTCGACTGGTTGGTCCAGGTATGGCAAGCCTATTCGCCCACCGTGTGGCTGTCCCTGCAATTGGCCCTGGCCTGCGCGGTGTGCGTCTGCGTGATTGGCGTACCGGCGGCCTACGCATTGGTGCGCCTGAACAACCGCTTCAGCCGCGCCTTTGAAGAACTGATGGTGCTGCCGGTGGCCATGCCGGGTTTGGCCAGTGCGCTGGCGTTGCTGCTCACCTATGGCCAGTTCGGCAGCTTTCGCAGCAGTTGGGTGTTCATTCTGGTCGGCCACGTGCTGTTTACCTTGCCGTTCCTGGTGCGCCCGGTGATGGCGGTGATGCAGCGCCAGCAATTGCCGGTGCTGGAGGAGGCGGCGGCGAGCCTGGGCGCGGGGCCTTTCAAGCGGTTTTTTTCCGTGGTGGTGCCCAACTGCCGCGCGGGGATCCTGGCGGGTGTGTTGATGGTGGTCACCTTGTCCCTGGGTGAATTCAACCTGACCTGGATGCTCCACACGCCGATGACCAAGACCTTGCCCGTAGGCCTGGCGGACAGCTACGCCTCGGCGCGCCTGGAAATTGCCAGCGCCTACACCCTTATCTTTTTGCTGATGATCGTGCCGCTGCTGATTGCGTTGCAGGCCATCAGTGCCCGTTTGTCCCGTGGAGAGCGTCGATGACCGCTATCACTATCCGCCTGCAAGGCTGTCGCAAGGCGTTCGCCGATGGCACCGTGGCCGTGCATGACTTGAACCTGACCGTCGAAGGCGGTGAAACCCTGGCGATCCTTGGCCCATCCGGCTGTGGCAAAACCACGACCTTGCGCCTGATCGCCGGCCTCGAACGCCCGGACGTGGGCCAGGTGCTGTTTGGTGACCAGGACGTGACCCGCCTGCCAATCGAGCGCCGCGATGTGGGCATGGTGTTCCAGAACTACGCGCTGTTTCCCAACCTGGATGTGGCCGGGAATATCGTCTACGGCTTGAAGATTCGCGGCCTGTCGGTGCCTGACCGCAACCAGCGCTGCGACGAGTTGCTGGAGCTGGTGGGCTTGCAGAACCACGGCAAGCGCAGCATCCACGAGCTCTCCGGCGGCCAGCGCCAGCGCGTGGCCCTGGCCCGTGCCTTGGCGCCGCGCCCCAAGGTGTTACTGCTGGATGAGCCGCTGGCGGCGCTCGATGCGCAACTGCGCGAACGCCTGCGCAGCGAGTTGAATGAACTGCTGCGCGGCCTTGGCATTACCTCGGTCTTCGTCACCCACGACCAGGGCGAAGCGATGGCCCTGGGCGACCGCATCCTGGTGATGGAGCACGGCCGTGTCGCCCAGTTGGCCAGCCCGCGCGACATCTACCAGAAACCGGCCAACGCCTTCGTCGCGGGGTTTGTCGGCAACCTCAATGCCTTCGCCGTGATCGCGTCGTCGGCCCATGGCTTGAAAGTCTGTGGCGGTGAACTGCCGTGGCACACCGCTGACCTGCCCAGCACCGTCTACTGCCGCCCCGAACACCTGCGGGTAATGGAGGGTGAAGGGCACTTGCACGGTCATCTGTTGGCGCAGTTCTTCCAGGGCGCGCAAAGCCGTCTGCTGGTGGATGTGGGCGGCCCGCAGCCGTTGCTGGTCGACAGCAGTGATAACCAGCTGTACGCCGTCGGCGCGCCGATTGCCCTGGCGATTGCGCCGCACATGTTGTTCACCCTGAATGCCTGAGAATCTATTGTGAATCGTCCGTTCCTTGTCGCGCAGATCAGCGACCTGCACCTTAAAGCCGGCCAGCGCCTCACCTATGGCGTGGTCGATACCCTCGGCGCGCTGCGCCGCGCCGTCGACCACCTCAACGCCAGCTACCCACGGCCCGATATCGTGGTGATCAGCGGTGACCTGGTGGACTTTGGCCGCGCCGATGAATACGCCGTGTTGCACCCCGAACTCGCGCGCCTGCACATGCCGTGCTACCTGGTGCCAGGCAACCACGACACGCGTGGGCCGCTGCTGGAGGCATTCCGTGACCACTGCTACTTGCCGGCCTCGGCAGACGGCCCATTGGATTGGGTGGTGGAGGAGCACCCGCTGCGGCTGATCGGCCTGGATTCCACTATCCCTGGCGGCCACGGCGGCCAGTTGCTCGATAGCCAGTTGCAGTGGCTGGATGCACAACTGGCACTGCGTCCCGACGCGCCGACGCTGTTGATCCTGCATCACCCGCCCTTCATCAGTGGCATCGGCCATATGGACCGCGAACCTTTCATCAATGCCGCTGCGCTGGAGCATGTCGTGGCTCGCCATCCGCAAGTGGAGCGCCTGCTGTGCGGGCACCTGCACCGGCCGATGCAACGGCGTTTTGGCGGCAGCCTCAGTTGTGTGTGCCCCGGCACCTCTCACCAGATCGTGTTGGATTTGCAAGAAGCGGCGCCCGCGCATTTCAACCTGGAGCCGGCGGGCTATTTGTTGCATCGCTGGGAGGCGCAACAAGGTTTGATCAGCCACAACGGCGTGTTCGGGGACTACCCGGGGCCGTATCCGTTTTATGACGCTCATGGATTGATTGACTGAGGTTGTACGGAGGTTCACTCGTTCAACTAAGCCGCTAAACGTTAGTTCACGCACCGGCCAACCGAGTTTGGCCGTGTGCTTCCTGCTGCCCATTATTTGCGCCCGGAACTTGGATTCCGCGCCGGAGCTCGTCCTGATGAAAGCCACTTTGAATGTATTAAGCGTATTGACCGGCAGCCTGGGCATTGCCCTGAGCCCCTTGGCCTCGGCTGATTTCCTGGGTGACAGCAAAGCCAACTTGAGCCTGCGCAACTTCTACTTCAACAACGACAACCGCGACGGCGCCGCCGCGCCGTCGAAAACCGAAGAGTGGGGCCAGGCGTTTATCCTCAACTATCAGTCGGGCTTTACCGATGGCACTGTCGGGTTCGGCCTGGATGCGGTGGGCATGCTCGGCCTGACCCTCGACAGCGGCGCCGGGCGCCATGTGGGCAGCTCGATGATCCCCACCGACGACGGCAAGGCCGCCGACAACTGGGCCCGTGGCGGCGCGACAGCCAAGGCGCGTTTCGCCAAGAGCGAGTTGCGCTACGGCTACCTGCGGCCGAACCTGCCGATCCTGGTGAGCAACGATGGGCGCCTGTTGCCGCAGTCGTTCGAAGGCGGGCAAATCACCAGCAAGGACATCGACAACCTGACACTGATCGGCGGCCAACTGCAACACGCCACCGGCCGTGGCTCCAGCGACCGCAGCGGCCTGGCGGCAGCGGGCGGCACCCAGGAAAGCAACACATTCAATTACGCCGGCGCCGATTACCAAGTGACCAAGGACCTGATGGTCCAGTACTACTACGCCAACCTCGAAGACTATTACCAACAACACTTTGCCGGCCTGATCCATGTATTACCGCTGGGTGACTTTGGCTCATTGAAAACCGACCTGCGCTACTTCAAGACCAACTCCGACGGCAAGAACAGCAGTGCCGCCGGCCGCGCCGAAGGCTACAAGCTTGGCGGCTATACCAAGAACGGCAACGGTGAAATCGACAACAACACCTGGAGCGCGGCGTTCATCTACTCCCTGGGCCCGCACGCGATCACCGCCGGTTACCAGCAAGTCTCGGACGACAGCAATTTCGCCCAGCTCAACCAGGGCGGCCTGGTCAATAAAGGGGAGGGCGGTTCCAGCCTGTACCTCTACACCGACCGTACCGTGCAGACCTTCATCCAGGCCGGCGAACGCACGGCCTTTGCCCAATACGCCTATGACTTCGCCTCGCTCGGCGTACCGGGCATGAAGGCCTCGGTGATGTACTTGAAGGGCGACCACATCCTCACCACCCGCGGCAACGATGCGAGTGAATGGGAGCGCGATATCTCCCTGGATTACGTGGTGCAGAGCGGCACGTTCAAGAACGTCGGGTTTGGCTGGCGCAACGGAGTGTCGCGCAGCGAAGTGGCGCGGGACCAGGATCAGAATCGGGTGTTTGTGAGTTATTCGATTCCGTTGATGTAAGCCCGTAAACGCGGGTCTTGACTGTAGGAGCGAGCTTGCTCGCGAAGAACCTGAGGGCGACGCGTTAAGTCTGAATGAACGCGTTATCGTTGACGGTTTTCGCGCGCAAGCTCGCTCCTACAGCCAGGTGGCCTTGGACTCAATGCAACTGTGCTTCAGGTTCTGAGGCGCGAACAGGGTATCGAGTGTGCCCAGCGCAATTGAAATCCAATCCGGATAAAGTCCCTTTGCATCGTGCCAGAACAACGATGAACTGCATTTTGAACAGAACTGGCGAGTAATGCCCGGTGATGATTCATAGCTTTTCAGTGTGCCCGGTACCTGCCGGATAGTAACGGCTGACCGGGGCACACTCGCGTAAGTGGCAAACGCCGCACCATGGCTTTTCTGGCATTTTTTGCAGTGGCAATGAGTGGCAGCCTTGAGCGAAGTCGAGACTTGATAGGAGACTGCGCCGCAGAGGCAACTGCCTTGGGTAACGACATCCATGTGTGATCGTGTCCTGAACGTGACGGCAGACACTATACCTGTAGTGAGCGAGCTTGCTCGCGCTGGCTGCGCAGCAGCCCCAAAAAAACGGGAGCGCTGCGCACTCCAGCGCGAGCAAGCTCGCTCACTACAACACGTCTCACACCACGCGGTTCCTGCCCGCGGCCTTGGCCTCGTACAACTGCATATCCGCGCGCTTGAGCAGCGCCGAGGTGTCGCGGTCTGACGGTTCGGCGACGCCCACGCCGATGCTCACGGTCACATGGCCCACGGTTGGAAACACCGCCGTCTCAACGGCCTTACGGATTTTTTCCGCCACCACTTCAGGGCTGTCGGGTGCTTCGACTTCGGGCAGTAGCACCGCGAATTCCTCACCGCCGTAACGCGCCACAAAGTCGGTGGCGCGGGTGGTGTTTTCGATCAGCGCGGCCAGTTGGCACAGCACGTCGTCGCCGATGGCGTGGCCGTAGGTGTCGTTGACGCGTTTGAAGTAGTCGGCATCGATTAACAGCAGCGCGAAGGTACGGCCTGTGCGTTGGAACAGCAGGCTGTTTTCGGCGAGTTTTTCATCGAAGCGACGGCGGTTGTAGACGCCGGTCAATGCATCGTGGGTGGCGAGCTTGAGCAGGTCGGCGTTGGCTTGGGTGAGGTCAGCGGTGCGTTGCGCGACGGTGGCTTCCAGGGAAGCGTTGGCTTCTTGCAACTGGCGCTCCTTGGACAGCAGGGACTGGGTCATGCCGGTGAGCGAGCGGCCCAACTGGGCAATCTCCAGCACCGGGTGATCCTGAGGGAAGACCGCGCCGGGTAGTTGGTCCTGCACCTGCTTGGCGGACCGGGCCAGGCGTTCGATCGGGCGGCTGAGGGTAGACGCCAGGTAGTAGGCGACCAGCCCAAACACCACGGCGGCGATCAGCCCCAGCAGCAACAACTTGTACAGCAGCACACGCGCCGGTTGCAGCGCAACGTCCAGGGGCTGGCGCACAATGATGTACCAGCTCACTTTTGCATTCGACGGGCTGGGCACCGCCACCGAGGCAGTGACGTAGCCATCGCCGGTGGACCAGCCCGACGGCTTGCCCAGGTTGGCCGGCGGCATCTGCTCACCCGCCAGTACTTCCGGATAGAGCACTTTGCCGTCGAAGTCGACAATCAGCGCTTCAAGGTTCGGCACGGCATCTTTCTGCATCACGGCAGAATCGACGATTTGCGTGACCCAGCGCCAATGCGCATGGGCGCCCAGCACGCCGATGGTCTCGCCCTGGGCATTGCGAATCGGTGCGGCGAAATCGATAAAGCGCAGTGGCTCGCCGTTGGCGGCGCCCGGCAGCAGCTTGGCCAGCAGCACGGCTTCGTGGGGATCGCCGGTGTACTCGCCGCGCATGCCCGCCTGGAACCATGGCCGTTGCTGCACCGACTGACCAACCAGCAAGCCGTTGACCGCCTGGCGCACCTTGCCCTCGGCATCGGCCACGCCCATCCACGCATACTCGGCGCGCGACTGGGTGCGCAGTTCCATCAGGGTGAGGATATCCGGCGCGTCCAGGTTGCCCTCGCGAAACAACGGCGCCTTGCTCAGCAGTGACACTTCCAGCTGCCGCTCGCGCAATTGCACGGCCAGCAGGGCAGCGGCAGAGCGCGCCGTACTCAGCAGCGTATTGCCGCTGGCCTGCTTCACCTGTTCAGTGGCGATGTGCCCCACGTAAAAGCCCACGCTCAATAACGTAAGCAACGATAAACCGGCAAACCAGAGGGTCAGGTGACTGCGCAGGCTGGCTTTGATCATGAGGGCTCAATGGAGTGGTCGTTTGGGCCCATGGTAGGCGCAATGGATGGGGTGCGGCCAGTGATGGCGTCGCTTATCCAGGGGTACCAACGTGAGCAGTTTTTATGGTTGTCTGGAATATAATGAGTATGGCTCATTATGGACGCCTGTCGACAATGGCTGCCTTCTATCGCTGGCAAGCCAGCTCTCACAGAAAAGCAAACGGGGCCGCTACAGGTATTTGAGCCACGCCAAGTCACGGCGCCGAGCCTTGAGCGCTGCAAACCAGCGTACCGGCGGATACAGCGCC
Source organism: Pseudomonas sp. AC112 (assembly GCF_979253545.1). Taxonomy (NCBI): domain Bacteria; kingdom Pseudomonadati; phylum Pseudomonadota; class Gammaproteobacteria; order Pseudomonadales; family Pseudomonadaceae; genus Pseudomonas; species Pseudomonas sp. AC112. Next base: position 5,013,452 of record NZ_CEEDCM010000001.1, read on the forward strand.
AAGGGCAGCAGCAATGCCACCAGCCAAATAGCGCCGATGCTGTCGAAACCGAAGTAGTTGCCGCGATTTAGCCCAAACAGCGCCACACAGGCGACGTAGAGGACTTTCAGCACATACAGGTGCAGCAGATAAAAGAACATGGGCGCCGCCCCGAACGTGGCCAGGATAACGATCCAGCGTTTTTGCCCCGCACGTTCAAACGCCAGCAACAGCAGCAAGCCAACCCCCAGGGTCAATGCCAGAAACAGCAGCGAAGGCGGGTACTTGGTGATGTTGAGAAAACTCATCAGGGTCTGCACGCCGTTCTCATAGGCATGCCACGGCTTCTCCCCATACCCATTGGCCGTGCGCAACACCACGAACCCCACCAACGCCCCCACACCGGCCAGCAATAGAAAGCGCTGGCGCAACGCCGATGGCATGCCCTGGGCAAACCAGGGGCCCAACCCGTAACCCAGGGCAATCACGCCGATCCACGGCAGCACCGGGTAGGTGGTACGCAGCCGCAGCGAATCGCCGACCTCGATCCAACTGCGTTCATGCAGGATCGTCCACGGCACATGCAGGGCCGATCCCGCATCGAAGTGCAAGCCATCGAGCAAGTTGTGCCCGCCAATGATCACCAGTGCCAGGGCAATCAGCACTGGGCGCGGCAACCACACCAGCACGGCCAGGGCGAGCATGCTCACGCCAATCGCCCAGATCACCTGCATGTAGATCACGCTGGGCGGCAGTTGGAAGGTCCAGGCGAAGTTGACCAGGGTAAATTCCAGCACCACCAGGAACAGCCCGCGCTTGAACAGGAACGCCGACACATCGCGGCGGCCCGAGTACTTCTGGCCATACAACCAGGCGGATAAGCCTGTGAGCAGCACGAACACCGGCGCACACAGGTGCGCGAGGGTGCGGCTGACAAACAGCGCAGGCTCGGTGCTGTCGATGGTCATCGGGTCGCTGACCTGGCGGTGCAGCAGGAAGGTTTCGCGCACGTGGTCCAGCAGCATGAACAGGATCACCAGGCCGCGCAGGGCGTCAATGGAAAGCAGGCGTTGGCGCAGAGGTAAAGCGTCGGTCATGGGCAAGCATCACAGGGCAGGGCGGAAGTGGGGCGTTATCCTATAACATTAATTTGCGCGTTGCCGCGATTCCTTGGAACGTGGCGAGCAAGGCGTATTGGGCGTCGGCGTCGACCGCCAACAACTACCTGACCCAGGGCGAGCCGCGCACGGTCAAGCTGTCGGCAACGGTGGACTTCTGATCGGCAAACCCAGTATTCCGCCAAGGAATGCCCCCATAAAAACAGCGCATTGTCTTTCTTGTGGCACATCTCGTAGCGTGGTGTTCCCCTCAAGGAGAATCGTTATGCGCCTGTATGTGGATCATCTGTACACCAGCCCCTACGCCATGTCGGTGTTTGTCGCCTTGCGCGAAAAAGGCCTGGCGTTCGACACGATCACCCTGGACCTTGATGCCGCGCAACAGCACGCGGCCGACTTTGCCCAACTGTCCCTGACCCAGCGCGTGCCCACCTTGGTAGAAGGCGATTTTGCGCTGTCCGAGTCCTCGGCAATCACCGAGTACCTGGAACAGGCCTACCCCGAGACGCCGCTGTACCCGGCCGATCCAAAACAGCGGGCGAGGGCGCGGCAGGTGCAGGCATGGCTGCGCAGCGATTTGCTGGCGATCCGTCAGGAGCGCTCGACGATGGTGGTGTTCTACGGGCAGAAGATGCCGCCACTGTCGCCTGTGGCTGAAGCAGCGGCGGCGAAGTTGATCCGTGCGGCCCAGGCGCTGTTGGCGGGTAATCCGCCGTACTTGTTCGGTGAGTGGTCCATCGCTGACGTGGACCTGGCCGTGATGCTCAATCGCCTCATTCTCAATGGCGACAGCGTGCCTGCCGAGTTGGTGGAATACACGCGCCGCCAGTGGCAGCGACCGTCCGCACAGGCGTGGGTCAATCAACAACGTCCTGCGCAGTAGAGCGTTCGGTGATTTGCAAGACGCGGCGGTCCAGGTCCTCCCAATCCGCCATGCCCAACACCCGCGTGGTGTTCAAGCCACGCAGGTAACCGCGCAGTTGATGGGCGCTGGCGCTGACCTGGTCGGCACTCGCCGCTGCGTCCTGCAGCACGTCTTCATAGTCGACCAGGTAATCGGCGACGCGCTCACGAAACTCCGGCAGGACGGCTTCGCGGATGCGGTCGAAGGTTTTCTGGTGAGGCTTCATAGCGTGGTCCTTATAGGTTTTATGGGTGCACTATCGGTTCAGATAATAGTCACCATCACGGATCGCAAGTTCTGTTTTTGCTGGAAAAGCGGAAAATCACCCCCATCGAGACGCTGTTCAAGGAAATGCGCGATGAGGACGTTTATTCAGCTGGCGTTGATGGCTTTGATGCTGGGCACCGCGGCTATCAACAACGCGGCACTCGCAGACGATCTGCGTACGGGCCATTTGCTACCTATCGGCGCTAGCGTAGAATCCCTGCAACACGCACAGTCGGTGGGTGTATTGCTGAGCGACAACACCCGCGACAACCTCGGCTACCTTGAACGCTACCACGACATGGCCTTGAATGGCGCCAAGGATGCCCTCGACGGGCGTATCCGCGAGGCGTTCGTCAACAGTTCCGACCCAGAGCTGGCCATCGACTGGTTGATGAGCTCGTTGCAAGGCACCTTTTTGTCGGTGACTGTCTACGACAACCTGGATGCGTTGGTGCAGGCTCACCCGGATGTGGTGGTGATGCTCGATACCCATAACCAACTGCTGACCCCGCGTAATGATGTGGTCGAGGCACGCTTTGTTGCGCGGTTCTATGACGCGAACCTGCAATACATCGCCAAGGCCGAAGGCTCGGTGCACAAGCAGGTGCCGTCGGTGTGGGTGCATGACAAGGCCGCGCCGGAGATTGCCGCGCAGATCGAGCAGCAGCGTGATGTGCAGCTCGATGCTTTGAAGCAGTTTGATGCGTCGCTCAAGTCTTTGGTCCGTGCCGGTTGATATGAACCTTTATTTTTGTAGTCAGGAATTTTTCATGCGCGCTCTTTTCGTTCCGGCCTTGGCCCTAGCTTCCCTGTTGCTGGCGGGTTGTGTCACTGCCCCCAACGCCCCAACCCTGACCTTGCAAACCAGCAAGGGGCCTGAGGCCTATGTGCAGTGTGTATTGCCCAAGCTGGAAAAGCATGGGATCACCTCGACCGTCACGCAGAACTCGCGTCATGCCAAGGTGGTGTTGACCAGTAAGATTGCTGCCGATGATGTGCTGGAGGCTTACAAGTCCCAGGATGGCGGCAAGGTGTTTCTGTATGAGCGCAAGCCGCTGGCGTCGACGATCACGCCATCGCGGCTGGAGTTGGCGGCGCAAGAGTGCAAATAATTCCAGGGCGTGCATAGCTGAAGTGGGTGGGGGCTTGCTTTCGCTGGCGGCCTGACGGTCCATAGCTATCTGACTGTAGGCCTCGATCCAACTGTAGGAGCTGGCTTGCCAGCGATGGCGGCCTGACATCCGACCACAATCTAACGGTCACTCCACGATCCAACTGTAGGAGCTGGCTTGCCAGCGATGGCGGCCTGACAGCCGACCTGGATGTTGGATCAGACCGAGTACATATCCGTTACTTGGGTAACGGCTGGTATGGGTTCCGCCCTTACGGCGGCTCACTTTTGAACAGCGCAAAAGTAAGCAAAACGCTCTTGCCCCAACACTCGGCACCTCGCCTAGGCTCGGTGTGCCCGTAATCCGACAGGTATTTGGGGGGCCGCCGCCACGCGCCATCCATGGCGCGGGGCGGCTAAACCGGCATCCCTGCCGGTTTACCCCCCAAATCCCTGTCGAATTCCGGCCAGCGTGTTTGACGGGGCGCCTAAGATCAAAAGCGAGATCAAGATCAAGAGCGGCTCGCTTCGCATCGTGGTTAGGTTTGTTGCTACAGCATTGTGTAGAGACCTATGGCCTTCGCAGGCAAGCGCCCGTCCCACATTTTTGATTCAGATCGGGCTCATGGTTTGGCTTCGTTGCTGAAGGCGTTGACTGTCTTGACCAACCCTTGCGCGGCCAACGCCACCAACTCTCCACCTTTCTCTACCGTCGCCAGCGCCGGGTCCGAGCCCATGCGTCCGTCGGGGAAGCGTGCGCGGAAGTCCAGCGCTTCACGGATCGGCCCGGTGTTGGCGATTTGTGGTGAGTAGTCGGCAGTCTTGATCGAGTCTGGGTACGCCCACTGTGTCACCGCGATCTCCGATGGCGTGGCATGGCTGCCATGGCCCACCGGGAATTGGCGTTGGGCCAGGTCGCTCACGCCTTCCAGGTCCCACCAGTTCACCAGTTTCAGCGCGAATCCGGCAGGGCGGTGGGCGAAGCTGGCCTCGGCGTACAGCTCCGAGAACGCTGCTTCGATGGTGGCGATATTGCCGCCATGGCCGTTCAGAAACAGAATCTTCTCGAAACCATGCCCCGCCAGCGAACGCACCCAATCGCCAATCGCAGCGATGAAGGTGGAAGGGCGCAGGGAAATGGTGCCGGGAAAACCCAAATGATGCTGGGCCATGCCGATATTGAAGGTCGGGCCGATCAGGAGGTCGGCGTTCTTCTGCGCTTGATGGGCGATGATTTCCGGGCACATCCAGTCGGTGCCCAGCAGGCCGGTGGGGCCGTGCTGTTCATTGGAACCGATGGGAATCACCACCGTGCGGCTGCGTTCAAGGAACTGGCCGATCTCGATCCAGGTGGAGTGGTGTAGAAGCATGCGTGGCTCTCTTTTTTATCGATGGGGACAGGCTATCCGCCACGGATTGTACGACTACTCGCCACCTGCTGGGGTTTGCAATTGAGGTACGTCGAGGACTTCAGCCAGCGTTGGTCGGGATACCAGGAAAACATGAACTGCCCATCCTTGAGCTTATCCACCACCTGGCGCGCCACCTGCGGGCGCACGGCCGGGCAGCCCTGGCTGCGGCCGATGCGGCCTTCGCGCTTGCTCCACAGGGGGCTCACGTAATCGGCCGCATGAATCACGATGGCGCGGTCGCGGGCCTGGTCATTGAAACCCGGCTCCAGGCCATCCATGCGCAGCGAGTAGCCGTGGGTGCCCAGGTAACTTTCCTGGGTGCGGAACAGGCCCAGGCTGGACTGGTGGCTGCCTTCGAGGTTGGAGAACTGGGTGGCGAAGTTTTCCCCGGACTTGGCGCCATGGGCCACCAGGTCGCGCAGCACCAGGGTCTTCTTGCGCAAATCGAAGATCCACAGCCGACGGGCGGTCGAAGGCTGGGAGTAGTCAATAACGGCTAGGCGCTCGGAACGTTCCTCGCCATTATTGACTGCGCACTGCACCGCGTTCAGGGCGCTTTTGAGTACAGTGGGATTGAGTTCTGGAGCCGAGCGCGCCAGGCTGCTATACAAGGAAGGAGGAGTGCCATTGGCGGCGAGCGCAGTCGTGCTCACAGCGGCCAGGCTCACGGTGATCAAGCCCAGGGTGGTCATCCCGAGCCGGCACATAAAAGTCAGCATCTACAGTACATCCCCCCACTGTGGATTGGAGCAAAGTCAATTGTTCAAAAAACACGCATGTTACTTGAGCATTTGCCTGCTCGTTGCACCATTGGTCGCGACAGCCGACGCGCTGCCGGTCGAGCCGTTGCCGGTCACAACGCCGGCGCCGGTCGATCTGGCGCCGGTCCAACAGGCCCTGGCGCAACTGCCCAGTGTCTGCCCCGGACTGGCGCCGCAGATCGACGCCGTCGCGCAACTGCGCCTGCAAGCTTTCTACCAACAGCAGGGTAATGTGCCGTTGTGGTCCGCCGACGAGCGTCGCCAAGCCCTGCAATCCCAGTTGCTGCTGCTGGCCGATGACGGCCTGGACCCCACCCACTATAGCCTGCCTGCGGCGGATGCCACGGCCAACGTGCTGTGCAGCGATATCGATACCAGCCAGCACTACCTGCAAGCCCTGCAGGATTTGCACTACGGGCGCCTGCAGCAATCGCGCTTCGAACCGCTGTGGCATTCCCAGCCGCCGACCCGCGACCCCAGCATTGACGTGCTGGCCTTTGCCTCCACGGGCCTGCAAGACATGGCCCAAGCGTTCGACCAGGCCCGGCCCAGCGCCGATTTGTACCGCAGCCTGCGCAATGCCTATTCCACCGTGCGCCAGCAGCCGTTGCCGCATTGGGACCCGGTCGCCACGGGCCCGCTGCTGCGTCCCGGCATGGAAGACCCGCGCGTCCCGGAACTGGCGCGGCGCCTGATCAGTGGCGGCTACCTGGCCAAGGCGCCCAGCGGCAAGCAATACCGCGACGACCTGGTCAAGGCGGTCAAGGCATTCCAGCTCAGCCATTCGCTGCAGGCCGATGGCGTGATCGGCGCCGGTACCGTGGCCGAACTCAACATCAGCCCGGCCGTGCGTCGCGAACAGCTGCGCATCAACCTTGAGCGCTTCCGCTGGCTGGCCCAGGACCTAGAGCCCGAAGGCGTGCTGGTCAACGTCGCCGCCGCGCAATTGAGCGTGTACCAGAGCGGCATTCCCGTGTGGCAAACCCGCCTGCAAGTCGGCCGCGCCGAACGCCAGACGCCGCTGCTGAAATCGCGCATCACCCGGCTGACCCTCAACCCGACCTGGACCATCCCGCCCACCATCATGCGCGAGGATAAACTCCCGGCGATCCGCCTCAACCCCGAATACCTGCGCCAGCAGAACCTGCAAGTGCTCGACGCTGAAGGCCACCCGCTGGCGCCGGAACAGATCGACTGGGCGCGCCCCGGCAATATCCTGCTGCGCCAGGAAGCCGGCCCGCGCAACCCGCTGGGCAAGATCGTGATGCGTTTCCCCAACCCGTACTCGGTGTACCTGCACGACACGCCGAGCCAGCCACTGTTCACCAAGGGGCCGCGGGCGTTCAGCTCGGGCTGTGTCAGGGTTGAACAACCTTTGTTGCTGCGGGATCTGCTGGTGAGCCCGGCCGAACGCGCCCGCACCGATGAACTGCTGGCCACCGGCGTAACCCATGAATTCAGGCTGGCCACGCCGGTGCCGGTGCTGCTGGGCTACTGGACGGTGGAGGTCGACCGCCAGGGCGGCTTGGTGTATGCGCCGGATATCTACGCGCGCGATCTGGTGTTGATGAAGGCGATGGGGAGTGTGCTTTGAGGCGCAAGAAGGCGAGATTACCGGGGTGAGCGGGCAAGCCTGCTCACCACAGTTACCGCCTGCTCCGGCGTCATGAGGGCCGTGTCGATCTCCAGGGGCACGCTCTCCCACGCTTCATATTCGTGTGCGAGAACGGACTGCCAGGTGGGTGGAATCAGGCCGGGAATGTCGCCTGTTCGGGTTTCTACCCGCCGTTGATGTTCCTTCCGGTCTGAGCAGGTCACCAGGATATCCAGCAACACCACCTTTGCCGCCGCCGCGACGGCCTTCCACGCCTCTCGGCTTTCCCTGACCGGGTTCACGCAGTCCACCACCACGGTGTGCCCCACCTGCAGATTGCTCAACGCCAGCGCATTCGCTACGCCGTAGCCGCTGGCACCCACATCGCCGGCCAGCACGCCGGCCTTGCGGATCGCCTGTTCGATCATGTCGATACGCAGGTAAACCGCACCGGTCTGGCGCGCCAGTTCGCGGGCGATGGTGGTCTTGCCGGTGCCGGGCAGTCCGCTGAAGACAATGAGCATGGAGAGGTCTCATGAAATTGGGCCGGTTCAGGGTATCCTTCAGTGCCCCCACAGGTCGACTACAGGACACCCGATGCTTCTGCCGTTCGTGAAAATGCACGCCCATGGCGACGATTTCATCATCGTTGATCGCCGTGGCCTGGACGATCCCATCACCGCGCAGGTCGCCCGCCAGCTGGGCAACCGCCACACCGGGATCGGCTTCAACCAACTGGCCGTGGTGCTCGACTGTGACGATGCCGCCGCGCGCGTCAAGTTCTGGAACCCCAACGGCACGCCGCTGGCCACCTGCGGCAGCGCCACCCGTGGCGTGGCCGACCGTTTGATGCATGAAACCGGCACGACGTCGGTGGTGTTGCGAACCGACCGGGGCTTGCTGACCTGTGTGCGTGCGCCGGGGCAACACGTCTCGGTGAACATGGGCGAACCGTCGCTGGACTGGTCGGCGGTACCGCTGGCCGAGGCCGTGGACACGCGCACCTTGCCCATCGAGGGCAACCCGGCGGCGTGCAGCATGGGCAACCCGCATTGCACGTTTTTTGTCGAAGACATTGCGGCTGTCGACGTGGCGGCCGTGGGGCCTGCGCTGGAAACGCACCCACTGTTCCCGGCCAAGACCAATGTGCATTTCGTGCAGGTACTAGATCGTGGCCATATCCGCCTGCGCATTTGGGAGCGCGGCGGCGGCGTGCCGTTGGGGTCTGGCTCGTGCTGCTGCGGGGCCGTGGTCAATGGGATCCGGCGAGGATTGCTGGATGCCACCGTGCAGGTGCAGTGCGATGGCGGCACAGTGACGGTGCACTGGGACGGGCAGGGCGGGGTGGTGTTGACCGGGCGCGTGGAGCCGGTGCTGCAGGGCAGTGCGTACACCTTTGAGTAGCTCAGGGTATTTTACCGTTGAGATCACAAACCTAGATCCCCTCTCTTTTGGAATCCAGGTATAAGGTGAGGGTGTTCGGAGAATGGCAGTTCGGCGTGTCTCCATCTTTTTGCAAAGGGTGGATTGAAGATTTTATTTAGTTCTTCAACAGAAAATCCGACTGTAGGCACCATGCTTGTCTTCTTCCCAGCGATACCCTCCGTTGCACTTCTTGGGATCAGGCGCGTTTGCCTCTACAACTGAGTGTCCTTGGACAGGCTCTGTTTTATCCGGGTGGAAACCAAACAAAAACCAATACATTTCTTGAAACGGGGAGACATCTCCCAGTTCGCCCCCCCCATAATAGGTTCCGTTGTGATATCCGCCTGCGTGGGCCTGAGGCGCCGTGAGCGTATGGGCGCTGAGCAAAAAAACAAAAAGAATAAGAAGTGATCCATTGTTTTTCATGAGGTGGCCGTCCACTTTGAGGCGCTAAATTGAAACGCATGTGCTTGTGAAGTAATGTTTTGCCGAACAGTGGGTTATGGGGTAGTTGATGTTGCGCTGACAGTGTTTTCGCTGCTGTCAATTATTTGGCCTGCGATATAGCTGCCATTTTCTGATAGCGCTGTTACTGAGCTATTGAGACCGCCGTTAATGGGCGATAAGCAAATCGCGCCGCCCGCTAAAGTCCACGTGCATGCTTGTATATGTTTGCTTGCGTCATAGGTGTCCAGCGCGACGCGGTTGTTTGAACTCAAACCTACCATCCGGGCAGAAGTTGCGCCATTAGGAAGTACGATTATATTGATAAGGGGGAGCGGCGGCATGGGCAGCCAGATCATATATTGATTTTTTCCATCGTCAAGGACCTGGGTAACTAACGCTATGCCTGAGTTGTTTAACGTGATCGCGGCATTTTTAGAGCCTGATGACAGTGTCAATAGGATGGGGGTAGCTGTTTTACTGCTCCAGAATGCTGTGCTTGTTACATTAATTTCTTCATTTGGATAGTGGCAGGTTCCGATAAACTGAGACCGGTTGTTGACGTGTACGACCGTGCAGAAGTTAGCACCCGTTGGGATAGTCAGGTTGGTGATGGTAAAACTGGCCCCGTTTTTTTCTGCCACTTTGGCCGTGTTGCTGCCCTGATTATTAGGGCAGTTCAATGAGATCATCAGGTTCCCGGACGTGGGAAGGTTAACAGCTGATGGGCGGCAATTGTCGTCCCAGTTGGAAACGCGGGTGGGTGTACTTACACCGTTCGGGTAAAATACCGCAGTTCCATCATTGTCGGCGTTATAGCTATTCCCAACTACGTCACCTTGGTCGTTATAAGCGCGCCCCGCGGTGTATTTATCTTTTGGCCTCAGCAGGGGTAGTAGCAAGGTCGCGGGAAGTGCGTCTAGCTTTTCAGGTGCGCTTGAAGGTGATGCGGTGTTCCATCGCACGGCGTAACTTGCGCTCAGGGCGTCCCTGCAACCGCCGATGGCAATTGCATTATTGCTTATTCCCCATACCCCACACGGTTGCCCAGTCACTAAGTAGGGTAGGGTAACTTGTTGGGTGTGAGTCGCGCCGTCTGCAACCCATGGGAAGCTATTTTTGGTGCCGCTGTTCGCGGTGCAGTTTCCGACCGTTAAACCCGAATTGTTAATGTCCTCAGGCACGCATTGTGCCGCATTGGGCAATGTTGGGATCTCTACCCAAGTGCCGCCATATGCAAAACCAGCCAGCGTCATACTTGCGCTGGTAAATAGCAGGATGCTGAGTGTTTGTTTCATTGCTATCTCGTCCTTGAATGTTCAGTTGTCGTCGGCCATTTCAACTGGCTGACAGTGCATACGGCAAGTTAAGGACAGAAACTGCTGTCGGCGCAACTGTCATAGTTGACAGGTCTGTACGAGTGGTGGATGTCCGTTTTTAGTCCGTTACCCGAGCCATGGAAACTCAACACTGAACGTCGTACCGCCCACCGCACAGGACTTCACCGCCACATCCCCGCCATGCACCCTGGCCAACTCGCGCACGATGTACAGGCCCAGGCCCACGCTGCGCACATCGCTGCCTTGATCGGTGCCACGGGTCATGGGCTCGAACAACCCGGCCAGCAAGCTTTCGGGAATCGGTTCGCCGTAGTTGTGCACGGACACTTCACACGCGCCATCGCACAGCCGTGACGTGACCGTGATCGGCCGCTGCAGGTCGCCATAGGCCACGCTGTTGGCCACCAGGTTGCCAATGATCTGCTGCACACGGTCGGCGTCCAGGCACGCGTCGCCTTGGCCTACGCTGTGATGTTCCAGCGTCGCCTTGGGGAACGCCACGCGCAGTTCATCCACGGCGCGATGGATCACGCTGTGCAGATCCAGGGAGGCCGCCTTGATGCTGATGCCCTGGCCGACCCGGGCCTGGGTAAAGTCCAGCAGGTCGGCGATCATGCGTTGGGCGCGTTCGGATGACTGGCCGATATGCCCCAGCAACTGGCGCTCCTTGGGCGTGCGTTCGCTGCGGCTGAGAAAATCGGAGGCCATGCGAATCGCCGTGAGCGGGTTTTTCAGGTCGTGGCTGACAATCGCTACCATCTGTTCAGCGAACAGCGCGCGACGTTGGGAAATGGCATAGGCCTCGCGCAGTTCGCCCTGAGCCTGCTGCAGGGCCAGTTCGGTGGCGGTCTTTTCCTGCAACAACGCTTCGGCCAGGTTGCGGGCGTTGAGCAGCTCGCGTTCGTACTTGTCGCGGTCGGTGGTGCCGAACAACGCCAGGTCGTACACCACACTGTCGGCCTGTTCACGCTGGATGCCGTTGAGCAGTACGGTGACCTTGTGGCCGTCGCGGTGCAGCATGTCGAGCTTCACTTCGGTGACGCTGCCATGCATGCGCAACATCGGGGCCAGGTGGGTCTGGTGGAAGATGCGTCCGCCCATGGTCAGTAGATCCTGGAAACGCTTGCCGCACAGCTCGGTGTTGCTGAACCCCAGCCACTCGCTGAAGCGCGCGTTGGCTTGCAGGATCATGCCATCTTGCGCGGTGACGGCCAGGGCGCAGGCCGCGCTGTCGAACAGGTCAGCTGACACGCGCAACCGCCCAGGGTGCCAGGAAATCGTCCATGGCCGCTGCGCAAGCCTGTGGCGCACTCATGTGCGGGCAATGGCCGATGTTTTCCACCAGGCAATAGCGGCTGTGGGACAGCACGCTGTGCAGGTATTCGCCTACGGCGACGGGGGCGATCAGGTCATCGGTGGATTGCAGGATCAACACCGTGGTGGCCAGGCCGATCACGTCCTGGCGGTTGTCCGACATGAACGTCACCCGCGCGAATTGCTTGGCGATCTCAGGTTCAGTGCGGCAGAAACTCTCGGTCAACGCTTCGCCCAGCGCCGGTTGATCTGGTGCGCCCATGATCACCGGGGCCATGGCGCTGGACCAGCCGAGGTAGTTGCTGTCGAGGGTGTCGAGCAGGTCCTCGATATCGCCGCGTTTGAAGCCGCCGATGTAGCCGTCTTCATCGATATAGCGCGGCGATGGCCCGATCATCACATGGGCACTGATGCGGCCGGGGGCCAGGCGGTCGGCGAGGGCGCCGATCATTGCGCTGACCGAATGCCCTACCAGGATCACCGGGCCGACGGCGTAGGCCTCGATGATTTCATTGAGGTCACGGGCGTAGCCCTCCAGCGTGCCGTACTTGGCCTTGTCGAAGGCGCCCAAGTCCGACAGCCCTGCGCCCACCAGGTCGTACATCACCACGCGAAAGCGTTCCAGGAAATGCGGCGCCAGGTAGTTCCACATGGCCTGGTTGCAGCCGAACCCGTGGGAAAACACCAGGGTCGAGGTCCCGTTGCCCATCACGCTGACATTGTTACGGTGGAGTAGGTCCATGGGTTTTCTCGGTTATGGCGTATTGCTATGACTGCAGGGAGTTTAGATAGTCACAGGCGTGGGGTCACGCGTTATAGCGCCGTTAAGGTAAAGTCGCCGCCTTCAGGAAGAAATTTCAGGTAACAAAGCATGATGGCGATTTTGCGGCAATCCGTCTTGAGTCTGATAGCGCTGGTGTTGCTTGGCCTGCTGGGCAGCGCCCAGGCGGGCACTTCGCCTATCGGCGTGGCCCTCGACCAGCGGGTGATCGACCTCACCAACACCCTGGATGCCGCGACCACCACCCGTCTGAAAAACCAACTCGCCGACCTTGAACAGCGCAAAGGCTCGCAAGTGGCCGTGCTGCTGGTGCCCACCACCGGCGGCGCGAGCATCGAGGATTACGCCAACCAGCTGTTCCGCGCCTGGAAGCTGGGCCGCAAGGACATCAATGACGGCATCCTGCTGGTGGTGGCCAAAGAGGACCGCAAGGTGCGCATCGAAGTCGGCTACGGCCTGGAAGGCACGGTCACGGATTTGCTGGCCCATCGCATTATCGAAGAACACCTCACGCCGGCGTTTCGCCAAGGGGATTTTGCGGGCGGTGTGTCCCAGGGCGTGAACGACCTGGTGGTGCTGGTGGACGGTGGTGACCTGCCCAAGATCGCGGGGCCAGGGATCAACCCCCAGTTCATTGCAATACTGCTGGCGTTTGTCATCGGCGCGATTGGCGGTGTGCTGATCAGTGCCGGCAAGCTGCACTGGCGCCGCGCCTTGATTGCCGCGGTGGCGGCCACCGTGCTGCTCGCGATCCTGGGCGGAGGGCGCGACTGGCTGGTGTTCTTGCTGGTGATGCCGTTGACCCTGCTGATCGGTGGCGCAACCTTCGGCGCATTGTGGATGGCACGCTCGGTGTTTTACTGCGTCGTCGGGCTGCTGGCGTACATCCTTGGGTTGGTGGTGATTGATCGTCAGTACGCCGACGTCAACTTCATCCATTGGCTGGTATTTCCGCTGGGTGCGCTGGTGGTGCTGGGGTTGTACCTGGTGCTGCTGGTGATCATGAAGGACGCCTGGAAGCAAAGTCGCGTGGGGTTTGTCGCGCGGCTGTCGGCAGCGGTGGGGGTGTATGTGGCGGCGGGGGTGTTGATGGAACTCGGCCGTAACGGCTGGCTGTACGCGTTCCCGATTGCCTCGTTTGCGGCGCTGTTCATCTTTGGCAAGACCGGCGGTGGCTCTGGGTCGAGCGATGGGTCGAGCTCGGGATCCAGCAGCTCCAGTTCCAGCAGCTCCAGCTCTTCCGGTGGCGGGGGTTCCAGTGGCGGCGGCGGAGCGTCCGGGAGTTGGTAAAGCCGCTAGCGCGGCTTGTAGCCCACCCAGCCTTTAAAGCTGAAGCCGGCGTAGAACAACTCGACACCCTCGAACCCGGCTTCTGTCATCAGGGCTTGATCAGCCTCGGGTGACAGCACCGGCAATTTCTCACTGATCGCCGCAATCGCCCGCTCAGCATCTGCTGCCGGCACGCCCGAATCCACTGCAAACGCAGCGTAGCGCTTCAGCCAGCGAGCCTTGTCGTCCGGCGCCTGCGGGAAGCTGTGATGCGCCACCACCAACGGCGCGTCCGGTAGCAGGCGTAACCACAATGCCTTGAGGGTTTGCAGGCGCTGTTCGGCCGGGATGAAGTGCAAGGTCAGCAGGCAGGTGGCGCCGTCGAAAGGTCCCGGCGGGGCCGTGTCGATATAGCCTTCGTGCAATTGAGTTCGCGCATTCAACGGACCCAGGGTGGCCTCTGCCAGCTTCAGCATCTCGGCCGATGGGTCTACCCCCACAAAACGCCAGCCCGGTTCCGCGTCGGCAAAGCGCTTCAACTCCAGGCCACCGCCTGCGCCCAACACCAGCACATTGCCCGTGGCCGGCACGCGTTCGCGCAACAGCAGGGTGGTCATGCGTTGCAGGCCATCGAAGCCCGGCACCAGGCGCACCGGGCCTTCGGCGTAACGGGCGACGGCATCGGGGTCGGAAAAAAAGCTCATGCTGGGCTCCTGTACATTGGGCGGGGGTAAACCCTACTGCGGCAAACCTGCACTGGCAACATTTACACGCGGCGGAGCATCGCGCGGCGCTGCTGGGTTGTTTGGCAAAACCCTGAAGGTCACAGCACCTTGGACAGAAAAACCCGGCTGCTGCCTTCGGGCTCGCACGGGATCTCGCCGAAGCGTACCCAGCCATGCTTCTCGTAAAACCCGGGAGCCTGGAAGCTGAGGGTGTACAGCACCGCGTTTGTGCAACCCCGGCGCCGGGCCTCATCTTCGAAGGCTTGCAGTAACTGACCGCCCAAGCCCGACCCGCGCAGCGAATCGGGCAGGTGGAACAGGTCGAGGAACGCCGTGCCCAGCGTGGTTTTACCGGTGATGCCGCCGAGGATCTGCCGGGTGTCGGGGTCCTTGATCAGCACCGTCAGCAGGCAACGATCGTTGTAGCCGGTGATGGCTTCATTGAAGGCCGCGAGACCGCTGCCCAAGATGCGCTCGGCGTCGGGGTTGGGTTGGTCGCTGATTTCGATGTGCGGTGTGTTCATTGCTAGAGCGCCATCTCCATCTCATGCCACGCCATGCCACCGTGATCCGACGGCGACGGCTGCACGTACTGGTACCCCATGCGCTCATACAGCGGCACGTGTTGCTGCTTGCACATCAAGTGAATCGTCTGCTTGCCCATCGCCCGCATGCGCTGCACAAATTCGGTCATCAGCAGCCTGGAGTAACCCTTGCCCTGGTGCGCCGGGTCGACCACCACCGACATGATCACCACGTTCGGCGCATCGGCCGAATGGCCCACCAACTCCTTGAACGCCTCGTCGGACATCACCACCTTGTGGGCGCAGCCGCAGTTGATGAAACCCACCACCGCGCCATCCGCCTCCAGGATCAGAAAGCCTTGCGGGTACTGCACAATACGCGTGGCGATCTTCTCCAGAGTCGCGGCTTCGTCGCCTTCGTAGGCGGTGGTTTCGATTTCAAAGCAACGGGCGGCGTCGGCGGGGAGGGCGTTGCGGAAGGTGAGGGCGGGCATGGGCGTTTCCTGGGGCGTTGAGCGAAAGGCCACATGATAGACAAACATCACACGCCAGGCACTGAAACGGTATTCCCTGTAGGAGATGTCGAGCTTTAGCGAGGCTGCGATGGCGCCGGTATTGCGACTACTTTTTTGCCTGACCCACCGCCATCAGTTGAGTTGGCAAGAGCGCCTTATCGTTTACAGCACGTCCACCAACTCAAATTCTTCCGCCACAAGTTCCATTGCCTCATCGAACGAGCCCTCTCGTTGGAAAAATTCTTTATGGCCCTGCCTCCAGTACCTGAGGCTGAGATCGCCTTCGCCTTCCTTCTGTGCGAACGCTTGATCGACGTCGCAGTAACGAATGATTTGCATCGAAATAACTCGGACCACACAGACAGGTTCGTTCCTGCTGTTAAGGATGATGCTGTAACTGCCAACAGTGGGTGATTCATCTTCTGCCTTGAAGGATGACAGTGAACAGCAGGTGGCTGTTTTTATTCCTTTAGCGACACGGTCGGCCAACTCATCTGCCATTTCTGGAGTGTCACCAAATGGCCAGGCAGTGGCTCCCGGGTATTGACGCTTTAAATCATCAATAAGGCTCATCACTAAATCCTTTTAAATCATATTATTGGCTGTCGCATTAGTGTCCATTCAGTCCACAGGGTCAAGACCAGCGTTACACGCAAACCCTCAACCTCATCCCAACAGCAAAAACCACCCATGCCCCGGCCCTAAAGCCGGCGTATGGGTGGTTTCTGCAATCACGCTCTAAACGCGGCAGGCAGGAGCCTCAAACCCCTCCCACCAACTTCCCCCCGTCCATCCGACGCTTATACGCACTGTCCCGACTCGCCAACCAGAAGTACAACGGCGACGTCACCACCAACCCCACCACCCAAGACAAATCCGCGCCGTTGATGTGTTCCGAAATCGGCCCCACGTACAGGGGCGTGTTCATGAACGGAATCTGCACCACAATCCCAATCCCATATGCCAACAACGCCTGCGGGTTGTACCGGCCGTAGATCCCGCCGTCCACGCGGAAGATCGAGGCAATGTCGTACTTGCCCTTATGGATGGCGTAGAAGTCGATCAAGTTGATCGCCGTCCACGGCACCAGGACCACCAGCAACACCAGCACCATGTCGACAAAGTGGCCGATGAAGTCTTTCGAGGCGAACACCGCCGCAATCGCGCAGGCTGCCAGCACCAGGATCGAGATCACTGCACGGCTTTTTGCCGTGGGAATCCAGCGGTACGCAAAGGTCTGCACCAGGGTGATGATCGACAGCACGGCGCCATACAGGTTGAGGGCGTTGTGGCTGATCACGCTGAGCAGGAACAGCACCAGCATCAATGGGCCGATGGCGCCGGTGGCGAGTTTGACCGCGTCCATGGTGTCCATGCCGACCGGGGTGGCGAGGACGGCAACGGCGCCGAAGATGAACGACAGGCTGGAGCCCAGCGCCGAGCCGAGGTAGGTGGTCCAGAACGTGGAGGCAACCGGTACATCGGCCGGCAGGTAGCGCGAGTAGTCGGAGACGTAAGGCGCGAATGCGATCTGCCACAACGCCGCCAGCGACACGGTCGCCAGCACGCCTGCGATGTTGAATTCACCGCGCGTCAGGAAGTCCGTGGTCTGCACGTGGGTGAAGATGTAGCCGAACCCCAGCACGATCCCGGCGCCCAGCACCCAGGTGCCGATGCGGTTGAGCACGTGGATGAAGCGGTAGCCGATGATGCCGATGATCCCGGAACCGATCGCACCGATCACGATGCCCACCGGTACGGGCACGGCGTCGACCACGCCGTGCAGGGATTTACCCGCGAGCACGATGTTGGAGGCAAAAAAACCGATGTACATGACGCCGGCGATCACCACCACCAGCAAGGCGCCGAGGGAGCCGAACTGGGCGCGGCTCTGGATCATTTGCGGGATGCCCATCTGCGGGCCCTGGGCCGAGTGCAGCGCCATCAGCACGCCGCCGACCAGGTGGCCGACAAGAATGGCGACGATGCCCCACACCAGGTTGAGGTGAAACAGTTGCACACCCAGTGCGCCCGTGACGATGGGCAACGGCGCGATGTTGCCGCCGAACCACAGGGTGAACAGGTCTCTTACCTTTCCATGGCGATCTTCCGGGGGCACGTATCCAATCGTGTGTTTTTCGATAAGCGGGGCGGAGGATGTTGCAGTGGTAACCATGACGAGCTCCAAGGCAAGGTGAGTACGTTGACGTACTTCGCTGTGCGCCACCGGCGTGGCGCTTTGTTGTTGGTGTGATGATCTGCAATGGGCGCGGGGAGGTAAATTAGTAAGTTTGTTGCTATAGACCTTAAAAAATATAGCTCGCGCCTTGCCGCGCTCCGGTATGTTGCCTACACCTGTTTTGCGGGCGAAGTCCCACGTTTCTGGAGGCCCCGATGGCTGCCTATAACCTGCGCCAACTCAGATATTTCGTCACCACGGCCGAGTGCGGCAGTGTCGCCGAGGCGTCGCGCAAGCTGTATATCGCGCAGCCGTCGGTGTCCACGGCGATCAAGCAGCTCGAAGACAGCTTTGGCGTGCAGCTGTTTATCCGTCATCACGCCCAGGGCGTGTCGCTCACCCCCAGCGGCGCGCGGTTTTATCGCAAAGCGCTGGAACTGCTGCGGGTGGCCCATGAGTTCGAGCAAAACGCCCTGGCGGACAATGATGTGGTGGCCGGGCAGATCGATATCGGCTGCTTTGAAACCGTGGCGCCACTCTACCTGCCGCGCCTGATCGCCGGCTTCAAGGCGCGTTGGCCGGGGGTGGAGATCCGTATTCGTGATGGCGAACAGCAGGAACTGGTGCAGGCGCTGACGGCGGGCAGCATTGATGTGGCCATGCTGTTCGAGCACGACTTGGGCGCCACCATCGAGACCACGCCGTTGATGCCGCCGCAGCAACCTTATGCGCTGTTGCCAGCCGATCATCGCTTTGCGCAACAAGCCAAGGTGTCGCTGGCAGACCTGGTGCTGGAGCCGATGATTCTGCTGGACGTACTGCCCAGCCGGACCTACTTCGTGAGCATCTTTGAAGAGCGCGGGCTGACGCCGAATATCGTGTTCAGCTCGCCGTCGATCGAGATGGTGCGGGGCATGGTGGGGCGGGGGTTCGGCTTTTCGATTCTGGTGACCAAGCCGTTCACCGAGTACACCTATGATGGGCAAAAGGTGGCGTGTGTGCCGCTGGCGGAGACGGTGACCGGCTCAGGCTTGTCAGCGGTATGGTTACGGCGGGCGCCGCTGACCAAACCGGTGCAGCTCTTCGTCGACTACTGCCGCGAAGAACTCGCCCGCCTGCTCGGCTGACACAACCCTTGTAGGAGCCGGCTTGCCGGCGATGGTCGTCAACGATAACGCGGGAAACCAGATAAGACGCGGCGCCCTCACGTTTTTCGCCGGCAAGCCGGCTCCTACAGGGGAACGGTGAACTACGCGCGAATCGAGTCCAGCATCCGCCCCAGCATGGCGTCACACCCCGCCAGTTGCTCCAGGCTCACAAACTCATCCGGCTTGTGCCCCTGGTCCATGCTCCCCGGCCCGCACACCACCGTGGGAATGCCCACCGCGTCAAACAACCCACCCTCGGTACCAAACGCCACTGTGCCGAACGCCCGCGAGCCGGAAAACGCGGCGATCAACTCCGCCGCCTGGCTGCGCTCATCGGTGACCAACCCGGGGTACGCCGACAACTCGGTAAAGCGAATCGCACTCTGCGCGCTCACCGCCTGCATGCGCGGCAATACGTGTTGTTCGGCGTAGGCCTTCAGTTCGCCAGCCACTTCGGCTGGGTCCTGTGACGGCAACGCACGCACTTCAAAATCAAACCGGCAATCCGCCGGCACGATATTCAGCGCCTTGCCGCCGCTGATCACCCCGGTCTGGACCGTGCTGAACGGTGGATCAAAGCGCGCATCCTGTGTTTCTCGCAGGCGCTGGCCGATCCGTCCCAGCTCGCCGATCAACTCGGCGGCGTGTTCGATCGCATTCACTCCATAAGGTGCATAGGCCGAATGGCACGCCTCGCCATGCACGTCGCAGCGCATCGCCAACTTGCCCTTGTGGCCGAGCACCGGCTTGAGTTCGGTGGGTTCGCCGATGATGCACAGCATGGGTTTCACTGGCCGTTCTTCAAGCACCTTAAGTAACGAACGCACGCCCAGGCAACCGACTTCTTCGTCATAGGACAGTGCGATGTGCAGCGGCATCCGCAACGGCGCCGCGACCAACGCCGGCACCAGTGCCAACACGCAGGCGATATAACCCTTCATGTCGGCGGTCCCGCGGCCGAACAGCTTGCCGTCGCGTTCGGTCAGCTCGAACGGCGGTACGGTCCAGGGCTGGCCGTCCACCGGTACCACATCGGTGTGTCCCGACAGCACCATCCCCGGCAACTCAACCGGGCCCACGCTGGCAAACAAATTGGCCTTGCTGCGATCTTCGTTGTAGACCAACTCGCTGGATACCCCGAAACCGGCCAGGTAATCGCGTACAAACTCGATCAGTTGCAGGTTTGACTCGCGACTGGTGGTGTCGAACCCCACCAGCGTCTGCAGCAGTTCGCGGCTGCTGCTCATCGGTCGTCTCCCGCTACGCCGTAGCCGGGCGAGCGGTCCGGGGCGAGGGCGCGGTCGATGTAGTCCTGCACTTGCGGGCGATAGGCATCCCACAGCTTTTGCAATTCAAGGATCGGTTGTTCATCGGCCCAATCAACCCGCAAATTGATGATCGGCCAGGTCAGTTCGCCCACCACCACCAGCGCGGCGGAATGCACCGGGCCCGCTTCGCCACCGGCGGCAATGGCGGCGTGCATGGCCGCCAGCAACCGGTCCGCCAACTGGCCTTCGCCTTGTTCGAAGGCACTGACCATGGCCTCGATCACCGCACGGTCGGCAAGCATATTGCCCGCCGCCACGCACTGTTCACCCGACACGGCATGGTGGGTGCCGAGGGTTTCGCTGCCGCTGAAATGCACGCTACGCCCCAGGTGATCAATCGCCGTCAGTTGCCGGTACTGGCTGTAGCCGTTGCGGGTCAGGGCCGTGTCGATGGCCTCGGCGGGGGGCCGGCCTTGTTCCAACAGGTCGAGCACGTCTGGGCCCAGGGCCGGCAGCGTGATGTTCTGGGTCGACACGGCACCCACGCCTGGGCGCAGCCACGGGCAGCGGGCGCCCACCGCGATGCTCGACGAGCTGATGGCAATGCCCAGTTGGCCGGTTTCGGCGCACCGGCCGACGATTGAAAAGGTCATGTGCGGCTCCTTACTCGGGGATAACGGCGATCACATCGATTTCCATCAACCACTGCGGCTGGCCGAGGGCCGACACCACCAGCCCGGTGGAGATCGGGAACACGCCCTTGAGCCACTTGCCGACTTCCTGATACACCGGCTCGCGGTAGCGCGGGTCGATGAGGTAGGTGGTGGTCTTGACGATATGGCTGAGGTCGCTGCCGGCTTCTTCCAGCAGTTGCTTGACGTTTTTCATCGCTTGCTCGGCCTGGGCGCGCGGGTCGCCAAGGCCGATCAGGTTGCCGTCGAAATCGGTGCCGACCTGGCCGCGTACATACACGGTATTGCCGGCGCGCACGGCCTGGCACAGGTCGTTGTCCAGGCTCTGGTTGGGGTAGGTTTCCTTGGTGTTGAACATGCGGATACGAGTATGAGTAGGCATCAAAAAAACTCCGGCAATAAAGTGATCAGGCGCTGACAGGGGATGGGCGAGCCACCGGGGCGGCTTCGCGGTATTCAAGGTATTGGCGCTGGATGGCGATGTGGTCGGCGACGTACTTGGCGTCGTGCCACACACCCCAGATAAACGACGAGCCACGGCGTGACTGCCACGGCAGGCCCAGGAAGTAGATCCCGGCCTCGCTGGACACGCCGCGCTGGTGCTGGGGTTTGCCGGCGGCGTCGAAGGCCGCCACGTTCAACCAGCTGTAGTCCACCGCAAAACCGGTGGCCCAGATGATCGAGGTGACGCCGGCCTTGGCCAAGTCCAGTTCCAGGATCGGGTTCTTGATGCAGTCCGCGTCGGGGAATACGTGACGGGCTTCGGGCTCCAGCGGCAGGTCCAGGCCGTTGCGCTCGATGTAGGCATCGGCGGCATCCAGCAGGGCCAGGTAGTTTTCATCGCCGCGTGCGAGGTTTTCCACCAGGTTCGGCTGGAACGTGGCAACGTTGCCATTGAACGCTTGGGTCAGGCCGACCAGGGTCATGCCTTGCTGGGCCAGTTCGCGGAAGTCGATGGTCTTGCCTCCGTGTGCGCCGCTGACCGCAATGGTCACGTGTTCGCGGCCGGGCTTCATGGCGGCCTGGTCCCACTCGCCCAGTACACCCAGCCACCAGCAGAAGTCGCGGTGGCGGTAAGCGCGAGGCGGGCGGTCGTGGGCGCCGACCGAGAGGTACACCTGGCGCCCGGAGCGCTGCAATTCATCGGCAATCTGCACGCCGGATGAACCGGCACCCACCACCAGCACGGCGCCGGCTGGCAGTTGCGCGGGGTTGCGATAGTCGGCGGAGTGGATCTGGTGCAGCGCGGTGTCGTTGGGCGCGATGGCCGGGATCACCGGCTTCTGGAACGGCCCGGTCGCTGCCACTACCCGGTTGGCTTCGATCACACCTTCACTGGTGTGCACGGTAAAGCCAGGGCGGCCGACATTGCGGACCACCGACAACACGTCAACGCCGGTGCGGATCGGCGCATTGAACTTGCGGGCATAGGCTTCAAAGTAATCGGCCACGCGTTCCTTGGGGGCAAAGCCATCCGGGGCAACCGTGTCGAACTCCAGGCCGGGGAACCGGTCATGCCAGGCCGGCCCGTTGGCCACCAGCGAATCCCAACGCCCGGTGCGCCAGCGCTCGGCAATACGGCTGCGCTCCAGCACCACGTGGGGCACGCCTTGCTTGCTCAGATGCTCACTCATGGCCACGCCAGCTTGACCGGCGCCCACCACCAGGGTGTCTGTTTTTGTTATTGCTTCAGTCATGTCTCTGTCCTTGCGTAATGCAGTTGGATTCAGCGTTGGCATGACTTCAAGGCTAGGGGGAGGGGGGTTATAAATAAAATATTATTAAGCTGGGAAGTGAGCATAAATATCGGATGCAGAGCGCTGGGGCGCGTCACAAAAGTGTGCCAATCTGATCGGCCCTTCACCTCAGGCACAGCCCATGTTCAACCTTCGTGTGATGACCCCAGCCGACTACGACGCCGTTCTCGCCCTCATGCAAAATACCCCCGGCATCTCCCTGCGCGACGCCGACTCCCGCGAGGCCACCGAGCGCTATCTGGGACGCAACCCCGGCATGAGTTTTGTGGCCGAAGCCGAAGGCCAGTTGATCGCCTGCGTGATGTGCGGCCACGATGGGCGCCGTGGTTACCTGCAGCATTTGCTGGTACTGCCGGACTATCGCCGCCAGGGCATCGCACAGGCGCTGACGCAACGTTGCCTCGACGTGCTGGCGCAATTGGGCATCCACAAGTGCCACCTCGATGTGTTCAAGACCAACACCCGTGCCGCCCATTATTGGCAGGGTCAGGGCTGGACGCTGCGCACTGACATCGACCGCTATTCCTTCACCCGCCCCGGCGATGAAAACGCCTAGAACTCCCCGGAATACTTCACCGCGGCCGCCGCCCGGGAGGGCACATCCAGGGTGCGCAACAGCGACGACACATGGATGCGCACGGTGAACGGCGAGATAGCCAGGGCCTTGGCGATTTCCTTGTTGGTCTTGCCCTGGGCGATCAGGCGCAGCACGTCTTGCTGGCGAGCGGTGAGGGTGTGGGTGTCCAGGGGCAACAGGCCGGATGGGGCGAACTTGACCAGTACTTCACCGTCGCGGATCGCCAGCAGCGCCTGGCCGATCTCGTCGGGGGCGATGTTCTTGCCGATGAAGCCGTCCGCGCCCAGGGCCATCACCTGGTCGATCAACGCCGGGTCGTCCACCATCGACACCACGATCAGCGTGGTGCGCCGTAATTGCCGGCGCAGTTCGACCAGTTGGCTCATGCAGGTCAGGCCGGGGAAGCGCAGGTCGAGGATCAGCGTGTCGATATCGCCGCCTTCGCGGATCAACGCAAGCACGCTGTCGAGGTCGCCGGCTTCCTGCACCTGGGCGTGCGGTAGCAGGCGCTGCACGGTGCGCAGCATGCCTTCGCGGAACATCGGGTGGTCATCGGCGATGATGATACGGCCGGTCATTGGGGTGCTCCTCCCTGGGGCAGGGTTATGCCGTTGCATGCTACCTTACCACCGCGCCCAGGGCCTGCCTGTGGCGCATGACGGATTTGTTGATTGCCGCACAAGGACGTAACCCATGAGTCTTGAGACCAACTCCGAACTCGACCAGGCCAACCTGCGCATTGTGGTGGCCACCATCGCTGTCGTGTACATCACCGCACTGGGCTTTCTGCCCGGACAATCGATGGACACCTACCTGCCGGTGATCCTGTATATCGTCCTGTTCCTGCTCGCCTCCATCGTGTTGCGCCAGGTGATCGCACGTTGGCCCGGGCATTACCCGGCGCGGCGGATCTTCGGGATGCTCCACGACTACACCGGCACCTCGTTCGGCATGGTGGTGGGCGGCGAAGCGGCGTTGCCACTGTATGCGGTGATGGTCTGGGTCAACCTGGGCAATGGCATGCGCTATGGCTCGCGCTACCTGGCGATTGCCACGGCATTGGCGTTGCTGGCGCTGCTGGTGGTGTATCGGCTCACGCCGGTGTGGCAGGCACAGCCTTTCATGGTGCTGATGCTGATGATCACCAGCACGGTGATCCCGGTGTACGCGCATATTCTGTTGGAGCGCACGCGCAAGGCATCCGAGCAAGCCATCGCCGCCAACCTGGAAAAATCCCGTTTCCTCGCCCAGGCCAGCCATGATTTGCGCCAACCCATCCACTCCATCGGCCTGTTCACCGCGTGCCTGCGCGAAGCCCGGCTGGGCGATGAAGAGCGGCGCCTGGTGGATAACATCGACCGTTCGCTGCTGAACGTGTCGCAATTGTTCCGCTCGATTCTCGACCTCTACACCCTCGACAACGGCCGCCTGTTGCCTAAGTACCAGGCGGTGCACCTGGGCGAGTTCCTTGCCGACTTGGTGCGCCAGAACGCCGAGGCCGCGCGTTGGGCCGGGGTGGAGTTGCGCCTGCGGCCTTGCGCGCACTGGGTGCTGGTCGACCCGGCGCTGTTGGCGACGATGGTGCAGAACGTGCTGTCCAATTGCTTCAAATACGGTGCGCAACGCCCGGTGCTCATTGGCGTGCGCATTCGCGACGGCGGCTTGGCGGTGGAGATTCATGACCGGGGGCGGGGGATTGCCGAGGAGCATCTGTCAAAAGTCTTCGAGGAGTTTTATCGGGTACGCCACCTGCGTGACAAAGACGTTGAAGGCGTAGGCCTGGGGCTGTCCATCGTCAAGCGCCTGGGGCAGTTGATGGGGGTGCAAGTAGGCCTGCGCTCACGGGTGGGCCATGGTACTTCTGTAAGCCTGTATGGCTTGACCCTGGCCTCTGCGCCACGTGCCACGGCACCGCGCGACGACACGCGCCAGGCCGGGCTATTGACCGGTTTGAAGGTGTGCCTGGTTGAAGACGACCATAACGTACTGCTCGCCACCCAGGCGCTGCTGGAGCGCTGGGGTTGCGAGGTGCAGGCTGAGTCGTCGGGGCGCGACCTGGTCAGTGACTGCGACATCATCGTCGCCGACTACGACCTGGGTAACCACGCCACCGGTATCGAATGCATCGATGCCCTGCGCGAGCAACGCGGCTGGGCCGTTCCTGCGCTGATTCTCACCGGGCATGACGTGGAGAGAATCCAGGCCGCCTTGCACGACCGCCGGATCGCCATTCTCTCCAAGCCGGTGCGTCCCGCCGAACTGCGCGGCACCCTGCGGGACCTGAGCCAGCAGGCGGTTACTGGGTGAATCCCTGCAGTGCGTTGCCGCGTGCACCTTTGGGTTGGCAGTAGGCCGCAGGCTTCATCATGCCAAAGCTGGCCACGGCGAACATGCCGCCGCTGGCACCGCTGGGCACTGAGCAGTTGTACTCGCCGGAGGCGGCACTGGCGACGTAGTAGGTGGTCATCGAGTCGCTGCGCACATTGGAAATACGCTTGACCGGTTCGCCCAGGTTGGTCTCCGACAGCGTCTTGAGGTGATCTTCGGTAGGTTTGATGTTGCTGCAGCCGGCGACGCCGATGATCAGGGCGCCCAACAGGGTGAGGCGGGTAACGGAGGATTGCAGTTTCATGGTGCTTCTTCCTTGGGGTTGTTATGGTTTTTCCAGCGCACAACGCGCCCACGCGCAAGAAATGCACGGTGCCGGAGGAGCGCTGGAAGTGCCGGGGAATATAGCGCCGCAGGGGGGAGGGGTCGATTAGCACAAGTGTACTAGTGGCACGATGATTTCATGGAAGGAGATACACATGCTGGAGATCAAACGCGCCAACCAGGAACATGCCCAAGTGGCGTTCGACATCCGTTTGCAGGCCATTCGCAGCCAGTGCATCGGTGCCTACACGCAGGCGCAAATGCTGCTGTGGACGCGGGGTAAAGCCGAAGACGGCTACAGCGCGCTGATGGACAAACCGTTTTACCTGGGGTGGGTGCAGGGAGAACCGGTGGCCACCGGCATGCTTGATCCGGACAACAACGAAGTCGGCGCATTGTTTGTGTTGCCTGGGTTCACCGGGCGCGGATATGGCAAGGCGATGCTCGACCACTTGGAGAGCGTTGCGCGGGAACAGGCGATTGAAACCCTGGTGCTGGATGCGACGTTGAATGCGGCGAGTTTCTATCGGGCCTGTGGGTACGTGGGCGATGAGCAGGCGATTTACCATTCGCCGTCGGGTTTGCAGTTGGCCTGTGTCCCGATGACCAAACACCTGACCTGCTGATACCACAGGGGATCTGTTTTAAGCTGGGCTTTCACTCCGGTCTGAACGCAGCGCGCAATCGCGCGATCACCTGCTGCACGGATTCTCCCTGAACCGGCGGCGGCGTAGGGCTTTCCCCAAACTCCCGCCACACAAACAGCGTCAGTTCCGCGCCATCGGTCAAGGCCTGCGCCTGGCCCTGTGCGCCAAAACCTTGCAGCCGCCGATAGCGCTCATCCCGCCAGAACGCGTCCTCCACCCAGTCATACACCGGGATGAAATGAAAATGCAGCGGGAAGCCTGGCATGTGTCCGTAGCGGCTGATGTACAGCCATTTCGGCTCCAGTTGCGTCTCCATCACCCGCTGGATCTTTGCCAGCAACCCACCCAACTCTGCCAGCGCCGCTTCCGGCATTTCAGCCAGGGAGTGGGCCGGCGACTTGGCGCCCAGCATCAGGTAACCGGGCAGTGCGGACGCCAGGTGGTGGTTGAGCCGCCAGTGTTCGGTTTCGTAAAGGACGTAGGTGGGGTCGATCTGCATAAGCGTATCCGTGAGAGCCGTGCAGGCAGGATACCTGTATCCCACAAAAGCGCTTGATCTGTGTCTATCGGCTGTCGCTTCAGGTCGATAGCCTCAAGCCCTGCACAACCATCATTGAGCCCAACATGGATCTGAACGTTGTCCCCTTTGGCACCACCGACTGGTCCACGGTCGAACCGGTTTCTCACCCTGGTGTGACGGGCAATGCCATATGGCGCACCCGCCACTTCGGCACCACCCGCGTGCGCATGGTCGAATACACCCCCGGCTACCTGGCGGATCACTGGTGCTGGCGCGGGCACATTCTGTTGTGCCTTGAAGGCGAGTTGCACACGGAGCTGGAAGACGGCCGCCAGTTCACCCTGACGGCCGGAATGAGTTACCAGGTGGGCAATGACATGGAAGGCCATCGCTCTTCGACGCGTGTCGGGGCGCGGTTGTTTATTGTGGATTGAGGCGCACGATCAACTTGCCGAAGTTGCGTCCCTCCAGCAGTCCGATAAAGGCTTCGGGCGCCTGTTCCAGGCCGTCGACAATGTCTTCGCGCCATTTGAGTTTGCCGTTGGCGATCCACTGTGCGGCCTCTTTGAGGAACCTGCCCTGTTGTTGATCGACGAACTCGGTCTGGATAAACCCGCGTACGGTCAGGCTCTTGGCGAGAATGTCATGCATCGTGGCTGGCAGGCGATCAGCGGTGGCTTCCTGCAGGGCGCTATCGTTGTAGTGGGCGATCAGCCCGCACACCGGGATTCGCGCAAAGTCATTGAGCAGCGGCCGCACGGCATCCCAGACAGGCCCGGCGACGTTCTCGAAGTACACGTCGATGCCATTCGGGCATGCCCTGGCCAGTTGCTCGGCAAAGTCGGGGGCGCGGTGGTCGATGACCGCATCAAAACCCAGTTCGTCTTTCACAAAAGCACACTTGTCCGCCCCACCCGCAATGCCCACGGCTCGGGCACCGTGCAGGCGAGCGATCTGGCCGACCACCGAGCCCACGGCTCCGCTGGCGGCTGCGACGACCACGGTGTCGCCGGATTTGGGTTGGCCAATGTTGAGCAGCCCGGCGTATGCCGTGAAGCCCGGCATGCCTAGCACGCCGAGGGCCGTGGTAAGGGGCGCGATGCTGGGGTCGAGGCGGCGCAGGTCGTGCCCGTCAGACACGGCAAAGCGCTGCCAACCGGCGTAGGCCAGCACGAGGTCACCTTCGTGCCAGTCAGCGTGACGCGAGTGCGTGATACGCGCCACGGTGCCGCCCACCATCACTTCACCGATGCCGACGGGTTCGGCGTATGACTTGGCGTCGCTCATGCGCCAGCGCATGTACGGGTCGAGGGACAGGTAGAGGTTTTCCAGCAGCACCTGGCCATCGGCAGGCGAGGGTATCGCAGCGTATTCGAGGCGAAAGTCGCTGGTTTTCGGGCGCCCGTCGGGGCGAGCAGCCAATACGATGCGTGGGTTACGGGTGTATTCCATGATGTTTGACTCACTGGTTGAACAGGCTGGGCAGCGTAGTCATCCGATGGATATCAGGGTAGGGTGATAGCAGTTGATTCAGAGTTATGCCAAACATGATATCCGATGCCTTCGAACCCTATTTACTGCGCACCTTTGTCGCGGTGTGTCACCACGGCAGCCTCAGTGGCGCCGCGCAACAAGCGGGCAGGGCGCAATCGGCGCTGAGCGCACAGATTCGCCGGCTCGAAGAACTGCTCGGGCAACGCCTGCTGCGTCGCACCGGGCGGGGTGTGGTGCCGACCACCGAGGGCGAACTGTTGCTCAGCTACGCCACGCGCATCCTGGCGCTGGGAGAGACGGTGGCGACACGTCTCAAGGAGCGCACGGTAATGGGCACCGTGCGCGTCGGCCTTTCGGAAGACGTGGCGGTCTCGGCTTTACCGGCCGCGCTGGGGCGGTTGCGGCGTGCCAGCCCGCACGTTCACATGGATATCACCGTGGACCACGGCGATGCCCTCGCCGAACGCTGGCACGATGGCTTGCTCGACGTGGCGATTGGTGTGAGCTCGGTGTTTGCCGCCGACCCCGTGCATACCTGGAACATGCCCTTGTATTGGGTAAGCGGGATCGACGATGAGATCGACCCGGCACTGGCGTTGGATGTGATCGTGTATGCCGAGCCCTGCGCGTGGCGGCGCCTGATGTTTGATGCGTTGTTGAGCGCCGGTCGGGACTTCCGCGTGGCCGTCACCAGCCCGAACATCGGTGTGATCATGGCGGCGGTGGAGAGCGGCTTGGGGGTGGCCTTGCTGCCTGCCGAGAATATTCGTTCGGACACCATGCGCGTGATCGCCCTGGGGCCCAACGCTAACCCGGCGTTGAGCGTCAACTACGGGTTGTTTGCGGTGCCGCGCCAGACCGACAGCATCCGCGCCACGGTGGCGTTGCTCAGCGAGAGTTTTCACCTGATGACGCAGCCAAGGGCAAGTGGCCTGATCCCTTTCGATACAGCCCACCCAACTCCCGCGCCAAGCCGATAAAACGCTCGTTTTGGTGTGGTGAGCGGGCTTGCCCCGCGTTGGGCTGCGTGGTTGGGGCCGCTTCGCGCCCCAGCGCGGGGCAAGCCCGCTCACCACAACAAGCCTGCTCACCACAACAGAACTGACAAACCTTCCGAGCCCGTCAGCCACAGCCCCCCTTAATGCATCTTGCTGTGATCCATCCCATCCAGGCCACGGGCAGGCGCGGTGACTTCAATCGCCTGCTTCTCGCCCTTGGCGTTTTGCACGGTCAGGGTCAGGGGGATCTGGTCGCCTTCCTTGATCTGGCGGGTCAGGCCCATCAGCATCACGTGGTAACCGTCGGGGTCGAGGGTCACGGCCTTGCCGGCAGGCAGGGCTACCGAGTCCACTGGGCCCATGCGCATTACGTCGTCCTTCATGCTCATTTCATGGATCTGCACGTCCTTGGCCACTGGCGAGGCCACGCTCAGCAACGTGCTGTCGCTGTCGGCGGTGACGGTCATGAAGGCGCCGCTGGACGGCTGGCCCGGCACACTGGCGCGTACCCAGGCATCGGTGACTAGCACCTGGGCGCTGGCGTGGGCGGCGAGGCCCAGCAAAGTCATGCCGACCAGGGCGCGTTTGAGGTGTTGAACGGCAGTCATTAGCAGACCTCCATGACGGTGAGCAGGTCTTCTGCGCACTCTTTAGCAGTAAGGGATGCCTGCAAACCCAGGCGCAGGTTGCCACGGGTATCGAACACGAAACTGGTGGCGGTGTGGGACAGGGTATAGGTGTCGCCGGCGGGAATCTTTTCATAAAAGATCCCGAATTCCTTGGCGGCCACGGCGATTTCTTCCGGGGTGCCGTACAGCGCTTCGAAGCTGGGGTCGAAGGCCTTGACGTACTTGTCGAGAATCTCGGGCGTGTCGCGTTCCGGGTCCAGGGTGATAAACACCACTTGCATGATTTCGCCGTCGCGGCCCATCAGCTTCTTGGCCTGGGCGGCGCGCGCCAGGGTGGTCGGGCACACGGCCGGGCACTGGGTGAAACCGAAGAACACCACCGGCATCAGGCCACGGTACGAGCTGAGGGTGACGGTCTCTCCGTCGGTATTCTTGAGCTTGAAGGTGCGACCCATGATCTTGTCGCTCAAGTCCTTGCCGTACTTGAAGTTCAGCTTGGGGCTGTAGTCACAGCCGCCCAGCAGGCTGCCCAGGCCCAACAGGCCCATACCGGTCAGCACTTTGCGGCGGGTGAATAACGTACTCATCAACTGTGCATCCTGTGAAGCGCCTGCATTGCTCTGGATCAATACGTCAGGCTTTGAGGGCGCCCAGTCTACCAACCCTGGGAAGCGCACGTAATCTGCGACGTTCTGCCACAGGGGCATGCCGCGCTTCATCCTTTTGCGGCTCTGGTGGTAGAGTCGCCGCCATGAAATTGAGCCACCCCAACCGTTCCCTGATTGCCTGGGCCCTGTACTTCTGCGTGCTGATGAACCTGTTCGTCTGCGGTTTGGGGCATGGGCAGATGACGGGCCAGGCACTCAATGGCATCGGCGGGGCGTTCTGTTCGGTGGACGGCAAGCAGGCGCCACTTTCCGACAAAGGGTTGGGCAGCCCGTCTTCCAGCAACATCTCGAACTACTTTGCCTGCCCCGTCTGCAACGCTTTAACCGTTGCGCTGGTGTTTCTGGTCGGCCTGGCCTGGTTGTTGGGCCTGGAGCGCACCCCGCGACCGGCCCATGAGCGGCGTAACAAGGCGCCGCCACGCTATGCCTGGCCCTCGGCCAACCCCCGCGCTTCCCCCGCATTCTGACGTATGCCCTGGGCCTCCTGAGACCAGGAGGCGTTCCATCGTCATGAATGTGAGTGCGTGTCATGAACCACCTGTTGCCCGCAGGCGCCCGCCGCCTGGTCAGCACGGCGTCCCGTCGCCTGCACGCGGAACCCGCGCCGCCTGAATACCCCAGCAATTGCCGCAGCTTCGTGCACCTGGATGCACGCCTGTTGCCGTATTGGCACACCCTGTTCGATATCTGCCCGGCGCTGCTCAAGCTCGACCCGCCCGAGGGCCTGAACCTGTTTCGCAGCTTTATGACCTGGGCCTATCGGCACCGGCCGCCACGGGATTGGACCTACCATTTGAACGTCTGCCGCTGGCTGCTGGGTTCGGCGTATCGGTCGCAGATCGATGCCGAACCCATCGAGGCCTTCATGGCAGCAGCGGCCGCGCGCTGGGTCGACACGGATGACACCCCGGCCCAGGGCGTGGTCCTGGCCTGGCAGGGCTCGACGGTGTTCGACTGGAAGCGCGCCGCGTTGGCGGGCGCCGAACAGCAGGCGCTGCCGGGCACGCAATGGGATTTCGCCTGGTGCCCCTTGAGTGCCCGGGGCGGGTTCAGCGGCTGGTTGCCGGTGCCGTGAGGTGCAGGCGAATCCACGTGCCCATATCGGTCACGGCGATGTGCTGCCGAGCGTTGAGCGTCACGGCGGGGGGGATTCCGTTGTGGACTTGGGTGGAGAAGGGGGAGGCTAACCCGGCGTCCTGCTGGGCTAGCCACGGATTCAAGCCTGCGTTCGGCCAGCGTGGTTGGCGGGGCGCTTGAGATCAAGATCGAAAAGCCGTGTGCGGCGTCATGCCGCGGTTGGGGGTTGATCGTGGTCAAGAAGTGGCGAGGTGGCAGTTCCCACACTGTGGGGAATTTCCTGGAGGACTGCGCCATGCCTTTGTCTCTTGCGCAAATGCGCCGCAACTACACGCTTTATGGTCTTCGTGATGATTGTCCGCAGGCGGATCCGTTGGTGTTGTTTGGTCAGTGGCTGGAGCAGGCACGCAAGACTGAGCTGCCGCCGGCCGAGGCTAATTGCATGGCCCTGGCGACGGTGGACAGTCAGGGGCATGCCCATTGCCGCATGCTGTTGCTCAAGGGGTTCAGTGCGCAGGGGTTTTTCTTTTTTGGCCATTACCAGAGTGCCAAGGGCCAGGAGTTGGCCGGCAATCCCCATGCCGCCATGACGTTTTTCTGGCCGGGGCTGGAGCGTCAGGTGCGTGTCGAGGGGGCGGTGGTGAAGGCCGATGCCGAGCTATCGGACGATTACTTCGATGCACGTCCGGTTGCCAGTCAGTTGGGCAGTTGGGCCTCACCCCAGAGTCAACCTCTGGTCCATCGCAGTGAGTTGGAAGGGCGGCTGCGTGAAGTCACCGAACGCTTCGCCGGGCGCCAGCCGCCACGGCCCGAGCACTGGGGAGGCTACTGCCTGCAACCCCGGCGTATCGAGTTCTGGCAAGGCCGCCCCGACCGTTTGCATGACCGTCTCGACTATCGCTTGCACGACGGCGTGTGGCAGCGCACGCGCCTGGCGCCGTGACGGTATTTTTCAACACCGGGAGGCCGGCTCGTGACCCGGTGTGACAGCGGCGAATGGCTGCCGATGGAGGAGGCCATTGACCGGTTGCTGGCCCAGTCACCGTCACCTCCGTCCACCGAAGTGGTTGCGTTGACGGATGCCCTCGGACGGGTGATGGCTGAAGATGTGTTTTCACCCCGCGACCTGCCGCGCTGGGACGACAGCACCACGATCGGCTATGCCCTGCGTGCGCTTGACGTGCCTGAGCAGGGTGGTTATCTGCATGTAGTTGAGCGGCTCGCTGCCGTGGATGGCAAGGATGGGTCGTTACAGGCCGGGCACGCTGTACCGATCGTTACCGGCGCGCCGCTGCCGCAGGGTGCTGACAGCGTGGTACCCCAGGCGCGTTGCCGCGTCTACGGCCAGCGTATCTGGTGCCCACCCTTGCGCCGGGGCGAGCAGGTGCGCAAGCGTGGCGGGACGCTGCAACGCGGGCAGCGCGTGGTGAGTGCGGGCATGCGCCTGCGTGCCCTGGAAATTGGCTTGCTGGCCGCTGCGGGCATTCCTAGGGTCAAGGTGTATCGGAGGGTGTGATAGCCGAATCTCTGGAGGGGATGTCTCTACAAAAAAGCAGGCTTCTGCTCGTTGACCAGCATACGGCAAGCCCGCGCTATTCACTTTAGACCTGACTTGGACTGCGCAGTCGTCTAGTCAACACAACGCCTCAAATGGCAGCGTTTTTGAGTTTGCCGCAGAAAAGCGCACGTACGTTACAGCTGTTGTGAGGGCCGATATCTGGCACACCGCTACCCGTATGGCAGTAGAGTTTCATCTCATAGCCGCGCTGAACGATCCTGTTGTCGGATTCCTCCAGTACGCGCAACTCTGGCTTGTGGACGGCCCAGCCCTTACCTCCACCCTCAGTGCCCGACGCCAGGATCATCAGGCCATTGGGAACGTCTGCGTCGGACATCACTGCGTTGGCTGAGCCTCCGCTCCATCTGCCGTTGTGTTGAACGTAAGTCGTGTCCAATTTCAGGTTTTTCGGGAATTTGACCAATGTCGGTATGGCTGCAACTTTTGCTTCGTCAAATTTCTTGCTGTCCTCTCCATAAGCTTCTCCCAGGTAGGTGAACCCCTCGGGGCATTTTTTTTCTTCCGAGAAGGCTGGATAAGTCGCTGACGACAGTAACGCAGCGCTTACAAGTCCAATGCTGGCCCGTTTAAATGACTTCATTTGTACTCTCCTTATTGACGATGATTGTTATCTGCGTAACCCAAAAGGGCTACGCAGATAAGCGTAGTGCAGCGCGTCCTGGGCTGCGTTAGACCTGGTCGTGCACTCGTCAATAGCGTCAGGGTCTCGCAAGGGGCTCAACTGCGGGAGGAAGGTGATTGGTATCAACATGGCGACTGGGGGCTCGCGCCCGAGCCGCCTGCAGATGAACCGTCAACTGCCTGAGCGGGGTTTGTCTTTGCTGGGTTTATGGGTATCAGCAGGCTTGACCGATTTGGTCGGCTGCTTGTCGGTGTCTTTGGTCTTCTTGGTACTGTCGGAAGGGCTGCTGGGGTAGGTCCCCGGCGGCAGCGCGGAACCGGCAGCGCTGTCGCCACTCAGGGCATTCGCGGAAGATTCGGGGTTATCGCCGAATGCGGCGAAGGCAGGGCCGGTGAGCAGGGCTGACAAGCCAACGATAAGCAAGATCCTGTGGGACGATCTGGTCTTCATGACGCAATCCCCTCGCGTGATGGGTCAAGAGCCTGGATCAGTCCCAGGCTCTGGACATGCCTCGATCAAGCCGCCATTGGCTTGGTCGACTGCAATTTTTTATGCGCTGCTTTCATCGCTTCCATTTCAGCGCCCAACTCTTCAAGCAGTGCTTTGCCCAGCAGCTTTTTAGCCTGCGGGAACATCTCGGTTTCTTCTTCTTCGATGTGGTGCTCCAGCAACTCCTTCACCACTTTGACGCGACCGGAAAACTCCGTGGTGGCGGGCTCGGTCTGTTTCAGGTCCGGCAGCACCAGGGAGTCCACCGTGCGGTGCTCTTCCTTGGCTTCGTGGTACATGATGTCCTGTTCCTTGCCACCGGCCTTCCTGAACGCCGGGTAGAGGATTTCTTCTTCCAGTTTAGTGTGCAGGCTGATTTCCGCTTCCAGCTTGGCCAACAGCTCAGTGCGTTTTTTTACCCCGCGCTCGGTGGACTCACTCAACTGAGTCAGCAGGGCCTTTACGCGTTCGTGGTCAGCTTTGAGCAGGTCAATGGCATTCATGGGTGACACCTCACGGGAAACTCAGGGCGTGTCGACATGCACGCCTCGTCCAGTACAGCTGTGCATCAGTTGTACCAACTTGAGCTATTGGTAATTCACCAGGTAATTCAAGGGGCTACGAGGACGGGAGGGTTGTGCCGGTCGTGCAGGTTGCATGGTCGGTCGGGTGGGACGTTGCATTCCACCACCCCGGGACGTTTGCGCAAATTTTAATGAACCCTCGCGCCCGATGCTTGACCTAACGTATACGACCTAGGAGGTGAAGCATGGAAATTCAATATGTCTGGATCGGCTTGGCGGTGATTCTGCTGCTGCTGGAATTGTGGGCGATCAATGTCGTGCTGCGTAGTACGGGGGGCTGGGAAACAAAAGGATTGTGGTTGGTGGTGCTTATTTTTGTACCGCTGCTGGGCCTGATTGCCTGGGCGATGTTCGGGCCGAAACGCGAGATGCCGGAACAGCGTAAAAGCTGAGGTCAGGGTTGACACAAAACAGGCGCCATCGAGGCGCCTGTTTTCGTTGCGCTATGAAAAATCAGCCCGCCAGAGCCTTGGCAATGGCTTCATTGAAGGCTGGCAGATCATCCGGGGTGCGCGAGGTAATCAAGGTCCAGCCATTGGCCATGCACTGCTTGACCTCGGCGTCGACCCATCCGGCGGCGCCGGCGTTTTCCAGGTCAATCCGCACGCTTTTGTAGGAGGTGAGGGTCTTGCCCTTG
Source organism: Pseudomonas sp. AC112 (assembly GCF_979253545.1). Taxonomy (NCBI): domain Bacteria; kingdom Pseudomonadati; phylum Pseudomonadota; class Gammaproteobacteria; order Pseudomonadales; family Pseudomonadaceae; genus Pseudomonas; species Pseudomonas sp. AC112. Next base: position 5,049,152 of record NZ_CEEDCM010000001.1, read on the forward strand.
ATCACGCCGGCATCGATCAGTGCCCATGGGCCGTGACAGATCGCTGCCACGGTTTTGCCCGCCTGCACGAATTCGTTGATCAGCTTCAGCGCGGCCGCATCCTGGCGCAACGTGTCGGCATTGACGGTGCCGCCGGGAATAACCAGCGCATCGAAATCGGCGCCGGAAAGTTCGGACAGCTTCGCGTCGGACTCCACCGTCTGGTCCTTCTCGGTGTCGCCGACGAAGGTCTGGGTGGTGCCGCCTTTGCTGGAACCGTGGGTCACGGTTGCGCCATAACCGCGCAGTGCGTCCAGGGGCTTGAGCAGTTCATCGCGCTCGATGCCGGTATTGGAAGTGATGACCAGAATCTTCTTGCCGTTGAGGTGTGAACTCATGATCGAGTGTCTCCTGATGGGTGAGCGAAGGATGGGATATGGGAGAGTTGATTCGGCGAGGGCGGCAAAGGTTTAAATTAATTTGCGCTTATTTCCTGGGCGGTTGGCACGGGCAATTTCCTTGAACTATCCAAACCGGCAGGCCTCTGCTGCTTAAGTGCATGCCACTTTTTACGAGAGTGCTCGCCACTTTTTTCGAGAATGCCCGCCACTCTTTGCGGGCCTTCATTTGACAGGAGACACACCATGACTGCCGACAAAACCCCAGCCCCCATCAGCTCGGAAGAAGCCCAGAAAGGTACGGAAAAACCAGCCAAGGGCCAGACCCTGGAACGCCCGAATCCGAAGACCGAAACCGTCGACAAAGTGCTGACGCCTACCTCGATCAAGGACACCGAACGCCAGACCGATGCCATCAACGAACAGGCCGCTAAGGCCGAGCGCAAGCTGGGCCACTGAGCATGGCCCGTTCAATCACCGCCTCAGAGTTGGGCATCGAACTCAAGCCCGACGATGACAGTGGCCTGTTCAAGTGGTTTATCGCCAGCTTCCTCATGGGCAAGCGTATCCAGGCACCGATTGCCGCGCAGGCCTACAAGGTGATCGTGGAAGAGCAGGGTCGCGACACCGCGCGCAAGCTGCAGCACTGCACATCGCGTGAGTTGGTGGCCATGCTCGGACGCGCGCACTACGTGCGCTATGACGAAACCACCGCGCAACGTTTGCTCGACCTCAGCGCCAAGTTGAGCGCCGAATACGCTGGCAAGATCACCCACATGCGCAGTGCCAGCGAAAGCCGTGAAGCCTTCGAAAGACGCCTTGGCGAATTCGACGGTGTGGGCCCCAAGACCATCGAGATTTTCATGCGCGATGCCGCCAAGGTGCTGTTTTGACGGCCACCCTGATGGTGGGCTGTGCCGGTTGGAGTTTGCCGCGTGAATACTGGCCGGCGTTTGCCGGCGAGGGCACGCATTTGCAGCGCTATGCGTCGCGCTTCAATGCGGTGGAAATCAACAGCTCGTTCTATCGCCCGCACCAGGCGAAGACGTATGCGCGGTGGGCGCAATCGGTGCCGCCCGGCTTTCGTTTTTCGGTCAAGATGCCTAAGTTCATCACCCACGAATTACGCCTGCAAGGCTGCGAGGTCGCACTCGATGAGTTTCTCGGTCAATGCCAGCACTTGGGCGCGCAACTGGGCTGTCTGCTGGTGCAATTGCCGCCTTCGCTGAGCTTTGAACCGGGCGTGGCCAGCGCATTTTTCACAGCACTGCGCGAGCGTTTCGCGGGTGCTGTGGTGCTGGAGCCACGGCACGCGAGTTGGCTTGCTGCCGAGGAATTATTGCAGGGCCTGCAGATAGGGCGAGTAGCGGCCGACCCGCCAGTGATTGAATCGGGCGATGCCCCGGCCGGTTGGCAGGGCGTGCGTTACTGGCGTCTGCATGGATCGCCGCGTCTCTATCACAGTGCCTACGGGCCTGAACGCGTCCAGGCGTATGCGCGTGTGTTGAGCGCCTCTGTGGAAGAGGGCATTCCCACCTGGTGCATCTTCGATAACACCGCCAGCGGCCTGGCCACCTCCGACGCGCTGTCGCTACTCGACCTCTACCCGCAGCACTTCCAACCCTAGCTGCTCATACGCCTCCACACTCGGCACATGCCACTCGGTGATCAACGTGTGAATGCGACTGCACGGCGCCACCACAAAGGGCTCCACCGCGCCGAGCTTGTCCGCCATGGTCACCGCCACCACGTGAGACGCGCTGTCGAGCAAGGCCTGCTTGACCGCCACCTCATCAAAATGCAGCGAGCTGATACCCACCTGCGGGTGTAGCGCGCACACCCCCGTAAACAGCAGGTCGGCCTTGATGCCCTGGATCAGCCGCACGGTCTCATGGCCGCTGGTGGACAGCGTCGCCGGGTTGAGTTGGCCGCCGGCGAGAATCACTTTGACATCGGGATGGTCGGCCAGGGCGATGGCGATCATGGGGGACGGCGTGACCACGGTCAGGCGGATCGAGCGCGGCAATGACTGGGCGATCTGCAGGGTGGTGGAGCCGGAATCGAACAACACGATCTGGCCATCTTCCACGCGGTCGGCGGCCAGTCGTGCGAGGTGGCGCTTGGCCTCGTTGGTCTCGCCGACGCGGGTGAAGAAGTCTTTGCCGGTGTCCTTGGGCCGGGGCAGGGCGCCGCCATGCACGCGTTGCAACAGGCCGGCGGCGGCGAGTTCACCGAGGTCGCGGCGGATGGTGTCCTGGGACACGGCAAAGTGTTCCACCAATTCCGAGGCGGTGACTTTGCCATCGCGCTCCAGCAGCAACAGGATCTTCTGTTTGCGCAGGGAAGGCAGGTCGATATCGTGATGAGTGTTGTGCATGGTTTTGCGTCTTTGTGCGGGTTTGTGCAAGATTAGTCGCCGCGCGATCTGAACGCAATGGCTGGTTGTGCAGCCGATGGGCGGTTACTCTCAGTGTTCAGTTCAGGGAGAGGTGACCTAGATGTCGTTGATCACAACCATCGAAGACTTACGCAAGCTTGCGCAAAAACGTGTCCCACGGATGTTCTACGACTATGCCGATTCCGGCTCCTGGACTGAGAGCACCTACCGGGCGAATGAAAGCGATTTTGCCAGCATCAAGTTCCGCCAGCGCGTCGCGCGCAACATTGATGAGCGTTCGATACGCACCCGCATGATCGGCCAGGACATGGCCATGCCGGTGGCGCTGGCGCCTACCGGGTTAGCCGGCATGCAGCATGCCGATGGCGAGATCCTGACCGCCCGCGCCGCTGCTGCATTTGGCCTGCGCTACACCTTGTCGACCATGAGCATTTGCTCCCTGGAAGACATCGCCGAACACGTCGGCCAACCGTTCTGGTTCCAACTGTATGTGATGCGTGACCGGGCCTTCATCGAGCAACTGATCGAGCGCGCCAAGGCGGCCGGTGTGGATGCATTGGTGCTGACCCTCGATTTGCAAATCCTCGGGCAACGCCACAAGGACTTGATCAACGGCTTGTCGGCGCCGCCCAAGCTGACCCTGCCCAATCTCCTCAATATGGCCACCAAGCCGCGCTGGGTGATGGGGATGCTCGGCACTAAACGTCGTGGCTTTGGCAATATCGTCGGGCATGTAAAAGGCGTGGCCGACATGAGTTCGCTGTCGTCCTGGACGGCTCAGCAATTTGACCCGCGCCTGAGCTGGGACGATGTGGAATGGATCAAGAAGTGCTGGGGCGGCAAATTGATCATCAAGGGCATCCTCGATGTGGAAGACGCGCGTCTGGCCGTGAATGCCGGGGCCGACGCACTGGTGGTGAGCAACCACGGTGGTCGTCAGCTCGATGGCGCACCGTCGAGCATCAGCCAACTGCCGGCAATCGTGGCGGCGGTGGGTGAGCGCATCGAGGTATGGCTGGATGGCGGTATTCGGTCCGGCCAGGATGTGCTCAAGGCGATGGCATTGGGGGCCAAAGGCACCATGATCGGCCGGCCGCATTTGTATGGCTTGGGGGCGATGGGTGAGGCGGGTGTGACCAAGGCGCTTGACATCATCGCCCGTGAGTTGGACGTGACGATGGCGCTGTGTGGCTATAACGATATACGCGAGGTGAATCGCGAGATTTTGTTGCCGGGTACATTTCCTGAAAGCGTTTATTGAGCAAAAAAAACGTAAAAAAATAAAAAGAGTTGTCCACGAAAACCGTGGGTATCTCTGTGGATAACTTTGCGAAGCCCCGGCTGGGTTGGCGATTTAAGCAGAGGTCAATATTTGATCAACTGAGGTTTTGGCCCAGCATGGGCTGGGTTTGCGCTTGACAGCCAAGCGCGAACCCAGTGCCGAAAAGCAATTTTATGAGTCGCCGTTGCGGCCTGTGGAGTGCGTGACAATCTGCGCCGGCATCTGCGCTTGCATCAGTTTGTCCAGCGCCTGGCCATAGCTGCGACCGGCCAGGCTCATGCTGTTGTTATGGCTGGCACCAGGCACCAGTAACAGCCGCTTGGGTTCCTGGGCGGCTTCAAACAACTGCTGGCTGAAACGCGGTGGCACATAACGGTCGTCGAGGCCATGCACCACCAGCAGTGGCATATGGATATCGGCAATCTTGTCGATGGAATCGAATTTCTGCGACAGCAACCAGCGCACCGGCAACGAGGTATTCGCCACGGCGGTGGCCACATCCGCCAGCGAAGTAAAGGTGGACTCGATCACCAGCCCGCGCACCGGTAACGGTGTTTGCTTGCCCAGCTCGGCTGCCAGGTCGATGGCCACCGCGCCCCCCAGGGAGTGCCCGTAGATCAAGCGTTTTTGCGGGTCAGGTTGCAGCACCTGGAAACGTTCCCACGCGATACGCGCGTCTTCATACACCGTGGTTTCTGACGGTAGCTCGCCGTGGCTCTGACCAAAGCCGCGGTAGTCGATCGCCAGCACCGAATAGCCCAGGGCGTGCAGTTGCTCGATGCGAAACAGTTGGCCGGTCAGGTTCCAGCGCACGCCGTGCAGATAGAGGATGGCCGGCGCGTCCTTGTTGTCGGCTGGGTACCACCAGCCATGGATGTTCTGCCCTGACTTGAAACTGGCGGGCTTTAGTTCGAATTCCTGCACTGCCTTGGGCAAGCCGCTGTACCAGCTGGCGGTGCCCGGCTCGATGCGAAATACCAGTTCGCGTTCCTTGTGTTGCAGCACGGCGCAGCCCACCGGCAGGCCAATGATCAACACCGCCATGCACAGCATGGGAAACCAGCGCAGGCTCAGGCGCGAGAGAAAACGAGAGGACATGTAGGTTCCAGGAAAAAGGTGAAGCAGGGGTTTTACCAGATGGTTTCCCCAGGCAGGAATTAATTCGACAGTCGTTATTGGGGATTGCTTGCAAAGTGTTACAGCGCTCAACGCCAGAGGCCGCAGTGGTCAGGGCCGAACAAGGCCTAGGCAGTCGCCAGCCCCTGTACGCGGTTACGCCCCTGGGCCTTGGCCAAATACAGCGCCTGGTCGGCCTGGGACAGCAGGTGGGAAAGGTCATGGCCGGCCTCGTCGGTGATGACGATACCGATGCTCACACTGAGGAAACCCGGCGCCAGCAGGTCCAGTCGGGCAAATGCCTGGCGAATCCGCTCGGCCACTTCGAAGGCGCCGGTTTCATCGGCGTCGGCCAGCAGGCAGGCGAACTCTTCTCCGCCGATGCGAGCGAACACGTCACCGTTGCGTAAAGCGGCCTGGGTCACCTGGCTGAAGGCGATCAGCACCTGGTCGCCCATGGGGTGGCCGAAGCTGTCGTTCAGGCGCTTGAAGTGATCCAGGTCGCACAGTAACAGGGCCGCGCTTTGCTGGCGGCGGGCGCTGTCGGCCAACAGTTTTTCACCCTTGAGCATAAAGGCGCGGCGGTTGCCGATACCGGTCAGCGCATCACTGAACGCTGCCGCCTTGAAGCGCAACTCGGCACGCTCCTTGACCATCGCCAAGGTGACGTAGGCAATGCCGATGGCATACAGCATCGACTCGAACAGCATGAACGAGAAAAACGGCACGCCTTCACCGCCCGGAGCCTGGGCGCTCTTGATCGGCATGCCGGGGTCGAGAAAGGCGCGGACACCGTAAAAAAGGGTGTGCAGGAGTGTCAGCACAAGGGCCGGAAGGTAGGCCACTTCCAGCGTGTCACGCTGGCGCCACAGTTCCATGGCCGATAAAACCCCATAGCTGGCCGCCAGCACCGAATACAGCGTGACCCGTGCCGACAGCGAGCCATAGAACTGCGGCACCAGGCACATCAGCAGCCATATTCCACACCCGGCAAAGATCCCCGGCACGCTGGGCTTGCGTTGCACAAAGGCGCGCATGGCGGTCCAGTTCATCGCCGCACTGAGCAGCAGCACCACATTGCCGATGATCAGCGCGACAAAGTCCATGCCCACGCCACGCACCACGATCAGCCCGGTGCCCAGCGACGCGAGCAACAACATGATGCCGAGGTAGCCCAGGGTCGGTTCACGGCCACGGCTCCACGCATGCACCGTGAGCAGGCCCATCAGGCAGAACACGAACACGGCCACTATCAAGAGCGTCGGGATGTGCAGCATCATTTCCTTGAACCTGGAGGGAGTCCTTGATGGGGCGCGATTGTAGCCATATGTGACGCGCTTGACGCTGACCTTGCCACCGCGACATGCTCCAGCTCCTTTGAGCTAAGGCCTGACCATGGACAACAGCCCCGTTCGCATCACTGCAGAAGAGACCCTCTCGAAAAACTGGTACCTGCTGAAAAAATACAGCTTCGACCTACGCCGCCGCGACGGCAGCTGGCAAGCCCAGACCCGCGAGGTCTACGACCGGGGCAACGGCGCAACCATCCTGCTCTACAACCGCGCGCAACGCACGGTGTTGCTGATTCGCCAGTTCCGCATGCCCACCTTCGTCAATGACTACCACGGCTACCTGATTGAAGCGGCAGCCGGGCTGCTGGATAACGCCAGCCCCGAAGAACGCATTCGCCTGGAAGCGGAAGAAGAAACCGGCTACCGCGTGGGGCATGTGGAGAAGATCTACGCCGCGTTCATGAGCCCTGGGTCGGTGACGGAGCGCATCCACTTTTTCATGGGTGAGTATCAGCCGGGTGACCGTGTAGGCACTGGCGGTGGCCTGGAGGAAGAGGGCGAGGATATCGAAGTGCTGGAACTGGGGTTTGATCAGGCATTGGCGATGGTACAGAGCGGCGAGATTGCCGATGGCAAGACCATCATGCTGTTGCAGCATCTGGAGTTGCGGATGCTCAAAGAAGGTTGGTGAGGCAGGCTTTGCCGTAGGCGCTGGCTTGCCTGCGCTGGCGCCCACCGACTGGCGGCTATTGTCAGAAATTTCCCACAGGAGTACAAATGTACTCCATGACGACTCTAACCCCACGCCGTACCGCCATCCTGACCTTTATCCGCGACCGCATCGCGCAGCAAGGCCAGCCCCCCAGCCTCGCCGAGATCGCCGAGGCGTTCGGCTTTGCCTCGCGCAGCGTGGCGCGCAAGCATGTGCTGGCGTTGACCGAAGCCGGTTTTATCGAGGTCAACCCCAACCAGGCCCGGGGCATTCGGCTGCTTAATCAGCCGGCGCGTCCGGAATGGCTGGATGTGCCGGTGCTCGGTCGAGTGGCCGCCGGTTTGCCCATTGGCGCCGATGCTGAAGTGCACAGCCGTCTGCAGCTGGACCCTTCGACCTTCGCGAAAACACCGGACTATCTGTTGCGGGTGCAGGGCGATTCCATGATCGAGGACGGCATCCTCGACGGTGACCTGGTGGGCGTACGCCGCAGTGCCGAGGCCTTGAATGGGCAGATTGTGGTGGCGCGCCTGGATGGCGAAGTCACCATCAAGCGTTTCGAACGCAGTGGCGACAGCGTGCGCCTGCTGCCGCGCAACCCCGCGTATCAACCCATCGTGGTGGGCCCCGACCAGGACCTGGCCATCGAAGGGGTGTTCTGCGGTTTGGTGAGGCAAGGTTGATGGGCGCCGTCGTTGCACTGGACACGCTGTTCAATGGCGGGCGTGTCTGGAAGGGCCGGCCCGCTGCGCCGCCGGCCAGTGTGCACCCCACCGGGCTGGCGGCGCTGGATGCAGTGCTGCCCACGGGCGGCTGGCCGGAGGCGGCCTTGAGTGAAATCCTCATGGCCAAGGAAGGGGTAGGTGAGTTGCAACTGGTGCTGCCGACCCTGGCGCGCTTATCAAAGGCCGGCGAGCGCATTGTGCTGGTGGCGCCACCTTATACGCCGTACCCCCATGCCTGGCAGAACGCCGGGGTGGACCTGCGCCTGCTCTCGGTGATCCAGGCCGAGGAACGCGATGCCCTGTGGGCGGTGGAGCAATGCCTGCGTTCCGGCAGTTGCGGCGCGGTGTTGTGCTGGCCGCGCAAGGCCGATGACCGAGCGCTGCGGCGCCTGCAAGTCGCGGCGGAAACCGGGCAGACCCTGGCGTTTGCCTGGCGCGCCTTGAGCGAGGCGATCAATTCTTCGCCCGCGGCGTTGCGCCTGGCGGTCGAGGCCAGGCCCGCGCAGGTGCGGGTGCTCAAGTGCCGGGGCGGGCTGGCGCATCCGGCGCCGATTGCCCTGGCGGGGCATTGAGGTTGCCATGCGCTGGGTGTGTATTGTCTTCCCGCAATTGGCGCTGGACGGGGTGCAGCGTGTGCACCCCGAACCGGACCAACCCCTGGCCCTGCTGGCCGGCACGCCACAGCGGCGTGTGCTGCAAACCGTCAATGACGCCGCCCGCGCCCTGGGCCTGCGCCCCGGCCAATCCCTGACCGCCGCGCATGCCCTGGCCAAGACCTTTGCCAGCGCCGAATACGACCCCGCCGAGATCGAGCGCTCCCAACAATTCCTCGCCGCCTGGGCCTACCAGTTCAGCTCCCAGGTCAGCCTGTATTACCCGCGTGCCTTGTTGTTCGAGATCGAGTCGAGCCTGGGCCTGTTCGGGCCGTGGCCGCAGTTTGAAGCGCGCTTGCGCAGGGAACTGACCGAGCTGGGTTTTCGTCATCGCATCGTCGCCGCGCCCAACCCGGCAGCAGCGCGGGTGCTGGCCAATATCTACGATGGGCTGGCGGTGCAGGATGACGGCCTGATGCAGGCCCTGGCGCCGCTGCCCATCGACCGCGCCGGCCTCGACCCGCAGGCTGCCACGGCTTTGTCGCGCATGGGCCTGCGCACCCTGGCCCAGGTGCAGGCACTGCCTCGGCACACCTTGGCGCGACGCTTTGAGGCCAGCCTGCTCAAGCACCTGGATGCACTGGCCGGGCAACGGCCATTGGCCTTGGCGTTTTATCAGCCGCCGGACCGGTTCGATGTGCGCATCGAGCTGCATTTCGATGTGCAATCCCACCAAGCGCTGCTGTTTCCCCTGCGCCGGTTGACCGGTGATCTGTCCGCCTTCCTCTGCGGCCGCGACAGTGGCGTGCAACGCTTCGACCTGCACCTGGAACATGCCCAGGCGCCGGACAGCGTGATCAAGGTCGGGCTGCTCAGCGCCGAGCGTGAAGCGGCGATGCTGTTTGAATTGGCCCGGGGGCGCCTGGAGCAGGTCCAGGTCACCTCACCGGTGCGCGGCTTTCGCCTGGTGGCCCAGGACCTGCCGGTGTTTGTGCCGCAGCGCCAGGACCTGTTCGACGACCGCCCGCAACAGACCTTGCCCTGGGAGCAATTGCGCGAGCGCCTGCGTGCCCGCCTGGGGGATGAGGCGGTGCAGGGCCTGCGCTTTCACGCTGATCACCGCCCCGAATGCGCCTGGCAAGCGGCGGCGGATAAAAACCCGTGCCCGACCCTGAATAAAGTGCAACGCCCCGGCTGGCTGCTGAACGAGCCCACATTATTGGCCGATCACGGCGTGCAGATCCTCATGGGCCCGGAACGCATCGAATCCGGCTGGTGGGACGGCGCCGATGTACGCCGCGACTACTACCTGATCCAGACCCGCGCCGGCCAGCAAGGCTGGGCCTACCGCACCCTAGGGCAGACTGATGGGCTATGGCTGCAAGGCTGGTTCTCATGAACACCACCCCCCCTTGTAGGAGCTGGCTTGCCAGCGAAAATCGCCCAGGCACTGCGCTACCTCTGGGAGCCCACGCCACCGCTAACGACCATCGCCGGCAAGCCAGCGCCTACGGGCAGAGGCGATCATGAGTTACGCCGAGTTGCACAGCCTGTCCAACTTCAGCTTCCAGCGCGGTGCGTCCAGTGCGCTGGAGCTGTTCGAGCGGGCCAAGCGCCAAGGCTATAGCGCCCTGGCGATCACCGACGAGTGCACCTTGGCCGGTATCGTGCGCGCCTGGCAGGCGGCGAAAGCGGTGGAGTTGCCGCTGATTATCGGCAGCGAGGTGCGCATCGAGAACGGCCCGAAACTGGTGTTGCTGGTAGAGGACCTCAGCGGCTACCAGCACCTGTGTCGCTTGATCACCCTGGCTCGGCGGCGTGCCGAAAAAGGCCGCTATCGCCTGCTGCACGAGGACTTCGCGCAACCACTGCCCGGCCTGCTGGCGCTGTGGGTTGCCGAGGACAGCGACACCCAGGCCGATATCCAATGGCTGCGTCGCACCTTCACCGAGCGCCTGTGGCTGGCGGTGCACTTGCACTGTGGCCAGGACGATGCGCGCCACCTGGAACAACGCCTTGACCTGGCCGCCAGCCTGCGCATTCCGGCGGTGGCCTGCGGTGATGTGCATATGCATGCGCGCGGCCGCCGGGCCCTGCAAGACACCATGACCGCCATCCGTCACCACGTGCCCGTGGCCGAGGCCGGCACGCGCCTGCACCCCAATGGCGAGCGCCATCTGCGCAGCCTCGACGCCCTGGCCGCGTTGTACCCGCAACGCTTGCTCGACGAGACCCAGGCCATTGCCCGTCGTTGCACCTTCGACCTCAGCCAATTGCGCTACCACTACCCACGCGAACTGGTGCCCAGCGGCCACGACGCGAAATCCTGGCTGCGCGCGGTGACCGAAGAGGGCATCGCCCAGCGCTGGCCCCAGGGTGTCGACGCCAAGACCTTGCAGCAGATCAACAAAGAGTTGGTGCTGATCAGCGAGCTGGGCTACGAAAGTTATTTCCTGACGGTGCACGACATCGTGCGCTTCGCCCGCAGCCGTTCGATCCTGTGCCAGGGCCGTGGCTCGGCGGCCAACTCGGCAGTGTGCTTTGCCTTGGGCATCACCGAGATCGACCCAAGCCTGACAAACATGCTGTTCGAACGCTTCCTGTCCAAGGAGCGCAACGAACCGCCGGACATCGACGTGGACTTCGAACACGAACGCCGCGAAGAAGTGCTGCAGTACGTGTTCCAGCGCTATGGCCGCACCCGTGCAGCGTTGACGGCCGTGGTCAGCAGCTACCACGCGTCCGGCGCGGTGCGCGATGTGGCCAAGGCCCTTGGGTTGCCGCCGGACCAGATCAACGCCCTGGCCGAGTGCTGCGGGCGCTGGAGTGAAGATGCGCCACCCTTGGAGCGGCTGCGCGAAGGCGGTTTCGACCCGCAAAGCCCGATCCTGCGTCGTGTGCTCACGCTCACCCAGCAATTGATTGGCTTTCCCCGGCACCTGTCCCAGCACCCCGGCGGCTTCGTGATTTCCGAATACCCGTTGGACACCCTGGTGCCGGTGGAAAACGCCGCCATGGCGGACCGCACCATCATCCAGTGGGACAAGGACGACCTCGACGCCGTCGGCCTGCTCAAGGTGGATATCCTCGCCCTGGGCATGCTCAGCGCGATCCGCCGCTGCTTCGATCTGCTGCGCCGCCATCGCAACCGGGACCTGGCCTTGGCGACCATCCCCAAGGAGGACCCGGCCACCTACGCGATGATCAGCAAGGCCGACACCATCGGTGTGTTCCAGATCGAGTCACGGGCGCAGATGTCGATGCTGCCCAGGCTCAAGCCGCAGACGTTCTATGACCTGGTGATCGAGGTCGCCATCGTGCGGCCCGGGCCGATCCAGGGCGGCATGGTGCACCCGTATTTGCGCCGACGTAACAAGGAAGAGGAAACCACGTATCCGTCACCCCAACTGAAGGTGGTGCTGGAGCGCACCCTGGGCATCCCGCTGTTCCAGGAGCAAGTGATGCAGATCGCCATGGTCGCCGCCGACTATGGCCCCGGCGAGGCAGACCAGTTACGCCGCTCCATGGCTGCCTGGAAACGCCACGGTGGCCTGGAACCGCACCAGCAGCGCCTGCGTGCCGGCATGCTGAAAAATGGCTACAGCGAAGCCTTTGCCGCGCAGATCTTCGAACAGATCAAGGGCTTCGGCAGCTATGGTTTCCCCGAATCCCATGCGGCCAGTTTCGCCTTGCTGACGTACGCCAGTTGCTGGCTCAAGTGCCATGAACCGGCAGCCTTCGCCTGCGCGCTGATCAACAGTTGGCCCATGGGTTTCTACAGTCCCGACCAGATCCTGCAGGACGCGCGGCGCCATCGCTTGCAGATCCGGCCGGTGGATGTGCTGGCCAGCGACTGGGACTGCAGCCTGGAGCCCATCGACGGTGCGCAGCCGGCGATTCGCCTGGGCCTGCGCATGATCTCGGGGTTTCGCGAAGAGGAGGGACGGCGCATTGAGGCCGCGCGCCAGCATCGTGTGTTCAGTGACATTGCCGACCTCGACGATCGCGCCGGGCTGGAGGCGCGCGCCCAGGCCTTGCTCGCGGATGCCGGTGCCTTGCGCTCCCTGGCCGGCAACCGGCACGCCGCCCGTTGGGAAGTGGCCGGCGTGCACAAGCAACTCGGGCTGTTTGCCGGCCTGCCCAGCCCGGACGAAGCCGTGGTGGCGTTGCCGGCACCCACGGTGGGCGAAGACCTGCACGCCGACTACGCCACGCTCGGCACGACGCTGGGTCCGCATCCCCTGGCGTTGTTGCGCGCCGAGCTGCGCAAGCGACGCTGCCGCAGTTCCCAGGAGCTGATGCAGGTCGAGCATGGGCGCAATGTCAGCGTCGCCGGGTTGGTGACGGGCCGGCAGCGTCCAGGCACGGCGAGCGGGGTGACCTTCGTGACCCTGGAAGATGAGTTCGGCAACCTCAATGTGGTGGTCTGGCGCGACCTCGCCGAGCGTCAGCGCCAGGCGCTGGTAGGGTCGCGGCTGTTGAAAGTGGATGGGCGCTGGGAAGCGGTGGGCGAGGTGAGGCATCTGATTGCCGGGCGTTTGACCGACCTGACCGTGCTGCTGGAAGGCATCCATGTGCGCAGTCGGGATTTCCACTGACGGGCTCTTGCGGCCGCTGTGCCGGATAAGCTATATGCAAATGAAACGATTCATTGCGGCCACGCTCCAACGCTTTACAGTGGAACAGCGCTCCCCACCAACGCTATCGTCGCCAAGAGCCCAACATGCAATTTTTATCCAATACCCACGGCTGCGAAGGCTGGGGCGGTGAAATGGCCCAGCGGATTCGCGCCTTCGACTGGTCGACCACCGAGTTGGGTCCGATTGACCAGTGGCCCTGCAGCCTGAGCAGCGCGGTGCAAATGCTGCTGGCTTCACCCATGCCCATGGTGATGCTGTGGGGGTCGGTGGGGTACATGATCTACAACGACAGTTACTCCGTGTTTGCCGGCGGTCGCCACCCGTACTTGCTGGGCAAGCCTGTGGAACTGGGCTGGCCGGAAGTCGCCGATTTCAACCGCAACGTGCTGGACACCTGCTTGGCCGGGGGCACGTTGTCGTACCGCAATTTTCCATTGGAATTACTGCGCAACGGTCAGCCTGAAGAAGTCTGGATGGACCTTTCCTACAGCCCAGTGGCCGACGATCACCATCAACCCGCCGGGGTCCTGGTGATCGTCACCGAGACCACCGAGCACGTGAAGTCCGAACGAGTGCGCCAGGAACTGACGCACAACCTCGAACAACGGGTGGCCGAGGAAGTGCATGCACGCTCCACCGCCGAAGCCCAGCTGCGCCAGTCGCAGAAACTTGAGGCCATCGGCGGCCTCACGGGCGGCGTGGCCCACGACTTCAATAACCTGCTGCAAGTGATCGCCGGCAACCTGCACCTGCTGTCGCGCCATGAACCGGATAACCCCCAGGTGCAGCGCCGGGTCGCCGCCGCCATCGCGGCAGTGGAGCGCGGCGCCAAGCTGTCGTCACAGTTGCTCGCGTTCGCGCGCCGCCAACCCTTGTCGCCAGCGGTGTACAACCCGCAACGCATCTACGCGGGCCTCGGCGAATTGCTGCAGCGGGCGCTGGGCGAAACCATTCGCATCGATGTGCAATTGCCCCAGGATTCCTGGTGCATCAACGTCGACCGCAACCAGCTGGAAAATGCGCTGCTCAACCTGGCGATCAATGCCCGGGATGCCATGTTCGGTGAAGGCGTGATTCGCATCACTGGCGATAACATCATCCTCAACCCTGGCGATTGCGTGGGTAAAAGCATCAAGCCCGGCGAGTATGTGCGGCTGGCCGTCACCGATATCGGTGTGGGAATGTCGCCGGCGGTCCTGGCGCGGGTGTTCGAGCCGTTTTTCACCACCAAGCGCAATGGTCACGGCACTGGCCTTGGCCTGAGCATGGTGTTTGGCTTCGTGCGCCAAAGCGGTGGGCATGTCGAGCTGTGGAGCGAGGAAGGCAAGGGCACGGTGGTGCAGATGTACTTCCCCCGCAGCCTCGGCGAAGAGGTCGAGGAAACCCACGGTGAGCCAGCGCTGCATGCCGCGGGCCACGAGACCATCCTGGTGGTTGAAGACAACGAAGACGTGCGCTGCACCGTCGTCGAACTGCTGGAGCAGTCGGGCTATACCGTGCTCACGGCCGAAGACGGTGACCGCGCGATGCAGATGCTGAAGGCGGGCGTGCAACCGGAGCTGATCTTCACCGACGTGGTAATGCCCGGCCGCATCAAGAGCACGGACCTGGCCGCCTGGGCCCGTGAGCAAACCCCGCCGGTGGCGGTGCTGTTCACCTCCGGCCACACCCGCGACATTCTCTCCAGCAACCACCTGCTGAGCCCCGACATTCATCTGCTGAGCAAGCCCTACAGTCCCGAAGCCCTGGCGCAACGGGTCCGCAGCGTGCTCTGCGCCCGATAAGGTTGCACATGACTTCACAGCGCACTCTCCCCCCGATCACTGCCCAGCAGCACGGCTTTGTCCGTGTGCGTGGCGCCCGCGAACACAACCTGCGCAATGTCGATGTGGACATCCCCCGGGACGCCCTGGTGGTGTTCACCGGGGTGTCGGGTTCCGGCAAATCCTCCCTGGCGTTTTCCACGGTATATGCCGAGGCGCAGCGGCGTTATTTCGAGTCGGTGGCGCCGTATGCGCGGCGGCTGATCGACCAGGTCGGGGTGCCCGACGTGGACAGCATCGAAGGCCTGCCTCCCGCGGTAGCCCTGCAACAGCAACGCGGTACGCCGAGCGCGCGTTCGTCAGTGGGCAGCGTGACCACCTTGTCGAGCCTGATCCGCATGCTGTATTCGCGCGCCGGCAGTTATCCGCCGGGGCAGGCGATGCTGTATGCCGAGGACTTCTCACCGAACCTGCCTCAAGGTGCCTGCCCGCAGTGCCATGGTCTGGGCCGTGTGTATGAGGTGACCGAGGCGCTGATGGTGCCTGATCCGTCCCTGACCATTCGCCAGCGTGCGGTGGCCTCCTGGCCGCTGGCATGGCAAGGCCAGAACCAGCGCGACATCCTGGTGACCCTGGGCTATGACGTTGACATTCCCTGGCGTGACCTGCCAAAAAAGCAACGCGACTGGATCCTGTTTACCGAAGAGACCCCCACCGTCCCGGTGTACGCCGGCTTTACCCCGGCACAGACCCGCGATGCGTTGAAACGCAAGGTGGAGCCGAGTTACCAGGGCACGTTCGTCGGCGCGCGGCGCTACATCCTGCACACCTTCACCCACACCCAAAGCGCACTGATGAAAAAGCGCGTCTCGCAGTTCATGCAGGGCAGCGCCTGCCCGCTGTGCGACGGCAAGCGCCTGACCAAGGCGGCACTGTCGGTGAAGTTTGCCGGGGTGGACATTGGTGAGTTGTCGCAACTGTCGTTGGCGCAGTTGGCCGAACTGCTGCGGCCCGTGGCGGCAGGGCAGGACAAGATGAAACTGTCCGTGGAAAAACGCCTGGCCGCGCAGCGCATCGCCCAGGACCTGCTTGAGCGGGTCAGCACCTTGACCGAGTTGGGGCTGGGTTATCTGTCCCTGGAACGCAGTACGCCGACCTTGTCATCCGGGGAGCTACAGCGGCTGCGCCTGGCCACGCAGTTGGGCTCGCAGTTGTTCGGTGTGATCTATGTGCTGGATGAACCCTCGGCAGGTTTGCACCCTGCGGATGGCGAGGCATTGTTCACTGCGCTGGACCGCTTGAAAGCAGCGGGAAACTCGCTGTTTGTGGTGGAGCATGACCTGGAAACCATGCGCCGCGCCGACTGGCTGATCGATGTCGGCCCGGCAGCTGGCGAGCACGGTGGGCAAGTGCTGTACAGCGGCCCGCCTGCGGGGCTGGCGCAGGTAGAGGCGTCGCAGACCCGCGAGTACCTGTTCGCTGAACAGCGCGTGGCCAATCACCCACGTCGCGAGCCCACGGGTTGGCTGAAACTGGAAGGGGTAACGCGCAATAACCTCGATGACCTGAGCGTCGATTTCCCGCTCGGCTGCTTTACGGCGGTCACCGGGATTTCCGGCTCGGGCAAGTCCAGCCTGGTCAGCCAGGCGCTGTTGGAATTGGTGGGCGCTGGCCTTGGACGCGTAGTGGACAATGACGAAGAACCGAGCCTGGAAGACGACGCGCCGCAAACCAGCGGCGGGCGGATCAGCGCCGGGCTCGAACACATACGTCGCCTGGTGCAGGTGGACCAGAAACCTATTGGCCGCACGCCGCGCTCCAACCTGGCGACCTATACCGGGCTGTTCGACAACGTGCGCAAACTGTTCGCAGCCACGCCGGCAGCGAAGAAGCGTCACTACGATGCCGGGCAGTTCTCCTTCAACGTTGCCAAGGGCCGTTGCCCGAATTGCGAGGGTGAGGGCTTTGTCAGTGTCGAATTGCTGTTCATGCCCAGCGTGTACGCGCCATGCCCGACCTGTCATGGGGCGCGCTACAACCCCGAGACCCTGGCGATCAAATGGCAAGGCCTGAGCATCGCCCACGTGCTGGGGCTGACAGTGGAGCAGGCGGTGGAAGTGTTTGCCGAGCAGCCAGGGGTGCTGCGTTCACTGCAGGTGCTGCGGGACATCGGCCTGGGGTATCTGCGCCTGGGCCAGCCGGCGACCGAGTTGTCGGGTGGCGAAGCGCAGCGCATCAAACTGGCGACCGAGTTGCAACGCAATGCCCGGGGCGCCACCTTGTATGTGCTGGATGAGCCCACCACCGGCTTGCATCCGCGCGACGTCGACCGCTTGCTCAGCCAGTTGAACCACTTGGTGGACGCGGGGCATACGGTGGTTGTGGTGGAGCATGAGATGCGCGTGGTGGCGCAGAGTGACTGGGTGATTGATATCGGGCCGGGGGCCGGGGATCTGGGGGGTAAGGTAGTGGTCAGCGGCACGCCGCAGAAGGTTGCTACGAGCAAGAAAAGCCGGACTGCGCCGTTCCTGGCTAAAGAATTGATCTAACCGCCAACACCGAACAAGTGTGGGAGCGGGCTTGCTCGCGAATACGGCGTATCAGGCGACAAAAATATCGACTGATCTACCGATTTCGCGAGCAAGCGCGCTCCCACATTGTGACTCACTGTTGATTCAGTTGGATCTGCGCTTTCGCCTGCTTCACGACGTTTTCCACGGTAAACCCGAACTTCTCCTGCAACTTGGCCAACGGCGCTGACGCGCCGAAGCTGTTCATCACGACCTTGGCGCCGGTCTGGCCCACGTACCGGTCCCAGCCCAACGGGCCTGCCTGTTCCACCACTACCCGCGCCTTCACCGCTGGCGGCAACACACTGTCGCGGTAGGCCTGGTCCTGGTCTTCAAACAATTCCCAGCTGGGCATGGACACCACCTGCGCGGCAATGCCCTCTTGGGTCAGTTGCTCATAAGCCGCCACGGCCAGGCCGACTTCGCTGCCGGTCGCCAGCAGAATCACCTTGGGTTCGTCGGCACCCGCCAACACATAAGCGCCCTTGGCCGCACCGGACGCCGGCGCGTATTGGCTGCGATCCAGTGTCGGCAACGGTTGGCGCGACAACACCACGCAACTCGGCCGATGGGTTTGCGCCAGGGCCACCTTCCACAGCTCCAGGGTTTCATTCGCGTCACCCGGTCGCAGCGTCAGCAACCCTGGGGTCGCACGCAACTGCGTGAGGTGCTCGATCGGCTGGTGCGTCGGCCCATCTTCGCCCACGCCAATCGAGTCATGGGTGAACACAAACACCACCGGCAACTCCATGATTGCCGCCAGGCGGATCGGCGGTTTCATGTAGTCGCTGAACACCAGGAAGGTCGAGGTATAGGGCCGCAGGTACGACAGCGCCATGCCATTGGCAATCGCGCCCATGGCGTGTTCACGGATACCGAAGTGCAGGTTGCGCCCGCTGTAGTCGTCGGCACTGAAACGCCCGGCACCGTCAAAGGTGAGGTTGGTCTTGGTCGACGGTGACAGGTCGGCCGAGCCGCCCAGCAGCCAGGGGATCTGCTGGGCAAATGCATTCAATACTTCGCCACCGGCGGCGCGGCTGGCGACGCCCTTGGCGTCACTGTCAAAGTGCGGCAGGTCGTCTTGCCAATGCTCAGGCATTTCCCCGGCACGCATACGGCGCAGTTCGTCAGCCAGTTCGGGTTCGTATTGCTCAAGCTGCGACAGGTGCTGATGCCAAGTCTCATACAACGGCTGGCTGCGCTCCAGCAGCGCATCACGCAAGACGGTGCGGGCTTCGTCGGGCACCAGGAAGCTGGAATCCTGTGGCCAGCCGTAAGCGGCCTTGGTCAGGCGGATTTCATCATCGCCCAGTGGCTCGCCATGAGCTGCGGCGGTGTTGTGCTTATGGGGCGAGCCGTAGCCGATGACGCTGTCGACCACAATCAGGGTCGGCGCACCGGTGTTGGTCTTGAAGGTCTCCAGCGCCGTGCTCAGAGCCTGCAAGTCATTCGCGTCGGTCACGTGCAAGGTGTGCCAGCCGTAGGCCTGGAAACGCTTGATCACATCCTCGCTGAACGCCAGCTCGGTATGGCCTTCGATGCTGATGGTGTTGTTGTCATAGATCCAGCACAGGTTATCGAGCTTCAAGTGCCCGGCCATCGACGCCGCTTCGCTGCTGATGCCTTCCATCATGTCGCCGTCACCGCACAGGGTGTAGACGTTGTAGTCGAACAATACCTTGTCGTTGCGGTTGAACCGCTTGCCCAACCAACGCTCGGCCATCGCCATGCCGACACTGTTGGCGCAGCCCTGGCCGAGTGGCCCGGTGGTGGTTTCCACCCCGGTGGTCATGCGGTATTCCGGGTGGCCCGGGGTCTTGGAGTCGGCTTGGCGGAATTGCTTTATATCGTCCAGGCTGATCGCCGGCTGGCCGGAACGCTTGCCGTGGGCATCGATCTCAACCACGCCGGCCAGGTGCAACAGCGAATACAGCAACATCGACGCATGCCCCACCGACAACACAAAGCGGTCGCGGTTAGGCCAATCCGGATGCTGCGGGTGGTACCGCAAAAAGCGACTCCACAGCGTATAACCCACCGGCGCCAGGCCCATGGGCGTGCCCGGATGCCCGGAATTGGCCTTCTGCACGGCGTCCATGGCCAGGGTGCGGATCGTGTTGATGCATTGGGTGTCGACAGCGGTGGCAGCATGAGTCATGAAACCGGTCTCCCTCGGGTGGCTATCTAGAGTGGAGGGCAGGGCGCGGCAAAGGTTTGATCCAAACGCCTGCGCCGCGACGAACGGGGCCTTATTGACCCCGGACATGACAAGACCCCTCGCAATGGTCTAGCTTCTAGGGCGTAAGCCATTGATCAACTTGCGGAGGTACGCCATGCCAGTGAAACACGACCTGTATCAGGACTTGGGGTTGAGCAAGGAAGTCGTTCACGAACGCAGGGCGAGCGACAAACGCCTGGACTCGCTACTCACGCAGTACGACGACGCTGACAAGGAAGTGCTGAAGGCAGAATCAGCAAGCGCCGGCGATGAAGAGGTGGAGAAGCTGAAGAAGAAACGCTTGTTGATCAAGGATGAGATTGTGGTGAAGTTGGGGTAGCCCACCGTCCGCGTTCCTACGGGGCGCGGACACATTTATTCAGAATTGTCCGGGGGACAGGATTCTTCCCACTGCCTATCATGCCGACCGCCCACCCGGCTCTGGGGACTTTTGCGGCGCAAGGATTGCGCTGGTGAGCCGGGTGGGCACTTCATTTCATGCCAGCAGTGTTCTCGTGCATTCATCGACAGAGCGCTGCTGCGTCTCGCCATACAGCTTCAATTCATCAATCGTCTGGCGCCCCAGTGCCTTTTCAAACTCAGCCTGGTTCGAATTCGCCGCGTAGTGACTCTGCGCCGCATCCCCCAGGTTCGACTGGAAAATCCCCGCTGCACTCACCGGCAGGAAGTCCTCATACACCAACGGCTCCACATCGATATGGCCCGCCGCGATCAGTGCTTGCAGTGTGCGCGGTTGATTGGCAGTGCCACGGGCTGCCACACCTTGCGCGGTGGGGAAGTAGCGGAAGTACGCCAGGCCCTGGTCACGCAGCTGCGCGTGGTTATCCGGGAAGGCCTGGAAGTGCTGTTCCATCAATTCGACATAACGTGCGGCGTTGCCCTCATTGGGAAAAGCGCCGAGTTCGTCGCGCGCGGCGTTCAGGAGTTGGTCGTACAGTGCGCGGCCCTTGGGGGTGAGGGCGACGCCGCGCTGTTCGATTTCGCCAAAGCGTGCGCTGTGGCTGCCTTGGGCGTCGGTGAAGGCGATGGGTTCGTCGAGGGCCTTGAAGCTGGTCTGGCGCAGCAGGATTGGGCAGTGGCGGCGGGGCGGGCCTTCGATCACGGCCTTGGGGGTGATGCCCTTGCCGGGCATGGCGGCCTGGACCTGGTCGATGTCCAGGGTGCGCGGGGTCAGGTGGTTGATGTGCGGGCCTTTGAAGGCGACCACGTCGGCGATCAGGCGGTGCTGGTCGCTCAGTTGCTGGTACTGCGCGCCGGTGACGGTGGCGGTGTGGTGCCAGCGGAAGGTTTCTAGGGCCTGGCGGATAAACTCGTCGGCGTCCTGGGCATTGAGGCCGCCGTGCTGTTCCGCCTGTTCGATCAGCGCCAGGGCGCCTGGGGTGAAGATCGAACGCTTGGCCAGCGCCGCTTCGGCGAAGGCGCGCAGCTCGGGGTTTTCGATCAGTTCCAGGCGCAGCAATGAGGTGAATACCCTAAACGGACTGGTTTGCAGTGCCTGCTCGTGCACCGCGCGAAAGGCGGTGGAGTGCACCGGCACGCCGGCCGGGGTCAGGTCGTAGTAGCCCACCGGCTGCATGCCCATCACCGCGAACAAGCGGCAGATGGTCGCCAGCTCAGCGGCGGTGCCCAGGCGGATCGCGCCGTGGCGTTCCATGTCCAGGCGCTGGATTTCGCCAGTGCGTTGCAGCTGTTGCGCCAGCTGCGGTTGGGTGTCGAGCACGTGGGCATTGGTCTCGGCCACCAGCTCCATCAGCGCGCCATACAGCGGAACTTCATCCCGGTACATGTCGGACATGGCCTTGGAAAAGCCCTTGCGGATCTCGTCTGGGCTGACATGTACGGTGCTAGGCATAGAAAAATTCCTGATGGCTGTGGCGACGAAGGTGGCCTTTGCCTGGATTCTGTTGAGCGCCAGGCCAAGTGGCAAACGAAGATTCTTCAGGACTTCATTCTGCAAATGAATGAGATGACGTGAAGATGACAAAAAACGGCCCGTGCGAAATTTCATTTTCGCGCGTTTTTCCTAACTAATTCTTCACGGAACCTGCCCCGGTCGGCATGAAAGAATCGTCACGTTTGCAAGGATGAAAACGCCGTTATGCACATCACGCACATAAAAAAATGTTTAGGGGCCGTCGTTAATGAAAATTTCTACACTGGCGTTGTCGATCACCGCCGCCGTTCTTGCACAACACGCATTCGCTGACGATTTCGGGCTTGGCTCTCTGGGCACGGGCAACGGTCACAGCGGTTTCCTTGAAGACAGCCATGCGTCCGTCAGTTCGCGGACCATGTACTACAGCGCAGACAATCGCTCGGGGACCAACAACGATCTGCGCGAAGCCGCCACCGCGCTGCGTTTTGACTACAAATCCGGGTTCACCCAGGGCACGGTTGGCCTTGGTTTCGACGTCATGGCCTTCGGTGCGCTGCGCCTGGACGGTGGTGATGGTCACACCGCGGGCCCAGGCCTGGCGGGCAACGGCAACAGCTTCTTCCCGACCAAGAACAACGGCACCGAGCCTGCCGATTCCTTCGGTCGCGCGGCGGGCAATGTGAAGTTCCGCATCTCCCAGACCGAGTTGCACGTGGGTGGCGGCTTGGCGCCGGTCTTGCCGATCCTGGTGTCCAACGACAGCCGCGTGGCACCGCAGACTTTCGACGGCGGCATCCTGACCTCGAATGACATTCCCAATGTCACCTTCACCGGTGGTGAGCTGAACCGCGCCGAAGGCCGTGCCTCCAGCAACTCCACAGGCTTGAGCGTGGCAGGCGGTACCCGCGACAGCGACAGCTTCAAATTCGGCGGGGTGGACTACAAGCCGTTCGGTTCTTCCGACAACGTGGTCGCGAAAAACCTGACGTTGCAGTACTACTACGCCCAACTGCAAGACTTCTACAAACAGAACTACGTCGGCCTGGTCCACGTGCTGCCGTTGGGCAATGACCAGTCGTTCAAGACCGACCTGCGCTACTTCGACAGCTCCAGCGACGGCAAGAACGGCGAGAGCGGCTACCAGTTCAACAACAACGGTGGCTACGCCAAGCACGCCAACGAAGTGGACAACAAAACCTACAGTGCGGCCTTCACCTATCAGTTGGGTGGCAGCAGCCTGATGCTCGGCCACATTGGCGTAGGTGACGATGGCGGCTTTGTGTGGGTCAACCAGGGCAGCCTGGCCGACCCTCACGCACAAGGCGCCGGCGGCAGCGACTTCTACCTGTTCACCGACGCCGTGGTCGGCCAGTTCTCCCGCGCGGGCGAGCAGGTCAACTTTGGCCAGTACTCGTATGACTTCAAGGCCTACGTTCCTGGCTTGAAGGCATCCGTGGCTTACCTGGACGGTTCGGACATCAAGTCGAAGGTCGCCGGCGGCCCTGACCAGAAAGAAAACGAAGCCGACTTCCGCCTGGACTACGTGGTGCAGGCCGGTCCTCTGAAAGGCTTCGGTACCACCTTGCGTACAGGCACCTATCACGGCAAGAACACCGGCACCGCCGACCAGGATCAAACCCGCCTGATCTTCAACTACACCTACGCTATCTTCTAAGTCTTCATGTGCACCCGGGCGTCATTGGGCTCTACACTGCCTCTCACCTGGTAGGCGATGGAGGACCCAATGACGGCCACCCCCGACACCCGAATACTTGATACAACCGAAGGCCAACGTTTGGCGCTGCCGGATGCCGAGCGATGGCGCGAGTGGGGCCCCTATTTAAGTGAACGCCAATGGGGCACGGTGCGTGAAGACTACAGCGCCGATGGCGATGCCTGGGCTTACTTCCCCCATGAACATGCGCGCAGCCGCGCTTACCGCTGGGGCGAAGATGGCCTGGCCGGTTTCAGCGACAAGGCGCAACGCTGGTGCCTGGGCCTGGCCCTGTGGAACGAGCGCGATGCGATCATCAAGGAACGCCTGTTCGGCCTCAATAACGCCGAGGGCAACCACGGTGAAGACGTCAAGGAACTGTACTTCTTCGTTGACGGCGTACCGAGCCATGCCTACATGCGCATGCTCTACAAATACCCGCATGCCGCCTTTCCCTACGCCGACCTGATCAGCGAGAACGCCCGCCGTGGCCTGGACGATGCCGAGTACGAGATCCTCGATACCGGCGTCTTCGAAGATAACCGCTACTGCGATGTCAGCGTCGAATACGCCAAGCATCAACCCGATGACCTCTTCATGCGCGTCAGCGTGCATAACCGCTCCGACCAGCCAACCCGCTTGCAGGTAATGCCCCAGCTGTGGGCGCGCAATGACTGGAGCTGGAGCTTTGACGCGGCCAAGCCGCAACTTAAGCTGGACGGGGAACAGGTACTGGCGCACCACCCTGAACTGACAGATCGTCACCTCAGCGCCTGGGGCCAGGAGGGGGTGGAATGGCTGTTCTGCGAAAACGAGAGCAACTTTCCCCGCCTGGATGGGCAGCCGGCGCCGGGGCCGTTCAAGGACGGGATCAACGATTACGTGGTCGAGGGTGTTCAGTCGGCCATTCGGCGGGACAGTGGTACCAAAGTCGCGGCGCGTTTCATCGTCGAACTGGCAGGCCTGGAAAGCAAAACCCTCTACCTGCGCTTTGCGCCCGTCGACGCGCCGCAGGTCAACGCCCGGAAGCTGTTCGAGGCGCGCCGCCAGGAGGCCGATGACTTCTACGCGGCCTTGCAACACGACATCCACGATGACGGTGCGCGCAATGTGCAACGCCAAGCGTTGGCCGGGTTGTTGTGGTCCAAGCAGCTGTACTATTTCGACGTCAACCAATGGCTCGACGGCGACCCGGCCCAGCCCGCGCCACCGCCCGAGCGCCTGCATATCCGCAATACCCATTGGCGGCACCTGTCGAATTTCGACATCCTTTCCATGCCCGACACGTGGGAATACCCGTGGTATGCCTCCTGGGACCAGGGCTTCCAGGCCGTGGCCATGGCGCTGATCGACCCAGGGTATGCCAAGCAACAACTGCTGTTGCTGGTGAAGGATCGCTTCATGCACCCCAACGGCCAGTTACCGGCGTATGAGTGGCGCTTCGACGACGCCAACCCACCGGTGCATGCGTGGGCCAGTTGGCGCGTTTATCAGCAGGACAAGGCACTGACCGGCGTAGGCGATATGGATTTCCTAGAGCGGATTTTCCACAAGCTCCTGCTGAATTTTTCCTGGTGGGTCAACCGCAAGGACGCCGAGGGCCGCAACCTGTTCCAGGGCGGGTTCCTGGGGCTGGACAATATCGCCTTGTTTGACCGTTCGGCCACGCTGCCGACGGGTTATCAGCTGGACCAGGCCGACGGCACCGCCTGGGTCGCCGCCTATGCGCTGGACCTGATGCGCATCGGCCTGGAGCTGGCCAAGCGCAACGTGGTGTACGTGGATATCGCGGTGAAGTTTTTCGAGCACTTCCTGTACATCGCCGGCGCCATCAACCGCGTCGACGACAGCGCCGAAGGCCTGTGGGATGAGCAGGACCTGTTCTTCTACGACGTGCTGCACCGTCCCGACGGCCAGAACGAACCGGTGCGCCTGCGTTCGATGGTTGGCCTGATGCCGCTGTTTGCCGTGCTGGTGCTGGAACAGCGTGAGCATGAAGGCCTGGAAGGTTTGCGCGAGCGCTTGCTGGGCTTTATGAAGCACCGGCCAGACCTGGCCAAACTGGTGTCACGCTGGAACGAACCGGGGCAGGGCAACCGCCTGTTGCTGGCGTTGTTGCGTGGCGAGCGCACCAAGGACTTGCTGCGGCGCATGCTCGATGACAACGAGTTTCTCTCGGCGTTTGGCGTGCGCTCCCTGTCCAAGGCCTTCGCCGAACAGCCGCTGGCGTTGAAGATGAATGGCAACACCCTGTGTGCGCGCTACCAACCGGGCGAATCCGACTCGCGCCTGTACGGCGGCAACTCCAACTGGCGCGGGCCGCTGTGGATGCCGGTGAACTACATGCTGATCGAATCGCTGCGTGAATTTCACCGCTACTACGCTGACAACTTCTCGGTGGAGTACCCGACGGGCAGTGGTTATCTGGCGTCCCTTGAAGAAGTGGCCGACAGCCTCAGCCAACGTCTCACGCGATTGTTTTTGCGCGATGAAGATGGCCTGCGCCCGTCGATGTCGGGCTATACGCAATTGGAAGCAGACCCGGCCAGTCGCGACCTGGTGTTGTTCCATGAGTATTTCCATGGCGAAACCGGGCGTGGGTTGGGCGCGTCGCATCAGACCGGGTGGAGTGCGTTGGTGGCGTTGCTGCTGCAGCCGAAAATCTAAGCTGCGCCACTGATCTGCTTTTCTGTGGGAGCTGGCTTGCCTGCGATGGCGTCGGCACTGCCTGCATCAATGTTGTCGGGGCCACCGCTATCGCAGGCAAGCCAGCCCCACATTGAAACTCCAGGCAAAAAATCCCGCCACCGAAAGGTCTGAGTCAGGTAAATTCGCCACCCCTTCAGACAAGGATGTAGACGATGGCGAATGTTATCGCGCGGGTTGGCAGTGCAGGCCTATTGGGGGCACTGCTGATCACCTGCGGCGTGCTGATCACTTCACTGTATTCCCGAGAAAGCGCTGCGGCGCCGCTGATGATGCATTGCCGCGAATGCGAGAAAGGTGACGACACCTTCGATGCAACAAAATGGTTCAGCAGCGGCATGTACCGCCTTGAAACGGATATTGTACCCAACCCGATGCGGTCGATGACTCGCACTCATCCGGTGGTCTTCAAAGCCAAGGACAATGACCAACTGGTCGAGGCCGCGCTGCGTGGAATCGGCGATGTGCTTCCATCCTTCGATCCCCGCGCGTTTGAAGCACAGTGGCCCGTGTTAACCAAGCGCGTACGTTACAGCTACAGCTTTTTTATGGTGCCCGATGAACCCCGGGACCTCTATGACATGTACTTGCAAGTGGGCAAATACAAGCTGGTGATCGTGGTTGGGCTTGACGTCAATACCGGTGAAATCACTGCCGAGTATGAAGGGCGTGTGATTCGTGAAAACGATGGTAATGACCCTGCGTACATGGACACGTTCGAAGAAATGGATGACGCCAACACCCGCTGACCGGGAGGTTGGCTGAACGAAAAATCCCGCCGAAAGGCGGGATTTTTTTGAGCGCAGCCTTATCAGGCCGGGAACAGCTCGCTCAGTTTCATGGCCAGCATCATGTCGCCTTCGGTGCGCAGCTTGCCGCTCATGAAGGCCTGCATGCCGTCGGTGTCGCCGCTGACGATGCCTTCCATGGTTTCGCCGTCGGTGACCAGGGTCACTTGGGCGTCAGGGTTTTCGCCTTCCAGCAGTTCGCAGGTGTTGTTCTTGACCACCAGCGAGAAGTTCTGGGTGTCGTCGATACGGAAACCGAACACCAGGTCCAGGCCGTCAGCGGCGGCTGGGTTGAATTTGGCTTTCATTGCTTCTACAGCTTTGGCTACGTCAGTCATGGTTTCGATCCTTTAGGGTAGAGTCCAGTGACCTTGGGGTCACGGTTGGCCGCCGCTCATCGGAACGTGATGAGTTGCGGCGCCTTCAACAGTTGCAAGTGGGTATGACTGTTGAAGGAAGCCAGTGCCACCTCGCGACCACGGAATTTCAGCTGGTTGAGCGAAGTGTTAACAATTTGCCAGTTCAGCTCGAAGGCCTGGGCGGCGGGCATTCGAGTGATCAGGTGGAGCAGGGCGGTGATAGTGCCGCCGGAGGTGAACACCGCGATCTTCTGCGCGTTGTCCGCCGCTTCAAGAATGCGTTGCAAGCCACCCTGCACGCGCTCCACAAAGCCCAGCCAGCTCTCCAGCCCCGGTGGGTCATAGGTGCCGGCCAGCCAGCGCTCGATGATCAGGGCGAAGATGCGCTGGAATTCGCTGCGGTTCTGCGCAGCATTGCGCAGGATCTCCAGGGCTTCGGGTTCGGTGGTGAGCAAGTCGGGGAGCAGGGCGCGAATGATCGCGTCGGCATCGAATTCGTTGAAGGCGCTGTCGATTTCCAGCGCCGGTACCGGCAGGCCGAGGGTGCTGTACTGATCGAAGGCGGCGGTGGCGGTGTGCTGCTGGCGTCGCAGGTCGCCGGCCACGCAGCGGTCGAACACCAGGCCCATGTCCGCCAGGTGGCGGCCGAGCACTTGCGCCTGCTCCACGCCGACGGGCGACAGGACGTCGTAGTCGTCTGCACCGAAGGAGGCCTGGCCATGTCGAATCAGATAGATGCTGCCCACGTCCGTTTTCCCGGTACGTTGAAAGTCTGGCGAGGTTATGAGGATGCCTGCGAGCTGTCAATGAAAAAACATACGCTTGTTTTAAAAGCTCGTTGGAGCCGGTCGTTGCTGGCCGTTTGATCACTGGCCCGAACGCGATGCCGTCGGTATGCTTGGGCCATCCGCGCCTGGCGCACCGCACTTGTAAGGAGAACTATGGATTTTCTGGCCGAATACGCGAGCTTTCTGGCGAAGACCGTCACCCTGGTAGTCGCTATTCTGGTGGTACTGATCAGCTTCGCGGCACTGCGCAGCAAAGGTCGTCGCAAATCTGCCGGCCAGTTGCAGGTCAGCAAGCTCAATGACTTCTACAAAGGCCTACGTGAGCGCCTGGAATCGAGCCTGCTCGACAAGGACCAGCTCAAGGCTTTGCGCAAGTCCGAAGGCAAGGCTGAAAAGAAGAAGGGCAAGCAGAAAGCCGAGACCAAGCCACGGGTGTTCGTGCTGGATTTCGACGGTGACATCAAGGCCTCGGCCACTGAAAGCCTGCGCCACGAAATCACCGCGCTGCTGAGCCTGGCGACCCCGAAGGATGAAGTGGTGCTGCGCCTGGAAAGTGGCGGCGGCATGGTCCACAGCTATGGCCTGGCGTCCTCGCAGCTGGCGCGCATCCGCCAGGCAGGCGTGCCATTGACCGTGTGCATCGACAAGGTCGCTGCCAGCGGCGGCTACATGATGGCGTGCATTGGCGAGAAGATCATCAGCGCGCCATTTGCCATCCTTGGTTCGATTGGCGTGGTGGCACAACTGCCCAACGTCAACCGCCTGCTGAAAAAGCACGATATCGACTTCGAAGTCCTGACCGCCGGTGAGTACAAGCGCACTCTGACGGTGTTTGGCGAAAACACCGAGAAGGGCCGCGAGAAGTTCCAGGAAGACCTGGACATCACTCACCAGTTGTTCAAGAACTTCGTTTCCCGTTATCGCCCGCAGTTGGCAATCGATGATGTAGCGACCGGAGAAGTGTGGCTGGGTGTTGCAGCCCTCGACAAGCAATTGGTCGATGAGCTGCAGACCAGTGACGAATACCTGGCCACCAAGGCCAAGACCGCCGAAGTGTTCCACCTGCACTATGCCGAGCGCAAAAGCCTGCAGGAGCGCGTGGGCCTGGCGGCCAGTGGCTCGGTGGACCGGGTGCTGCTGACCTGGTGGAGCCGGTTGACCCAGCAGCGGTTCTGGTAACCCCGATCCCAAGATGATCACCTGTAGAAGCCCGGCTTGCTGGCGATGGCGTGCTGAAAATCGCTATCACCGGCAAGCCGGGCTCCTACAGGTTTTGCGGTGTCAGGGCGGGCGCTGACGGGATGGGGTTGCGCATCAGCGTACCGACCACCAGCGCGCCGAGTAATCCCAGCAACCCCGCCACCCACAACACCCCGCTGAACCCACCCACAAACGCCTGCCGTGCCAGCGGCTGCACCAACGCCTGTGCCGACGCCGGCAACAGACCCATGGCTGCCGGCATATCGCCCGCCACGACCCGCGAAGCAATGCCCGCCACCTGTGCCTGCCACTGCGCATCGATAGTCGCGCTCAGCAGTTGCTCGCTGTGGCTGCTCAACAACGCCCCGTACACGCCAATCGCCAACATGATCGCGCTGAAGCGCATGGTCGTGCTCATGCCTGACGCCATCCCCGCGCGGTCGCGTGGTACGCAGGCCATGATGTTTTTCTGCGTATCGCCATTGAGCAGGCCGGCACCGGCGCCGGTGACGGCAATCGCCAGGGCGAAGGGCAGGTAGCCGCCGGCGTTCACCGCCCAGGCACTCAACAGGTTGCCGCAGCCGACCAGCGTCAGCCCGGTGGCCATCA
Organism: Pseudomonas sp. AC112; assembly: GCF_979253545.1. NCBI lineage: Bacteria > Pseudomonadati > Pseudomonadota > Gammaproteobacteria > Pseudomonadales > Pseudomonadaceae > Pseudomonas > Pseudomonas sp. AC112. The sequence goes on from NZ_CEEDCM010000001.1 coordinate 5,078,899, forward strand.
TCGTTGCGGGGGCAAAGTGGGTGGCCAGGCGTGCGCCGATACGTGGACACACCAGCATGGTCAGGGCGAACGGCAACATGCCCAGGCCCGAGGCTATCGCGGAGAACCCCAAGCCGTTCTGCAGGTAAAACGGCAGCAGCGTCATCATCACCTGGGCACACCCGGCGTAGGCAAACATCCCCAGCAGCGCGCCGATAAAGCGTGGGTGCCGGAACAATTGCAGGTCGACCATCGGCCGTTGCTGCACGCGTTCAACCCCAACAAACACACCCAGCAACACTGCGCCGCCCAACAGGCGGGCATAGGTCAGCGGGTTATCCCAGCCAATCCGGTTGGCCTCGATCAGCCCCCAGATCAAACACAGCAGGCTGGCGCTGAAGGCCAGGCTGCCCCAGGGATCAAGCCGTGCGGACTGGGTATCGCGGGACTCCGCAATGGTGCGCAGCACCATGCCCATCAGCACCAGGCCTACCGGCAGGTTGAGGTAGAAGATCCAGCGCCAGCCCAGGTACTGCGTGATCAGGCCACCCAGCGTCGGCGCGGCGGTCATTGCCACCCCCATGCATGCGCCCCAGAAGGCCCAGGCCTTGGCGCGCTCCACGTCATCGTGGAAGGTGTGACCGATGGATGCCAATGCCGAGGTCAGCAACAACGCGGCACCCACGCCTTTGATGGCGCGGGCGATATCGAGGATCAGCGCAGTCGGCGCAGCACCGCAACCCAATGACGCCAGGATAAAAATGCCCAGCCCCCAGATCAGGGTTTTCTTGCGCCCGAACCGGTCGGCAATGCTGCCGGCCGGCAGCAACAGCGCGGCGAATGCCAGCATGTAGGCGCTGACCACCCATTCGATATCGGCAAAGTTCGCCCCGAGGTCGCGGGCGATGCTCGGCAGGGTGACGGCGACGATATTGGTGTCGAGCACAATCAGCGAGCAGACCCCGGACGCGGTCAGCAAGGTAAGGCGTGGGTTGACGCGATTCATGACGGTATTACCTCAGGGGCAATTGGGAAAATGCAGTTGACGGACATCGCAAGGGCTCTCTACTGTTCTAGTCGCTCCAGCATAGGCGTGCTACCCCGTGTTCTTGTTAGCCAGGCGCCGCCACTTCATTACCTTTGAGCTAATCCTTAAATGGAAATCCGCCATTTTCGCTACTTTCTCGCCGTCGCCCGCCAGCGCAGCTTCACCCGCGCCGCCGAGCAATTGGGGATTGCACCCCCGACCTTGAGCCGGCAGATCCAGGACATGGAGACCAGCCTGGGTACCCGCCTGTTTATTCGTCAGCAGCGTGAAGTCAGCCTCACCGAGGCCGGGGCCGCGCTGCTGATCGAGGCGGAGGCGACGGTGCGCCAGTTTGAATGTGCCCAGCGCAATGCCCAGCGCGCCGGGCGCGGGGAGATAGGCCATGTCGAGTTGGGCTACGTGGCGTCGGCGGTGTATTCCGGCGTGCTGCAGCGGCAGATGCAGGGTTTTTGCCAGGCGTTTCCCGATGTCAGCGTGAACGTGCGCGAGTGCGCCATGGCGACATTGCCGGGTGCGGTGGCGGATGGGCGCTGCGACATCGGCTATATCCGTTCACCCATGACCTTGCCGGAGGGAGTGGAGGCGGTGCGCCTGGACAGTGAAGGGTTTGTGCTGGCCTTGCCGCAGGATTCGTGGCTGTTGGGGTTGAAAGCCATCAACTGCGAGCACCTGCAAAACGAGACCTTCATCCTGCCGGAGCAAATCAGCGGCACGCTGCACGTGGCCGCCCAAGGCGGTTTTGCGCCGCGCCTGGGCCCGCAGCCGGGTGGTTTGGTGGCGGTGGTGGCGCTGGTGTCATTGGGGCAGGGCGTGGCGGTGGTGCCGGCGTCGGTGGTTGGGCATGTGAGCTTGCCGGGGGTGGTGTACCGCGCGATCCAGGACAGCGCGGCGTCGTCCTGGCTGTCGTTGATCTACCGGCGCTTCGAGAAAGCACCGGCAGTCGCGCGGTACATCCAGCAGGTCAGGGCTCAAGCACAACCTTGAGGGATTTGTCGCCACGCTCCATCACCGCGAACGCTTCCTTGAAGTCCGCCAGGGCGAACTTGTGGGTGACCACGTCGCGCATATCGATCTTGCGGTTGCCGATAAAGTCGATGGCGCGCGGGTACATATAGGGTCCCAGGTGCGAGCCGAGCACATCCAGCTCCTTGCGGTCGCCAATGATCGACCAATCCACCGTGGCCTCGTCATTGAACACGCTGAACTCGACGAAGCGCCCCAGCTTGCGCAGCATCGCCAGGCCTTGGTTGACGGCTGTGTGATGGCCGGTGGCTTCGATATAGATGTCGCAGCCGTAGCCATCCGTGATTTCGCGGATCTTCGCCAGCACGTCGACTTCGGCCGGGTTCCACACTTCGTCGGCGCCCATACGCAGGGCGAGGGCGCTGCGCTCGGGCTTCATGTCCAGCACGATGAGTTTCTTCGGATTGCGCATGCGTACTGCGCCGATGATGCCCAGGCCCAGGGTGCCGGCACCGGCGACAACCACCACGTCGTCAAAGTCCACATTGGCGCGCTCGGCGGCGTGCAGCGAACAGGCCAGCGGTTCGATCAGGATAGCTTCGTCCGGGGCGATGGAGTCCGGCACTTTATGAATGATGCCTTCCTTGGTGAAGATCATGTATTGGGCCATGGCGCCCTGCACATTGTTCTGGAAGCCATACAGGTCGTGTTTCTGGCACATCCAGTACTGGCCATGGTTGCAGAAGCGGCAGCCCCAACACGGCACGATCTGCTCGGAAATGACCCGGTCGCCGACCTTTACGCCGCGTTTTTCCGCGCCAGGTCCCAGGGCGACCACGCGGCACACGAACTCATGGCCGGGGATCATCGGCGGTTTCACATAGCGTGGCTGCTCGGCATCGCCCCAGAACGAGGGTGCGCCGCGATACGTCTTGATGTCGCCCATGCAGATCCCGCACAGCTCGACCTTGGTGAGGATTTCCTCAGGGCCGGGAATGGGTACATCGACGGTTTCCAGTCGGTAGTCTTCCGGGCCATGGCAGACCACGGCCTGCATGGTTTTCGGGATAACGGGCAGCAGTTGGTCTTGCGGGCGTTCGGTGACAGTGGACATGGCTGGCCTCACAACAAAGATGAACGGATCGCTCCCGCATAAGGAGCGATCAACCGACGACGGGTTACTTGGCGCCGCTGACTTGCTTGTACAGCGCATCGGCGTTGGCGTTGGTCACCGGCACCCACGGCAGGATGTAGTTCTTCGCGCTGCCATCCCCCCATTTCACGTCCTTGGCATACCGCTCCCAGATCACCGACCGGGGCTTGTAGTCGCTGCCGGCCAGGGCGCGCAGGGCCACGTCCAGCGCGCCTTGGGACTGGGCCTGCGCATCCTGCAGGAAGGTGGTTACTTCGTCTTTCTTGGCGGCCTGGATTGCATCCGGCATACCGTCAATGGACGTGACTGGCACGTCCTTGGAGGTCAGGCCGTGGGATTTCAGCGCCTGTACTGCGCCGAGGGCCATGTCGTCGTTCTGCGCGATGACACCGTTGATGCCTTTGGGGTGGGCGTTCAGCCAGTCCTCGGTGAGCGCCAGGGCTTGGGCGCGGTCCCAGTTGGCGGTCTTTTTCTCGATGATCTTGATGTCCGGGTGCTTGCCCAGCACTTCCAGCTCGCCTTTTTCCCGGTCGATCTGCGCCGACTGGCCAATCGGGCCCTGGATGATCACCACATTGCCCTTGCCGTTGAGCTTGTCGACCATGGCCTGGGCTTGCAGGCGCCCACCTTCCACGTCGTCGTTGCCCACGTAGGGTACGGAGGCATCGGCGACCTTGGTGTTGGAGGCGATCACCACCACGTCATTGCTCATGGCCTGTTTCACCGTGCCCACGCCGGCCTTGGTGTCGATGGGCACGAACAGGATGGCGTCGTAGTGCTGGGTCACCATGTTTTCGATCTGGTTGTTCTGGGTCAGTGCGTCGTAGTTGCCGTCGAACACGGTCAACTGCACGGTGCCGTCCTTCACGGCGGGGTGCTCCTTGAGCTCGCGCACCCAGTTCTGCATGAATTGGCCCTTGAGGCCGTAGACCGCGGCACCGACCTTGTAGGTCTTGCCGTCGGCGGCCAGGGCGATGCTGCTGGCGAGGAGAGAGAGGGCCGCAGCGGCGGCGAAGGTCGTAGCAAGTTTCATGATGAGCACCCCATTTATTGTTGTAGTCAGTCGTTCATTCATTGCCTTGTGCTGATCATATGTTTATCAAATGAAAATCTGATCGGTCAAATGCTTTCGTGAAAAACTGCGAAATAGGCTTATTAAAGGTGTTTTGGCGGTATTGGTTGGACGAATGGCGCGACTTTTGATGGGTTTGTGATGATATAAGTTTCATTGAGTGATCATATGATCGTAGTTGCTGGGCGTGTTTTACAGATCTTGTAATAGTTTTGCGTTGTGGGAGATTTCCGTTTCGACTGTACGATTCAAGTCCTTTTGTCATTGCAGGATTTGCATGAACACCCTCTCGGAGCCTCCCAGTCGTCTTTCCCCAAGACATCCGCTGCCGCTGTTCCCGTTGAAGCACCCCGTATTCCGACTGCCAGCCTTGTCCCGGTCCACTGACCGCGCCTCGCCGTGCCCGGCATTCTGAACATCGACCCAAGAGACTCTATAAATGGAATGGTTAGCGGATCCAACGGCCTGGCTCGGCCTGTTGACCTTGATTGTGTTGGAACTGGTACTGGGTATCGACAACCTGGTGTTTATCGCGATCCTGGCGGACAAGCTGCCGCCGGAACAGCGTGACCGTGCGCGCTTGATTGGCCTGTCCCTGGCATTGCTGATGCGCCTGGGCCTGTTGGCGAGTATTTCCTGGCTGGTGACCCTCACCCAGCCGCTGTTCGAGGTGTTCGACAAGAGTTTCTCCGGTCGTGACCTGATCATGCTGTTTGGTGGTGTGTTCCTGCTGTTCAAGGCCACCATGGAATTGCATGAGCGCCTCGAAGGGCATGTGGCCCAGCGCACGGGCAATGTGGCTTACGCCATGTTCTGGCCGATCGTGGCGCAGATCGTGGTGCTTGACGCGGTGTTCTCCCTCGACGCGGTGATCACCGCCGTGGGCATGGTCGATGAGCTGGCGGTGATGATGATCGCGGTGATCGTGTCCATCGGCCTGATGATCGTGGCGAGCAAGCCGCTGACCCGCTTCGTCAATGCCCACCCGACCGTGATCATGCTGTGCCTGGGTTTCTTGATGATGATCGGTTTCGCCCTGACCGCCGAAGGCCTGGGCTTCCATATTCCGAAGGGTTACCTGTACGCGGCGATTGGTTTCTCGATCCTGATCGAAGTGTTCAACCAGATTGCCCGCTCACGTCGCAAGAAGTCGGCGCAAGGCGTGTTGCCGGTGCGTGAGCGCACCGCCCACGCAGTGATGCGCCTGCTTGGCGGCCGCAGCCTGGCAGTGGAAGAAGTGGGCGAAGACGTCGCCGATCTGCTGGGTGAGCCGGATGCGGCACAGGGCCCGCTGTTCGATCGACGTGAACGCGTGATGATCAGCGGTGTGCTGCAACTGGCCGAACGGCCGATCCGCACGCTGATGACGCCGCGGGCCAAGGTGGACTGCATCGATCTGGCGGACGATCCCGACAGTATTCGCCTGAAACTGATGCATTCGTCCTACTCGCGGTTGCCGTTGATCCGCAACGGCGCTGTGGATGAGCCGTTGGGCTTTGTGCACAAGAAGGAGTTGCTCAAGGAATACCTGGCCGGCAACGAGCCGAACCTGGAGCACCTGGCACGCCGGGCGATCAACCTGCTGGAGAGTTTTTCGATCCTCAATGCACTGGAGCAGATGCGTCAGGAATCCACCCACATTGCGTTCGTGATTAATGAATTCGGTGACTTCATGGGGGTGTTGAGCATGACCGACATTCTAGAATCCATCGCCGGCGAGTTGCCGGACGCGAGCGAAATCGAGGGGCCGGATATCGTCGAGGAGGGCGCCGGTTTCCGCGTCAATGGCGCCTTGAACCTCACGCAGATTCGCCAGCGCACCGGCTTCAAGGCGGTTGCGACCGAGGATTACCAGACGCTCGCCGGCCTGGTCATGAGCCTGCTCGACCGCCTCCCAGTGGTGGGCGATAGCCTGGAGCATGAGGGCTGGCGCCTGACGGTGGCGGCGGTGGAGGAGCGGCGGGTCACGCAGGTTTGCCTGGCGCCTTTGCCCCAGGCGTGACGGTGGGTAGGTGGGCGTACTGCTCGAAGGCGCTTTCCAGCGCTTGCTCGCCAAGACCGGGAAGGGCTTCGAGCAGTCTCTGGTGATGGTAGATCAGCAGCATCGGGATACGGTCGACACTTGGATGCGGTGGGGTGTCGAGACACTCAAGAATCAAGATCTTGACGTGGTCCTTGTAGCGCTCGCTGATTCGCATGAATCGCGGCATCGCGTCACTGCACGCCGCGCAGTCATGTGACATGAACACCACAAAGGCGGGCTGGTTCGTCTTCAGTTCGCGCTCAAACGCAGCCTTGTCTGCAATCACCGCATTCACGTAGTTCATCGACATTTCCCTCCAGGCTTAGCTCACGCTAAGGCGGGAAATTGTCCGGGTCTACTGTCAATGTTCACAGGTCGCCCTTGCGCTCCACGCGTTCTCGCGCCTTGCGCGCCTGGCTCGCGCATTTCTTGTATTCAAGGTTGTCCCTTGAGGCCTTCGCCTGGCGGTAGCCGTGGTGGTTCTGGCTGGTGTAGTTGGTGCTCAGGGCTGCGTTGAGCTTGCGCAGTTCTTCCTTGCATTCGCGGCGGTCGTTACTGGCCCAAGCACTGCCGGCCACCAGAAAGGAAAGCAAGACCAGGGTGAGGCGGAACTTCATCAGGGCGGAGTCCTTGTCGGAATGAATGTGCCAAGGCTAGCCCAGCGTGGGGATTTTTCCACGCGCCAGGCGCACTGCAACGGTGCGCGGTAACGCTGTTGTGGCGCACGCAACTGGGGCCTGTCACCGCTGTGTGGGGCCTTGGGTAGCAAAGTGCTTTCAAGTGCTGGCGTAACGCCGTGCTCGGCATCATGTTCTATCTAACTGATTTACAAGCTATTTATTCATGACGTGTTTTTCTGTTACTGCGTGTGGCACACTTTCTGCTGTCTATTCCGTTGTTACATACTAAGTTCCGGTATAGCGGAATACACAACTCCTGGAGTGCTTGTCATGCATCACCGACCTTCCGTGTTTAAAGCGTGTGTTTTTCTCTTCGCCGCATCGGCTTCCCTCGCAAGCGTAGTGCAAGCGGCGGACAGCAAGCTCGATGATGTGCTCAAGCGTGGGCACCTGATCGTGGGTACAGGCAGTACCAATGCGCCGTGGCACTTCCAGGGAGCGGATGGCAAGTTGCAGGGGTTTGATATCGACATCGGCCGTATCGTGGCCAAAGGGTTGTTCAACGACCCGAGCAAGGTTGAGTTTGTGGTGCAGTCGTCTGATGCGCGAATTCCCAACCTGCTGACCGACAAGGTCGACATGAGTTGCCAGTTCATCACCGTCACCGCCAGCCGTGCGCAGCAAGTGGCCTTCACCCTGCCGTACTACCGCGAAGGCGTGGGCCTGCTGCTGCCGAACAACAGCAAGTACAAAGAGATCGAAGACCTGCAGGCCGGCGGCGACGGCGTCACCGTGGCTGTGCTGCAAAACGTGTATGCCGAAGAACTGGTGCACCAGGCGCTACCCAAGGCCAAGGTCGACCAGTACGACAGCGTCGACCTGATGTACCAGGCCGTGAACTCCGGTCGCGCCGATGCCGCCGCCACCGACCAGTCCTCGGTCAAGTACCTGATGGTGCAGAACCCAGGCCGCTACCGCAGCCCGACTTACGCCTGGAGCCCGCAAACCTACGCGTGCGCCGTCAAGCGTGGCGACCAGGACTGGCTGAACTTCGTCAACACCGCGTTGCATGAAGCCATGACCGGTGTGGAGTTCCCGACCTACAAGGCCTCGTTCAAGCAATGGTTCGGTGTGGACCTGCCGGAACCTGCGATCGGCTTCCCGGTTGAGTTCAAGTAAATCGAAAACCTGGGGCGTCGCTGACGGCGCCCCAATCAGGTACTGCTGACCATGAACTATCAGTTGAACTTTGCCGCCGTGTGGCGCGACTTCCCCAGCTTGCTGGCGGGGCTCGGCCTGGGCCTTGAGCTGGCGCTGCTGTCGATTGCGATTGGCTGCGTGATCGGCTTGATGATGGCATTTGCCATGCTGTCGAAACACAAGGCATTGCGCGTGCTGGCTTCGGTGTACGTGACGGTGGTGCGCAATACGCCGATCCTCGTGTTGATCCTGTTGATCTACTTCGCCTTGCCCAGCCTGGGTATCCGCCTGGACAAGATCCCGTCGTTCATCATCACCTTGTCGTTGTACGCCGGTGCCTACCTGACCGAAGTATTCCGCGCCGGGCTGTTGAACATTCCCAAGGGCTTGCGTGAAGCCGGGCTGGCCATCGGTTTGGGCGAGTGGCGTATCCGCGCGTATATCACCGTGCCGGTGATGATGCGCAACGTGCTGCCCGCGCTGTCGAACAATTTCATCTCGCTGTTCAAGGACACTTCGCTTGCCGCCGCCATTGCGGTGCCGGAGCTGACCTACTACGCCCGCAAGATCAACGTCGAAAGCTACCGGGTGATTGAAACCTGGCTGGTCACGACCGCGCTCTACGTGGCCGCCTGTTACCTCATTGCCATGCTGCTCCGTTACCTGGAACAGCGTCTGGCGATCCGTCGTTAAGGAAGGTTTCCATGTACGAATCCCCCAGCTGGTTGCATGAGTTGTGGATCGCCCGGGATACCCTCTGGGCGGGCTTTCAAGCCAGCGTTTATGTGTCCGCGTTGGCGATTATCTTTGGCACCCTGATCGGCATCGTCGCCGGGTTGATCCTCACCTACGGCAAGTTCTGGATGCGTGCGCCGTTCCGCTTGTACGTCGACCTGATCCGCGGTACGCCGGTGTTCGTGCTGGTGCTGGCGTGTTTCTACATGCTGCCGGCGCTCGGTTGGCAGATCACCGCATTCCAGGCCGGCGCGGTCGGGTTGACGCTGTTCTGCGGCTCTCACGTGTCGGAAATCGTGCGCGGCGCGCTGCAAGCCATTCCCCGTGGGCAACTGGAAGCGGGCAAGGCGATCGGCCTGACGTTCTACCAGTCCCTGGGCTACGTGCTGCTGCCCCAGGCGCTGCGCCAGATCCTGCCAACCTGGGTCAACTCTTCCACGGAAATCGTCAAGGCCTCGACCTTGCTCTCGGTGATCGGCGTGGCCGAGTTGCTGTTGAGTACCCAGCAAGTGATCGCGCGCACCTTTATGACCCTGGAGTTCTACCTGTTCGCAGGCTTTATGTTCTTTGTCATCAACTACGCCATCGAGTTATTCGGGCGCTACATTGAAAAGCGGGTGGCCTTGCCATGAACCAACCTCAAACCAACCCACCGCTGCTGAATATCCGCGGCCTTCGCAAGCAATACGGCCAGGTGGAAGTGCTCAAGGGCGTCGACCTGTCCATGCAGCGCGGCAACGTGGTGACCTTGATCGGCTCCAGCGGCTCGGGCAAGACCACGCTATTGCGCTGCGTCAACCTGTTGGAAGAATTCCAGGGCGGGCAGATCACCCTGGATGGCGAGTCCATCGGCTACAGCGAAATCGCTGGCAAGCGCGTGCGTCACCCCGAGCGTGTGATTGCCCAGCACCGTGCCATGACCGGCATGGCGTTCCAGCAATTCAACCTGTTCCCGCATTTGACCGCGTTGCAGAACGTCACACTCGGCCTGCTCAAGGTCAAGAAGATGGGCAAGGACGAAGCCGTCGCCCTGGCGGAAAAGTGGCTGGACCGCGTCGGGCTGCTGGAGCGCCGCAACCACTTCCCCGGCCAGCTGTCCGGTGGTCAGCAACAGCGTGTGGCGATTGCCCGTGCGATTGCCATGAACCCCAGCCTGATGCTGTTCGACGAAGTCACCTCGGCCCTCGACCCGGAGCTGGTGGGCGAAGTGCTCAGCGTGATCAAGGGCCTGGCGGAGGAGGGCATGACCATGTTGCTGGTCACCCACGAAATGCGTTTTGCCTATGAAGTCTCGGACAAGATCGTTTTCATGAACCAGGGCCGCATTGAAGAGCAGGGCACCTCGAAGGACATCTTCGAACGCCCGCAATCGCCGCGCCTGGCGGAATTTCTCAAGAACATTCGTTTTTAATCAGGAGCATATTTTTATGAGCATCACTCGTTACGGTGCCGGCAGCACTGCCGGTGGCGGCCAGCCTCGTCCTTTCGCCCGCGCCGTGGAAGCGGACGGTTGGCTCTACGTCTCAGGCCAAGTGCCTGCGGTGGACGGCGAAATCATCACCGGCGGGATCATCGAGCAAACCCGGCAGACCATGCGCAACGTGGTGGCGATCCTCGAAGAGGCCGGCTACGAGCTCAAAGACGTGGTGCGCGTCGGTGTATGGCTGGAAGACCCGCGTGACTTCTGGAGTTTCAACAAGGTGTTCGGCGAATACTTCACCCCGGAACACGCCCCGGCGCGCGCCTGTGTGCAGGCCAACATGATGGTTGATTGCAAGGTGGAGATCGATTGCGTGGCGTACAAGAAAAAAGGCTAAATGCCCGGATCTGAAGCCCAAAGCTGATCAAATGTGGGAGCGGGCTTGCTCGCGAATGCGGTGTGTCATTAAACGCACCTGTAACTGATCCACTGCATTCGCGAGCAAGCCCGCTCCCACAGGGGATTTGTGTTGATAGCAACATTCTGACCGGACCGAAAACTGCCATGACCGAAGACACCATCAAACGCCGCGCCAAAGGCCTGGACCGTGCATTCGATATCCTCGATTTCCTCAAGGAAATCGGCCAGCCCCTGCGCCCGAATGATATTGCCAGCGGCATCGGCAGCCCCAAGTCCACCGTCTACGAACTGGTGGCGTCGCTGCTTGAGCGGCGCATCCTGGAGACGGTGGGCAAGGACGGTCACGTCTACCTCGGCCGCCAGCTGTACTTCCTGGGCCAGGCGCACCTGCGCCATTTCGACCTGACCCGCGAGGCCGACCACGCCTTGCAGGAGATCGTCAGCCAGACCCACGAAACCGCGCAGATGTGCCTGCTCAACGGGCGCAAATACACGGTGGCGCTGATGCGCGAGGGCGAGCGGCACTTCCGCATTTCCTCGGACATCGGCGAAAACGCGCCGATCCCGTGGACGGCTTCCGGGCGTCTGTTGCTGGGGCATTTGAGCGACCAGCAGATCGTCGACCTGATCGACCACGATGACTTCATCCTGCCGGACGGCCAGCGCCTGGCGCTGGAGACCTTCCTGGCACAAATCCGCCAGGCCACCCTTGATGGTTTCTTCTCCTTCGACAGTGTGGCCGACACCTTTACCCATTGCTTTGCCGCCCCGGTGCGGGATGCGCAAGGCATCAGTATTGCGACACTGTGCATTGTGGCGCCGCGCGCCGATGCAATCAAAAACTACAACGACTATCGCCGGGTATTGATCGAAAGCGCCAACAACCTGGCCCGGCGCATCAACGAATAGGAGTTTCCATGTCTGCCCTCAACGCCGTTGAAAAAGGCGCCGCCGCTGTCGGTGCCCACCTGGTCCGTGACGTCAGCCTGCCGGCCCTGGTGCTGCACCGCGACGCCCTGGAACACAACATCCGGTGGATGCAGGACTTTGTCAGCAAGAGCGGCGCCGAACTGGCGCCCCACGGCAAGACCAGCATGATGCCGGCGCTGTTTCAGCGCCAGATCGAAGCGGGTGCCTGGGGGATTACACTGGCCAATGCGGTGCAGACCCGCGCCGCTTATGCCGGTGGTGTGCGCCGTGTGTTGATGGCCAACCAGTTGGTGGGCGCGCCGAACATGGCGTTGATTGCTGACCTGTTGGCTGACAAGGATTTCGACTTCCACTGCATGGTCGATCACCCGGATAACGTCGCCGACCTGGGTCTGTTCTTCGCTGCGCGTGGCCTGCGCCTGAACGTGATGATCGAATACGGTGTGGTCGGCGGCCGTTGCGGGTGCCGCAGCGAGCAGGAAGTGCGCGAGCTGGCCAAGGCGATCAAGGCCCAGCCGGCCCTGGCCCTCACCGGTATCGAAGGCTACGAAGGCGTGATCCACGGCGAGCATGCCGTCAGCGGCATTCGCGACTTCGCCGCCAGCCTGGTGCGCCTGGCGGTGGACCTGCAGAACAACGGCTCTTTCGACCTGCCCAAGCCTATCGTCACGGCCTCCGGTTCGGCCTGGTATGACCTGATCGCCGAGTCGTTCGAGGAGCAAAACGCTGCCGGTCGCTTCCTCAGCGTGCTGCGCCCCGGCAGCTACGTGGCCCATGACCACGGTATCTACAAAGAAGCGCAATGCTGCGTGCTCGACCGCCGCAGCGACCTCAGCGAAGGCCTGCGCCCAGCCCTGGAAGTCTGGGCCCACGTGCAATCGCTGCCGGAGCCTGGCTTTGCGGTGATCGCCCTGGGCAAGCGCGACGTGGCCTACGACGCCGGCCTGCCGGTGCCGCTCAAGCGTTACAAGGCCGGTATCGTGCCGGCGGAAGGCGATGACGTGGGCGCGTGCAAGGTCACGGCGGTGATGGACCAGCATGCGTTCATGAGCGTGGCGCCGGGGGTTGAATTGCGTATTGGCGACATCATTTCCTTTGGCACATCCCACCCTTGTTTGACGTTCGACAAGTGGCAAGTCGGCTGTCTGGTGGATGAGCAGTTGCAGGTGGTTGAGAGTCTGCATACCTGCTTCTAGACCGTGTCGCTGCTATCGCCGGCAAGCCGGCTCCTACAGGGGAGCGCGCACACCTGTAGGAGCCGGCTTGCCGGCGATGGCGTCATCAGCCCCGCCCGAGACATACGCCATGACCACCCAACCCCGCATCGCCCTCATCGGCGAATGCATGATCGAACTGCAACACCGCGCCGACGGTAGCCTGCACCAGAGCTTCGGCGGCGACACCCTGAACGCGGCGGTGTACCTGCGCCGCGAACTGGGCGACACCGGCAGCGTCGACTACGTCACCGCCCTGGGCGACGACAGTTTCAGCGACGCCATGTGCCAGCAATGGACGGAAGAACGCCTGGGCCTGGGCATGGTCCAGCGCCTGGCCGGACGTTTGCCCGGCTTGTATTGCATCCAGACCGACGCCAAGGGCGAGCGCAAATTCCTTTACTGGCGCAACGAAGCAGCCGTGCGCGACTGCTTCACCACGCCCGCTGCCGAACCGATCCTGGCCGCCTTGCCGGACTACAACGTGGTGTACTTCAGCGGTATTACCCTGGCAGTGCTGGGCGAGATTGGCCGTGGGCGCTTATTGCAAACCCTGATCGAAACCCGTCGACGAGGCGGCAAGGTGGTGTTCGACAACAACTATCGGCCGCGCCTGTGGGCCAGTGTCGAGGCAGCGCGTGCCGCGTATCGCACGGTGTTGGCCGAGGTGGATATCGCCTTGCTCACCGAGGATGACGAGCGCGCGTTGTTTGGGTATGCCGACAGCGAGCAGGTGTTCGCGGCGTATCCGGCCATTGAAGAAGTGGTGCTCAAGCGCGGTGCCGATGACTGCCTGATCCGCTGCAACGGCGAGCGCTTTGCCGTGCCGGCGCTGAAGGTCGAGAAAGTGGTAGACACCACGGCGGCGGGGGATTCGTTCAGTGCGGCGTATCTGGCCAGTCGGCTCAAGGGCGGCTCGCCGCAGCAGGCTGCATTGGCCGGGCATCGGTTGGCAAGCCGGGTCATCCAGGTACCCGGCGCACTCATCCCCCGAGCCTGACACCGCCCCTGTAGGAGCCGGCTTGCCGGCGATGAGGCCTTCAAGCATTGCGCCCATCTGCCGGGCGCCATCGCCGGCAAGCCGGCTCCTACAGAGGGGTGTTGGTCAATCGCGGTAGAACACCTGCACCAAGTGATACCCGAACTTGCTCTTGATCGGCCCGTGCACCACTTTCACCGGCTTCTTGAAGATCACCGCATCAATCGCCCCCACCATCTGCCCTGGCCGCACTTCACCCAGATCGCCGCCGCGCTTGCCGGACGGGCAGGTGGAGTACTTCTTGGCCAGCACATCAAAGGCTTCGCCCTTGGCAATGCGCTGCTTGAGTTGTTCGGCTTCTTCGCTGGTTTTCACCAGGATATGACGGGCTTGGGCTTTCATTGATCTCTACCAGGTGTGCGACGGCGCGCGATTATGCCTGAACTCATGGGTCGACGCTGATCATGCTGCGGATTTTGGTCGCCAGCAGGTCGATGGAAAACGGCTTGGCAACCATGTCCATGCCATCCTCCAGGAAGCCCTGGCGCTCGGCGGCCTTTTCGGCGTAGCCGGTCATGAACAACACGCGCAGGCCCGGGCGATGCTGGCGGGCGATCTCGGCCAATTGCCGGCCATTCATGCCCGGCAGGCCGACATCGGTGACCAGCAAGTCCACGCGCAGGTCCGACTCCAGCAGCGGCAAGGCCGCGCGGGCATCCGCTGCCTGGTGCGCGGTGTAGCCCAGTTCGTCGAGGACATTGACCACCAGCATGCGCACCGCCGGGTCGTCCTCGACCACCACCACGGCCTCACCCGCCAGCGCCAGGGGCGCCTCGGCCGAATGCGGCGCCAGGGTGCTTTCCAGCGACGTGCCATGCAGGCGCGGCAGGTACAGGCGTACGCAGGTGCCCTGGCCCGGCTCGCTCTGGATGGTCACATGGCCGCCCGATTGCTGGGCAAACCCGTAGATCATCGACAGACCCAGGCCGGTGCCCTGGCCGATGGGCTTGGTGGTGAAGAACGGGTCGAAGGCCTTGGCGAGGATTTTCGGCGCCATGCCGGTGCCGTTGTCGCACACGCCGAGCATCACGTAGTCGCCGGCCTTGACCGGTTCCAGGGTGGTGATGTCGGTGCCGTCCAGGTAGCTGTTGGCGGTTTCGATCAGCAATTCGCCGCCATCGGGCATGGCGTCGCGGGCGTTGATCACCAGGTTGAGCAGGGCGTTTTCGAGCTGGCTGGCGTCGGTGTTCACCGGCCAGATATCGTTGCCCAGTTGCACCTTGAGTGTGATGTGCGCGCCCTTGGTGCGGCGGAACAGGTCTTCCAGCGACGCCACCAATTGGTTGGGGTCGGTCGGGCGCCGGTCCAGCGACTGGCGCCGCGAGAACGCCAGCAGCCGGTGGGTGAGGGCAGCGGCGCGGTGGGCGGAGGACACTGCGGCGTCCGCAAAGCGGCCGATGTCATCGCTGCGCCCAGCGGCGATATAGCGCTGCATCAGGTCGAGGCTGCCGATGATGCCGGTGAGCATATTGTTGAAGTCATGGGCGATGCCGCCGGTGAGCTGGCCCACCGCTTCCATCTTCTGCGCATGGCGCAGCGCGTCTTCGGCGCGCTCGCGCTCAAACATTTCGTTCTGCAGGCGCTGGTTGGCTTCGGCGAGTGCCTGGGTGCGCTGGGACACGCGTTCCTCAAGGTTTTCGTTGAGGTGGCGCAGGGCCTCTTCGGTGAGTTTGCGTTCGGTCTCATCGATCACAAAAATGTAGAAGCCATTCACCGAGCCGTCATTGCTGAAGCGCGGCAGGTACTTCATCAGGGCATGCCGTGGCCGACCGTCCCGGTGCGGGGTGACGGTCATGAAGCTGCAAGCCTTGCCCTTGAGCGCGGCGGCGATCTTGTCGGCGCGCCCGGCATACACCTCGTCGCCGAGCACTTCGCGGATGGTCTTGCCGTACAGCTCCTGGGGCGTCATGCCGTACCACTCCAGGTAGGCGCTGTTGTTCAGGCGGAACCGCTGTTCATGGTCGACATAGCCGATCAGCACCGGCATGGCGTTGATGATCAGTTGCAGCTCGGTCTGGCTTTGGCGCAGCGCCTGTTCGGTGTGCTTGCGTTCGGTCAGGTCCAGGGCGGCGCCGAGGAAGCGCGCCGGGCGGCCTTGGTGATCCTTGTAGCAACGCCCGCGCGCAAACACCCAGCGCACTTGGCCGTCGGCTTGCAACAGGCGGTATTCCTCGGCGTACTCGGTGCCAAAGGTGATGCAGTGCTTGATGCTGCGCGCCACCATGCTGCGGTCTTCGGGGTGCACGCCGTGCAGGTAGTCGCTGATCGGCAACAGGCCTGCCTCACTGGGGTCGACACCGTGCAGGTAGGCGAAATGCGCGTCGGCGATAAAGCGGTCTTCACCGATGTCCCAGTCCCAGGTGCCCACTGCATCGGTGGCGGCCAGCGCGAGCTGCAGGCGCTGTTCGGTGTTGTGCCGGGCCTTGCGGCGTTCGTTGGTTTCAATGGCGGTGACCAGGATCCCGGCCACGCTGCCGCTTTCATCGCGGATCGGGCTGTAGGTCAGGTCCAGCCAGATTTCGGTGTCGCGATTATGGCGTTGCAGCACGAAGCGCTGCTCGCTGAAGGTGCGCACCTGGCCACTGAGCACGGCGTCGTAGATGGGCGCGGTGAAGCTTTCCAGCTCCGGCCAGGTCTGGTGCGCGGGCTGGCCCATGGCCTCGGGGTGCTTGTTGCCGGCCAGCAAGGCGAAGCCGTCGTTGTAGAGTTGCGTGAGCTGGTTGCCCCACAGCAGGAGCATTGGCATCGGCGAGTGCACGACGATGTCCACGGCGGTGCGTAGGCTTTGCGGCCAGTCATTGGCCTCACCGAGGGGGCTTTGCGCCCAGTCCAGCCGCGCTATCAATGCAGCGGCGTCGCTACCGGTGGATGTTCCCTTCATGTAAAAGCCCTGAGCGTAACGCTTTGAAAGATGACAACACCCATTATCCCGCGAGTCGGGAATGGGTGACTACCCCCGAAAAATAGCATGCATTGGGGGTTTGTCCTCAAATCAGTACGCCAGGGCTGAAACCTTTCATCCATCCGTCAGTTCAGGGCGGTCGCGAAATTGCTCCAAAGCTTGCGGGTTGGCCAGGGCGTCGGTGTTCTTCACCGGCTCGCCGTGCACCACGTTGCGTACCGCCAATTCGACGATCTTGCCGCTGATGGTGCGGGGAATATCGGTGACAGCGAGGATCTTTGCCGGTACGTGACGGGGTGTGGTGTTGGCGCGGATCACCTGGCGGATCTGCTGTTCGAGGGCGGCGTCCAATTCGACGCCGTCGTTGAGGCGCACAAACAGTACCACCCGCACGTCGTCCTGCCAGCGTTGGCCGATGGCCAGGCTCTCTTGCACCTGTGGGACTTTTTCCACCTGGCGATAAATCTCTGCCGTGCCGATGCGCACGCCACCGGGGTTGAGCACCGCGTCGGAGCGCCCGTGAATCAGCAGGCTGCCGTTGGGGCGTTGCTCGGCGTAGTCACCCTGGGCCCACACGCCGGGAAACTGGCTGAAGTAGGAGGCGCGCAGCTTCTGGCGGTCCGGGTCGTTCCACAGGCCAATGGGCATGGCCGGGAAGTGCCGGGTGCACACCAGTTCGCCTTTTTCGCCGACCAGGGGTTGGCCTTGGTCGTCCCACACTTCAATGGCCATCGCCAGGCTCTTGCACTGCATTTCGCCGCGCCGGACCGGCAACACCGGGTTGCCGATCACAAAGCAGGAAACGATATCGGTGCCGCCCGACATCGACGACAGGCACAGCTCGCCCTTGATCTCCCGGTACACGTAGTCGTAGCTCTGGGGCGACAGCGGCGAGCCGGTCGAAATCAGCCCTTTGAGGCTGCCCAGGTCATGGCTCAGGCGCGGTTGCAGCCCGGCTTTTTCCAGGGTGGCGAGAAACTTGGGGCTGGTGCCGAACACGCTGATCTGTTCTGCGTCGATCAGGTCGATCAAGCGTTCGGGGCCGGGTTGAAACGGCGAGCCGTCATACAGCACCGCCGTGGCGCCGATGGCGAGCACCGACACCAGCCAGTTCCACATCATCCAACCGCAGGTGGTGTAGTAGAACAGGCAGTCCTCGCGGGACAGGTCGGCATGCAGGCCGTGTTCCTTGAGGTGGGTGAGCAGCACGCCGCCGGTGCTGTGGATGATGCACTTGGGCACGCCGGTGGTGCCGCTGGAATAGAGGATATAGAGCGGATGATCGAACGGCACCGCGACGAATTCAGGTGCGCCGCCGGGTTGGTAGAAGTCCTGCCATAGCGAGACGCGGGCGTGGGTGTGATAGTCCTCCACCCGAGCCTGGGGGCGTGCGTACGGCACGATGATCAACTGTTCCAGGGACGGCAGGCGCGCGAGGATTTCATTGAGCTTGAGGGTCTGGTCGATGTCCTTGCCGGCATAGCGGTACCCGGCGCAGGTGATCAACACCTTGGGCTCGATCTGGCCGAAGCGGTCGATCACGCCCTGGGTGCCGAAGTCCGGCGATGAACACGACCAGATCGCGCCGAGGCTGGTGGTGGCGAGCATGCCTACCAGGGTCTGCCAGGTGTTGGGCATGCACGCCGCGACGCGGTCGCCCTGGGTCACGCCGGCCGCCCGCAAGCTGTGTTGCAGGCCGGCGACGTGGGCGGCGAGTTCGGCGTAGGTCAACTGTTCGCGCTGGCCGTCTTCGCTGATGGCTACCACGGCTGGGTGATCATCGCGGCGGCGCAGCAGGTGCTCGGCAAAGTTCAGGGTTGCGCCGGGAAACCACTGGGCGCTGGGCATCTCGGCGTCTTCGATCAGCACCGCCGTGGGTGGGCTGCGAAATTGCACGTCGAAGAACGCCACGATGGCCCGCCAGAAATCCGGGCGCTGGTCGATGCTCCACTGGTGCAGGGCCGGGTAGTCGCTGAGCTGCACGCTGTAGCGTTCGTTGATGTAGCGCCGGAACTGGTCCATCCGCGTGTTCGCGATGCGTTCCGGGGAGGGTTGCCAAAGGATCTCGGACATACGCAAGTCTCTTGTTCTGGTACAAAACCTGTAGGAGCCCGGCTTGCCGGCGATGGCGGTCTAGAACCCTGCGCCAATAACGAGTACGCCATCGCCGGCAAGCCGGGCTCCTACGGTTGATCGAGGGTTACTGGGCCAGCCAGCCGCCGTCGATATTCCACGCCGCGCCGCGCACCTGGCTACCGGCTTCGCTGCACAAGAACAACACCAGTTCGCCCAATTGCGGCGGGGTGACAAATTCCAGCGACGGTTGCTTCTCCGCCAGCAGATCATGCTGCGCCTGCTGCGGGTCCACGCCTGCGGCGGCACGGTCATCAATCTGCTTCTGCACCAGCGGCGTCAGTACCCAGCCTGGGCAGATGGCGTTGCAGGTGACGTTGCTGGTGGCGGTCTCCAGGCCCACCACTTTGGTCAAGCCGATCACGCCATGCTTGGCCGCCACATACGCCGCCTTGCCCACCGAACCGACCTGGCCATGCACCGAGGCGATATTGACGATACGCCCCCAGCCCTTGGCCTTCATGCCCGGCAGGCTCAGGCGCGTGCTATGGAACACCGACGACAGGTTGATCGCGATGATCGAGTCCCAGCGCTCGGCGGGGAAGTCTTCCACCGCCGCCACGTGCTGGATGCCGGCGTTGTTGACGAGGATGTCCACGCCGCCGAATTCGCGCTCGGCGTAGGCGATCATGTCGGCGATCTGCGCCGGGTCGCTGACGTCGGCCGGGTGGTGGCCGACCTTGCCGCCAAAGGCCTGCACCTGGGCGACCACTGCGCTGGCGTCGCCGAAGCCGTTGAGGATCAGGTTGGCGCCGGCCTTGGCCAGGCTCAAGGCGATGCCCAGGCCAATACCGCTGGTGGAGCCGGTGACCAGGGCGGTCTTGCCGTTCAATGTCGTCATGAAAACCTCACACAATGCCGGTGGCGTAGAAAGTACCGATCACCACGAACACCGCGAGGGTCTTGATGATCGTGATGCCGAAAATGTCCTTGTAGGCTTCGCGGTGGGTCAGGCCGGTGACCGCCAGCAGCGTGATCACCGCGCCGTTGTGGGGCAGGGTGTCCATGCCGCCGCTGGCCATGGCCGCGACGCGGTGCAGCACTTCAAGGGGGATATTGGCCGCATGGGCCGCCGAAATAAAGCTTTCGGACATCGCCGCCAGGGCGATGCTCATGCCGCCCGACGCAGAACCGGTGATACCGGCCAGCAGGGTCACGGTGATCGCTTCGTTGACCAGCGGGTTGGGGATGCCCTTGAGCCAATCCGCAAGCACCAGAAAGCCTGGCAGCGAGGCGATCACCGCACCAAAGCCGTATTCCGATGCGGTGTTCATCGCCGCCAGCAATGCACCGCTGACCGCGCTCTTGCTGCCTTCAGCGAGCTTGCTCTTGATCGCCGAGAAGCCGAACACCAGCACCACGATAATCCCCACCAGCAATGCCGCCTGCACCGCCCAGATCGCGGTGAGCTTGGCGATTTCAGTGGTCACCGGGGTGCTCATGCCGGGTAGGCTGAGGCTGTGGGTCTTGCCGTACCACTGCGGGATCCAGTGGGTGAACAACAGGTTCATCACGCCCACCAGAATCAGCGGCGACAGCGCGATCCAGGGGTTGGGCAGGGTGAGGTTCTCGGCGGTCTCCGGCTCGTTGCGCAAGTCGGTGCCATAGCCTTCACCGGCACGCTGGGCCTTGTTGCGCTGGCGCGCCAGGTAAAGCATGCCGGTGCAAAACACAAAGATCGTACCGATCAGGCCCAGCCACGGCGCGGCCCAGGCGGTGGTGTTGAAAAAGGTGCTGGGGATGATGTTCTGGATCTGTGGCGTGCCGGGCAAGGCGTCCATGGTGAACGAGAACGCACCCAGGGCGATGGTGGCCGGGATCAGGCGCTTGGGGATATTGCTCTGGCGGAACATCTCCGCCGCGAACGGGTACACCGCAAACACCACCACGAACAGCGACACGCCGCCGTAGGTGAGCAGGGCGCAGACCAGCACGATCACCAGCATCGCCTGGCGGGTGCCGAGCAAGCGAATAGCCGCCGCCACGATCGAGCGCGAAAAGCCCGACAGCTCGATCAGCTTGCCGAACACTGCACCGAGCAGGAACACCGGTAAATACAGTTTGATAAAGCCGACCATCTTCTCCATGAACACCCCGGTAAAGGCAGGGGCGACGGCGGACGGGTCGGTGAGCAACACAGCGCCGAGGGCGGCGATGGGGGCAAACAGGATAACGCTATAGCCACGGTAGGCAGCCAGCATCAGCAGCGCCAGGGCTGCCAGGGCAATGATCACACTCATGGTGTGTCTCCATCGGATTGTTATTTTTGTGGGGCGTAACGGTGGGGAAGGGCTATAGCGAGATATGTGCCATGTTTTCAACGCATTGAAATATAAGAGAATTTCTTAACTTTTATGATGGCGCTGATTCAATTGTCTCGTTATGGAGACGCACCCTTTGTAGGAGCCCGGCTTGCCGGCGATGGCGGTCCCATGATGTGCACAGGGCTGGCGGGCGCTATCGCCGGCAAGCCGGGCTCCTACAGGAGCGTCTTGGTTTCGAGATTTTTGTCTCTATTTGGAGATTAGGCGATGCCCAACGCCACCATTTTCTTGTACAACGTCGACCGCCCGAGCCCCAATCGCTTGGCTGCTTCCACCACATTTCCCTCACAGGCCCGCAACGCCGTGCCGATCACCTGCCGATCAAACCGCTCCCGCGCTGCGCTGAAGCTTTCTCCCTCAACCGCCGCCACCGCGCTGCCACGCTCCACCGGCGTAAAGGTGCCGATTGCTGCGCGGATGGCCGGGGCATTCAACACCAGGTCATCACTGAGCAGCGCCGCCCGCTCCAGCACATTGCGCAGTTCACGGATATTCCCCGGCCACGCATGCTGCGCCAGCAATGCCAGGGCTTCGCGGTCCAGTTCGTGCTGGCTGCGCAGTTCTTCCAGGATCGCCTCGCTCAACGCCGGAATATCGTCCAGTCGCTCCCGCAGCGGCGGCACCTGGATCGGCAGTACGTTCAGCCGGTAATACAGATCGGCACGGAATTCGCCGCGCTTGATCGCCGCTTCCAGGTCCATCGACGTGGCCGCGATCACCCGCACATCGCTGTGCAGCATTTCATTGGAGCCCACCGGCTCGAATTCCTTTTCCTGCAACACCCTCAGCAATTTGCTTTGCAGCGGCAGGGGCATGTCGCCGATTTCATCGAGGAACAACGTGCCGCCCTGGGCAATCTGGAATTTGCCCGGACGGCCCTTGCGGTCGGCGCCGGTAAATGCACCTGGCGCGGTGCCGAAGAACTCGGCTTCCAGCAGGTCAGCGGGAATCGCTGCACTGTTGATACTGACAAACGCCTTGTGCGCACGGCTTGAGGCGCCGTGAATCGCCTGGGCGAGCAATTCCTTGCCGGTACCAGTCTCGCCCAGCAGTAACACCGGCGATTCGGCGCTGGCACTGCGCCGCGCCCGGCGTTTCACTTCGAGGCTGGCGGCGCTGGTGCCGATAAAGTGCGCGAAGTTGTATTTGCTCTGGCGCGAACGCAGCAAGGAGCGCGTCGAGGCCAGCTCCTGCTGCATGCTCAAGTAACGCTCAATCAGCGGCGACAGGTTGCGCAGTTCATCGAACAGCGCAAAACCAATCGCGCCGATCACCGCGCCCGCTTCGTTGTGGATCGGCAAGCGCATCACCACCAGCGGCCCCTTGGGCGTGTCCTGGATATCCAGCAGGATCGGCTGGTCATTGCGCACCACTTGGCGTAACAGGCTGTTGGAAATCACCTGTTCACACGGCTGGCCGATGGCCTCGTCGGCGCTCTTGAGGCCAAAGCGCTTGGCATAGCGCTCGTTCATCCACACGATATTGGCGTCGCGGTCGACAATCACCGTGCCTTCGCTGGACTGCTCGATGATCTCGAACAGCGACTGGATGGCCAGGCCGCGCACCTGCTGATAGTCCTTGAGGTTATCGGTGATGTTCATGTTTAGGCTACCAACACAAATTGGACATGGAATCGCGATCCTTGTGGGAGCGGGCGTGTTTACAAGGGAATATGCGCCGCTGCCAGCAGCTCTTTGGTGTACGGATGTTGCGGTGCATCGAACACCTCATGGCTGGCGCCGCGCTCCACCACCTGGCCGTCCTTGATCACGATCATGTCATGGGCCATGGCGCGCACCACGGCCAGGTCGTGGCTGATAAACAGGTAAGTCAGACCGTACTTGTCTTGCAGCTCGCGCAGCAATGCCACCACTTGTTTCTGTACGGTGCGGTCGAGGGCCGAGGTCGGTTCATCAAGCAGCATCAAAGCCGGCTTGAGTACCAGCGCGCGGGCGATGGCGATGCGTTGGCGCTGGCCACCGGAAAACTCATGGGGGTAGCGGTGCCGGCTGGCGGGGTCGAGCCCCACGTCCTTGAGCACCTGGATCACCTGCGCATCACGCTCGGCCAGGCTGCACGGTGCGTGCACTTCCAGGCCTTCGCTGATGATCTGCTCCACGGTCATGCGCGGGCTGAGGCTGCCGTAGGGGTCCTGGAACACCACCTGCATCTGCTTGCGCCATGGGCGCATCTGCTGGTTATTCAGCGGGTCGAGGGCTTCGCCCTGGAAGCGGATGCTGCCGGTGGAGTCCAGCAGCCGCAGGATCGCCTGGCCCAGGGTGGATTTGCCCGAGCCGGACTCGCCGACAATCCCCAGGGTCTTGCCGCGTTGCACGCTGAGGCTGATGCCGTCTACAGCACGCAGGTAGGTCTTGCGCCGGAACAACCCGCCGCCGAGGGGGAACTGCACGGTCAGGTCGTCCACCTGCAAAACGGTTTCGCGTTCGTCACTGCACAGCGCATCACTGTCCGGTTCCGCATCCAGCAGCAGGCGGCTATACGGGTGTTGCGGCGCATTGAACAGGCTCTGGCAATCGGCCTGCTCGACAATCTCGCCGGCGCGCATCACGCACACGCGCTGGGCGATGCTGCGCACCAGGTTGAGGTCGTGGCTGATCAGCAGCAACGACATGCCCAAGCGTTGTTGCAGGGACTTGAGCAGCAACAGGATCTTGCGCTGCACGGTCACGTCCAGCGCAGTGGTGGGCTCGTCGGCGATCAGCAGCTCCGGCTCGCAGGCCAGGGCCATGGCGATCATCACCCGCTGGCGTTGCCCGCCGGACAGTTGATGAGGATAGGCCTTGAGCCGCTCCTGGGGTTTCTGGATGCCCACCAGGTCAAGCAATTCCAGAATGCGCGCCTGGGCCGCCTTGCCACCGAGGCCCTTGTGCAACAGCAGGGTTTCGCCGATCTGCTTTTCGATGCTGTGCAGCGGGTTGAGCGAGGTCATCGGCTCCTGGAAGATCATGGCAATGCGGTTGCCGCGTAGCTTCTGCAAGGTGGCAGCCGAGGCGCCGACCAGTTCCTGGCCACGGTACTTGATGGAGCCGGTGGTTTCAGTGCCGGCCTCCGGAAGCAATTGCAGGATCGAATGAGCCGTCACCGACTTGCCCGAGCCTGACTCACCCACCAGCGCCAGGCACTCGCCGGGACGCACGTCCAGGCTCAGGTTGCGCACCACGGTCTGGCCGCTGAAGGCGACGCTGAGGTCGCGTATTTCGATCAGGTTCATAGCGGGGCACTCATGAGCGTGGGTCGAAGGCATCACGCAATGCCTCGCCGATAAACACCAACAGCGACAGGATCAGCGCCAGTGTGAAGAACGCCGTCAGGCCCAGCCAGGGCGCTTGCAGGTTCTGCTTGCCCTGGGCGATCAGCTCACCCAGGGACGCGCTGCCGGCGGGCATGCCGAAGCCGAGGAAATCCAGGGCGCTCAGGGTAGAAATCGCCCCGGTCAGGATAAACGGCAGGTAACTCAAGGTGGCCGTCATAGCGTTGGGCAGGATATGCCGGCGAATGATCTTGCCGTCACCCAAACCCAAGGCCCTTGCTGCCTTGACGTATTCCAGGTTGCGTCCGCGCAGGAACTCGGCGCGCACCACGTCCACCAGGGCCAGCCAGGAAAACAGCGCCATGATCCCCAGCAACCACCAGAAATTCGGTTCGACAAAACCCGACAGGATGATCAGCAGGTACAGCACCGGCAGCCCGGACCACACCTCCAGCACGCGCTGGCCAATCAAATCCACCCAGCCGCCGTAATAGCCCTGCAATGCGCCGGCCGCAATACCGATGGCGGCGCTGATCGCGGTGAGTGCCAAGGCAAACAGGATCGACACCCGCGCACCAAAGATCACCCGCGCCAACACATCCCGTGACTGGTCGTCAGTGCCCAGCCAGTTCACCGCCGAGGGCGGGCTGGGGGCAGGGCGGGTCAGTTCGTAGTTGGGCGTGTCGTCGCTGAACGGGATCGGCGGGAACAGCATCCAGCCGCCGTCCTGCTTGATCAGCTTTTGCACGTAGTCACTGCGGTAGTCGGCCTGGAAGGGTAACTGGCCGCCAAACTGTTGCTCGGTGTACCGCTTGAACACCGGGAAATACAGCTCGTTCTTGAAACTCAGCACCAGGGGCTTGTCATTGGCGATCAATTCGCCGCCGAGGGTCAGGATAAACAGGCCGATAAACAGCCACAGCGACCACCAGCCACGCCGGTTTTTCTTGAACCGCTCGAAACGCCGGCGTGCCACGGGAGACAGCTTAAGCATCAGGCGTTCCTCGCGGCGAAGTCGATACGCGGGTCCACCAGGGTGTAGCAGAGGTCACCGATGAGTTTTATCAAGAGGCCGAACAACGTGAAGATAAACAGCGAACCGAATACCACCGGATAATCGCGGGACACCGCAGCCTCGTAGCTCATGCGCCCCAGGCCATCGAGGGAAAAGATCACTTCGATCAGCAGGGAGCCGGCGAAGAACACGGCGATGAACGCCTGGGGAATCCCGGAGATCACCAGCAACATCGCGTTGCGGAACACATGCCCGTAGAGCACACGCCGCTCGCTCAAGCCCTTGGCGCGCGCGGTCACCACGTACTGGCGCGTGATTTCATTGAGGAATGAGTTTTTGGTGAGGATGGTCAGCGTGGCGAACCCGCCGATCACCAACGAGGTCACGGGCAAGACCAGGTGCCAGAAATAATCGGCAATTTTGCCCACGGTACTCAGTTCTTCAAAGTTCTCCGACACCAACCCGCGCACCGGGAACCAGTTCAGCGACGTACCGCCGGCAAACACCACGATCAGGAACATCGCAAACAGGAACGCCGGCATCGCATAGCCGATGACGATCGCGGTGCTGCTCCACACATCGAAGCTGCTGCCATGGCGCACGGCCTTGCGAATCCCCAGGGGGATCGACACCAGGTAGGTGATCAGCGTGGCCCACAGGCCGAGGGAAATGGTCACCGGCATTTTTTCCAGGATCAGGTCGATCACGGTCTTGCCGCGAAAGAAGCTGTTGCCGAAGTCCAGCTGCGCGTAGCTCTTGAGCATCAGCCACAGGCGTTCCGGCGCGGGCTTGTCGAAGCCGTACTGTTTCTCGATGTCGGCGATCAGCTTCGGGTCCAGGCCACGGCTGGCGCGAGAGCCGCCGCTGATGCCTTCGCCGGACGAGCCGCCGACACCGCCGCCGCCGATCCCTTGCAGGTGGGCGATGGCCTGTTCCACCGGGCCGCCAGGGGCGGCCTGCACGATCACGAAATTCACCAGCAGGATGATCACCAGCGTCGGGATGATCAGCAGCAGGCGCCGCACGATATAGGCAAACATCAGCGCGCCCCTCCGCGTTTTTTCAGTTCAGCGTTCATTTGCTCGTTGGTCAGTGGCGTGGGGCTGATTTCCCACCAGGTTTCCAGGGCTTCGTCGTTTTTCGCCTCGATGGCCGGGCGGCCAAAGCGGTTCCACCACGCAGCGGACGTGCCGGGCGGGTAGTAGTTGGGGATCCACAGGTAATTCCATTGCAGCACGCGGTCCAGCGCGTGGGCGTAGGTGAGCATCTGCGCCTGGGTGTCGGCCTTGACCAGGCCCTTGATCAGGCTGTCGACGGCCGGGTCCTTGAGCACCATGTAGTTGTTGGCGCCGGGGTCAAAGGCGGCGGCCGAGCCGAAGTAGTTGTACAGCTCCATGCCCGGCGATGTGGTGACCGGAAAGCCGGTGACGATCATGTCGTAGTCCCGTGCCATTACCCGGTTCACATACTGGGAGGAGTCGATGCGGCGGATATTCAGGGTGATGCCGATCTGCGCCAGGTTGCGTTTGTACGGCAGCAACAGGCGTTCCAGGCCGCTTTGGGCGTTGAGGAAGGTAAATTCCAGCGGCTCGCCCTCGGCGTTCACCAGTTTGTCGCCGTCCGGTTTCCAGCCGGCTTCCTCCAGCAAGGCCAGGGCCTGCAATTGCTTGTCGCGGATCATGCCGCTGCCGTCGGTGACCGGCGCCTTGAATACCTGGGTGAACACTTCGTCCGGCACTTGGCCGCGCAAGGGTTCAAGAATCGCCAGTTCTTCTGGGGTCGGCGGCTGGCTGGCCGCCAGCGGGCTGTTGGAGAAGAAGCTCTGTTGGCGGATGTACATGTTTCGCATCATCTGCCGGTTGGCCCATTCGAAGTCCCACAGCATCGCCAGGGCCTGGCGCACGCGGCGGTCCTTGAACATCGGTTTTTGCACGTTGAACACATAGCCCTGGGCCGGTTGCGGCATCTCCTTGGCCAGGTGCGCGCGTTGCAGGCGACCGTCATCCAGGGCCGGGCCGTTGTAGCCGATGGAATAGCCGGTGGCAGAAAATTCGCGGTTGAAATCGTAGGCGCCGCCACGCAATACCTGGCGGGCCACTTCGGTGTCGCCGAAATACTCCAGGCTCAGGTGATCGAAGTTGTACAGGCCACGGCTGACGGGCAAGTCCTTGCCCCACCAGTTCGGGTCGCGGGTAAAGGTGATGGTGCTGCCGGAGTCGATCTTGCTGACGGTATACGGGCCGCTGCCCAGTGGGGCTTCATAGCCGCCACCGTTGGCGAAGTCGCGGGTCTTCCACCAGTGTTCCGGGAAGACCGGCAGGGTGGCGATGTCCAGGGGCAGGGTGCGGTTTTCGTTGCTGGAGAAATCAAAGCGCACCTGGCGCTCACCTTCGACTTCGACGTGCTTGACGTCGGCGAACAGGGTACGAAAGCGCAGGCTGCCCTGGGTCATCAGCAGGTCGAAGCTGTAGCGTACGTCTTCGGCGGTGATCGGCGTGCCGTCCGCAAAACGTGCCTTGGGATTGAGGAAAAAACGCAGCGACAGGCCGTCATCGGCGCGCTCCATTTTTTCGGCGACCAGGCCGTAGACCGTGTAGGGCTCGTCGAGGGAACGCTGGGCCAGAGGGGCGTAGAGCCAACCGTCGACCTGGGACACGCCGATGCCCTTGTCGATATACGGCAGCACATGGTCGAAGCGCCCGATCTCGATGGCCGAGCGGCGCAGGCTACCGCCCTTGGGGGCGTTGGGGTTGGCGTAGTCGAAATGGGTAAAGCCGGCGGGGTACTTGGCCGGTTCGCCGTACACCGTCAGGTAGGGTTGGGGCGCCGCGATCACGGCGGAACTGGCCAGCAGCAGGGCCAGGGTCGAGCTCAACATGTAGGAAAAAGCCAATCGCATTGTCAGCCTTGAACGCCGTATGAAGAAGAAAATGGATTTGTACGCTAACGGCATCAGCGTCGCCAGTCATCACATGCACAACGGCCCACCAAAAGGCGGGCCGTTGTTTATAGCATCAGCACAGACTGGATCAGTCCTGGCGGCTGGTGACTTCCAGCAGGTGGTAGCCGAACTGGGTTTTCACCGGGCCTTGCACGGTGTTGACCGGGGCGCTGAACACGACGGTGTCGAATTCCTTGACCATCTGGCCTGGACCGAACGCACCCAGGTCACCGCCTTGGCGGCTGGATGGGCAGCTGGAGTTGGCTTTGGCGACTTCTGCGAAATCGGCGCCGCCTTCGATTTGGGCCTTGAGATCGTTGCACTTGTCTTCAGTGGAAACGAGGATGTGGCGGGCGGTGGCTTTGGCCATGGGAAGTAACTCCTTGAATAAAAAAGGTGAGCCTACCGGATTCAGTCGGTTATTTCCTGGCAAAGTTCCGCCGGATGACCCGAGTGGCTCAGGCGCGGGCCATGGCGCCGCTGCGGGTCAGCCATTCGATAAACAGCGCAAACAGCTCGGCCTGGGAACTGATCGCCAGTTTGGTGTACAGGTTCTTGCGGTGCATGCGCACGGTTTCCGGTGAAATACCCAGGACCTGGGCGGTGGATTTCACCGAATGCCCGCGCAGGATCAAGTGCGCGATCTCCCGCTCACGCACCGTGAGCACGCCGCTGCCGAACCCCATGAACGCCGCTTCTATCTGCTGATGCGCTTGGGTCTGGGTGAAGGCGTCGTCGCTGATCACCTTGGCCAGGCCGCCCGTGGTACCGAAACGCCGCAGCAATTCGCGGACCATGGCCTGGGTGGCCTTCTGCACCGCCAACTGTTGCCCGGTGAACTGGCCGGCGCTCAGGCCCTGGAACATGCACAGCGAGATCTTGCTCTGGGGGCAGAGGTCGACAATGTAGTAGCTCTCTTGGGCACCGCCGCTGCGCAAGTAGTAGGTCTTGTAGTACTCGCTGTTGAAGAAGTCGTCCGGGGCAATCTCGGCCAGGGGGTAGAAACCTTCGGCAAGGCCCTTGTCCACCGCGAGGCAGAAGGGGTCGAGCAAGTAGCCACGGGAAAAGTAGCGGTGGATGATTTCATCCTGGTAGGCCCGGGGAATGCCCTGTTGATACAGCAGGTGCGGAGGCAGGCCCTGGCGTTCCAGGCTGATCATCATCGATTCGATGGGGGTGAGGGTGCAGAGGGCAGTGGCCAGGTGTTCAAGGAACGACGCTTCGTCCACATGAATAAGCGCCTGGCCCAGGGCGTGGTGCCAGGCTTCCAGTTGCTGCAGGGTGGGGGCAGGGCTGGCGGTCGTCATGACGGCCAGTCTACCCGGCTGCCTGTGCCCAGGCCACCACGCCGAGACAGGCTCGGCGCTGGCGGTCATCGGCCCTGGTACTCGCCGCTCTCGCGCAACTCGGCCGCTGTGTCGAGGATGCATTCGCGCAAGGTTTCCACCACTTCATCGACCTGGGCGTGGGTGATGATCAAGGGCGGTGACATCACGTTCAGATGCCCGATGGGGCGCACCAGCAAACCCTTGGCCTGGGCGCGCAGGTGGATTTTCTCGCCGATGTTGACGGCGTCCGGCAGCAGGGCCTTGGTGCGTTTGTCGGCGACGAACTCGATGCAGGCCATCAAGCGCTGGCAGCGGATATCGCCCACCAGTGGCAGGTCGGCCAGGGTTTTGAGGCGCTGTTCCAGGTACACGCCGACATCCTCGACATGCGCCAGCAGGTGCTCCCGTTCGATGATCTCGATATTTTTCAGCGCCGCCACGCAGCTCACCGGATGGCCGCTGTAAGTGAACCCGTGGGTGAAGCAGCGACCCTTGCCCGGTTCGCCGATGACTTGCCAGATGCGGTCCGAGAAAATGCACGCCCCCAGGGGCAGGTAGCCGGAGGTCAGGCCCTTGGCGGTGGTGATGATATCGGGCTGCATGCCAAACACCTCTTCGGAGGCGAAGAACGCACCGAGACGTCCGAACGACGTCACCACTTCATCAGCGACATACAGTACGTCGTGGCGCTGGCAGATTTCCCACATGCGCCGGTGGTAGCCCTTGGGCGGAATGATCACGCCGCCCGACCCCATGATCGGCTCCGCAAAGAAAGCCGCCACGTTGTCCGCGCCGAGGGTGAGCACCTTGTCTTCGAACTCGTTCACCAGGAAATCGAGGAAGTCCGCCTCGCTCATCCCCTCTGGCGCCCGGTAGTAGTTGGGGCAGGAGATGTGGTGGAACACGTCGCTCATGAAATCGAATTCCGGCGCGCGGTCGGCCGCCTTGTTGCCGATGGACATCGTCAGGAACGTGCTGCCGTGGTAGGCACTGAAGCGCGAGATGATGTGCTTCTTGGTCGGCTTGCCGCGACTGTTCTGATAGAACTGCACCAGGCGGTAAGCCGTATCGACCGCCGTTGAGCCGCCCGTGGTGAGAAATACGTGGTCCAGATCGCCAGGTGCCAGGCTGGCGAGCTTGGCACAAAGTTCGATGGCGGTGACGTTGGCCATGTCGCAGAAGGGGTTGGAGTACGCCAGTTGGCGCACCTGGTTGGCAATCGCCTCGGCCATTTCTTCACGGCCCAGACCGATATTCGTACACCACATGCCGCCGACAGCGTCCAAGTAGCGGTTGCCGTGGGTGTCGTAGATGTAGGCGCCATCGCCCATGGCGATGTTCAACGAACCCTGTTCACGGTGTTCGTCGAACATATGGAAACCGTGCATGTAGTGGGCTTTGTCGGCAGTGTCCAGCGCGTCGTGGTCGAACTGGGCGAAGAAAGCAGGATTTGGCAGGGTCATGGCATTTACCTTCAATGGCTGGGGGTCACTTGCCGGTCTTGACGGCATTCCAGGTACGGGTGATCAGGCGCACGGCGGCCGGTGGCTGGCTTTTCTGGGTGAACAGCCGCTGCATCGTCACCGGGTCCGGGTAGATCGCGGGGTTGTCACGGACATCGGCGTTGACCAGCGGTTTGGATGCCAGGTTGCTGTTGGCGTAATGGATGGTGTTGCTGACGCCCGCCATGGTCCGGGGTTGCAGGAGGAATTCGATAAACCTGTGGGCATTGGCGACATGGGGCGCATCGGCCGGAATGTAGAAGTTATCGAACCAGATCAACGAACCCTCCTTGGGGATGAAGTAATCCAGCTTGATCTTGGCCCCGGCCTCCGTCGCGCGAGCCTGGGACGTGGCGTAGTCGCCCGACCAGGTGGTGGCCAGGCACAGGTCGCCATTGGCCAGGCCATTGATGAACCCACTGGAGTCGAATTTGCGAATGTAGGGCCGCACGGCCATCAGCACGTCCTGGGCGGCCTTCAAGTCCTTGGGGGCGACGCTGTTGGGGTCCAGGCCGAGGTAGGTCAGGGCCAGGGGAATCATATCGGTGGGCGAGTCCATGAAGGTGATGCCGCAATCGGCAAAACGGGAGATCACCTTTGGATCGAAGATCATCGCCAGGGAGCCGATGGGCGCGTCCGGCATGCGCGCCTTGATCATGTCGACGTTGTAGGTCACGCCATTGCTGCCCCAGGTGTAGGGCGCGGAATAGGTGACGCCGGGGTCGTGGGCCTCCAGGCTTTTGAGCACCAAGGGGTCGAGATTTTTCCAGTCTGGCAACTGCGCCTTATCCAGGGGCTGGAAGACGTTGCCCTTGATCAGCAACGGCACCAGGGAGGCGTTGAGCAGGGCCAGGTCATAGCCGGAGCGCCCGGACAGCAGCTTGCCCTGCACGGTTTCGTAGGAATCGTAGGTGTCATAGATCACCTTGATCCCTGTGGCCTTCTCGAAGTCGGCCAGGGTGGTGTCGCCGATGTAGTCCGCCCAGTTGTAGATGCGCAAGGTGTTGCCTGGGTCGTCGGCGGCCTGGCTCAAGGGGGAGCAAGCAAGCGATACGACGCTGAACAGGGCGATAAGGGCTTTACGCATGGGGACCCACCTTGAGTTGTGCGTGTTGTCAGGCCGAGGGACTGATTGCACTCTCAGGCAGGTGGCGGGCAGGCGCCATACCCCGTTCGGGTAGGGTTCAGGTCAGGACGATGTAGTCGTTTTGCTGGATGATCGGCCGATGGGCGCCCTGCACCAGGTGGACATAGCGACCGTCCACCAGGTCGATGGGCAGGCAGTCGTCGATATCCAGCACGCCATCGGTGTGGGGCTGGGACCAATGGCGCAGCATCCGTTGCTTACCCTTGCTCATGGCCTCCTGTTTGTTGCGCGCCACCACCAGCAGGTAGTGGTGGGCTTCGCCAAAGCTGTTGGCTTCGTAACCGCCAAGGTTGATGAAGTACAGGTGATGGGCGCCGGCGGCAGGTGCCAGCGGGCTGATGTCGACTTTCCAGCCGTCGACGCCATCCACCGCCATCCACGAATCGATATGCACGCCTTTTGGGCTGCCGAACCAGTCGGCGCGCAGTTGCGGGTAGGCCGCTTCCAGCGTGTCCGCCACTGCAAACACCACATCGTGAACTTCAATTTTCGCCCGTGGGTGCTTACCCCCGAGCATGACGACAAACAGCATTGCAGGTTCTTCCTGGCGACTTGGCAGAGGCTAACCATACTTCGATTGAACCCTTTTGTCCGGCCAATGCCACACTGTTAATCCGCGAACTCATCAGGAGGTTGTCATGCGTACCATTGATCTGGCGGGCGTTCCCGTCCCTGTCATCGGCCAGGGAACCTGGCGCATGGGCGAAAACCCCGACCAGCACCGCGCTGAAGTCGCGGCGTTGCAACTGGGCATCGACGAGGGCATGACCCTGATCGATACGGCCGAAATGTACGGTGAGGGCGGTGCCGAAACGGTGGTCGGCGAAGCCATTCGCGGGCGCCGCGACCAAGTGTTCCTGGTGAGCAAGGTCTACCCGCACAACGCCAGCCACAAAGGTGTGCCCCGTGCCTGTGAAGCCAGTCTCCAACGCCTGGGCACGGACTACATCGACCTGTACCTGCTGCACTGGCGCGGCCAGTACCCCCTGGAAGAAACCGTCGAAGCCTTCGAGCGCCTGCGCGAGGCCGGCAAGATCGGACGTTGGGGCGTCTCCAATTTCGATGTCGCCGACCTGCAGGAACTCGCATCCCCGGCCTGCGCCGCCAACCAGGTGCTCTACAACATCGAAGAGCGCGGCATCGAGTTCGACCTGCTGCCCTGGTGGCAACAGCACCACTTGCCCTTGATGGCGTACTGCCCAATCGCCCAAGGCGGCGAACTGTTGTCCAGCCCGACCCTCAAGCAAATCGCCCGCCGTCACGAGGTCACGCCCGCCCAGGTTTCCCTGGCCTGGGTGCTGCGCCAAGACGGCGTAATCGCGATCCCGAAGGCCGTCACCCCCGAGCATGTGCGACTCAACGCTGCCGCCGCCAAGCTGGTGCTGGATGAGCACGACCTCGACGCCATCGATCGCGTGTTTGGCGCACCCAAGCGCAAGCACCCGCTAGCGATGGTCTAGTCGCCTGTCAGGTGAGGCGCCGTCCTTGGCGCCGCACCTGGGTGGGCCCGGTTTAACCCGCTACCGGGCTGCGCCAATCATCCGACCCGGAAGTGCCGGACACTTCATGGGTCCACACGATCTTGCGATAAGTGAAGTACACATCCTCCAGGTGGGTGAAATGGGCGTTGTCCGGGTCCTGGCAGTTGGGCATGCGTGACTGGATGTCCACGATGGTTGCACCCTCCAGTTCGATGGTGAAGTAGTGCTCCTGGGTGCCGGCTGACGAAGTGCGCAGCCATTCCAGCCGGCACTTGACCTCTTCGCCGCTGGTCAATGCGCTGAACAGCAAAGGTGAGGACTTATCGAAGACCTTGCTGATCATCAAGGGCTTGTGGACCCTCTGGCCGGTTGGCTGGCCCGATTGCGGATCGCGCGGAATGATCACCTGATGAGAAAAGCCTTGGACCAGGATCTGGTCTTCATGGCCTTCCTGGTAAATGTTGCCTACCGAGTCCTGGGTAAACGTGCCTGCCGTGATCAAACCTTGTTTTACACCGGTAACGGAGAGATACGCGGGTGTTGGCATGACGGAGTTCCTTGTCTGATTGATGAGGTAGTTCCAACCGAAGCGTTTGTCGGCTGGGTAAGTTGCCTATAACAAGAAGCGTGCCTGAAAGTGTTCGGGCCAAGGAAATAAGGGGTGTGAAATTTTTGGGCTAGTGATTGTTCGTTAGTTGTGAGGGTGTAAGTAGGTTTTATAGGTAAAAGAGTGCGCGTTAGTGCGCATTTATTTGCTCAGGCTATGGGTGCTGTAATTAAAAGAATTTTTATGGGAGTGCTATGAATGGGTGCGCAAGATGCTGCGCACTGCAGGGATTAAGGAGCCTGTAGGAAAAAGATTAAGTAACGCTCCATTGCTTGCTGAATGTTTTAGGCATGGCTAAGGTTCGTGAGCTTCGCAGGAAAACCAGCGAAGTTGAGAGGGATTAGTTGCCTCTGCTTATTTCGTTAGTTGCGCAGGATGCCGCATGTCTTATTCAGGCAAACTTTATGATCATTACCTTGAACTTGCACGTTCGCCTTGCATGCAAACACGTTTTGCAGGCGAAGACGTGCGGTTTTCGAGTGAGTATGAAGTTCTAGAATCTGAGCTTGCCAAGACGCAATCGATGCATGGCAACGGTCAGCCTGACTGGCACAAAGTGCTGGAGACCGGCGAGTTGGTGTTACGCGAGCAGTCCAAGGACCTGAGGGTCGCGGTGTGGCTCACCTGGGCATTGCACCAGCGTGAGTCCTACCCGGGGTTGCTGGCCGGGCTCGGGTTGCTGCGCTACCTCTGCGACCATCATTGGCCGCAGGTCTATCCCGAAAAACTGCGTACCCGTGGGGCGGCCTTCGGTTGGTTGGTCCTGCGCCTTGAACCCCTGTTTACCGAGGGCTTGGCACTCCAGAACCAGCTGCCGTTGTTTCACGCCGTGCATGAGCACCTGGTGCGCCTCGATGAGGTGTGGGCCGAGCACCTTGGGGATGACGCGCCATTGCTGTTGCCGATTCGCAGGCAGTTGGCCCAGCGCCTGGAGCGTGCTGCGCAGGGCGATTCCCCTACGCCAGGGTTGAGCGGCGTCATTGCCCAGGTCAAGCAAGCCACCAGCCAACTGCTCAAGCCCGAGGCCGTGGTGGACAGCGAAAAAGACGCCCATAGGTTACTGCGTACCTTGCAGGAACAGGCCCGTCCATTGTGTGCATGGTGGTTGCGTCAGAACGCCACTGATCTGCGCGCATTGCGCTTGAGTCGAACATTGATGTGGCTGGCACTGACCCGCTACCCGGACGCCAGCAACGAACGCGTCACCGCTCTACGTGGGCCGGCCCCAGACAAGCTCAAGCGGTACCAGGCGCTTTTCGCCCAGGGTCATCACGCCGACCTGGTGCTTGAACTCGAGGCCAGCCTGGCGGGTGCGATGTTCTGGTTCGATGGGCTGCACCTGCTCTGGCAATGCCTTGACGCGTTGCAAGCCGAGCAGGCCAAGACCGAACTGGAAGTGACGTTTGCACTGTTGTTGCAACGCTTGCCGGACTTGCCAGCGTTTTGCTTTCACGACGGCTTACCGTTTGCCGACGCCGCCACTCGCGACTGGATCACGCTGCAAGTGACGCGTCACCTGCAAAACCCTGAGTCGCCCGCGGTGGTCGTGGATGCCGAAGCCGAACCCTGGGAGCTCGCCTTGCAGGCTGCCGCGCCTCGCCTTCGAAAAGACGGGCTCAAGGCTGCTATTCAAGGTCTCAAACCCGGCATGCAAGCCGCGCACAGTGATCGCGCACGCTTTTATTGGCGGTTGGCCCAGGCGCGCCTGTGTATCAACGCGGGCAAGCATGAGCTGGCGAAGATCCAGCTCGAACACCTGGACCTCGAACTGCAACGTACCGGCCTGGAGCGTTGGGAGCCGGAGCTGGCGCTTCACGTGATGCAGCTTCTGTACCGCTGCTGCGACCTCCTGCCGCAAGACCACGCCGTGCGCGAGCGCAAGGAAGACACCCACCGCAGGCTGTGCCTCTTCGATCTGGAAGCGGTACTTGAATAGGCTTTCGAGCCACTTGAAAAAGGAGAGACACCATGGCCAAAGAAGGTTCGGTAGCCCCCAAGGAACGTATCAACATCACCTTCAAACCCGCCACCGGCGGGGCGCAGGAAGACGTTGAGCTGCCGTTGAAACTGTTGGTGCTGGGGGATTTCACCCAGCGTGAGGATGCACGCAAGCTTGAAGACCGCAAGCCCATCGCGATCGATAAGAACACCCTCGATGACGTGCTGGCCAAGCAGGCATTGAGCCTGACGCTGAACGTACCCAACCGTTTGCAGGAAGAGGCGGACGTAGAGGAGCTGGCGATTCAGCTGCGTATTAATTCCATGAAGGATTTCAACCCCGCGAACCTGGTTGAGCAGGTTCCCGAGTTACACAAACTCATGGCCCTGCGCGAAGCACTGATGGCGCTCAAAGGGCCCTTGGGAAACACGCCGAGCTTTCGCAAGGCAATCGAACAGGCCCTGGCAGATGACGATTCCCGCGCCAGGGTCCTGGCGGAGCTGGGGCTGGACACTCCCGTCGCCTGACATTCTTCAGTAAAAGGACACTGACCGCATGACCACACAACAACACTCGCTGCCGGCACAAACCGCTGAACACCACAGCATTCTCGACACCATCGTTGCCCAGACCCTGCTGAACGTGGACGACGAGGCGTATGGCATTGCCAAGCGAGGCGTCTCGGCGTTTATCGAAGAATTGATCAAGCCGCAGAACCAGGGCGAGCCGGTCAAGAAGCGTCTGGTCGACCGGATGATCGCCGAGATCGATACGAAACTGAGCCTGCAGATGGACGAGATCCTGCACCACCCGGACTTCCAGGCTCTGGAAGCGTCCTGGAAGGGGCTGCAGTTGTTGGTTGACCGCACCAACTTCCGCGAAAACATCAAGATTGAGCTGCTGAACGTCTCACGCCAAGACTTGCTGGACGACTTTGAAGACTCACCGGAAGTGACCCAGTCCGGGTTGTACAAACACATTTACGGCGCTGAATACGGCCAGTTTGGTGGCCAGCCCGTCGGCGCGATCATCGCCAATTACTTCCTGTCCCCCAGTGCGCCTGACGTGAAGCTGATGCAGTACGCGTCCAGCGTGGCCTGCATGGCACATGCGCCGTTTATTGCCGCTGCGGGGCCGGCGTTCTTCGGGTTGGAAAGCTTCACCGGCCTGCCGGACCTCAAGGATCTGAAGGACCATTTCGAAGGCCCGCAATTTGCCAAGTGGCAAAGTTTTCGCCAGAGCGAAGACGCACGCTACATCGGGCTGACGGTGCCGCGTTTCTTGCTTCGTACGCCCTATGATCCCCTTGAATGTCCGGTGAAGACCTTCGCCTACCAGGAAAACGTGGTCAACAGCCACGAGTACTACCTGTGGGGCAATACGGCCTATGCGTTTGCCACGCGCTTGACCGACAGTTTCGCGCGGTTCCGTTGGTGCCCGAATATCATCGGCCCGCAAAGCGGTGGGGCGGTAGAAGACTTGCCGTTGCATCACTTCCAGAGCATGGGGGAGATCGAAACCAAGATACCGACTGAAGTACTGGTCTCCGACCGCCGCGAGTACGAGCTTGCGCAAGAGGGCTTCATCGCCTTGACGATGCGCAAGGGCAGTGACAATGCCGCGTTCTTCTCCGCCAGCTCGGTTCAAAAGCCGAAATATTTCGGCATCAGTCCAGAGGGTAAGGAAGCCGAGCTGAATTACCGCCTGGGTACGCAGTTGCCCTACATGATGGTGGTCAATCGCCTGGCCCACTACCTCAAGGTGCTTCAGCGTGAACAACTGGGTTCGTGGAAGGAGCGCACCGATCTGGAGTTGGAGCTCAATAAATGGATTCGCCAGTACGTCGCCGACCAGGACAACCCCAGTGCCGAAGTCCGTGGGCGACGGCCCCTGCGCGCAGCCCGCATTGTGGTCAGTGACGTCGAAGGCGAGCCCGGCTGGTACCGCGTCAACCTGAGCGTGCGACCGCATTTCAAATACATGGGGGCTGACTTCACGCTGTCCCTGGTTGGCAAGCTCGATAAAGAATGAGCAGAGCCCAGGGAATGACCTACCACCGAAGCCTTTTCGAGCGACTCGAACGCCCGGCAGCCAACCCCGACTCTGGCGTGACCTCTGTCGCCATCCATCTGGGGAAAATGCTCAGCATCCGTGCGGGCAGTGCGCAGACATTGCCGGACTACGGCTTGCCCGACCTCAATGACATGAGCCAGAGCCTGCATGAATCGTTGAGTCAGTCGCGCCTATTGATCGAGCGATTCATCCGGGCTTACGAGCCGCGTTTGAAGGACGTGCGGGTCAGGTCATTGCCTCGGGACCATGACGCTTTGGCCCTGGCGTTCGCTATTGAGGCGACGCTGGTGGTCAAGGGTTCCCGGCAGCCCGTGGTGTTTACCGCACGCCTGAGTGATGGCGGCCGGGTCGAGGTATTGCCGGATGTCGTTTAACCGTTTTTACCAAAGCGAGCTCAGTGCCTTGCGGCAGCTCGGGCGACGGTTCAGCGAGCGCAACCCGGCGCTCGCGCCTTTTCTTGCAGAGTCTGGCCAGGACCCGGACGTCGAGCGATTGCTGGAGGGCTTTGCGTTTCTCACCGGTCGCTTGCGTCAGAAACTGGATGACGAGCTTCCAGAGCTGACGCATTCGTTGATGCATTTGCTCTGGCCCAACTACATGCGCCCGGTCCCTGCGTTCAGCATCCTGCAATTTGATCCGCTCAAACACTCAGGCCCAGGTGTGTGGGTCGCGCGGGACACAACGGTTGAAAGCACCTCGGTCAATGAAGAACGCTGCCGCTTTCGTACCTGCTACGACACGCAGGTCCTGCCGCTGCAACTGAGTGCGCTGGAGCACATTGCCCAGGGCGAGCGGGCGGTATTGAGCCTGCGCCTGGGCATGAGCGCCGAAGGCAATTTCAGCGAGTGGACCTTTGATCAACTGCGCCTGCATCTGGCGGGAGATCGCTATATCAGCCAGGCGCTGTACCTGAGCCTGTTGCGTCAACTTGAAAGCATCGAGGTGCTGCCTTTC
This sequence comes from Pseudomonas sp. AC112, assembly GCF_979253545.1. Classification (NCBI taxonomy): domain Bacteria; kingdom Pseudomonadati; phylum Pseudomonadota; class Gammaproteobacteria; order Pseudomonadales; family Pseudomonadaceae; genus Pseudomonas; species Pseudomonas sp. AC112. The sequence continues at coordinate 5,118,332 of NZ_CEEDCM010000001.1, forward strand.
GGCGACGATGGCCTGCCAGTGACTGGGGAGGACGGGCAGGCACTGTCATTCCGGCTGGGTGCCGATCAGGTGCAGCCTGTGGGGTTCAGTGAGGAGCAAGCCTTGATCCCGTATCCGCAGAATACCTTTCGCGGGTATCGACACCTGCAGGAATACTTCGCCTTTCCCGACAAATACCTGTTTGTCGACGTGGGGGGCTTGGACGTACTGCGTCGATTGCCTGGCGAGTTGCTCAAGCAGGTGCAGGGTGTGGTGTTGCGTTTTGAACTGCGCTGCTCGTGGCGTGAGTCCCAGAAGCCTACCCTGGAAAACGTGAAGCTGTACTGCACACCCATCGTCAACCTGTTCAAGCATGATGCAGTGCCGATTCGCCTGGATGGCAAGCAGGATGAGTACCTGCTGATTCCTGGCGAATACTCACGGGAGAATGCGTGTGTCTTTTCCGTAGACCGCGTCACCGGTTGGCAGCCTGGAGGGCTTGGGTACCAGGCCTACGTGCCGATCGAGTCCTTCGAGCATGACGGCGATACCCACCTGTCCGGACGGGTTCCAAGCTACAGCATTCGCCAGCGGCCTTCGGCACAGCATGCCGGGCTCGATACCTGGCTAGGGTTCGGCAGCGGGCTGGTGCTGGACCAGCAAACAGTGTCGATCGAGTTGACGTGCACCAATCACAACCTGCCGCGCCAGTTGCAGGTAGGCGACATCAACCAGCCTGGCGAACAGATGCCCGAGGGGTTGTCGTTCCGCAATATCTGCGCACCGACTGCCAGCTTCTCCGCCCCCCTGGACCAGGACTTTCTGTGGCGACTGATCAGCAACATGTCGCTCAACTACCTGTCACTGAGTGACATCAATGCCTTGCGGGTAGTCCTCGAAACCTACGACGTGCCGCGCTACCACGATCGGCAAGCCCAGAAGGTCAGCGCAAGGCGGTTGGGCGCGATGCGATCGGTCAGTCACGCAGCTGTCGATCGGCTGCACCGTGGCGTGCCGTTTCGCGGCGTGCGCATCGACTTGGTCATCGACCCACAGGGCTTTCTGGGGCAGGGCGAAGTGTTTGTGTTTGCGTCAGTGCTTAACGAATTCTTTGCGCTTTACGCCAGCCTCAACGCCTTTCACGAACTGAGAGTCACCAGCACACAAGGAGACGTGTACCTATGGCCACCACGGATGGGGCTGCAACCCCTGCTTTGACGCAACTGTGCCGAGGCATTCGCGAATACACGCTGTTCCAGGCGGTTTTGCAGGTGATCAAGCGCCTGCGTGATGCCCATCCGCTGCTGGATGACGACGCGCTGTACGACCTGTTGGAATTTCAAGCCAACCCGGGCCTTGGTTTTCCCGGACACGATATTGATCGGGTGGAGTTTTTCATTGAGCACGATCAATTGCGTGCGCGTTTGCGCCTGAACGTGTTGGGCCTGTGTGGCGCGGGGTCGCCCTTGCCGGCATTTTATTCTGAGCAGGCGTGTGCCGACGGGGCTGCTGGCAAGGCGACCCGCGACTTCCTTGACGTGTTTCACCACCGTCTGCAACGGCTGATGCTGCCGATCTGGCGCAAGTATCGCTATCGGACGTGTTTCCAGGCAGACGCCAGGGATTCTTTTTCCGAGCAGATGTTTGCATTGGTCGGGTTGAGAGGGCAGCAGATTCGCAGTGCTGCGCCATTGAACTGCACACGGCTGCTGCCCTACCTGGGGCTGCTCAGCCTGCGGGCGCACTCGGCCGCCTTGATCGAGACGGTGCTGCGTTACTACTTCAAGCACAACCGCTTGTTCATCGAGCAGTGGGTCCAGCGCCGGGTGGTCATCGCTGCGTCACAGCGAAATCGCCTCGGTGCGGCGAACAGCATGCTTGGCCACGACCACGTGCTGGGGAGCCGGGTAGTCGATCGCAGCGGCAAGTTCAGGGTGCATCTGCAAGGCCTGGGCTGGCAGCAGTTCCATGGTTTTCTGCCCACTGGCGCTGATTACCCGCTGCTGTGCTCATTGGTGCGGCTGACAGTGCGTGACCCCTTGGAATATGACCTGCGGCTTGTAATGGCGAAGGCTGAAATCAGGCCGTTGCACCTGGGTGAAAACAACGTATGCCGCCTCGGCTGGACCAGTTGGCTGGCGCATGAATGCGCCGACGGTGTGGTCATTGTGCCGGGCACCGCTCACTAGGGATGAATCATTATGATGAATGTGGACCTGCAACAACTTATCCAGACATTGACCCTTCCGACCCGTCGAGACCTGGAGCGTGCAGCCGAACGGTGCGTCACGCGCGGCGGCAGGGAAGTGCTTGTAGAGGACCTGTTGCTGACCCTGCTGGAACATCACGACGGCCTGTTGATGCGTGCCTTGGCGGATGCGGACATCGAGGTCGGCGACTTGCAAGCAGCGCTGCAACCGAAAGGCGAGGCGAGCGCATCGCGCAATCCGGTGTTTGCCCCGGCGCTCGTGCAATGGTTGCAACAGGCATTGATGGTTGCCCATCTGGAGCTGCGACGGACTGACGTCGATCACGCAGCGTTGCTGCTGGCGCTGTTGCGTCACCCGCTGCAATACGCAGGCAGTGCCTATCAGCGGTTGTTGAACCGTTTGGATGCCACGCGTGTGCTCGGGTTTGCATTGAGCCAGGCGCCCGAAACGACGCCTGCGCCGAGCAGTGAGTCCTTGCTGGGGCGCTTCACCCATGACCTGACACGCCAGGCTCGCGAAGGTCATATCGACCCGGTGTTGTGCCGTGACGCCGAGATCGGTCAGTTGATAGACATACTCATGCGTCGGCGCAAGAACAATCCGATCCTTGTCGGTGAAGCCGGTGTGGGCAAGACGGCCGTTGTCGAAGGTCTCGCGCTGCGTGTCGCCGCCGCACAGGTGCCGGGCGCGCTCAAGGACGTGCGGGTGTTGACCCTGGACATGGGGTTGCTCCAGGCCGGGGCGAGTATCAAGGGCGAGTTCGAGCGGCGCCTCAAGGGGGTCATCGACGAGGTCAATGCCTCGGCAAAACCAGTGATCCTGTTCATTGACGAGGCGCATACGCTGGTGGGAGCTGGCGCCCAGGCCGGTGCGTCGGATGCCGCCAATCTGCTCAAGCCGGCCCTGGCCCGTGGTGAGCTGCGCACCATCGCCGCGACCACCTGGACGGAATACAAGAAATACGTCGAGAAAGATCCGGCGTTGGCGCGGCGTTTTCAACCTGTGCGGGTTGGGGAACCGAGTGTCGACCAGGCGATTTCGATCCTGCGCGGGTTGGTTCCGGTGTATGAGCGCAGCCACGGTGTTTACGTGCGCGACGATGCTGTCGTCGCAGCGGCGCAGATGAGCGCCCGCTACCTGGCCGGGCGGCAGTTACCCGACAAGGCGGTGGATGTGCTCGACACCGCCTGCGCTCGTTTGCGTACCCGTCGGGAGACACCGCCCGATGCACTGCAACACCTGAACGCCGAGCTGGCCGAAGGTGCGCGGCAACAGCAGGCATTGACGCGTGATCGGGACGCCGGGCTCTGTGTGGACGAACAGGCCTTGCACGCGCTGAGCCTGCGCATGCACGCCGCGAACGACGAGCGTCAACACCTGGAGCAAGGCTGGCGAGACCAGCAGGCATTGGCGCCGCAGGTGTGCCCGCGCCTGGTGGCCCAGGTCATCAGTGCCTGGACCGGTATCCCGGTTGAGCAACTGGCATTCGAGCACAGTGCACGGGTACTGGGCTTTGCCGATGCGTTGCGTTTGCGCGTTCGTGGCCAGGAGCAAGCGATACAGGCCCTGGACCGCAACCAGCGGGCCGTCGCTGCCGGGCTCAATAAGGCCGACGCACCGGTGGGTGTCTTCTTGCTGGCAGGCCCGAGTGGGGTGGGCAAGACCGAGACTGCGCTGGCGCTTGGCGACTTGCTGTACGGTGGTGAGCGTTTTGTCACCACGCTCAACATGTCCGAATTCCAGGAAAAACATTCGCTGTCGCGGTTGATTGGCGCGCCACCCGGTTATGTCGGTTTCGGCGAGGGCGGCAGGCTGACCGAGGCCGTACGCCAACGCCCGTATTCGGTGGTGCTGCTCGATGAGGTCGAGAAGGCGGACCCCGAAGTGCTGAACCTGTTCTATCAGATTTTCGACAAGGGCTTGGCCAATGACGGGGAGGGGCGGGAGATCGACTTTCGCAACACCCTGATCCTGATGACATCCAATTTGGGCAGTGAGTGCATCGGCCAGTTATGCGCAGGCGGCCAGCGGCCAGATGTGCAGGTATTGCAAGAAGCGATTCGCCCGCTGCTGCGCGACCACTTCAAGCCTGCGTTGCTGGCTCGGATGCACGTGGTGCCGTATTACCCGATCTCGGACGAAATCCTGCATGACCTGGCAAGGCTCAAGCTCGAAAGCCTGGGACAACGCTTGCACCTGCGCAAGCTTGCCTTCAGCTATACACCGGAGCTGGTCGCACACATGGCCGAGCGGTGCACCCACGCTGACAGCGGTGCCCGTTACATTGACCAATGGATTGAGCGCCATCTCTTGCCACAGGTGGTGGATCGACTGCTGGAAGCCATGGCCCAAGGCGAAACGCTGTCACAGGTGCATGCTCGCCTGGACAGTGAGGGCTATCCCCTTTGTGAGTTCAGCCAATGAGGGATACCGCGCTTGCCCCGATCGTCCAGCCCCACGCCAACGCCGACCAACTGCTCGCCTGGTTCATCCGCCTGGGCATCGACGGCGAAGAAACCACGTTGCCCGGCCTATGTGTCTCGGCAGTGGCGCAATTGAGCCAATGCGAACTCAGCCAGTTGTACTGGCGCAATGAAGCTACCGGTCGGCTTGAGCTGATTGCCGAGCATTTGCCCGGCGTGCAGCCCGCGATCAATGAGGCCTGCACCAAAGACTTTCAGCATGAACAGGTGTTGAATCATGTGCTCAATCACCGAGTGGCATTCAGCCTGGAAGATCTCACCGGCAGCGTATTCGACTGCGGCTTCCTGCCTGCGCTGGCGTCACCTTGGCGAGCGTTGTCATGCGTCCCGTTGTTCAATCGGGGCAAGTCCATCATCGGTGTGTTGCTGTGTGCCAGCCAGCGTCCGCAAAATTTGCAGGATTGCAGCGACGCCTTAAGCCAACTGGGCAGCTTTGCCCTGATTCAACTAGCGTTGCAGCGGCGCAAGCGTTTCGAAGGCTGTTTGAGTCCACCGCGTGACTGCATGCCGCCACCCCGTGCAGCGTTGGGTCTGATCGGCAGCAGCACCGCGATGGACGAAACGTATCGGCTGATCGGCAAGGTTCTGCATGCGCCCTATACCGTGCTACTGCGCGGCGAAACCGGCACCGGCAAGGAGGTGGTGGCGCGCGCGATCCACGCTGCCGGCCCCCGCAACCGCAAGGCGTTCGTGGTGCAAAACTGCGCGGCGTTTCCCGAAGGGCTGCTGGAGAGTGAGCTGTTCGGCTATCGCAAGGGGGCATTCACGGGGGCTGAGCGCAATCACACCGGGCTGTTCGACACGGCTGACGGCGGCACGCTGCTGCTGGACGAAATCGGTGATATGCCGCTGTCACTGCAGGCCAAGTTATTGCGGGTCCTGCAAGAGGGCGAAGTTCGCCCGTTGGGCGCCACTGCGGCACATAAGGTCGATGTGCGCATCATCGCAGCCACCCACCGAGACCTCGCGGCGATGGTCGCCCAAGGCAGTTTTCGCGAAGACCTTTACTACCGGCTGGCACAGTTTCCCATCGAGCTGCCACCCTTGCGTGAACGCGAAGGCGATGTGTTGCTGTTGGCCCGTGAATTCGCGCAAAACGCGTCTATCGCGCTTGGGCATGCGCCGGTGATGTGGTCCAACGCCGCCCTTGATCAACTCTCGAGCCATGCGTTCCCCGGCAATGTCCGTGAACTCAAATGCCTGGTGGAACGCGCGGTGCTGCTCTGTGATGACGGCGTGATTCTGCCGGCGCACTTGTCCTTGTCGGTACCCCCTGCCAATGAGCCCGTCGATGCGACGTTGCGCCAGCGCCTTGAACGGGTCGAGCGGGTGTTCCTGATCGATTGCCTGCACAAGAACCGTGGCAATCGCACGCGCACGGCACGTGAGTTGGGCGTCGCACGGCGCACGCTGCTCTACCGTCTGGCACGCCTGAAGATCCCGATTGGAGATGCCCGTGAGGAGTGCTGAGTGGGGAACATATGGGCGGCTTAATTTCATGGGAGAAACCTGATGCCTTTTCATCGGTGGCAAGCCGTTGTGCTTGTGCTGTGTCTGTTGAGTGGCTGCAACGCCAACTATGTCTTTGATGATGCCGACTACCGTCCGCTGGGTGACCCCGAGGCGGTCCGTCGTGGCCAGTGAACAGGGGCGCGCAGCCATGCAATTAGTATTCGAAGTCTGTAGTACCGCCAGCGATCTTCCGCCGGCGCGCAAGACGTTTGACGGCGTCGGCGGCGTGATCGGTCGTGGGACGGGGTGCGATTGGATCATCCCGGACGCCAATCGCTTGATTTCCAGCCATCACGGTTTGGTCAGCTATCGAGAGGGCCAGTACTTCCTGACGGATATCAGCAGCAACGGTATCGGCGTATCCGGCAGGATGGAGCGGCTGTGCAAGGGGCAGGCACGGTTGATCAGTGAGGGGGATGTGTACCAATTGGGCACCCTGGATATCCGTGCCCGCCTGATCGAACCTGCCCGGCAACCTGTCGCCAGGGATGACGTGATTCCAGACGATGCATTTCTGGGACTTGACCCTGTTCATGAGCTGGATCGCGAGCAGTTGCGTGGTGATACGTCAGTGCTGCCGGACACCTTGGACACCTCCGCACAGGCGATGCCACCCTCGCTGTGCCAAGGGCCCGTGGACCGCGACCACTTGGTATTGCCAAGGTGGGCTGAGCCGGACGAACAAGTGACTGCGTCTCTCCCGGCAATGGCTGCACCTGCCAACTCGGACGCATTCTGGTCACAGTTCGCGCAGGTATTGGGCGTCCAGGTCGACACACTCGATACACCGGGGCGCGAAGCCCTGGCGATCAAGGTCGCGGGCCTGTTCAGGCAAACCCTCGAAGGTTTGCAGCAAAGCCTTCGCACCCGTGATGAGCTGAACAGTGAGATCCAGGGCGCGTTGGTGGTCCCGGTGCGTCATACCCGCAACCCGTTGGACGACTGTGCCGACACCCAGGCTGTCGTGTCGTCGCTGTTGGGGACTGGCGAACCTGGGCAACTGCCTGCCGAGCAGGCCGTTGCCCAGGTGTGTCGAGACCTGCAGGTTCATCAACTGGCCCTGGTCGTCGCCTGTCGAACCACCGTAAGGAGCGCGTTGGCGGCCTTTGCGCCAGGGCATCTGTTGTTGTGTTTCGAGCGCGAAGGCAAGCCCTCGCGGTTCCACACCGATGGCATGCATTGGCGAGCCTACCAACGGCACTATCAACGGCTGGCTGAAGATACGTCCCTGGGCGAGCAGTTATTACGCACCGATTTTTCCAAGGCCTACGAGGAGCAGGTGCGCCTGGTCTCCACGCTGCATGCCGGTTACCCAGGATGATGTTCATGTCTCGAGTCACTGCTAGCTCAATGCTGCTGGTGCTTGGCCTGTTGGCTGGGTGCAGCACGCTTTCACCTTTGTCGACCCTGACCAAACTGGACCTGACGGTGACGGCCAGCGACGACGTCAACCCCGACCTTCATGGCCGTCCATCGCCAGTGGTGGTGCACTTGCTTGAGTTGCGCCACCCCGTTGCCTTCGAAAACGCCGACTTCTTCAGCCTCTATGGCCGGGCCGAACAGACGCTGCCCAAGGACTGGGTAGGCAGTGAGGAGCTGGAGCTGCGGCCCGGTGAACAGGCTGCGCTCAAGCTCAGCGTCGGGCCACACAGCCGTTATGTGGGTGTGCTGGCGGCCTATCGTGACTTGCCCCACGTGCAATGGCGGCTGGTGCTGCCTGTGGTCCCCGGGCAGCGGACCCGCGCCGAAATCGTGCTGGACCAGCAGGGTATGCGCATCGCACCCCCTCATACCGACAGAATGGAGGACTGAGATGCAAACCCATAACGTTATCTGGCAAGAAGGCATGCTGCTCAGACCCCAGCACTTGCAACACAACGACCGTTACTTCCACCGGCAACTCAACCGCACGCGTCTGCTGAGCCGCGATGCCTGGGGTTTCCTGACCCTGGAAGTGGACGTGCAATACCTCAACCTGGGCAAGGTGGTTGTTACCCAGGCCAGCGGTGTATTGCCCGATGGCAGCCTGTTCGAGCTGAGCGGTGCCATGGAACCCCTGGTGCTACAGGTACCTGCCAACGCAGGCAGGCAAGCGGTCTACCTGGCGTTGCCGCTGGCGACGGACAATCAGGTGGAAGTGCGCAGACAGGAGCAAAGCGATGTACTGGCGCGCTACGTCGCCTATGAAACCGAGATCGGGGACACCAATGCCGGGGTCGATTCCCTGTGCCAGGTCCACTGTGCGCGCCCGGATTTGCGCCTGGTGTTGGGGGAGCAACCCAGTGATCCGTCCTACGTGAAACTGCAGGTCGCCCAAGTGCTGGATTCGACCCATGAAGGGGGGGTGCGGCTGGAGTCGGATTTTGTGCCGACGTTTCTCTGTCTCCAAGACGCTGGCTATGTGTCCTCCTGTATCAAGGAAGTGATCAGCCTGCTGGCCAACCGGGGCGACGCGATCGCTGCCCGCATCCAGGGCAGTGGTGCCTCTGCCGGGGCTCAAGTTGGTGATTTTCTGATGCTGCAATTGATCAATCGTGCGGAGTTGATTTTGCGTCACTACCTGGGCCAGGCGCAGGTCCGTCCCGAGCAGGTATTTCGTGAGTTGCTGTCAATTCTTGGCGAGCTGTCGACGTTCGCCAGCGACAACAAACGCGCGCAGTGCTTGGTGCACTACCAGCACGGTGATCAAGGCGCGAGCTTCCGTGGGCTGATGGAAGGGCTTCGCACCTTGCTTTCATTGGTGCTGGAACAGCATGCCATCGAACTGACGCTGCAACCGCGCCAGTACGGGGTGCTGGTCTGTCCAGTGAGCGATCTCAAGTTACTCGGCTCGGCCACGTTCATTCTGGCGGCCACTGCCCAGTGCGACACAGAGGAGCTGCGCCATCGTCTGCCAGCGCACCTCAAGATTGGTCCCGTGGAACGCATCCGCGAGTTGGTGAACCTGCACCTCGCCGGCATCAAGGTCAAGCCACTGCCGGTAGCGCCGCGGCAAATTCCGTTTCATGCCGGCAAGACCTATTTCATGCTTGAACTCAGCCCACGCGACATTGCGCAACTGGAGCAGTCAGGCGGTTTCGCCTTTCACGCCAGCGGCGAGTTTGCCGAGCTGCAACTCAACTTCTGGGCTATCAGGAACTGAACGCCATGGCGATGGACAGTGAATACCCGCAGGACGAAAAAACCGTACTGCTCGACCGAGATGGGCTAGGGCCTGCGCACGGGGCTGTCACGGACTTCCCGTCGCCGCCACGTTTCGAGCAGTTGGAAGACCGCATGATCTATAGCGCCCACTTGCAGGGCGCGCAAAGCTTCGACGTGGGCTCCAACATTCTCCTGGCAGCGGCCTGGGAACTCTTGTTGCAGGTTGTGCAACTGAAGGCCGGGCCCGCCAGGGAAAGCCTGGTGGCGCTGAATGACCAGCTTTCATCCGGGATCAACGCGTTTGAGGCGCGGGCCCTCCACCAAGGCGCCGAAAATAGCCAGGTGATGTCGGCGCGCTATGTGCTCTGCAGTGTGATTGATGAAGCGGTGGTCACCACGTCCTGGGGCAGTCGCAGCGATTGGTCAAAGACGAGCCTGTTGAGTCGCTTTCACAACGAAACCTTCGGCGGTGAAAAATTCTTCCAGTTGCTGGAGCGCTTGTCCCGAGATCCTGTCAAGCATGTGGCGATGCTGGAACTCATGTACGTGAGCCTGTCGTTGGGGTTCGAGGGCAAATACCGGGTCATGGAGCGGGGCAGGGTGCAGCTTGAGAGTATGCAAGATGCGGTGTATCGCCAGATCCGGCATGTGCGCGGTGAGCGACTGCCGGTCTCCCTTTCACCCGCTTCGATGAAGGTATCCCGACCGCGCGTTCACTTGATTTCTACTACTTGGGTTGCCGTCGGTGTGCTGGCCTGTTTGCTTGTGATGTATTCCGGCTTTGCCTGGGTGCTGGGCCAGGAGCGCATGGCAGCGCTGCAACCTTTTCAACCTTTGGTGTCAGCTTCGTCTCAGACGCCGTTGTAACGCAGGGAGCAATGAATGAACGCATTCTTCAAGGGCGCGGGCACGGTGCTGCGCAAGAGTTGGGCGTGGAGCCTGTTACTGGTGTTTTCCAGTGCGCTGCTGGTCTGGTTTTTCGGGCCATTGCTGGCGGTGGATGACTACCGTTTCTGGCAAAGCGCCACCGCCCGTTTGCTGACCGTCAGCGGGCTGTTGTTGCTTTGGGGGCTGGCGATGGTTGGGGTGGGGGCACGCCGCGCTGTTCGCCTGGATCAGCCTGAGCATCACCAACGTCATCAACGGCAGGCATTGATCAGCAATGAAGTAGGGCACATGCGCGGGCGTTTCAAAGAGGCCCTGCAAACACTGAAAACCTCACGCTGCTACGGTGAACGCAGCGAACGCTCACGCAACGAACTGCCTTGGTATCTGTTGATCGGTGAGCAGGGTAGCGGCAAGACGGCGTTGCTATCAGCCAATGGGTTGAAGTCGCCTCTCGACCTGACCGAAGCGGCGCGCCCAGGCACGAGCCACCACTGTGACTGGTATTTCGCGGACGACGCCGTACTGATCGAAATGGCTGGCCGCTACCTGGACCAGCCTGATCCTTCGGTCGATGGAGCAGGGTGGTCGACATTGCTGGGCTTGCTCAAGTCGTGGCGCCGATCTCGGCCGCTCAATGGCGTCGTGGTGACGCTGTCAGTCGATACCCTGTTGCGTAGCAATGAACACGACCTGCAGCAGCATGCGCGTAACGTACACACCCGCTTGCAGGACATTCAGCAGATATTGCATGTGGACGTGCCGGTTTACCTGGCGCTGACCCAGGCTGATCGGTTGCCTGGATTTGCCGAGTTCTTCGATGCACAACAGGGTGACAGCACCGACGATGTGCTCGGCGGTTGCCTGGCAGCCGGCACGACCAGCATTGATGTCGCCGAAGTGCGCGAAGCGTTCGACGCGATGCTGCAGCGCCTTGGCGCCGAGCTGATCCCGCGTCTGCATCAGGAACGAAACCTTGAGCGACGGGGCCAGATGCTGGATTTCCCCCGGCAGGTCGCACGCCTCGGCGATTGCATGGGCCTGTTTATCGAGACTGCGTTTTCCGCCCATCGCTATCAGCGCATCAACGGCCTGCGAGGGTTCTACCTGACCAGCTCGAAGACGGCTGAGGGCCGTGCTCATTTTGTCCAGGGCCTGTTCAATCGCGTGATTTTTGCCGAGGCTGATCTTGCCGGGTTGCACACCCCGGAGCGGCAGCGCATACGTCGACGCCACGGGGCATTGGCGCTGGCAGCATCAATCGCCATCGGTGCAGCGGCAGTGCTATGGACGCACAGCTATTCGTTTAACCATCAGCGGCTGGTTCAACTGTTGGAATTGACCAGCCCCACGCCCTCAACCCCACTCGGCGTGGACGAGAGCCCGGCATTGCTGGCGCTGCTGGACGGTCGACGGGCTGCGACAAACGTATTTCCATCGCTGGGAGAGGCGCGCTGGGTTGATCGGGGCGGTTTGTATCAAGGCGACGTCAGTCGTCCGCTGTTGGTTGGCGCCTATGAAGAATCCCTGCGTCAGCAACTGCTGCCCTTTGTCGCCTCACTGCTCGAAAAGCAGGTGCAAGCGAGCCTGGATGATCGCGAGCGTCTGTTGGATAGCCTACGCGCCTACCTGATGCTCAACCTGCGCGAGCGACGTGACACGGCCTGGCTGGCGGACTATGTAGCCGGGCAATGGCCTGGTGGGAATGCGGGGGATACATCGGCACATAAGCGACTGAGCGAACACTTCATGCGGCTCCTTGAGCAACCCTTTCAAGTGCCGTTGAACGATGAATCGGTAGCCCAGGCTCGCCTGGCGTTACGCGGTGAATCACTGGCCGAGGTGGTCTACCGTGCCCTGCGTGAGCAAGCGCGGAGTCTGGAGCCCTACCACTTGGCGGCAGGCCCTGCGTTCTCCAGGGTCGAGTCACCCATCCCGGGTTTCTATACCAAAAAGTACCTGGAGTATTTCGAGCGACAGGGCCCTCAGTTGGTCAATGCCATTGCCCAGGATAACTGGGTGCTTGGGGAGGCAACTGATCTCAGCGCAATGGCGCTGCGTAAGTTGATGCAGGCGTTGGAGCAACGCTACTTCAGTGAATACGCCGACGCCTGGAGTGAAGCCCTTGGTCAAATCCGGCCCGTGGAAAGTGACAATCTGAGGCAGGGTGTGCAGCAATTGGCGAGCCTTTCCTCCAGCCAGTCGGGGGTGGTACAGCTGTTGCAGCAGGTGCGCGAAAACACCCGGCTAGTGCCGGCCTCGCAGCGGTTTGAGGCGGTTAGCCAGCACGCCGGTGCGATAGGCTCGGCAGCCACAAGCGTGCTGAACAGCGTGGTGCCGGCGGATACCGCCCGACGTGCATTGCAGCGCCGCTTCGAGTCATTGCATCAATTGCTCGATGACGAGCAGAACCCCGCTGGCGAGTTGACGCAGGCATTGCGCTTGCTGGACGAGCTGCAGCTGCAATTGTCGACACTGAGCCGGGAGAGTTCGCCGGAGCAGGCAGCGTACAAGCTGGCCAGGCAGCGCATGGAGGGGCAGCAGCCGCTCTTGGGCAACCTGAGAGATACGGCCATGCGCTTGCCTGCACCGCTCAAAGGCTGGTTCGAAGGAGTTGCCGAGCAAAGTTGGCGCCACCTGCTGGATGACGCCTATGTGTATGTCAATCAGCGTTATCAAAGTGAACTCCATGGGTTCTACGCGAAGGCGATTCGGCAACGCTACCCGTTCAATGCCCATGCCGGCGCCGACGTTGCCCTGGATGATTTCCAGGCCTTCTTCAAACCGCGAGGGACAATGGAACGCTTCTATGACGGCTTCCTGCGGCCCTTCGTCAGTGCCGAGGGCAACCGCTATCGTTTGCGTGGCCTGGAGGGGCAGAGTTTGCCGGTGTCGCGTTCGCTGCTGGACCAACTGGCCAAGGCCCAGACCATCCGCCAAGGTTTTTTCACCGAGGACCAGGGCGATTGGGCCGTTCGGTTTACGCTGGCCCCCTACAGCCTGGACCAGGCTGTCAGCCGGGCGACGCTGCGGGTAGGCGATCAGCAGTTGGAATACCGGCATGGCCCGATCGTGCCAGTGGCCTTCCGTTGGCCGATCGACACCGATAACGGTCGTAGCAGCCTGATACTGGAGCGCGGTGCAGAGCGTCCATTGGGCATCGAAAAAGACCGGGGCGCCTGGTCGCTGTTCCGGCTTTTCGAGCTGATGCAAAGCGAGGCCGCCAGCGGCAGGGACGCACAGATCCTCAAGGCTGACCTTGCCGGCTTGCGTGCCAATTACCTGCTCACCAGCCAACGCAACCCCAGCCCGTTCCAGATGGCGACATGGCGGACCTTCCGCCTGCCGGAGCAGCTGTGAACCGCGCGCACTCCTGGCGAAGCGCCGGGCAAACGGCGCAAGGCAAGCGTCGCGCGCGTAATGAGGATGCCTTCCTCGACTGCCCGCAACGCGGTTGCTGGGCAGTTGCCGACGGCATGGGCGGCCATACTGCCGGGCATGTTGCCAGTCAACGGGTCGTCCGCAGCCTTGCTGCGCTGTCGGGCGAGGGCGGCTTCGACCAACGGGTCAAGGCTGTCCAAGGCTGCCTGCGCGGCCTCGACAGCCAGTTGCAACCCGCTGATGGCCTGTCGAGCGTCATCGGCAGCACGGTCGTTGTGCTGGTGCTCGAACACAATCGCGCGGCGTGTATCTGGGCCGGAGACAGTCGCTGTTATCTCTGGCGCGCGCAGCGCCTGTATCAGCTGTCGCGTGACCACTCCTTGCAGCAGCACCTGATGGATAAACAGCACTTGAGTGCCGAGCTGGCCCAGGCTCATCCCGGCGCGAAAGCCTTGACCCGCGCGATTGGCGCCCGCCAGCCGCTGAGCCTTGAGGTACTGGAACTGGGTGTCCACGCCGGGGATGTGTTTTTGTTGTGCAGTGATGGGCTGTACCAAGGACTCAGCCACAGTACGCTGGGCAGTGCCATGAGCGCAGGCACGCCACGCCGGGTGGTGGACCGGTTGTTCAGCGATGTGCTGCGTGGGCCGGCGCCGGATGACCTGACTGCCGTGGTGGTCCAGTCATGAGCGCGGTAACCGCTTTGCCATGCTTGCTTGCGGGACGCTATCAGCTTGAACGAATCCTCGGCACTGGCGGCATGGGCGTGGTCTATCGTGGCCGCGACCTGCTGCATGAGGCGTTCGGCGAGCCGGACTGCCGGGTGGCGGTGAAGCTGTTGGGTGACACGCTTTCCCTGTGCGCCGACGCGCATGTGTTGCTGTACAGCGAGTTCGCCCTGACCCGCAGCCTGCGCCATGATCATGTCGTCCGTGTGTTTTCTTTCGAGGTCGACACGGATCACCAATTGGCATTCTTCACCATGGAAGTCATGCCAGGCCTGACACTGGACCGCATGCTGCCGGAGTGCCCCCAGGGGCTGCCCTGGCACGCGTTGCAGCCCATGGCCTTGCAACTGCTGGACGCTCTGGATTACACCCATCGACAAGGTGTTCTGCATGGCGATGTGAAACCGGCGAACATCATGATGGGCGAGCAGGGGGTGCGCCTGTTCGACTTTGGCCTGGGGCATGCCGAGGTGCAGGCGAGGGCCGGGCTACCCAGCTTGAGCCGCAGCCGCCTGAACGCCTGGACACCGGCCTATGCCGCGCCGGAGTTACTGGCAGGAGGGGCGCCGTCGGCCAGTGCCGACCTGTATGGGGCGGCCTGTGTGCTTTATGAACTGGCCGAGGGGCGACGCCCCGGTAATCGCCAGGGCCATCAACGGCTGCCTCGGCCCAGGCAACTTCCCAGGCATTGCTGGTCGTCTTTATGCTCAGCGTTGGCGATGGACCCTGAGCAGCGTACGGTCGGCATCGCTGAACTGCGTGAAGCTTTTGCGGACCGTCGGCGTCGCTGGTTCCTGGGGTAATGCGTCAACCGGACAGGTCATGCAGCTGGCAGTACTCGGTCCAGCTCAGGCCTGCCATCTGCGCCACCTCTTTGTGCACCTCAAGGCGCTGGGCCTCGAAGGCCTCGGCGGATTCGGTGGTGAGCTTGAGGGTCAGTTCCCAGGCGAAAAGGCCCTGGCGCTCGGCCTCTGCTTCGAAGGCTTCATGCAGCCGCTCGGCGCGGTATTGGGCCAGGGTTTCGCCCTTGGCCTGGGCGGCCAGCGGGTTCAGGCTATTGAGTTCGGTGGCGACATCGGGGTGTTCGTCGAGGAATCTGTCCAGCGCGAGCTGGTGGTTATCACCGGGTTGTGACAAGGGCTTACTCCAAACAAAGAGAGGGGCAGGGTGACGTTCATATAGCCCTCATTGAAGCAGATCCCGGGATGTGCTTGGGGATGGACATTCAATTATTTGGCAAAATCAGGGAATTACCTGTCGTCCGCTACGGAAAAATTCACCCGATTGAATGGCAAAAGGCTTTCGCTCATCGTGCCAGGACGTGTAGCGTTAGCCCGTGTTTCCGGCCCTGCCTTTCAGGGACAGTGGGCGATGGGCAGAGGGATGGGTCATGGCACAAACGCTGTTCAAGCTGTTCTTCACGCAACGTCTGGCTGCGTTGGCCAGCACCGAGTCGCTGCGAGCGATTCGCGAAGGGTTGTTGTGGATCCTGCCATGCCTGCTGGTGTCGGCGGGCTTTCTGATCCTGTCCGAATGCGCCCGCGTCCTTGGCTTCGACCCGCAAGTGGTGGCGTTCCTGGCGGGCCTGCACAACCAGATCAGCTCGGTGATCCCGCTGCTGGTCGCCGCTTCCATCGGTTATATGCTGGCGATCCAGCATCGTCTGCCGCAACTGCCGGTGGCGTTCCTGTGCCTGTCCCATGTGGTGGTGGCGACCTTTATCCTGCGCGACTACCCTAGGGCTTCGGCCACCTTCGTACTGTTTATCGCGATTGCATCGCCGTTGCTGAATGTGCCGGCGATTGCCTGGCTGCACCGGTTTCGCTGGACCCGGCTGGTCAATGAAGACCTGGTGGGGCACAACCTGCGGGGCGCCATCAATATGGTGTTGCCGGGCGCTATCACCGCCCTGGCATTGGTGGTGGTGCTGTCTTTGTTGCTGCAGATTCCGTATGTAGCGCAGTTGCAAGGCCCCCAAGTGCTCGACGCGCTGCAGTCGCCCTACGGCAGCGGCTTGTTCGTAACCCTGATGAATTCGCTGCTGTGGTTTTTCGGCATCCACGGCGTGTACGCCATGCAACCGCTGTTCGATGTACTGGACCAGGCGGTGGTGCTCAACAATGTGGCACTGGCGGCGGGTGAGCCGATCAAATATGTGTTGAACAGTGGCCTGTTGGGCAGCTTTGCGTTTATCGGCGGCTCGGGTGGGGCCTTGTGCCTGTTGCTGGCGATCCTGCTGTTCTCCAAGAGCCAATCCATGCGCCTGTTGGCAGTGGCGAGCCTGCCGCTGTCGCTGTTCAACGTCAGTGAGGTGCTGTTGTTCGGTTTGCCGATCATCCTCAACCCGCGTTTGTTCATTCCGTTTCTGATCGTGCCCGCGTTGAACGCCATGGTGGCGTTGACGGTGGTGCAGATGGGGTGGGTGTCGCCGGCGGTGGTCAGCGTGCCATTCACGGCGCCGGTGTTGCTCAATGCCTACCTCAGTACCCACGGCGATTTGGCTGCGGTGGTCTTGCAAGTGGCGCTGCTGGGCCTGGGCACCCTCGTGTATGCGCCGTATGTGCGCGCAATTCATCGCCAAGCCACCGAAGGCGGCACGGTGTACCTCAAGTCCCTGGACATGACCTTCCGTGGGCTTGAGGAAAAGGGCCGGCTGCGAGAGCTGGACCCGATACTCGCCTCCCACAAAAACCTGGCGCGCCAGGCCACCGAGCTGAGCCGCATCCAGCAGATCAGCGACTACGAGTTCTACCTTGAATTCCAGCCGCAGGTTTCGACCCGCACCGGCCTGTGCACCGGTTGTGAAGCGCTGATGCGCGCCCGCGATGCTCAGGGCACGGTGCATTCGCCGTGGGAGTTCCTGCAGTGGCTGGCCCAGGCGCGGCTGATGCCTGACGTGGATGTGTGGGTGGCGTCCCAGGCGGTTCGCCAGTACCAGAAGTGGCAGAAGCTCGGTTTTGCCTTGCCTATGACCATCAATATTTCCAGCGCGACCCTCACCGACGCGGCGTACGGCGAGCGCCTGGTGGACATCCTCGCCCAGGCCCATGGGCAGGTGTCGGTGGAAATCACCGAAGACGCGTTGGTGAGCGATATCCAGGTCACGCGCCAGACCATCCAGAAACTGCAGGCCATCGGTGCCAAGGTCTACATCGACGACTTCGGCACCGGGTTTTCGGCCTTGAGTTACCTGCACCAGTTTCCGGTCGACTTCATCAAGATCGACCGCAGCTTCGTGGTGGCCCAGCACGACCCCAAGGGCGCCCAGGTCATGACCGGCATGCTGCGCTTCTGTGAGGCGCTGAACCTGGGCGTGGTGGTGGAGGGCGTCGAGACTGCCGAGCAATTGGCCTTCCTGAACAGCGGCGCCGAGTTGATTATCCAAGGCTGGTATTTCAGCAAGGCGCTGCCGGGTGATCAGTTGGAAGGCTTTGTGCGTGAGCGCGCCGCCTTGGCACAGGTTTAATAACCGCGTTGAGTCTGCTCGATGTCCTTGAGCAGCCCATCGATGCCGGCCAGGCGCGCACGGTTGTCGTGGTCCCAAGGGTGGAAGCCGGGCTTGAAGTAGTGCAGCCATGGCACCAGCATCCGTGGGAAAACACCCCTTGGCCCATATAGAAATTTCAACATGCGCCAGAAGCCCTTCACGTGCCCACCGGCTTTGCGGTCGGCAATCAGCAGGCGCAGGTGGAAGTCAAACACCACCAGCCAGAAGAATACCGTGGTGGTCAGCATGGTCCCGGTGCGCAGCAGGTAGCGCTTGGGCCCGGGCTTGATCACGCGGTTCCACACATCGAAGGCCACGGCTTTGTGCTCGGTTTCCTCCAGGGCGTGCCAGTACCACATCTGCTGGTAGCCCTTGAGTGAGTCGCCAAAGCGCGACGGGTCGCTCAAGAGTATTTCTGCAAGCATCGCGGTGTAGTGTTCAAGGGCGATGGTCACCGCCAGGTTGAAGGACGGCGGCAGGTGTTTCTTCTGCAGGTCGAGGATGAATTTAAGACGCCGGTCCAGGGTGTGCGCCGGCAGCCCTGCACGTTGCAACAGATCGTTGTAGGCCACGTGCTCGCGGCTGTGCATGGCCTCTTGGCCGATAAAGCCCTGGATCTCTTTTTTCAGTTCAGGGTCGTCGATGTGCTGGCGGTAGTGGCGCACGCTGTCCATGAAAAACAGCTCGCCCTGGGGGAACAGCAACGACAGCGCATTGAAAAAATGCGTAATGAATGGACCCTGTTCATGCCAGTCCTTGATGCGCTCGGCGGGCAGGGCGAAACGGATGTCACGGCGGATCGGCAACATAGTGCGTGCTCCTGTTCAGAGGCGAGGCTCGTCATTGGTTTCAAACACCGGCGTGCGCGGCTTGGGGGCCATGCGCTTGCTGGCGAACACCACCAGCGCTTGATAGGCCGCCGGCAGGCAACGGGCGAGCAGGTCGAGGAAATACGCGTCTCGGCCGATCAGCACGCGACGCTTGTTTTTGCGCACGCCGTGCAGGATCACCTTGGCGGCCTGGTCGGCGTCGGTAATAAACAGCTTTTCGAAATCGGCACGAGCCTGCTGTTCGCTGTGGATCAGGAAACCGGTCATGTTCGCGTCGATGCGGCTGCTGCGGCAGATATCGGTGCGAATGCCGCCGGGGTGCACGCAGGTGGCCGACACGCCGCAGCGCTGCATGTCCAATTCCTGGCGCAGGGATTCGGTAAAGCCGCGCACCGCAAACTTGGTGGCGTTGTAGCCACTCATGCCCGGTTGGGCAAACAGGCCGAACACGCTGGAGGTGTTGATCACGTGGCCTTCGCCTGACGCTTTCAAGTACGGCAGGAACGCCTTGGTGCCGTGGACCACCCCCCAGAAATTGATGCCGACGATCCATTCCAGGTCGGCATAGTCCACGCCCTCGACGGTGCTCGACAGGGCAACCCCGGCATTGTTGAACACCAGGTTGACCTGGCCGTGTTCAGCCACGCAGTGCGCGGCCCAATCCTCCATGGCCTGGCGATCGGAGACATCCAACACCTGGGTGGTGATCACCACGGGGGCCAGGGTCGAGGACTTGATCAGCGCCAGGGTCTGCTCCAGTCCCTGGCCGTTTTTATCCGCGAGCGCCAGGTGGCAACCTTCCCGCGCCAGGGCCACTGCCAGGGCGCGGCCCATGCCGGATGCCGCGCCGGTAATTGCCGCTACACGGCCATTGAATGACTTCATGACAGGCTGCCTTCCGGGGTGGAGTGGGGGGCCGACACGGGCCGGCTGGGCGGATTGACCGGTAGCAGGTCGGCCACGTAATCCTTGAGCGCAAACTGGCGCGTTACCTGTTTGAAGCGCCAGGTCGAGCCGGGCCACAGGGTGGTGTTCTTGCCGGTGCGCGGGTCGAGGTACCAGCTCTGGCAACCGCCGGTGTTCCAGATGGTGCGCTTGAGCTTGGCTTGCAGTTGCTGGTTGTAGGTGCTCTCCACGGCGGCCTTGACGTCCACGGTGGCGATGCGATGCCGTTGCATTTGCTGGAGCGCATCGAGGATGTAGGTCACCTGGGCTTCAATCATCAGGATCATCGAGTTGTGCCCCAGGCCCGTGTTGGGCCCGACGATCAGGAACAGGTTGGGATAGCCAGGCACCGTGGTGCCCTTGTACGCATGGGCGCCGTCTTGCCAGGTGTCCATCAGGTCCACGCCACCGCGCCCGATGATGCAGTCGCGGGGTAGGGGATCGGTGGCCTGGAAGCCGGTGCCGAAGATCAGGCAATCCGCCGGGTGCTTGATGCCGTCGCGGGTGAACACTCCGTCCGCTTCGATGCGCAGCACGCGCTCGGTCACCACCTCGACATTGCTGCGCGACAAGGCGGGGTAGTAGTCATTGGAAATCAGCACCCGCTTGCAGCCGATGGTGTAGTCCGGGGTCAGGGTCTTGCGCAGGGACGGACGGGCCACTTGCCTGTGCAGGTGGCGCAGGGCGATTTTCTGCACCATCTTCATCAGCCGCGGGTGCAGGGCAAAGCCGACCACACGGCCTTCCAGCGCCCAGTAAAACGCGCTGCGCACCAGGCGCTGGGTGAAGGGCAGGTGCTTGAACAGCCAGCGCTCGACGGGAGAAATCGGCCGGTCGGGCTTGGGCATGATCCACGGCGGGGTGCGCTGGAACAGGTCCAGATGGGCCACCTGCGCTGCAATCTGCGGCACAAACTGGATGGCACTGGCGCCGGTGCCGATCACCGCCACGCGTTTGCCCTTCAGGGAGTAGCTGTGGTCCCACTGTTGGGAGTGAAAGCGCTTGCCCTTGAAACTGTCCAGGCCCGGAATATCCGGCAGCGCCGGGCGCGACAGGCCGCCCATGCCCGACACCAGCACCCGCGCACTGACCTGGCGGCCATCGCCGAAGCTCAACTGCCAGCGTTGCTGCTGCTCATCGAACACGGCACGTGTAAGCCCCATACCGAAACGCAAGTAGGGCGCCAGGCCAAAACGCGCGGCGCATTGCTCCAGGTACGCACGGATTTCCGCTTGCGGCGCGAACTGCCGCGTCCAGTCCGGGTTGGGCGCGAAGGAAAACGAATACACATGGGACTGCACATCGCAGGCGCAGCCGGGGTAGTGGTTGTCCCGCCAGGTGCCGCCGAGGGTGTCGGCCTGCTCGGCAACGAAGAAGTCGGTAAACCCGGCTTCCTTGAGCTTGATCGCCATGCACAGTCCGGCAAAGCCGGAGCCGATGATGGCGATGTCGATTGAGTCACGCTGGGCAGTCATAAGTAGTCCCTCGTCGGCATCGGGTGTGCGCCTTTTCTTGTTGTGTCTTTTAGATAGAACACCATTGCAAAGAAAAATTGAATTACTTATTTTAAAAAAGATTTTAAATAATCTACCTGAAAATATCGCCTACGCTAGTCCCAGGTTCCTCATGTGCGCGCTGTCCGACGGACAGGCACGAAGTTCAGGTCCAGGGTGTGGACGATGGCTGAGGCCCGATCAATACCGGTCGGGTCGCCAGCTGCAGGGATGCAGAGGACCGAGCTATGGCTGTTGAATGGGTTATCGCTGCGGCTGTATTTATAGGCGCGAGCGCCGTTTTATGGGGCTTCAGCACATGGATGACGCGGCGTATCGAGGCCGCTGTTCCGATCAATGGGCGCTTCGTGGAGGTCGAGGGCGAGCGCTTTCATTATTACGAGGAGGGCAAGGGCCCGCCGCTGGTGATGATTCACGGGCTGATGGGCAGCAGTCGCAACCTGACCTACGCCTTGTCCGGACAACTGCGTGAGCAGTTTCGCGTTATCACCCTCGACCGTTCGGGGTCGGGCTATTCCACGCGCCATAAAGGTACCGCCGCTGACCTGCCTGCCCAGGCACGGCAAGTGGCGGCCTTTATCCATACGCTGGGCCTGGATAAGCCCCTGGTGCTGGGGCATTCCCTCGGCGGCGCCATTTCCCTGGCGCTGGCGCTTGACCATCCCCACGCCGTATCGGGGCTGGTGCTGGTGGCGCCACTGACCCATCCACAACCCAGGTTGCCCTTGGTGTTCTGGTCACTGGCGGTGCGACCGGCCTGGCTGCGGCGATGGGTGTCCTACACGCTAACCGTGCCCATGGGCCTGCTGACGCGCCGCTCAGTGGTCAAGGGCGTGTTCGCCCCCGACACGGCCCCCGGGGATTTCGCCACCCGCGGCGGCGGGCTGCTGGGCATGCGGCCCGACAACTTCTACGCCGCGTCCAGCGAGATTGCCCGGGTCAACGATGACCTGCCGGACATGGTCAAGCGCTACCCGCAACTGACGCTGCCCATCAGTTTGATCTATGGCGCGCGGGACAAGGTCCTGGACTTTCGCAAACACGGCCAGGCCCTGGCCGACAAGGTCCCGGGCCTGAAGCTGCAGGTGGTGGAAGGGCGCGGGCATATGTTGCCGATCACCGCCACCGCAAGAGTCGTGGAGGCGGTGCAGCAGTTGGCCAAGCGTGTGCGACCTCCGGAAAGCGCCGCGATCCTGCATCCACCGTTCGCCTTGGCGAACAAATAATCGTGTCCCTCACTGCGCAGCGGTTCGTCCCAAATGCTTGCCCTAGAGACCTGACCAAACGGCTGAAAAAGAGACTGCCGAGTCACGTTCAACAGGGTTCGAAAAAGTAGTTGACGACCTATCGATTCCGCGCTATTTCTTTAAAAAAATATTTCAATGTTTATTTTGAAATGATTTTTGAAATGCCTAAGAGCGAATAAAAATGAAAAAAACGTCTTTTATCGCATGGTTGAATTCCCGGAGCATTCAGCGCTCCCTGAACCTGTTTTCTGCCCCCCTGCCACGGAGGCTGCCATGAACCAGACTCTGGCAGCACCAAGCGTATGGACCGACGGCAAGCGTCACCTGTGGTGGTTGGGCATTATGCCACTGGCCACGCCTCTGCTCTCTGGTGCCCTGGCTATCACCACCGGTATCCAGCAACTCTGGTGGGTTGGTGTATTGGTGATCTTCGGCTTGATCCCGCTCATCGATGGCTTGCTCGGTGAAGACGTGAGCAACCCTCCTGAGTCCGCCGTCACCCACCTGGAATCCCAGAGCTACTACCGTTGGATCGTCTACACCGGCGTGGTGTTCGTGATCTCGTCGGTGGTGGTCACCGGCTGGCTCGCCGCTGGCGGTATCGACTGGATCATCCAGGGCGGCCTGTTGCAGGCTGCCGCGAACATGGATCCGTCCAGTGGGTTGTCCCACGCCGCCAGTTACATCACCGCCCGCACCCAACTGCACGGCGAGCCGAGCTGGTTTACCTACCTGGGGATGGCCATGTCGACTGGCGCCGCCACCGGCATTGCGATCAACACGGCCCATGAACTGGGGCACAAGCCCAATGCGCTGGAAGTATTCCTGGCCAAGGTCACCCTGGCCCCGACTTTCTATGGGCACTTCTACACCGAACACAACCGTGGGCATCACGTGCGCGTCGCCACGCCGGAAGACCCGGCCAGCTCGCGCCTTGGGGAGAGCTTCTGGGCTTTCCTGCCACGCTCGGTCTGGTTCAGTGCCCGCTCGGCGTGGAACCTGGAGCGTGAACGCCTGCGCAAGCTCGGCCTGCCGGCATGGCACTGGCAGAACGGCGTACTCAGCGCCTGGATGTACAGCGTGGTGTTGTGGGGCGCGATGATTTACTGGCTGGGGGCGGCGGTGATTCCGTTCCTGATCATCCAGGGCATCTACGGCTTCTCGCTGCTGGAAGTGGTCAACTACGTCGAGCACTACGGGCTTAAACGCCAGAAGTTGCCCAATGGTCGGTATGAGCGTTGCTCGCCACGGCATTCTTGGAACAGCAACCGTATTGTCACCAATATCTTCCTGTTCCAACTTCAACGGCACTCTGATCACCATGCCAACCCGACCCGTAGTTACCAGTCGTTGCGCCACTTTGATGAATCGCCGCAACTTCCTTATGGCTACGCGAGCATGATTGTCTGGGCGTATGTGCCGTACTTGTGGCGCCGCCGCATGGACCATCGTGTATTGAATCATTACGCCGGGGATATCACCCTGACCAATCTTCAACCTTCACAACGGTTGAAGTACCTGGAGAAGTACAGCAACAGCGCCAAACCTTTTTAAGTTCAAGTAACACATTGTTTGCGTGCTCGGGGCCTGCGTGCCGCGCAGGCCTCGATTGCCCGAGGTTTTCCAGAACAGTTGCAAGAACGTTGTTTGACCCGAACAAAAATAATTAAAGGGAAGGACGTACACCATGCAAGCACCTGCCAAGTTCACCACCCACATCGTGTTGGCCGCGCTGGGCCTGATCGTCTACCACCAGGCCCAGGCCGCGCGTATCGAGCCGGCTGGTAGCGCCTTTACGGCCCAGGGTCCCATCAGCTTCTCCAAAGGTGCGCTTATCAGCGCCGATTGCACCATCAAGGTGGCCGGCAAGGTCGCAGCCGATGGTTCATCAGTGAACGTGGACAAAGTTGAATTCGACGGTGGCCTCAAGTGCAGCCGGGTCGAAGCCACCAACTTGCCATGGATCTTAGTGGCCAAAGACACCAAGAGCGGCTCCATGTCGAAGATCAGCGTCGATGTGCATGCATTCGGCCTCGGCGGCAAGTGCGGCCCTTCGACCGCCGACGGTACCTGGGATAACGCCACTGGCAAGTTGGAGGCCGCCAATGTGCCGATTGGCGAAGACTGCAAGATCAAGACGGTGTCGATCAAGATGCCGCCGAACTTCAAAGTTGTTGAATAAGCGTTAGATGTTGTTTCGGTAATTGAATTGAGATTTGGCTGGAAAGGGAAGTTCTGCAGTTTCACCGTGACCTCTCGATCATGGCCATTACCCCTGGCGAAATGAATTCGCCATAACATGTGAGGAAAAACAATGAAAAGCTTGAAAACTCTCGTGTCGTTGACTGCTTTGACTGTTTGCATGGGTGCTGCTTCCATGGTGAATGCCGCTACCATTTCTCCTCCTGGCGCGGGTTTCACCACGCCCGCAGGTGCTATCACTGTTACATCGCCTGCGTCGTTCGGGGCGCCCGTGGCTTGCACCATCGTCTTTACCGGCAGCGTGGCTGCGAGTGGTGCCAACGCTTCGATCACCGGTGCCACTGTGAGCGGCTCCAACCCACTTTGCGGTGTGCCAGTGTTGCTGGGTTTGCCATGGACCTTGACCGCCTCCACCGCCACCGGGCCTGACACCTTTGCAGGCACTGTTTCGGGCGTGAACTTCAAGATCGTCAGCAACTGCGCAAGCGCTCCCGCCACCATCAATGTGGTCTACAACAACAGCACCCACACCATCACTGTTCCATCGGCACAAACCGTCGGCAGTTGCAAAATCACTGCGCTGACCGCGACGCCAACCCCAACGCTCACTGTCAACCCTTGATAGGCGTGCGCTTGACGTGATGATCACACGTTGAAACGCAAGTGCCCTGCAAGGGGCACTTGTTAAGGCAAGCCAAGGCGGTGATTCCGGCTGTGGTGGATAAAAATAATAAGGAGTGGAGCATGAATAATAAGAAACAACAGGCCCAGGCGTTACTTGGCCTGGCGTTGTTGAGCGGGTTTATGGTCGCAGCCGGGCCCGTTCAGGCTGGCGGGTACTCGACTCCTACATTTGGCGCGCAAGGCTGGGGCCGTGCGTTTGGCGGTGGTTCACTGTTCAAGAATGACCCTTCCTCAGCCTACAACAACCCGGCCGCCATGGCGTTCATTGACCAAACCATCGCGCAGCAGAACGTTATCTATGCGCGTGTCAATATCAAATTCAAGGGAAATGCCTATGACTACAAAGGGGACCCGACGTCCACCGGGGTCATGGACGAATTCGGCGGTGTGACCTCCACGCCGCGTGAAGGCAATGGGGGTGAAGCGGGCTTTACGGCTTGGTTGCCCACCGGTTTCTTGGTTATACCCATCAATGATCGCTTCAGTTTTGGCTTGAGTCAGGTCGTCCCGCAGGGCATGAAGTCCACTTGGGATCAGGATTGGAAAGGCCGTGACTTTGCCGTTGACACCAAAATTGAAACCGTAGGCTTGACCGGCTCGCTGTCCTTCAAGGTCAATGACCAGTTTTCTATTGGTGCAGGGGCCATTGTTCAGCACAGTACAGGGTTCGTGAGCCAGAACGTCGACCTGTATGCGGCGGCGGCGGTCTCGCCGGGGCTGGGTGGTCTCGGCATCCCGTTCCCATCGGGGGTAGGGCAGTCGCTGATGCGCGTCAAGGTCGATAACACCTCGGTGGGCTGGTTCGCCGGCCTGGCCTGGAAACCCACTGAGAAAGACACGCTGGGTTTCAACTACCACGCCAAGATCAAGAACAAAATGGAAGGCAAATACAACATCTATGCTGATCCAGGCAGCAGGCTGCTGATGACCGATGCCGGAGGGGATGGCTTGACGCTGGTCGAGCGTGCTTACCCCGGCCTCAAACTGTTTCCGGACGGCGCGAACGCATCCACTCAGTTGGACATTCCGGCCACCGCCGCCATCGACTGGGTGCATGTGTTCAACGACCGATTCAGCCTCGGCGCCAGTATGCTGTGGACCCAATGGTCGTCATTCAAGGCGCTGACCCTGAAGTCCGATGGCAATACCATCGTATCGATTCCCTACAAGTACCGGGACGTCATGATGTATTCCCTGGGGGGCGACTATAAGCTTACCGATGACTTCACCCTGCGCGCCGGTGTTGCCTATGACCAGACCCCCACTCGCAATTCCACGCGTGACCCACGTATCCCCGACGGCGATCGTTACTTCGCTTCTCTTGGCTTTGGCTACGATATCAAGGCCATCCCCGGCTTGAGTATCGACGGTGCCTACTCACGGCAATTTGTCGAGCAGGTGAAGCTCAAAACCGTCAACGTCGACCGCCTGGGCGCCGCGCGCCTGGATGGCAAAGTCGACAGCAAAGGTGAGGTTGTCAGCCTGTCGGCCACTTACAAGTTCTAATGCATGGGGTGGTGGAGCAGTCAGTCAGCGCATCTTTCTGTTGCTCCGCGGGTTTACCACATCGACGGGTCGCCCATGCGACCCGTTCCAATTCCAACGGCCCACTGAAATCTGGCTGACGGGTTCAGCGGCTATTTTTTTTGCCTGGAAATTAAATAAAAATTTAAAATAATATTTTAATTTTTTCTCCCGAGTTTGTAAGGTGGTTTTACGTCGCGGGTCATTCCGACCTGCCGCACCCAAGCCTTGCCCTGAATCAAGTAGAGGTATCCCATGGTTATCTGGTTATTGGTGGGTTTCGCAGCTGCGATTGCCCTGGCGTATCGACAAGCCGTTGCCCTTCACTGGTTGGGTGCAGGCCTGGTCTGGCTGGTAGCGGGTTACCTACTCAACGTGGTTGCCGGGTTCGGCGCCACTGTCGCGGCGGTGCTGGTGGTCGCGCCCGCGCTGCTGATGACGATCAAACCCCTGCGCCGCACCTTGCTGACCAGCAAGGCCTTGGGCCTGTTTCGTACAATCATGCCGGCAATGTCGGACACTGAGCGCGCCGCCATCGAGTCCGGCACCGTGTGGTGGGACGCCGAGCTGTTCAGCGGCAAGCCCAACTGGCAGCGCTTGCTGCAAGCCGCACCGGCCAGCCTGAGCGCCGAAGAACAAGCCTTCCTCGATAACGAAGTCGAAACCCTGTGCGACATTGCCAACGATTGGGAAACCACCCAGGTGTGGCAGGACATGTCGCCTGAAGGTTGGCAATACACCAAGGAGGCCGGCTTCCTCGGCATGATCATTCCCAAGCAATACGGCGGCAAAGGCTTCTCCCACTACGCGCACTCGCAGGTGGTGATGAAGCTGTCGACGCGTTGCTCGGCGGCCGCCATTTCGGTGATGGTGCCCAATTCCCTCGGCCCCGCCGAATTGCTGCTGCACTACGGCACCGATGCCCAGCGCAATTACTACCTGCCGCGCCTGGCGCGGGGTGAGGACATCCCGTGCTTTGCCCTCACCAGCCCGTATGCGGGGTCCGATGCCGGGGCGATTCCCGACTTGGGCACCGTCTGCAAAGGTAACCATGAAGGCGAGGAAGTCCTGGGCTTCCGTGTGACCTGGGACAAGCGCTACATCACCCTGGGCCCGATTGCCACTGTGCTCGGCCTGGCGTTTCGCGCCGAAGACCCGGATGGCTTGCTTGGCCAGCCCGGCTCGCTGGGGATCACCTGTGCGTTGATCCCGACGTCCCATCCGGGGGTAAACAGCGGTCGCCGCCATTGGCCACTCAACGCCGTGTTCCAGAACGGTCCTACCACCGGCAAGGATGTATTCATCCCGCTGGAATGGGTGATCGGTGGCCGCGAGCAAGTCGGCAACGGCTGGCGCATGTTGATGGAATGCCTGGCAGCCGGCCGGGCGATTTCCCTGCCGTCGGCCAACGTCGGCCTGGGCAAGGTCGCTGTGCGCGGCACCACCGCCTACGCGGCGATGCGCAAGCAGTTCGGCCTGCCCATCGGCAAGTTCGAAGGCGTGCAAGCGCCGCTGGCACGCATGGCCGGGCACCTGTATGCCTGCGATGCGGTGCGCAAGGTCTCGGTGGCGTCCCTGGATGCGGGAGAGAAACCTTCGGTGATCTCGGCCATAGCCAAGTACCACGTCACCGAGCGGGCGCGGATCATCGTCAATGACGGCATGGACATCGTCGCCGGCAAGGGCATCTGCATGGGCCCGAACAACTTCCTGGCCCGTGCCTATCAGCAAAGCCCCATCGCGATTACGGTAGAGGGCGCGAACATCATGACGCGCTGCCTGATCATCTTTGGCCAGGGCCTGATCCGCTGCCATCCCTATGTGTTCCGTGAGATGGAAGCCGCGCGCAACCCGGACCGGCGCCAGGCGCTGGAAGCGTTTGACAGCGCGATGTTCGGCCACGTGAGCTTTGTGCTGGCCAATACCGTGCGCGCAGCGGTGCATGCCCTGACAGGCGGGCGGTTGATTTCCGCCCCGGCCAAGACCGACCCGGCACTGGCGTCCTACTACCGCCAGGCCAATCGCCTGTCGGTGGTGCTTGCGCTGACATCGGACATTTCCATGGGCGTGCTGGGCGGTGCCCTCAAGCGCAAGGAAAGTATCACCGGGCGCCTGGGCGATATTCTGTCGCAGCTGTACATCCTGTCCTGCGTGCTCAAGCGCTTCGAGGATGACGGCCGGCCCCAGGCAGACCTGCCGCTGGTGCACTGGGCGGCCCAGGACGCGTTGTTGCGCGCCCATGAAGCGCTGGCCGAAGTGCTCGATAACTACCCGTCGAAAGTGGCTGCAGGCGTGCTGAAGGCGTTGACGTTCCCGTTCGGTATCCCGCTGCGCAAACCGTCGGACCGCCTGCTGGCCGAAGTTGCTGATGTGGTGCAGACACCGGGCGAAACCCGCGACCGACTATTGGCCAATTCCTACATACCCCGTCCGGAAATCGACAAGTTGGCCTACGGCGAACTGGGCTTCCGCCTGCTGCCGCAAGTCGAGTTGATCGACGCCCGACTCAAGCCGGCGGTCAAGCAGGGCCTGATCGCGCCGATGCCGATCTCGGCCACGGCCTTCACCGCCTGGCGCGTCAAGGCGCGGGCACTGGACCTGATCAGCGACGACGAAGACACCTTGCTGGGGCGCTATGTGGAATACGCCGACCACGGCATCCAGGTGGACGACTTCCCCCAGGACTTCGGCTTGCTGGAAGCGTTGCAGCAGCGCAAGCAGGCGTTGGAACCGACGACGAAACGTCGCAACAACCAAAGCGAAAACGCCTCGGTCAATTAGGAAAATCACGGTCAAGGTGGGAGCTGGCTTGCCTGCGAAGGCATCACCTCGGTACGACTGATACACCGAGTTGCCTGTATCGCAGGCAAGCCAGCGCCCACAAGGGATCGGATTTTCACGGTCAGAATGTGTTGTGAGTGAATGTCTCTATGAGTGACAGCTACCTTTCGTTCGTCAATTCCCCATGGGGCCGGCGCCTGGCCCAGGCCGTCGGCTTGCCGCAGCCCTTGCCGCTGCAACGTCATCGCAGCGGCCAGCAAGGGCTGGTCAACCCGGTGATCGTCGCCGGGGCAGGGCGCCTGGCCGTCGAGGTGCAGCGGGTGTTCGCGGCCACCGACACCGTCATCGCCACGCCGGCCACGCTTAAGGCGCCGTCCACGGTCAAGGTGCAGGGCGCGGTGTTTGATGCAAGTGCCGTGACCGACCTGCACCAATTGGATGAGTTGTACGTGTTCTTCCACGCCAATGCCAAGCGCATTGGCCACCATGGCCGCGTGGTGGTGCTCGGCACCGCGCCGGAACACTGCCAGGACTTGCCCCAGGCCATCGCCCAGCGCGCCCTTGAAGGCTTGGTGCGTTCGCTGGCCAAGGAGCTGCGGCGCGCGATCACCGTGCAATTGGTCTACGTGGCCCCCGGCGCCGAAGCTGCGCTGGACAGCAGCCTGCGGTTCTTCCTGTCGCGCCGTTCGGCCTATGTCTCGGGGCAGGTGATCCGCCTGGAGACACCGGTCGACGGCCAGGTCAGCGTCAATTGGGACAAACCTTTCGCCGGCCGTCGCGCGCTGGTCACCGGCGCTTCCCGTGGTATCGGCCTGGCGATTGCCCAGGTGTTGGCACGGGACGGCGCCCATGTGGTGTGCGTGGACGTGCCCCAGGCCCAGGCGTCGCTGCAACAGGCAGCGGAAAGTGTCGGCGGCTCGGCGCTGCCGCTGGACATCACCGCAACCGATGCCGCCTCGCTGTTGCAGGCCCACGTCAGCCAATACGGCGCCTTCGATGTGGTGGTGCACAACGCCGGGATCACCCGTGACAAGACCATCGCCAAGATGACCGAGGAGGCTTGGCGCAGTGTGCTGGCCGTGAACTTAGAGGCGCCGTTGCAACTCAGCCATGCGCTGCTGGACAGCCAGGGCCTGAACCCCGGCGGGCGCATCGTCTGCGTGTCGTCGATTTCCGGCATCGCGGGCAACCTTGGGCAAAGCAATTACGCCACCTCCAAGGCTGGGGTGATCGGCTTGGTGCAGGGCCTGGCACCGCGAGCGGCGGCGCAGCACGTCACGGTGAATGCGGTGGCACCCGGGTTTATCGAGACGCAGATGACCGCGAAAATCCCGCTGATGATCCGCGAAGCCGGGCGGCGCATGAACTCGATGTCCCAGGGCGGGCAACCTATTGATGTGGCCGAGACCATTGCCTGGCTCGCACACCCGGCGTCGGGCGGGGTCAACGGCCAGGTCATCCGTGTGTGCGGCCAAAGCCTGCTGGGAGCCTGAGTCCATGGACTACGTAACGCAGATCATTGACCCGCCGCCATCACGTACGCGCTTGCTGCTCGATGGCGTACGCGCCTTGCGTAAACCCAAGCTCGACGGTGCGCCCGTACTGCCCAAGGAACGCCTGGTGCGCTCGGCGGCGCAGTTGTCTGCCGCTGATATTGAAGCCTATGGCCGCGCCTGTGGTTTTCGCCGCGAGCAGGGCGTGCCGTTGTCCTACCCCCACGTGCTGGCGTTCCCATTGCACCTGATGCTGCTGACGCGGCCGAGCTTCCCGTACCCGGCCAGCGGCATGGTGCACCTGGCCAATCGCATTCGTCAGCACCAGCGCTTGCACCCAGGCCAGGCGTTGCGGCTGGAAGTGTATAGCGAGCGCTGGGTTGCCCATCCCAAGGGCCAGGCGCTGAGCATCGCCACCCGTGCGTACGGCGCTGACACATTGGTGTGGGAAAGCGACAGCCTGTACCTGCGCCGGGACGTCAAGGACCCGGTCGGTGAACCGTGGGACGACGTATTGCCGCTGCAGGAGGACGGTTTGCTACGTACCCAGCGCTGGGTGTTGCCGGCTGACCTGGGCCGGCGCTTTGCCAAGGTGTCAGGGGATTTCAACCCGATTCACACCTCGCTGATCGGCGCCAAGCTCTTCGGCTTTCGCCGCGCCATCGCCCACGGCATGTGGACCCTGGGTCGCGCACTCGCCGCACAGCAACCGCCCGGCGGGCTGGACCAGGCCGAGGCGCATTGTGACTTCAAGTTGCCGATTTTCCTGCCTGGCCAGGTTGCTCTTTGGAGTCACCCGGTGACCGGCCCGCGCCGCGAATTCGAAGTGCGCAATTTCGCCGGCGACAAACCCCATATGCGTGGCCTTTTCATCTGGAAAGAGAACCTGGAATGAGTGACTACAGCTTCAACCCGGCCCCGGTTCGTCGCGTCGCGATTATCGGCGGCAACCGCATCCCGTTTGCTCGCTCCAACACGGTGTACGCCCACGACAGCAACCAGGACCTGCTGGTCGCCGCCCTGCAGGGCCTGGTTGACCGCTACAACCTGCACGGCCAACGCCTGGGCGAATTCGCCGCTGGGGCGGTGATCAAGCATTCGCGGGACTTCAACCTGGCGCGCGAGTCATTGCTGTCCACCACCTTGTCGCCGGACACGCCTGCCTACGATGTGCAGCAAGCCTGTGGCACCGGCCTGGAAGCGGCCTTGCTGGTGGCGAACAAGATCGCCCTGGGCCAGATCGACGTGGGCATCGCCGGCGGTTCCGACACCACCTCCGACGCACCGATCGGCATCAACGAATCGCTGCGCCACACGTTGCTCGCGGCCAACCGCGCCAAGGGCATGGGCGCCAAGTTGCAGGCGCTGCTCAAGGTGCGGCCATCGATGTTTTTCAAGCCATTGCTGCCGCGCAATGGCGAGCCGCGCACCGGTTTATCCATGGGCGAGCACTGCGAAGAAATGGCCAAGCGCTGGCAGATCAAGCGCCTGGCCCAGGATGAACTGACCCTCACCAGCCATCAACGCCTGGACGCGGCCTACAAGCGCGGTTTCTTCGATGACCTGATCAGCCCCCATCGCGGCCTGGCCCGGGACAATAACCTGCGCGCCGACGCGAGCCTGGAGAAACTCGCCGGCCTGTCCCCAGCCTACGACCGGCAAAACGGCACGCTCACTGCGGGCAATTCAACACCGCTGACCGATGGCGCCTCGGTGGTGCTGCTGGCCAGCGAGGAATGGGCGGCCGCGCACGGCTGGCCGGTGCTGGCCTATCTGCGTACCGGCGAAACGGCGGCGGTGAATTTCGTCGATGGCACCGAGGGCCTGCTGATGGCTCCGGCCTATGCGGTGCCGCGCATGCTCAAGCGCGAAGGGCTGAGCTTCGATGACTTCGATTTCTTCGAGATCCACGAAGCCTTCGCCGCCCAGGTGCTGTGCACGCTCAAGGCGTGGGAAGACGCCGATTATTGCCGCGAGCGCCTAGGCTTGGATGCACCGCTGGGCGCCATCGACCGTGCCAAGATGAACGTCAACGGTGGCTCACTTGGTTGCGGCCATCCCTTCGCCGCCACCGGGGGCCGGCAATTGGCGGCGTTGGCCAAGATCATCCATGAGAACGGCGGCGGACGCGGCCTGATTTCCATCTGCGCGGCGGGCGGGCTGGGCATTACCGCCATCGTCGAAAAGTAGCTCTATCAAAAACAACAACAAGGAGACTGCCATGAACGCTGTAAGCCTGGAACATACCGAACGGATCTGGTTGAACGCTTACCTGCCTGGCGTCCCGGCGGATATCGAGGCCGGCATCGAGGACTACCCGTCGCTGCGCGAGGTGTTCCTGGAGCACCTGGAGAAGTTTCGCGATCGGGTGGCTTACGTCAGCATCGGCACCGAAATGACCTACGCCGACTGGCAGGTGCAAGGCTATGCCTTCGCCGCCTGGCTGCAAGGGCAGGGCGTCAAGAAGGGCGATCGCGTGGCGCTGATGATGCCCAATTGCTTGCAGTACCCGATCTGCCTGCTGGGTACGATCCTGGCCGGCGCGGTGGTGGTCAACGTCAACCCGCTGTACACCTCCCATGAACTCAAGCATTTGCTCAAGGACAGCGGCGCAGAAACCGTGGTGATCTTTGAGAACTTCGCGCAGACCCTGGAGAAAGTCATCACTGGCAGCAGCGTCAAGCGCGTGGTGATCGCCGCCATCGGTGACCTGCTGGGTACCTTCAAGGGCGCGGCGATGAATTTCATCCTGCGCCGCGTGCAGAAACAGGTGCCCGCGTTCAATTTGCGCGGTTCGATACGCTTCAACCAGGCGTTGAAACAGGGCCGTGGGCTTAACCATTTTCCTGTGGAGATGCACCTCGACGACCTGGCCTTTTTGCAATACACCGGCGGTACCACCGGCGACGCCAAGGGCGTGATGCTCAGCCACCGCAATATTATCGCCAACCTGTTGCAAGCCAAGGCCTGGGTCGGTGACCAATTGGACCAAGACAAGCAGGAAACCAACGTCACCTTGCTGCCGCTGTACCACATCTTTTCGCTGACGGTGAATTGCCTGATGTTCATGTGCCTGGGCGGGCGCAACATCCTGATCGCTAACCCGCGGGACGTGAAGCGCGTGCAGATGATCCTGCGCAAGGAACGCTTCAACGGCATTGCCGGGGTCAACACCTTGTTCAACGGCTTGCTGGAAAACAAAGAGTTCTGCGCACGGGACTTTTCCGACCTGCGCATGGTGATCGCGGGCGGCATGGCCACCCACACGGCGGTGGCCAAGCGCTGGAAGGAAGTCACCGGGCTGCCGATCATCGAAGGCTACGGCCTGACTGAATGTTCGCCGGTGGTAAGCATCAGCCCGATCAACATTGCGCACATGCGCGAGATGGAATTCACCGGCAGCATCGGTGTGCCGTTGCCGTCGACCTGGGTACGTTTTGTGCGCGAAGACGGCGAGCTGGCCGACATTGGTGAGCAGGGTGAACTGCAGGTACGTGGGCCGCAGGTGATGCAGGGCTACTGGAAGCGCCCGGAGGCCACCGCCGAAGTCCTGGATGCAGAAGGGTGGTTGTCGACCGGTGATATCGGCGTGATGGACGAGCGTGGTTACATTCGCCTGGTTGATCGCAAGAAGGACATGATCCTGGTCTCGGGTTTCAACGTGTACCCCAATGAAATCGAAGACGTGGTGGCGCTGCACCCTGGGGTAGGGGAAGTGGCTGCGATTGGGGTGGAAGATGGCGTGACCGGGGAGAAAGTGA
This sequence comes from Pseudomonas sp. AC112, assembly GCF_979253545.1. Classification (NCBI taxonomy): domain Bacteria; kingdom Pseudomonadati; phylum Pseudomonadota; class Gammaproteobacteria; order Pseudomonadales; family Pseudomonadaceae; genus Pseudomonas; species Pseudomonas sp. AC112. The sequence continues at coordinate 5,153,122 of NZ_CEEDCM010000001.1, forward strand.
AGATCATCGTGGTGCGCAAGGACCCGAACCTGACCCAGGAGCAAATCCTGGCGCATTGCCGCGAGTATCTGACAGGGTACAAAGTGCCCCGGTATGTGGAGTTCCGCACCACTGAGCTGCCGAAGACCACCGTCGGCAAAGTCCTGCGCCGGGCACTGCGCTAATTTGAAGGTTTAGGTGATTCAAATGTGGGAGCTGGCATGCCTGCGACAGCGGTGTACCTGTTACGCCGCCATCGCAGGCAAGCCAGCTCCCACAAAGTTCTGTGGTGGATTTTAGCGTGAGTTCACGGTTACCCAGCGCTCCTCTTTGGCCGCCACGCGAATCGCCGTCGCCAACCGCTCCACTTCCCACGCTGCCTCAAAGTCGGTGCCATCTGTACCTTGACCGGCCAGCGCCAGAATCAACTCCTGAACTTCCAGCGTCTTCAACTCGTTGTAGCCCAACTGATGCCCCGCCGCCGGGCTGAACGCCGCATAACCGGGCAGGGCGGGGCCTGCGAGCAAACGCTGGAAACCGTCCTGGCCGACGCGACACACCTGTAGTTCATTCAAGCGCTCTTGATCGAATGCCAAGGTGCCATGGGTCCCGCTGATTTCGAAACTCAGGTGGTTTTTGTACCCCTGCTTGAGCCAACTGCTGCTCACCGTTCCACGCGCGCCATTGGCGAAGCGCAGCAGGGCGTGCACCTGGTCATCCACCGCGATGGGTTTCAACTCCGCACTGCCTTTGACGGCAGGTCGTCGGGCGTGGACGGTCTGGGTGTCGGCACACACACTCACCACGTCGCCTACCAGATAACGAGCCATCGACAGCAAGTGACTGCCCAGGTCCGCCAGGGCGCCGCCGGCATGTTCGACTTCGCAACGCCACGACCATGGCGAGGTGGGGTCGGCCATGAAGTCTTCGCTGAATTCACCCTGGAAGCTGATGATCTCGCCGAGGTCACCGTTGGCGATCATCTGCCGCGCCAGCGTGATCATCGGATTGTGCTGGTAGTTGTAGCCCACCCGCGTCACCACCCCGGCGGCACTGGCGGCGCGGCGCATGGCGTCGGCCTGTTCCAGGCTCACGGCCAGGGGCTTTTCGCAGTACACCGCCTTGCCAGCGGCAATGGCCGCCATCGCCATGGGGTAGTGCAGGTGATTGGGCGTGGTGATGGCCACGACGTCGACACTGGGGTCGTTGACCAGCGCCTGCCAGTCGCCATGGGCCTGGGCAAATCCCCAGGCTGTGGCGCAACGCTGGGCACGTTCGGTGTCGGCATCGGCCAGGGCGGCCAGCTTGAGGTGTACCGGCAGTTCGAACACCGCGCGGGCGTTATTGAAAGCCAGGGCGTGGGCGCGGCCCATGAAGCCTGTACCGATCAAGCCGATTCCGAGTGCACGCATCGTCGTGGTCCTTTGCATTATTGTTTTCAGAAGGCCTATTAATGGAATATAAATTCCCTAATTTCAATAGATGGAATAAAAATTCATTAAGGCGCTGACGATCACCCCCACGAATGCAGCTATATTCAGGCGCTGACGAAAGGCCCTCAGTTAACAAAAGATAACGTAGCGCCGATTGTCAGACGATTCGAAAGCCCGATAGGATGGCCCCTGCTTCCTCCAGGCGCTCTAGATTGCAGGTTTCAAGGCCCTTGAAGGCAGGCGATAACAATAATAAATGGGAGAAAGGTCTATGAGTGAGCCTGTCATGGGTTGGGTTGTTTGCCGCCCACGCGCCGCACGCAGGGTTGCGATGCTGGCCGCAGCGCTCTCGCTGTTTGGACTGGGGATAACGGCAGCCACGTTGTCGACCTCCGTCCAGGCCGCCAGCGATACCACTTTTGCGATTGAATCCCCCAAGGCCGCCAAAGGCCTGATGATCGACGTGGTCCATGCGGGCAAGCGCCTGGTGGCGGTCGGTGATCGCGGGCATATCCTCTATTCCGATGACCAGGGCACTACCTGGACCCAAGCCAAAGTCCCCACCCGGCAACTGCTCACGGCGGTGTTTTTCGTCGATGACAAGCAGGGCTGGGCGGTTGGCCATGATGCGCAAATCCTTGCCAGTTCCGATGGCGGTGCCACTTGGACCCAGCAATACCAGGACCTCAAGCGTGAAGCTCCTTTGTTGGATGTGTGGTTCAACGATGCCAGCCACGGCCTGGCCGTGGGCGCCTACGGTGCGCTGATCGAAACCACCGACGGCGGCAAGAGCTGGAATGACGTCAGCGACCGCCTCGACAACGAAGACCAGTACCACCTCAACGCCATCGCCCACATCAAGGACGCCGGCCTGTTCATCGTCGGCGAGCAGGGCAGCATGTTCCGCTCCAGCGACGACGGCCAGACCTGGGAAAAACTCGAAGGCCCCTACGAGGGCTCGCTGTTTGGCGTGATCAGCACAGCGCAACCGCAGACCCTGCTGGCTTATGGCTTGCGCGGCAACTTGTACCGCTCCACGGATTTCGGCAGCACTTGGGAGCCCGTCGAATTGAACGCGGCGCGGGGAGCGCTGGAGTTTGGCCTGTCGGGCGCGACCTTGCTGGATGACGGTGCCATCGTCGTCGTGGGTAACGGCGGCAGCGTGGTGGTTAGCCATGACGATGGGCTGACCTTCAGCGTGTTCAACCGTCCGGACCGTATTTCGCTGTCGTCCGTCACGGCGGCAGGCAACGGCAACTTGATTCTGGCGGGGCAGGGTGGCGTTCGCGTCGCCGCGCCCAACGGCGCCGAACTCGTAAAACAATAATAAGGGCGGGGAAAGAATGAGCAGTCATCACAACGATAAAGCGACCTTTCTTGAGCGCCTGATCTTCAACAATCGCCCGGCAGTGATCGTGATCTGCCTGTTGGTCAGTATCTTCCTGTTCTGGCAGGCGACGTTGATTCGCCCGTCCACCAGCTTCGAAAAGATGATCCCCCTCAAGCACCCCTTCATCGAGAAGATGATGGAGCATCGCAACGACCTGGCCAACCTGGGCAACACCGTGCGCATCTCGGTGGAGGCCAAGGACGGTGACATATTCACCCAGGAGTACATGGAGACCCTGCGCCAGATCAACGACGAGGTGTTCTACATCTCCGGCGTCGACCGCTCGGGCCTCAAGTCGCTGTGGAGCCCCAGCGTGCGCTGGACCGAAGTGACCGAAGAAGGCTTTGCCGGCGGTGAAGTGATCCCGCAGAGCTACAACGGCTCGCCGGCAAGCCTCGATCAACTGCGCAACAACGTGCTCAAGTCTGGCCAGGTCGGGCGCCTGGTGGCCAACGACTTCAAGTCGAGCATCGTCGATATTCCGCTGCTGGAGTCCTACCCGGACCCGCAGGACCAGGGCAAGTTACTGGCCCTGGACTACCGCAAGTTCTCCCACGAACTGGAAGACAAGATCCGCGACAAGTTCGAAGCCCAGAACCCCAACGTCAAGATCCACATCGTTGGCTTTGCCAAGAAGGTCGGTGACCTGATCGACGGGCTGGTGATGGTGGTGATGTTCTTCGGCATTGCCTTCATCATCACCTTGATCCTGTTGCTGTGGTTCACCAACTGCCTGCGCAGCACCGTCGCGGTGTTGAGCACCACGCTGGTGGCGGTGATCTGGCAGCTTGGGCTGATGCACTTCTTCGGGTTCGGTCTTGATCCGTATTCGATGCTGGTGCCGTTCCTGATCTTCGCCATCGGTATCTCCCACGGCGTACAGAAGATCAACGGTATCGCCCTGCAATCCAGCGAGGCGGACAATGCCCTGACCGCCGCGCGGCGCACCTTCCGGCAACTGTTCCTGCCGGGGATGATCGCGATCCTGGCCGACGCCGTGGGTTTCATCACCCTGCTGATCATCGACATCGGCGTGATCCGCGAACTGGCGATCGGCGCGTCCATTGGCGTTGCGGTGATCGTGTTCACCAACCTGATCCTGCTGCCCGTGGCGATTTCCTATGTCGGCATCAGCAAGCGCGCCATCGCCAAGAGCAAGAAAGACGCGAACCGCGAACATTCGTTCTGGCGCCTGCTGTCGAACTTTGCCAACCCGAAAGTCGCACCGATCTCCATCGCCCTGGCGCTGGTCGCCTTTGGCGGCGGCCTTTGGTACAGCCAGAACCTCAAGATTGGCGACCTGGACCAGGGCGCACCGGAACTGCGTCCCGACTCGCGCTACAACAAAGACAACAACTTTATCATCAGCAATTACTCCACCAGCTCCGACGTACTGGTGGTGATGGTCAAGACCAAGGCCGAAGGCTGCTCGCGGTATGAAGCGATGGCGCCCATCGACCAGTTGATGTGGAAGATGCAGAACACCGAGGGCGTGCAGTCGGCGATCTCGCTGGTGACCGTGTCCAAGCAAATGATCAAGGGCATGAACGAGGGCAACCTGAAATGGGAAACCCTGTCGCGCAACCCGGATGTACTGAACAACTCCATCGCCCGCGCCGATGGCTTGTACAACAACAATTGCTCGCTGGCACCGGTGCTGGTGTTCCTCAATGACCACAAGGCCGAAACCCTCGACCGCGCCGTGCATGCGGTGCAGGACTTCGCCAAGGAAAACAACCAGGACGGCCTGGAATTCATCCTCGCCGCCGGTAACGCCGGGATCGAGGCCGCCACCAACGAGGTGATCAAGGAGTCGGAGTTGACCATCTTGATCCTGGTTTACCTGTGCGTGGCCACCATGTGCATGATCACCTTCCGCTCCTGGGCGGCGACCCTGTGCATCGTGTTGCCGCTGGTGCTGACCTCGGTGCTGGGCAACGCGCTGATGGCGTTCATGGGCATTGGCGTCAAGGTCGCGACCTTGCCGGTGGTGGCCCTGGGCGTGGGGATTGGCGTGGACTACGGCATCTACATCTACAGCCGTCTGGAAAGCTTCCTGCGTGCGGGCCTGCCGCTGCAGGAGGCGTACTACCAGACGCTCAAGTCCACCGGCAAAGCCGTGCTGTTCACCGGCCTGTGCCTGGCGATCGGCGTGTGCACCTGGATCTTCTCGGCGATCAAGTTCCAGGCTGACATGGGCCTGATGCTGACCTTCATGCTGCTGTGGAACATGTTCGGTGCCCTGTGGCTGTTGCCGGCACTGGCACGGTTCCTGATCAAGCCCGAGAAGCTGGCGGGGCAGAAGGGCAATTCGTTGTTCGCCCATTGAAGTCGACCGCCCCAACGTCGCGCCAGGCGCGGCGTCGGGACGGGCACGGTCATAACTTCAAGAAGAGCTTTTCGTCCAGTGGCGGTGTGATCCGGGCACGGACGATCTTTTCCACCTCTTTTTTGTCGTTGCCCGCCTTGGCAATCATCGTCTTTTGCGTCTCATAGCGCTGGGACGGGATTTTCAGGTGCGCCGCGGTGTACGCATTGCGCGGCGTCGCAGCGTCCGGGTAGTGAAAGTGCGCGTACCACAGCACCTCGTGCGAACCCTTTTCCCGCACCGCATACTCGGTAAACACATCGCCGGATCCCGAAGGAATTGCGCGTTTGACCAGGTTGATGTCGACGAAGCCGTGCGTCCAAAGGAAGTCGACATTTTCCTGTCTCGGTGTTTGGACCTTATAGCCGTCGGCCGTATGCTGACGTCCCTCTTGCAGCAGCTCATCGGACTTTGCGCGCCATTGGGCGACCAGCTCCTTTGTGCCTGGCTTGTTGCCATGCTCGGTTTCAACTTGCTGGGCCGTTGCCTTGAGCCTGTTAGCCAAGTTCTCGCACATGTCGTTCCAGTCAAGTGGGGTGAGACCGTCGCGTCTTGTTGGATCATTGAGCTTTCTTTTCTGAAACGCGATTGTACGTTCGTTGTCGACGCTGTCCTCGATGATTTTCCTCACCTCGTTTTTGTAGGTATTCAGGGGCTGGGACGGTCGGGGCGGCTTAGCGACGGGGGGTTTATATGCAACTTGCTTGACCCATTCACGCTGGGCCGGGTGCTCGTTATAGGTCGCAATAGGCTGTCCGGTTTTCGGGTCCAGCACGTCAATAACATTATTCTGACCTTCCGTGGGGGCACGCAATGTCCCGATCAGGGTTTGCTTGTCCCGCGTGGTGAAGACTCGCCGTTTCGAGTCTTTTTCCGGCTTGTCGGCGCGCTTGGGTAATACGGGCGACAAATCTTGTTCTTCGCGCAGCGCATCGGCCAAGTCGGTCCTGGCTTCATCGAGGACTTCAGTGACGCGTTGGATGAACAGTGGGCGGTATTCGTCGCGAAAAACCTCGGGGTGAAGTTCATGCAAGGTCTCAACGTCGTTCAGTGACTGTTCGTAGGTGTCGATCACCGTCGTCAATGCAGCCTTGCGTTCAGTGAACGTGTAGCCCTGATATTCATGTTGGTCAAGGAAGGTTTGGTTGACGGGCCTCAGGCTGGTCGATTGCAGCCGCTCCTTCAAAAAGACGCCATAGTTTGACGGCGCGTTAGCCCCCCCGATGATGCTCAACTCCTTGAAATTGGCCATGATGGACAGCTGCGAGGCTTTAGCTTCGATGGACGGCGCAACCATCTTCCGCTCGCTGAGGAACTTCTCGGCGCTGTGTCTGGCGGAAGGCGAATCGTTTTTCCATTTCTCGAGTTGGTCAACAAGTGCTTGCTGGGACCTCCACATACCTTCGCGGTCCTGATTGATGATCTTAAGGTTTTCAATCGCCTCATCGTAGGTAGCTTTTTCTGCGCCTGACCCGACTCGACTCATCATGTCGGACAAGGGCTCACCGCTGAGACTGATTTCGGTAGTGTCATTGTTAAGTCGGGCGTAAATCTTATTGACCAGCACCAAGCCCAGCATGCTCTTTGAATAGGTCAACGAACGCATGGACTTGAGCTGGGCGAAATCATCGATCGCACCGATTTTTTTCGGGGTGATGAGTTCGATGGTTCTTTCGTTGCTGGCGATGTCGGATTGGGCCGCCCTCTCCAGCTCGGGAAGACCCTGGTCAATCTTCAGTCTGAGGTTACGCGTAGATTGCAATTGTTCTGCATAAGTCGCGGCGTATTGGCTTGCTGTGTCGCCTTTGTTCAGCCCCCATTGCTCCATGAGTTTTTTTCGTGCGGTGGTGAATGCATCGAGATCTCTATTGAGCGCCCGAACGGCTGCAAAGAGAGCTTTTTGGGTTTTTTCGCCTTCCAGGCGGCTTTGTTCGTATTGGACGATCATCTCTTTCTGGGCCCTGGCGTTTTCCCTGATCATGTCTTTTATGCTCTTGCGCCTGGGCATGCCGCCTTTTAGCTTGGGGCTGATATCCGGGTACCATCGGCCGTCTGGGCCGGACTTCAAGGGAGGCCCTGTACGTGCCTTGTTTTGCGGGTCGATGATGAAGGTGCCGTCCAGGTCCCGAGCCACCCGGTACCATAGGTTGTCGATGTGTGCATACAGGTGGTTGTCGATGCTGAAGAGCCCTTTGCTGGCTCCGTTGTTGATCGGCTCTGCGCTCGGCGCCGGCGCAGTGACGCTGAAGGATTCAATATGGGCACGTTGGGCGGGCGTCAGCCTTCGCGGGTTGGAGAAAGCGAAGTCGAACGCGTCATGATCGTTGCCCACTGTCAGGCCGTTTTCCAGGGGGGCAACCTGCTGAATTGATGCATCGACCGTCCGGGGGGCGGTAGTTGCTTCACGACGCAAGGGAATCGATGCCTCGGGACGATCGATAAAACGCGAGGTGCGGGTGGGCGTGGTTGGACTCACGTGACCCAGCGACAGGGCCACGTTGACCAGTAGGTCGACGACCGCTGCGGAGCGGTCCTTGCCGTTGGGCTCACTGATCTGCTCGATATCATTTTCCATGCTGGCCAGTTGCATCAGCCAACCAGCCATCGCGCCGGGGCCGCGTAATACCGGAAGCAATGTATTGAGCAACAACAAGCCCACCTCCTTGAACGACGCCCAGCGGCTTTCGGTGTCGGAGGTGGATTGGCCGTTTGCCAGGTTGACCAGGCTGTGCGCGTTGGATTGGAACAGATGCTTGGCCAGGTCACCGGTCAACAGGTCCTGGCGCAAGGTACTGGCGGCGTCATAGCCATCGACCGCCAGGGTCGTCGGCGCCGGGGTCGCCGGTGGGTCGAACTCATTGAACCGGGTGTAGCGGGCAATATGGGGGATGTTGAAACCACCGTTGGCATACACCGCCCGCGTGCGGTGATCCGCAAGCCAGTTCAGCACGTTCTGTTGCAACGTGCCGGGTTGGCGGATGGCCTCCAGCAAGGCTTCCCGGCTGGCAAACTCCTGCAGCGTCGGTTGCAGTTGGGGCTGGTAGAGGATATGTGGGCCTTGGTTGGCATCCAGGGGTTCGATCAGGAACATGCTCTCGACCACATCCGGTGTCGCGCCCGGTTTACGTACAAACGCCAGTGGGCGCACGGTGACCTCCTGGCCGTCCACGCGTTTGGCGCCGGCCCCGGGCTGGAGAACCGCGTTGATATACTGATACCCGAGGGCGCTCAGGCCCGAATCGCCCTTGAGCTTCAATTCCAGCGCTTGCATGGCGAGCTGGATCGGCACCTGATCTATGAACCGCGCCTGCCGTTGCTGGGCAGCCTCGGTACCACTCAACAGTTCACGTTCCAGCAGGGCGGGATACTGCTTGCCGATGTCGACCTTGCTGATAAGGTCCTTGAGCATTTTCGGCAAGCTTGAGTCGACTACCTGTTGCCCGCGCACGTAGACGTCCATCTCGCCCTTGGGCAGGCCGGAAAGGTTCTCCAAGGCCATGTCAGTAAGGCTCATCTTCACCCGTTCGATATACCCACTGCCCATGTTGCCCACGGGGACCTTGAACACCACCTCCACATCTTTGGCGGCGTAGCCTTTAGTGCTCAGCGCCAGGTCGAGTTGCTGCTGGGTATAGAGGCGTATGTCGGGGATACTGTCGAGGAAGGTGCGTCCCGCATTGCGCTGTACGCTGGTGGCAAGGGACGCGGTGAGGCGTTGGTAGGCAAAGCGTTCGGCGTCGCTGGCTTGCTTGAGCCAGGTGGGGAGCTTGCTGGCCAGTGATCGTGCGTGCGACGTCGACGGCACGGGCGCGCCAACGAACCAGGGCGCGGTGGCGGTAGCGGCAGCGAACAGTTGTGCCAGGTCTTCAGGGCTGCTGCTGGCTGGCAGCGTGACGGCGTCGAGGTTTTCCAGTTGTTGGTTGAGCATGATCGCGGCCTGGGTATCGAAGAGGTTGCCGTCGATCGCTCTGCGCTGCCAGGTCATCTGGTCGAAATCGAATGGCTGCGCCAATTGCTGGCTCCAGGCGCTGGCGAACGCTTCCAGCGAGGCATAGGGCGTGACCTTGCCTGCGGCTGTTGCGTGCAGGACGATGGTGCGCTCCCCGACCTGGCGCGTGATCAACAGATCGGCACTCAGGAGGGTGGCCTTCACTGCGCCCTTGCTCAACGTTGTGTCTATCACGTAGACCTTCGCCGCGTCGTCTCCCGCCGCCTGCTGACGTTGCGCGGCGTCCGGGTAGTGCGTCACCTGGTCCAGCGTCTGGCGTTGCAGCTCATCCAGGTCGGGTTGTCTCAGGCTGGCGATGCTCAGGGTTGTGTGCAGCGTATCGCTGAGCCAGGACCAATGGCTGCTGGCCGGGTCTGTGCGGAAGGCGGCCTGGCCCCAATACTGGCTCAGCGCTTGGGCGAAGGCGCTTTTCAGGTTGGGCCGCAGGGCGCGTATGGCCAACTCCACCGTTGACATATCCAGGAGGCGCGAGCGAAGACCATTGTCGTCGATGATTTTGAGGAACCTGAAGTGGGGGGTATCAATCCATTTGCAGGGCTCGCCATGGCGATCAGTGAAATCCAGGTCGGTGCCCGAGGCCAGGTGGTCAAGGGCCAGGTCGAGCAGAGGCGTCAATACGTACTGCAGGGGGGCGGCCTGGCTGGGGACGGCCAGAGAAGTCGTGGCGACATTGATATCCAGGGAGGGGTACTGGGTCTTGAGTGCATCGGTCAGCATTCCTGCGACCACCGAACGTAGCGTCGGGCGATTGGCGAAATGCGCGGCAACGACGTTTTCTGTTGTGCTTGCCGGCGGGATCGTAAAACGCGAGCTTAACGTCGGTTGGACGCTAGAGGTGCGTATTTGTGGGCGAGCAACCGTGGAGATTGCGGGTTCGGCTGGGGGGGCAAGCACGCCAGGAAGTTGGGGCGTGGTGGGCAGGTTAACCCTGTACAGGCGTGGAGTGTTTCTTACCGATTGCATGCGGGCGCCTCCTTGGCGTGGGTGACAAACAAGTACGGCAGGAAAAATAACCGAGCATTCATGCAGGCGGGGCGACAATGCGTTATCAACTGTTTCGCCGCAGTGAGCTTAGGCCGGCGAGCACTTGGATTGGCGGGAGCTTGAGCCTTCTGTTTCCAGGTGTTTGCAGCAGCCCCATGGATGAAAGCGCCGCTCTACCTGCCATGCTGGGCTATCATTGGCGCTTTCCCGTAGACGATTGACTGCCATGACTGCCGAGACCCTGACCACCGTCCTTGAACACGCCGACATGCTGGAGATCGACGGCCTGCACGCCTTCGATTTCAGCCTGGACGCCGAGACACTACTGATCACCGCCATGGACGGCCGTGCTGAAAAACGCTGGCGTTTCAGCCTGGAGCAGGTACGGGCAGCCACCTTCGACGACACGCTGCAAAGCTGGACCCTTACCGGTGATTCGGGCGAGCACCGCCTGATCTGCCTCAGCGCGTTCACCGGCAACAATAACGACGAGGATGAAGCGGATGATGATGCGTAAATTCTGGCCCCTGCTGATAGCGGGCAGTGTCGGTGCGATGTCGGTGCAAGCTGCACCGGCCGACACGTTTGAACTGTTGGTGGGCAGCTACACCGCCGGCAGCAGTGAAGGGATCTATCGCCTGCAATTCGACAGCCGTACCGGTCGGTTCCAGGGGCCGCCAGTGCTGGCGGCCAAGGCTGCCAACCCGTCGTGGCTGACGATCTCCAAGGACCAGAAGCGCCTGTTTGTGGTCAATGAGAATGGCCCCGGCCAGAAAGACCCGGTGGGGCGCGTGAGCAGCTACAGCATCGACCCGCAGAATCACCAACTGACCTTGATCAACCAGGTGCAGAGCCTGGGCAATGAGCCGACCCATTCCAGCGTTGCCGCCGATGGGCGTTACCTGTTCGTGGCCAACTATTCGGTGCTGGAAGACCCGGGCGGCAGCCTGGCGGTGCTGCCGGTCGACGTCACGGGCAAGCTGTCGCCCCCGGTGCAACTGAGCGGGCACCCGGCCAGCCGCGTAAACCCGGAACGCCAGGCGTCAAACCACGTGCACTCGGTGGTGTCATCGCCGGATGGCAAGTATGTGTTTGTGCAGGACCTGGGGGCGGACAAGGTGTTTGCCTACCACTACGACCCCAAGGCCAACCATGAGCTGCCCTTGACCCCGGCCGATCCGGCCTCGGTGCAATTGCCGCCGGGCAGTGGCCCGCGCCACCTGTTGTTCAGCGCCGATGGCAAGCATGCCTGGCTGACCACCGAGATGAGCGCCCAGGTCGCGGTGTTCGACTACAACGATGGCACGCTGACCCAGACTCAGCTGGTGGACTTCGCCGCCGGGCAGCCGGTGTCCGACAAGGCCGGCGCCGCGTTGCACGCTTCAAGCGACGGCAAGTTCCTGTATGTGAGCAACCGTGGTACGGCCAACCAATTGCTGGTGTTCAGCATTGACCCGGCCACCGCACACCTCAAGGAGGTGCAGCGTCGTTCAGTGGAAGGCGATCACCCGCGCGAGTTCAGCCTGGACCCGACCGGCAAGTTTTTGCTGATCGCCAACCAGAAGAGCAATGCAATCGTGGTGGTCGAACGTGACCCGAAGACCGGCCTGCTGGGTAAAACCGTGCAGACATTGCCGATCGATGCGCCCAGCGACCTCAAGTTCCTGGTGCGTCAATAAGCCACAGGCCCCGCATTGCGGGGCCTGAGCCTTTGTATTAATTCTATTAATAGCGGCTACTGTTTCAAAGCATTTCTAAGGCTCGGTCCCCGGGCGTAAGTTTGGTTCCAAGGCCTTCCCCGGCCACCAACCAAACGAACACAAGGGTTACCGACATGAATCTGAATCTCTTCTCCATCATCGCCGCTTCTGCTGTTTCCGCCACTGTCGCGCTGCCAGCGGCGGCCAGCGTGGAAGTCACCGGCAAAAAATCCAGCACCAGCGCCTACACCCAGAAATACCTGCAACAAAGCGCTAACTTCTACGCCGCGCTGGATCACAAAACCCAGCAATGAGCGCTGATTGACCCTGCACACCTGCAGACGCCAAACCACTGGAACGAAGCCTGGCTCGTTCGAGTGGTTTGGCGTTTGTGCATCTGCCGAATAAAAAAGATTGATATCACATTGCCATGTGTTTAAATTTGGCGCTCAAATATTGACGCGCTTTCCCTGGAATCGACAGCATGGCACTCCGACTCGCCGCAGTAATCCTGTTCCTCTATTCCGCCCCCATCCTGTCCTCCGTGCAACCGGTGGACGGTGAGCCGGAGCTGGCGCGCGAGCGATTGTTGAACCTGGTCGAAGGCTGATACTGCCTCATGTGTGATGAGCCCGCTCACCACAACAGGCCTGCTTATCCCGGTTAATGCTTTGCCATTACACCGATGAACAACGGTGACTGCAGGAACGCGTCTAGCCAGCGCTGCAATCCAGGGTAGGGTGCACTGGCAAACCAATCCCGATCCACATGGGCAAACTGCCGCACAAACGGCGCCAGGGCCATGTCCGCCAGGCTCGGGTGATCGGCCAGCAAATAGGCGCGGTCCGCCAGTAACCCCTCCAACTTCTGCAAGAACGTCTCACTCTCGGCCCGATAATGCTCCATTGGAAATTGCGGGTAGCGTTCGGCGTACTTGTATCGATCCAAGTGATACTTGAAGCCTTGGTCGTTCTCGGCAATCAACGCCAATACCGCGGGATCACCCTGTAGCAGCCAATTATCCGGATCGTGCCGGGCCAGCGCCCACTGCATGATTGCCAGGCTTTCGTCGATCACCTCGCCCTCCACACTCAACACCGGCACCGTGCCCTTGGGCGAGAGTGCCAGCATCTCCGCTGGCTTGGCCTTGAGGCTCACCTCGACGATACGTACCGGCACGCCGGCGTAGCGCAGGGCCAGGCGTGCCCGCATCGCGTACGGGCAGCGCCGGAACGAATACAGCAACACTTCGTTCACTTGACCTCCAGGGTGCTCAGGCCATTGCCCTGGCGCTTGACCTGAATTTGTACCGGAATCCGTTCGTGCATTTCCTGCACGTGGGAGATCACCGCCACCTTGCGCCCTTGGGCCTGCAAGCCGTCCAGGGCGTCCATGGCCAATTGCAGCGATTCCGGGTCCAGGCTGCCAAAGCCTTCATCGATAAACAGCGACTCGATCTTCAGTGTGCTGGAGGCCATCGACGCCAGGCCGAGTGCCAGCGCCAGGGACACCAGGAACGTTTCGCCGCCAGACAACGAATGCACCGAGCGCAGCTCATCGCCCATTTCTGTGTCCATCACCAGCAGGCCGAGCATGCTGCCGCCGCGTTTGAGGCGGTAGCGACGCACCAGTTGGCGCAGCTGCACATTGGCGTGGTGCACCAGCAGGTCGAGGTTGTAGGCCTGGGCGATCTTGCGGAAGGTGTCGCCAGTGGCCGAGCCGATCAGCGCATTCAGGCGGGCCCAGCGCTGCCACTCGTCATAGGCCCTGGCGATCTGCTCGGCGAAGGCCTGGTTGGCGTCCTGGCGGCGCTGGTCTTCGGACTGGCGCGCACGTAATTCGGCGCAACTTTTCTCGCTGTCGGCCAATTGCTGGTTGAGGGCGGCCAGGGCGCTCTCCAGTGCCTCGGCGTCGAGATTGCCATTGTGCAAGGCCTGGTGTTCGGCGAGACGTTGCTCACGTTCTTGCAGCAAGACCTTGGCCTGCTCGACGGCTTTTTCGCTGTGCTGCACCTGTTGGCGCAGTTGGCTGACCTGGGCGTCATCGTAGCCGAGCAAGCGGTTGAGGCCTGCATCGTCGAGTTCCGGGTGCAGGGCGCGCCACTCGCTGATGCGCGTGTCGAGGGTCTGTTGCTCGGCCTGCATCGCCTGTTCGCGTTCCTGCTGGGACTTGAGGTCACCGGCCAGTTGGATCAGGGCGTTGTGGAGCGCTTGCAGTTGTTTGTTGGCGTCGGCCTCGCTGTCGCGCGACAGGGTCACGGCCTGATCCAGGTGATGCTGCCACTGCTCGGCAGTGCTGTGCTCGCCGAGCAATGCGCAGAGCTTTTCCTGGCCGGCCTGTTGTTGTGCGGCCAGCTCGGTAACCTGCTGAATCAGTGCGTCGCGTTGTTGCTGGCGATGCTGCTGATGGGTCTGTTCTTTCTCGATGACCTGTTGACGCTCTTGTTGCTCGGCCAGTTCATCACGTTGATGGCCCAGCTGTTCAAGGCGCTGGCTGACCTGCTGGTCCAACTGCATGAACGTGGCGGCGGGCTCGGCGCGCAGACCTTCCAGGGTGTCGGCAGGCAACAGGCTGGTGAACGCGTTCAGTTCCTGCTCCAGGCGTTCGCGGTCGCTGGCCAGTTCACGCTGCTGGTCTACCAGCAATTGGCGGGACTGCTGGCTCGCTTCCTGGGCAGCCTGCAATTGTTGCTGCAAGCGGCCGGCGTTTTGTTGCAGGTTGAGCAGGGCGCCTTGACGCTGTTCGTCCTGAGTAATGCTCTGGGACAGTTGGCTCAGTTGCTGGTCAAGCCAGGCGCTGCGTTTGGCGGCGTCCTGGTTGAACAAGGTGGCGGCCAGTGGGTGCGCATCCAGGCTGGGTTTGAGTGCTTGCTGTTGCGTCGCCAACTGCTCCTGCTGGTGCAGATATTCCTTTTGCTGGGCGATCAGGCCACCCACTTCACCGCGCAGCTCCGTAAGCGTCTCCTTGAGGGTGTCGACGGCTTTCTGCGCGGTGGCTTCTTCGTTTTCGTCATGGCGACCGAGGCTTTGCAGCAGGGCTTCGGGCTGGTGGTACGGGTGTTCATGGCTGCCGCACACCGGGCAGGGCTGATCGTCCTGCAACTGCTCGCGCAATTCCTCGACGCTCGCGCTGCGGGCCAGGCGCTGGCGTTCCAGCAGTTGCTTGGTCACGGTCAGGGTCTGTTCGGCAACGGTCAGCTCAGCCTTGGTCTGCAGGCCGGTCTGGTTCAGTTGCTCGCGTTTTTGTTGAGCATCGGTGAGCTTTTGCGTCAGTGCGCTGGCGTGCTGGTCCAGTTGCTGCTGGGTGTCCCACAGACGCGCCAGGTCTTCGAAGGCGCGCTGCTGTTTGCGATTGTCCTGGAGCAGACTGGCCAGCAACTGGATCTGCTCGGCCACAGCGTGGGGTTCGGCGCCGGCTTCCTGATACAGCAGGTCGAGCGCTTCGCGTTGCTGGGTGAACTGTTCGGCGGCAAGGGTGGCGCGCTGTTCCAATTGCGGCAGTTCGGCCTCACCCTTGTTCAGGCGATTACCGATCAAAACCAACTGTTGCAGGCGGTCGCGGTAGGCGTTCCAGGCATCGCCCAGTGGAGCGAGGGCAGCACTGCTTTCAAGCTCGGCACTCAAGCGGTGCAGGCGTTCGGCGACCTGGCCCTGTTTTTCCTGCAAACCGTTGAGCAGGGCCTGGCCTTCGGCGCAGGCCCGTTCGTGCTGCTGTGTGTCCTCGGTGCGCTTGGCCAGTGCCTGGCTCAAGTGGGCGAGGGTGCTTTGCTGTTCAAACGCCTGGCGCAACAACGGCACGGCATCGCCCTGGTTTTTCAGGGCTTGCGCCAATGCGCTCTGCGCGGTGGCTTGCTGTTGCTGGGCCTGTTCCTGGCGGGTATGCAGGTCGGCTTGTTGTTGAATATGCAGCTGGATCTGCGCGGCCAGTGGGGTGAGCAGCGTGCTGAGTTCGGCCTGGCGGGCGAATTGATGACGTTGCGGTGCCAACTGGTCCAGGCGGCTCAGGTCCTGGCGTTGCGGCCCTTGGTTGTCCCAGTCGGACTGCGCGCGTTGCAGCTGTTCGTTAGCGGCGAGTTGGCGTTCCTGCCATTCACGCAGTTCCTTGAGCCAGGTGTGCTGAAGCTCAAGCTGCTTGAGTTGTGCTTGCTCGGCCTTGAGCTGTTGTTGCGCGGCGTCGAATTGCTGATCCAGTTCGGCGCGGTCTTCGGGCGCCAGGGGCACCACGCCGGTGGCCTGGTCCTGCAACTGCTTGTGGGCGTCCCTGGCCTCTTTGGCCTTGTCGAAGGCGCGCCGGCCGAGCTGGGTGTAGAGGGCCGTGTCAGTGAGTTTTTCCAGCAGTTCGCTGCGTTCGTTGTCGTTGGCCTTGAGGAAGGCACTGAACTCACTTTGCGCCAGTAACACGGCGCGGGTGAACTGCTCGAAGTTCAGGCCAAGGGCCAGTTCCAGCTGAGTCTTGTATTCGGTTTTCTGGCTGGCCAGCAATTGGTCGCTATCCAGGTCGAACAGGCTCTGGCGGCTGTTCTGCAACTTGCCGCTGGCCTTGTCGCGGGCGCGGTTGGCTTCCCAGCGCGCACGGTAGCGGCGGCCGTTGACGCCGACAAAATCCACCTCGGCATAACCGCCGCCAGTGCCGCGCCGCAGCAGGGTGCGTGGGTCACCGATGGAAATATCGCTGTCGGCATCCGGCATCTTCGCCTGGCCAGTATCGCCCAGGCGTGGCACTGCGCCAAACAGCGCCAGGCACAGGGCATCGAGCAGGGTGCTTTTACCGGCGCCGGTTGGCCCGGTAATCGCGAACAACCCGGCACTGGCGAGGGGCTCGGCGGTGAAGTCGATCTCAAACGGGCCGGCCAGGGAGGCGAGGTTTTTCAGGCGGATGGCGAGGATCTTCATGGCTGTTCACCCTCCTGTTGCACTTCCTGGAGCAGCACGGCGAAATCCTTCAAAGTCTGTTCATCCACTTCACTGCCGTAGCTGTCCTGCCAGGCACGGCTGAACAGTTCCTGGGGCGTGAGCTGGTCAAGTTCGATCAGGCGCTCATCGTCCGTGTCGTCGCTGCCGCGTTTGCCGGCGTACTCGGCGGCAATGCGTACCAGGCGCACGGCTTTGCCTTGCAGTGCGGTTTCGATCTGCTGGCGCAGGTCGGGCTGCGGCTCGTCGAGGCGCACGCGCACTTCCAGCCAGGGATGGCGCTGGGTTTCGGCGAGCAGGTCGACGTCTGGCAAGTCGGCCAGCGCCGTGAGGATCTCCGCCAGTGGGGCGGCTTCCAGGCGTTGCAGGTCGACCGAGCGGGGGATCAGGATCGGTTCGACACTCACCAGGCATTGGCCCTGGAACGTCACGTCGAGCACCTGGTGCTTGTAGCCGATTTCGGAAAATGACAGTGGAATCGGCGAACCGCTGTAGCGAATGCGCTCTTCGCCATTGACCTTTTGCGGCTTGTGCAAGTGGCCGAGGGCAACATAGGCGACACTTCTGTCGAAGAGCTTGGCCGGCAACGCCTCGGCATTGCCGATGATCAGGCTGCGCTCGGAGTCTTCCGACACCGAGCCTCCGGCCATGTGCGCGTGACTGATGGCAATCAGCGCCTGGCCTTTTTTGCGCTTGGCGTTGGCGGCGGCGATCAACCCTTCATGCACCTGGCCGATACCGTGCAGGTAATCGTCACCCAGGTGTGCACCGGTGACTTCCGCCGGGCGCAGGAAGGGCAGGGCCAGGCACCAGGCGGCGACCTTGCCCTTGGCATCCGGCAGCGGGATCAGAAGGCGTTCGGCGTCCAGCTGGCCGTCATCCAGCCACAGCACGCGGCCGAGGGCGTGAGTACGCAGGCGACGCATCAACGGCGCGGGCAGCTCGATCCGCGAGCCGGAATCATGGTTGCCGGCGATCATTACGATGGTCAGCTTCGGGTTTTGCTCGTGGGCGCTGATGATGAAGTCATACAGCCGCTCCTGGGCCTTGAGCGGCGGGTTGACCGTGTCGAAGATATCGCCGGCGATGAGCAGCGCATCCGGCTGATGGTCCTTTAATTGGTCCAACAGCCATTTGAGGAAACAGGCGTGTTCGAAGTCGCGTTCCTGGCCATGGAGGTTTTGGCCCAGGTGCCAGTCGGAGGTGTGAAACAGACGCAAGGCGAACTCCGTGGAAAAGATGAAAAGGAGGGGAGTTTACCTGTAAATGCCCCGGCGCACCTGCTGTAGGAGCCGGCTTGCCGGCGATAGCGTCCGACCCGTTACTGCCTATGTGGCTGATAGACCGCAATCGCCGGCAAGCCGGCTCCTACAGGATTGTGCCGTTGCTTAAGGCTTTGGTTGCAGGCGGCCAGCCAGGGTTTCCCCTATTTTGATGTGGGTCGTGTCAGGGATATCGGGGTTATTTGGGGTAGAGCGGCGGCAGGCTGGTCGTGTCGGTGGCCGGGTCTTGTTCACGCTCGGCCACCGGAATGGCCTTGACCGCACGCCACAAGTCCTCACCCAGCCAGAAATGCCCACTCTCGCTGTACAGTGCGCCGTTCAAACCATCCAACGCATCCGACAGCGGCACAAACCGCGCCGCCATGTCTGCGAGCGTTTCCGGCTGCTGGCGAGCCCAGGCGTCGAGGGCCTGGCGGGTGGCCTGCGGGTCATTGGCCTGGGTGGCGCGCTTGAGGTCGTCGAGCAGGGTACGTGGGCTTGGGCCGGTTTGCGCGGCGCGTTGCACAGCGGGTTGGCGACGTGCGCGCCACCAGAGGCCAAATCCCAGCAATGTGGTGCAGGCGAGGATCAATGTGCTCAGTTGCCACAGCCACAGGCGTTCATCATCCGGCGCGGTGATCACCGTTGGCGTGGCGGGGGTATCCACGGCCAGGCTCGGGTTGATGGCAACCTGCAGGGTGCGGGCCGGCAAGCTGGTGCGCTCAAGGTGGTCTTCGTGGGTGTTCCACCACACCACGTCCACGGCAGGCAGCTCCAGGGCGCCGGCACGGTTGGGCACCAGGGCTTCGCGGTCTTCACGGCTGCCGATCAGGCCGCGGTCGTTGGTCTGGTTGCCGAGCACCGGTTGGTCCGGGTAGCGACGCAAGCCGCTGATGTCGGTGCTGGGCAGGGCCGGCAGTTGCGCGCTGGACAGGCCCTCGGCCTTCACCGTGAGGCTGCGGGTCAGCGAATCGCCGACCTGCACGTGCTCAGGCTCCGGGTTCCAGTTTTCGCTCAGGGTCAGGCTGCGCGCCGGCAACCAGGGCGTATCCGCCGGGTACAGCGCGGGTTTGGGTTTGACCACCAGGGGCAGCTCCGCAGAGCTGACGTGGATCAGCTTGCCGGGCTTGGTGCCCTGCAGGGTGTTTTCCTGGGCCGGGCGCGATTCCACCAGCGTCGCGCTGAAGGTCTGCGCCGGGATCGCCAGGGTGCCGCTGTGCTGCGGGTAAATCGCGTAGCGGGTTTCGATCACACCATGGCGGATGCTGTTGATCACCTTCTCGTAGGTGCGCGACTCGCCCAACTGCTCCACGCGTGCATCGGCAATCTGCAAGGGTGTGAGGCTGCTGTCGTCATACAGCGACACCGAGTGGTACACGCGCACCGTCAACAGTGCCTGGGCCTGCACGTAGACGCTGGTCTGGTCGAGGTTGGCCTCGACAAACACCGGCGCCAGCTCGGCGGCGGTGTTCTGGCTGGCGGTCTCCATGACTTGCAGGCTGATCGGCTGGGTCTTGTACTCGCCCACCTGCAGGGGTGGGATGACCACCGTGCCGTTTTCCTTGGGCAGCAGGGTGATGATCCAGCGTGTGGTGGCGTGGTTATCGCCACCTAACGTGGTGAGCTGGTTGATCTGGCGGGTGCCGCTGACTTCGAACTGCGCGTCCAGGGGCGCAAGGTCTGGCTTGCCGAACTGGGTGACATCGCTGGATTCCACCGTCAGTTCCACCGTTTCCCCGGAGTTGAGGCGGCTGCGGTCAACGCTGGCGGTCAGGTTCGCCGCCTGGGCGTGGCCTGCCGACAAGGCGAGCAGGAGCAGTAGGGTGGTGCGGCGGCTCATCGAGTCTTGTCCTGATGTTGTTGCTGTTCGTACCAGAATTTGCGGCGCAGCAGTTCACCGGGGTTGTCCGGGATCTCCCGCAGCCATTGCTCCAGGGCCTGGCGGTGTTCACCGTCGAGGCTGGCATCATTGGGGCGCAGCGGCGGGGTGGTGGTCTGTTCGTCGCCCAGCTCGCTGCCCGGCACTTCATTGCCCGCGGTTTGCGGCGTGTTGCCCGTCTGGGTGTCGCCAGTGCCAGCTTCGCCCTGGCCTTGTGACGACTGCTCGCCACCCGTGGCGTTTTGCCCAGTGGCGCCCGGTTGCGCAGTTTGGCCGGGTTGGGTGGTTTCGTCATCCTCGTTTTTTGCCGGTTTAGTGGGCTCAGGCTCGGCCCGTTCCTGCATCAGGGTTTCCACCAGTGCCTTGTTTTTCAGTGCCGGTTGCAGGTCGGGCTGGGCTTCGAGCGCTTGCTCGTAGGCGTCGATCGCCGCTTCCAGTTCACCGGACTTGGCCAGGGCATTCCCACGATTGTAGTGGGAGTAGGCGTCATTGCCTTCGGCGAAACGCTTGATAGCCTCGGCATAGTTGCCGGCCTCGTACAGCGCCACGCCTTGCCACTGTGGGTCTTCAAAGTGTTCGGCGGCTTCGGCAGGACGTTTTTTCTTCAACAGATATTGGCCTTGTTGATCCGGACGCAGCCACAGGTCCTGCAGGCCAAAGGCGTAGCTGGGTTGCGGTGCAGTCAACAGCAACAGCGGCAGGCAGAACAACCAGCCGCGCCGGCCAGCGCAGGCGGCCAGCAGCAACAGCGGCAGGAGCAGCCAGTAACCCTGGTCGGCCCAGGTGTCGAGGTGCAGCAGTTGGCCGTCGTTGCGCAAGGTTTGCGGTGGGTCCAGCACGCCGAGCTGGCGCAGGTCCTTGTCGTCCAGGCGCGCAGCGCGGTAACGGCCGCCCATTTCGCTGGCGAAGGCCTTGAGGGTCGGGCTGTCCAGGCGTGGCACCAGGATCGCGCCTTGTTCGTCCTTGAGGAACTCGCCGCTTTCCTGGGTCACTGGGGTGCCCTCACGGCTGCCGATGCCAAGAATCGACAAGCTCGGCGCCTGGCCGCTTTGCAGCAGCAGGCGGATGCCCTGGCGTTCCTGTTTGGACAGCGAGGAACCGATCAGCAACAGGCGTCCCTGGCCGAGCCCGCCTTGCTTGAGCAGGCCCAGGGCTTTCTCGACGGCCAGGTCGGCGCGATGGCCGGCCTCGGGCATGATCGACGGGCGCAAGGCCTCCAGCAGATTGCGGCTGGTGGCCAGGTCGTCCGACAGCGGCACCAGGGTGTGGGCACTGCCGGCATACACGACGATGGCGGTTTGCGCGTCGGTGCGCGCCTGCAACAGGTCATACAGCTTGCGCCGTGCCTGCTCCAGGCGATTGGGCGGGCTGTCAGTGGCGAGCATTTCCGGGGTCAGCTCCAGCAGCACCACCAATGGGTCGGATGGCTTCTGACTGGACTGTTCAACGCGTTGCCAACTGGGGCCGAGCAACGCCAGTACCGCCAGTAGCCAGGCAATGCCGAGCACCACCCACGGCGTTTTGCTCTCACGCCCGCTGCCACCGCTGAGCAACACGGCGTGGAAGGCCGGCGGCAGGATCATCTGCCAGCGCCCGGCGCGTTTTTGCCGGTGCCACAGGTGCCACAGCAACCAGCCGAGCAACGGCAGCAGCAACAACCACCAAGGACGGAACCAGTGCGGCCACAGGTCGATCATCGACGCCTCCGCAAACGCAGGCGCTTGAGGCGCTGGCGCCATTCCGGGTGTTGCTGCAGGAAAATCCCCTTGCTTGAGAGCCGGTTGAACAGCCGCTGCAAGGCGTTGTTCGGCCAGCGCTCCTGGATCACCAGCAACATGCTCAGCACCAACGCCAGGGCCAGCGGCGCGCTGTACAGCGCCAGGGCCGGGCGTGCCTGGGTGGGTTGTTGCTCGACGGGTTCGAGTTTGTCGAGCGTTGCCTTGATGGTTTGCAGTTCTTCGCCATCGCGGGCGCGGAAGTATTGGCCGCCAGTGGCTTCAGCGATGGCCTTGAGTGCAGGCTCGTCGAGGTCCAGGCTCGGGTTGACGCCGAGGATGCCCAGCGAGCCGGTTTGCTCGGGGTCGGCGCCGATGCCGATCGGGTAGATCTTGACGCCTTCTTCGGCAGCCAGGCGCGCCGCCGTGAGTGGGTCGATCTGCCCGGCATTGTTGGCGCCATCGGTGACGAGGATCAGCACGCGGCTCTGCGCCGGGCGCTGGCGCAGGCGCTTGAGGGCCAGGCCGATGGCGTCGCCAATCGCGGTGTTCTTGCCGGCAATGCCGATGCGCGCTTCGTCCAGCCAGGTGCGTACGGTGCGGCGGTCGAAGGTCAGCGGTGCTTGCAGGTAGGCCTGGCTGCCGAACAGGATCAAGCCGACGCGATCACCTTCGCGGCCTTCGAGGAAGTCGCCGAGCAGGTGTTTGACCAGGCTCAAGCGACTCACGTCTTCGTCTTGCCAGTTCATGTCAGGGAAATCCATGGAACCGGACACGTCTACCGCCACCAGCAAATCGCGGCCACTGGCGGCAATCGGCAGCGGCTCGCCGAGCCATTCCGGGCGCGCGGCGGCAGTCAACAGCAGCAACCACAGCACCACGAACGGTGCTTGCTGGCGCCAGCCCGGCAGGTTGACGCGCGCACGGCGACGGGCCAGGCCTTCGAGGTCGCTGAGGTAGCTGACTTTCAACGCGGGCTCGCCACTGTCGGCGGCTGGCAGCACCAGGCGCATCAGCCAGGGCAGAGGCAACAGGGCAAAGATCCACGGCCAGGCGAACTCAAACATGTTTGCGAATCCAGGTATCGACCGCTTGGGTCAGGCCGGCGATTGCCTTGTCGTCGAGTTTGCATTCGGGCTTATAGGCGCCTTCCACCAACACCATCCAGCGCGTGAGGCCGGCGGCGGGGCAGCGGTTGTCGAGAAAGGCCAGCCATTTGCGGCCGTTGAGGGTGTGGCTCTGGCTGTAGGGGTAGTCGTTGCGGCACAGGCGCTTGAGCAGGCCATTGAGTTGCTGCAGCCAGGCGCCGGCCGGGGCGCCATCGTAGGGTTTGGGCATCAGCGCCAGTTCCGCCAGGGCGGCGATGCGCAGCGGGTCCAGCGGTTGTTCGGCGCGGGCGATGGGGCGACGGGTCGGCAGGAAACGCCGCAGCCACCACAGGCCCCACCCAAGCAACGGAATCACCAGCAGCAACAGCCACCAGCCCGGCGCAGGCGGCCAGAAACCGATGGCGGGCGGGGCGATCAGTGGCTGCAGTTGGTCAAGGCTGCTCATTGTTTTTTAACCGGGCGTTGCGGGTTGAGGTATTCGCGCAGTTGCTCGACCATTTCGCTCTGGGTGCTCAAGGGCATCAGCAGTACGCGCAGTTTCTGCGCGAGCAGCTCCCAACGGGCAATGCGCGCTTCGGCCTGGGCCTTGTAGGCCTGGCGCAAATCGAAGTTGAGCGTGTCCAGTTCCAGCTGGGCGCCGCGTTCGGCAAAACGCAGCAGCCCGGCGGCGGGCAGGGCGTGGTCGAGTGGATCGGAAATCGGTAGCAGCAACAAATCGCAATGCCGCGACAGCAGGCTCAGCTGTTGCTCGGCACCTTCGGTCAGCGCGCGTTCATCGCAGATCACAATCACCAGGCTGCCAGGGCGCAACACCTCGCGGCCACGGCGCAAGGCCATGCCGAGGGCGTCGGCTTCGGGGCGGCTCTCGGTGCTCAGGCTCTGGTTCACGCGCACCAGGCGGTTGAGCAACTGCAGCAGACTTTGCTTGCTGCGGCGCGGCTTGATTTCGTAGTGCTCGTTGTCGCCAAACACCAGCCCGCCCACGCGGTCGTTGTGCCCCAGCGCAGCCCAGCCGATCAGGCTGGCCGCCTGGGCCGCCAGCACCGACTTGAACATCTGTCCGGAGCCGAAAAACAGCCGGCAGCTTTGCTCCACCATGATGAAGATCGGTCGCTCGCGTTCTTCATGGAACAGCTTGGTGTGCGGTTCCTGGGTGCGCGCCGTCACGCGCCAGTCGATGGTGCGCACGTCATCGCCAGCCTGGTACACGCGCACCTGGTCGAAGTCGACGCCGCGCCCGCGCAGCTTGGAGTGGTGCAGGCCGATCAGCGGGCTGCGCTGGCTCGGCGTGGAAAACAGCTGCACTTCGCGCACGCGATGGCGCATCTCGATCAATTCGCTGAGCGTGACGCGGATCCCATCACCGGCGTTCATGGGTTTCAAGCGACGGCAACGACGTCGAGAATGCGCTGCACCACCCGGTCCTGGTCAATGCCGGCGGCTTCGGCCTCGAACGACAGGATGATGCGATGGCGCAGCACGTCGAACAGCACCGCCTGGATGTCTTCCGGGCTGACGAAGTCGCGACCGGCGAGCCAGGCATGTGCCCGCGCGCAGCGGTCGAGGGCGATGGACCCGCGCGGGCTGGCGCCGTAGGCGATCCACTCGGCCATCTCCGGGTCGAACTTGGCCGGGGTGCGCGTGGCCATCACCAGTTGCACCAGGTATTCCTCCACGGCGTCGGCCATGTACAGGCCGAGGATTTCCTTGCGCGCGGCGAAGATCGCCTGCTGGCTGACACGCCGCTCTGGCTTGGTTTCGCCGTTGAGCGCTTCGCCACGGGCTTGTTGCAGGATGCGTCGCTCGACGGCGGCGTCGGGGAAGCCGATCTTGACGTGCATCAGGAAACGGTCGAGCTGGGCTTCTGGCAGCGGGTAGGTGCCTTCCTGCTCGATGGGGTTTTGCGTGGCCATCACCAGGAACAGTGGCGACAGGTCGTAGGTGCTGCGCCCGACGCTGACCTGGCGCTCCGCCATGGCTTCCAGCAGCGCCGATTGCACCTTGGCCGGCGCACGGTTGATTTCGTCCGCCAGCACCAGATTGTGGAAGATCGGCCCCTGTTGGAACACAAAGCTGCCGGTTTCCGGGCGATAGATCTCTGTGCCGGTGATGTCGGCGGGCAGCAGGTCGGGGGTGAACTGGATGCGATGGAACTGCGCTTCGATGCCTTCGGCCAGCTCTTTGATGGCCTTGGTCTTGGCCAGGCCCGGTGCGCCTTCCACCAGCATATGGCCGTCGGCGAGCAGCGCGATCAGCAGGCGATCGATGAGTTTTTCCTGGCCGAGAATCTGCGTAGAAAGAAAGGTTCGCAGCGCAAGCAGCGCTTCACGATGTTCCATCGATGACGGTTCCTGGAGAGATGAGCCGGGGCCTTGGATAAATGCCTTGGCCTGGGGGGCTTACTTTAAAGCATCGAGAGGGTCGGCGACTAACGGGATTTTGCGCGATGTGCACGGCGTTGGGCGCGTCCTGGCTTTTATTGCCAGGACGCTGGAGGGGAAAGGCCGTTGGCAGTCGAACACGGCGACCCAAGCGTTATCAAGGGCAGGGGGTGCCTGTGAACCATTCCTTGCCATAGTCGGCGGAATATTCATCGGGGGGCTTGTTGATACTCCAGTAATTTTGCTTATACACCATACCCTTGTAGGACACCGTTTCACCGGAGGTCGAATACGTTTTGCCTGCATCCCATGCGAGCGTGTTGCCGCAGTTACCCTGGCCGGGTTGTGCCTTGATGGTGATCGTTTCCCTCAGCGTGATGGCGTGGGTGCCGTCGGATACCGTGGCGGCGATTGACATTTGCACGTCGGCGTCTACGAGGGGCGCCCTGAGTGAGAGTCTGTCGCCCGTGCCTTCAGGCGGTATGAAGCCTGCCGAGTCCCAGTGATAGGTCAGTGGCTTTTGGCTGGGCGACTCCGCGTAGACCCGTGCCTCGAAGGTGTCGTCGGATTTGACTTCTTCCGGCAGGGCCAGGCGGCCAGCAGGCGGCAGGTCGGTGTTGTCGGCGAGCATTTTCTTGATGGCCGCAGTGACGTTCGGTTGCACCCCGATTTCATTGTCATTGCCATTGATTTGCGGCCTACCTGTGGCGACGAGCAGGGCGTTTATTTCCCAGGGCGGCCTGATGCCCAGGCCATGGGCGTGGGCTGCACCCAGCAGAGCGGCGATAACCCCTGCAATGATCGGGTTGGCCGAGGAGGTGCCAGCGTACGTGTGGGTATACAGGGTGGTGGGGTTCTCTTCACTCCAATAGGTGGTCGTGACATTTGCACCCCAGCTGAACAGGTCGACACGCTTGCCATAATTCGAATAGCTCGCCCGGAGCCCGGTCTTAGGGTCTACGGCGCCCGCGTACAGGGCGCCGGAGTCAAAGCGATTGCGATCAAATTCGCCATCGAAGCCAGGGTGATCCAGGTTGATGTTGCCATTGCCGGCAGCCAGTACGACATGGATGCCGCGCTCTTTGACCGTATAGGCAATAATGTCGCGCGTCGGCGTGTTGTACTCCAGGGGCATCAAGCAATCTTCAATGCAGCCTATTTTGTTGATCGGTGAGTAATCGTACTGCACACCCAGTTGCATGACGGCCCCGCTTGCCAGTTGTTGCGCCATTTGCAGTAACCATTCGGGGTCCCATTCCAGATAACCGACCCTAGCGTCGGGCACGATGCCTGTGGTGCCAAAATTGTTTTCTTTGGAGGCGATGATGCCGACGCTGGCGGTGTCGTGTTCGTCGACGTTAGCACCCTCCGATTTCTCAATGTTGGGCGGGGGCAGATCGACGTGATCGTAGGCCCAGTGGTCTATTTCCGAGGAAATCACTTGGATGCCCGCGCCCTTGGCACCGGGTATGGACCGGGCCTCCACCGCATTCACTCCGCCGATCTTATAAGGCGGCACCGGCTGGGGACCCTGCAGGTAGTATTGACGCGGGGTGTAGTCGGGGATCGACTGCCGACTCACCGAGGCATCCGGTTGGCCATTGTCCTGGTGCATGCCCTCTGCCCGCGGTTCGAACTCCGCGTATTCGACAAGAGGGTTTTGCTTCAACTGCTCTGCCAGAGCGTCTGCTTGCGCTGGGCTTGATTGGTGGGTATCGATGATGAAATAGCGCGTCAGTCGATGGCGTTGCAACGCACGGAGATCTTCCTGGGTGGGTACCTTGGCGGTGTCCACCAGAGGTCTCATGCCTGGCGCCAACCGCTTGAGTTCACCCAAGGGCGACTGGGGATCAAGCGTGGCGCTGTGCAGGACGGTATTGGGGATTTCCTCCACAGTCCTGATAAACAGGCGCTCATGGCTGGTCGCGGCCGCACTGGCCGGTAGCGACCACAGTGGGCTGATACACAGTCCTATGACACATAATCCATACCTCAATGGTTTCAAGCTGGCACCCTCTGGCGTTTGCCTTTGAATGCAAGCAGCTAAAACCCATTTATCCCGGTTGACTACTGTCAGAATTCACAGTGACGATGTACGGTTCATGCCCGCACGTAAGTCCCGGTGCCCTTGAGAATGTTTTGCAAGGTCTGTTCCACTTCTGCCAGGTCCGATGCTGCGGTGTGGTGGGTAATGTCCAGGTGATCATCGCCCTTCAATGCATCGGCGTCCGCCGCCGCAATTTCAACCAGCAGTCGGGTGGCGCTGAGGGTGACTTTCAACCCGTCAAGCGTTGAAGGCTCGTAATCCCAGGTCAATTCCACTTCATTTTCGTCCGGGTAACGGGTGAGCATGAACATCTCGCCCTTGTCGCTGTGGCAGCAAAGCATGGCCATGTTGTCTTCTTCGTCGTCACACGGGGTGGCAATGAGGTGGGCGGTAGTCAATTGCATGGGAAATCCTGTCTGGGTAAGAGCGCGACGGCCAATTGTGCCACTGTGGAGCATTTTGCGCTGCTTCCTGTGTCAGAGGCAGTGTATGACCTGCTGGCTTAAATGAGTCATAACTCGCACGGATAAATCCGAAATTTACCCGTTTTTATCACGTGACCCGTGGGTTGCCCAAGTCGCAACCCGGCCCCAGCTTACCGATGACCGAATATGTCGCAGCACCGCAAGCAGCGGTCTTCCAACACTCGTTAAGCTGCACAACGGATGTGCACGTGCCGGGCGCCTGACCTGCCCGTCGTACCGTCACCCGGCCAGGAGTGCATCTTATGGAAGTTGTATGTGACCTCACTGTCTTGTCCAGCTTCACCCACCTGTCACGCTGATTCGTTTATGGTGCTTCTATCCTGACCCGCGAACAGCGCTGACGGTCTCCCCGCAAGGGGATAACACGCGACGCTTTCATCAATAACAAGCCCAAGCGGAGTACCACAGATGGCGTTCTTCACCGCAGCCAGCAAGGCCGACTTCCAGCATCAACTGCAAGCGGCACTGGCGCAGCACATCAGTGAACAGGCACTGCCACAAGTGGCGCTGTTCGCTGAGCAATTTTTCGGCATTATTTCCCTGGACGAACTGACCCAGCGTCGCCTTTCCGACCTGGCCGGTTGCACCCTGTCTGCCTGGCGCCTGCTTGAGCGCTTTGATCACACCCAACCGCAAGTGCGGGTCTACAACCCCGATTACGAACGTCATGGCTGGCAGTCGACCCACACTGCGGTCGAAGTGCTGCACCATGACCTGCCATTCTTGGTGGATTCGGTCCGTACCGAACTGAACCGCCGTGGCTACAGCATCCACACCCTGCAGACCACCGTGCTCAGCGTACGCCGTGGCGCCAAGGGCGAGCTGCTGGAAATCCTGCCCAAGGGCACCCAGGGCGAAGGCATCCAGCAAGAATCGCTGATGTACCTGGAAATCGACCGTTGCGCCAACGCCGCCGAACTGAACGTGCTGAGCAAAGAGCTGGAGCAGGTGCTGGGCGAAGTGCGCGTGGCGGTGGCTGATTTCGAACCGATGAAAGCCAAGGTCCAGGACCTGCTGGCCGGTATCGACGCCAGCCAGTTTGTCATCGACGGCGAAGAAAAAGCCGAGATCAAGAACTTCCTGGAATGGCTGGTGGGCAACCACTTCACCTTCCTCGGCTATGAAGAGTTCGTGGTACGTGACGAGGCAGACGGCGGTCATATTGAATATGACGCCGATTCCTTCCTCGGTCTGACCAAGCTGCTGCGCGCCGGCCTCACCGCCGACGACCTGCGCATCGAAGACTATGCCGTGGCTTACCTGCGTGAGCCGACCGTGCTGTCGTTTGCCAAGGCGGCGCACCCAAGCCGCGTGCACCGCCCAGCCTACCCGGACTATGTGTCGATCCGTGAGATCGACGCCGACGGCAAAGTCATCAAGGAACACCGTTTCATGGGCCTTTACACCTCCTCGGTGTATGGCGAAAGCGTGCGGGTCATTCCGTACATCCGCCGCAAGGTCGCGGAAATCGAACGCCGCTCCGGCTTCCAGCCCAAGGCTCACCTGGGCAAGGAGCTTGCCCAGGTCGTCGAAGTGCTGCCCCGTGATGACCTGTTCCAGACCCCGGTCGACGAACTGTTCAGCACCGTGATGTCGATCGTGCAGATCCAGGAACGCAACAAGATCCGCGTGTTCCTGCGCAAAGACCCGTACGGTCGTTTCTGCTACTGCCTGGCCTACGTGCCGCGCGACATCTATTCCACCGAAGTGCGCCAGAAGATCCAGCAAGTGTTGATGGATCGCCTGAAGGCCTCGGATTGCGAATTCTGGACCTTCTTCTCCGAATCCGTGCTGGCCCGTGTACAGCTGATCCTGCGGGTTGACCCGAAGAACCGCCTGGACATCGACCCGCTGCAACTGGAAAAAGAAGTGGTGCAGGCCTGCCGCAGCTGGCAGGACGACTATTCCAGCCTCGTCGTCGAAAGCTTCGGCGAAGCCCACGGCACCAACGTGCTGGCCGATTTCCCGAAAGGCTTCCCGGCCGGCTACCGCGAGCGCTTTGCCGCGCATTCGGCCGTGGTCGACATGCAGCACCTGCTGAGCCTCACCGAAGCCAACCCGCTGGTGATGAGCTTCTACCAGCCGCTGGGCCAGGTCTCCGGCCAACGCGAGCTGCATTGCAAGCTCTACCACGCTGACACCCCGCTGGCGCTCTCCGACGTGCTGCCGATCCTGGAAAACCTCGGCCTGCGTGTGCTGGGCGAGTTCCCGTACCGCCTGCGTCACGCCAATGGCCGTGAGTTCTGGATCCATGACTTCGCGTTCATCGCCGCCGAAGGCGTGAACCTGGATATCCAGCAGCTCAACGACACCCTGCAAGACGCATTCGTGCACATCGTGCATGGCGACGCCGAGAACGATGCGTTCAACCGCCTGGTACTGACCGCCGGCCTGCCGTGGCGCGACGTCGCGCTGCTGCGTGCCTACGCCCGTTACCTGAAGCAGATCCGCCTGGGCTTCGACCTGGGTTACATCGCCAGCACCCTGAACAACCACACCGACATCGCCCGCGAGTTGACCCGGTTGTTCAAAACCCGCTTCTACCTGGCGCGCAAGCTCACCAGCGAAGACCTGGAAGACAAGCAGCAACGCCTGGAACAAGCGATTCTCACGGCCCTGGACGATGTTCAGGTGCTCAACGAAGACCGCATCCTGCGTCGCTACCTGGACCTGATCAAGGCCACCCTGCGCACCAACTTCTACCAGACCGACGCCAACAGCCAGAACAAGTCGTACTTCAGCTTCAAGTTCAACCCGCATGCGATCCCTGAACTGCCCAAGCCTGTGCCGAAGTTTGAAATCTTTGTGTACTCGCCACGCGTCGAAGGCGTGCACCTGCGTTTCGGCAACGTCGCGCGCGGCGGCCTGCGCTGGTCCGACCGTGAAGAAGACTTCCGTACCGAAGTGCTTGGCCTGGTAAAAGCCCAGCAAGTGAAAAACTCGGTCATCGTGCCCGTGGGTGCGAAGGGCGGTTTCCTGCCGCGTCGCCTGCCATTGGGCGGCAGCCGGGACGAGATCGCGGCCGAGGGCATCGCCTGCTACCGCATCTTCATTTCCGGCCTGTTGGATATCACCGACAACCTGAAAGACGGCGCCCTGGTGCCACCGGCCAACGTCGTGCGCCATGACGACGATGACCCGTACCTGGTGGTAGCAGCGGACAAGGGCACTGCGACCTTCTCCGACATCGCCAACGGCATCGCCATCGACTACGGCTTCTGGCTGGGCGATGCGTTCGCTTCCGGTGGTTCCGCCGGTTACGATCACAAGAAAATGGGCATCACCGCCAAGGGCGCGTGGGTCGGTGTGCAGCGTCACTTCCGTGAGCGCGGCATCAACGTGCAGGAAGACAGCATCACCGTGGTGGGCGTCGGCGACATGGCCGGTGACGTGTTCGGTAACGGCCTGTTGATGTCCGACAAGCTGCAACTGGTCGCGGCCTTCAACCACCTGCATATCTTCATCGATCCAAACCCGAACCCGGCCACCAGCTTCGTCGAGCGCCAGCGCATGTTCGAGCTGCCGCGTTCGGCCTGGACCGACTACGACACCAGCATCATGTCCGAAGGCGGCGGTATCTTCTCGCGCAGCGCGAAGAGCATTGCCATCTCGCCACAGATGAAAGAACGCTTCGACATCTCGGCCGACAAGCTGACCCCGACCGAGCTGCTGAACGCCTTGCTCAAGGCACCGGTTGACCTGTTGTGGAACGGCGGTATTGGCACTTACGTCAAGGCCAGCACTGAAAGCCACGCCGATGTGGGCGACAAGGCCAACGACGCGCTGCGCGTCAACGGTAACGAGTTGCGCTGCAAGGTGGTGGGCGAGGGCGGTAACCTCGGCATGACCCAGCTGGGTCGTGTCGAGTTCGGCCTCAATGGCGGCGGTTCCAACACCGACTTCATCGACAACGCCGGTGGCGTGGACTGCTCCGACCACGAAGTGAACATCAAGATCCTGCTCAACGAAGTGGTGCAGGCCGGTGACATGACCGACAAGCAACGCAACCAGTTGCTGGCGAGCATGACCGACGAAGTCGGCCACCTGGTGCTGGGCAACAACTACAAGCAGACCCAGGCCCTGTCCCTGGCTGCGCGCCGTGCCTACGAGCGTGCCGCCGAGTACAAGCGCCTGATGAGCGACCTGGAAGGCCGTGGCAAGCTGGACCGCGCCATCGAGTACCTGCCGACCGAGGAGCAGCTCACCGAGCGCGCCGCGAATGGCAAGGGCCTGACCCGTCCGGAGCTGTCGGTGCTGATCTCGTACAGCAAGATCGACCTCAAGGAAGCGCTGCTCAAGTCGCTGGTACCGGATGACGAATACCTGACCCGTGACATGGAGACCGCGTTCCCGCCGAGCCTGGTGGCCAAGTTCTCCGAGGCCATGCGTCGTCACCGCCTGAAGCGCGAAATCGTCAGCACCCAGATCGCCAACGACCTGGTCAACCACATGGGCATCACCTTCGTGCAGCGACTCAAAGAGTCGACCGGCATGAGCCCCGCGAACGTGGCGGGCGCCTATGTGATCGTGCGCGACATCTTCCACCTCCCGCACTGGTTCCGTCAGATCGAAGCCCTGGACCACCAGGTCTCCGCTGACGTGCAATTGCAGTTGATGGACGAGCTGATGCGCCTGGGTCGTCGTGCCACGCGCTGGTTCCTGCGCAGCCGTCGCAACGAGCAGGACGCTGGCCGTGACACCGCACACTTCGGTCCGCACTTGGCCGCGTTGGGCCTCAAGCTCGACGAACTGCTGGAAGGCCCGACCCGCGAAGGCTGGCAGAACCGCTACCAGGCCTACACCGAAGCCGGTGTGCCGGAGCTGCTGGCGCGCATGGTTGCAGGCACTACCCACCTGTACACCTTGCTGCCGATCATCGAAGCCGCTGACGTCACCGGGCATGACGCCGCCGAAGTGGCCAAGGCCTACTTCGCCGTCGGCAGCGCCCTGGACCTGCCGTGGTACCTGCAGCAGATCAGCGACTTGCCGGTGGCCAACAACTGGCAGGCCCAGGCCCGCGAAGCCTTCCGCGACGACGTGGACTGGCAGCAACGCGCGATTACCATCTCCGTCCTGCAAATGGCCGATGCGCCTCAAGACATGGAAGCCCGTGTGGCCCTGTGGCTTGAGCAGCACAAGGACATGGCTGAGCGTTGGGTGGCGATGATGGTGGAAATCCGTGCTGCGGTCGGCACGGACTACGCCATGTACGCGGTGGCCAACCGCGAGCTGCTGGACCTGGCGTTGAGTGGACAGTCGGTGCTGTAACCGGCGTACTCCCTCGGTAAAACAAAAGCCCCCGTATCGTGAGATGCGGGGGCTTTTTGTTGGAACTCTATTTATCAAACACTGAAGGGCACATTTTGATCTTCATTCACTTAGGTGCAGTGGTGTTTTACTAGTTTGCTTTCCAGATGATCCAAGTGCTGCATCATGAGGTTCACCGCGGTCGTTGAGTCACGCCGCTCCACCGCCTCCACAATCGCCACATGCTCCTGCCACGCGCAATACGTGCAGGCTTTCGCTTCGTACTGGGCAATGATCAACGACGTCAACGGCACCAGGCTGTTGAGGAACTGCGCCAGGGGAGCATTGCCCGCCATGGCGGCCAGTTGCAGATGGAATTCCCCGGACAACCGAATCGCCGGCCCACGCTGATCTCGCTCGATACAGTCGCGCTCGCGGGCAATCAGCTCGCGCAACTGGCGTATTTGCAGGGGCGTTGCCTGGGCGCAGGCCAACTGCACCACAGTGACTTCGGTCATCCTGCGCGCTTCCAGAATCTGCCGGGCTTGCTGCGCATCCGGCGCCGCCACCTGGGCCCGTTGATTGGGGCGCAGGATGATCACTTGCTGATGGGACAGCTTGGCCAGCACCCGCCGGATCACGCTGCGGCTCACGCCGAAGGTTTCGCCCAGGCCTTCTTCGGTAAAACGGCTGGAGGGCGCAATGCGTTGCTCGAGAATGGCGTCGAACAGCCGCGGGTAGATGTCATCCACCGAAGGCTTCCTGCCGGCGACCAGGCGCAGGGCAGGGAGTATGGGGTCGCGTTGCAGCGCGTGAGCGGTCATGGCCAGTCTCCAGTCATTCAGCTACCCAGATGGTCATCCGGAATGTTCAAGCGAATCCCCATGCGCAGGCCTTCCTGAAGAATGTGCCGACGCATCTCGGCACTGGCCAGGGCGCTGTTCTTGTTGCGGATGGCGCGCACCACGGCGTCGTTTTCCTGCAGGCGTTCGGCCAGGTGTTCGGGGGAGTTGCGCAGTACCTGGGCGCTTTGCTTGAGGGCGTTGCTGGTCTGTTGCACCACGTTCTGGAAGATCGGGTTGGAGGTGAGGGCGAACAGTTCTTCGTGGAACCCGATGTAGGCGTTCATGCCCGCTTCGGCATCACCGGCGTCGAGGGCTTCGCGCATGTCCATCAGGGTCAGGCGCAGTTGGCCGACTTCCTTGCTGCTGATGGACTGGGCTACCAGGCCGACAATGAAGGGTTCGAGGGTGTAGCGCAGTTGCAGGATATCTTCCAGGCTGGCGTCGGCCACGGCGTCACTGGACTGTGCCTCGCTGACGCTGGTTTCCAGCACGACCACGCCTTTGCCAGGCATTGAGCGCACCAGGCCGAGGGTCTCCAGCACGATCACCGCTTCACGCAGGCTGGGCCGGCTGATGCCCATCTGTTCGGCCAGTTCACGCTGGCCGGGGAGCATTTCGCCCCGGCGCCACTGACCCCGCGCCAAGGCGGCGCGCAGTTTTTCTACGACTGAATTGACGACGGTTGAGGTGCTGATCACGTCTACCTCTCCTTTATGTTGCGAATACATTAGCGAGCATGGCGACTCTTAACTGTGGGAGCGGGCTTGCTCGCGATGCGGTTATTCAGTCAATACATCTGTGACTGACCCAGTGCTTTCGCGAGCAAGCCCACTCCCACATTTGAACGGTGTCGCTCATGAAATCGGTCAGAACTCTTGGTGCGCGGGCAATACTGGTTTCTTGGCCTGGAAGGCATACCCTTGCTGGCCGTCGAGCACTTTGTTGGCACGCTGGATATCGATATCTTTCTCCCAGCGCGCAATGGCCACGGTCGCCACACAGTTGCCGATCAGGTTAGTCAATGCGCGACCGATGCCCATGAACCAATCCACCGCCAGCACCAGCACCAGGCCCACCACCGGAATCGCCGGGATCGCCGTGAGCGTCGCCGCCAGAATCACCAGGGCCGAGCCGGGTATGCCGTGGGCGCCTTTGGAGGTAATCAACGACACCAGCAGGATGGTCAGCAGGTCGGTCATCGACAGCGGTGTGCCGGTGGCGTTGGCGATAAAGACGATGGCCAGGGTCAGGTAGATGGAGAACCCGTCGAGGTTGAACGAATACCCTGTCGGAATCACCAGGCCCACGGTGGAGCTGCCAATGCCCAGGTGTTCGAGTTTACGCATGATCTGTGGCAGCACGGCGTCGGAGGAGGCGGTGCCCATCACGATCAGCAGCTCTTCGCGCAGGTATTTGAGCAGCGGCAGCATGCGCAGGCCCGACAAGCGCATTACCAGGCCGAGGATCAGCCCGACGAAGGCAAAGCACGTCAGGTAAAACAGGCCCACCAGGCTGCCCAGGTGTTGCAGGGAATCCAGCCCGTAAGTGCTGGTGGTAAAGGCGATCGCACCGAATACACCGATGGGCGCCAGGCGCACGATCATGCCCATGATGCGGAAGATGACGTGGCTCAGTTCGTTGATCAGGCGTGAGATGCCCGACGCCGCTTCACCGACCAGGTTCAGCGCACTGCCGAACAGCACCGAGAACAGCAGCACTTGCAACACGTTATTATCGGCAAAGGCGCCGATCACCGAGTTGGGGATCAGGTCCATCAGGAACTGGCTGGTGCCACGGATGTGCTGGCCCTTGTCGGCCAGTTCATTCAGGCCCGCCGACGACAACTGCTCCAGGTGGATATTGGCGCCTTGGCCGATACCGGTGCTGAAGGCCATGACCAGGCCGATCACCAGCGCGACGGTGGTCAGGACCTCAAAGTAGATCACCGACTTGAGGCCAATACGCCCGACTTTCTTCAAATCGCCGGCGCCGGAGATGCCACTGACCACCACGCAGAATACGATCAGGCCGATCAGCATCTTGATCAGCTTGATAAAGCCGTCACCCAGGGGTTTGAGTTGCGAGGAGAATTCGGGAAGGGCCAGGCCGCAGATTATGCCGAGCATCAGGCCAATCACGACTTGCAGGAAAATCGAACGCGAGCACCATCTGAGCATGGGAGGGATCTCTATTCGGTGCCCTGGTGGTTCCAGGGCTTAATTGTTGTGGTCATACCGGTAAGTCCAGTGCGGGCCCAGTCTACGCCCGGTATTTTTGAAATCACAAGCAATTATTTGACGGTTGACAGGTCCCGGTCTGACCAGTTGGTCGGTAAGGGCGATGCTTGAGCGGTTGGCGGGTTGGAATTTTTTTCGCTTATCATCCGCCGCTCGGCACATGAGGTGATGGATGGACGTACCAGGACTGACCACTGACGAAACCGGGCACACCCACTGCACCTGGCGCACAGCAGCGCCGGAATACCCGCGTTACCACGACGCGGAGTGGGGCGTGCCGGTGGCGGACGATATCCAGCTGTACGAGAAGATCTGCCTGGAGGGATTTCAGGCCGGCATGGCCTGGATCACCATTTTGCGTAAGCGCGAGCAGTTCCGCGCGGCGTTCGACGGGTTTGATTTTCGCCGGGTGGCGCAGTATGGCGAGGCGGAAATCGCGCGGCTGATGCAGGACCCGGGCATCGTGCGCAATCGGGCCAAGATCGTCTCGACCATCAACAATGCGCGCCGGGCGTGTGAGTTGGTGGATGAGACCGGTTCGCTGGCGCGCTGGTTATGGGCGTTTGAGCCAGGGGATGAGGAGCGTCCGGCTGTGGTGGACCTGGCGTATTGGACGGGGAATCCAACGTCAGCGGCGTCGGTGCGGTTGTCCAAAGCCTTGAAGAAGCGCGGTTGGACGTTCGTGGGGCCGACCACGATGTACGCGTTGATGCAGGCGATGGGGATGGTCAATGATCACCTTGAGGGTTGCGCCTGTCGCGAGCAGATCGAAAGCCTGCGCGGCCAGTTCAAACGCCCCTGAGTCACTGACGCTACTCGCTTGAACCTGTAGGAGCCGGCTTGCCGGCGATAGCGGTCTATCAGGCACGGATGTGTTGGCTGAACCACCGTGATCGCCGGCACGCGGGCTCCTACAAGGGTTGGTTATTTTGGAAGGGGGGTAAGCACCTCAGCCTTGTCATCCAGGACGATTACCACCAGCAACTTGGCCGGTTTGGTCTGGCTGGCATTGCTCGATTCGAAGTGCCGCGAACCTGCCGGTTCGTAGAACGATTCACCGACCTTGTAGGTTTTTGCTTGCTCATCATTCACCCGCGAGGTGATCGCGCCTTCCAGTACGTAGGCCACTGCGGTGCCGGTGTGGCTGTGGGGTACGGTGGCCTGGCCGGGGGCGTAGTCGACGGTGAGCATGATGGTTTTCTTGCCGGGGACGTTGGTCAAGGCATGTTCTTGCAGCACCTTGATCGATTCCTGGTTGTACACCGGTTCATGGGCAAAGGCACTGAGCGAGGCGAGCATCAGCGAGGCGGCGAGCAGTCGTTTCATGGCGAAGTTTCCGAGTAGTTCCAGACCTCTTCACCCTACGCCGCCGTGCCTGGGTGACCAATGACCAATCCCGGCAAAGAGCAGGAGACCAATGCCTCAGTGGTCGAAATCCAGGCGGCGCGCCAGGTGTTCGCCGGTCAATTCGATAAACCCTTGCAGGGCCGGCAATCGGAAGTGCGCGACGAGCTGTTCGGCACTGGTCCAACGGCCGCTGACGGTCCAGAGGTCGGGGTCCAGCGGGTCGCGTTGCACGGCGTAGTCCAGGCAGCCGGGGGCGGTGCGCACGGCGTTGGCTATCTGCTGAAGGCGCTCGCCCAGTTCACTTGAACGCCCGGCCGCCGCGCGGACATGGACAGTGTTGCAGGCACAGGCTGGCATGACGAGGGTCTCCGAGGTCGGGTGTCAGTGCACAGGCTAGTGCCTGGGAGTGACAGGACCAATGACCAATCCGCTGGAAAATCCACTAGCCAATCTGCTGGAGGATATCGCGGACCTTGTCCAGCGCCGGGTCGATATCCAGGGTCTCGATGGCGCCGAAGCCAATGATCAGGCCTGGGCGGACTGGCGCATCGTGGAAGAACACGTCCAGGGGGTACAAGCCCACTTCCACCTGGCGCGCCAGTTCCATGAGCAACGGGATGTTCACCGGTCCTTTGCACAGCGCGGCCATGTGAAACCCGGCCACGGTAGGCACCGCTTCGAACCATGACGACAGGTCACCTGCCAAACGCTGCAGGATGCGTTCACGGCGCCCGGCGTAGACCGTGTGGCAGCGGCGGATATGCTTGAGCAGGTAGCCCTCGCTGATGAACTTGGCCAAGGCCCATTGCGGCAGCGTCGAGCTGTGCTGGTCGGTGAGTTGCTTGGCCTTGAGCACTGCGCCATAAATGGCCGGCGGCAGCACCGCATAGCCCAGGCGCAACTCGGGCAGCAAGGTTTTCGAGAAGGTGCCGACGTAGGTGACCACGCCGCGGGTGTCCATGCTTTGCAGCGAGTCGGTGGGCCGGCCTTCGTAGCGGAATTCGCTGTCGTAGTCGTCCTCGATGATGATCGCGCCCAGCTCGAAAGCCCGCGTCAGCAAGGCTTCACGGCGCGGCACGCTCATGGGCATGCCGAGTGGGAATTGGTGGGAAGGCGTCACGTAGATCAGCCGCGTGCCGTCGGGGATCAGGTCCACCTGTATGCCGTGTTCATCCACCGGCACGCTCGCGACGCTCGCGCCCATCGCCATGAACAGCTGGCGCGCGGGGCTGTAGCCGGGGTCTTCCATGGCGACGATGCTGCCGGGTTCGAGGACCACGCGGGCGATCAGGTCCAGCGCCTGTTGCGCGCCGTTGGTGACCACGATGTCGCTGTCACGGCAGTTGACCCCGCGCGAAAACGCGATATGCCCGGCGATGGCACTGCGCAATGCCGGCAGGCCTTCGGGCTGACTGTAGAAGCCACTGTTCTGGGCGATGCGCCGCAGGGCATCCTGGGTGCAGCGTCGCCATTCATCCTGGGGGAACTGGTTGCGGCTGGTGGCGCCACCGATAAATTCGTAGCGCAGCGTGCTGTCGCGGGTGGGATGTCGCATGGGGGAGGGCAGTGATTGCCACTTCGCCAGGTTCGCGGCGCAGGCCAGGTCGGTGGCGCTCTGCAGGCGTTCGGACTGCGGCGCGCGGGCGTTGACGAAGGTGCCACGGCCCGTCTTGCCGATCAGCAAGCCTTCGTAGGTGAGGGTGGCGTAGGTGTCCGACACGGTCTTGCGCGACACGCCCAGTTGCTCGGCGAGCAGGCGGCTGGGCGGCAGTTGCGCACCGGCGGCCAGGCGCCCGGACCCAATGGCTTCGCGCAACTGTTGGTAGAGCTGTTCGGCCAGATCCTTGCGGCCGTTGATCACAACGTGCAGTTCCATGTCTTATCCCGGAGCATTAATCTGCACCCAGATTACGCGCGTGCGTGGCGGGCTCAAAATGGTCTGTGCATAAACCGGCCGATTGGCTATAGGGCTTATGCGTGGCGGACTCTAGGCTGGGCTGTCATTGCATTCGTCGCCAGAGAAACGCCCCATGGAACCTCGCCTGGATTACTACACCGCCTCCCCGCAAGCACTCAAGGGCATGCTGATGCTGGAGGCCACGACCTTTGGCCTGTCCATCGAAAAACCCTTGCTGGAACTGATCAAGATCCGTGTCTCGCAGCTCAACCACTGTGGGTTCTGCACGGACATGCACTCGATGGCGGCACGTCAACGCGGCGAGACCGAGCGACGTTTGTTCGCGTTATGCGTCTGGCGGGATTCGCCGTTCTTCACGGCGCGGGAAAAGGCTGCATTGGCCTGGAGCGAGTCGGTCGCGACACTGCCGACCTCGGTGGTGTCGGATGAACTGTTCGCCGCCGTGCGGGTGGAGTTCAGCGAGCAGGAACTGGTCGACCTGACCATGGCGGTGTCCAGCATCAGTGGCTGGAACCGCCTGGCAGTGAGCTTTCGGCAACAACCGCCGAATGCTTGATCAGGACAGGAAACCACCGTCCACGTTCAGCGACACACCGGTGGTGTAGCTCGATGCATCGCTGGCCAGGAACAGCACCGCGCCGGCCATTTCGCTCGGGTCGGCCACGCGCTTGAGCGGGATCTGCGCCAGCGCCATTTTCAGGATCGCGTCATTCTTCACCAGCGCCGAGGCGAACTTGGTGTCGGTCAAGCCGGGCAGCAGGGCGTTGCAACGAATGCCGAACGCCGCGCATTCCTTGGCGAATACCTTGGTCATGTTGATCACGGCGGCCTTGGTCACCGAGTAGATGCCCTGGAATACACCCGGGGAAATCCCGTTGATCGACGCGACGTTGATGATGCTGCCACCGCCGTTCTCGCGCATCAGCTTGCCGGCTTCCACGGACATGAAGAAGTAGCCACGGATGTTCACGTCAACGGTCTTTTGGAACGCACCGAGATCGGTGTCCAGCACGTTGCAGAACTGTGGGTTGGTCGCGGCGTTGTTGACCAGGATATCCAGGCGCCCGAACTGCTCGCGGATACCGGCGAATACCTGGGTAATCTGCTCCATTTCACCGATGTGGCAGGCCACGGCAGTCGCTTTGCCGCCGTCGGCGATGATCGCGTCGGCCACGTGCTGGCAGCCTTCCAGCTTGCGGCTGGAGACGATCACGTGAGCGCCTTGCTGGGCGAGCAACTTGGCGATGGCCTCGCCGATGCCACGGCTGGCGCCGGAAACGAATGCGATCTTGCCGTCGAGGTCGAACAGGTGGGTCTTGGACATAGCGGTTCCTTAAAGGGACGATTTGCTGATGACGTTCAGGCTCATCTGCT
Source organism: Pseudomonas sp. AC112 (assembly GCF_979253545.1). Lineage (NCBI taxonomy): Bacteria > Pseudomonadati > Pseudomonadota > Gammaproteobacteria > Pseudomonadales > Pseudomonadaceae > Pseudomonas > Pseudomonas sp. AC112. Next base: position 5,193,741 of record NZ_CEEDCM010000001.1, read on the forward strand.
CCAGCAGCGTGTTCATGTGAATGAACTGCGCAAAGCGTTTGTCCTGGGTCTGGCCATGGAAGAAGCGGTAGTAGATCTGCTGCACAATGCCGGCCAGGCGGAACAGGCCGTAGGTGTAGTAGAAGTCGAAATTGTCGATCTGAATGCCCGAGCGCTCGGCGTAGTAGTCAACGAACTCACGGCGGGTGAGCATGCCGGGCGCGTTGCTCGGCTGGCGGCGCATCAGTTGCACCGGCGCCGGGTCTGCCGCTTCGATCCAGTAGGCGAGGGTGTTGCCCAGGTCCATCAGCGGGTCGCCGAGGGTGGTCAGCTCCCAGTCCAGCACACCGATGATCTGCATCGGGTTGTGCGGGTCGAGGATCACGTTATCGAAGCGGTAGTCGTTGTGCACGATGCTCGACGTCGGATGGTCGGCGGGCATCTTGTCATTGAGCCAGGCGCGTACGGCTTCCCAGCGCGGGGCATCGGGGGTCAGGGCTTTTTCGTAGCGGTCGCTCCAGCCACGGATCTGGCGCTCCACGTAGCCCTCGGGCTTGCCCAGGTCGGCCAGGCCGCAGGCGCTGTAGTCCACCTGGTGCAGCTCCACGAACTTATCGATGAAGCTTTTGCACAGCGCCTCGGTCTTGGTCGCGTCCAGGCCCAGCTCGGCCGGCAGGTCGGAGCGCAGGATGATGCCGTTGACGCGCTCCATCACGTAGAACTCGGCGCCGATCACCGACTCATCCGTGCAATGCACATAGGCCTTGGGGCAATACGGGAAGCCGTCTTTGAGCTGATTGAGAATGCGGTATTCGCGACCCATGTCATGGGCGGACTTGGCCTTGTGGCCGAAAGGTGGGCGACGCAGCACGAATTCCTGGCCCGGGTATTCCAGCAGATAGGTCAGGTTGGACGCGCCACCGGGAAACTGGCTGATCGTGGGCGTGCCGGTCAGGCCCGGGATATGGGCCTTGAGGTAGGGATCGATCAGGCTGGCATCAAGCTCTTCGCCAGGGCGAATCTGGGTGGATTGGTCGTTCAGCGCCATGCTTATCCCTTCTGCTTATTCTAAAGGCCTCGGACTATTTCCTAATCTAATGCTCACAGCCGCCCAGCGACAAGGTCGGGGCGGCTTAATAGGTTAGCGTGTTGGACGATAATCAGCGTGCCTGATCGGTCATTTAGTGGGCGGGGGCAGGGCGACCGGCGTGAGGACTGGGCGGCCGGCGAAGTATTCCACCAGGTTGTCGGCCACGCGCTGCACGGTGTCGTGGGCGGCTTCCGGCGACAGGCCGGCGACGTGGGAGGTCAGCACGGTGTTGCTGAGCGTCTTGAGAGCGTCGGGCACCTTGGGCTCGTCATCGAACACATCCAGTGCCGCGCCCCCGATGCGGCGCTGCTCCAGGGCGGCCACCAGATCGGCGGTGACTACCACGCTGCCACGGCCGATGTTCACCAGGTAGCCATTGGGCCCCAGGGCATCCAGAGCGTGGCGGTCGATCAGGTGACGGGTGCTGGCGCCGCCGGGTGTGGCCAGGATCAGGAAGTCCGAGGTGCGCGCCAGTTCCACCGCAGTTGCGCAGTAGGTGTAGTCCACATCATCGCGTGGCTGGCGGTTGTGGTAACTCACCTCCATGGCGAAGCCCAGGGACGCGCGCTTGGCGATTTCCAGGCCGACGGCACCCAGCCCAAGAATGCCCAGTTGCTTGCCGCCCAGGGACGGACGCATCACTTTCGGCCATTCACTGCGGCGCACGGCGGCGTCGGTCTGCGGGATGCCGCGCACCAGCGCCAGCAGCAACGCCATGGCGTGATCGGCCACCGACGGCGCATTCACCCCGGCGCCATTGGTGACGACGATCCCGCGATTGCTGGCGGCCTGCAGGTCGACGTGCTCGTAGCCGGCACCAATCACGCAGATGATCTCCAGCAGGGGCAGCGCGGCGATTTCCTCGGCGTACAAACCCAGCGGACCACGGGTCAGCACCGCCTTGATCTGGCTGCCATGGGCCTTGATCGCTTCAGCGCGTTCGGCCGGTGTCGGCGCCAGGATCACATGAAAGTCATTGCTCTCGATGATGGGCAGGTATTCGTTGATGGTTTCAACCAGGACCAGAACAGTGGCGGTCATCGGAAGGCTCTTCCTGAAGGGTTTGAGGGGAGGAGTATGCCGTATTTGATCGCTCAAAAGCGGATCTCGACGGCGCTTGTGAGCTTCACAAACGCTCCGGCCAGGGTCGCATTGTGATGCTCGATAATTGCCTTGGCCTTCAGCGCCGGTGTGTCCATGCAGCTATGGCCGTCTTCTGGCAGTACCACGGAAAAACCCAGTTCCACGGCGACCCGGCAGGTGGTGTCGATGCAGAACTGGGTTTTCATGCCGGCGATCACCAACTCCTTGACCTGCGCCGCTCTCAACTGCTGCTCCAGCTCCGTGCCGAGGAAGCAACTGGGGCGGGTCTTGTTGAACAGGTGGTCGCGGGATTCGTCCACCTGCAGCGCAGGGCACAGCTGCCAGAGCGGGCTACCGGCTTCAATCGGCGACCCTGCCGGGCCGGTGTGGCGGGCCACGAAGATCGGGGCGCCGGCAGCGCGCGCGCGTCCGATCAGATGGTTGAGTGTGGCCAGTACGCGTTCGCGCTCGAAGGGCTTTTCCGGGCCATCGTATAGGCCGTTTTGCATGTCGATGATCAGCAGGGCGTCAGCCATGGTGTTGCTCCTTGTGTGTGCCAGCGGGCGGAGCAATAAAAAGGCCCCGTCCATTGCTGGCGGGGCCTTGGGTTGAATCTGTGAAGTGTCTAGCTCATGCACCCACAGCCACCGCGCGACCCGCCGTAAGCGGTCGTGGTGGTGGTACGGGTGAGGGCGAGCTGGATAACGTTCATGGCCCGATCATGCTGGGACGGGCGAAGGGCTGTCAACGGGCAAAAGGGCATTTCGTGCAGCCACCAGGAATTCATCCGACAGGCTATTGCCCCGTGTCGCACGCGCCAGGGTTACTGCGCCGACCATCATCGCGTATTGGGCCAGCAGGGTTTGACGATCTCCGTCCTCCAGCTGCGCGAAGATCTCCAGCGACTTTTCCACGCCTTCTATAAAGGTGTGCTGCAAAGCCGTCTCGGCGGGTTCATGGCACATGTCCGGGGCAAAGGCCGACACCGGGCAGCCGTCGCCGGGATTGTCACGGTGGGAGGCGGTCAAATAAGGCCCCAGCACCGCCTGGCGGGCGGCCTGTTGGTCTTCGCTGCGGTCGATCTTGGCCTGCCAGCCCAGGTTCGCAACCTCGAACGCCTGTTGGCAGGCCTCGGTGGCCAGGGCTTCCTTGGAGGCGAAATGCCCGTAAAAGCCACCGTGGGTCAGGCCGGCGGCGGCCATCACGTCCGACAGGCTGATACCGTGCAGTCCGCGTTCGCGGAACAGATGCGTGGCGGCCTCGACGATGATTTCGCGGTTGAGTTCAGCTTGTTTGCGGGAAACGCGAGGCATGGCGGGGCTCTCTGGATAACGGCGGACGCAGGGTGAAAACTACAGGATCGAGCGCGATTCTAAAATAGATTTGTGCGGGAATGTATATTCGACATTCTGCCGCACGCCGCGAAACCCGCTGTGTACAGGTGCCCCTGCGTGCCTGCACCGCACCACCGTTCCTCAGCTAAGTCTTTGCTTATTCAGAAGAATCCCGGACAATCCGGCCCCTTCTATGGTCGGGGCGCTGCCTGTCAGGTTTTTCTGACTCGTCCCGGCCGTGTAAATGCGGAGATCCGACCGGATGAATGATCAGGCCAATAGCGTCGACGAACGCTATGCAACGACACCTGCAACCCTCACGAGCTGGAGCCGCCAGGACACCACCTGGATGCTTGGCCTGTTCGGCACCGCCATTGGCGCCGGCACGCTGTTCTTGCCGATCAACGCGGGCCTGGGAGGCTTCTGGCCACTGGTGATCCTCGCACTGCTGGCCTTCCCGATGACCTTCTTCGCTCACCGTGGCCTGACCCGCTTCGTTTTGTCCGGCCGTGAAGGCTCCGACATTACCGACGTAGTGGAAGAACACTTCGGCATCACGGCCGGTGCGCTGATCACGCTGCTGTACTTCTTTGCAATCTTCCCGATCCTGCTGATCTACAGCGTGGCGTTGACCAACACGGTCGGCAGCTTCATGGAGCACCAGCTGCACATCATGCCGCCGCCACGGGCGATCCTGTCGTTCGTGCTGATCCTCGGCCTGCTGGCCGTGGTGCGTTGCGGTGAGCAAGTGATCGTCAAGGCCATGAGCCTGATGGTGTATCCGTTTATCGTCGCCTTGCTGTTCCTGGCGGTGTACCTGATCCCGCACTGGAACGGCGGCATCCTCAGCACCGCCAGCGTGGTGCCGGCGCCGTCCGCGCTGCTCAATACCCTGTGGCTGGCGATTCCGGTGATGGTGTTCTCGTTCAACCATTCGCCGATCATCTCGGCCTTTGCGGTGGACCAGAAGCGCCAGTACGGCGTCCACGCTGATGAACGCAGCTCGCAGATCCTGTCTCGCGCGCATCTGCTGATGGTGGCGATGGTGCTGTTCTTCGTGTTCAGCTGCGTGCTGACCCTGTCGCCGGCGCAGTTGGCCGAAGCGAAGGCGCAGAACCTGTCGATCCTGTCGTACCTGGCCAACCACTTCAATAACCCGACCATCGAGTTTGCCGCGCCGTTGATCGCGTTTGTGGCGATTGCCAAGTCGTTCCTGGGGCATTACATCGGTGCGAGTGAAGGCCTCAAGGGGTTGGTGCTGAAGACCGGTCGTCGTCCGAGCGCCAAGCGTCTGGACCGCATGACGGCTGCGTTCATGCTGGTGGTGTGCTGGATCGTGGCGACGTTGAACCCAAGCATTCTCGGGATGATTGAGGCGCTGGGTGGTCCGATCATTGCTTCGATCCTGTTTCTGATGCCGATGTATGCCATCCGTAAGGTGCCGGCTATGGCCAAGTACCGTGGGCAGGCGTCCAATGTGTTTGTCACGGCGGTGGGGTTGGTGGCGATCAGTGCGGTGGTTTATTCGTTTTTTGCTTGAGGCTGTTCGGGAGCTGGCTTGACTGCGATAGCTGTGTTCCGGTGTGTATATCCGTTGCTGCGGTAACGGCGGCTTATGGTTCCGCTCTTACAGCGGGTCACTTTTGGAAGAGCGCCAAAAGTAACCAAAAACGCTCCGCCCCAACACTCGGCACCTCGCTTAGGCTCGGTGTGCCCTCACTCCGGCTTTGTAGCGTGGGCCGCCGCGATGGGCCATCCTTGGCCCAGCGCGGCTAACCCGGCGTCCTGCCGGGTTACCCACGCTCCAAAGCCTGCGTTCGGCCAGCGTGTTTGACGGGGCGCCTCAGATCAAGATCAAGAGCGACTCGCTTCGCATCGTGGATACGCGGTCCCTGTAGGAGCCGGCTTGCCGGCGAAAAACGTGAGATCGCCGCGTTTATCCAGATGTACCCCCATCACCGTTAACGACCATCGCCGGCAAGCCGGCTCCTACAGTGGGCCGCGTTTGCTTCTGCCTTTGCTCTACACCACTCAAGCCGGCTGTCAGGCCGCTGTGCTCTTGCTTTTGATCTTGATTTTGATCTTAGGCGCCCCGTCAAACACGCTGGCCGGAATTCGGCAGGGATTTGGGGGGTAAACCGGCAGGGATGCCGGTTTAGCCGCCCCGCGCCATGGATGGCGCGTGGCGGCGGCCCCCCAAATCACTGTCGGATTACGGGCACACCGAGCGTGAGCGAGGTGCCGAGTGTTGGGGCAAGAGCCCTTTTGGTTACTTTTGGGGCTCTTTTCCAAAAGTGACCCGCCGTAAGGGCGGAACCAATACCAGCCGTTACCCAAATAACGGATATGTACCCAGTCTCACCCATATCCCAGGCATAAAAAAACGCCGCGTACCTCACGATACGCGGCGCCTCTTCACATCAACACCTTAGGCTTGAATCACCGGAATGTTGGCGCTAGCTGCGATCTTGCGGAACTCAGCAATCTGGTCGAAGTTCAGGTAGCGATAAACGTCACTGGCCATGGTGTCCAGTTTCGCCGCGTAGCCCATGTACTCCTCGACAGTCGGCAGGCGACCCAGGGTAGAAGCCACTGCCGCCAGCTCAGCCGAAGCCAGGTAGACGTTAGCGCCGTCACCCAGTCGGTTAGGGAAGTTACGGGTCGACGTCGACACCACGGTCGAGTTCGGCTCTACGCGTGCCTGGTTACCCATGCACAGCGAGCAGCCCGGCATTTCCATGCGCGCGCCAGCCTTGCCGTAGATGCCGTAGTAGCCTTCCTCGGTCAACTGGTGAGCGTCCATCTTGGTCGGCGGCGACAGCCACAGACGAGTTGGCAGCTGGCCCTTGACCTGCTCCAGCAGCTTACCGGCCGCGCGGAAGTGACCGATGTTGGTCATGCACGAACCAATGAACACTTCGTCGATCTTCTCGCCGGCAACGCTCGACAGCAGACGGGCATCGTCCGGGTCGTTCGGTGCGCAGAGGATCGGCTCGTTGATCTCGGCCAGGTCGATCTCGATGATTTCAGCGTATTCCGCGTCGGCATCGGCTTCCATCAGCTCAGGGTTCTTGACCCAGGCTTCCATCGCTTGGGCGCGACGTTCCAGGGTGCGTGGGTCGCCGTAACCTTCACCGATCATCCACCGCAGCAGGGTGATGTTGGAGTTCAGGTACTCGGTGATCGACTCTTTCGACAGCTTGATGGTGCAACCGGCAGCCGAACGTTCAGCCGAGGCGTCGGACAGCTCGAAAGCCTGTTCCAGCGTCAGGTCGTTCAGGCCTTCGATTTCCAGGATGCGGCCGGAGAAGGCGTTTTTCTTGCCTTTCTTCTCTACAGTCAGCAGACCCGATTGGATCGCGTAGTAAGGAATGGCATGAACCAGGTCACGCAGGGTGATGCCAGGTTTCATCTTGCCTTTGAAGCGCACCAGGATCGATTCCGGCATGTCCAATGGCATAACGCCAGTGGCTGCAGCGAACGCGACCAGGCCAGAACCGGCCGGGAACGAGATGCCCATCGGGAAACGGGTGTGGGAGTCACCACCGGTGCCGACGGTATCCGGCAGCAGCATGCGGTTCAGCCAGCTGTGGATGATGCCGTCGCCTGGACGCAGCGATACACCGCCGCGAGTCATGATGAAGTCAGGCAGGGTGTGGTGGGTGGTCACGTCGATCGGCTTTGGATAGGCCGCGGTGTGGCAGAACGACTGCATCACCAGGTCGGTCGAGAAGCCCAGGCACGCCAGGTCTTTCAGTTCATCACGGGTCATAGGACCGGTGGTGTCCTGGGAACCGACGGTGGTCATCTTCGGTTCGCAGTAGGTGCCAGGACGAACGCCTTTGCCTTCTGGCAGACCGCACGCCTTGCCGACCATTTTCTGTGCCAGGGTGAAGCCTTTGCCGGTGTCGACAGGCGCTTCAGGCAGCTTGAACAGGTCGGTAGGGCCCAGGCCCAGTTCGGCACGCGCCTTGTCGGTCAGGCCGCGACCGATGATCAGCGGGATACGGCCACCGGCGCGGACTTCGTCCAACAGCACCGGGGTCTTCATTTCGAAGGTTGTGATGACTTCGTCGGTACCGTGCTTGCAGACTTTGCCAGCGTGCGGGTACAGGTCGATCACGTCGCCCATGTTCATGTTGGTGACGTCGAACTCGATGGGCAGTGCGCCCGCATCTTCCATGGTGTTGTAGAAGATTGGAGCGATCTTGCTGCCGAAGCAGAAGCCGCCAGCGCGCTTGTTCGGCACGTACGGAACGTCGTCGCCGAAGAACCACAGCACAGAGTTGGTCGCGGATTTACGCGAGGAACCAGTACCGACCACGTCACCGACGTAGGCGATCGGGAAACCTTGGCCGCGCATTTCTTCGATCTGCTTCATCGGGCCGGTCTTGCCTTGCTCGTCCGGCACGATGCCTTCACGGGCCATTTTCAGCATGGCCAGGGCGTGCAGCGGGATGTCAGGACGGGACCAGGCATCGGGAGCAGGGGACAGGTCGTCGGTGTTGGTTTCGCCAGTGACCTTGAAGACGCGCAGGCTGATCTTGTCAGCCAGGGTAGGGCGGTTGCGGAACCACTCGCCGTCAGCCCAGGACTGGATCACGGCTTTGGCGTGCTCGTTGCCGTTACGGGCTTTTTCCGCCACGTCGTGGAACGCATCGAACATCAGCAGGGTGTGCTTGAGTTGGGCAGCGGCGACAGGTGCCAGTGTGGCGTCGTCCAGCAGCTCGACCAGGGTCACGATGTTGTAGCCGCCTTGCATGGTGCCAAGCAGTTCAACGGCGCGTTTCTTGTCGATCAGGGGGGAAGTGGCTTCGCCCTTGGCCAGGGCAGACAGGAAACCGGCCTTGACGTAGGCAGCTTCGTCAACGCCTGGTGGAATGCGGTTGGTGATCAGGTCAACGAGGAATTCTTCTTCGCCAGCCGGAGGATTTTTCAGCAGCTCGACCAGGCCTGCGGTTTGTTCGGCGTTAAGCGGCTGGGGAACAATACCCAGGGCTGCACGCTCTTCGATATGTTTGCGGTAGGCTTCAAGCACAGTTATTACCCTCATCAGTGGTCCCACGGGACGCTCATCCAGAAATGAACGGCACGCATGCGCTCGGGGGCTTTTTGGGCCGCAAAGCCAGCGCTGCCGGCATTCCTCACAGAAGCTGCTTTCAAAGTTTTACGCCTGCAGAACGGAGCTGATGAGGGTTGGCGAGGGCATTGACCTACCGAGTCATTGACCATCGCCAACACCGTTCTGAAGGAACGACTGTGCTCGTGACGCTTTGAAAACAGCTTCCAGCGGATTATTGGCGCCTTACAAGGCCGGATGATTCTACGGCAAAAAATTTCTAAAGGTAAGTTGCCTCGCCAAGTTTGCAGGGTGATGAAGGTTAGACAAAGGGCTAACATGGCGCATTGTTTCGCTGATTTGCGTGCCGTTGCCCATGTCCAACCAAACCATCAAGACCCCCTGCGTCGGCCTGTGCTCCACGGTCTATGGCGATCTCGTGTGCCGTGGCTGCAAGCGTTTCCACCACGAAGTGATCCAGTGGAATGGCTATAACGAAGAGGAAAAACGTGCGGTCTGGCTGCGCTTGGAGCAGCTGTTGGTGCAGGTAATGGCCGGCAAACTGGAGGTTTTCGACCCCAAGACCCTGCGCGGCCAGCTGGAACAGCGCAAGATCCGCTTCGTGCCGCATCAGTCCGAGTACTGCTGGGCCTACCAGTTGATCGCGCGTGGGGCACGGGTGATCAATAACCTGGAGGCCTACGGCATGGTGCTGCTCCCGGAGTTCCGCGACTGGCCCTTGCCGGACCTGCGCGATGCCATTGATCGGGAGTTCTTTATCCTGTCCGAGGCGCATTACCAGCGCTATATCGCGCCGGGTTTCCTCAAGGATGTGTTTGCAGGCTAACAACACACATCCAAATGGGGGAGATCTTCATTGCCGGAAGGTTTGCTGTCAGGGCTTGGTAGCCAGTTCTTCCAGGTGATCCATCAGCGTCTGTGGCTTGAGCACCAGCACGTCACTCTCCACGGCATCCAGTATCACCTCCGCCGTATTGCCGATCAGCGCCCCGGAAATGCCGGTGCGCGCCACGGTGCCGATGATCGTCACCGCCGCCTGCCACTTATGCGCCGCGAAGGGGATGAGTACGTCCGCCGGGCCTTCCTCGATATGCAGGTGCGAGTCGTCCACATCGAACTCGGCCTGGAACGCCTTGCATTGCTCGCGGTAGCGCGCCTCGATGGTTTCCCTGAGCTGGAACGTCGGGTCCGCTGCCGACAACATCGGCGACGGATGGGCGCTGATCACGTGCAACTGCGCCTTGGCCAGGCTGGCGATATCAAAGCCATGGTCAATGATCGAATTGTGCAGTGAGCGGTGCTCGCCATCGGTGTTGCCCACATCGATCGCCGCGAGGATCACGCCGCCCATCCACGGCGTCGCCGTCTTCACCAGCAGCACTGCCGTCGGGCAGTAGCGCAGCAATTTCCAGTCGGCGGGCGTGAGCAGGGCTTTTTTCAGCGGGCTGTCTGGAAAATGCTGTTTGATCACCAGCCCACAGCCTTCGGCTTGCTGCACGTCGATTATGGTTTCATGCAGGCTGTCATTCCACGCCTGCTCGGTGCTGACGCTGTAGCCGTCTTCCTGCAAGCCCGACTTCAGCAGGGCCAACAGCGCTGAGTGCTCGTGCTTCTTGTCGCAGACCAGCAAATGCAGGTGCGCGCCGGTGACCCCGGCGATCAGCTTGGCACGCTTGAGGGCCAGGCTTTCCGAATGCTCGGGCTCGATGACCACCAGGATGCTGCGGATGGCTTGCATGATCGGGATCTCCAAAACGGCGGGGGTTGGAACAACTATAGTTGCTGCCCGGCAGCCGTCATGTTGATGCACATCAAGGCCAGCGGCTGGTGGTCTGCGGCGGGGTCGGTATAATCGCCGGCCTTTTGTGATCCTTTTGCCCGTGAGCCCGATGAACCTGCCAGAAATCCACGAATTCCTCGGTTGCCGCACCCCTGATGCCTGGGTCCAGGCCGCGCTGGCCGATCAGGACACCCTGCTGATCGACCACAAGAACTGCGAATTCAAAGCCGCCAGCACCGCCTTGAGCCTGATCGCCAAGTACTACAGCCATGTGGACCTGATCAACATGATGTCGCGCCTGGCCCGCGAAGAGCTGGTGCACCATGAACAAGTCATGCGCCTGATGAAAAAGCGCAAGGTCGAACTGCGCCAACTGCACGCCGGGCGTTATGCCTCCGGCTTGCGTAAAGTGGTGCGCAGCCACGAGCCGGTGAAACTGGTAGACACCCTGGTGGTCGGCGCTTTTATCGAAGCGCGCAGTTGCGAGCGTTTCGAAGCGCTGGTGCCGCATTTGGACGAAGAACTCGGCAAGTTTTACTTTGGCCTGTTGAAAAGCGAGGCCCGGCACTTCCAGGGCTACCTGAAGTTGGCGTACCAGTACGGTGAGGCCAAGGACATCGCCCAGGTTATCGAGCGGGTGAGGGCGGCGGAGCAGGAACTGATCGAGTCACCCGACATCGAGTTCCGCTTTCACAGTGGCGTGCCAGCCTGAGGCGACGGCCACGCCTAGCAACGCGGTGATTCCGGCCAGCAGCAGGATCACCGACTGCGTGCCCAACGGCGCCGCCAGCAGCGCAACTGCCAGGCCTGCCAAGGGTTGCGGCAGGTTGTTGAGCAGGGTGATCACGCCCACGGTCTTGCCAAAGTCCTGCACGGGGATCACGCGCTGACGGGTGCTGCGCAGGTAGACGTTGAACATCTTGTCAAAGCCGGTGACCAGCAGGAAACCCACAACGTACAACCACACGCCGGGGCTGACCGCCATGATCACTGCACCCACGCCGATCATCGAATACGACACGCCGCCCAGCACCTTCAAGGGCAGGCCCGCCCGCGCCAGGTAAAACAGAATCCCGATCGTCACCAGTGCGCCGGCTGCCTGCAGCAGGGCGTAGGTGTCCTTGTCCTGTGCAAACTGGCCGGTCACCATCGCCGCAGACGTGGCCAGCGTGACGCCGATGATCAGGTTCACGCCCACAGCCAAGGTAATGACCCGTTTCAACTCCGGCAGGCTGCGGATATGGCCAAAGGCAATCTTCAGCGGACGCAGCCAGATATCCCGATGCTGCTCGAAGGTCTCCAGGCTGACCGTGCTGGAGCGTTGCCATATCCGCATCGCCTGGTCTGCCAGTAAGAACAGCCCGGCCACCCCCAGCACTACCCAGTGCCAGGCCCATACTTCAAGCATCAGCGCCGCCACCAGGGGCCCCAGCACCAGCCCGCTCTGGTCGGCGATCTGCGAATAGGAGAGGGTCTTGGCATAGCTGTACTGCTCGAAGATATGCGGCATCAGCACTTCCCGCGCCATGATGCCCTGGGTCGTCAGCACCCCGCACAGGGCCGAGAGCAGCACAATCCAATAGATACCGTCAAACACGCCATACAAGGCGACCGCCAGCACACACGCCAGCGCGCGGTAAACCTGGCTGATATGCAGGATGCGCACCGGCGCGAACTTGTCGCACAACGCGCCGCACACCGGGAACGCCAGGTAGCGGGGCAGCGACTCGACAAAGAACGCCAGCCCGGCCCATGCAACGCTCTGGGTGGTCTGGAATACGATCAACGGCACGATAAACAGCAGAATCTGGTCCGCCAGCCGCGACAGGAACAGCGAAACAAAAAACGCCAGGTAATCCTTGCGCATACAACTCCCTGTACATGGCGTTAAAGATTGCAGGTTATTTGTTAAAAACTCTTAAAAGCATGAAGCTTCGTCGGCCGGTGCTGGCCAGCTACTTTAGTTGCCCAGCTTGCCACCTATAATGCCCGCTCTTCAATCCGCGTCTGCACACTGAGAACTTATGGAAAACCTGGGGCTGGGCAAGGTGTTGCTCGTTGAGGACGACGAAAAACTGGCGGGGCTGATTGCGCACTTCCTGTCGCAGCATGGTTTCGAGGTGCGCGTGGAGCACCGGGGCGACGAAGCCCTGGCCGCGTTCCTGGACTTCAAGCCGAAGATCGTCGTGCTCGACCTGATGCTGCCCGGCCAGAGCGGCCTGCATGTGTGCCGAGGGATTCGCGCAGTGTCCGATACGCCGATCGTGATCCTCACGGCCAAGGAAGACGACCTGGACCATATCCTCGGCCTGGAGTCCGGGGCCGACGACTATGTGATCAAGCCGATCAAGCCGCCGGTTCTGCTGGCCCGCCTGCGCGCCCTGCAACGGCGCCAGGCCCCGGAGCCGACCGTGCGCGGGTCGCTGGCCTTCGGGCGGCTGGCCATCGATCGCAGTTGCCGGGTGGTCAGCCTGGGCGAGGACACCATCGACCTCACCACCATGGAGTTCGAGTTGCTGTGGCTGTTGGCGAGCAACTCGGGGACGATCCTGTCCCGCGATGACATCCTCAATCGCATGCGCGGCATCGCATTCGACGGCCTCAACCGCAGCGTCGATGTGTACATCAGCAAGCTGCGCGGCAAACTCAACGACAACCCGCGCGAGCCGGTGTGCATCAAGACCATCTGGGGCAAGGGCTACCTGTTCAACCCGTTCGCGTGGGAGGTCTAGATGCTGCGGCTCTACATCCGCCTGTACATCATCCTGGCGCTGGGCCTGGCGGGGGCGATCTGGCTGGTCAACTACACCTTCGATGAGTTACTGCCCGAAGCCAACGAAACCTATAACCGCGAAGCCTTGCGCGGGCCGGCCTACGGCTTGGTCGAACAGTTGCGGCCCTTGCTCGGCGATGCCCGCCAGGCGCGCCTGAGCGAGCTGCAACCGCATTACGGCCTGCGCCTGAAGCTGGTCCAGCGTGATGACTTGGCCCTGGATCAACGTGAGCAACAGTTGCTGGCAACTGGGCAACTGGTGGTGCGCGGCGACTTCATGGAGTTCATCGCCAATATCGATGGCGGCCCGCAACTGCTTAATATCAAGCTGCCCGAAGAACCCAAATGGCTGTACCTGTGGGCCTACAGCCTGCTGGGGCTGAGCCTGGCGGTCGTGCTGTATTTCTGGGTGCGCCCGCACTGGCGTGACTTGGAGCATATTCGCCTGGCGGCGCAACGGTTCGGTGACAACGACCTGAGTTCGCGCATCCTGCTGCCACGCCGCTCCACCGTGCGCGAGCTGGCTGGGCACTTCAACCAGATGGCCGAGCGCATCGAAAGCCTGATCGCCAACCAGCGCGAACTCACCAATGCCGTGTCCCACGAACTGCGCACGCCGATTGCGCGGCTGTCGTTCGAACTCGACCAGCTCAAGCAACAAACCGACCCGCGTCAGCGCGGCGAATTGATCGCCGACATGTATGCCGACCTGGGTGAGCTGGAAGAAATGGTGTCCGAACTGCTCACCTACGCCAGCCTGGAGCGCGGCGCCACCCAGGTCACCCGCGAGCGCATCGAGGCCCACAGCTGGCTCGACAGTGTGATTGGCAGCGTGGCCCTGGAGGCGGAGGCGGCGGGTATCCAGCTGTCGTTGCGCACGTGCGAGGTGGATTTTATCCAGATCGAACCGCGCTTTATGGCGCGTGCGGTGATCAACCTGTTGCGCAATGCTATTCGCTATGCCGACCGCCGCGTCGAAGTGTCGTTGGTCAAGTTTGGCAGTGGCTATGAAGTGCGGGTGTGTGACGACGGGCCGGGTGTGCCGGAGGAAGGCCGTGCGAAGATCTTCCAGCCCTTTATGCGTTTGGACGCTAGCCGTGATCGTCGCACGGGTGGCTTTGGGCTGGGCTTGGCGTTGGTGCAGCGGGTGTCGCAGTGGCATGGCGGCCAGGTGCAGGTGCTGGATTCGGAATGGGGTGGGGCGTCGTTTCGGATGACTTGGGCGTATGCCGAGTCACTGTAGGCAGCTGGCTTGCTGCGAAGGCCGCCTGACTGCCGACCACGCTCTAACTGTTGCCCCGCGATCTAACTGTAGGAGCTGGCTTGCCGGCGATGGCGGCCTAACTGCTGACCTAGATGTTGGATCTGACCGGGTACATATCCGTTACTTGGGTAACGGCTGCTAATGGTTCCGCCCTTACGGCGGGTCACTTTGGAAAAGAGCCCCAAAGTAACCAAAGGGCTCTTGCCCCAACACTCGGCACCTCGCCTAGGCTCGGTGTGCCCGTAATCCGACAGTGATTTGGGGGGCCGCCGCCACGCGCCATCCATGGCGCGGGGCGGCTAAACCGGCATCCCTGCCGGTTTACCCCCCAAATCCCTGTCGAATTCCGGCCAGCGTGTTTGACGGGGCGCCTAGGATCAAGATCAAAAGCAAGATCAAGAGCGGCTCGCTTCGCATCGTGGGTACCGGTGGGTACGCGGTGGGTACGTGGTGGGGACGCGCTTTTGTAGGAGCTGGCTTGCCAGCGATGGCGATCGTTCATTCAAGGACAGGGTGAATGTTTATCCGCTATCGCTGGCAAGCCAGCGCCTACAGTGTTTGATTGGGTTATCAGGTCAGAAGGTGTATTCCAAAACGCCCATCACTGACGTCTGTAACCGTCGCTCCACGATGGGGCTCTTGCCGGCTTCGTCCGCCAGGTATTGCACGTCCAGCAAGGTCGAGAACTGGGTGTGTTCGCTGATGGGCAGGCTCCACGACAGGTTCAGGCCGTTGCTGATGTTGCCGGCGCCAGCCTTGTAGGCTTTGAAGCGGCTGCGGGCGGCTTGGCCGGTGGTGACGCCGTACCAGGTCTGCAGGTAGTCGCGGTCGCCAAAATGGCTGCTGAGGCTGGCATCCACGGAGCCGTAGCGGCCTTCGTAAAGGTTCGTGCCCAGGCTCAGTTCCAAATGGGTGAACGCCTTGCCACTGTCTTTGTGGTCATCTTCCTTGAGTGCGTGTTCCAGGGTGGCGCCGGCAATTGCGCCGCCGAGGTTGTAGCTGGCACTCACGCCCACTTGCGGGCGTGACTTGATTTCGCCCATGCCCTTGAGGCGCTTGGAGCCGGCGTGCATTGACTCGTTCTTGTCCTTGCGTGAGGCGCTGGCGCCGACGTAGGCACTGAAGCTCAAGGCATTGCCTTCGTAGCCCCAGCCCAGGCCTTTGTCGGTGTCGAGGAAGATGCCCCAGGGGCTGACGACGGCGCCGCCGACCATAGGCGCGGTCATGCGCTCGTCGCTGCCGCTGTAGCGTGGCAGGTTGGCCACGCCGGCCTTGAGGGTGTAGGTCCAGTCCTCGGCCAGCACTGGGTTGGCGCTTGCGATCAAGCACAGTGAGGTGATGGACAGGCAGAGGTGTTTGGAGGGCATCAGGGTTTTCATGGGGGTCAGAAACTCAGGGGTGGATGGGTGCGTTTGAAGGAGTAGCCCGAGGCGCTCAGGCCGTTGACTTGGCGGCTGACGGTGTCGCCCAGGCCATAGCCGTTGCCGGCGAGTACGGCGTGGGCGTTGTCCACGGGCAGCAGGATGTAGTCGGTCAGCGGTTCGTCATGCAGTTGGCCGCGGATCACCAGGAAGCCGTCTTCCAGGCGCACGCTGATGCCGCTCAACGGCGCGTCGGGTTCATGGGTGTTGAGCACTTGGTAAGTGCCGACGGTGTCGGCCCAGGCCATGGGCAGCGGCGGTGGCTGGATCCGTTCACCGATGGCGATGCGCTGCCCGTGGCTGCGCGCGGTGAGCATCTGCCGGCCTTGCACGGTGATCACGTCGAGTTGTATGCGGCCGAGCTCACCGAGGTCCTTGAGCCAGAAACCCAGGACCCTTTTTTGCGCACGCAGCCAGCCGTGATCGTCACGCAGCAGCTCGAAGTCATAGCCGGCGAGTTCGCCGTGCAGCCGATTGGCGTCATCGCGAATGCGGAACACGCCCCAGGCAGTCGCGTAGAACCCGGCCAGGCGCTGGCGGTCGATGGCGGCCGGCACCTGGCGCAACTTGAGCCCATGGCGGGGCGCCTGGCAGTCGTCGCTGCACACGGGCTCGCCGGTATGGGCCTGGAGCATCAGGCGCAGGGTGTCGGTGGCCAGTGTGGCGACCAGGTCTTCGGCATTGCTGTCGTTGGCCATGATGATCACCGCCAGTTGCTGGTCGGGCAGCACGGTCAGTTGCGCGGCAAAGTCATCGCCGCCGCCGCTGTGCTGGTAGGTGCGAATCCCAGGGCCGATCGGCTCGTCACCGCACGGCGCCAGGAACCACGCCAGGCCGATCTGGCAATCGAAGTCGAGGGCGTTGCCGGTGTTCTGCTGGGTGAACATTTCATCGATGGAACGACGGGCCATCACCCGATTGCCCTTGTACAGGCCTTCGGCGAACAGCATCTGCACGTAATGGCTGAGGTCCTTGGGGCTGGCCCACACGCCACCGGCGGCCAGGTCGCGCACCTGTGCATCGGTGCTGGCGATGCCCTCCTGATAGCCCTGGGCGCGATAGCCTACTTGCGCGGCGGTGCCGACAAAACTCGTGTGGTGCATCTCCAGTGGCTTGAGCAGACTGTGTTGCAGCTGGGTTTCAAAGTCCTTGCCACTGCTGCGCTCGATGGCCGCGCCCACCAGCGCATAACCCAGGTTGGAATACGCCACCTGCGTGCCAGGCGGTGTGCTCAGCCAAACGCCGGACACGCGCATGGGCATCTGCCCCATGGCGAAGCTATTGCGCAGGTCGCGCAGGTGCTCACTGGGCAAGCCGGATTGATGGCTGAGCAGGCGCCGCAAGGTGATGTCACGGTCAGCGGCCTGCTGGTCGGTGTGGAAGCGCGAGCGCACATAGAACTCGCGCAAGGTCTGCTGGATCGGGGCATCCAGTGCCAGCCGCTGCTGTTCAACCAGTTGCAGGGCCGCGCTGGCGGTGAGCAGCTTGGAGATCGCACCGGCGCGGAAGGCGGTGTTCGGCGTTACCGGCAGGCCCAGGGCTTTGTCGGCCATGCCGAACCCACGGGCCCAGATCAACTCCTGGCCGTTGACCAGGGCAATCGACAAGCCGGGCACATTGGCCTGGGCCATGTCGCGGGGAATCCGGGCTTGCAGGTAGCGGATGATCGCGCTGTAGTCGCCCTTGGGGATCGGCGGCGGGGCAGGGGGTTGCCCGTGACAGCCAAGGCTGCCCAACAGGCAACCGAGCAACGGAATACCGCGCAATGTGCGAAGCATGAAGAGCACCCGGCAGGTGGTTTGGATGCTCGAATGCTAGGGGCGCAATGCCCAGAGGTCTTTGGCAGCTTTGTCGAGAAACTGTCAAAGACTGTTAACGGGTCAGGCCGTTACGTTCATGCCATTGGGCGATGGACTCTTCGGGGTACTCATCGAACTGTAGGTCACCCTTGCGCACCGTGACCTCCACCCACGGCGCCTTCGACCCCAGCATCAGGTGCGTATGCTCCGGCGGCACTGGTAAGGGCGTGTCGATGGCCGAGGCAAACGGGTGGATCAACGCCGGCCACTCCGGGCTGAACAACCACAAGGCGCTGCCGCATTGCGAACAGAAGTGCCGTTCGGCAGTGCTTGCGTGGGCACGGCTGGCGCCATCGGGCTTGAGCCTGGCGTGGTAGATCGAAATGAGTTTGCGCCCGCGCACCTTCAGGCTTTGGGTATCGCCGGCGAGGTTGATCGCATAACCGCCACCGCCCTGGGTCTTGCGACAGATCGAGCAGTAGCAACGCTGGTACGGGTAGGGGTGGGCGCTGTCGAGGCTGAACGTCACGGCGCCGCAATGGCAGGATCCTTCAAGCTGCATGGGCTGACTCCTTTGGCAAGGTGACTGATCAGCTTAGGCGCTTTGCGGCATCAACGTGGCGATCAACGCACGAATGGTACCGGGCAACGCCTCCAGCTCCCGCACCAGGATGCTGCGCTCGCGAATCGCCCAGGGTTCGTCCAGCTTCACCGCCACCAATTGCATGGTGCGGCTGTGACGCACAGCGGCGGACTCCGGAATAATGCCAATGCCCACGCCGGCTTCGACCATCCGGCAAATCGCCTCGAAGCTCGAGACCTGGATGCGCAGCGACAAATGCTTGCCCAGCCGCTCGACGTGTTCGCGCAAGAAGCTCAGCAAGGTGCTGCCTTCGTGCAGGCCGATATGCTGGTAGGCGAGGGTCTGATCGAGCGTGACTGAGGCTTGCTCCGCCAGCGGGTGGCCGACCGGCACCATCAACACCAATTCATCCGTGCTGAAATGCAGCACCTGCAACCCCGCCGCTTCCACAGGCCCGGCAATAATGCCCATGTCGCTGGTGCCATCGAGCACGCCGCGTACGATGTCGCGGGACAGGCGCTCCTGCAGGTCGACGGTCACGCCGGGCCGTTGCGACAGGAACCCCGCCAGCACTTCCGGCAAGAATTCGGTGACCGCCGTGGTGTTGGCGAAGATGCGGATGTGCCCGGCCGAGTCCACGCCGTACTGGGTGAATTCGCTCTTGAGGTAGTCGACCTGGCGCATGATCAGCCGTGCATGGTGCAGCAAGCGCTCGCCGGCCGGGGTGATTTCCACGCCACGGCTGTCGCGGTACAGCAGGCGCGTGTCGAGCTGGCCTTCGAGGGCCTTGATCCGCGCACTGGCGGCGGCCGGCGAGAGGAACGCGCGCTTGGCGCCCTGGGTCAGGCTGGGGGATTCGGCGATATGGATAAACAGGCGCAGGTCGGCCAGATCGAAGTGCATGCAAGACTCCCAGACTTTCTCAAGACCTGTGGGAGCCGGCTTGCCGGCGATAGCGGTCATCTTGACACACCGCTATCGCGGGCAACCCAGCCCCAGGGAATAGGGTTGTAATAGAGCACGGCGTTCAGCATAACCGAACGCTGGATTATTGAAATGCAAATTCTCAGAACGGGCACGCGCTTGCATGATCCGGGGCAGACACTCACTGCCCGAGGACCTGCACCCGATGAGCGCCACCGATTGGATCGGCCAAAGCGAGACCGCCCACGACCACCTCAGCCATAACCTGCTCAAACGCATTGCCGCCACCTTCGGCGAGGCCGTGCCCGCGGATGGCGCGGCCATACCGCCGCTGTGGCAGTGGTGTTTCTTCCAGGACCCGCTGCCGGAAGCCGCCCTGGGCACCGACGGTCACCCGGCCCGTGGCGGCTTCCTGCCGCCGGCCGACAACCGCAATCGCATGTGGGCCGGCGGGCGTATTGAGTTCATTCATGCGCTGCGTGCCGGAGAGGTGGCAACCCGCGTGTCGACCATCACCCACGTGGAAGAAAAGACCGGGCGCACCGGCTCGCTGCTGTTCGTCACCGTGCGCCACGACTACTCCCAGGAGGGCCGCCTAGCGATCCGTGAAGAACAGGACATCGTCTACCGCGAACCCACACCGCCCAAGCCAGGCAGTGGTGAGGCGCTGGAGCCGGGCGAATGGCGAGAAACGGTCGAACCCACGTCAACCCTGCTGTTTCGCTACAGCGCCGTGACGTTCAACGGTCACCGCATTCACTACGACTACCCCTATGTGACCGGCACCGAAGGCTATTCAGGCCTGGTGGTGCACGGGCCGCTGATCGCCACCCTGAGCCTGCGCGCATTTTGCCGTGCCCACCCCGACGCCACCCTGCGCCGTTTTGCCTACCGCGGCGTGCGCCCGTTGATTGCGCCGCAACCCTTTGACGTGGGAGGCCGCGTGACCGAAGCCGGTGTGGCACAGCTGTGGGCCGGCAACGCCGATGGCCTGGCGCAGCAAGCCCACGTGCATTTCGAATAATCCAAGAACAACAGGCGGAGAGCCGTTACATGAACCCCAATGACAATGAAGAACTCAATGCCATCCGCGAAGGCGTGCGCGCCTTGTGCGCAGAATTCGATGCAGCCTACTGGCGCAAGATCGATGAAGAGAAAGGCTTTCCCGAAGCCTTCGTCAAGGCGCTGACTGACGCCGGCTGGCTGTCGGCGATGATCCCCGAAGCGTACGGCGGCTCCGGCCTGGGCCTGGCCGAGGCCTCGGTGATCCTCGAAGAAGTGAACCGTTGCGGCGGCAACTCCGGCACCGTGCACGGCCAGATGTACAACATGTTCACCTTGCTGCGCCATGGCAGCGAAGCGCAGAAAAGCTTCTACCTGCCCAAGCTCGCCAGCGGCGAATTGCGCCTGCAGTCCATGGGCGTGACCGAGCCCACCACCGGTACCGACACCACCAAGATCAAGACCACCGCGATCAAGCGTGGCGACAAATACGTGATCAACGGCCAGAAAGTCTGGATCTCGCGGGTGCAGCATTCCGACCTGATGATCCTGCTGGCGCGCACCACGCCACTGGCCGAGGTGAAGAAAAAGTCCGAAGGCATGTCGATTTTCCTGGTGGACTTGCGCGAAGCCATCGGCAACGGCCTCACCGTGCAGCCCATCGCCAACATGGTCAACCACGAGACCAACGAGCTGTTCTTCGACAACCTGGAGTTGCCGCTGGACAGCCTGATCGGCGAGGAGGGCAAAGGCTTCAAATACATCCTCGATGGCCTCAACGCCGAACGCACGCTGATCGCCGCCGAATGCATCGGCGACGGTCGCTGGTTCATTGAAAAGGCCAGCGCCTATGCCCGCGACCGCGTGGTGTTTGGCCGGCCCATCGGGCAGAACCAGGGCGTGCAGTTCCCGATTGCCGAGGCGCATATCGAGATCGAAGCGGCGGACCTGATGCGCTGGCGCGCCTGCGAGGAATACGACAGCGGCAAGAATGCCGGGGCGAGCGCGAATATGGCCAAGTACCTGGCGGCCAAGGCGTCCTGGGAAGCGGCCAATGCCTGCCTGCAAACCCACGGCGGCTTCGGGTTTGCCTGTGAATATGACGTGGAGCGCAAATTCCGCGAGACGCGCCTGTACCAAGTGGCGCCGATCTCCACCAACCTGATCCTGTCCTACGTGGCCGAGCATTTGCTCGAACTGCCACGCAGCTTCTGAGGGCGCGACCATGAGCCATACCCAAGCCTTGTGTCGGTTCCTTGCCGAGTTGAACTACACGCAACTGCCTGAAGAGGTGCTGGCGCGCACCGAAGACCTGTATCTGGATTGGCTGGCGTCGGCGCTGGCGAGCCAAGGCGCGCACCCGATTCCATTGTTCGAGCGCTATGCACAGAAGATGGGCCCGGGCAGCGGCCCAGCGCAGGTGATCGTCAATGGCGCCAGCACCAGCGCGTATTTTGTCGCGCTGGTCAACGGCGCTTCGTCCCACCTGGTGGAACAGGATGATCTGCACAACAGCTCCGTATTGCACCCGGCGACCGTGGTGTTCCCCGCGGCGCTGGCGGCGGCTCAGGACCTCGGCAGATCCGGTCGCGATTTGCTGCTGGCCTCGGTGGCCGGCTATGAGGCCGGTATCCGTATCGGCGAATTCATGGGCCGCTCCCACTACCGCATCTTTCACACCACCGCGACCGTTGGCACGTTGGCGGCGGCAGTGGCCGTGGGCAAGTTGTTGGATTTCAACGAAGAGCAGTTCATCAACCTGCTTGGCAGCGCCGGCACCCAGGCCGCCGGGCTGTGGGAGTTCTTGCGCGACGCCGCCGACTCCAAGCAACTGCACACGGCCAAGGCCGCAGCAGACGGTTTGCTCGCCGCTTACCTGACGGCGGATGGGCTGACCGGCGCGCGCAATATCCTTGAAGGCGACCAGGGCTTGGCGGCAGGCATGTCCAGTGATGCCGAGCCGAGCCGGTTGTCTGCCGACCTCGGCAGCCGCTGGGCGCTGCTGGAAACCTCGTTCAAGTTCCACGCATCGTGCCGCCACACCCATCCTGCCGCCGATGCGTTGTTGGATCTGATGCAGCGCGAAGGCCTTGCCGCCGCCGATATCGCCCAGGTGGAAACGCGCGTGCACCAGGGCGCCATCGATGTGCTGGGGCGGGTGAGCGTACCGACCAGCGTGCACCAGGCCAAGTTTTCCATGGGCACGGTGCTGGGCCTGATCGCTGTGCATGGCAAGGCCGGACTCACGGAATTTCATCAGCGGGCACTGACCGACCCGGCCGTCTCGCGCTTTCGCGACAAGGTCAGCATGACCCTCGACCCCGACGTCGACCGCGCCTACCCACAACGCTGGCTCGGCCGCGTCACCGTCACCACCCTCGATGGCCGCACGCTGCACGGCGCCATCGACGAGCCGAAGGGGGATCCGGGCAACACCCTGAGCCGCGAACAATTGGCGGAGAAATTCCAGCGCCTCACCCGGTTCAGCGGCGCACGCACCTCGGCCCAGGCCGAAGGATTGATCGAAAAGGTCTGGGACTTGCGCAACGCCGCGTCCATGGCCGGCTGGCTTTGAGGAACTGTCATGACTCATCAACGACCGTTGGACGGCATCACCGTTGTCAGCCTGGAACACGCGATTGCCGCGCCATTCTGCACCCGTCAGTTGGCGGACCTGGGCGCCCGTGTGATCAAGGTCGAGCGCCCGGGTGCCGGCGACTTTGCCCGTGGCTACGACGAGCGCGTGCGCGGCCTGGCTTCGCATTTCGTATGGACCAACCGCTCCAAGGAAAGCCTTACGCTTGACCTCAAGCAAGACGCGGCGGGCGATATTCTTGACACGCTGCTGGCGGACGCCGATGTGCTGGTGCAGAACTTGGCGCCGGGTGCCGCGGCCCGCATGGGCCTGTCGTTCGAGGCCTTGCATGCGCGCTTTCCGCGCCTGATCGTCTGCGATATCTCCGGTTACGGCGAAGGCGGGCCCTACGAGAAAAAGAAGGCCTACGACCTGCTGATCCAGAGCGAGGGCGGTTTTCTCTCGGTGACCGGCGGCCCCGGCGAAGACCAGATGGCCAAGGCCGGTTGCTCCATCGCCGACATCTCGGCGGGCATGTACGCCTACAGCGGCATCCTCTCGGCGCTGCTGTTGCGTGGCAAGACGGGCAAGGGCAGCCGCATCGACGTGAGCATGCTGGAAAGCCTGGTGGAGTGGATGGGCTACCCGATGTACTACGCGTTCGACGGCGCCCCCCAGCCACCGCGCGCCGGGGCTGCGCATTCGACGATTTATCCCTATGGGCCGTTTCCCACCGGCGACGGCGGCACGGTGATGCTGGGCCTGCAAAACGAGCGCGAGTGGGCGGCATTCTGCGACAAGGTGCTGCTCACACCGGCATTGGCGACGGATGAGCGTTTCTCCGCCAACTTCAAACGCTCGGCCAACCGCGAGGTGCTGCGCCAGATCATCGTCGACAGCTTTGCCCAGCTTGACGCCGAAGCGGTGATCCAGCGCCTGGAAGACGCGCAGATCGCCAGTGCGCGTGTCAACGATATGCAAGGCGTGTGGGACCACCCGCAACTCAAGGCCCGCGACAGCTGGCGTGAAGTCGATAGCCCGGCGGGGCCGTTGCCGTCACTGCTGCCACCGGCCCGCAATGCCGCGTTTACCCCGCGCATGGACGCCGTGCCCGCGTTGGGGCAGCACAGCCAAGCCATTCTCGACCGGCTCGGCTTCAGCGCCGAAGCCATCGAGAACCTGAAAACCCGCGGCGTTATCTGACCCCGCACCCCGTTGTAGGAACCGGCTTGCCGGCGATGGCGGCCTTGAGCATGCACTGATTTCAAGGGCCTCATCGCTGGCAAGCCAGCTCCTGCATCGGGTGTGACAATAAGGAATTGTGTGATGCCAAACCCTCTTGTGCGCTCTGCGCTGTTTGTGCCCGGTAGCCGACCGGAGCGATTCTCCAAAGCCTTGGCCAGTGGTGCCGACGCAGTGATCGTGGATTTTGAAGACGCGGTCGAAGAACCGCTCAAGCGCCAGGCGCGGGACAACCTTGGGGCGTTCCTGACGGCCAACCCCAACGCCCAGGTGTGGGTGCGCATCAATGCGCCGGACCATGCCGAGCATTTCGAGGATGTGGCGTTCTGTAAAGCCCATCCCAACGTGGCGGGCGTGTTGCTGCCGAAAGTTGAAAGCGCGGCCCAGGTCGCCGTGGTGGCCGCCACCGGCAAAGTCATCTGGCCGATCATCGAGAGTGCGCGCGGCTTGTTGGCCGTGGCCGAAATCGCCCATGCGCCGCAGGTGCAGCGCCTGTCGTTTGGAGGGTTGGACCTGGCCCTGGACCTGAACTTGAGCAGCAATTCCCCGGCCGCGCAGTTCGCCCTGGACCAGGCGCGCCTGGCGCTGATCGTGCATTCCCGCGCGGCGGGCCTGGTCGCACCCTTGGACGGCGTACACCCGGCCATCGACGACCCCGAAGGCCTGCGCCGTTCGATCCGGCATGCCTATGAAATGGGCTTTGCGGGGGCCCTGTGCATCCATCCCAAGCAGGTGGCGGTGATCCATGAAGCGCTGGCGCCGAGCGCTGCGGACCTGGCCTGGGCCCAACGCGTGGTGGATGCCGGCGCCCATGGGGCAGGCGCCTACCAGATCGATGGGCAGATGGTGGATGCGCCGGTGTTGCTGCGCGCGCAACGGCTGTTGGCCGCCTCTATCTAGCTGGAGAAACCGAATTAAAAATGTGGGAGCGGGCTTGCTCGCGAATGCGGTCTATCAGGTACCTATAAATTGACTGACGCTCCGCATTCGCGAGCAAGCCCGCTCCCACATTGGATCGCTGTTGTAGCTCAGAGTGGCGTTCGTCCAGACCGAACGCAGGTATCAAAAAATCGAAATTCACTACACGCGCGACATCAGGCACCTTGCCCTACAACACAACAATAAGAAGGTGATTTCCCATGCTCAAGTTTTCACGGGCGCTGCTGTGCGCCGCCACCTTGTTTGCCGCAGGCCTGGCCCAGGCGGCGGACCCGATTGTCATCAAGTTCGCCCATGTGGTCGCCGAAAACACCCCCAAGGGCCAGGGTGCGCTGCTGTTCAAGAAGCTCGCCGAGGAGCGCCTGCCGGGCAAGGTCAAGGTCGAGGTGTACCCGAACTCGTCGCTGTTCGGCGACGGTAAGGAAATGGAAGCGCTACTGCTGGGCGATGTGCAGATGCTGGCGCCGTCCCTGGCCAAGTTCGAGCAGTACACCAAGCAAGTGCAGATCTATGACCTGCCGTTCCTGTTCAACGACCTGGCCGCCGTCGACCGCTTCCAGGCCGCCCAGGGCAAAGACCTGCTGACGTCGATGCAGGACAAGAACATCCTTGGCCTGGCCTATTGGCACAACGGCCTCAAGCAACTCTCGTCGAACAAGGCGCTGCATGAGCCCAAGGACGCCCGTGGCCTGAAGTTCCGCGTGCAGGCTTCCAGCGTGCTCGAAGAGCAGTTCAAGGCGATCCGCGCCAACCCGCGCAAGATGAGCTTTGCCGAGGTCTACCAAGGTCTGCAGACCGGCACCGTCAACGGCACCGAGAACACCTGGTCGAACTATGAAAGCCAGAAGGTCAACGAGGTGCAGAAGTACTTCACCGAGTCCAACCATGGCCTGATCGACTACATGGTGATCACCAACGCCAAGTTCTGGAACGGCCTGCCGCCGGATATCCGCACCACTCTGGACCAGATCATGGTCGAGGTCACCGTCGAGGTGAACAAACAGGCCGAGGCGCTGAACCAGTCGGCCAAGCAGAAGATCGTCGACGCCAAGACCAGCGAAATCATCGAACTGACCCCGGAGCAACGCCAGCTGTGGCGCGAAGCCATGCGCCCGGTGTGGCAGAAGTTCGAGGGTGAGATCGGCGCTGACCTGATCAAGGCGGCAGACGCCTCCAATCAGTAATTGATTGCTGAAACAAACCCGACGCCTGTGGGAGCGGGCTTGCCCGCGATGGCACCACCTCGGTGTTCCTGAAAGACCGAGTTGCCCGCATCGCAGGCAAGCCAGCTCCCACATTGATCCGGTTTCGTCAGTGACTTGTTGTGAATACCCCCGTCCAGTTTCGCGAGGTTTTGCCATGCAAACGCTAAGGCGCGTCTGGGAGCACCTGGAGGAAGGTTTTATCGCCTTCCTGCTGGCCGCCATGACCCTGGTGACATTCGTCTACGTCATGCTCAACAACATCTACACACTGTTCTTTTCCCTGGCCGACAAGTGGGCCTTGAGCAGCAATTTCTTCAATGCCCTGGGCGACCACACCATGACCTGGGCCCAGGACATGACCTGGAGCGTGGCGCTGACCAAGGCCATGTTCGGTTGGCTGATTTTCTTCGGTATTTCCTACGGTGTGCGCACCGCCGGCCACCTTGGCGTGGACGCACTGGTCAAGCTGACCAAGCGCCCGGTGCAGCGCGTGCTCGGCATGCTCGCGTGCCTGTGCTGCCTGGCCTACGCCGGGCTGTTCATGGTCGCCAGCTACAAGTGGGTGAGTGCGGTGATGGGCGCGCACATCGGCGCCGAAGACCTCGACCAGTACGGCGTTGATGTGGGCGATATCGTGATCATCGTGCCCATCGGTTTCGCCATGGTGTTTATCCGTTACCTGGAAATTTTCTACCGCATCTTTACCCACCGTCAGGTCGGGTTGGGGCTGGCCGACGAGGCCGGTGAGGCCAGCAAGTTGGCCGGCAGCCATGAGGAGCGTCACTGATGGCCGTGCTCTGTCTGTTTTTGCTGTTATTCGTGTTCATGTTCCTGGGCGTGCCCATCGCGATTTCCCTGGGCCTGTCCGGTGCGGTGTCGATCCTGATGTTCAGCCAGGACTCGGTGAGCTCCCTGGCGATCAAGCTGTTCGAGACCTCCGACGCCTACACCTTTTTGGCGATTCCGTTCTTCCTGCTGTCCGGCGCGTTCATGACCACCGGTGGCGTGGCGCAACGCCTGATCGACTTCGCCAACGCCTGTGTCGGGCATATTCGCGGTGGCCTGGCGATTGCCGCGGTGCTGGCGTGCATGCTGTTTGCGGCGCTGTCGGGGTCGTCACCGGCGACGGTGGCGGCGGTGGGCTCGATTGCCGTGGCGGGCATGGTGCGTTCCGGTTACCCGAAGGAATTCGGCGCCGGAATCATCTGTAACGCGGGCACGCTGGGCATCCTGATTCCGCCGTCGATTGTGATGGTGGTGTACTCGGCCGCGACGGAAACGTCGGTGGGCAAGCTGTTCATGGCCGGCGTAATTCCGGGCTTGCTGCTGGGGCTGATGTTGATGATCGCGATCTACATCGTTGCGCGCATCAAGAAGCTGCCGGCCCAGCCACGGGCGACCTTCCGCGAGTGGCTGACCTGCGCACGCCGTGCCTTCTGGGGCCTGTTGTTGCTGGTGATCATCCTCGGCGGGATCTACAGCGGCATGTTCACCCCGACCGAAGCGGCAGCGGTGGCGGCGGTGTACTCGGCGTTTGTCGCGTTGTTCGTCTACAAGGACATGAAGCTGCGCGATTGCCCCAAGGTGCTGCTGGAGTCCGGGCGCCTGGCGATCATGCTGATGTTTATCATCGCCAACGCCATGCTGTTTGCCCACGTGCTGACGACTGAACAGATCCCGCAGGAAATCACCGCCTGGGTGATCTCCGAAGGCCTCACGCCGATTGGCTTTTTGATCATGGTCAACATCGTGTTGCTGGTGGCGGGCAGCTTTATGGAGCCGTCAGCCATCGTGTTGATCCTGGCACCGATCTTCTTCCCGATCGCGATGAAGTTGGGCATTGACCCGATTCACTTGGGGATTGTGATGGTGGTCAATATGGAAATCGGCCTGGTGCACCCGCCGGTGGGGTTGAACCTGTTCGTGACCTCGGCGGTGACCGGTTTGACGCTGGGGCAGACCATCCGCGCGGCGTTGCCGTGGCTGATGATCCTGCTGGTGTTCCTGATTATGGTGACTTACTTGCCGTTTATCTCGCTGGCGTTGCCGCACTGGTTGGGGATGTAAAGGCAGCGCTGATTACTCGCCCTTGAAGCGTATTTCTCGATAGCGCGGCACTGCCAGGTGCCAGGCGATGTTGCCGCGCCATAGATCATGCATGGCTTGGGCGCAGATCATCGCTTGCTCCTGAGCCCGTTCTTCATAGCCCAACGCTGCCAGGCGCTCGGGCAGCGCGGCCTGAGCCCGTGCGAAATGTGTGGCCCACTGGTCAATACGTTGCGACACTTGGCTCGCGGCTTGCCCCGCGCTAAGGCCTTGGGTGTGCCTCAGGTGAGTGAGCAGGTTGTAGATGTCTTCATCAGGGTTTTCCATGATCCGAAACGACAGCAAGTCGTTAACGGCCTTCAGCAAGTTCAAAGTCAGGCTGCGCAGTTCCTGCCAGGGTTGGCTGTAGTAAAGCGACGACGATAATTGGATGTTTTGCACCAGGTAGATGAACTCGAGACAGACTTGAAAACCGCCGCCGTTTTGCCAGAGCGTTTCATAACCTTCCACACCCGGCTGTGTGTGGTTGATGCGGTGCATCAACGCGGTAGTAGAGGGCATCAGGTACGTTGAGTATTGCTCGCCAACGCGCTGTTTCCAGAGTGGCGGCATCAGGCGTGACGCGCGCCGGATGATATCTGCCAGCGCACGCGCCAAGGGCTCTCGGTTGGTGGTGTCGCGTGTGAAGGCAGTGGTGTAAACGCCACGAATCAAGCGTTCAAGGCCTTCAGGATTATTGCAGTCTTCGTCGGCAAGGTTGTCCTGGCAGCAGAACCACCCCAAAAGGTCAGAAAGAATGATCAGTATCTCAAGGGGAGCAGCACTCCACATGTAACCGGCATATTTGCCGGGAACGTATATGTCCAATCGGCGGGTGGTTTCGGGGCTGTCTTCCAACCCCATGGACTTGAGCCATTGACGAGTGTGCTGTTGGACCTGATCCGTAAAGGGGCTCAGGGGGTACGTAGCTGTTTCAAGCCAGCGGGGTAAATGGAAGGGATCAACCGACGGCGGGATGCTATGCGTTAATGAGGGTGAGGGCGCGTGTTCCGATGAACCTGCCCACTTGGCTATCTCATTTAACCCGTAACGCTCGATCATTGTGCGAAACCAAATGGTGAAGGTATCGGGTGCGTTCTCCAGCTCATCCTGCAAGTCGAGAGGGTGTACCCAACGCCAGGCCTTGGCTTCATCAGGGGCAGGATTGGGCGTTGCGTCACTGATACCCACGAAGACATGATCGTATTCGTACTCCATCAGCGCTTGCGACACCTGTGCTTGGTAGGTGAATGTAAAGCGCTCGGCCAATTCACAAGCCAGCCCCATCTCTTCCATCAGTCGACGTTTTGCCGCATCTACCGTCTTCTCGCCCAGTCGTGGATGCCCGCAGCAGGTATTACTCCACAGTCCAGGGGAGTGGTACTTGCCGTCCGCTCTTTGTTGAAGGAGTACGCGAGCCTCCCGGTCGAACAAGAAGATCGAGAACGCACGGTGCAGCAAGCCTTTTTGGTGCGCGCGCAGTTTTCCGGCAGTGCCTATCTGCTGATTGTTAAGGTCAACGAGTATGAGTAGATCTTCCATTATTCAGTCATCGGGCAGGGCTGTAAGATAACTTATAGTGCTGAATGGGGCGGCAGGCATATTTTTTATAGGGATTTGCAGCGAAGGGTTTATGCCTTTTGTTTTTTATATCGGGAGTTTTAATTTCGTTAAAGTTTGTTGGTGTGCTCATAACATTGCTAGCGTTGAGTGAGTAGCAATGTTGCCCACGCAAAGCAGTGGCCTGTGTTGTGTTGATGGTCTTTTACGCGTGAAGAAAACACTGTGTAAAAAGTGAGAATGGACGTTCTCATACCCGTCAGCCACCGAGGCCGTGAAGATGGTCAATTCCTGCTTGTCATTTGAAAATGCTTGGTACTTGAGTGCCGAAACCCAGTGGGCTGAGCCTTTCTTGTATCAAGAACGCACACCTGGAAAGCTCGTGCGAACGGAGCTTGCGTGGGCGCTCTGCGCGCTGTACGGCGTGCCTTGCGCACAAACCCACGTGCTGTGCGCTGCCATAGAGCGAATGAACCTGTCTTCATTGATTCATGACGACCTGCTCGACGGGGACAGTTTGCGCCGAGGCATTCCAACGGTGTGGAAGCAATATGGCTCAGAAGTTGCGCTGGTCTCAGGAATGTACGGTTACTTGGACGGGCTGAGAATGCTCGCTGAGCTAAATGATATGAATATTGTTCGCGCTGGCATAGAGAGTCTTGAGTGCCTGCATGTGGGTCAGTACTTGGATGCTCAACTAAGTGCAGGTGAAGCGTTGCCCTCCCTGGAAGAGTATGGGTGCATTGCTCAAGCCAACACGGGTTGTTTTTTCATGTTTTTATTAAACGCGTGTCAGTGTTTAAGGGCGCAGGATGTTGACACCTATAGCATACTTAAGTCGATGATGAACCTCTTGGGTGTCTATTATCGCTACGTCAATGATTACTGCGACATTAATCATATCCCTCATTTTGAGAAGAAAGGCTTTGCAATGGATCTGGAAGGTGGCCCAAAGTCGTTTCTAATGATCTTGGCTAACAGGCCATTGGTGAAGGGCGCGTTAACGGCGGATCAGAAAAGACAAATTATTCAGGACTTCGGTGAGGCCGGTGTATTTGACGCCGCCCTGGCGCTGATGGAGGCAACCTATGCACAGCTTCTCAGTTACTTAGAGGCTGTGAGGCAGTGCAAGGGTGCGGTCAATATCAAAATGCTGGAGGAGTTTTTAAGTTCCCTGCATTTCCAGCCTGGCCCGGATGACAATTACTACAAGCGCGTGCTCGCTTAACGCCGTCGCGGCCACGTGTGTCCGCGACGGTCGGGAACAGGCTTGCCGCTAGTGATCCATCGCACTCAAGATCGCATGCGCCACCTTGACCCGTTCAGCATTCGGGTAATTCTTGTTCGCCAACATCACTACGCCCATGTCCTTGCTCGGCACATACACCACGTACGCGCCAAAACCGCCGGTTGAGCCGGTTTTGTTGTACAGCACGTTCGCCGGTTGCGGCTGTGCCGGTGTCAGCCAAGTGACCTTGTGCGGCTCCATTGCCATTGGCGTGGAGTTGCCCTCCAGCAGGGCTTGCAGTTTGATCGGGTAAGGGTAGCGTTCCCAACCCAGGCCTTGGGTCATGCCGTTCACGGTGTAGTAACCCGCGTGGGTGGTGGCAATCGCCTGCTGCAGCGGCTTTTCCAGGGTTTGCGGGTGCATGTTCACCATCACGTAGTGGGCCATGTCCTGGGCGCTGGTCTTGATGCCATAGGCTTCGCTGTCGAGTGCGCCGGGGCTGACGCGTATGGGCTTCAGGTTCTTGTCATAGCCCTGGGCATACAGGTCGGACTTGTCGGCGGGCACGCTGACGTGGGTATTGGTCAAGCCCAGCTTGGGCAGCAGGGTTTTCTCCATGGCCACGTTGAACGGTTGGCCAAGGCTTTGCGCCGACAGATAGCCGAACAGCCCGATGCTCGGGTTGGAATACAGGCGTTGCGTCCCTGGCGCGTAGACCGGTTTCCAATGCTGGAAGTAGCCGAGCATGGTCTCAGGGCTGTCGGCCGCGTCCGGGAACTGCAGGGGCAGGCCGCCAGGGGTGTAGGTCGCCAGTTGCACCAGGCTGATCTTGTCGAAAGCGCTGCCGGCCAACGCGGGCAGGTGCTGGCTGGCGGTATCCGACAGCTTGAGCTTGCCGGTCGCTTGGGCATAGCCGCCGAGGGTGGCGGTGAAGGTTTTGCTCACCGAGCCGATCTCGAACAGGGTGTTTTCGCTGACCGGTTGCTGGGTTTCTTTTGAAGCCGTGCCGTAGTTAAAGTATTGCACCTTGCCGTTCTGGACCACGGCGACCGCCAGGCCCGGAATCGCCTGTTGGTGCATCAACGGTTTTACGCTGGCGTCTACCACGGCTTGTAGGTCGGTGGCCGCCAGGCAGTTGCCGGCCGCTAGCAATACGGCCAGGGCGGTTAAATTACGCACTCCAAACAGAGAAAGTTGGGGCATGATGTCGCTTCCATGAGGTGATCGATTAAATAGATAGCCTGCGCAGGCGGGGCAAATGTAGGCAGTTTGCTGGCCGCGATCAAACGATCATATCTTGCACCAGCCATTAGAAAATCTAGGGTATAGCATGCTGCGTTCCCATTTGCCCCTCAATGCCTTGCGCGCGTTCGAGGCTTCCGCCCGCCACCTGAGCTTTACCCGGGCGGCCATCGAGTTGTGCGTGACCCAGGCGGCGGTCAGCCACCAGGTGAAAAGCCTGGAGGCGCAACTTAATGTCACATTATTCAAGCGCCTGCCACGGGGCCTCATGCTGACGCGCGAAGGGGAAACCTTATTGCCGGTGTTGCGTGAGTCCTTCGACCGCATCGCCCATACGCTCGGCCAGTTCGAGGGGGGGCACTACCGCGAGGTTCTCACCGTGGGGGCTGTCGGCACCTTCGCGGTCGGCTGGTTGCTGCCGCGTCTGACGGACTTCCAACGCCGTTACCCCTTTATCGACCTGCGCCTGTCCACCCACAACAACCGCGTCGACGTTGCCGCCGAGGGCCTGGACTATGCGATTCGCTTTGGCGCAGGTGCCTGGCACGGCACGGACGCCTGCGAACTGCTGGAGGCGCCGCTGACGGTGCTCTGCGTGCCACAACTAGCCGAGCAACTGCAGGCACCCGCCGACCTGTTGAAGCATACTTTGCTGCGCTCCTACCGCGCCGATGAGTGGAGCCTGTGGTTCCAGGCCGCCGGGTTGCCCGCCGATACCCTGGTGCCGCGCAGCATCGTGTTCGATTCATCGTTGGCGATGATGGAGGCAGCCTTGCAAGGCATGGGCGTCGCGTTGGCACCGGCGATGATGTTCTCGCGGCAACTGGAGAGCGACATCATCCGCCAACCGTTCGACGTCGGCATTACCACCGGCGGCTACTGGCTGACCCGCCTGCAATCGCGGGCTGAGACCTCGGCTATGTTGGCATTCAAGGGCTGGTTGCGGGAGCGGGCGACGCACGACTAAATGTGTTTTTTTGAAACATGATGAAACATTTACCGGAGGCCAGCGCTCTACCGCAACACCTGCACTGAGTTATTCCATGAAAACACCGCGCCCCTCCGCCCGCATGCCCCACCTGACCCAATTGCGCAACCTGAAGATGGCGCGTTCTGCCCACGCCTACGTACGCGGCAGCACCGTGCAGTTCTACGAGTGGCTACACAGCCAGACCGGCCGCCGCTTGCCCCACGGCCCGGCGATCTGGATCTGCGGCGACTGCCACGCCGGCAACCTGGGGCCTACCGGCGACACCAAGGGCCGCATCGATATGCACATCCGCGACCTCGACCAGGCCGTGATCGGCAACCCTACCCACGACCTTGTACGTCTGGCCCTGTCCCTGGCCACCGCCGCGCGCGGCTCGGACCTGCCCGGCGTCACCACCGCACGCATGCTCGAAGAAATGATGGTGGGCTACGAACAGGCGTTCAAAGACAAGCCCGACCAGGTACCGCCGCGTCCGTCCCAGGTCAAGGCGGGCATGCGCAGCGCCGTGGAGCGCACCTGGAAAAACCTGGCGCGCGAGCGCATCGAAAGCGCCCGGCCAACCATCCCACTGGGCAAGCATTTCTGGTCGTTGTCACGGGCCGAAAAAGCGGCGCTGGAAACCCTGTGTGCCTCGGATGAAATCCACCAGTTGGTCACCTCGCTCAAGGGCCGGCCCAAGGACGCCAAGGTCGAACTGCTGGACTCGGCCTATTGGGTCAAGGGTTGCAGTTCGCTCGGCCTGCTGCGCTATGCCGTCTTGCTCGGCGTGGGCGACAAGGACGACCAGGAATATTGCCTGATCGATATCAAGGAAGCCGTCGGCGCCGCTGCGCCCCGTGCGGCACGGGCGAAGATGCCCAGGGACAACGGTCGTCGTGTGGTGGAAGGCGCGCGCCAGTTGTCACCCGGCCTGGGTGAGCGGATGGTGGCGACGCGTTTTCTGGATCACGGGTTCTTTATCCGCGAACTGCTGCCCCAGGACATGAAACTGGAGCTGGATGAGTTGAGCGAGACAGACGCCATGCACGCCGCCGGCTACCTGGCGCGCGTGGTGGGTATCGCCCATGCGCGGCAGATGGACCGCGATACGCGCAAGGACTGGATGGCGGTGTTGCAGGAGAACCGTTCCAAGCAACTGGATGCACCGTCCTGGTTGTGGACCAGCGTGGTGCAACTGGTGGGGAGCCATGAGCAAGGCTACCTCAACCATTGCCGGCGTTATGCCTTGGAACACTGACCTCGAGAACGAAGTCGATCCAATGTGGGAGCAGGCAAGCCAGCTCCCACATTTAATGGGTGTCTAGGCCAAATATTTATGGAACCAGTCGAGTGTCCTCTCCCACGCCAGATTCGCCGCCGCTTCGTCATAACGCGGCGTCGAATCATTATGGAAACCATGGTTGGCGCCCTTGTAGATATACGCCTCATAGGTCGTACCGGCTGCCTTCAACGCCTTCTCGTACGCCGGCCACCCTTCATTGATCCGCGTGTCCAGCTCACCGTAGTGC
This sequence comes from Pseudomonas sp. AC112, assembly GCF_979253545.1. NCBI lineage: Bacteria > Pseudomonadati > Pseudomonadota > Gammaproteobacteria > Pseudomonadales > Pseudomonadaceae > Pseudomonas > Pseudomonas sp. AC112. The sequence continues at coordinate 5,228,428 of NZ_CEEDCM010000001.1, forward strand.
AGCATGATCGGCGCCTTGATGCGCGCCACATCCTTGGCCTCTGGCTGACGCCCATAGAACGACACCGCCGCGCCCAGTTCCGGGTAGGCCACGGCTGCCGCATTGGTCACGCCACCGCCGTAGCAGAAGCCGGTGATGCCGACTTTGCCGGTGCTGCTGTCGTGGTGCATCAGCCATTCGATGGCGGCGAAGAAGTCGTTCATCAGCTTGGTAGGGTCGACTTTCTGCTGCAGTTCCACGCCTTTTTCATCGTTGCCGGGGTAGCCGCCGACCGAGGTCAGGCCGTCGGGCGCCAGGGCGATGAAGCCGGCCTTGGCCAGGCGTCGGGCGACGTCTTCGATATAAGGGTTGAGGCCGCGGTTTTCGTGAACCACCACCACTGCGGGCAACTTACCGGTGGCCTTGGCCGGGCGCACGAGGTAGCCGCGCACGGTGCCGTTGCCTGTGGGCGAGGGGTAGGTGATGTAGTCGGCGACGATGTCCGGGTCGGTGAATTTCACTTGTTCGGCCAGCGCGTAGTTGGGGCTCAGCGCCGCCAGCAGGGCGGAGGCGGTGAGGCCCCCAAAGGTGAACAGCGCCGCGCGGTCGAGAAATTCGCGGCGGTTGATCTTGCCGTGGGCGTAGCCGTCATAGAGTTCCAGCAGTTCGGGGGCAAAGTCTTTCGCGGTGAGACGAGTCATCGGTGCAGTCCTCGATTAGCGGTGGCAGTCAATGTAGACCAGGATCAGCCCTCACGGCCATGGGCGGCGGCGGCCAGTTGGCCGGTGTCGACACGCACGAAGATCGAATCACCCACTGCGGTGAGCACGTCACCGGCGTACACCTCGCAAATCACGCGGGTCTTGCGCCCCACATCGCCCTCGACCCGTGCGCGCAGGGTGAGGGTGACGCCCATGGGCGTCGGCTTGATGAATTTGATGCCCAGGTTGCCGGTGACGCAGTCGATGCGCGGCAGGCTGCCGGGTTCGCGCTGTTCGGCGCGGTAGTGGTAGGCCATGGCGGTCCAGTTGGAATGGCAGTCCACCAACATGGCGATCAGGCCACCGTAGACCAGGTCGGGCCAGCCGCTGTATTGGGCTTCGGGCAAGTGCTCGGCGACGAGGTGGATGCCGTCCGTGTCCCAACGGCTCTTGATATGCAAGCCGTGGGGGTTGCTGCCGCCGCAGCCGTAGCAAATGCCTTCCGGCGCGGTGATGTCCTGGAGTGAAGGGGCGTGCATGCAGAGTCCTTATAGATGCGTGTGCGACTACTCTGTTTAGCAGGACAGGCGCCGAATGGGAATAAATCCCTGGTGTGGCGTGTTAGCTCAGTACCTGTGTTCTTACCTCTCGCGGAGCGCTACATGAAACGACGAATGTCCCCGGTCGCCGTACTGGCCTTGATCCTTGCCTATGGCGCCAGCGTCCAGGCGGCGGAGTACAAGGACGTCAACCGCACCGCCAGCCAGATCAGCTTTACCTACAAACAATTGGGGCAGCGCGTATACGGCACCTTCAGCGACTTCGAGGGCACCTTGACCTTCGACACGCAGCAGCCGGAAGCCGGGCATGCTTTGCTCAAGATCCAGCTCGCCAGCATCGACGCCGGCAGCCCGGACGCCAACGACGAACTGCAGCGCGCGTCCTGGTTCGATACCGCGACCTACCCGGTGGGCGTGTACGAATCCACCGGCGTCAAGGCCCTGGGGGACAACCGCTACATGATCAGCGGCCACCTGACCATCAAGGGCACCACGCGCCCGGTGGACGTTGACGTGGTGCTCAAGGAGCAAGGTGGCATTGGTGTGTTCGACGGTGAGTTCATCCTCAAGCGCGGCGACTTCAAGATTGGCGAGGGCGAGTGGGCCGGCAACAGCGTGGTGTCCAACGACATCAACATCAAGTTCAAGATGGTTGCGCCGCAGCGTTAACGCGCGAACTTCTTTGCACCGGCCACGCAGCCGATCACCGCCACCGTCACCAACACCATGCCCAGGCTGACCTGTTCATGCAGCAGGCCCGCCGCCAGTGCCAGGCCGAAAAACGGTTGCAGCAACTGCAATTGACCGACGGCGGCGATGCCGCCCTGGGCCAGGCCGCGGTACCAGAACACGAAGCCGATGAGCATGCTGAACAGCGACACATAGCCCAGGCTCAGCCAGGCCGGCAGGCTGATGCCGGTGAAGGTCCTCGGCGCCAGGACCAGGCTCAAGGGCAGCACCACGGGCAGCGACACCACCAGCGCCCAACAGATCACCTGCCAGCCGCCGAGGCTGCGCGACAACTTGGCGCCTTCGGCGTAGCCCAGGCCGCAGGCCAATACCGCCAGCAGCATCAGTACGTCGCCGGCCGGCGCGGCGCTCAGGCCCTGGGCGAAGGCATAACCCATCACCAGCGCGCTGCCGAGAACCGAGAACAGCCAGAACACCGGGCGCGGGTGTTCGCCGCCGCGCAGCACGCCAAAGACCGCAGTGGCCAGTGGCAGCAAGCCGATAAACACGATGGAGTGGGCCGAGGTCACGTATTGCAGCGCCAGGGCAGTGAGCAGCGGAAAGCCGATCACCACGCCAAGGGCGACGACCGCCAGCGACATCCACTGAGGGCGTGCGGGGCGTTTTTCCTTGAACAGCCACAGCAGCACTCCGCCCAAACCGGCCGCGATGGCGGCGCGGATCATAGTCAGGAACACCGGGTCGAATTCCATCACTGCCAGGCGCGTCGCCGGCAGTGAGCCGCTGAAAATCACCACGCCGATAAAGCCGTTGATCCAGCCTTGGGTGCCCGTGTCCAGGGTGTTGAGGCGAGAGGTACGTTCCATGAGGGTGTGCCCGAAGAAAGAGAGGGTTGCATGCGAGCCATCCTAGGGGCGAGCATCAAGACAATCAAAGAATTGTCATGGATACATCCCTATGCCTCGCGCCCGCTATAAGTCCCTGGTCGACCGGTTCGCCGCAGACATCCGCAGTGGAAAAATGCCGCCCGGTACGCGCTTGCCGACTCACCGCCAGTTAGCTGCCGAGCAGGGCCTGGCGCTGGTCACCGCCAGTCGGGTCTATACCGAATTGGAGGCCATGGGGCTGGTCAGTGGTGAGACCGGGCGTGGCACCTTTGTGCGCGAAATCTCGCTGCCACCGGGGCAGGGCAGTGGGCAGATGACGGTGGCGGCGGGGATGCTCGACCTCAACTTCAATTACCCCTCGTTGCCGGGCCAGGCCGACCTGCTGCGCACGGCGTTACGCCAGTTGGCGTTGTCCGGCGACCTCGAAGCCCTGCTGCGTTACCAGCCCCACGCCGGGCGCCAGCATGAACGTGCTGCATTCGCACGGCATTTGCTCAGCCGAGGATTGAGCGTGGAGGCCGACCAGGTGCTGCTGGTCAGCGGTGCCCAGCATGGCTTGGCGGTGACGATGATGGCGTTGCTCAAGCCCGGGGATGTGATCGCGGTGGATGCGTTGACCTACTCGGGCTTCAAGGTGCTCGCCGAGACCCTGCACCTGGAAATTGTCGCGATCCCGGTGACGCCCGCAGGGCCGGATTTGGATGCTTTGCAAACTCTGTGTCGCCGACGTCCGGTGCGTGCGGTGTACAGCATGCCGACCCTGCACAATCCCCTCGGCTGGGTGATGGTCAGGGACCAACGCGAGCAACTCGCCGCCATCGCCCGCCAGCACAACCTGATGATCATTGAGGACGCGGCCTATGCGTTCCTGGCCGAAGACGCACCGCCGCCCGTGGCGACCTTGGCGCCGGAACGCACGGTGTATGTGGGTGGGCTGTCGAAAAGTGTCGCGACCGGCCTGCGTGTGGGGTTTGTCGCCGCGCCCAAGGAATGGGTGAAAACCTTGGAGCGAACGATCATGGCCACCACCTGGAATGTGCCCGGTGTGATGAGCGCCATGGCCGTGGCCTGGCTCGAGGACGGCACCGTCGCCCAGTTGGAAGCGCAAAAGCGCGAAGATGCCCAGGCCCGCCAGGCCCTGGCCGCGCAGGTGCTCAAAGGGCTGGCCTACAGCAGTCATCCTTCATCGTATTTCTTGTGGCTGCCGCTGGCGGAAGACGCGCGAGCCGATCAGGTCGCCATGACCTTGCAGCGCGACGGGATCTCCGTGTCCACCGCCGAGCCGTTTGCCGTCTCGGCCCATGTTCCGCATGCATTGCGCCTGGCCTTGGGCTCGGTGACCATGCCGGCGCTGCATGAGGCATTGCTGAAAGTGCGCAAGGTGGTGGCGTGGTGAGCCGGGTTCAGCGGCTCACCTGCGGGCATCAGTACTTGTAGGCCTGGCGACCGATCAGCAGCCACTTGCCTTTCTGCTTCTGCCACACCTGGAAGTTGTCGATATCCGTCGGCACTTCGACACCGCTGTTCACCGCCAGGGCGTGGAAGTGGTTGCGCACCAGGGCGGTGTCGCCTTGCAGGGTGATGGTCTGGTTTTGCATTTCCAGGGTCTTGAACGCGCTGGTGTGGGTTTCCAGGTCAGCGATGAATTGATCTTTGTTCTGCACCTTGCCGCTGGAGTGGCCGTAGGTGAGCTTGTCCGCGGTCAGCGCGTGAAGCTGCTTGAGGTCCAGGTGAAGCATGGCTTGGGTCAGTTGGTCGACCGCTTGGGCCACATCCTTTTCGGCAGGGGCAGGGGCTGCTGCGACATAACCGGTGAACAGGCACAGAAAACCGATCAGCACTTTGACGTTTTGCATGGGTGTTTCCTTATTGTTGTTGGGGGCTGGCACGACAGTTTCAGTCGTCGTACAACCATGCAATATTTCGGGTGGGGAAGGAAAGTGAAATTTCGAAATATCTTGAAAAGATTAGGCTTTAAGGCGTTATGGAGCACATGCAAACTTATACGATGTCTCAACACCACGATCTAATCATGCCTCGCTTCCTGTGCAAGTAGCGCATCGCTATGCTACTGCCGAAACCTGACACTGCCCGAGAGACAAAATGGATTTTGACTGGCACAGCGACACGCTCACCCGCGCCACTCCGGTAACCCCACACTACAAAAGCACTCAAAACGTCCGCCGCTTCATGCGTGAACACTGCGGCCCAGGGTTCACGTTCGACCGGCCGTTCATGGCCTGGATCCGCAACGAAGTGCCCAAGACCCTGGGCGACGTGGTGGATGAGTGGCAACGCCGAAACGAGGATTCACGCCCATGACACCCGACGAAAAATACCAGGCCGCCCAGCAACGTCTCGGCTATCAGCTGGATGAATTCAAAGTCGGTGGCAACTACACGCCACTGGTCCGGGACGCCAACCACCTGTACATCAGTGGCCAGATTCCCCGGGTCGGCGATGCCATCGTGCTGCCGGGCAAGGTCGGAGACACCTTGACCTTGGCCCAGGCGCAAATCGCCGCCGGTATCAGTGCATTGCGCTGCCTGGGTTTGCTCAAGCAGGCCTTGGGTTCGCTGGACCAGGTCAAGGCAATCCTGCGCATTACCGTGTATGTGCGCAGTGCCGAGGATTTTGATCAGCAGAGTGAAGTGGCCAACGGCGCGTCGGACTTGCTGCACGAGATTTTGGGCGCCGCCGGGGTGCACACGCGTACGTCGATTGGCGTGATGCAGTTGCCGAAATCGGCGGCGGTGGAGATCGACATGATTGCAGTGGCGCACGGCTGAGCCATCGATGCGGTAATCCTGTTGATTGCCGTGCTCCACATCGCCTGATTTGAAATACAGGCGAAAGTGTGGGAGCGGGCTTGCTCGCGAAAGCGGTGGATCAGTCAGCCTATTTGTGGCTGATGGACCGTATTCGCGAGCAAGCCCGCTCCCACATGTTTGACCGCGTTTAGCCTGCTGCCAGCGGCGGCGTACGTGGCGGAACCAGGCGCTTGCTGCCGGTCGATTCGTACGCCGACGCAAACCGCAGCAACGCCGAATCGTCATACGCCCGTCCGGCAAACGTCAGGCCCACCGGCATGCCAATATCCGCCATCACGCCCATCGGCACAGTGACGGTCGGTACGCCCAGGTGGCGGATGGCGAGGTTGCCGTTGGCCACCCAGATGCCGTTGCTCCAGGCGATGTCAGCCGACGCTTCATTCACGTCGGCATCCGCCGGGCCTACGTCAGCCACGGTCGGGAACAACACGGCGTCGAGACCGAGCGTGTCCATCCAGTCTTCCAGGTCGATGCGGCGGGTCTGTTCCAAACCGCGCAGGCCATCGGGGACCGTGCTGATCTCGTTCCACGGGGTGATGCCGCGTTCGGCCATGCGCACGTATTCGTCCATGCCCGCAGCCAGGTCGTCCTCACGGTTGGGCAGGGTGCCGGGGTCGTGGGGGAAGATTTTCGGGCCGTCCACATCCGCCAGGCGGTTGAGGGCCGGGTCATTGTTGGCACGCAGGAAGTCATCAAAGGCCCAGGCCGACAGCTCCCACAGTTCATCGTGCAGGAATTCCTTGGACACCAGGCCACGGGTAAACACGGTGGGCGCGCCAGGGCGGTCGCCTTCGCAGTTGGACACCAGCGGGAAGTCCACGTCGATGACTTCGGCACCGGCCGCAACCAACGCTTGGCGTGCGTCTTCCCACAGGTCGATCACGCTGGCGCGGGTGTTGATCTTCTGCCCGGTCGGGCCGCCAATGCCCGGCTTTTCGCTGGTGCCGGCGTCGGGGTCGGCATTGATGTACATGCGCGGCACGCCAAAGCGCTTGCCAGCGAGGGAGGCGGCGGGCACCGCCAGTTCAGCGTAGGCAGCAGGACGCACTGAGGCGACGCTCGGGATCGGCACCCAGGGCTGCAGGCGCCACAGGTCGCCACGGGTGTCCGGGTCTTCGGCCACCACCACGTCGAGGATTTCCAGCAGGTCGGCCATGGTGCGCGCGTAAGGCACCACCACGTCCATGGTCGGCGTAAGCGGCCAGTTGCCGCGCACCGAAATTACCCCGCGAGACGGAGTGTAGGCGCACAGGCCATTGTTGGATGCCGGGCCACGGCCGCTCGACCAGGTTTCTTCGGCCAGGCCAAACGCTGCGAAGCTCGCTGCCGTGGCGGTGCCGGCACCATTGGACGAGCCGGAGGCAAAGGGCGCGGTCAGGTAATCGGCGTTATACGGGCTTTCCGCGCGGCCATACACGCCACGCTGCATGCCGCCATTGGCCATCGGCGGCATATTGGTCTTGCCCAGGCAGATGGCGCCACCGCCGCGCAGGCGCTCGATGGTGAATGCATCGCGTTGGGCGACCAGGTTGGCAAACGCCGGGCTGCCGGATGCCGCCGTCAGGCCCTTGACCAGGTAGCTGTCTTTGGCGGTGTAGGGAATGCCGTCCAAGGGACCCAGGGTTTCGCCTTTGGCCCGGCGTGCATCGGACGCCTCGGCTTCCTTCAGGGCTTCGGGGTTGCGCACCACGACGGCGTTCAAGGCGGTGGCGGTCTGCGGACCGTCGTAGGCATCGATTCGCGCCAGGTAGGCCTGGACCAGTTCAACGGCCGTGGTCTGGCCGGATTCAAGCGCAGCGCGCAACTGGGCAATGGAGACTTCGGTAACTTGCATCACGTTTTTTTCGCCGCCTTCAAGTGGGGGGTATGGCGGAAGTCTACGTACAGATATTTCACAAAACCAGCGCCGCATAACTCGCGTAGGCGCCGCGCATCACCTGCCAGGTGGCCTCGTCGGCGGGAATCAGATGTTCGATCCGCAGGGAGGTGAGGGTGATATCCTGCGGCATGCCGAAGGTGGTGAAGGTGGACAGAAAACTCAGCTCGCCATGGCTTGAGCGAATGCGCGTCAGCACCAGCGGCGGCAACTGTTCAGGCGGTTCGGTGCTGGCCGGTGTGGGCAAGCTCGCCAGCAGCGTGGCCAAGCCGGTATTGCCCAGCGCCTCACGGGTGGCGCGCTGCCAGGCCAGGGTGCGGATCTCATCGGCATTGATCAAGTGATCGCCCAGGCCACCGGGCTGCAGCAGCGTGGTCAGCAGGTTCACGCCGTCGGCGGCATCCGGCGCTATGCCCACCAGTGCGAACAGCACGCCGGTGCTGGCATTCGCCGCCAGCACTTCCCATTGGCTGCCCAACAGGATGGCCGGGGCGGGATTGTTGGCGTGCAATACATGGCTGACTGCTTCGCGGATCGCGGCCATGGCGGGGGAGGCGAGCGGGGTGGCGCTGTAGCGTGGCGCGTATCCAGCGGCGAGGAACACTTGGTTGCAGCGATCCAGCGGTGCTTCCAGTGCTGTCAGCAGGTTATGCAAGGTCCCTGGGCTCGGCTTGGCCCGGCTGGTTTCGATGCAACTGAGGTGACGCTGGGAAACGCCAGTGATCAAGGCCAGGTCGAGCTGGCTCAGCTTGGCGTGCCTGCGCAGTTGGCGCAGGTGTTCGCCGGCGGTAGCAGGGGTGTCCATGGCGGGATCATGACCTCCGAGGTCATTGCGAGGGCCCGAACCCTATCACTAACGTGGGCCTTTATCACCTCAAGGACGCGACCATGAAAAGACCCTATATTGCCCTGGCTGGTTTGCTCGGGTTTTCGCTGTACACCCTGGCGACGATGCTCACGGCTGAGCAGTCGCTGCTGGCCTTTGGACGGGAACTGCTGTCACGGCCGGACACCGCGCAAGTGGTGATCGACCTGTACCTGATGGCAGTGCTGGGGTGCGTGTGGATGTACCGGGACACGCAGCGTCGCGGTCGGTCGGTGGCGTCAGTGGTGCCGTATTTTTTGCTCACGGCGGTGTTTGTGTCGGTGGGGCCGTTGCTTTATCTGGTGGTGCGGGGTGGCCCAGATGAGTGAGCTTCTGCAGGTCTACGCACTGTGCGTGCTGTTGCTGTGCCTGAAGATGTTTGCGATTTCCTGTTATCAGGGAGGCTTTCGGCTACGGGCGCGGGCGTTTACCAACCGGGAGGATGCGGCGTTCTTCAACTGCGCGGCGCAGGCAGAGGAACTGCCGCAGGTGGTGAGGGCGGGCAAGGCGTGGGCGAATGACCTGGAGAATATTCCGCTGTTTTTTGTGATGGGCGGGTTGTGTGTGGTGTTGGGCACGCCCAGCGGGGTGACTGCCGGGCTGTTCGGTGGTTTTACCTTGGCGCGCGTGGCGCATACGCTGCTGTATCTGGGCGGGTGGCAGCCCTGGCGCACGCTTGCCTATGCGGCGGGTACGGTGTGTCTGTTCGGGTTGGGTGGGTTGGTGGCGGGTGGGTTGGTGTGAGTGCTGCACCGTAGATCGGTGTGGGAGCGGGCTTGCTCGCGAAGGCGGCCTGGTAGCCGACCTGGATGTTGGATCTGATCGGGTACATATCCGTTATTTGGGTAACGGCTGGTATGGGTTCCGCCCTTACGGCGGCTCACTTTTGAAAAGCCCAAAAGTAAGCAAAAGGCTCTTGCCCCAACACTCGGCACCTCGCCTAGGCTCGGTGTGCCCGTAATCCGACAGGTATTTGGGGGGCCGCCGCCACGCGCCATCCATGGCGCGGGGCGGCTAAACCGGCATCCCTGCCGGTTTACCCCCCAAATCCCTGTCGAATTCCGGCCAGCGTGTTTGACGGGGCGCCTAGCATCAAGATCAAAAGCGAGATCAAGATCAAGAGCGGCTCGCTTCGCATCGTGGGTACGCGGTGGGTACGTGGTGGATACGCGGTTTTGTAGGAGCTGGCTTGCCGGCGATGGCGTCGACTCGGTCTGCCTGATAGATCGTCACCAGAATCTACAGGGCGAACTGTGCGTTGGAATCGGTGAGGACTGGGCGTAGCGTGGCGGTCAGTTACGACCTTCAGCCGTAGGAACTTGAACCCGTGCGGTCGACAAGGCGGATGCTGTCCCGCCCACCCCGCTTGGACTCATACAACGTGGTATCGCCTTGCTCAATCAACGCCGCCAGGCTTGGCGGCGGTTGATCGAACAGGTTGGCGCCGATGCTCAGGGTCACCGGCGCCGGCGTGTTGAAGGTTTGCGAGGCCAGTTGGTGAAACTGGTCGCGCAGGCTGCTGCCCAGTTCGACGATCTGTTCGGTGGAGGCCGGGTTGAGCAGGATCACGAATTCATCCCCGCCCAGGCGTGCCGCCAGCGCACCCTGGGGCACCACGCCGCGGATCATTTCGCTCAAGGCGATCAGCAAGCGGTCGCCGGCGGTATGGCCGTGGAGGTCGTTGACTGATTTGAAGTTGTCGATGTCGATCAGCAGCAGCGCACCCGGTTGCGCCGGCGAGACCTGGGCCAGCAGACGCGGTGCGCGCAGGTCGAGGGCGCGGCGGTTGTACAGCGCGGTCAGCGGGTCGCGGGCGGCAAGGCGGGCGATCTGTTGTTCGCGGCGGTAGCGTTCGGAGCCGGTCATCGACAATGCAATCAGCATGATCGCCATGGCGCCTTCCACCAGGGAGACCTGAATGATCTCGCCCTTGAAGGCGGCGAGGTCGATCAAGGTGCCGGGGACCAGCACCGACAGCGCCTTGGCCACATAGAACGCCCCGTGGATCAGCAGTACATAGCGCAACTGCACCGCGCCGATGCTCAAGGATTTGCCGTGGGGCCGTAGCAGGAAGCTGGCGCGCAAGGTCGGCAGTGCCACCAGCAGCGACTGCACGCCCAGCATGGCTTTGGACCACGGCAGATCGGCCGGCAGCATCAACATGCCCAGCCAGACCACCAGCATCAGCAGCCACAGCGGCGACAGGCGCACCTGGGTGAACCGCGCCACGCCGAGCAAAAACAGAAAGTGCGCAGTCACCAGCAAGCCATTGGCGAACCAGATGCCAATCATCAAGAAGCCATTGAGGCGCAGCAGCGCGAGGGTGGAGCCGACCGTGATGGTGGCGAAGCCGGCGCTCCAGTACAGCAGCGAAGGTTCGCGCACACTGCGCCATTCAACGGCCAGGTACAGGGCGGCAGCGGCGGCCAGGGCAACGGTAAGTGCCAAAATCGTAGGAGGGTCGAGCGTCATTTCTTGCCGGGTCTGCCTGGTGTGCGTTCAGAACCGGGATTGTAAGCGCACACGCAGGTTTTTCAGAGCGTTCATCGTGATGGCACACGGCCAGGCGATGATCGGCAGGTCAGGCGCCCTTGGTCGTGGGCAGCAAGACCGTGAGGATGCCCACCAACGGCAGGAACGAGCACAGGGTGTACACGTACTCGATACCGTGGGTATCGGCGAGCAAACCGAGCAACGCCGCACCAATCCCGCTGAAACCGAACATCAGGCCGAAGAAGATCCCGGCGATCATGCCCACGTTGCCAGGCACCAGTTCCTGGGCATACACCACGATGGCCGAGAAGGCCGACGCGATGATAAAGCCGATCACCACGCTCAACACCGCCGTCCAGAACAGGTCGACGTAGGGCAGGGCCAGGGTGAACGGCGCGGCACCGAGGATGGAGAACCAGATGACTTTCTTACGGCCGATCTTGTCGCCGATCGGGCCGCCCGCAAAGGTGCCGACTGCCACGGCGCCCAAGAACAGGAACAAGTACATCTGCGAGCTTGCGACCGACAGCTGGAATTTCTCGATCAGGTAGAACGTGAAGTAGCTGGTGAGGCTGGTCATGTACCAGTATTTGGAGAACACCAGCACGGCGAGCACCACCAGGGCAAAGGTCACACGGCCTTTGGACAGCCCGTGGGTGGCTTTGCCGCCTTGCTTGAGCTTGAACAGGCTGAGGTGGTGGCGGTACCAGCGGCTCAAGCCGTAGAGCACCAGGATCGCAAACACTGCGAACAGCCCGAACCAGGCGATATTGCCCTGGCCGTAGGGAATGATGATCGCAGCCGCGAGCAACGGGCCCAAGGCGCTGCCGGTGTTGCCGCCCACTTGGAACGTCGATTGCGCCAGGCCGTAGCGACCGCCGGACGCCAGGCGGGCGACGCGCGAGGTTTCCGGGTGGAAGGTTGACGAGCCAACGCCCACCAGCCCTGCCGCCAGCAGAATCGCCGGGAAGGTGCCGACAAACGCCAGCATCAGGATGCCGATCAAGGTGCACACCATGCCCGCCGGCAGCAACCACGGCTTGGGATGACGGTCGGTGTGGTAGCCGATCCAGGGTTGTAGCAGCGAGGCGGTCAGTTGGAAGGTCAGGGTGATCAGGCCCACCTGGGTAAACGACAGGCCGTAGTTGGCCTTGAGCATCGGGTAGATCGACGGCAGCACGGCCTGGATCAGGTCATTGATCAAATGCGCCAGGGCGCAGGCGCCGAGGATGCGCATGACCAAGGGGCTGGCCTGGGGTGTAGTGGTTGCAGCGGCGGGTGACGCAGTGAGGGTCGACATGCAGGCATTCCATACAAGGCAGCTAATCAGAGGCGGTGACTTCTTAAGGTCACCATCCATTACAAAATGATTCGGCGTTCATGCTAGATTCGTCAAGAATGCCTGTCTCGCGTAATTCGGGCGACAACCATCGCAAAAAGGGCGAAATGATCAAACCACTCAATGAATTCTTGCAGGAAATCAATGAAGGCGCTTGGGCGGTCATCAGTTCTGCCACTGACTACCCGGAAAACTGGGTGATTCCCGAACACAGCCACGAGAAACACCAACTGCTCTACGCCATCGAAGGCGTGATGGTGGTGTACTCGGCGTTGAACCAATGGACAGTGCCGCCCAATCGCGGAATCTGGATGCCCGCCGGGCAGGTGCATTCCCTGCGTTGCGTGGGCACGCTGAAAATGCGCAGCGTGTTCGTGCGCCCGGATCGCTTCCCGAACATGCCCGGCGAGCCGAAGACGGTCAGCATCTCACCTTTATTGAGCGAGCTGATCAAGGCGTCGGTCAGCCTCAAGCCACCGTATGCCGAGGACTCGCGGGATGCGCGGATCATGCACCTGATCCTCGACGAACTCGCCATCCTGCCGGCGTTGCCACTCTCGTTGCCCCAGCCCGCCGACCCGCGCCTGCAGCGCATCAGCCTGGCGCTGCAGGAAGACCCGAGCGACGCCTCCACCGTGGCACACTGGGGCGAGCGCCTGAACCTCGACCAGAAAACCATCCAGCGCCTGTTCCGCAAGGAAACCGGCATGACCTTCGGCCAATGGCGCCAGCAGGCACGGCTGTTGCTGGCGCTGGAACGTATTGCGGTGGGCGAGAAGGTGATCGATATCGCCCTGGAACTGGGCTATGAAAGCCCCAGTGCGTTTACCAGCATGTTCAAGAAACAGTTTGGCAAGACGCCGAGTCATTTTTTCCGGTAGGGCCGGTCAGCCGCGCGTTATGACTGCACCAGGCCGGCGTGCACGTCCAACAGGCCGTTGAACGCCTCGAGATCCAGCGGGTGGCTGAGAAAGTAGCCCTGGCCTTCCTCGCAGTCCACCGCCTTGAGCATTGCCAGGTGTTCAGCCGTCTCAATGCCCTCGGCCGTGACGGTCAACGACAACGCGCGCCCCAAGCCGACGATGGCCTGGATGATGGCCTTGTCGTCTTCACTTTGCTCAAGCCGGCTCAGGAACGTGCGATCAATCTTGAGGCCGTCGAACGGGAATTCGCGCAAATAGCTCAGGGAGGAATAGCCGGTCCCGAAGTCATCCATGGCGATGCGGATGCCCAGTTGCTTCAGGGTATGCATGATTGCCAGTGCGCCGACGGCATCTTCGAGCATCACGCTTTCGGTGATTTCCAGTTCCACCCGCGTGGGGTGGATGGCGGCGCTGTCCAGGGCTCGCCGTATGCGCTCCACCAGGTCGCCGCGCTTGAATTCGGTGGGTGAGAGGTTCACCGACACAAACAAGTGATCCGGCCAGGCGGCGGCACAGGCACAGGCGGTTTTCAGTACCCAGTCGCTCAGCGAGAGTATCAACCCCGACTCCTCGGCAATCGCGATGAAGGTGTCCGGTGCAATCAGGCCACGGTCCGGATGCTGCCAGCGAACCAGTGCTTCGGCACCCACCATCTGCCCATCGGCGATGCGGTAGCGCGGTTGGAAGTGCAGGCGCAGCTCCCCGTGCTTGATCGCATAGCGCAGGTCACTTTCCAGACGGCGACGCTCAATGATGCGGGTATTCATTTCCCCGGAATAAAAACGCCAGGTGTTGCGACCGGCGGATTTGGCCTCGTACAGCGCAATATCGGCATAACGCAGCAACTCGGTGACCTCGATGGCGTCGTTGGGCGCGAGGGCAATGCCGATGCTGGCGCTGATGAACACTTCCTGTTCGTCGATGCGGATGGCCTGCTCGATCGAATCGATCAACCGCCTGCACAACCCCTCGACTTCCCCCTGGGTGCCTGCCTCGGTGAGAATCAACACGAACTCGTCACCGCCCACTCGGGCGACCAGGTCCCCATGGCGCACACAGGCCGCCAGGCGGCCTGAGACGGCATTGAGCACGCGGTCGCCAGCGGCGTGGCCGAGGAGGTCATTGACCGGCTTGAAGCGGTCCAGGTCCAGGCTGAGCATGACTAACGGTCGCCCCGACGTGGCCAGCGCCTTCAACTTGCCGTCGAGGAACGCTTGCAGGCGCGTGCGATTGGGCAACCCGGTGAGGGCGTCGTGTTGGGACAGGAACTCGATGCGCCGCCGGGCTTCGACCTCTTCGGTCACATCGGTTGCCGTGCCTCGGAACCCGCCGCAGGGCATCTGCCGCGCAGACAGGCGCGTGGTGCGTTCCTGTCTGTCGGCATCGCGATAGCGGCATTGCACGCTGATATCGGGACGTCGGCCTGGCATACTCAGCCATTGCGACAGCAGGCCGCCGTCGGTCTCCAGCAGGTCGTTCATCGTGGCGCCGATCCAGGTGTGCCGGGCCAGTCCGGTGACGTTTTCGAAGCGCTCCGACAGGTAAGTAAAACGCCAACCGGCATCGATTTCCCACACCCAGTCGGAGCTGGCCTCCACCACATCGCGAAAGCGTGCTTCGCTGGTGGCCAGTGCAATCTGGCTGTTTTGCAGCGACGAATGGCTGGCATCAAGGGCCAGCGCGGCGGCGGTGGTGCGGCGTGAAATGACCCAGCTCATCAGGCACACCAGCAAGGCCGCCAGGCCTAACAACGGCAGCCCCACGCCCATCAGCCGCAGACCGGGCCGCGCGGGTTCCCAGTGCAGGCTGCCGGCGGCACCGTTGTCGCCCAAGGGGTAGAGCAAGGTCTTGCCGATTTCGTCAGGGGTGGCGATGTGCAGTTGTTCCACGCCGAAGTCGTTGCCGATCACGGCCAGCTTGGCGGTATTGAGGATGTCGATGAAGATCAGCACCGACGGTGGCCGGCCATCCGTCATGACCGTGGGGTCGGTGCCCGGTGTGATCGCGGCGGCGGCTACCAGTGCCGGGCTGCCATGCACGTTGATAAAGGCCGTGACCGGTTTTTCGTCATCTGCCCCGGCGCGCGCCTTTTCCAGAATGTCGTCGATGGGTTGGCCCAGCCAGGCGGTGAGTTCGACCTGTTCCAGCGCCCCATCGACCACCGCGTAAACCGTGCGGTTGAGAGGGTTGACCACAAACAGGCCCTGGAAGCCGAAATCCTGATACAGCGTGGCCCCCACATTACCCCGCGCGAACGCCCAGTCAGTGTCCACCTTCACATGCAGGTGTTTGTAGGCATCGCTCCAGAACGCGTAGTCCTTGACGGTCACGCGCAGCGACTTTTCCAGGGAATCCACGGCTTTGCGCGTGTAGAAGGCGCTCTCAGCCTGTTCGGAACGGTCAAGATCGCGGGCGAGGTAAACCAGCGAGTATGTGGCCGCCGCAAAGACCACGGTCAGCAACGCGATGAACTTGAACAACGATGTGCGTGCCAGCGACAGGCTGGTGCGGTCGGAGAGCGAACGAACGATAGGAGCGAGAGAGTTGGGCATTGTTTCCCGCAGGGCGTCGCTGCAAGTCAGGGTATGTCTTGCTATCGGCCGCCCCGGCGAAAAACTTAGACCGTCGAGAAGGGAGGCGCTCCACTTACCTGGGCAGGCGAATGTAAATCGCCGATGGCCCAGGCTGGGATCAGCGGTCGGACGTCAGGTTAGCGAAGAATATGCACCCAATCAGTCGCGCAAACAGGCTCAGGGTTTCCGGCAGGTTGGGGTCCTCGAACAGCATCGCCCGAGAGTCCAGCGCACACAGAGCGCCAAACAGGCGACCGTCGGGCAAGAAGATCGGCGCCCCGGCGTAACTCTCGATGGCGTATTGCTTGACCACCGGGCGGGCGGCGAAGCGGCCGTTCTGGCTGATCTGGGGGATAAACAGGGTCTGCGGGTTGATGCAGAACTCGCTGCACAGGGTGGTTTCGAGGTCGAGCACGTCGTCGACATGGATGCCCAGGTCCACGGTGTCGTGCACCGAGCAGACTACCCATTCCAAGTCGGTGAATTTGGCGATGCCGGCAAAGCGCATGCCGGTCAGGCGGGTGACCAGTTGCAGGATGCTGGTGGTAGCTTCTATTTCGGCGATGGCAGCGCGTTCATCGGCGCTGAGCAAGGACTGTGGTGCGGTGACGCTTGGAACCATGAGGACACTCCAGTAGCGGGGTGGCCTGGGCCACCCCGCGCTTTCAGGCGTTAGTTGATGCGCGGATGCTGCTCGACGAGATTCTTGCGCTTGGCTTCCAATTCGGCAATCTCGGCATCGATGTCTTCGATCTTCTGCTCGATATTGTCGTGATGCTCCTGCAGCAATTCCTTGGCTTCTTCCATGTCCGACGCGGCCGGTGCTGCGCCGCGCAGTGGCTTGTTGGCAGTTTCCTTCATGGTCAGGCCGGTGATCAGGCCGACCACGGCAAACACCATCAGGTAGTAGGCGGGCATGTACAGGTCGTTGGTGCTTTCCACCAGCCAGGCTACGGCGGTCGGGGTAAGGCCGGCAATCAGCACCGAGACGTTGAACGCACTGGCCAACGCGCTGTAGCGCAGGTGAGTGGGGAACATCGCCGGCAGCGTCGACGCCATCACGCCGATGAAGAAGTTGAGGATCACCGCCAGGATCAGCAAGCCAGCGAAGATCAGCCCGATCTTGCCGCTGGTGATCAGCATGAACGCCGGGATGGACAAGAACAGCAGGCCGATACTGCCCGCGATGATGAAGGGCTTGCGGCCGATCTTGTCACTGATGAAACCAATGAACGGCTGCACGAACAGCATGCCGACCATGATCGCGATGATAATCAGCACGCCGCTGTTTTCTTTGTAGTGCAGGTTGTGCGACAGGTAGCTCGGCATGTAGGTGAGCAACATGTAGTAGGTCACGTTGGTCGCCGCCACGATGCCGATGCAGGTCAGCAGGCTGCGCCAGTGCTTGGTCGCGACTTCCTTGAACGAGACCTTGGGGCCGTGGGTCAGGCCTTCGCGGTCGCCTTGTTCGAGCTTGTCCATGTGTTGCTGGAACGCGGGGGTTTCTTCCAGGGCATGGCGCAGGTACAGGCCGATGATGCCCAGGGGCAGGGCGAGGAAGAACGGCAGGCGCCAGCCCCACGCTTCAAAATCGGCCTCGCCCACGACGCTGGAAATCAGCACCACCACACCGGCGCCCAGCACGAAACCGGCGATGGAGCCGAAGTCCAGCCAGCTGCCGAGGAAACCGCGCTTGCGGTCCGGGGCATATTCGGCCACGAAGATCGACGCGCCGGTGTATTCGCCACCGACCGAGAAACCCTGGGCCATCTTGCACAGCAACAGCAGGATCGGCGCCCAGATGCCAATGGAGGCATAGGAGGGGATCAAGCCGATGGCGAAGGTGCTAAGGGACATGATTACGATGGTGGCGGCGAGGACTTTTTGTCGCCCGTACTTATCGCCCAATGCACCGAAGAACAGACCGCCCAGGGGACGGATCAGGAAGGGCACCGAGAACGTACCGAGTGCAGCGATCATTTGTACGCTGGGCGAGGCGTCGGGGAAGAACACCTTGCCGAGCACATAGGCGACAAAGCCGTAGACGCCAAAGTCGAACCATTCCATGGCATTACCCAGTGCGGCGGCGGTGATCGCCTTGCGCACTTTGGTGTCGTCGACGATGGTGATGTCTTTCAATCCGATGGGCTTGACGCTTTTCTTACGTAATTTCATGCGGGGCACTCTAAAGCAGAACAGGGGAGGTGCCATCGCAGCGATGGCACCGCTCTGTCAGTTCAGATACAAGCGGACATGAAATAATTCACCACTAATTTGCTTTTTTTGCATTCTTTGTAGTGAGCGGGCTTGCCCCGCGCTGGGCTGTGAAGCGGCCCGCTCATTTCAGTGAAGGAGGAGTCATTCGAATGCCGGTCACTTCATCGCGTCTTGTCTACCGCCCGCCACAGTCCAGCGACGTGCAGCGATTGTTCGCGATCTTCGGCGACCCGCAGACGAACCTGTTCAACCCGGCGGGCCCCATGGCCAGCCTCGAGGTTGCGCAACGCCTGCTGGATCACTGGCTCGCGCAGTGGGCCGAGCAAGGCTATGGCTGGTGGGCGATTGCACGGCGTGAGGCGCCGGAGCACATCATTGGCTTTGGCGGCATCGCGCCACTCAACTACCTGACCGAACGGCGCATCAACCTTGGTTATCGCTTTGCGGTGGAGGCTTGGGGGCAGGGCTATGCCACTGAATTGGGCCAAGACGCGCTGGCCCTGGCGTTCGAAACCCTTGGCCTGCCCGACGTGTTCGGGCTGGTGCGGCCGGACCACGCGGCATCGATCCGGGTATTGGAAAAGCTTGGCATGCAACCGTTCGGTGTACTGGACGATGTACCGGGCAAGGCGCCGAGTCGGGTGTTTCGGGTTTGTCATCCTACAACTGCTTCTGCCTGACATTTCACATACGCGTTAAATACCTGGATAAACGGCAATCTTGGAGATTGACAGCGTAAAGGCGTCCCGCTATAAAAGTCGCAGTTGTACGACGACATATGACGTTACATATGTCCTACCTAACAAAAATAAAAAGTGATGCCATGAACTTGAACGAGCCCATCAACGCTCACCGCGTTGGCCAAGCTGTAGGCAACTATCGCTGGACCATCTGCGCGATGCTGTTCTTCGCGACTACCGTCAACTACCTCGACCGCCAGGTGCTCAGCCTCTTGGCCCCTCAGTTGTCCACGCAATTTGGCTGGAGTAACACCGATTACGCCAACATCGCGGCGGTGTTCCAGTTTGTCTACGCGATCTCCATGCTGTTCGCCGGGCGCTTTGTCGACAAGATCGGCACCAAGGCGGCTTATGTGGTGGCGATCGGTATCTGGTCGACGGGCGCTGTCATGCATGCGTTCTCGGTGCCGATGGGCGAGGGCATCGCCGCCATCAGCGGGGCGATAGGCCTGGCGGTGATTCCGGTGTCGATTGCCGGCTTCATGCTGTCCCGCGCGGTATTGGCGATTGGCGAAGCGGGTAACTTCCCGATTGCGATCAAGGCCACCGCCGAGTACTTCCCCAAGAAAGAACGCTCCTTGGCCACGGGTATCTTCAACTCCGGCGCCAACGTGGGCGCGATCCTGGCGCCGATCTGCGTGCCGTTGATCGCGGGGCTCTGGGGCTGGGAAGCGGCGTTTATCGTGATTGGTGCGTTGGGTTTTGTGTGGGTCGCGGTGTGGATTGCGCTCTACAAGAAGCCCGATGAGCAAAAACGCCTGTCGCCCGCCGAACTGGCGTACATCCGCAGCGACCAGACCGTGGAGCCCTTCACCCCGGCAGCGGCGGGCGCGGTGCAGAAGAAAGTCTCCTGGTTCAAGTTGCTCACCTATCGCCAGACCTGGGCCTTTGCCTTTGGTAAGTTCATGACCGACGGCGTGTGGTGGTTCTTCCTGTTCTGGCTGCCCACCTACCTGTCGGCGCAATACGGCATGAAAGGCGCCGATATCGTGATGCCGCTGGCGGTGCTCTACAGCATGACCATGGTCGGCAGCATCGGTGGCGGCTGGTTCCCCAGCTACTTCATGGCACGCGGCGATGCGCCCTACGATGGCCGCATGAAAGCCATGCTGGTGATCGCGCTGTTTCCACTCGTGGTGTTGCTGGCGCAACCCTTCGGCTATATCAGCTTCTGGGTGCCGGTGCTGTTGATCGGCGTGGGAGCCTCCGCGCACCAGGCGTGGTCGTGCAACATCTTCACCACCGTGTCGGACATGTTCCCGCAGAAAACCGTGGCCTCGGTGGTCGGTATCGGCGGCATGGCCGGCGGCCTGGGTGGCGTGGTAATGACCAAGATCGGCGGTTGGGTGTTCGACTACTATAAGTCCGTCGGCGACATTCACACCGGCTACATGATCATGTTTGCGATCTGTGCGTTGGCCTACCTGGTGGCCTGGAGCGTGATGAAGACGCTGGTGCCGCGTCACAAGGAAATCACTGACCTGTAAGGTCTTATGTCCCGCGCCGCAACGGCGCGGGAACACTTTAAAGCGTGAGCGCCCAGGTCTGGCTGACCAGGGATTTGCCAAAGCTGTCTATCGTTTCTTCCTCGACCAACGCGAACCCGGCCTTCTGATACAGCTTGCGTGCATCGCCGAGGATGTCCACCGTCCACAGTTGCATGCGTTGGTAGCCGACCTGCCGGGCAAAGCGCACACACTCATCCACCAGCCGTTGGCCGATGCCCATGCCGCGCGCACTGGCGTCCACGTAGAGCATGCGCAGTTGGGCTGTGGTTTCGCCGTGGCGGATAACGAACACCGAGCCCACCACTTCGCCGTCCTTTTCCGCGATCCAGCAACGCTCGCAGGTTGGATCAAACGCCCTCAGGTACTTGGCGACCGTCTCCGCTACTAATGCTTCGAACTCCCAGTTCCAACCATATTCACGGGCATACAACGCGGTCTGTTGCTGCACTACCACGCCCATGTCGCCGGGTTGTGGATCGCGTAGCAGATAGCTGGGCGCCGTGCCTTGCAGCAGGGCCTGGATGCGCTTCATGGCTTCGGTGAGCTGGCGTTGCTGGGGTTCGGGCAGGCTGTCGAGCAGGGTGATGACTTCGTCCTGGGTTTGCTGCTCCAGAGGTGCCAGCACGTCGCGGCCGTGATCGGTGAGGTGCAACTGCACCGCACGGGCGTCGGTCACGGAGCGGACTTTCTGGATCAGGCCGCGTTTTTCCAGCCCGCCCACCAGCCGGCTCAGATAACCGGCGTCCAGGCTGAGCATTTGGCACAGGTCAGCGCTGGTGAGGTCGCCACGGGTAGACAGCTCGTACATCACGCGGATTTCGGTGAGCGAGTAATCGCTTTGTAGCAGGTGTTCCTGCAACACGCCGATTTGATGGGTGTAGAAACGATTGAAACCACGCACGATGCCGGCGCGCTCGACAAGCAGAGGGGTGGACATGCTGGAATGCTCGAATGGTTGCCTTAAGCAATTATATTGTTGCTTCAGGCAACCATGTCAAACAGTTTGCTTAGCGGTTGCGCGTCACCCGCCACACGGTATTGGCCAGGTCATCCGCAATGATCAGTGCGCCTTTGGGGTCCACCGTCACACCCACGGGGCGCCCACGGGTCTTGCCATCGTCACCGCGGAAGCCGGTGGCGAAGTCGATGGGCTCACCGGACGGCTTGCCATTGCTGAACGGCACGAAGATCACCTTGTAGCCCACCGGGTTGTCACGGTTCCAACTGCCGTGCTCGCCGACAAACACGCCATCGGCAAATTTCTCGCCCATTTGCGGGATGGAAAAGTCCACGCCGAGGGCCGCCACGTGGGAGCCCAGGCTGTAATCCGGCTTGATCGCGGCGGCGACCTTGGCCGGGTTCTGCGGCTGTGCACGCGGGTCGACGTTCTGGCCCCAATAGCTGTAGGGCCAGCCATAGAAGGCACCTTCACGCACTGAGGTGAGGTAGTCCGGTACCAGGTCCGGGCCCAGTTCGTCGCGTTCGTTGACCACCGTCCACAGTTGCCCGGTGTCCGGCTGGATGGTCAGTGCCGTCGGGTTGCGCAGGCCGGTGGCGTAAGGCTTGTGCGCGCCGGTGGCGGCATCGATCTGCCAGACCATTGCGCGGTCGATCTCCACTTCCATGCCGCGTTCAGTGACGTTGCTGTTGGAGCCGATGCCCACGTAGAGCTGGCTGCCGTCAGCGCTCACGGCCAGGGATTTGGTCCAGTGATGGTTGATTTGCGCCGGCAGGTCGGTGACTTTGCTCGGTGGGCCGCTGGCCTTGGTCTGGCCGTCGGCGTAGTCGAAGCTCACCAGCGCATCCTGATTGGCCACGTAGAGTTTGCCGTTGGCAAACGCCAGCCCGTACGGCGCGTTGAGGTTGTCGGCAAACACCGTCTTGAGTTCGTAGGTGCCGTCGCCATCGGCGTCACGCAGCAAGGTCAGGCGGTTGCCACTCTTGACCTTGGTGTTGCCTTCGGCCTTGATCAGGCTGGCGATCACGTCCTTGGGCTTGAGCTTGGCCGCACTGCCGCCACGGCCTTCAGCGACGAGGATGTCGCCGTTGGGCAGCACCAGGGTCTGGCGCGGGATGGCCAGGTCGGTGGCGATGGCGGTCACGCTGTAGCCTTCCGGAACCCTGGGTTTTTGCTCGCCCCACGGCACCGGTTCGGCAATCTTCATGCTCGGCAGCAGGCTGCTTTGCTGCTCCGGCAGTTTCGGGTCAGGGCCGCGGGCCTGGGTCTTGTCGCCTTCGCCACCGCAGGCGGTCAGCAACAGGGCGGCGCTCAACAGGGTCAGGGTGCTGGACGTTTTCATTTGGCATCTCCCGAACGCAGGTCAGTCAGGCCGATCCACGCAGCCACCAGTGCCAGCAGCGTAACGATCACCGACAGCACCAGGCCGGCGGGCATCATGGCGTACGCATCCTTGGCATGCTGGAAGGCATTGACCAAACCCAGTACCCAGGCCGCCAGCAGCAACAGGAAGTAAGCGGCCGGTCGCCCGGATTTACGCCGCGCACGAAGCAGGTTGACCAGCGCGAACAACAGCGCGAACCCACTGAACACCAAGGCGCCGGCAATCAGCCAGGAAGCGAAGTTGGCCCATTGAATCTGATAGGTCTGGCCGTAGGCAACGTCGCTGAGCAGGGCACCCAGAAACAACGGTACGCTGCCAGCCAGCAAGAGTGCATGCAGCGGGCCTGGCCGTGTTGCGTAGTAGGCGGGGAGGGTAGTCATGGGGGGGCGGCTCCTTATCGTTCAGCGCTCCTGGATTCAGGGCGCAATGACTTCGCATAGGAAAGGAGCGTGACGTTCGCGGGAAAGTTCACTGGGGTTTCATATCCAGATGTTTTTCAAACCATTGTGCATAAGGCGTATTGGCAACCTGACAGCGATTGAAGTCCGGGCTGCCATCGCTCCACCAGACGGGGCCGCGTTCGCCAAGGTCGACCTTGGCACTGTGCACCTGGTGTCGCGCCACCCTCAGTTGTTGCGGGTCACCCGAGGCCTTGGCCGCTTTGACGGCACGGCGCGCGTCCATCAATGCATTGACCAGGCGCTGGCGGGTGTCTTCGTCCAGCGCCGGGTTGGTGCAGCGCCAGAGTTGGCCCTTGACCACAAAGTAGCGCCCATCTGGCGTGCTAATCATGGTGCCAGCGTACTACCCGCAGTACGCCCCACATCATCGAAAACACAATCGCCATCCATCCGGCAAACAGGCTGAAGAGTGTCATTGCAAGGTTCATCGCCACCTCCGTTGCGTTGTCGTCTCGCTGTTGTCCTTATAGGTGACTGCCTGCGAAAACCAGGATTCAACTTATTTTCCAGAGTGAACCCCTGGCGGTGTTACCCACCTAAGCTCTTATAATCCCCACGATTGTTCACCTTCAGGCCTCTCCATGACCCACCCTCGAATCGGCTTCGCGTGCCAGTACAAGCATCCCGAACGCCTGCTGTCGGCCAGCGCCTTGAAGCTGATCGAAGGCCCCTTCAACCCGCGCACCACCACGTTGCGTTGGATGGACAGCGTCACGCCCCAAGTGGCCCGCGACAAATTGGTGGAAGTGGTCACCCACAACCTGGCGGCCCAATTGCGCCTGTTGTCGTATGTCGCCGAATTGCCGCCAACCTTGCGCATGCTGCGCCTGAGCAGCGATCTGTTGCCGTTCTACAGCCACCCGAAAATCGCCGCGGTGTACAAGGACCCGGCCATCGAGCATCAGTTGGTCGAGGGGTTTGCCGCGATCGGTGACTTGGCGCGCGCTGCGGATATCCGCCTATCATTCCACCCCGGCCAGTACTGTGTGTTGGGGTCGGAGAACCCTGGCGTGGTGGAAAACAGCCTGGCCGAATTCGAATACCACGCCAACATGATCCGCATGATGGGCTACGGCCGACGCTTCCAGGACCTCAAGTGCAACGTGCATATCGCCGGTCGCCTTGGCGTGGCGGGTACCCGCGCGGTGTGGGCGCGTCTGTCGGAAGTGGCGCGCAACTGCATTACCTTCGAGAACGACGAGAAGACCTACGGTTTGGACCACTGCCTGCAAGTCGCGGACCTGGCGCCAGTGGTGCTGGACATCCACCACTGCTGGATCAATGAAAACGACTACATCGATCCCCACTCGGAACGGGTCGCCCGTGTGATCGAAAGCTGGCGCGGCGTTCGCCCGACCATGCACTACTCCCAACCCCAGGAGAGCCTGCAGGAACTGGGGTTCGACGCCGAGCACAAGCTGGAAATGGACGCGCTGTTGCAGGTGGTGTCCAAGCGCGACCTCTACGCCCACAGCGCGCAAATGTGGAACCGCTGGACCAACGATTACGCGCTGCAGTTTCTCGACCGCTTCGACATCATGCTCGAAGCCAAGGACAAGAACGTCGCGGCCCTGGCGTTCTACGCGCACTGGCAGCGGCGCGTTGTGTGATCAACCCCCAGCGTGCATGCTGGCTGGCCTCACATAAGGAACCTTGCCATGCCAACCCTGCATTTGCTCTGCGGCAAGATCGCCTCCGGCAAGTCCACGCTCGCCAAGACCCTGGCCACCGAGCACGCGGCCATTGTACTCAGCGAAGACCACTGGCTTGCCACGCTTTACCCCGGTGAAATCCGCTCCATTGCCGACTACAGCCGTTGTGCCCAGCGAATACGCGGCGTACTGGGCCCATTGGTGATCAACGTGCTGCAGTCGGGTGCCAACGTGGTACTGGATTTCCCTGCCAACACCTTGGCTAACCGCGAATGGCTGCTGGGCTTGGCACACGTCGCCAACGTCCGGCACTGCCTGCATTACCTTGAACTGGACGACGCCACCTGCCGGGCCCGGCTGCACGCGCGCAATGCCCAGGGTGAGCATGACTTCGCCGCCACTGATGCCGAGTTCGATTTGATCACCCGGCATTTCTGCGTGCCGACTGAGGCAGAAGGCCTGGTGATCGAGAGGCATCGCCCATGAGTGCATCGCAATCCACGGGTGTGGACGCCGAGGGCTTTATCCTCAGGGTTCCCGACGTCTCCGTGCAGCGTGAATTTCAGCCGTTGCTTGAGGATGCCTGCGGCCTGCTTTCGCAGCCAGGCTTGGGGGTTGACGGCATTTATGTCTACGGCAGTGTCGCGCGCGGCGATGCGCTGCCGGGTGTGTCCGATCTTGATCTCACGCTGGTGCTGAGCGAGCCGCCTACCGCTGCGAGCCTGGAGCGGTTGGAATGGATTCGGTGCGATCTGGCGCTGCGGCACCCGTCAGTCACCAAGGTCGATTTCGATATCGGCAGCCGCGCGCAGGTACTGGCTGTTGAGAATAAACATCGTTGGGGGTTCTGGCTCAAGCACCATTGCCGGTGCGTATGGGGCAATGATCTGGCGGTGCAGTTCGAGCGGTTTCGGCCGTCACTGGACATCGCCTTGGCCGTGAATGGTGACTTTGAAGCGGTGCTGAGCGCCTACCTCAGCCGCATTGCGCGTGCCGACACCGAACACGAGCGGCTGCGCCTGCAGCGCGAAGCGTCACGCAAGCTGATCAGGTCGACCCAGATAGTGTGTGGGGTAGAGGGGGCGACTTGGCCGCAGACATTGGAGGAGCATGTTGCGCTGTTCGTGCAGAGGTATCCGATGCAGGTGACGCAGGTGGCGTTTTTTCTGTTTGAGGCTCGAAACCCGAGTGCTGACAGTGAAAGGTTCTTGGCTCGGCTTCAAGCGTTTCTGGGGTGGATGGTTTTACAGCGGAGCCATACGGCGGTTCCTCTGTAGGCGCCGGCTTGCCGGCGAGGGCGGACTGGCAGCCGACCAGGATGTTGGATCAGTCTGAGTACATATCCGTTATTTAGGTAACGGCCGCTTATGGTTCCGCCCTTACGGCGGCTCACTTTTGAAAAGCCCAAAAGTAAGCAAAAGGCTCTTGCCCCAACACTCGGCACCTCGCTTAGGCTCGGTGTGCCCGTAATCCGACAGGGATTTGGGGGGCCGCCGCCACGCGCCCTCCATGGCGCGGGGCGGCTAAACCGGCATCCCTGCCGGTTTACCCCCCAAATCCCTGTCGAATTCCGGCCAGCGTGTTTGATGGGGCGCCTAAGATCAAAAGCCAGATCAAGGTCACGATCAAGAGCGGCTCGCTTCGCATCGTGGTTAGCGTTGGGGATAGCACTTACAGTTAATTTTTTCACATCTGAGATTGCGCCAGCAGGCCCCCCCAAATCCTGCCAACACAACCAATCCCCTGTAGGAGCCGGCTTGCCGGCGATAGCGGTAGATCAGTCAATATTTCCAGTGACGGGCACACCGCCATCGCTGGCAAGCCAGCGTACTATAGGTATATTGAGCTTAACCTCTCCCTTTCATACGCCAAGCCTATGGATCGCCCATGATCAATTTTCGCCTTATTCGCCACCTCTGGCTGTTCCTTGCTGTCGCCGAAGAGCAGAATTTCGGCCGTGCCGCCAAGCGCCTGGGGATGTCGCAGCCGCCGCTGAGCGAGCAGATCCAGGTGCTGGAGCAGGCGCTCAAGGTCACGCTTTTCGAGCGTTCGCGGCGCGGGGCTAGGTTGACGCCGGTGGGGGCGGCGATACTGCCCGCAGTGCGCAAGTTCGCCGAGCAGTTGGAGCGCCTGGAGCTGGCGGTGGAGGAGGCGGTGGCGGGGCAGTCGGGGATGCTGACCATCGGCGCGATTTCCACCGCGATGTTTGATGTGCTGCCGCGCATTATCGACCAACTCAAGCAGCAATACCCGCACCTCACCGTGTCGGTGCGCGAGATCGACAGCGTTGAAGCGGTGCCGGCGCTGGAAGCAGGCGATATCGACCTGGCCTTTGCCCGGCTGGACGGCGACCTGGGCCCGGCGATTCAGTCGCTGCCGTTGCGGGCAGACCGCTTGATGGTGGCCTTGCCCAGCCACCACCCTTTGGCCGCGCGCACGCGCATCAGCCTGTCGAGCCTGGCCAGCGAGCCGTTGGTGATGTTTTCGCGCAAGGTCAGCCCGGTGTATTTCGATAACCTGATCGCCACCTGCCGTGCCAGTGGATTCTCGCCACGGGTGTTGCATGAGGTGCGCTCCGTGGCTTCGCAGATAGCCTTTGTCAGCTGCGGCCAGGGCATCGCGCTGGTGCCAGCCGCCTTGAAGAAACTCGCGCCGGACAATGTCGTGTTGCGGCCACTCACCCAGAAGCTCAATGTCGTGACCACGGCGGTGGCCTGGAACAGTGAGCGGCTCAACCCGCTGGTGACCGAGTTGGTCGCACACTTCCAGGCCCATACGATTAGCGTATGAAAGCCTTTCGCTCTCCGTTATTTACACCACGCGACTGAGCCCCGACAGTGGCGCCCTTTGTGGCCAAGGAACCCCAGCATGTCGTTCGTTCACTCATTTATTCCGCTGACGGTGGCCGGCACCTCACTGAACATCGCTGCGATCCATCGCGGTGGCGCGCGTGCCCCCATCGTGTTCCTGCACGGGTTCGGTTCGACCAAGGAAGACTACGCGGATATCGTCCTGCACCCGGCATTCGACGGGCATGCCTTTGTCGCCTACGACGCTCCCGGTTGTGGTGAAAGCCAGTGTGCTGAACTTGCACACATCAACATCCCGCTCCTGCTGGACACCGCGCTACAGGTGCTCGAGCACTTCCAGATCGACCGTTTCCACCTGGTCGGCCATTCCATGGGTGGCCTGACAGCCTTGATGCTGGCGCACCGTTTTCCGGGCCGGGTGCTGAGCTTCACCGACATCGAAGGCAATATCGCCCCCGAAGACTGCTTCCTCAGCCGGCAGATCGTCGACTACCCGACAGAAGACCCCGAAGCGTTTTTCAGTGCCTTCATCGAACGCACCCGCCAGGCCCCCGCGTACGCCAGCGCGCTGTATTCGGCGAGCCTGCGCCATAAGGTACGGGCGGGCGCCGTGCGCGGAATTTTCCAGTCGATGGTCGAGCTTTCCGATAACGCCGACCTGATGGGCAGGCTCCTCGGGTTGCCCTGCCCGAAAATGTTCATGTACGGCGAGCAGAACGCCGGGCTGTCCTACCTGCCGCACATCCAGGCCCACGGCGTGCGGCTGGCGCCGATTGCAGAGTGCGGGCACTTCCCGATGTATTCCAACCCTGGCGCGATGTGGCAGCAAATCGCTGACTTTCTCAGGACTTGAATCGCCCCACCAAGCCATTCAGCTCATCCGACAAATTCGACAACCGCCCGGAGTCGTCCTGTGCCGAATTAGCCAGGCTTTCCACGAGCCGCGCCTCGTCGTAGATCTGCTGGATATGCCGGTTGATCTCCTCGGCCACGCTGTGTTGTTCCTCGGCGGCGGCGGAAATCTGCAGGTTCTGGTCGCGGATTTCGTTGACCGACGTCTGGATGCCTTCAAAGCTGTCCCGCGCGCTTTCGATGGACGACACGCTGGCCCGCGACAAGTCCAGGCAACTGCCCATCTTCTGGGTGACTTCCTGGGTCTTGTTTTCCAGGGTGCCGAGCAGTTGCTCGATCTCACCGGTGGAGTCGGACGTGCGCTTGGCCAGGGCGCGTACTTCATCGGCCACCACCGCGAAGCCACGGCCCTGGTCACCGGCGCGGGCGGCCTCGATGGCGGCGTTGAGTGCCAAGAGGTTGGTCTGTTCGGCAATCGCGCGGATGGTGCCAAGGATCTGGTTGATGCTGCGGCTGCCGGCTTCCAGTTCGACCATGGCCTGGGATGACTCGGTAAGGCGGCGCCCCAGGCGATTGACGTTGTCGGTGGTGACTTCGATCTGCTGCTTGCCCTCGGCCACGCGACGGTGCCCGTTCTCGGCGGACTCTGCGGCACCGCTGCATGAACGCGCGACTTCGTTGGCGGTGGCCACCATTTCATTGAACGCGGTGGAGACCAATTCAACCGCCTCTCGCTGGCGTCCGGCCGCCTCGTTCATGTTGTGCGCCACCTCGCTGTTGACCTTGGAGGCGTTCTGCAAATTGGCCGAGGCCGCGCCGATATGCTGGATCAGTTGGCGGATCGCCGCGAGAAACTTGTTGAACCAGCCGGCCAATTCGGCGGTTTCATCCTTGCCCTGTACCTGCAATTCGTGGCGCAAGTCGCCTTCGCCCTGGGCGATGGACTGCAGGCCGGTGCTGACCTGGCCGATGGGCTTGACGATGACCTTGGAAAACGCCGCCGCGATCAGGCCGAAGATCAGTACCAGCACGCCGACGATAATCGCAGTGAGGTAGGTCATGCGCGTGGCTTCGGCCATGACTTCACGGTGTTCGATCAACCCGATGTAGCGCCAGCCGAGGCCGGGGGAGGTCCACACGTTGGCCATGTAGCGCACGCCGTCGATCACCACCTCGGTGGGGCCTTGCGGCGTGTCGGCCAATTGCGCATAGGGTGCGCCCAAGTCCTTGAGCGGCTTGAAACTGTGGGCCGCATCGCGCGGGTCCACCAGCACCACACCGTCTTCGATCAACATCACGTAGCCGCTTTCGCCCAGCTTGATGCTCTTGACCAGCTCGGTGAGATTCTTCAACGACACGCTGACCACGAACACGCCCTTGGCCTTGCCGTTGTCCAGCAGCGCCCGCGCAGTGCCCACCAGCGCCACGTCGTCTTTGTCGTAGTAGTAAGCCGGCGTGCGCACGGTCTTGCCGGGGCTGGCCATGGCCGCCTTGTACCAGGGGCGGGTGCGGGGGTCGTATTTGGCCAGTTGCGGGTCATCCGGCCATTTGGCGTAGGTGCCGTCTTCCAGGCCGATGGACAGGATCGCCGCCGCCGGGTGTGTGGCGCCAAAACGCGCGAAGCGGTCGATCACTGCTTGCGCCTCTGCCGGCATCGGCTGGCTGGCCGCGTCGGCGGGCTGGTAGTTCTTCAGCGTGTTCACCGATGTGTATACAGGATCGGTGGCCATTTGATCGACGTTTTGCAACGTGCCGTCGAAGAACTGGCGGATGTTGCCATCGATCTGGCGGATTTCCCGGGTGCTGCCATCGATGAATTGATCCACCGCCTGGGTCCGGGTGTTCATGACCGAAATCACGGCCACCAGGCTCACCGGAATAAACGCTACAGAGACAAATGCCAGTACCAGCTTATTTTTTATTTTCATCGAGACGACCATCAGCGTGAAGGGCGGCCAAATCGTCGCGCACCTGAGCAGGATTACGGCGATTTGCTATCACTGCTGTTTCGGCCCGGCTTCCACAAACCTTTAGGGTTTTTTGTACACAATACAAACTGCATATTGTTCTGTATCCAATCAATACACATCACGCAGATAACGCTTCTGCTCGCTCAACTGTCGCCAGTATTCGACGGCACCCTCAACGCCAAGCCCGCCGTGGGTTTGCGCCACTTGGCGCAGGGCCTGGTCGACGTCCTTGGCCATATGGCTGGCATCGCCGCAGATGTACAGCTTGGCGCCGTCCTGCAACCAGCGCCACAGTTCGGCGCCTTGCTCGCGAATGCGATCCTGCACGTAGACCTTCTGTGCCTGGTCGCGGGAAAACGCCAGGCTCAGGTGGGTGAGCAGGCCGTCGCGCTGCAGGCCTTGCAGTTCATCCTGATAGTAGAAATCAGTGGCAGCGTGCTGTTCGCCGAAGAATAGCCAGTTGCGGCCCTGATGACCCAGCGCCCGGCGTTCCTGCAGAAACGCGCGAAACGGTGCGACCCCCGTGCCGGGGCCGATCATGATCATCGGCACCTCGCCGTCACTGGGGGTGCGAAAGTGCTTGGACGGCTGCACGAACAACGGCACTTCACCGTCACCGACACGGTCGGCCAGGAAGGTCGAGGACACGCCTTTGCGTTTGCCATAGCGCACGGCGGCCACGGTCAGGTGGATTTCGTGCGGATAGGCCTTGGCACTCGATGCGATCGAATACAGACGCGGCTGCAGGCGCTTGAGCGTGCCCAGCAGCTCGTCCGCTGAACACTCGATGGGGTATTCGTGCAGCACGTCCGCCAGTTGCCGGCCCCACAGCCAGTTATTCAGTTCGGCCTTGTGTTCGAGGTTGAGCAACTGCTTGAGGCCTGGGTTGGCGCTGCGCTCGGCGATGAAGGCCAGGGTGTCGCTGCTGGGCCGGGCGATTTCGAAGTGCTGGGTCAAGGCCTGTTGCAGCGGCACATCGCCGAAGGTGTCGATGTTCACGCTGGTATGGGCGTTCAGGCGGGTGAGGTCGAGCAGTTCGTTGACCAGTTCGGGGCAGTTGCGCGGCCGCACGCCCAGCGCATCGCCGGCTTCGTAGGTCAGCCCGGAGCCGGCCAGGTCCAGGGCGAACTGACGGGTTTCCTTGTGGGGACTTAGCGGGTTCAGGTGCCGGTTGAGCAGCAAGCGTGAGCCGTACAATTTGGTTTTACCGGCGGGCGTGGCGGGCGCGACGGGCTTTGTCGGGGCGAGGGCTTGCTGGAAACGCACCAACCACGCATCGGCCAGCGCTTCGAATTCGGTGTCGCAGTCGACGCGCTCCAGCAGACGGGTGGCGCCCAGTTCCAACAGGCGTTGGTCGAGTTGCTTGCCGTGGTTGCAGAACTGGTCGTAGTTGGGATCGCCCAGGGCCAGCACCGCAAAGCGCAGCGACTCCAGGCGCGTCTCGGCGGTGTTGAGGCTGTGCCAGAAACCTTCGCCATTGTCCGGTGGGTCGCCGTCGCCAAAGGTGCTGCTGATCAGCGCCAGGGTGTGGGTGCTCGCCAGTTTGCTCGCCGGGAAATCCGACATCGCGCTCAGTTCCACGGCAATGCCCGCGTCGCGCAGCCGCTTGGCAAAACGCTCGGCCAAGGCTTCGGCGTTGCCGGTTTGCGAGGCCCACAATAAAGTGACGGCTGGGGAGGGCGCTGCGAGGGATTGCGTATGGCTGAACAAACCGCCGAGCAAGCCGTTCAGCCACAGCCGCGCGGCATCGGCCAGCGGTGCATTGGCGGGCATGGTCGGCACGCCGACCGCCTGGCGTGCGGCGTTGGACTGCAGGCCGCTTAGAAAGCCGGCGAGGTAGGTGCGCTCATTCTCGCTCAAGGGTGGCGCGGGTAGGTTGCGGATGCCGGCGATTTCGGCGAAGGCGTCGAGGCGCGACATGGCGGTGTCCTCTGCTACGGGGGAAGGGCGGTCGAGGAATTGGTGGTCGATCAGCTCGACGCGGGCCAGGGCGACGGCGCAGTACTTGAATTCCGGCTGTAAGGAGATCGGGTCCACCGCGTCGTTGGTTACCGCGTTGATTGCCAGGTTTTCACCGAATACATCGTTCCAGTGGAACGGCGCAAAACAATTACCTGGCCGCACACGGTCGGTGACCACGGCGGGCAGCATGGCGCGGCCGCGCCGGGAGCGTATCTCGACTCGATCCTTGTCCTTGATACCCAATCGGCTCGCGTCTTCGGGGTGCAGTTCCACAAAGGGGCCAGGGTTGAGTTTGTTCAGGGTGGCGACCTTGCCGGTCTTCGTCAGGGTGTGCCATTGGTGCTGCACGCGGCCGGTGTTGAGCACAAAGGGGAACGCGTCTTCCGGCATTTCTGCGGGTGGCATATGGGGGCGGGCGAAGAACTGGGCTTTGCCGTTTTCGGTGGCGAAGGCGAGGGTGCCTGTGTCCAGGTAGCGGATCGGGTTGCGGTCCGCGCCATCCTCCGACGCGCAAGGCCATTGCAGCGGCTTCTCACGCAGGCGCGGGTAGCTCGCGCCACGCAGGTCGTAGCCGGTCTTGGGGTTCCAGGCGCGTTTGATTTCTTCAAACACGTCGGCGGCGGATGCATAGGTGAACGCATCGGCAAAGCCCATTTCACAGGCGACCCTGGCGATGATCTGCCAGTCGGGCAGGGTCTCGCCGGGCGCATCCACGGCCTTTTGCATCAGGCTCAGGTTGCGTTCGGAGTTGATCATCACCCCTTCGGCCTCGGCCCACAGCGCGCCGGGCAACAGAATGTCGGCGTAGCGGTTGGTCTCGGTGTCGAGAAAAGCATCCTGGGTGATCACCAGTTCTGCGGTTTGCAGGCCTTTGATCACGGTCTGCCGGTTAGGCACGCTGGCCACCGGGTTGGTGCAGATGATCCAGCAGGCCTTGATCTGCCCGGCAGCCATTTGCTCGAACATCGCCACGGTGCCGCTGCCAGCCTGGCGCGGCAGGCTGTCGTGGGGGATCTGCCACAGGTCCTCGATAAAGGCGCGGTCGGTCTCGACCAGCACCGAGCGCTGCCCCGGCAGGCCCGGCCCCATGTAACCCATTTCGCGCCCGCCCATGGCGTTGGGTTGACCCGTGAGGGAAAACGGCCCGCTGCCCGGACGGCAGATGGCGCCAGTGGCCAGGTGCAGGTTGCACAGGGCGTTGGTGTGCCAGGTGCCGTGGGTGCTCTGGTTGAGGCCCATGGTCCAGCAGCTCATCCATTCGGCGGCCTGGCCGATCCAGTCGGCGGCTTGGCGAATGTCGGCTTCGGCAAGGCCAGTGATGTCCGCGACACGCTGTGGCGAATAGTCCTCAAGGAACGCGGGCATCACTTCCCAGCCGTCGGTGAACGCGGCAATAAACTCGGGGTCGGTATGCCCGTTTTTGACCAACAGATGCAGCAGGCCATTGAGCAGGGCCAGGTCGGTGCCGGGTTTGATCGGCAGGAACAGGTTGGCCTTGTCCGCCGTGGCGCTGCGCCGAGGGTCGACCACGATCAGCTTCGCTCCGGCCTTGACCCGGTCCATCATGCGCAGGAACAGGATCGGGTGACAGTCAGCCATATTCGCGCCGATCACGAAGAACAGGTCGGCGCGGTCGAAGTCTTCATAGGAGCCGGGCGGGCCGTCCGCGCCGAGGGACAGCTTGTAGCCGCTGCCCGCGCTGGCCATGCACAGGCGGGAGTTGGACTCGATGTTGGCGGTGCGCACGAAGCCCTTGGCCAATTTGTTGATCAGGTACTGGGATTCCAGCGACATCTGGCCCGATACGTAGAAGGCCAGCGCGTCCGGCCCGTGCGTGTCGAGCACGTGGCGCAAGCGCCGCGCGGTTTCGCTGATGGCCTTGTCCATGGCGAGGCGCACGGGGTCTTGCTCGCGGGCCTGGCGCACATAGGCGTTCTCCATGCGCCCAGAGTCGGCGATGGCTTGCCCGCAGGTGGTGCCTTTGGTGCACAGGCGCCCGAAGTTGGTGGGATGGGCCTTGTCGCCGATCACCTTGACCACTTTATTGTGCTCGACCTGCATGACGATGCCACAGCCCACGCCACAATAAGGACAGACACTGCGGATGCTTTGGTTGGTCATCTGGAACCCATGTAAACAAAAAAGGCGCCTTGCAACCCTCCGTTGAAAACGGGGATTACACGGCGCCTTTGTCGTGAGGGCAGTCAGCGTTGACTGCTTGGTTAAAGTGTTATTAGCAAGTCACGCGCCAGGTTTTGCAACCGCCCCTGATACCGGGGCGCCCTCGGCGCGGGACAAGCCCGCTCACCACAGAAGACGACTCAGGTGTGCACGCTTATGAAGCGGAGCGCACCAGTTGGAGGCGCTGAAAAAGGTGTTTGGTGGGGCTAAGCGACGATAGCCTCCACTGCAACGGGTTTTCAGACAGCTTGGCACAGACCCTGCAAGCTCCCCCTTAACCCACCTCGGTCAACGACGATCGACACCCTGGGGCACAGCGGTGAATCCGGCGCAGTCGCCCGATCCGAACCCGCATAAGAACAGGCAAAGACGCCTGGAACCGCAAGGTTTCAGGCGTTTTTTTTTGCTTTTTTTAAAACCGTGATGAGCTTGACGGGTGCTTACTATGAACCATCTCAAAACCTTGATCGTCGTCGGCAATGGCATGGTCGGCCACCACTGTGTGGCGCAACTGATCGAGCGTGGCGCGCTGGATCACTACCGCTTGCATGTGTTCAGCGAGGAGCCGATGCGCGCCTATGACCGGGTGCATCTGTCCGAGTATTTCACCGGCCGTGATGCCGAGTCGCTGGCCTTGTCCGAGGCTTCGCTGTACCAGGTGCCGGGCGTGACCCTGCACCTCGGCGTGCCGGTGCTGGAGATCGACCGCGTGCGCTGCGAGGTGATCACCGCCAACGGTTGCGTTGCCTATGACAAGCTGGTGCTGGCCACCGGTTCCTATCCGTTCGTGCCGCCGATCGAAGGCGCCGAAGGCGATTCGCGGCTGGTGTATCGCACCCTTGAAGACCTGGACGCGATTCGCAAGGCGGCCGCGAATGCGCGACGCGGCGTGGTAGTGGGCGGTGGCCTGCTGGGCCTGGAAGCCGCCAACGCGTTGAAGAGCCTGGGCCTTGAAGCTCACGTGGTGGAGTTCGCGCCACGTTTGATGCCGGTGCAACTGGACGACTTTGGCGGCCTGGCGCTCAAGGCGCAGATCGAACGGCTGGGCGTGGGGGTGCATCTGTCGCGCGCTACCCAGTCGATCAGTGCGGGCGAGCACTACCGCTACCGCATGAACTTCGCCAATGGCGAATACCTCGAAACCGACTTGATCGTGTTCTCTGCCGGTATCCGCGCCCAGGATGCACTGGCCCGCCAGGCCGGCCTGGACATCGGCCCGCGTGGCGGTGTGGTGATCAATGACGAATGCCTGAGCATCGACCCGAACATCTACGCGATTGGCGAGTGCGCCTCCTGGAACGGCAGCCTGTTCGGCTTGGTCGCGCCGGGCTACCAGATGGCCCGAGGTGTCGCCGCGCTGCTCTGCGGGCAGACCGCCGAGCCGTTTGTGGGCGCGGACATGTCCACCAAACTCAAGCTGCTCGGCGTGGACGTAGGCTCCATTGGCGACGCTCATGCCCACACGCCCGGCGCGCGCAGCTACCAATTTATCGACGAAGCCAGCGCCAGCTACCGCCGCCTGGTAGTGGATGCTGCGGGCAAGCAGGTGATCGGCGCCGTGCTGGTGGGCGACAACAGCTACTACGACACCTTGCTGCAATACATGCAGAACGGCATCGCGTTGCCGTCCGAGCCGGCCAGCCTGATCCTGCCATCCTCCAGCGGCGCGCCGACCCTGGGCCCCGGCGCGTTGCCGGAATCGGCCACCGTCTGCTCCTGCCACAACGTGACCAAGGGCGCGATCTGCTCGGCCATCGACAGCGGCTGCAGCGACCTCGGCCTACTTAAATCCCAAACAAAAGCATGCACCGGTTGCGGTGGCTGCGCAGGCTTGCTCAAGCAAGTGTTCGAGCATGAGCTGATCGCCCGTGGCGTCAGCGTCGACAAGAGCCTGTGCGAACACTTCGCCTACACGCGGCAGGAGCTGTACGCCCTGGTGCGCGTGGAGGGCATCATCACTTTTGACGAGCTGCTGGCCAGACACGGCCGTGGCCACACCGGCTGCGACGTGTGCAAGCCGGCGGTGGGCTCGATCCTGGCGTCGTGCTGGAACCAGCCGATCATGGATGCGTCCCTGGTGCCGTTGCAGGACACCAACGATACGTTCATGGCCAACATGCAGAAAAACGGCACCTACTCGGTGGTGCCGCGTATTCCGGGGGGTGAGATCACCGCGGACAAGCTCATTGTGATCGGCGAAGTGGCGAAGAAATACGACCTTTACACCAAGATCACCGGTGGCCAGCGCATCGACCTGTTTGGCGCGCAACTGCACGAGCTGCCGGATATCTGGGCCGAACTGATCGCGGCGGGGTTCGAGACGGGGCACGCGTATGGCAAGTCCACGCGTACGGTGAAGTCCTGCGTGGGCAGCACCTGGTGCCGCTACGGCGTGCAAGACAGCGTGAAAATGGCGCTGCTGATCGAGGACCGCTACAAGGGCCTGCGCTCGCCGCACAAGCTCAAGTTCGCGGTGTCTGGCTGCACCCGCGAGTGCGCCGAAGCCCAGAGCAAGGACGTGGGTGTGATCGCCACAGAGAAGGGCTGGAACCTCTACATCGCCGGTAACGGCGGCATGCGCCCACGCCATGCGGAGCTGTTCGCCACCGATCTGGATGACGCCACGCTGATCCGCTACATCGACCGTTTCCTGATGTTCTACATCCGCACGGCCGACAAGTTGCAGCGCACGTCGGTATGGCGCGAGAGCCTGGACGGCGGCCTGGACTTCCTCAAGGACGTGATCCTGCACGACAGCCTGGGCCTGGGTGCCGAGTTGGAAGCGCAGATGCAACTCGTGGTCGATCGCTACGAGTGCGAGTGGGCCAACGCCCTCAAAGACCCGGAAAAACTCAAGCGCTTCCGCACCTTCGTCAACGACAAACGCCCCGACCCGGACATCCACTTTGTCCAGGAACGCGGCCAGCGCCGGCCGATCATGGCCGCCGAACTCAACCTGATTCCCGTCACCGAGGAGATTGCCTGATGAGCCAGCCCACGACCCAACGCAACCTGGCCACCTGGAAAAGCGTGTGCAGCGAGGCCGACCTGGTGAGCAACTCCGGCGTGGTGGTGTGGTTGGACGGCGCGCAAGTCGCGCTGTTCTACCTGCCGGGGGCGCAGGACCAGACCCTGTATGCCATCGACAACCACGACCCGGAATCCGGGGCCAATGTGATCGGTCGCGGCTTGATCGGCAGTATCAAGGGCGACGTGGTGGTGGCGGCGCCGATCTACAAGCAACATTACCGCCTGGAAGACGGGCAGTGCCTGGAGACGCCGGACCAGCGTTTGCGGGTATGGCCGGTGCGGTTGAACGGCGGGGTGGTGGAACTGGCATTGGATTGATGCTGTGTGGCAAGCGGGCTTGCCCCGCTTGCCACAGGAAACGTGCATGGCCTTAGGAAATACCCTTCGTCGCACGCGCCGAGTCATCTTTGATATCCTCGGCAAACTTGCGCATCAACCGCACCAGATTGTCGAAATCGCCTTCCTCCCAGGTGGAGAAGATCGACACACCCATCCGCTCCCGCGCGTCATCGACGCGGTCAGTCATGGCCTTGCCTTTCTCGGTAATCACCGACTCGCGTACGCGGCGGTCGAGTGCGCTTGCCTGGCGCAAGACCAGGCCCAGGCTTTCCAGCTTCGCCACCTGCCGACTCACCGTGGTGTAGTCGCGGCCCACGCGGTCGGCCAGTTCGACCACGCCAATCGGACCCAACCGCTCCACCAGCACCAGCAACGGAAACAGGGCACGATCCAGGGAAATCCCGGCCTCGCGTACCATTGCCTCGTCGCGTTGCGGGCGGTTCATCACCCCTACGATCTCAACCAATGAGCCATGCAGGTCACGCAGTTGGGCGGATATATGTGCGCTTTGCACATTTTTAATTGACACGGTGTTCGCCTCTCTTAATATGTGCGTATTGCACATATAGGTGATCCAGTATGAAAGCGCAATTCGCTGTCGATGTACTGATTTGCGGTGCCGGTGCCGCCGGCCTGACCTTGGCGATCGACCTGGCGAGAAGGGGCATCACCTTCCGGCTGATCGAAAAAAACCAGCAGCCTTTCCACGGCTCGCGTGGCAAGGGCATCCAGCCCAGGTCCCAGGAAGTCTTTGAAGACCTGGGGATTCTCGACCGGTTGATGGCCGTGGGTGGAGTCTATCCGACTGACCGGCGCTACCGCGACGATGGCAGCTACAGCGAGGCTGAATTCACCGAATCCACGGCGCCGACACCGGCTGAGCCCTACCAACAACCGTTGATGGTCCCGCAGTTTCTGACGGAACAGGTGATGCGTGAGCGCCTGCTTGAGCTCGGTCACGCACCTGAGTTTGGTTGTGAGCTGGTCGGCTTCGACCAGGACGCCGACGGTGTCACCGCACGGCTGGCCGGAAAGGGCGGCGAAGAGCGCATGCGTGCCCGCTGGCTGGTGGGTGCCGATGGCGGTCGCAGCTTTGTCCGGCATGCCCTGGCGATCGGCTTTCCCGGCAAGACCCTGGGCGTGCGCGCCCTGGTGGCGGATGCGGTGCTTACCGGCCTGACGCGTGAGGCCTGGCACCGCTTTGGCGAAGGGGATATGCAGCGCCAGATTGCGATATGCCCGCTGGCCGGCACCGACCTGTTCCAGCTTCAAGGGCCGGTCCCGGCAGAGGGCGACATCGAGTTCAGCGCCGAAGGGCTCACCGCACTGATCGCCCAACGCACCGGTCGCACCGACATCCAGGTGCACAGCGTGGCCTGGTCATCGGCCTACACCATGAATGCGCGCCTGGCCGATCACTACCGCCTGGGCCGGGTGTTGCTGGTGGGCGACGCCGCGCATATCCATCCGCCCACCGGTGGCCAGGGGCTCAATACCAGCGTGCAGGACGCCTATAACCTCGGCTGGAAGCTGGCGGCGGTGGTGCAGGGCGCGTCTGATGCCTTGCTCGAGTCCTACGAAGAAGAACGCCGGCCGGTCGCCGCCTCCGTACTGGGCTTGTCTACCAAGCTGCTGGGCGAGATGAAGAGCGGCGAGCTGCGGCGGGGCAGGGAAGTGCATCAACTGGACATCGGCTACCCCGCGTCTTCGCTGGCGTTGCAGCACCCCGCGCGTAATGGCGTTGCCGCGGGCGACCGAGCGCCCGACGCGCCGGTCCGAGGTGCCGCTGGGCAGGCGTTGCGGCTGTTCCATTTGTTCAAGGGCACGCACTGGACGCTGCTGGGTTATGGCGTAATGCGTGATTCAGTGCCTGCCCGGCCTGGGGTGCATGTCCATAGTGTTGGGCCTGAGGGTGACATCATTGACGACCAGGGCCACTTTCAACGTGCCTATGGCCTGGCGATTGGCGAGTGGGTGCTGGTGCGCCCTGATGGGTATATCGGCGCGATGGGTTCGTCAGCGAATATCGAGGTCCTGGACGCTTACCTTCAACGGGTTTTGCAGCGCGCGCACGGCTGAACTCGCTGTACTTCGATCACTGCGTTGGTGCTTCCAGTGTTTGAAGTCGCGTTAAGATGCGGCCTGGACTTCACTGTGATCAAGGATTTTGCATGGCACTTATCACCGAACGCGTGGCACAGGCTCGCAGCGGCACCAACGACAAGGTCATCTGCCGCATGGCCTCGGGCTGGGCGGTGATGGGCGATGTACAGTTCCTGCCCGGCTACTGCCTGTTGCTGCCGGACCCGGTGGTTGCCAGCCTCAATGACCTGGATACCCAGGCGCGTACCACCTACCTGTTGGACATGGCGCGCCTTGGCGACGCGGTGTTGCAGGCCACCGGTGCACTGCGCATGAACTACGAGATCCTGGGCAATTCAGAGCCGGAGTTGCACTGCCATCTCTTCCCGCGCTACGCCTCGGAGCCGGACGACAAGCGCCGGATGCCCGCCTGGTTTTATGACTGGAAAAACGCGCAACCTTACGCAGAAGACCCGCATGGAGAGCTGCGTAAGGCCATTGCGAAATTATTGAACGCCTGACGCGATCAGCCCGCGATCTCGCTCAGTGCCATCGTCGGCCCGGTCCGCACCCTGCTGGAAGGTAACGCGCCACCGGCCTTTGAAGCGGCGCTGGAGCAACAGACCACGCTCTTGTTGAAAGCGTATCTGCAAGCGCATCACACCCCCCATTCAAGAAAGGCCTAACGCAATGCGCGAATCAAAGGCCGCACGACTCAGGTGAGCCCCGTTCAAATGCCCTGCGATACTTGAACGAATCGCCCCGGACGGCACGGCTCCAGTGCAGTGCAGACGGTGCCATCAATGATTTCTTCACTCGCCAGCCTGCCCACGACCGGCGCCAGTACCACGCCCGGGTGCATGGCACACACATAGACGCCACCCACGGTGGGCAGGTAGCCAATGATCGGCGTGCCATCCACTGGACAGGGACGAAGCCCCACCTGGGCGATTGCCGGCCCCAGTGGGCCAATGCCACGGAGTTGACCCTCGATGGCCTGGGCCGTTTGCAGGGCGATCAATGACGGGTGATCGTGCGGCGCGTCGCTGCGGTAGTCTTCCGCCACCAGCAGGGCGCCGTCGGCTTTCTGCCGCACTTCCATGTGGGTGTTGGAGATCAGGGTGCGTACAACGCCGGGTTGTGCCGCGTAACGAATAAAGATGGACGGTGAGGCTTCCACTGGCAGGGGCGTGCCCAACATCGCCGTTAGCGCCTTGGTGCCGGTTCCGGCGGCGATGACCACGACATCGGCATCGAGGGCGCCCAGTGTGGTGTCAACACCGGTCACCTGGCCGTTGAGTGTCGTGAAGCCGAGCACGCGGGCCTGTGTCAGTACCTTAGCGCCCTGGGCCATGGCGCCGGCAATCAGCACGTGGGTGGTGTGTACCGCGTCCAGCGCACCTTCTTCGGCCTTGAACAGCGCCTGCTCAGGAGGATCATTCAAGTTCGGCTCAAGTTCGACGACCTGGCAACGTGTCACCTGGGTTGCCGCGCTCCCGTGGCTTGAATCAGGCAGGGCTTCATCTGTGCCGGCGCCGTAACTCAGGGACCCGGTCCACTGTATCGCCAGGTCGGGCAGTTCGTTTTGCAGGCGGCGGTAATCGCCGAGGGCGACACTGCGCAAGGCTGCGATCGGGTCGGGCGCCTTACGTGATGTGTTGAGCCAGGCGAAGGAGGTGGCTGTCACGCCGGACGCAATGCCTTGCCCCTCGACAACGGTGACTTGCGCGCCTTTGCGCGCCAGATGATAGGCCAGCGATGCGCCAACGATGCCCGCGCCGATCACAACAATGCGCTTGCCGGTCGCCGTTGACATATTCACAGGCCGCCCAGGATTTCGTGGGCCGTGACAACCCCGGCATAGTCCATCGCCAGGTTGCTCAACGACATCGCATGCACGTCCTCGGCCGGCCACAGGCGCCCGGACAAATCGGTTTGATCGAAGGTGTAGCAGGCGTCCGAAACCACCGTTACTGCAAAACCCAGGTTGCCACCCGAACGCGCCGTGGCCTCGACGGAGTTGTTGGTGATCACGCCGACGACCACCAGTTGCCGGATCGAGCGCGCGTGCAACCAGCGCTCCAGCCCTGTGGCGGTGAACGCATCCGGGACGTTCTTTTCCACCACATGCTCATGGGCCAGCGGTTGCAGCGCCGGCTGGAACTCGCACCCCGGCTGGCCGGGCCAGAACACCGAGTCGGGTGCGCGGGATATGTGCCGGATGTGCACGACCGGCCGGTTGGACTGCCGCCACGCATTCAGCAGGCGCTGCATCTGCACCTCGGCGTCCGGGTTGTTGCGTCGCCCCAGCTTCGGCTGGTTCATGCCTTGCTGCATGTCGATGATCAGCAGTGCGGCATTGCTGGCTAACGTTGGCATGGCGATTCCCTGTGTTCGTGAGGCTTGAAACATATCAGCCAACCTGTGTGCCCAGACAGCGATTTGTTCGAAGCCCGCACCGTTTCCATTTACACTGCCGCCCTCGAATTTCAGCAAGGATGCGTTGGATGCGCTCGATACTTGGTGGTGTGTGCCTTTCCCTGGCCCTGGCGGCCCCGGTCTTGGCTGAACCGCGTTCATTTTCGGTGGTCGACCGCAGTGACCAATACCTGGTCGAGGTGCTGTTCCCCGAGGCACCCGACCACCCCAATCAACTGGTGCCCGCCCTCATCACCGTGCGCGACAAGCACACCCTCGAAACCCTCCAGCAATTCAAGACTCCCGCCGCGAATGTGCCGGTGGACAGCAATGGCCAGGACAACGGTTGGCTGCTCGGGCCCTTCAGCCTGTTGTACTTCGCCGACTTCGATCTGGACGGCCGCCTCGACCTGGCGATTCGCAACGGCACCGATCTCGAACAGGCCTACAAGCCGATGTTCGATGTGTACGTGCAAACCCCACAGAGCCGGCAATGGGTGCTCAACCAGCCCTTGACCGACCTGGCCAAGGAGACCACCAGTGGCATGTTCTCACTGATCCCCGACGACGGCATCCTGCTGTCGCAGGTCGACCGGGACTGCTGCTGGACTCGCATGAGCCACTGGAAAATGCGCGATGGCGAGTTGGTCCGCCTCAGCACCTCCACCGAAGAGCAGGTCCAGCCCACCGAGTTCGGCGAAAACTCCAGCATGCCCAGCGGCTACACCCTGCTCACTACCGGCGCATTGAAGGATGGCCAATGGCAGGAAACCCAGCGCCTCGAAGGCCCGACCCACGAAGATGTGCAGAGACTCACCGGCACCCTCAACGGCAAGATCCCGGTGGACATCTGGTACCAACAGCAGGGAGCGGTACTCATCGGCGAATTGCGCTACACCAAAAGTGGCAACGGCCAGCCGATCAAACTGGTGGGCGACCAGAGCGACTACGACGACAAACCCTTCGTGTACCTGCACGAATACACGGACGACGGCCACCAGACTGGTATCTGGCGTATCACCCGCGACACCGAGGCGCCCTATGACTACACCGGCACCTGGGTCAGCAGTGCCAAGGGCGAGCACCCCGAACTGGCGATTTTGCTGCACGCAACCGACAGTGAACCCGACGATGACCTGCTCACCGACCTTGAGCGCGACCAGCGCAACGGCCATTACCAGATGCGCGATGACTTCCTCGGGCGTGACGGCGACCTGGAACTCAACATCCTGCCAGAGCGAGATGCGCAGGGCAGGGAAGTGGCGGAACTGACCCTGACATTGAAAGAGGTCAAGAGCGGGAAACAGATCGTGGTCGCCCACCATAGTGTGCCGATGGAGACCGAAAACCTGATCATCGTACGCGAGCCTATGGCGACGCCACGGACCGGGCCGTACCACATACAGTTGGTGAAAAACTTCGCGGTGATCGAGCATAACTCGGCGCCGGACAGTGATGATTACTTGACGGGGATGTATCGCAAGCAGCCGTGAGTCCCGTCGTCGAGGCTTAACGGTCATGATCCACAGGCTTCAGTAGTCACATCCTTTCGACCCGCCAAATCGAGTTTCACGCAGGCAAACGTGCCGCCCGGTATTAAGCAACAGTGGGGCATAGCTGCATGACGCGCCGACGTTGTTGATTGCAACTTGCAACGTCTCCATGTCATCGCGGCTAACCGGGACGGATACTGCGCAGCAGTCTTGGTTTTTTGAACAGGCTGAAATTGTCGTGTCATTACGGGTGCGCCCATTCACTGATACGACCAATGCTGTGTTATTACAGTGGCCAGTCAAACCTTCTCCGGTGACGAACAGTGAGGTGGTTGCTGGATTGTCAGCTGCCCCCCCAAACCCTAGCGGAATAAGGAATAGTGCATGGGCGTAACCTTCACTTGCCTTTACCGTTGAGATCGTGGCGGGTGAATGACAGGACCGATTGACCCATTCAACGCTGGAAACGGGCTGCCAATCGCTGTGGTCAGTGACGTTCCAATGTTTGCC
The DNA here is from genome assembly GCF_979253545.1 of Pseudomonas sp. AC112. Lineage (NCBI taxonomy): Bacteria > Pseudomonadati > Pseudomonadota > Gammaproteobacteria > Pseudomonadales > Pseudomonadaceae > Pseudomonas > Pseudomonas sp. AC112. The sequence continues at coordinate 5,272,712 of NZ_CEEDCM010000001.1, forward strand.
ACTGCGGTAGTCATAGCAGCCGTTCAGGCATGCGGCGGCGGTGAGTAGTAGAAGAATTGCCGCCCGTGTTGTCTTCATGGTTGACCCGCTTTTCCAATGAAATTTTGATGGCCTGCATTCAGTTGCCCGGACCATTATTGGATATTTCGCTCCACTTGAGGCTGTTCAAACCAAATGGTTTTCCTCTCCGTCATACAGGGACTGACATGGGCATTCTAGATAAACTTTTTGGTGGGCGCTTCACCATGCCTCCACCCGAGGAGACCAACCTCAGCGCTTCAGCAATCATGAAGGAACTGCGCCCCGAGCGAAGCGATTCCGGTCAAAAAAAAGCACTTGAGGCTTTTGCTCAGGCACTGGTCGCGGTCATCCCGGAAAAAGAAGGCGCCAGGCTTGTCAGGCGTGTCATGCGTAGATACGCAATGGGAGATGACGCACCCAGCGCCCTCACGGAGGGGTTCCTGAATGACTCAAAGGGACAAAAACTTGAACACCTCGTTCTCCTAAGCCTGGATTGGAAGGACGATGACGTATTTGAGTATCAAGCGCCCTATCTGGTCAGAGCCAGTGGTTTGAAAGAGCCCTATGTCTATGTGCGGGAAGCCGCTTTATCAATGCCAGAGATACTCCACAACTTTGATCAGTGGTTGGCCCCGCTAGGCAAACGTTATCTTCACCTGGACTCCGGAGGTGAAAACTACGACGGTGTCATTGTTGACACTGATCGGTTGGAAGCCATTACTGAGTTGGCTGGACGAGCTGGAATCCACGTCAGTCTTGAGAACTTCTAGCGATGGAGACCGGCTTAGGCATGCGCGGCACCTGAATCAGTGCGGTAAATGACTGCTATCGTTCCGTTTTCGCAGTCACCATTCGATTTGTCTTTCGCCAGGGCGTAGGCAGAAATCAGAAAGGTCTTGGCATCCGTTAGGATTTATCTGCCAGCTCCGAGCTCACCTCGACTTGCCACATAGACCCGAGATCGACTGCTCTCGCATCTATGATTGCAATGGCGTCGAGACAATTAGCCATGGCCTCCTTGTTGAGGTGCTCTTGATAGACACAAAGACTCTCAGCAAATTGCACCAGAGAAGAATTTATGAAAACGCTCTCGTTGTAGCTGTCGTGGTTGAAGAGGATGACGTGCCGGCTGTCCACATCAATAGCAATAACGTCGCCAGAGCCATTGTGACCGATAGGGAAATACGAATCGGATAAGCCGAAAATGTGCACCCGTGACTCAATTTCGGGCTGTGAATAGGCATAGAACGAAAGAAACGGCGCGGCATCACGCGGTAACCCCTGTGCCGCCAGAAGGCTTGAGTCTTCCCTTGCAAGTCGGGTGGGAAGGGACTCAGCGTCAAACAAGACGAACTCATCCAGATGAAGGTCGAGGTCGGCAGGAAGCTGTGGCAGAGATGCAACGAATCGATCTTTGAAGTTTTTGGCTATGTCGTTCATGAGGCCTGACAGTTAAGTGGATGTCGGTTTCGCTCACCTAAGCGAGCGGCTTGCACAGGGTCAAATTCCAGCTGGGAGTTGGCACACACCTAAACCACACTCTCCCGACCCACTCGACTTACATGCCCAACCCCCGCCGCCTGCAACCTTGCCACCAAGTCCTCCCGCGCCGCGCGGCCACCTGTGCGCACGTATTCAAGTTCCGCCGCCGTGATCAGCACCACGGGCACCAGTTGCACCGGTGAGAGCGGCATGTCGTCGAGGCGGGTCGGGAAGTCCGGGGCGGGGCCGCCCAGCAGGACGCCGGCGGCGTCGTCGGCGGTGACGAACAGGCTGGGCAGTTGGTCGCTCATCAGGTGCGATTGGCTGAAGCCGGGCAGTTCCAGGGAGAGTACGCCGTGGTTCTCCAACTGGTGGGTGATGCCGCCGGCGTTGGCGACGGTCTTGGCGACGTGTTCGAGCAGTTCGAATGCCCAACTGTGGCGCAGTGGGTCGACGTCACCGAGTGTGCCTCGGGCGTGTTCGGGGATGTCGGCGGTTTCCAGGAACAGTTCCATTTCGAAGCCATTGCCAAGGCCTTCGGCGTCGTCGAAAGGGTCGGATAGGCCGTCGGTTGCCAGCACGATGCTGTCGCCCCGGCGTACCACGCGATAAGCCTGGCGGGTCGACGGCCAGTAGGGACCGCCGGTGAGGCTGGGGCTGATCAGGTAGGCGAGCACGTCTTTCTCGACGGTGCCCACCGACTGCCAGTGTCGGTCCAGGCATTCGGCGCTGGCCAGGCGGGCGGCCTGGTTGGCGGCGTCGGGCTCCGGCGATTGCGTTGCGGTGGGCGTCGGGGCGAGCGCAGCCGGTTTTTTCGTTGAGCCGAAGAGTTTCTTGAGGAAGTTCATGGGCAGTCCTTTGCTGGGAGGGGGCGCTTTATGGAGGGTTGAGCGCGATCACATAGGCGCGAAACATATCAGTCATACCGTCGGCATAAACAGCGATTTCTTCCATGGTGCGTGGGCTGTTGGAAAACTCTTTGCCGACTGAACTGAGGGTGGTCAGGATCAGATCACTGGCCAATGTACGCGTGTCGATCGACACGTCGGGCAGCAACTCCAGCATGAACGCCTTGAACGCCTGCCGTCCGGCAGCCCGCACTTCCAGGGCCTCCGGCGCATCGCGATAGAGCGGCGCCGCGTCGCTTAACGCCCCGCGCATCTGCGCTTCTTCGCATTCGGATCGGATAAAGGCGTGCACCAACGTGCGCAGGCGGTCCAGCGGTGCCTCATCGTGTTTCTCCAGAATGTCGCGCAGCATCTGGGTGGTCTGCTGCCACTCATCACTCTGCAACCTGAACAGGATCGCCGCCTTGTTTGGAAAGTACTGGTACACCGAGCCCACACTCACGCCGGCCTTTTCCGCGACCCTTGCGGTGGTGAAACGGGTGGCGCCTTCCTTGGCCAAAACCTGAATAGCCGCTTCGAGGATCGCCGCCACCAACTCGGTAGAGCGCGCCTGTTGTGGCTGTTTGCGCGTGGAAATACGCGGGGTCTGGCGGCTGGTCATGCAGGGCTCCGGAAGCAGGGCGAATGCGAATAGCGAACGCGACGAATCACTCGCATACTTTTAATGCGACGAATTAGTCGCATCTTAGCCCCAACTCTACGGAAATCAATTATGTCCAGCCTGACCACCGCGCCTTTGGCGCCACTGATTGAACGCCTGTATGCCCAAGCCAGCGCCGCCACCAGCCCGGTGATGAGCACGGTATCGAAGGAAGAACGCGACCGGCTGATGCACAGCAAGACCGAATACGTGACGCTGTATTCAATGCTCAAGGACCTGTGGCTGCCGGTGTCGCAGGATACCGGCAAGCTGCTCTACATGCTGGCGCGCAGCAGCAAGGCGCGGGCGATCGTGGAGTTTGGCACCTCGTTCGGGCTGTCCACCTTGCACTTGGCTGCCGCACTGCGTGACAACGGCGGCGGGGTGCTGATCGGCAGCGAATTCGAAGCCTCGAAGGTGGCCCTGGCGCGGGAGCACTTTAGCCAGGGCGGCGTGAGTGACTTGATCCACATCCGCGAAGGCGATGCGTTGGTGACCCTGGCCAGCGACCTGCCGGACAGCGTCGATCTGCTGCTGCTGGACGGTGCCAAGACACTCTATGGCGATGTACTGAACCTGGTGGAAAGCCACCTGCGCACCGGCGCTTTGGTGGTGGCCGACAACACCGACTACTGCCCTGAATACCTGGCCTACGTACGCGCCCCCGAGAACGGCTACCTGTCCGTTCCATTTGCCGATGACATCGAACTTTCAATACGCCTGGGGTAATCGAGGAGTCAACTCATGCACGTATTTGTCACGGGAGCCACCGGTTGGGTGGGCTCCGAAGCGGTGTGTATCGCGCCGATGCGGTGCGGGTGTATGGGCATGTGCCGGAGGAGGGCCTGGGCCAAGCGGCGTATCACGTGGGCGCAGACCAGGCAGCCGGGTTCTTCGTGGTGAGCGGGGCAAGCCCGCTCACCACAGCAAGTGGGCTTACCAGAAGAAGCGGGCTTGCCACAGTAAGTGGGCTTGCCACAAGAAGCGGGCTCACCACAGCAAGCCCGCTCACCCGCAGTTCAGTGCAGGCTCAGCGATTGAAGCGCTCGACCAACGCATATTGGGTGGACGCGGTGTTCGTCAGTTCCTTGCTCAGGTCCGTGGATTGATGGGCTTGTATCGAGGTCTGGTCGGCCAGTTCGGCGATGGTGGTGATGTTGCGGCTGATCTCTTCGGCCACCGCGCTCTGTTCCTCGGTGGCGGCGGCGATCTGGGTGGTCATGTCGGTGATATGCGACACGGCCTCGCTGATGCCCACCAGCGCCTGGTCGGCTTCAAGTACCCAGGCCACGCCTTCCTGGGCCTGGCGCTGGCCGTGCTCCATGCTTTGCACTGCGTTGCTAGAGGACGCCTGCAGTTGGGTAATCAGCCCATGGATCTGGGTAGTGGACTGCGACGTGCGCTGTGCCAGTTGGCGCACTTCGTCGGCCACCACGGCAAAACCACGGCCTTGCTCGCCCGCCCGTGCGGCTTCGATGGCGGCGTTGAGGGCCAGCAGGTTGGTCTGGTCGGCAATGCCTTTGATCACGTCCACCACGCTGCCGATTTCGTCACTGTCGCGCGCCAGTTGCGCCACGGTCACGCCGGTTTCGCTGACCACGCTGGACAAGCGTTCGATCGCCTCGCGGGTGTCCCGTGCCACTTCACGGCCGCGCCCGGTCAGCACATTGGCTTGCTGGGTGGCGTCGGCGGTGCGCTGCACGTGGCTGGCGACTTCCTGGGTGGTGGCGGCCATCTGGTTGACGGCGGCCGAGACCTGTTCGGTTTCGACGCGCTGGCGGTCCAGGCCCTTGGAGCTGGCGGTGGCCAACTGATCGGATTGCCCGGCCAGGGCACTCAACTGTTCGGCACTGTCCTGCAAACGCGTCAGGCAGGTCTTCAGGCGCGCGTTTTGGCTCAGGAACGCGGTTTCCAAGCGTGCCTGGGGCCCGCTTGCGTCGCTGTACATCTGCGCGATCAAGGCGTCAGAGGTCGAGGGTTCCACCCCCTGCAACAGGCGCAGTGTGCTGCCTTGGCGCACGCGCGAGCAAAGCACGCCCACTGGCACCGCGACTACGACGGCCACCGCAATCGCCAGCGGTGCACTGAGGAACAGGCCGGCGAGGCTGCCGGCCAACCCGGTGGCCACATACGGCACGCAACTGATCGCGGCAGGCAGCCAGGCATCCTGGCGTGGCACGCCCGGCTTACCCTGGCTGATGCGGTGGTAAAGGGCCTGGGCACGGCGGATCTCATCGGCAGTGGGTTTGACCCGCACCGATTCGAAACCCACCACCTTGCTGCCGTCGAAGATCGGCGTGACATAGGCGTTGACCCAATAATGGTCGCCGTTTTTCGAGCGGTTCTTGACGATGCCCATCCAGGGCAGGCCTTGTTTGAGCGCACTCCACATGTGCGCAAACACGGCGGGCGGCACATCGGGGTGACGTACGATATTCTGCGGAGCGCCGATCAGGTCGGCGCGTTCAAAGCCGCTGATCTCGACAAAGGCGTCATTGCAGTAAGTGATGACACCTCGGACATCCGTGGCGGAGATGAGTTTTTGCGAAGGCGCGAGGGAAATCTCACGCTGTGTTACGGGCTGGTTATTGCGCATTCCGACTACTCCCTGGTTGCCCTCAGTCCATCGGCGCCATGTGCGAAAAGGTTAATGCACATTGGCCAATTCGCCAGCCACTGGTCAAAAGCCTGAAACTTCCTGCCGAAAAACCTCATAATGGCGGCCATTTTTGTTTAGCCGTTATTCTGGTGTGCCCCCATGGAAATCAAGGTCAACTTTCTCGACAACCTCCGGCTTGAAGCCAAGTTCGATGACTTCACGGTGATTGCCGACCAGCCCATCCGCTACAAAGGCGATGGCTCGGCACCGGGGCCGTTCGATTACTTCCTGGCGTCGTCGGCGTTGTGCGCGGCGTACTTCGTGAAGTTGTATTGCCAGACGCGCAATATCCCCACCGACAATATTCGCCTGTCGCAGAACAATATTGTCGACCCGGAAAACCGCTATAACCAGATCTTCAAGATCCAGGTGGAGTTGCCGGCGGATATCTCCGAGAAGGATCGCCAGGGCATTTTGCGTTCCATCGACCGTTGCACTGTGAAGAAAGTGGTGCAGGCCGGGCCTGAGTTTGTCATCGAAGAAGTCGAGAACCTCGACGCCGATGCCCAGGCCTTGCTGATGCCGAACTCGACCTCAGAGGGCGGCACCTACATCGCCGGCAAAGACCTGCCACTGGAACAGACCATCGCCAACATGTCCGGAATTCTCGCGGGCCTGGGCATGAAGATCGAGATCGCTTCGTGGCGCAATATCGTGCCCAACGTGTGGTCGCTGCATATCCGCGATGCACATTCGCCGATGTGTTTCACCAACGGCAAGGGCGCAACCAAGGAGGGCGCGTTGGCGTCGGCGTTGGGTGAGTTCATCGAGCGGCTCAATTGCAACTTCTTCTACAACGACCAATTCTGGGGTGAGGAACTGGCGAACGCGCCGTTCGTGCATTATCCGGATGAGCGCTGGTTCCAGCCCGGCGCCAACGACGAACTGCCGAGCGAAATCCTCGATGCGTACTGCCTCAAGGTCTACAACCGCGACGGCGAACTGCGCGGTTCGCACCTGTTCGACACCAACTCGGGCAATGAAGAGCGCGGCATTGTTTCGCTGCCGTTCGTGCGCCAGTCGGATGGCGAGGTGGTGTACTTCCCGTCCAACCTGATCGAAAACCTCTACCTCAGCAACGGCATGAGCGCGGGCAACACCCTGGCGGAAGCCCAGGTGCAGTGCCTGTCGGAGATCTTCGAACGCGCGGTGAAGCGGGAAATCATCGAAGGTGAGTTCGCCTTGCCGGATGTACCCGCCGAGGTGCTGGCCAAGTACCCGAGCATCCTGGCCGGTATCCAGGGTCTGGAAGCCCAGGGTTTCCCGGTGCTGGTCAAGGACGCGTCCCTGGGCGGTGAATTCCCGGTGATGTGCGTGACCCTGATGAACCCGCGCACCGGCGGCGTGTTTGCCTCGTTCGGCGCACACCCCAGCCTGGAAGTGGCGCTGGAGCGCAGCCTCACCGAACTGCTGCAAGGCCGCAGTTTCGAAGGCTTGAACGACTTGCCGCAGCCCACCTTCGAAGGCCAGGCAGTGACTGAGCCGAACAACTTTGTCGAGCACTTCATCGACTCCAGTGGCGTGGTGTCGTGGCGCTTCTTCAGCTCGCAGTCGGACTACGAGTTCGTCGAGTGGGACTTCACCGGCGCAGGCGAAGACTCGAATGCCCAGGAAGCCGCGACCCTGTTCGGCATCCTTGAAGGCATGGGTAAAGAATCCTATATGGCGGTGTACGAGCACCTCGGCGCTACCGCGTGCCGCATCCTGGTGCCGGACTATTCGGAAATCTACCCGGTGGATGACCTGATCTGGGACAACACCAACAAGGCGCTGTTTTTCCGTGAGGATATCCTCAATCTGCACCGCCTCAATGAGGAAGAACTGCAGGCTTTGGTCGAGCGGCTGATTGAAAGCGAGCTGGATGACTACACCGATATCACCACCCTGATCGGCATCGAGTTCGACGACAACACCGCTTGGGGTCAGCTGACCATCCTGGAATTGAAGCTGCTGATCTTCCTGGCCTTGCGGCAATACGAAGAGGCCAAGGAGTGCGTGGAGATGTTCCTGCAGTACAACGACAACACCGCCGAGCGTGGCCTGTTCTACCAGGCGATGAATGCGGTGCTGGAGATGGAACTGGACGACGACCTGGACCTGGCGGATTACGAAGCCAACTTCCGCCGCATGTTCGGTGATGAGCGCATGGACGCGGTGATTGGCTCGGTGAAAGGCGATGTGCGCTTCTATGGCCTGACGCCGACCAGCATGAAGCTGGACGGGCTGGACCGGCACTTGCGCTTGATCGAGAGCTACAAGAAGCTGCATAGCGCACGGGCCAGTGTGACCGCCGCGTCGCGCTGATTCTTCCCGCCCCCAAAAAAAGCACCCCCGGGTGCTTTTTTCATGGCTGGCATTCAGCGGGCCAGGCGTTTGAGTCGGACGTTGGCGACCAGGTAATCGAGGAACACCCGCACGCGCAGCGGCATCTGTGCGCCCTGGCCCAGGAACACCGCGTGCACCGGGTCAAGGTCGCCGGGGTTGAAGGCCTGTAGCACCGGCAGCAATCTGCCTGCCGCAATGTCATCCACCACCTGGAACTCATCCAGGCGCGCCAGGCCAATGCCGGCCAGCGCCAACTGCCGCAGCGCTTCGCCGTCGCTGGCGGTCAGGTTGCCTTGCGGCGCGGTCAGCCACTGTGCACCGTCGACGATAAACGGCCAGCCCTTCAAGGTGCGGGTGTAGCCAAAGTCCAGGTGGTTGTGGCCAATCACCTCTTGCGGTACAGACGGCAGGCCGTGGCGCGCAGCGTAAGCGGGCGAGGCGACGATGATCATCCGCGACTCACCGAGCTTCCTGGCCACCAGGCGCGAGTTTTCCAGCGGGCCGTGGCGGATGGCGACGTCCGTGCGTTCCTCGACCAGGTTCACCACATGGTCGGTCAACACAATATCCACGGTGATGCCGGGGTAACGCGCCAGAAAGCCCGCCAGTAGCGGCAGCAATACACTCTGGGCGAATGGCACACTGGCACTGACCCGCAGGCTTCCCCGTGGCTCGCCTATGCCGGACGTGTTGCGCTCGGCATTCTCCACGTCCGCGAGAATCCTCACGCATTGCTCGTAGAAGGCGTGGCCTTCCGGCGTCGGCGTGAGGCGCCGCGTGGTGCGATTGAGCAAGCGCGCTTGAAGGCGGGTTTCCAGGCGGGTCAGCAATTTGCTGACGGCCGAGGGTGTCAGGCGAAAGTCCCGTGCAGCGGCAGAGAAATTACCCAGCTCGATCACACGGACGAACACTTCCATTTCCGCCAGTCGGTTGATGTCCCATCGTGCCATTGTGAATTAAAGTCATATAAGCCAATCGTGATGGCAGTCTATATCACAGGTCTTGTCGCCGGCATCATCTGCTTCGACCCTTGCACATCTACAGCAGGGGAAGGAGAACTGGATGAGCTTGAATCGAAAAACCGCGCTGGTTGTCGGCGCCAACGGCATCATCGGCAATGCCGTTGCACAGGAACTCAAACGCGAGGGTTGGCAGGTTCGGGCGCTGGATCGACGGCCTGCGGCAGGCACCGAAACGTTGCTGGCGGACCTGACCGACGCGCAAGCCGTGGCCGCCGCGGTGCAAGCTGCGCGCGACACTACCCATGTATTCTATGCCGCGTTCAGCCCGGACCCTGACCTGGCGGTAGAGGCCGAGCGCAATGCGCAAATGCTCGCCAATGTGCTGGACGGACTTGAGCAAGCCAACACCGCGTTGCAGCGGGTAGTGATCTATCAGGGTTTCAAGATCTATGGCTCACACCTGGGAGCCAAGGTGCTTACGCCGGCGCTGGAGAGCGACCCGGGGCATATGCCGCCCAACCTGTATCTCGCCCAGGAAGCACAGTTGCGCCAGCGGGCCGAGCGCAGTCGCTGGGATTATGTGGCGTTGCGCCCTGACCTGGTGGTGGGGGACATCCATGGCAACCCGATGAACATCGCCCTGGTGATCGGCGTGTTCGCCGCGCTGTCCCGCGCACTGGACATTCCGCTGCGTTATCCGGGCACGGACAAAGCCTATGGGCAGTTGCTGCAATTCACCGATGCCGGTTTGCTGGCGCGCGCGAGCGTCTGGGCCGCCCTCAGCGAGAACGCCGGGGGCGAGGCATTCAACGTCGCCAATGGCGATGTCTTCCGCTGGGAGCGGATGTGGCAGGACGCCGCCGCGCATCTGGGCCTGCAAACGGCGCACCCGGTACCGCTGACGCTGGCACGGCATATGCGCGACAAGGCTGCGCTATGGCGCGAGATCGCCGAGCGTGACCAGTTGATTCAGCCGGACCTGGAAAAGCTCGTGGGGTGGGCGTTCGGTGATTTCATTTTCCATACCGAGACCGACATTATTTCGGACACCAACAAGCTCTACCGGTACGGCTTCACCGAAAGGGTTGACTCGAAACAGTCGCTGTTCAATGCACTCGACAGCCTTAGACAGCAACGTGTGATTCCCTAGGGCGCTCCATGGTCGCCGGCACCGGTGTGCCGGCGGCCATTTGGGTCAGATTCGCGCCAGCGCCTGGGCCAGATCGGCGCGCAGGTCTTCTACGTCCTCTACCCCCACCGACAACCGTACCAACCCATCTCCAATCCCCAACTGAGTGCGCGTGGCCGCCGGGATGCTCGCGTGGGTCATGATCGCCGGGTGTTCGATCAGGCTTTCCACGCCGCCGAGGCTTTCGGCCAGGGCGAAGATCTTGACGTTTTCCAGGAAGCGCGTCGCGCCGGCCAGGTCGCTGTTCAGGTCAATCGAAATCATCCCGCCAAACCCGCGCATCTGTTTGCGCGCCAGTTCATGCTGCGGGTGAGACGTGAGGCCTGGGTAGTAAACCCGCGCCACTTGCGGTTGCTGTTCCAGCCAAGTCGCCAGGTCGAGGGCATTGCTGCAATGGCGTTCCATGCGCAGGGCCAGGGTTTTCACGCCGCGCAGGGTGAGGAACGCGTCGAAGGGCCCCGCGATGGCGCCGACCGAGTTCTGCAGGAAGCCCAGGCGTTCAGCCAGCTCGGGGTTGTCGCCGACGATGGCAATGCCGCCAATCACATCGGAGTGGCCGTTGAGGTATTTGGTGGTGGAGTGCACCACCACATCGAAGCCCAGTTCCAGCGGACGCTGGATCCATGGGCTGGCGAAGGTGTTGTCGGCCACGCAGATGATGCCTCGATCGCGGCAGATACGCGCGATGGCGCTGAGGTCGGTGAGGCTCAGCAGCGGGTTGCTCGGGGTTTCGACCCAGACCATGCGTGTGTCGTCCTGCAGGCTTGCTTCAAACGCCGACAGGTCACTCAGGTCGACAAAGCTGAAGCGGTGCCCGGCGCTGCGTTGGCGCACTTTGTCGAACAGGCGGAAGGTGCCGCCGTACAGGTCATTGCCGGAGACGATATGGGCGCCGGCGTCGAGCAGCTCCAACACGGTGGAAATCGCCGCCAGCCCGGACGCAAACGCAAACGCCTGGCTGCCACCTTCGAGGTCGGCCACACAGCGTTCCAAGGCGAAGCGCGTGGGGTTGTGGGAGCGGCCGTAGTCGAAGCCCTTGTGCACGCCGGGGCTGTCTTGCAGGTAGGTGGAGTTGGCATAGATCGGCGGCATCAGCGCGCCCGTGGTTGGGTCGGGGAATTGCCCGGCGTGGATCACACGAGTGGCAAACGCGCTTTTATCGGACTGACTCATGCAAGGGATCTCCGTAGGTGGTTAAGCAGGTCGACGCGGGTGATCAGGCCGTGGAAGCCTGAATCGTCGGCAATAATCGCAACCAGGCCGCGATCCAGCTCCGCCTGCAGTTCCGCCAGGCTGGCGCTGGGGGCCAGGGTTTGCAAGGTGTTGGTCATGGCGCTGGCGACAATCATCTTGAAGTCTGCGGCGTCATGGTGCAGGCCCAGCAGGATGTCGGACTCATCGATCACCCCCACCAGTTCTTGACCGTCCACCAGCACCGGCAGTTGCGAGACGTCGGCCAGGCGCATGCGCTGGAACGCCGTGAGCAGGGTGTCGTCGGGGCTCACGCTGATCACGCGGCCGTCTTCGAAGCGCCGCGCGATCAGGTCGCGCAGGTCGCCGTAGTGCTTGTATTGCAACAGCCCCGCGTCGTTCATCCATTGGTCGTTGTAGACCTTCGACAGGTAGCGCGTACCGGTGTCGCAAACAAAGGTGACCACGCGCTTGGGCTCGGTCTGTTCACGGCAGTAGCGCAGGGCGGCGGCGAGCAACGTGCCGGTGGAGGAACCACCCAGGATGCCCTCGGCCTTGAGCAACTGCCGGGCGTGATCGAAGCTTTCTTCATCGCTGATGGAATAGGCATGGCGCACGCTGGAGAGGTCGGCAATCGAGGGGATGAAGTCTTCGCCAATGCCTTCCACTGCCCAAGACCCTGGCGTTTCCAGGCGGCCGCTGCGGCTGTATTCGGCCATCACCGAACCCACCGGATCGGCCAGCACCATGGCCAGCGCCGGCTGCACACGCTTGAAGAAACGCGTCAGCCCGGTAAGGGTGCCGGCTGAGCCGACACCTACCACAATCGCATCGACATCGTGCTGGGTTTGCGCCCAGATCTCAGGCGCGGTGCTGGTTTCGTGGGCCAGGGGGTTGGCGGGGTTGTTGAACTGGTCGGCGAAGAACGAACCGGGGATGTCCTTGGCCAGGCGCGCCGCCACGTCCTGATAATACTCGGGGTGGCCTTTGCCGACGTCGGAGCGGGTGATGTGCACCTCGGCGCCCATGGCCTTGAGGTGCAGCACCTTTTCGGTGGACATCTTATCGGGCACCACCAGCACCACGCGGTAGCCCTTGGCCCGGCCGACCAGCGCCAGGCCCAGGCCGGTATTGCCAGCGGTGGCTTCGATAATGGTGCCACCGGGGCGCAGGCGGCCGTCGCGTTCGGCGGCGTCGATCATCGCCAGGCCGATACGGTCCTTGATGGAACCGCCGGGGTTTTGGGATTCAAGCTTGAGGAACAGCGTGCAGGGGCCGGTATCGAAACGGCTGACCCGAACCAACGGCGTGTTGCCGATCAGTTCGAGGACAGCGGGGCGGGGAAGGCTGGGCATGTCGTCACCTGAATACGGATGGGATGGACAGCAAAAGGCAAAGCGTGGGTTCGACGATAGGCCGGGATCGGTCCGGTCGCAACCGGACGGTCCGTTGGCTGTCTGTTTTTGGCGCATTAGCCGGGCGGGTTCAGCACCTGCTGCAAGCGCGTGACGACGCTGGCGCTGGCGGCCTGCATCGGCGCGCGCAACTCGCTGCCGATCAAACCCTGCAAGGCCAGCGCGGCTTTGACCGGCGCCGGGTTGGGTTCCATGAACATCGTGTGGATCAGCGGCTGCAACCGGAAGAACGTCGCTCGCGCTTCGGCGAGCTGGTTGTCGCGCACTTGCTGGCACAGCGCCACAAATTCCTCGGTATGCAGGTGGGCCGAGGCCGCGATGGCGCCTGTCGCGCCAAGGCACAGCGCGTTGAATATGTGCAGGTCTTCGCCACACAGCACGTCCACCGCACCACTGGCCAACAACGCGAGGGTATTGCCCAGGTTGCCGCCACAGTCCTTGATCGCGACGATGCGTTCGTGAGCGATGATGTTCAGCAGCGTGGCCTGCTCGAAGGTTGCGCCGGTGCGGTAGGGGATGTCGTAGAGGATGACCGGCACACTGGAGGCATCCGCCACTGTAAGGAAGAACGCTTCCAGGCCGGCCTGGGACGGGCGGATGTAACTTGGTGCGGGCACCAGCAACCCCGCCACCGGGCGTTGCAGGATTTCACCCTGGAACTCGAGCAACTCAATTTGGTTGTTGCCCGCCAGGCCCATCACCACGCGGTGCGCCGGCACCAACTGCAACACTGCGTCGAGCACTGCCAGTTGTTCCTGACGGCTCAGCGACGCGGCCTCCCCGGTGGTGGTGCAGACCATGATCCCGGCCACGTGCTTTTCCAGCAGGTGGCTGACCAGCCGGCGCAGGCCGATAAAGTCGATGGCGCCGTCATGGAACGGCGTGACCACGGGAACCCAGATACCTTGAAACGCTGACATGCACTTTCTCCTGATAGTTGACCGCTGGAGTCACCGTCAGAAGGGCAAGGGCAATTGTGCAAAGGAGGGGGAGACCGTCGCGCTCAATGTCCTGTCAGCTCATCTGACGGGACAGCGCGCCCCGGTCACATGAGCGACTGTTTCTTCGATTTGAGGGCGTGCGCAACGCAACCTTGCGCCTTGGCAATCAAGCCAATGGCGCAAAGGTTAACGGAGGACATTGTGGACATTCGCTGACACACCCTGAATAAGGCCTCCATCTTCATGGAATATTGCAGAGTGTGTCAACGGTGCTTATTCGAATTTATCGATACGCGAGTCGGAGTAGAAAAACTCGTTCTTGTCGGTGCTCGATTCAAAGAAGTAAGCGTAGTCGGTCAGGAAGTACAGGTGGCTCACGCGCTTGTACTTGTCGTCGTCAACACGGCAGGACAACGCCTTGGCGCTGCCCGCCAGTTTCGCGTTGAGTTCGCTGGCCGGCAACTCACGCTCGACCTGGCAGCGAGTGGTTTGCGCATTGGTGCTGCTGCCGATCAGGCTGTTGAGGCTGGAACGCGTGGACGCATAAGTCACCGTCTCACCCACGGGCAAGGCCTTCCAGTTGCCGGTGAAGCTCAGTTGGGTCAGGGTCGAGCTCTCGGCCATGCCCGAACCGCCGTAGGTGGCTTTCGACACCAGGTGGAGCAGGTTGCGCCAGCTCACGGCCTGGCTCTCATAACCGTCGCCACGGGTCGCCAGGGCCAGTTGGCCGCTCGGCGCATCCTGGCTGATGAACTGGGTACTTTTGTTATCGCTGGTCTTGCCACGGTAGTTGCTGGTGCCGACCAACTGTACGTACTTGAACGAACGGGCGGGCTTGTCCAGGTTCAGCTGCGTGATGGCCGCCAGTACGGCTGGCTGCACCGACGTCAGGGCGATGGTAGCTGGAGCCTTCAGGCGTGGCTTGAACGCCGGCAGCGCGGCGATTTTTTCCGGGTTGACGCAGACGTTATTGAACAGCAACGCATAGTCGGCATTGCTGCCAGCGATGTTCTGTGGCGTGGGGGAACTGTCGACACGGCCGTCGCTGACGCGGTTGTTGGCATCCATGTCGTAGCCGGCCAGTTGCATGTAGGTGCCGGCTTTGCAGGCTACCGAAAAGTGTTCGCGTTTTTGCGCGTAGGGCGCGTTGTAGGGCAGGTCGTTGAGCACCGTCGGGTTATCGAAGGCGGCCCAGAAGCGCGTTTCGCCGTTGACGGTCTTGATGCTGTTGGCGTCGATCAGGACCTGGTTGTCACGCTCATTGGTCTGCACCAGGCGCCAGTCGGGCTTGGGTGTCTCGGCGCAGGCGCGCACGAAGGTCGGGTTGGCAGCCAGGGTTGCATACTGTTGTGGCGACAACGTCTGCGCGGACGCATAGCGATCAATGCTGGCCGGGTACATCCGGCGCACAGCATCCAGGTACAGCAGGTAGACCTTCGGTGACGCACACGCGGCTTCAACTTGCATCGTGCGGCGCACGCCATTGGGAATGGGCGGCATCAGCAGCTCGAAGCTCAGCGAATCGCCTTCGCGCACGATGCTGTTTTCCACCAGGGGTTGCGCGAGGGCCAGGGTGAACATTTGATCGACCTGGGCTTTCTGGGTGGCGCAACCGGACAGGGTGGCAATGCCACCGATCAGCAAAAGGGGAGTGATAAAGCGCACGGGAGCCTCGTTGAGTCCATTCAGGGATGTAAGGGTGACGGCGGGTATAGCTGAATCTTTAACCGGATGTTGCGGGCCGCAAGCCTAACGAGGATGGCTGCCTGTGTACAGCCATGGGGTGGCCGCCGCCGGATATGTGCGGGTCGCAATTGTTCTGCCGTGGTTGCAACGAGGCGGTAGGCTGTGCAGATATTCCGGGAGAACCTCGATGATCCGACGTGCGTGTCTGGCCGCTCTGTTGATCCTGTCCGCCTCGACCGCCTTTGGCGGTTCGACCTACGATCATTTGTATGCCTTCGGCGACAGCTACTCCGACAATGGCGCGGGTGAGGCACTCACCACCCGCCTCGCCGCGCAGAAGGTCAAGGAGGCCCAGGCACTGCCAGGCCCCCTGTATTGGAAGGGACGCTGGAGCAATGGCCCCACCGCCGTCGAAGGCCTGGCACAGGCGTTGAACATCCCCCTGACCGACTATGCGGTGGGCGGCGCCAAGAGTGGCCATGGCAACTACTACACGTGGATGATGCCGTCGCGCGACACTGGCGTACTGGGCCAGGTCACTGAGCATTTGCAGGCCGCCAAGGCCTACAAGGCCGACCCCAAGGCGCTGTATTTCATCTTCATCTCGGCCAACGATTTTTTTGAATGGGCCGACTTCGCCCATCCTGAAACAGTCGAGGCCTTGAGCGAAGCCAGCGTGGCGAATATCCGCAGCGCCACCGAACAGTTGGTTGCAGCAGGCGCCAGGCACATCATGGTCGTGGGCACCACGGACCTGAGCCATGTGCCTGCCGTGGTGCAGGGTAATCAGGTCGACAACGCGAAAAAGTACCAGCAGTTGCTCGCGCAGCAACTTCCGGCAGTGCTGGCGCAGATCGGGACGGCGAAGGTGAGCTACTTCGATCATCTGGCCTTCAGCGACAGACTGCGCGCCAACCCGGCGGACAATGGTTTCACCGACTTCGACACGCCGTGCCAGGCCACCTACCCGCAGGTGAAACCGGTGTGCGCCGACCCTGATACCCATTACTACTGGGACGAATGGCACCCCACTCGCAAGGTGCATGCACTGGCGGCCAAGGCGATGCTTGAGGCGTTGCCTTAACCTGCCGCGACCGCCGCTTCAATGGCAGCGATGTCGATCTTTTTCATGGTCATCATCGCCTCGAAGGCGCGTTTGGCTGTCGCCGGGTCCGGGTGGGTCACGGCATCGGTCAGCACGCGGGGGCTGATCTGCCACGACACCCCCCATTTGTCCTTGCACCAGCCGCAGGCGCTTTCCTGGCCGCCATTGCCGACGATGGCGTTCCAGTAACGGTCGGTTTCCGCCTGGTCATCGGTGGCCACCTGGAACGAAAACGCCTCGGTGTGCGGGAAGATCGGCCCGCCGTTGAGGCCAATGCAGGGGATGCCCAACACGGTGAAGTCCACAGTCAATACATCGCCCTGTTTGCCGGAGGGGTAATCACCAGGTGCCAGGTGGACGGCATTCACCTGGCTGTCCGGGAAGGTCATGGCGTAGAAGGTCGCGGCCTCCAGGGCGGTGCCGTTGTACCAGAGGCAGAGGGTGTTTTTGCGGGTCATGATCGGGCTCCACGTGTGAATGGGTACGTGGAGTCTAGACGGCCAGTTTTTGGGCGATGGCCGCTGTGTCGATCACCGACCAGACGTGGGCGAATTTGCCATCGACCACTTCATAAAACACATGCTCGTCGAACCTCACCTGGCGCCCATTGATCGGCAGTCCGAAGAATTCGCCCCGGGGCGTGACCTTGAAGTTCAAACGACTGGCCACGGTGGGTGGGTCGGCCACCAGCAACTGGATATGGAACACCAGGTCCGGTATCTCGCGAAAATCCCGCTCCAGCATCGCGCGGTAGCCGGCGAGGCCGACCACTTCGGCGTTATAGGTCACCTGCGCGTGCACGTAATGACCCAGGCGGTCCCAGTCCTGGTGGTTCAGGCAGTCGATATAGCCTTGGTAAAACCTGGCGAGGTCATCTCGGGTCATGCCTGTGCTCCTGGGTTAAAAGCGCTCATCCAGTATCGCCGGCAAGGTGATGTCCTTGACGAAACTGGCCGAGGACAGGCTCAACGTCATGCGGACCACCTGCACCACATCGTGCACGGGAATCGAGTGGCCCTCATCACGCTGCTCGGCCTGCTCGCGCGGAGTGCTCAAGGGGTCCTCGGTATTCAGATAGCCAAGGTTCAGGCACGTCACCGCCAGGCGCTGCTGGCGATAACCTTCCCTCAGCGCATCGGCGATCCCGCGCAAGGCGAACTTGGACGCCCCGAAGGCCACTTCCGGACGACCACTTTGCGGCAGGCCGGAGGTGGAACCGGTGAGGATGATCCTGGGGTTTTTGCTCTTGAGCAGCATCGGCAACAGGCGCTTGATCAGCAGCAGGGTAGAGGTGATGTTGCAGGTGACGATGGCTTCAATCTGCTCATCGCCATCGGCCAGGAAGTTGTAGGCCGGGTCGAAGGCAAATTCTTCCCAGATGCCCAGGTTGTAGACCAGCGTGTCCAGGCCGGTGTCGGCAATCGCCTCGGCGATGACCTGCGCCGCCTGGGCCGGTTTGGCGAGGTTGGCCTCGATCCACTGCACCTCGACGCCGGCCTTGTGCTGCAACTGTTCGGGGCGGGTGCGGGACACACCGATCAGCGTATCCCCCGACTCCCCGAGCCCTTCGATCAGGGCTTTGCCCAAACCCTTGCTTGCGCCTACCACCATGGTTTTCATTGTGTGTCTCCTTGACTGTTTGAAGTTGATCAGGCCCTGCGCGCCATCAACAACACCGACGCCGCCGCCGACAATAACCCCGCGCAGCAGCGATTGAAAATCCGCTTGCCGCGAGGCTCGGCAAACCAGCGACGCATATGCAGGCCCATGTAGGCGTAGGCGCTGATGGCGATCCATTCCAGCACCAGGAACATCGCGCCCAGCAGCGCGAACTGCGGCGTGATCGGCTGGCCGGGCACCACGAATTGCGGCAGGAAGGCGGTGAAGATCAGGATGGCTTTCGGGTTGCCCGCCGCCACCAAAAACTCCTGCCGCGCCAACGCCCACAACCCCACCTTCTTCGCCGCCACAGCCGCCTCAGCCTCGGGATTGGCCCGCCACAACTGAAACGCCAGGTAGAACAGATACGCCGCCCCCAGGATCTTGATCCCGTAGAACAACAACTCCGACGTCTGCAGCACCACCGCCAACCCGGCCGAGGCGAGGGCGATCATGCCGGCGAACGCCAGCAGGCGGCCGAAACCGGCCAGGCAGGAAGTGCGGTAGCCGTAGCGCGTGGCGTTGCTCACGGACAGCAGGTTGTTCGGGCCCGGCGCCATGTTGAGGGCGAAGCAGGCAGGGAGGAAGAGGGCGAGGGTGGCGAGGTCCATGGCAGCTCCGGGTGTGCGTGGAGGTGTGAGGATAAGGCGGAGTGGGGCGGTTGGACAATGTGCGCGTTGGTGCTGCGATGACACCAACGCGCGGGCGGTGTAGAACAGCCGGCCCTCGCGATTTTCGTCAATCAACGCTTTAGGGTCAGCGAGCAGTCAAATTGGCATCATTTTTTGAGGAAGTTCAGAGGGCAGGTGTGCGACAGCGCTTGAAGGACATCGGCAACCCTCTGTTCAGCCGTGACCATCCCATCAATCCGCAGGACCGGCGCCGTCTGCCGTGACAACCACGCCTCATGCCACGCTCGGTTGCGCCCTGAAAAATTCGGATCGTCATACTGCGAAGCCCATTCCCTGAATGCCACGTGTATCTCATGCATATCGCCACCGGGCTCGATCCGGTCGCCAAATCGCTGGGTTTCACGTGCTGCGAGCCGTTCAAGGCGAACGGGGGTAGGGGTCGCAACGAATACGATCAGTTCGGCGTCCGCGATCAGCGCATCTCCCCACACCATGCAAGACCCGCTCAGCACCCACCCGGCATCGCCAAGTGCTTGCTGCATCAGTGACACGCGCTCGTTGGGAGGCCGCTTGGTGGTGAAAGGCGGGTTGGTGGGCATCCAGTAGTAATCGTCGACATCCACCTGGCGCACGCCGAGTTGCATGGCGAGGTGTCGACCCAAAGTGGTCACGCCCGCGCAGGAAGCGCCGGTGATGTAGATCCGCATGTTTCTCCTCCATGACTATAAGGCGGTTTGACGTTCACCTTACCGGTGCGGGCAGCACTTAAGTGTGGCCTATTCAGCCGTCCAGACCGCCAATTCATATCCATCCAGGTCCCTGAAGTGGAACCGACTTCCACCCGGAAACGAAAACGTCTCGCGGGTGATGACGGCCCCCAGGGCCTTGAGCCGTTGCTGCGTGTCATCGAGATGATCCGCATACACAATCACCAATGGCCCACCCGGTCGGACGGGTTCCCCGGTGGTAAAACCTCCGGTCAGGCGGCCGTCGCTGAATTCGGTATAGGTGGGGCCGTAGTCGACGAATGTCCAGCCGAATGCGCCACCGTAGAAGGCTTTGCTGCGGGCAATATCACCCACGTTGAATTCGATGTTGTCGATTTGTCGGTCTGTGCCGCGAGTGCTCATGCCTGGCTCCTTGGCTGATGTTCAGGGCCGCGAGTGTAACGTAGGCAAACGCCATCGTGAACGCGTGAGTCCGAGTGGGCTATCTAGGCTTATGATGCAGTCGGACACAGAATCAAAGGAGCAACTACAGTGCTGAACATCGGAATCCTGGGCGTCGGTGAGCTGACGGAAAAAGTTGTGATTGGCCTGCGTCGCAGCGGGTTTGCCGGGCGGGTGCTGCTGTCTGCGCGCAACCACGACCGTGCACAACAGTTGCGTGCGGAGTGGGCGTGTGACGTGATGGCCGACAATCAGCAGGTCGTCGATGAAGCGGACGTATTGTTCCTCGGCGTGCGCCCGGATGTGGTGGAGCAGTTGTCCAGGGAAGTCCGCCTCAAGCCCCGGCAGACGCTGGTGTCGTTGGTGGCCGGTGTGAAGCTGGACGCGTTGCAGCACCACTTCCCGCAGGCGCGCGCGGTGCGGGCGATGCTGTCCTATGCCGCCCAGATCAACCAGTCCACTGTGGTGGTCACGCCGGGTGGCGAGCCCCATGAAGCGCTGCTGGGTGTACTGGGCTCGTTGATCGTGCTGGAGCAGGAGGACGCATTCGAGTTGGCGACCGTAGCGGCCTGCATGAACGGCTGGTTCTATTTCTTTCTCAACGATCTTCAGCGCTGGTTTGTCGACAAGGGCCTGCCCCATGAACAGGCGGCGCAGCTGGTGCTGGGGAATATGCAGGACTGCCTGGCCAGTGCTCGGCACCAACCGCTGGCCAGTCTTGAAGCGCTGGGGAATGCCATTGCCACGCCTGGGACGTATACGGCGGCCGGGCTGGACGTGCTCAGGGAGAACGGCGCGACGCAGGCATGGGCACAGGCCTTTGATGAGGTGCTCGGTCGGCTGCATAAAGGGGCGTAGGGCGCGCTGAAGAAATCGAGTATCGTTGGCGGTCTCAGCGGCGTACGACCGATTTTTCAGGGACGGATGGAATGACATTCAGAGTGATGGTGATCGGTGGCTACGGCAACTTTGGCAGCATCGTTTGCCGGCATTTGGCGCAGGCGCCGGGCATTGCGTTGGTGCTCTCGGGCCGCAATCCGCATAAGTTGCAAGGTAAACTCGATGAGTTGAACGCACAGTCCGGCACAGTGTGCGAAGGCTGGTGCGGCGATGCCATGGGCGCCGGATTCGCGTCCGTTTTGCAGTCGATGAACATCCAATTGGTCATCCATACCGGTGGCCCGTTTCAAGGGCAATCCTACGCCGTCGCCCAACGCTGTATCGATGCAGGCGTGAACTACTGCGACTTGTCCGACTGCCGCACCTTCGTCAATGGCGTCGGCGTGCTGGATGTGCAAGCCAAGCAGGTGGGTGTGGCCATCCTCAGTGGCTGCAGTTCAGTGCCGACGCTTTCGTCTGCCATCATCGATCAATACCGGGCTCGCTTTTCGCGCATCGACGCCATCGAGCATGGTATTTCTTCGTCGGCCAAGATGCCGGGGCTGTCGACGATCGAAGGTGTGCTTGCCTATGCAGGCAAACCGATCAAGCAGCTCAGGAATGGCCAGGTGCATGAAGTGCTGGGCTGGCAGGACCTGACACTGCGCAAGCTGCCCCAGCTCGGCACGCGGGTGCTGGCCAATGTGGACGTGCCGGACATGGATATCTTCGCCAACCGTTATGGTGCCCACACCTTGCGCTTCAAGGCGGGAGCCGGGCTCAAACTGGGAGGTATCGCCAACTGCTTTCTGGCCCAGGCGATACGGCTGGGGATCGTGCGTGACCCTGCCCCCTGGGCTGCTCGGCTGCACCGGCTGGGCACCTGGTTCGAACGGTTTGGCGACGGCAAAAGCGCGATGTACATCGACGTAGAGGGCTTGGGACCCGACGGCCAACCTTTGTCATTGGCGGTGCAACTCACGGCCTTGAATGACAAAGGCCCGGAAATTCCCAGCTGCGCCGCCGTGGCCCTGGCCATCAAAATGGCCCAGGGCTACGTGCCCGAACCCGGTGCTCGGCCGTGCGTAGGTGAAATTACCGTCGACGAATACATGGCCGCCATCAATGACCCGGCGAACCTGAGCCTGGCCGTGCGGTTCTCTGACGGGCCTGCCAAGCCACTGCACACAGCGCCAGCCCGGCCACATTGAGCGACGCGGGGTTAAATGCCTCGCTGAGCATCGCACCTGCAGCCCCGGCAGCGCCACGCCGCGGGCAATTCAGTTGATGCGCACCAAGACATTCATTGCGGTGCCTTCAAAAAACGCTGCTCATGGTCGGGATGCGGCAACAGGCAAGTGTCGTACTGGCCGAACATCCGATAGCGATTGCGCGCGACGCGGTCGTAAGCCCAATCCCGCAGCGCGCGCGGGATAGCGCGTAACAGCAGCAATGCACGCCATGCGCCGGGCAACTGCGCGATGATTTCGAACACCGCGTCTGAACGCAACCAGTAGCGATGATCGCGAATGACCAAGAGGGTGTCGAACTGATCCAGGGGCAAACCCGCCCAGGCCAACAACGCCTGGCCCTCGGCGGATTGCACCGCCGCCAGCCGCACGCGGCGTTGGTGGTCATGCCGAATCAGGAACCTTGCCCAACCGTTGCACAGCTTGCACACGCCGTCGAACAACACCACGGTCTCACCGGGGCTGAGCAATGGCGCGGGGGTAGGGCGGGTTTGGGAGGCGGGCATGGGCGAGGGGCCAGGCGGTGTGTGGCTGATGATCATACCTGTCTTCGGTGGTGGGGGCGCTGTGGGCTCCTGCGCGGTAACGAAGGGGGTGGATTGCCAGTGTTTTTGTTGCTTGATACGCCGCCATCGCTGGCAAGCCAGCTCCTACAGGGGGGGCGGTGGTGTGGGTGGGGGGTGGGGTGTGCTTGCTGGCGCAATTCAAGTCGTGACGATTTTCAACTGTGGGAGCTGTCAAGCCCTGGCGAGGCTGCGAAGGCGGTGGCACTGGCGGCGTTTTTTTGCCTGGCCCACCGCGTTCGCAACAGCTCTACAGGTCAATGCCGCGAAAGCAACGGTTCGGCGTCTTTTGGCTCCGTGCCTACGTCATGCAGGGAAATCCTTGACGTCTCCGGCAGCGCCAATCCGCCAGCCAACGCCAGCAGCGCCACCGCGATCAGGTAAAACGCCGGTGACAGGTTGCTTCCTGTGGTGCTGATCAACCAGGTCGCCACCAGCGGGGCGGTGCCGCCGAAGAGGGTGTACGCCATGTTGTAGGTAATCGCCGAGGCGGTGTAGCGCGTGCGCGTCGGGAAAGTCTCCGAGAGCAACGCCGCCGTGACCACGCCGCACAACACCGCGCCTACCGCCAGTAGCATCACGCCGACAATGGATGCCGCAAACGATCCGGAACTGGCCATCAGGAACGACGGGTACACCACCACAATCAACAGCACGCACGCGGTCATCACCGTGACACGACGCCCCACGCGGTCCGAATACCACCCCGCCAGCGGGCAAATCGCCGCTGCGAAAATCAGCGCGATCAGCGACACCAGCAACGCCATCGCTCGATTCAACCCTCCCGCCACCTGCAGGTACGTCGCGAAGTAGGTGGTGAACATATAAAACGACAGCGCCGTGAGTGACACAAAAGCGCCCAGGCAGCAGATCGCTGCACCATGGTTGCGCAAGGTTTCCTTGAGTGGCGAGTGGGCGACTGTGTGTTCCTGCTTCACGGCCTGGAATGCGGGCGTCTCGTCCAGCTTCCAGCGCAGATAAAGCCCTACCAGGCCCAACGGCGCGGCGATCAGGAACGGCAGGCGCCAGCCCCAACTGCCCATGGCTTCGGCAGATAACGACGCCTCAAGGGCGTACGCCACTACGGCGGCGGCAGCGAAGGCGGAAAACGTCGACACCGGTACAAAGCTGCCGTACCAGGCGCGTTTGTCACTCGGCGCATGCTCCATCAGGTAGGCACAGGCCCCGGCGTATTCACCGCCGGCGGAGAAGCCCTGGGCACAACGGATCAGCGACAGCAGAATCGGCGCCGCCACCCCAATGGCGGCGTAGGTGGGCAACAGGCCAATCAAGGTTGTAGCGCCGGCCATCAGCAGGATCGTCATGGCCAGCGTGCGTTTGCGGCCGATGCGATCGCCAAGCATGCCGAAGAAAATACCGCCCAGGGGCCGGAAGGCGAAGGCCACGGCAAACACCGCGAAGGTCTTCAGCAACGCCGCGCTGGCATCGCCGCTGGGGAAGAATTGCTGGGCGATGGTGGTGGCGAGGAAACCGTAGACGGCGAAGTCAAACCATTCGACGAAGTTGCCGATGCCGGCGGCGATGATGACCTTGCGCAGGGTTTGGGGGCTGACCTGTTCGGTGGAGGGGCTCGTCATGGGGGAAGGCCTCGGGATAGCTGGGGGGATGACCGATTATCGGGGCAGGCGGCTGGGCGGCAGCGCCCAAAAGAGTCGTCCGCGTAGTCAGTAGCGACTTGGTTGTAATGACAGACGCAGGAATTGGGCCAGGTCGGGCAAGCGGAAAACGTGCGCAGCCGGCGGGCTGTGCAGTTCTCCCTAACACTTTAACAATGGTTTACATCGCTAACGCTTTGAGTTCGATAAGGTTTGTTGAAATTGACAGAACGTGATGAGCCCTCCATGCAGTCGAGCAATATTCGGTTGGACCCTGAGTTGATAACCATCAGGCGGCTATTCGCAACCCCGCTGGCGAGTGTCCAGTATCCCGACGCGCAACGACTCAACGCTGAACTCAGGGCGATCGTCGCAGCACGGAGGGCGACCGATAGGCTCGGTGCGCAGCGCAGCAATGACGGCGGTTGGCAGTCGGCCGATGATTTTTCGCAGTGGGGCGGGGAAGCCTGCCTGGCGTTAGTGCAGTTTGCGACTGAGTTCGCGACCCAGCTGACGGCGGTTCACCACGCGGACCTTGGGTTCGTCGAGCCCGGTTTCGAGTGGAAACTCAATGCGTGGGTCAATGTGAATGAAGCGGGACATAGCAACGCGCTGCATGGGCATCCCGGCGCCTTTTGGTCGGGTGTTTACTGGGTCGACACTGGCGGCAGGGAGGACGATGCAGCCGTCGGCGGTGACCTGGAATTCATCGACCCGCGCGGGATGATTGCATCGACCTACAACCCGTCGCTGCGAATGCGCGTTGAAGATTGCCTGACGGCCGGGTTCAGCAGCACATGCGTGGCTACCAGCGGGACACTCGTCATGTTTCCGTCCTGGCTGATGCACGCGGTACGGCGTTACGACGGCACAAGGCCACGGATCTCCATCGCGTTCAACTTTGGCGTGTGATTGCACGGGCGACGCCCACCCAGCCTAGGGATGAAACCTCCTCCCCAACGCATCCAGGCGCACCGCAATCGGCGGCAATTGCTCGCTGCTGCGTGCCAGGGTTTCCACGTTGTCGGCGGTGCTTTGCGCAATGCTCTGCACCGACTGCAGGCGCCCGACAATCTCCAGGTTCGCCGAGGTCTGCTCGCGGGTGGTGGTCACGATCCGGCCATTGAGGTCGTCGATGTGGGCGATGTCGTTGCCCACTGCGCGCAGCATGTCGACGGCCACCTGGCTGTCTTCCACGCAGCGCTCGACGCCTTGGCGGCTGTCGTGCATGGCTTGCACCGCCTGGCGACTGCCGTGTTGCAGGCCTTCGATGATGGTTTTGATTTCTTGGGTGGACACTGCCGTGCGTTGCGCCAGGTTGCGTACTTCGTCGGCGACCACGGCGAAGCCACGGCCTTGCTCACCGGCGCGGGCGGCTTCGATGGCGGCATTGAGGGCCAGCAAGTTGGTCTGGTTGGCGATACTGCTGATCACTTCGAGCACGGTGCCGATCTGTTCGGTTTGCACGGCCAGGCCTTGCACCGTCTCGTGGGTGCCGTTGAGGCGTGACGCCAGCTGGGTGATTTCCTGCTGGGCGCGGCCGACGCTTTCCTGGCCGCGCAGGATCTGTTGGCTGGCCTTGCCAGCGTGATCCACCGCTTGCTCGACGTGCACGGCGATGTGCCCCATGGCGTGTTCCATGCGTTGCATCGAACCGGTCATCTGGGTGATTTCCGCCAGTTGGTGGCGCGCGCCTTTTTCCAGGGTGCCGCTGGCGCTGGCCAGTGCCTGGCCGAGTTGGCCGAGGCCGTGGGAGTCACGGGCGACGCCGTCGATCAGGTGGGTGATCTGCTGCAGGAAGTGGTCGAAACGCTTGGCCAGGGAGACATGCACCTTGCCTTCGCCTTGGGCGGTTTGTGCCGTGAACTGTGAGGTGACGGCGAGCATCTTCTCAAGCATTTCCTGGCTCTCGACCGCCTCGGCCTGGCTGTGCACAGCCAGGTAGAGCAGGGCGACGGTCTCCATCACCACGTAGAAGGCATGCACGAACACCATGGTCCAGCCGCCGTGGTGCTCCATGACAAACACCGGGAAACCTTGATGTTGCAGGGCATGGAACACCACGTGGTGCACGGCGATGGTGGCGGCGGCGACCAGGATCGGTAGCCAGTCACGGTAAAAGGTCAGCACTGCCAGCAACGCGAAGATGCCGAAGTGCGATTCGATCACGCCCTGGGCCTGGTTGATATGCAATGCCGCCATGACCATCAAGCCCGCGCCGAGCGCGCAGCGCATTACACGGGTGCCACCGATGGCGCGGTAAAGCGCGGTCAGCACCACGCTGGTGCCACCGCCGACTATCACGGCCTGTATCAAGGTGTCGTGCCAGAACGCCAGGCCCAGGGAAAACAGGAACATCAGCCAGACCAACGCCAGCATGATGCGGTCGGCTTTGCGGTAGTGCTCGAAAAAACGCGCGCGAGTGGGCATTCACACTTACTCCATGTGGTCTGGCCGAGACAAAGCGAGGGCAGGGTGGAGCGAATCAGGGATTTTTTGGTTTTTATGGGATTCAGTGATGCCAAACGTGTATCGGCAACAAGAGGCGGGACTTTAGGAGCGGCTACCCAAGCGGGTAGCCGTTTATCGGGAGGAGAATCAGAAGCTGTACTTGGCCGTCAGCATCATATTGCGTGGGCTGCCGTAGGAATCACCGCCATAGCTCACAGAGTTGGAGATGGACTGGTAGTAGCGGCGGTCGAAGATGTTATTGGCATTGAGCTGTAGGTCCAGGTGCTGGTTGACCTGGTAACCGGCCATCAGGTCGGTGACGGCGTAGGCGCCTTGCTGGAGACGGTAGGTGCTGCCATCTGCGACTTTGAAGTCGTTGTACATGCGGCTCTGCCAGGAGACGTTGCCACCCACGCGGAGTTTTTCCAGCGAACCCTGGAAGTGATAGTTGGTGGTCAGTTTGAACAGGTGTTCCGGCGTGTCAGTGTCGAACTGCTTGTTGACGTTCTGCGGGTTGGCTTCGTCCTTGATGGTGTGTGTGCGTGCGTAAGTGTAGCCACCGCCGACCTGCCAGTTCTCGGTCAAGGCGCCTTGCAGTTCGAAGTCGATACCCTGGCTGCGAATCTCGCCGGAGGCTACAGAGCAGGAGGCCTGCGGGCAGTTAGCCACTGTCACGCCCACGGCACGGTTTTCCTGGTCGACGCGGAACAGCGCCACGCTCGCGTTCAGCGCGCCACCCAGGTATTCACCCTTGATACCCACTTCATAGTTCTTGCCGACGATTGGCTTGAGCGGAGTGCCGGAGGTGTCCTTTTCACTCTGGGGGGTGAAGATATCGCTGTAGCTGACGTAGACCGAGTGATGGTCGTCCAGGTCGTAGATCAGGCCGGCGTAGCGGGTGAGGTTGCGAGTCACCTTGTAGTCGCCGTCATTGCTGCCGTGGGCGTCGTAGTCATACCAGTCCAGGCGCCCGCCGAGGATCAGCTTCAAAGGGTCAGCCAGATTCAGGCGCGTGGTGACGTAGAACCCGTCCTGAGTCGTGACGTCACGGTCATTGGTGGTGTGGACGAAGTCTGGTTTGCCCGCCGTGAGCGGCCAGTTCAGGTTGTAGGGGCTGTAGTTGTGGGTGGTCATGTCGTAGATGCGTCGGCTGGCGCCAACGACCAGTTCATGGGTACGTCCGAACGCCTGGAAGGGGCCGCTGGCAAACGCGTCAATACCGGCCTGGTTTTCATCGTAAGCCGCCTGGTAGACCGTGCGTGCCAGTGTGTTGTTGACCCAGCGTGACTGGTAGGAGCCGGAGAACAATGCGTTTTGCTCGGCGTAGTTGGCGTTGACCTGCAGTTTCCAGTCATAAGCCAATTGCTGACGCAGTTCGGCGAATACCGTGTTGATCTCCTGATCCTTGTTTTCCCAATCGGTGCCGGGGTTGTAGGAGCGCGGCAGGTTCAGGTGATGGCCATCCTGGCCGACCATCGACGAGCCCCAGAAGTAATTGGTCTTGTCTTTCTGGTTGGAGAAACCGAGGGTCAGGTTGGTGTCTTCGCTCAAGTCTGCTTCGGTGACGGCGTAGAACAGCCCGTGATAATCCTGGGCGTTGTCGATGAAGCTGTTGGCATCACGGTAAGAGGTGACGACCCGACCGCGCCACGTGCCGCTGTCGTTGAGGGGGCTGGAGGCGTCGAGTTCGCCACGGTAGTCGTCCCAGCTGCCGGCGGCGCCGGTGAGGGTGACTTTCTGCTCGTCCAGTGGCCGTTTGCGCACCAGGTTGATGGCCGCCGAAGGGTTGCCCGCGCCGGTTACCAAACCGGTGGCACCCCGCACGATCTCAACGCGATCGAACATCGCCAGGTTTGGCTGGGCGCCCACTGTAACGCCGTTGTAGCCGCTGGGAATGCCGTCGTACATCAGGTTGTCGATGTCGAAACCGCGCGATGTATAGGACTGTCGACCAGGACCGCTGGAGAAATTCAGGAACAACCCAGGTGTGGCCTTGACCACATCATTGATGCTGGTCATCGCCTGGTCATCCATACGCTGGCGCGTAATGACCGTGACGGCTTGCGGGGTTTCACGCAGGGTCAATGGCAGCTTGGTCGCCGTTTTCATCGCGCCGGTGGTATAGGACTGCGTGCCTTCGGTGGTTTCGCCCAATTGCTCGTCGCCGGAGATTTGCGTGGCCCCCAGTTCAAGCGTGGTGGCGGGTGCCTGGGCATCAGCGGCAGACACCGCCGCTGAGCTTGCAAGACAGACGGCCAAGGCCATCAAATTGAGTGAAAAACCTTTGCCGCCGTGTTGTTGCACTGACATGGAACTGACTCTCCCCGAACGCCGTCCCTAGCGAATAATAAAGATGTTGATAATTATTCGTATTAGTGTGCCAGAACAAATCTGTGGGAAAAAGCCTTTGGAGATCATTAGTTAACGAATTTTTCACATCTGGATGGCGGCATTTGGCCACAGCCCCTCCAAACACTGGCCGCCGCCGCACCGATCATTCGCGCTTGGCAATCGCCACCCGGCTCGTCGCCTTCACCTCACGCAACGCCAGGCTCGACTGTATCGACGCAATCCCCAACTGCCGCCGCAACACGCTCTCGACGAACTCGCTGTAGCTGTCCAGATCTTCCGCCAGCACCTGCAGCAAATAATCGGCATCCCCGGTGATCTTGTGGCACGACAACACCTGCGGCAGTTCTTTTACCACCGCCTCGAAGGCGTCGGGCGCGTGGTCGGTGTGGATCGCAAAACGCACATGCACGAATGCCATGATGTCCAGTCCGAGCAGCTTGCGGTCCAGGTTGGCCTGGTAGTCCTTGATCACACCTTCTTCTTCCAGGCGTTTGCGTCGGCGCCAACAGGGCGTGAGGCTCAGAGACAGGCGTTCACTGAGCTGCGCATTGGAAATACTGGCGTCTGCCTGCAGCAGGGCGAGGATGGCGAGATCGGTGTCATCAAGAACGACCTGTTTGGATTTATTTTTCATAATCGTCGGCTGCGTAGGAAAGAATTCCCGATAAACCTAACAGCGCCGTAAATAAAAGCAAAGAAAGCCCGCCGCCGCCCGAACAAAATAGAGCCTGTCTTTTACTGGCGGATGCCCCCCATGTTGACCGTTTTCAGCGAAGCCCACCGTTTGCACCATGGCACCGAACTCAAGGACGGTGTGCTCAAGCCCTCGTTCGAACAACCGAGCCGCGCCGACACCGTGCGTGACCGCGTCAGGCAGGTAGGCCTGGGCGATATCATCACGCCGCGCCGTTTTGACCGAGCCTGCTACGTCGCCGCCCACAGTGAGCGCTACGTGGCATTCCTCGAAACGGCCTGGGCCGAGTGGACCGCCATCGGCCGCAGTCATGACGCATTGCCCCTGGTGTGGCCGGTACGCGACCTGGCCAACCAACAGGTGCCCGAATTCATCGATGGCAAGCTTGGTTTCTTTGCGATGGACGCCGGCTCACCGATCACCCGCACCACCTGGGAGGCCGTCAAAACCAGCGCCGACATCGCGTTGACCGGCCTGGCGCTGCTCGATGAAGGCCACGACAGCGCCTTTGCCCTGTGCCGCCCACCAGGCCATCACGCCGCCCGCGAGTACATGGGCGGTTATTGCTACCTCAACAACGCCGCGATTGCCGCGCAGCGCGCCATCACCCAGGGCGCCAAGCGCGTGGCGGTGCTGGATGTGGACTTTCACCATGGCAACGGCACGCAGACTATTTTCTACGACCGTCCGGACGTGATGTTCATTTCCCTGCACGGCGACCCGTCGGTGTCCTACCCGTATTTTTCCGGCGCCAGCGGTGAACGCGGTGCAGGCGCAGGAGAGGGCTTCAACCTGAATTACCCATTGCCGAAAAACACCACCTGGGCCCGCTACCAAACCGCCCTGACCGACGCCTGCCAGCAACTGCGCCAATTCGCCCCCGAGGTGCTGGTGATCTCCCTGGGCGTCGACACCTTCAAGGACGACCCCATCAGCCACTTCCTTCTCGACAGCCAGGACTTCCTCGGCATGGGCGCCATCATCGCCAGCGTCGGCGTGCCCACGTTGTTCGTGATGGAAGGCGGCTACATGGTCGATGAGATCGGCATCAATGCCGTCAACGTGCTGCACGGGTTCGAAAGCAACCGCCAATAACAACGATCGCTCAACTTTTTTTCTGCCAAAACTCAAAAACATAACAAGAGGTTTTGTGATGAAAACAACCACGTCCGGGTTTTATGAAAAGCCTGCGTTGCAACGCACCCTGAGCAACCGCCACATCCAGTTGATGGCCATGGGCGGGGCGATCGGCACCGGCCTGTTCATGGGCTCCGGCAAGATCATCGCGCTGTCTGGCACCTCGATCATCCTGATCTACATGATCATCGGGCTCTGCGTGTATTTCGTCATGCGCGCCATGGGCGAGCTGCTGCTGTCGAACCTCAACTTCAAGAGCTTCGCCGACTTTGCCGGTGCTTATCTGGGGCCACGCGCCGCGTTCTTTCTCGGCTGGTCGTACTGGTTGAGCTGGAGCGTGGCCGTGGTGGGAGACGCGGTGGTGGTTGGCGGTTTTTTCCAGTACTGGTTCCCCGATGTGCCGGCTTGGATGCCGGCGGTGGGCATGTTGTTGACGCTGTTCGCGTTGAATGTGCTGACGGTCAGGCTGTTCGGCGAAGTGGAGTTCTGGTTCGCGATCATCAAGATCATCGCCGTGGTGACCTTGATTGGCGTGAGTGGGGTGCTGATCGCCAGTTCGTTTGTCTCGCCCACCGGAGTCACCGCGTCGTTGACCCACTTGCTGGATAAACAGGCGGCGTTTCCCAATGGCGTGTTCGGCTTTTTCGCCGGGTTCCAGATGGCGATCTTTTCCTTTGCCGGCACCGAGCTGATCGGCACGGCCGCCGCTGAAACCCGCGCGCCGGAGAAGACGCTGCCCAAGGCGATCAACTCGATCCCGCTGCGCATCATCCTGTTCTATGTGCTCGCCCTGGCGTGCATCATCGCGGTGACGTCATGGCAGCAGGTGTCGCCGAGCAAGAGCCCGTTTGTCGAGTTGTTCCTGGTGGCGGGGTTTCCGGCTGCGGCGGGTATCGTGAATTTCGTGGTGCTGACGTCGGCAGCGTCGTCTGCCAACAGCGGGGTATTTTCTGCCAGTCGTATGTTGTTCGGGTTGGCCGACCTGGGTGATGCGCCGGGTATCTTCCGGCGACTGTCGAACAACAGCGTGCCGTTTATCAGCCTGGCTTTTACCTCCTTGCTGATGCTGCTGGGGCTGGTGTTGCTGTTTGTGGTGCCGGAGGTGATGACCGCCTTCACCATCGTGTCGACGGTGTCGGCGATCCTGGTGATTTTTACCTGGTCGACCATCCTCGCGTCCTACATCGCCTACCGCAAGAAACGCCCGGACCTGCACGCCAAATCCGTCTACAAGATGCCCGGCGGCGTGCCGATGGCCTGGTTCTCCCTGGCGTTTCTCGCGTTTGTGCTGGGCCTGCTGGCGTTGCGGCCGGATACACGTCTGGCGCTGTGCGTGATGCCGGCCTGGTTTATCTGGCTGGCGATTGCCTATCAATTTTCACGCTATCAGGGCGCCCATTGGGCGAAGGCGACGCACTCGGTCACAGGTGATCCGCATCAATGACCGCCTTGGCAAACGCCTCCGGTGCTTCCTGTGGCAGGTTGTGGCCAACGCCACCGGTGATCAGGCGGAACGCATATTGGCCGGTAAAGCGCTTGGCGTAGTCCTCAGGCTGCGGGTGCGGGGCGCCGTTGGCGTCGCCTTCCAGGGTAATGGTCGGCACGCTGATGGATGGCGCCAGGGCGAGTTTCTGTTCCAGTGGGTCGTACTTCGTCTCGCCTTGTACCAGGCCCAGGCGCCAGCGGTAGTTGTACAGGGTGATCGCCACGTGGTCCGGGTTCTCCAGGCCTTTGGCGCTGCGGTCGAACGTGGCGTCATCGAACTTCCACTGCGGCGACGCCAGTTGCCAGATCAGCTTGGCGAAGTCGTGGGTGTTTTTCTGATAGCCCGCTGCGCCGCGCTCGGTGGCGAAGTAAAACTGGTACCACCACTGCAGTTCGGCTTTAGGCGGCAGTGGGTTCTTGCCCGCCGCCTGGTTGCCGATCAGGTAGCCGCTGACCGACACCAGCGCCTTGACCCGTTCCGGCCACAGCGCCGAGACGATGTCCGCCGAGCGAGCGCCCCAGTCGTAGCCGCCGAGCACGGCTTGCTTGATCTTCAGCGCGTCCATGAAGTCGATCACGTCACTGGCCAGCGCTGCCGGCTGGCCGTTGCGCAGGGTCTTGTCCGAAAGAAATCGCGTGTCGCCATAACCCCGGGCATAGGGGATCAGCACGCGATAACCCTTGGCCGCCAGCAATGGCGCGACCTGGGCGTAGCTGTCGATGTCGTAGGGCCAGCCGTGCAGCAGGATCACCACCGAGCCGGTAGCCGGGCCCACTTCGGCGTAGGCCACATCAAGCAGCCCGGCGTTGACGTGCTTGAGGGCACCGAACGCGGTTTGCGTGCTGGCGACGACGGCCTTGGTCGGTGCCTCGGGCATTTCGGCGTGGGCCATGCCCAGGATGCCGAATTGCGCCAGGGCAACGGCCAGGAAAAGGGGGTGAGTGCGGCGAATCAACTGAGAGTGCATGGCGAGCCTCCTGCGGCGGGATGTGTGCTGGATGCTCAGTTGAACCCCTGGCTGTATCTGGCCTGTTTCAGGAAACTCGCGCAATTAAAGACGGTGTATCGCAGTGGGCTCTGTACACACTGCGATACAAACCTAGAAGGCCATCCTTACCCCCAATGTGCCTGCGCGGCCGTTGAAGGTGTTGCTGTCCAGATTGCGGTCGTAACCGAGTTCGCCGTACAGGCTCACGTCTTTGGCAACCTGTAAGGTGGCCCCCAGGCTGACCTCCATCGTGGTGGATTTCTGCTCGGTGTCGATACGGGTGGCATCGTTGTAGATCACACGGTTGTCCCCCGCGCTGGCGTGCCAGACGTTGGCGCGCACATAGGGCTGCAAGGGCCGGCCACCGACGTGGTAGTCACCACGCAGCCTTACACCCAGGCGGGAAGTGACACTGGTGTCGGCGTCATACTTGACGTCGGAAATACCGTCGTTCTGGCTGTCGAGCCGGGTCTTGCCCCCGATCACTTGAACCTGGGGCTCGACGATCCATCTCTGAGTGACCTGCAGCGGCCAGCCGACTTCCGCGGAGGCAGTGACATTACGCCCGCGGGTTTTCATCTTCACGCCACGGTCCGATTCGTTGTTGCCATTGAAGCGAGTGCCCATCAACACCAGGTCCACATACGCTTGATTGGCCCCGATGAAAGTCCAGTAAAAACCCAGGCTGTCACCACGCAGGGTGGTCTTGCCGGCGTCCAGGTCCTGCCAGCCACCGTTGAAGCCTTTGACGTTGCCTTTCAGGGTGCTATGGCCGACGAAGAAGCCTGCGTGTTGGGTCTGGCCACTACCGTTGGTGCTGACATAAACATCACTACCGACCTGGAAACCCATGACGCTGCTGTCCAGCGTCGGGCTCACCGTTCCGGCGAAACCCTGACGACTGCTACCGCCGTAGACCCGGCCCCAAGCCGCGCGTCCATCGCCAGCCTGTTGCTGGCTCTGGTCACCCATGCGCTCGTGATAAGTGCCCAGCGTGTTCCGCACGATCTGGTCAGCCGCCGGAAAAATAGCCGCGTAAATCGGCACTTCCTGACGGTAGATAGGAATTGGCGTGTTGCCTGGGTTATCGGGCAAGGGCGCCTCGCCGGGACTGGGCAAGGGCACGATAATCACCGGGCCAGGAGGCTGCACCGGCACCGTCGAGCGCAGGTAGTAGTTCTCTGTCGTGTTCGCCGATACACCGCCCTTGAACAGGCGGTAGTCGAACGCACCGGCGGACGCCGGGCCTGCCAGGTTGAAGGAACCGGCGCTGCCACTGGCGCCATTGAGTGCCTGCACCACTTGAATACCGTCCTGCAACGTCGCTGCGCCGGCGCCCCCCAGGTTGGTCACGCTGATTGCCGTAGTGCCGCCGAATGTCCCTTGGTCGATCACCAGTTTGTCGCTGGGTGAACCATCGCCTCCCAGCACGCTTTGCAGCGCAAGCCGCCCGCCGTTGCCAGTGTAATTGCCCCGGATGGTCAACGTGTCGCTGGTGCTGGAACTGCCCGTGGTCATATCGATCGTGCCGCTGTTGTTGACGGTCACCAACTGGCCAGGGGTAAAGGCTTCGACCAGGCCCGTGCTGGCCAATAGTGTGCTCGTACCGTCCAGGCTCAGTGTGCCGGTACCGGTTGCACTGTCACCCAGCTTGAGTGTGCCGCCCAGGGTCAGCTCGGAGCCGTTGTCCATCTGCACGGTTTCCCAGTTGGTCAACAGGCTCGGGTCCCCGGCCTTGGTATTGTCCAGGGTCAGGGTATCGACGCCCAGGCCGCCATCAATCAGCTGCGCCGCCGCCAATTGTGAGCCGACCAGGTTCTGCAGCGAGGCGTTATCGTCACCTGCACCCATCAGCACGAACGAATGCAGGTTCCCGCCTGACCAGTTGAATTTGTCATTACCGAAACTGAGCAGTATCTGCCCGTTCACCTCGCCGCCCGACACGGTCACCTGATCGTCGCCGCCGCTGACGCTGATATTGCCGCCCACATACGAGGTGCCCGAGATCAGGATGGTGTCGTTGCCAAAGCCGGTCACCAGGTTGCCGATGATTTGGCCGCCGGACATATTAAAAATGTTGTTATCGAGCTTCATGTCGACGCGGCCAATGCTGCCGCCCGTCATCCTGGCGCGGTCACCGTCCTCGAATGCGCCGATGATCCGACCGGCATTCATGAAAAAGTCGTCCAGGCCATCGCCTTGTTCAAGCGAGGCGATTTCTCCTCCGCTCATGGCAAAGTTGTCGATACCCGCCCCTTGGCGGATGGCACCGGCCTGACCGCCGCTGATCTGCACCACATCAGCGCCCGCTCCCTGAGTGACGGAGCCGGTAATGCTCCCCACGTTGAGCCGGAATATATTCGCGCCGTCACCCTGGTCGATGTTCCCATCGATCCCCGCACTCGGCCCGTTCACATCCACCAGATCGTTCCCGGTTCCGAAGGTCACGTTCCCGGTGACCCGGCCTGTCGCGGTGATATTGAGGGTGTTATTGCCTGCCGTGTCGGTAAAACCCGACGTTGTGGCACTGTCGCAAGTGGAAGTGTCATCGCCGGCGGTGCTGTTGATGGCGCAGGCCCCGTAAGAGGCCAGCGGCAACACCGCCACGACGACCGGGTACAACCAGGAGAGTGTGCGTACGCGCATGATCCATCCTCATTCGAGGGATAGGTGTCCCGGCACCTGCACAGGCAGGCGCGGGTCAGACCATGACAACGTGTCGCGCGATACGGATCAGGGACAGCAGGTTACCCTTTTCTGAAAACACCGGCCAATGCAAAGGGTTGGCATGGCTTTCTCGACTGCACATGAACCCGTGCAGCGCTTTTTCCACCATAGCCACACATTCGGCAGGCCGCTACTGTCAGAAATAACAGGTATAGACGAGTGGGTGCTACGCCAGCACGATCTCGTAAGGCTCGCGCATCCGCTCCAGCAGCACCTGGGCCAGCATGGGTGCCAGGCCGATCTCAGGGTCACCGGCCAGTTGGCTGGCATAGGCATGGGCGGCGTGGAGTTTGCGCGCCACCGTCCAGGTGTCCAGGCGCACCTTGCGCGCCCGTTGCCAGGGGATGATCGCACCTTCGCGGGCCGGCCAGTGCCAGGCCCAGATCGGCAATTCATACAACTGCGCGCCCACCAGGTGGCAGGCGTTGGCGCTGGCCCGGCCGACCGCGTCGTGGTCGTCATTGCCGTCGTTGCGCCAGGTGCTGAACACCACGTCGCCAGGCTGTAGGTAGCGCGCGATAAATTGACTCAGCTGCGGCTCGCGGGCGGTGAGGGCGTTGTCGCAGAAACCGCCACGGATCCACTTCAAACTGTGCAACGGCATACCCAGGCGGCGCAGGGCCTCGACACTTTCCTGGGGCCGCACCACGCTCAAGCGGGCCGCCGGCCACACGTTAGACCCTGGGTGGCTGGCACTGCCATCGGTAATGGAGATCAGTTGCAAGGGGTGCTCCAGCGTACTGAGCAATTGCAGCAAGCCGCCGCAGGCCAGTACTTCGTCGCCGGGATGAGGGGCAATAATCACCACGCGGGCGCCAGGCGGCACCAGTGATGAAGGAGCGATGGGCGGGATCTGCGCCAGTTGCGGGGCGCTGTTCCAGATTTGCGCCGGGCCGCGACGGCCGTCGCTTAAGGAAGCAAGCTTCATGGGGGTGTCACATCCTTGTCGATTGATGCTGGGTCGTGCCCCGTTGACGGGACGACTCTCTTGTATCCACCACAGGCTCCGCCGCGGTGGCTGCATGGCACTCCAACCTTGGAACACCAGCAAGGCGTCATCAGCATAGACAAGGATTGGCTGGTTTTACATTCTGTAATGCCGTTTTTTTCACGTCGCGAGCATCAGGCTCTTCAGGTAATCGCCGAAGCCGCCTTGTGCGCGGGCGTCCAGGCGCGCACTGGTGATCACCTGCGGGGCGTGGCTCCAGGCAATTGAAGCGCCGCACAGTTCCAGGTTGCGCACCAATTGCACGTCCTCATGGCAGGCCAGGGGTTCAAAGCCGCCAGCGCGCACGTAGGCGCCGGCGCTCACCCCAAGGTTAGCCCCGTGGATATGCCGATGACCGTCACGCGCCTCGTAGCCTTGTTGGTAACGAATCTGGGCGGCGGGGTCGAACCCTTCGCTCCACGCATCCACGGTGACGGTGCCGCACACCGCGTCCACCCCCAGCGCCAACTGCGCCACCAGCCAATCCGGGGCTACCCGGCTGTCGGCGTCGGTGCAGGAGATCCAGCGCGCCCCCTGATTGAGCAGGTGCCGCGCGCCTACACCGCGCACGTGTCCCACGTTGCGTGCCTGGGCTTCCAGGCACTGCACGGGGTAGGCCTGGGCGATGGCGGCACTGGCGTCACTGCAACTGTCGAGTATCACCAGGATGTTGACGTCTTCCCCCAATAACCCGGGGTGGCTGGCCGCGATCAGTGCCGCTTCCAGGCAGTCGCCCAGCAACGCCTCTTCGTTGTGTACCGGGATCAGAATGCCGATCATCGCAGGCCCTCGAGGGTGGCAACCGAGGTGCCGTCGCGGCTCCACAGGTCAAGAAGGAAGTCATGTTCGTGATGGCTGGCGACGCGTGGCAGGTCCAGGCGCTCATGGAGCAGGGTGTGCACCTGCTCGGCTGTTTGCGGGCAACCTTCGATCGGCGGTCGCCAGTGGCAGGCCAGGACCTGGCCATTGGCGGTCAGCGAGGCGCGGGCTCTATCGACCAGCTCGCACAGGTCATCGGCGTCAAGGTAGTAGCACAACTCGCTCAATACGATCAGCTCGAATTGGCCGGTCGGCCACTGCTCGGGCAAGCGGCTTTGTTGCACGTCGGCATAGGGGAAGCCCAGCAGACGACTGCGCGCCAGGGCCACGGCGGCCGAAGCGGTGTCGCAGCACAGCAGGCGATCGCAGCGCGGCGCCAGCTCGAAGCTCAGCTCGCCGTTGGCGCAACCGGGTTCAAATACCGAGGCGTAGCGAGGGCGCGTGAGCATTGCCAGGGTCATCGCGCGTTTGCGCCGTTCATACCAGCGTTGGCGAAAGGCCCAGGGGTCATCGTTCTCGGCGAACAGCTGGTCGAAGTAAGGCGTGGCCACACTCATACGAATACCACTTCAAAGGGTTGCAACAGACGCTCCACCACATAGGGCGCGAGCACCGGGGGCAAGCCGATCTGCGGGTCGCCCTCCAACTGACTGGCGAAAGCATGGATGGCGTGGCGCTTGCGGGCCACGGCTTCGCAGCTCAGCGGGAGCTTGCGCGCGCGGTGCCAGGGCACCAGGCTGTTTTCGGGCGTTGCCCAGTGCCAGGTCCACACCGGCAGCTCATACAGGGTCGCACCCACCGCCTGTGAGGCCTTGGCGCTGGCGCGGCCGACGGCCTCATGGTCGCAATGCCCGTCTTCACGCCAAGTGGTGAACACCACATCGTTGGGCTTGAGGTGGCGCTGGATAAACGCGGTGAGTTCCTCCTCTCGCGCGGCCACTTGACTGTCGGCAAATCCCGCGCGCAACCATTTCAAGCTATGCAGGGGCACGCCGAGACGATGCAAGGCCTGGGCTGACTCCTGGGGACGCACCACGCTCAAACGCTCCACCGGCCAACGCCGGGAACCGGGGTGACTGGCACTGCCGTCGGTCACGGATATCAACTGGATCGGCCTGCCCAGTGCGGCCAGGCCTTGCATCAGGCCCCCACAGCCCAGCACCTCGTCATCCGGGTGCGGCGCGATGATCACCGCACGATGGCCTTCGGGCACTAACTGCTCGACGCTGATAAAGGCCAGTTCGGCCATTTTGGGCGAAGCCTGCCAGTGATGCAGAGGCGTGCCCTGGCCCACGATCGGGTTGGGTTTCATAGTTGCCACCTCCCTGTGGGTTCGCCGGCGACGAGCTCGCCGAGGCCGGCAAGGTCGCGCTCGGCATGACTCTGGCGCATATACACCGGCAGGTCGGCCATCAATTGGGCGAAGTGCGGGTCCTTGCAATAAGGCCCGGCACCGACCGCACGGCCGACGTGGCGTATTACCTGTTCGACGGTGTCTTCGATGCAGGCACGTGTCTGTTGAGCCAACTCTCTGGCATTGGCCCTGGGTTCGAGGTCAACCTGTTCTGCGCTGGCGCGCAGTACGCATGCGGCACTGTTCAAGACGCTGTCGACCGCACCCAAGTGGGCGAGGGCATGGGGTTCGGGGCGCTTGCTGCATTGCTCGCGCAAGACTTCCGCCAGGCGTTGCGCCGCGCCATACCAGCACGCAGCGATACCAATGCCGCCTTGCCAGAAACCGGGGCGGGCGAGGTAATCCCCGGGACCGCCTACCGCCAGGCCCCAGGCCTCGTCAAATACCACTTCAACGCTGCCGGTGGCGGCCATGCCCACGGCGTTCCAGCCCTCGTCGGTGACGGTGATGCCAGGTTGATCCATGTGCACCGCCACCAGTTGCTGGCGATCCTCTTCGTCCCAGGCGGTCAGCAACCCATGGCTGACCACCGCTGCGCCGGAACACCAGGCCTTGCGTCCCTGCACCTTCAAGCGGTGGCCCTCCCGGTACACGCGCACCTTGGCGGTGGGAGGCTCGGCAGCCCACATGCCCCACGTACTGCCCAAGGGCGGCAGGGGGCTGTTGAGCTCAGCGATGATTGCCAGGGCGTCGGTGTGGCCTTCGAACAGCTTGCACAGGCGCAGGTCATGCCCTGCCACCTGCGCCAAGCCGCTGAACCGCGCCAATGTCTGGCCGCTGCCCGGCAAGGGCAGTTGGTCCAGGCCTTCCTCCTGAAGTGCCCTCAGGGCCGCGCCCAGGGCTTGCGTGTCCGCATAGCCCCGGAAGCCCTGAAGGAATCCATGCAAAGCCATCTCACACCTCGTCTTCGCGCTGCAGTTCAAACAGTAGCAACGAACGGCCAGTCACTGCGTACTCGTGATCAAAGTCAAAGCGTTCCTGGCCGCGCACGGCAGGCTCGTTGGTGTCGAGCATGCAGGTCCAGAATTCACCCTCCGGTACCGACGGCAGGCGGAAATTGACCATGTCGTGGTGCGCATTGACCACCAGCAGCAACGTGGCATCGGCGCCTGGGCGGCGAATACCTGTCTCTTGGGCGCGGCCATCCATCAACATGCCCAGGCAGCGACCATGGCTGTCTTGCCACTGTTCGGTGGTCATTTCGTTGCCATCCGGCGCCAGCCAGGTGACGTCCTTCACGCCGATGTCTTCGTTGTAGTCGCCCACCAGGAAGCGCCCACGACGCAGGATCGGGTAGGCAAGGCGCAGCTTGATCAAGCGTTTCACAAACTTGAGCAGCGCCTTGCCGTCTTCGTCCAGGTCCCAGTTGATCCAACCGATCTCACTGTCCTGGCAGTAGGCGTTGTTGTTGCCGTGCTGGGTGCGTGCAAACTCGTCGCCGGCCACCAGCATCGGCGTGCCTTGGGACAGCAGCAGCGTGGCGAAGAAGTTACGCATCTGGCGCAGGCGCAGTGCGTTGATTTCCGGATCGTCGGTCGGGCCTTCGACACCGTGGTTCCAGGACAGGTTGTTGTTGCTGCCGTCCTGGTTGTTTTCGTCGTTGGCTTCGTTGTGCTTGTCGTTG
Organism: Pseudomonas sp. AC112; assembly: GCF_979253545.1. NCBI lineage: Bacteria > Pseudomonadati > Pseudomonadota > Gammaproteobacteria > Pseudomonadales > Pseudomonadaceae > Pseudomonas > Pseudomonas sp. AC112. The sequence continues at coordinate 5,313,684 of NZ_CEEDCM010000001.1, forward strand.
TAGGAGACCAGGTCGTGCAGGGTGAAACCGTCGTGTGCGGTGATGAAGTTCACCGAGCTGTACGGGCGACGGCCACGGTGGTTGAACATCTCGCCGGAGGCGGTCATGCGGGCGGCGAAGTCAGCCAACTGGCTATCGTCGCCTTTCCAGAATGCGCGCACGGTGTCGCGGAAACGGTCGTTCCACTCCACCCAGCCCGGCGGAAAGTTGCCCACCTGATAACCGCCAGGGCCACAGTCCCAGGGCTCAGCGATCATTTTCAACTGGCGCAGCACTGGGTCCTGGCGGCAAGCCACGAGGAAGCTGTGGCGCTCGTCAAAGCCGTCGCGGTAGCGGCCGAGGATAGTTGCCAGGTCAAAGCGGAAGCCGTCGACGTGCATTTCCGTCGCCCAGTAACGCAGGGAGTCGGTCACCATTTGCAGCACGCACGGGTGGCTCAAGTCCAGCGTGTTACCGGTGCCGGAGTCGTTGATGTAGAAGCGTTTGTCATCCGGCATCAAGCGGTAGTACGAGGCGTTGTCGATGCCACGCATCGACAGGGTCGGCCCGCGTTCGTTGCCTTCGGCGGTGTGGTTGTAGACCACGTCCAGGATCACTTCGAGCTTGGCTTCGTGCAGGTGCGCGACCATCTCCTTGAACTCGGCGATCTTGCCGCTGGCCAGGTAGCGCGGGTCGGGGGCAAAAAACGCGATGCTGTTGTAGCCCCAGTAGTTGGTCATGCCTTTTTCCAGCAGGTGCTGGTCATTGACAAAGGCATGCACTGGCAATAACTCCACCGACGAGATACCCAGCTGGCGGATGTGCTTGAGCACGTCATCTTCCATCAGCCCGGCGCAAGTACCGCGTACGGATTCGGCGACCGAAGGGTGGCGCATGCTGATGCCGCGCAGGTGGGTCTCGTAGATGATTGTACGGTCCCACGGCACGCGTACCGGTTGGTCATTGCCCCAGGTGTGCGCCGGGTCGATCACTTTGCATTTAGGCACGAAGGGCGCGCTGTCGCGCTCGTCGAAGCTGAGGTCGTCATCCGGGTGGCCGATGGTGTAGCCGAACAGCGCCTCGGACCATTTGAGTTCGCCCACCAACTGCTTGGCATACGGGTCGATCAGCAATTTGTTGTGGTTGAAGCGGTGGCCGTTGGCCGGATCATACGCACCGTACACGCGGTAGCCGTAAATCAGCCCGGGGTGGGCGTCGGGCAGGTAGCCGTGGAAGGTTTCGTCGGTGTATTCGGGGAGTTCGATACGCTCCAGTTCGACTTCGCCAGAGTCGTCGAATAGGCACAGCTCCACCTTGGTGGCGTTGGCCGAGAACAGTGCAAAGTTGACGCCCAGTCCGTCCCAGGTGGCGCCAAGCGGGAAGGGCAAACCTTCACGAATCCGCGACGGCTCGTTGCCCGGCGTCGATGGGGTTTTATCGGGTTTGCTCATTGAGTTGCTCCTGCAAAGGTCTTTTTTCAGGCCGAACGCGGCCGTGCTGACGAGAATTCAGCTGACAATCTGGAAAATGAAATCACCTCTTGCCGACGGCGCCGGCAAGAGGCTTGGGTCAAGGCTTGGGTTTTTTCGGTGCCGGCGGTTTCTTCGAGGCCGGTGGCGCAGGTTTACTCGCCGCCGGTGCGGACGGCTTGGCTTTCGCCGGGGGCTTGGGCGCGCCTGGCTTGGGCTTGGCTGCGGCCTTGGGCTTGCTCGGCGTCAGCGCTTCGGCTTCGGCCAGTTTGCGCGCCATCTCCCAGTGCCGCGCGTCCTCGCCATGGGGTTTACCTTCAGACTCCCAGATCTGATGCGCCAGTTCGCGAATGCGTTTGTCTTCAGTACTCATCACAATGCTCCTCACAGAAAATTTCAGCTCTCTTGATCATCAGGATTGATAAAGACATTGACCGGGAAATCCCCCAGGGCAGTGCTGATCAACAGCTCCTTGTCTGGTGTGACTGCGCCTGTATGAAAAAGTCCCTTCCAGTTTTGAGTTGTCGCGGCGAACGGTAATTTCACCCGTGTATCGCCCCAAACCTGCGCATTGATCTGTGGATACACACCGTTTTCAAGCAGGGGGTGCGACCAGCGCGGCACCACCACCAGCAAGCGTTTACCCTGATGTTCGCGACAGAACGCGACCACCCGTTCGGCGTGTGTGCCGACCACTTCCAGCGGCGTGTAGGTGCCGCTGCGGAACAGCTCAGGGTGGGCTTTGCGCAAGGCCAGTACCTGAGCGATCAACGCCTGCTTGATGCGCCCGTCACGCCAGTTGAACAGCAGTTCGCCGGTATCCGGTGGGGTGTCCAGCGCCTGTTGCCGCGCGTTGAAATCCACCGGGCGACGGTTGTCTGGGTCCACCAGGCTGAAGTCCCAGAACTCATCGCCCTGGTACAGGTCCGGCACACCCGGCACGGTGATGCGAAGCAAGGATTGCGCCAGGCCGTTGAGGGCACCGGCCGGGGCGATCGACTGGGCGGCGTCGCCGATGGCACTGCGCAGTACCTGGCCTTCGTCGCTGAGCAATAGCCGCGACAGGAAGGCTTCGACACCTTGCTCATACGCGTCGTTGGGTGCGCTCCAGCTGCTCTGCAATTTGGCCTCGCGCAGGGCCTTTTGTTGCCACTGCCACAGGCGTTGCTGATAGCCGTCGAAGTCAGCGCCCTGATCCAGCGGCCAACTGCCGAGCAAGACTTGGTAGAGGATCAATTCATCGCCGGCAGACGGTGTATTGGCCTCCACCCGCAAGGGCGCGGCGAGGGTGCGCCAGTGGTTCACCTGCTCGGCGTACCAGGGCGCGCACTCACTCAGCACGGCCAGGCGCGCGCGCGTGTCTTCACCGCGCTTGTGGTCGTGGGTGGCGGTGGCCAGCAGGTTGTCGGGGAAGGTCTGCAGGCGGTGTTGGTTGATCGCATGAAACTCGGCCAACGGGGCGCTCAACTGCTCGGTGCTGAAGCCCACGTCATTGCGCGACAGCAATACCGCTGAGCGATAGAACGCGGTGTCTTCCACCGCCTTGGCGGCGGCGGGCGAGGTCAGTTGCTGGAAGCGCACGCACGCGTGCTTGAGGATCTTGCGCTCGCGGCCCACCGGGCGGTTGCGCCAAGGCTGGCCGCCGAGCCATTTTTCCAGGTGTTCGAGCACCGGCCAGTCGCCTTCGCCGAGGGTGGTGCGTGCGCCGTCCATGGCCTGCTGGAACACCTTGTCGTCGGCAGCACTACGGCCGCGCGCGCTGATGTAGGTGCGGTACACCGGGAAGTGCACGATCAGTTCCTGCAGGGCCCGGCGGATGGCGCCGAGGGTCAGGTCGCGGGTCATCACATCGTCGCGGGCTACTTGCAGCAGGGCCTGGGCCACGCTTTCAAAGTCGCCGCCGAGGGAACCGTTGAGGATCTGCTGGCGTGCCAGCCGAGCTTCCTCGATGAACGCCGAAGGCCGTTCGCTGTGACGGGTCCATAACTCGGCCAAGGGCTCGAAGCCTTCCGGGTGATGTTGCAGCAGCGAGAGCTGGTCCATGAATTCGTAGCCGGTGGTGCCGTCCACTTGCCAGTCTTCACGCAGGGTTTCGCCTTCGCCGAGGATCTTCTCGACAAAGATCGGCAAATGCCGCTCCGGCGACAGCGAATCCACGCGGCGGCGCAGCTTGCGGCAGTAACCGCGCGGGTCGGCCAGGCCGTCGATATGGTCGATGCGCAGGCCGTCCACCAGGCCTTCGCTGATCAGTTCGAAAATCTTGCCATGGGTGGCTTCAAACACCGCCGTGCGCTCGACGCGCAGGCCACCGAGTTCGTTGACATCAAAGAAGCGCCGCCAGTTGATATCGTCCGCGGCCGTGCGCCAGCTGGCCAGGCGATAGGCTTGCTGTTCCAGCAACTGGTGCAGGCGGTTGAAGCCTTCCGGCTGGCGCCCGTCGAACGCACTCAACCGCGCCTCGATCGCGGGTAACACTTCGGTGGCGCGTTCCGCCAGCGCTTGCTTGAGCCAGGCCGCCTCATGGTAGGCGTCGTCCTGGTAGGCGAGGGCACTGAAGCGCTCGGCCAGGGGTTTAAGCAGCTCATCGCTGCCGAGGATCGCCGCGTAGTCCTTGGGACAGATCGGGAAACGGTGTTCGTAATGCTCAACGTAGAACGTGCCGTGGGCGGCATCGAACTGCAGGGTCAGGGTGCCGGTCTGCAGCGCTTCGCCGTAGTCGCTGCCAAGGAACGGCATCAACAGCTGGCCCTTGAGCAGCGGGTCGGGCGAATGCCACTGGATATCGAAGAATTCGCTGTAGGGGCTCAGGCGCCCCCATTCCAGCAGGTCCAGCCACCAGGGGTTGTCGGCACCGCCGACGGCCATATGGTTGGAGACGATATCGAGGATCAGGCCCATCTCGTGTTCACGCAGCGCGGCGACCAGGCGGCGCAGGGCCGGCTCGCCGCCGAGTTCCGGGTTGACGCTGGTGGGGTCGACCACATCGTAGCCGTGCATGGAGCCGGCACGGGCGCTGAGCAGCGGCGAGGCATACAGGTGACTGATGCCCAACCGGGCGAAATACGGCACCAGGGGCACCGCGTCATCGAGGGTAAAACCTTTATGGAATTGCAGGCGCTGGGTAGCGCGCAGGGGCAGTGCTTTCATCGGTCACGCTCATAGGCTTGGTTGCGCGCGACGGCCAACAGTTCGAGGCGGCGGGCGGCGCCGGCATTGTCGAGCAGGCTCGAGGCCTCACCCGCCAGGCGACGGCGCCAATTAGGGTGGGTGTCGGTGGTGCCGGGCAGGTTGGCCTGCTCTTCGATGCCAAGGGCGTCCTCCAGCGGCAGCAGCACCAGGGGGGCGCGGGTGTGGCCGAGGTAGCGCACGCTGGCGTCGATCATATGGTCGGTTTCATTGCGGATTTCTTCGACGAAGTTCTGCGGGTCCTGGCTCAAGGCCTGGCGCAGGGCCTGGCGCTCGCGCAGGCGGTGTTCGCTCCATTGCTCCACGGTGGGCGCATCGATCAGGCCGAGCTGGATGTTCCAGTCGATGTCACGGCTGTGCCACCAGCCGTTGAGCGTCGGCAGGTCGTGGGTGCTGGTGGTCGCCAGGGCGTTGTCGGGCCAGTCGAGGATCGGCCGGAACTGGCCGTCGTGGTTTTGCTCGAACAACAGCACGCGCATGCCCAGGATCGAACGCGCGATGAGTTTTTCGCGCAGGCCATCCGGCACCGTGCCCAGGTCTTCACCGAGCACGATGGCCTGGTGGCGGTGCGACTCCAGCGCCAGCAGGCGCAGCAGGTCGTCTACCGGGTAATACAGGTAGGCGCCTTCCCTGGGCGAGGCGTCCATGGGGATCACCCACAGGCGTTGCAGGCCCATCACGTGGTCAATGCGCAAGCCGCCGGCATGGGCAAAGTTGGCGCGCAGCATCTCGATAAAGGCGCGAAAGCCATGGCGCTTGAGGCCTTCGGGGGAGAACGCGGAAATGCCCCAGCCCTGGCCGGCGCGGTTGAGAATGTCCGGCGGGGCACCCACGGTCAGGTCCGCGAGCAGTTCATCCTGGCGGCTCCAGGCCTGGCTGCCGCCACCGTCGGCGCCCACGGCCAGGTCGGCGATCAGGCCGACGCCCATGCCGCTGCCGCGCGCGGCTTGTTGCGCGCGCTCAAGGCAGCGCGCGATCAGCCATTGGCTGAAGGCGAAGAAGCCGATTTCATCGCGATTGTCTTCGGCGAACTGCGCCAGCGCCGGGCTCTGCGGGGTGCGCCAGGCTTCAGGCCAGTGGCGCCAGTCAAGGTCTTCACCTGCCGCGGCGCGGGCTGCTTGCACAGCTTCGAAGCGGCAGTGGTTCTCCAGGGCTTCACCGCCGGCCTGGCGGAAACTCTGGAAGTCGGCGTGTTGCGGGTGGTGGCCGTGGCGGAAGTCTTCATACAGCGCACGCAGCAAGCGCTGCTTGGCCTTGGCCGCAGTCGGCCAGTCAATCAGGGTGTGTTGCTCCAGATCGTGCAGCGCGTCCGCGAGCCCTGTTGCCTCGATGGCATTGCGCACTTCGCGCTCACCGAGGATGCAGCCCGGCGAGGCGTACAAGCTGTTGAGGAACAACCGGCTGGAGGGCGAATACGGGCTGTAGCGCCCGGTGTCGGCGCTGAACATCGCGTGCATCGGGCTGATCGCCAACGCATCGGCGCCACGTTCGGCCGCCGAACGGGCCAGGTGCTCCAGGGCCAGGGTGTCGCCGAAGCCACCATCGCCTAGGCGACGCAGGCTGTACAGTTGGGCGCTGAGGCCCCAGGCACGGGCAGGTTGGGTGTCGACGGCTTCTGCCACGCTGTAGCAGTGGGTCGGAGCAACGGCCAGGGTGAAGCTCTGGTCGGCAATGTGGACCTGGTGATAGCCCAGGGCAATGACACCGGGCATAACGGCGTCGCCATCGAGCCGCAGTTCCAGGGTGTCGCCATCTTCGAGGCTGACCCGGCACGGGGTGTCCGGTTCGAAGTAGCGGGCCAGGTCCAGGCCTTCGCCGCTGTCGATGGTCAGCAGGGGCGGCAGGTGTTTGTCTTGTTGTACTCGCTCCAGGTCGAGCAGGCTGGCGTCGATCTCGGCATCGGTATCGGCCGGGTGGCCCAGGCCTTTGAGAACGGCGCGCAAGGCGTCGGGTTTCACACGTTGCGGGCGGCCGTTTGCGTCGATCCAATCGACGGCCAGGCCCGCTCGGCTGGCGAGGATTTCCAGGTTCGCTTCGCTCAAGGGTGCTCTCCAACAGGGGATAGGGTGACACGTGCGCTGTACGGCGGCAGGTGTGCGCCGGCATCGGCAGGCGTTTGAAAAAGAACCGGCGCCGTCGCTGGGTGATCCAGGGGCGCGTCGCTCAGGTTGAGGTCGATCTGCAACACGCTGCCATTGCCCAGGCGCCAACGGGCGCAAACGGCACCCTCGGCCAACACTTCGGCGCCCAAGGCCATGCTGCCAGGCAAATGGGGCACGAGGTGGCGGTGGCGCAGGCTCAGTAGCTGGCGGTAGAGCTGGGTGTGTTCGTTTGCGTCAAAGCTAGGCGTTGTCTGCGCAAAGGTGGGCAGGGCATTGGGATCGGGGATGCGCTCACGTCGCTCCGGGTCCTGGAATGCCGCGAAATCCTTGAACTCATTGCGCCGGCCTTCGCGCACCGCTTCTGCCAGTTCGCCATGGTGGTCGGTGAAAAACAGGAACGGCTGCGCAGCGTTGACTTCATCGCCCATGAACATTAGCGGGATCATTGGCGACAGCAGCAGCAGGGCGGTCGCCGCCTTGAGCGCTTGCGGCGAGCAGAGTTGATGCAGGCGCTCGCCCAGGGCGCGGTTGCCGATTTGATCGTGGTTTTGCAGGAACGCCACGAAGGCGGTCGGGGGCAAGTAGCCGCTGGGTTCGCCACGTTCATGGCCATGCCGAGTGGTGTGCCCCTGGTAGATAAAGCCTTCGCCCAGGCAGCGGGCCAATTTGGCGGTAGGCGCTTCGGCGAAATCGCTGTAATACGCGTCGGTTTCGCCGGTCAGCAGCACATGCAAGACGTTGTGGAAGTCGTCATTCCATTGCGCGTCGAAATCGTGCTGCAGGAGGCTGGCCTGGTTGAGCTCGTTTTCCAGCATCAGCCAGACGTGGCGACCCGTGTCCACTTGTTCGCGAACGCGGTGCGCCAGCTCCTTGAGGAAGTCCGGGTTGTCAATGGCGTGTACGGCGTCCAGGCGCAGGCCGTCGAAGCGGTATTCGAGCAACCACATCAGCGCGTTATCGAGGAAAAAGTCCCGCACTTCACGCCGATCGAAGTCGATACCCGCGCCCCATGGCGTGTGCACGTCTTCCTGGAAGAAGCCCTTGGCGTACTGGCCCAGGTAATTGCCGTCGGGCCCGAAGTGGTTGTAGACCACGTCGAGGATCACCGCCATGCCATGTTCGTGGGCGCTGTCGATCAGGTGCTTGAGCTGTTCGGGCGTGCCATAGGAGGCTTGGGGGGCGTAGGGCAAGACCCCGTCATAACCCCAGTTGCGATCGCCGGGGAATTGCGCCAACGGCATGAACTCAATCGCGGTAATCCCGAGCTCGGCCAGGCGTGGCAGGTGTTTTTCGATTTCGGCGTAACCGCCCATTGCGCCGACGTGCAGTTCATAGATGACGGCTTCGTGCCAGGGACGGCCCTGCCAATTGCTGTGGCGCCATTGATAGGCGAGAGGGTCGACCACCAGGCTCCAACCGTGTACATCCGCGGCCTGGGCCCTGGAGGCAGGGTCGGGTACATCCATTTCCCCATCGATATTGAAGCGGTAGCGCGTGCCCGCCGGGCACGCTATTTCAGTTTCAAACCAGCCATCTGCCTGGGGCAGCATGGCGACGGACTTGCCGTTTTCCAATTCAACGCTGACATAAAACGCGTCTGGCGCCCACAAGGCAAAACGCGTGTGTTGCGCGTCCAACATGATTGCGCCGTGGGGCCAGGTTTCCAGAGTCCGTAACGGCATCTACAAAAACCTCCCTTTGATTATTTAGCGGATTTCCCCAGTGCTTTAGCCACCAGTTGCTCATACAGTTCGGCGTAGGGTTCCACCGCCTGGCTCCAGTTGAAAGGCTGTGTCATCGCCCGGCAGCGCATGGCGTTGAGCAAGCCAGGGAAGGCAAACACCTTGAACGCGCGGCTCAAGGCTTCTTTATAACTGTCGACCGTGGATTCATTGAACAGAAAACCCGTCACGCCGTTTTCGATGGTGTCCGCCAGGCCGCCGGTGTTGCGTGCCACAGGCAGCGAGCCGAAGCGCTGGGCGTACATCTGGCTCAGGCCACAGGGCTCGTAGCGCGACGGCATCAACAGGAAATCGCTGCCGGCGAACATGCGACGGGCGTCGGTCTCGTTAAAGCCGATGCGTACACCAATCTGGCCCGGGAAGCGCAGCGCCAATTCACGCATGGCGTTTTCTTCTTCCGGCTCGCCGCGACCGATGATCGCGATCTGGCCGCCTTGCTCGACGATAAAGCTGGCCACGGCTTCGGTGAGGTCCAGGCCTTTCTGGAACACCAGTCGCGAAACCACGGCGAACAGCGGGCCCGTCGAGTCGTGCAGGCCGAACAGGTTGCGCACTTGCGCGGCGTTCACGGCCTTGCCTTCCCAGTCGCCGATATTGAAGTTGTGCGTCAGGTGCGGGTCGGTAGAGGTTTCCCAACTGTCTTCAATGCCGTTGGGAATGCCGCTGAGCAAGCCTTGCTGGGTCTTGCTGGCCAAAAAGCCGTCCAGGCCGCAGCCGAATTCGGGGGTGGTGATTTCCTGGGCGTAAGTGGCGCTCACCGTGGTGATATGGCTGGAGTACGCCATGCCCGCCTTGAGGAACGACATCTTGCCGTAGAACTCCATGCCTTCCTGTTGCAGGGCGTGCGGTGGAATGCCCAGCTCCGGCGTGGATGCCAGGCTGACCACGCCCTGGTACGCCAAGTTGTGGATGGTGAACAAGGTTGGGGTGCGTGACCCACGCCAGTGCATATAGGCCGGGGCCAGGCCAGCGGGCCAGTCGTGGGCGTGCACCAGGTCCGGGCACCAGTGGATCTGTGCGAGGTTGGCGGCCATGTCGGCGGCGGCCAGGCCCAGGCGGGCGAAACGGATATGGTTATCCGGCCAGTCGCGACCGTTGTTGGCACCGTACGGCGTGCCTTCGCGCTCATAGAGCTCGGGGCAGATCAGCACATAGATGACCAGGCCGTCCTTGAGGTCCATGCGCCCGATCTTGCACGGCGGCAGCGCGGCGTGGCCACCCAGCTCACCGATGATATGGATCGGGTTGTCGCTTTCCATCACCTGCGGGTAACCCGGGATCAGCACCCGCACATCGTGCAGGTGGGCCATGGCGCGGGGCAGGGCCGCAGACACATCGCCCAGGCCGCCGGTTTTCACCAGGTCGGCAAATTCCGAGGTCACGAACAGGACTTTCTTGCGATTAGGATTCTGACTCACGATCGGCCGCACAGTGGTGGGCAGGTCGGCCAACAGAGGCCCCCCTACCGGTTGACTGACACGCTCTCCCTGAATATCTACAGCGGCACTGATCATAGTTCTCTCCCACATGTTGGTCGGCTAATGGCCCGCTGCCATTAGCTCCGATGACCGCATCCTGCGGCCAGGCGCACAAGCACTGTACAAACTGGCAAGGCGTATGCCAGTTGCACGGTAAGCCTAAAAAGATTGGATGGACGGGCATCGAGGTGTGAACCACGTGCGCTCGCCTTACCTTAAAACTGGACCTACGGCAGAGTTCGAAAGTTTCGATTTTTTGCGGGGTTTTTGTTTTGGAACGGACCCATCGGTCATGAGTCTAGGACAGATCCTAGAGCCTGTAGGGTTTTCAGGGTTTTTTTGTAGGACAAAATACTTTTAACAAAAACAGGTCTGGTTATTAGGCGGCGGCGTTGGTTCGGAGATTTACGGGGAGAGCCGGATTGTTGTAGTGAACTGGCTCTCTGTGGTGAGCGGGCTTGCCCCGCGCTGGAGTGCGAAGCGCTCCCAAATGGGCTATGCCAGTGCACCCTATAGATCGCGGTTGTCTGGTTTGGGGCTGCTTCGCAGCCCAGCGCGGGGCAAGCCCGCTCACCACAGCAAGCCCCGTTCACCACAGCAGGCCCGCTCACCATGAATAACAAGCTGGTTCAGCCTGATGTATTCGTGCGCCCGGAAGTGGTCTTGCCCTTTATTGGTGCGTCAGCCAAGCACCCGAATGGGCGCACCGTTGGCCCAGGCCTGAATGTCTTCAATCATTTGTGAATAGAACTGCCGGTAATTCTGCTCACTCACATAGCCGACATGCGGGGTGGCCAGTACATTCGGCAGGCGGCGAAACGGATGATCCGCAGGCAGCGGCTCTTCGGCATACACGTCCAGTGCCGCCCCGGCCAGCCGGCCGCTTTCCAGCGCCTGCACCAGCGCCTGCTCATCGACGATGGGGCCACGTGCGGTGTTGACCAAGCGAGCGCTCGGTTTCATCCAGCCCAACGCCTGGGCATCCACCAGCCCACGGCTGCGGTCGCTGAGCACCAGGTGCACGGTGAGGATGTCTGCCTGTTCGAACAGTGCTTGCTTGCTGACCCAGGTTACGCCGGACTCGGCCGCGCGTTCCGGCGTGAGGTTTTCACTCCAGGCAATCACCTGCATGCCAAACGCTTGGGCGAATTGTGCGACTTTCTGGCCAATGCTGCCCAGGCCGAGAATCCCCAGGGTCTTGCCATGCAGATCACCGCCGAGGCCCACTTGCCAGTGACCGGCACGCAAGGAATTGGCTTCCTCCACCAGGTTGCGGGTGGAGGCCATGATCAACGCCCAGGTCAGTTCCGGCGCGGCGTGTTTATAGCTGTCGGTGCCGCACACCTGAATGCCCAGGGCTTCGGCGGCGGGAATATCAATCGCGGCGTTGCGCATGCCGCCCGTCACCAGCAGCTTGAGCTTGGGCAGCCTTTGCAGAAGTGCCTTGTCGAAGGTGGAGCGTTCGCGCATCACGCAAATCACCTCGAACCCCTGCAAACGCTCGATCATCGTGGCGGTATCCGCCGGGTAGTCGTGCAGGAAGTGCACCTGGCCCACCGCCTCAAGGACTGACCAATCCACCACGCCTCTGGCCACGTCCTGCCAATCATCAATGACTGCGATCTGTACCGACATTCACGAATGCCTCGAAAAAGGTTGGATTAAAGGGCGTTCAACCCCTGCAACAGCGCTTTATGAAACTGTTCCGGCTCCTCCATCTGCGGCGCATGCCCCAGGCCCGGGAATTCCACCAGCGTCGCATGAGGGATCAACCGAGCCACCTGCTTGCCCAGCACGGCATAGTCGCCGAGCTTGGCCTTTACCGCCGGCGGCGCGACATCCTTGCCAATGGCGGTGTTATCGGCGGTGCCGATCAGCAGCAGCGTAGGCATTTGGAGGTGCTTGAATTCGTAGTACACCGGCTGGGTGAAGATCATGTCGTAAATCAACGCTGAGTTCCATGCGACTCGCGTATGCCCCGGGCCGTTGCTCAGGCCGGCGTACATGTCTACCCAACGCTCGTATTCGGGCTTCCAGCGCCCGACGTAATAGGTAGTGAGTTGGTACTTGCGAATGCCCTCGGCGCTGACTTTCAACTCGCGTTCGTACCACTGGTCGACGGTCAGCGAGGGCACGCCCAAGGCTTTCCAGTCTTCCAGGCCGATGGGGTTGACCATCGCCAGTTGTTCGGTTTGTTCCGGGTACATCAGGGCGTAACGGGTGGCGAGCATGCCGCCGGTGGAATGGCCCAGCAGGGTGGCCTTTTGAATGCCGAGCTTTTCCAACAGTTGGTGGGTGTTGTTCGCCAATTGCTGGAAGCTGTATTGATAGTGGTCGGGTTTGCTGGAGGTGCAGAAACCGATCTGGTCCGGCGCGATCACCCGGTAACCGGCGTCGCTGAGGGCCTTGATCGAGCCCTCCCAGGTTGCGCCGCAGAAGTTCTTGCCGTGCATCAGCACCACGCTGCGGCCGTTGGGCGTGCCTTTGGCTGGTACGTCCATGTAGCCCATTTGCAGGGATTTGCCTTGGGATTGAAACGCGAAATGCTTGAGCGGGTAGGGGTATTCAAAGCCTTGCAGTTCGGGTCCGTAGGTCGCGGCAAACACCGGCGAGGCAGTGGCCGTGAGCAGGCCGGCGATACAAAAAGCGCGGATCAGAGGCATTGGCGAGGGCTCCGAGAAGGGTGGCTCGGATGCTGTTGCGAGGGGATTAAGTGGGGATTAACACCCACTGCAAGGTCACGGCCGCCAGCACGCCATAGCGCAGGCTTTTGGCCAGGGTCACCAGCAACAGAAATCGCCACAACGGCTCGCGCATCACGCCGGCCACCAGCGTCAGCGGGTCGCCGATGACCGGCACCCAGCTGAGCAACAACGTCCAATGCCCCCAGCGCTGGTAATGGTTACGCGCTTTTTCCAACTGCCGATCGTTGACGGGAAACCAGCGTCGATCCTTGAAGTGTTCAACCCAGCGCCCCAGCCACCAGTTCACCACCGAACCCAGCACGTTGCCGAGTGTCGCAACACCCAGCAACAGCCACAGGCTGTAATGCCCGCTGAGCAGCAGGCCGACCAGCACCGCTTCCGATTGCAGCGGCAGCAAGGTCGCGGCGCCAAACGCCGCGAAGAACAGCCCCAGGTAGCCTGCGATCATTGCGCCGGGTATTCGGCCACCACCACATCCTTGCCTTCACGGGTCAGGCCGATAACTTGATAGGCCTCGCTGCGACCCTCTACTTCCATGCCCGGCGAGCCCATGGGCATGCCCGGTGCGGCGACGCCCAGCAGGTCGTCACGTTTACGCAAGGCCAGCACCTGTTCGGCGGGCACATGGCCTTCGACAAATTTGCCATCGATCACGGCGGTGTGGCACGAGCCCAGGCGCGGCGCCACGCCCAGGCGTTGCTTGACGGCGCTCATGTCGGCTTCGACGTGGTCATTGACCTTGAAACCGTTGCTTTCCAGGTGGCTGATCCACTTTTTGCAGCAGCCGCAGTTGGCATCACGGTGCACGTCGATAGGGATCAACTCGGCGGCTTGCGCCAGGGAGGTGGTGAACAGGGCTGACAGCAGGACCAGGCGCAATGTGGTGTTCATAGGATCTCGCGTACGGGAGGTGGCCGTTGGGATGGCGGCGATCATGACGACGTCATCGCAGGCAAGCCAGCTCCCACAGGTCAGCAGGTGGCGCGGTAATGTTTCAAGATTATACGAAGGGCGGGTTTTCCAGGCGGTGTTTGAGCTGGCCGAGGGCAATCGCCGACAGTTCGATCATGCGTTCATGCAAGGTCGCCAGCTGCAGCTCGGTTTCATAGGTCAACACGCGCTTGAACAGCGTGCCGCCCTGATGGGGCAACAGGAAGTAGTGGATCGAGCCATCGACGGCCAGGGAGGTGAACACGGTCTTGAACTCGCCGGGGCGTCGGGCGATTTGTACGCGGTAACTCATGGGGACACGCACACCGAGCAGGTCGATGAACTCGGTAAAACGCGCGCCTGCCGGGAGTGAGCCAGTGGTGCCGGTGTCGGCGCTGAGGGAGGTGGGGTGCCATTCGTGCCAGCGATCCGGCTGGGTCACGTAGTCGTAAACGGCGTCGATAGGGGCTTGGATAAAGCGTTCCTGACTGATCCGCTCCAAGCGGACCGATTGCTCGGCTGCGCGCATGGCACACCTCCTGTGTGGCAGTTCTAAGCACTTCGAACTGTCAGAATAGTCCCACTCCCGCACATTGCACGGGAGTGTTTCAGCCGTTTATCACCGCACCTTGAATCGACCCATCAAGGCAATCACCCGGCCATTCGCATCCAGCAGGCTTTGGGTATTGGTTTCAGTGGCGTGGCCGCTCTGTACCAGCTCTTCGACCATTTGTCGGATCTGCACCATGCTGCGGTTGATCTCCTCGGTCACCGCACTCTGTTGCTCGGCGGCCGTGGCGATCTGGGTGCTGAGGTTGTTGATATGGCTGACGGAACCCGCCATCTCATCCAGCCCGGTATTCACCCGTGCCGTGGCATCCGCAGCGGACTGACAACTGGCCTGGGTGTTTTCCATGGCCGCGACCGAGGAACTCACCCCGGCGGTCAGGCGCGTCAGCATCTCGTTGATCTGCGAGGTGCTGGCCTGGGTGCGTGCCGCAAGCGCGCGGACTTCATCGGCAACCACCGCAAACCCACGGCCTTGCTCGCCGGCACGCGCGGCTTCGATCGCGGCGTTGAGGGCCAGCAGGTTGGTCTGGCCGGCAATCGCGCCGATCACGCCGAGGGTTTCGGTGATGCGCGCCGCATCCTGGCGCATGTTTTCCACGCTGTGAGTGGCGCTCGACACTTCGCCGATCAAGGCGCTGACGCTATTGGACGCTTCGCCCACGACCACGCGGGAACGGTCGGCGTGCTCGTTGGCGCGCTGGGTGAACGCGGCGGTTTCAGCGGCGTTTTGCGCCACGGTGTCGGCGGTGGAGCTCATTTCGGTGATGGCGGTGACCGTCTGATCGGTCTCCGAAGCATGTCGCACTAGGATCTGGTTGGTGTGCGCCGAGGTGCGTTGCAGCTGCTCAAGGCTCGACGACATGGCACCGGTGGCTTGGGTGACTTCGCCGATCATGTTCTGCAAGTAGACGATAAAACGGTTGACCGAGTGGCCAATGGCGCCCAGTTCGTCTTCGGCGCGGATGGTGATGCGTCGGGTCAGGTCGGCATCGCCGGCCGACAGCGCGTCGATATTGGTTTTCAGCGACTTCATGCGCTGCACCAGTTGGCGGATCGCATACGCCGCGAGCAGCACCAGCAGCAACACCATGGGGATTTGCAGCAAGGCCAGGGTACCGAGCACGTCATCGCGCTGGGCGGTGATGAGCGAGGTGGGCAGGGCAGTGGCGAGAAACCACGGCGTGCCTTCGATGGGGCGCATGTAGAAGGTGCTGGCCACACCCAGGTTGTCGAACTCACTGCGTTGCAGCGCCTGGTCGCGGTGGGCCAGGGCTTTGCTGACCTGGCCGGCGAACGCCGAGCTGCCGGTGAGTTCGCTGATGTTCTTCAACACCACCGGGCCGCTGATGCGCGAGCTGTTGCTGATGATTTTGCCGTCGCCTTCGACGATCAGCATTTGCCCGCCGATGTCTTTTTCTTTGCTGGCCACCAGGTCATTGAAGAAGCCCAGGGTCACGTCGATGGTGGCGACGCCATAGGGCACGCCGTCGCGCTGGATGGCCATGGCGCAGTTGGTGCGTGGCTCCTGGCTGGCGTCGTCCTTGTAGGCGGCGGCCCAGGCACATTGGCCGCGCGGTGAGGCGAGGCCGCCCTTGTACCAGCTCTGGTCGTAATAGTTGGGTGCAGGGTCGCTGTTCCAGAAGGTATTTACCGCCAGCTTGCCCGACGCGTCACGGTGCCAGAACGTGCTGTGCTTGTTGCGCCCCGGTGTGCGCTGGTTGGGCAGCGGCCAGATCCCGCCACCGAAGACTTTCAGTTCGCCATATTGATCGACCAGGCCCGGCAGGACTTTGTCGATGGCATCGCTGTCGAGCAAGGGGATGGTCTGGGTGATGGTGCGTTGCTGGGACTGAACTTTGTTCAGCTCGCCCTGGATCTGTTCGGCCACTTCAGCGATGCGGTTGAGCACCACCTGTTCTTCGGTGTGGCGCAGCGTGGGGGCGACCAACTGGCCGATACCCACCACCGTCAACACAAATAACACCAGGACGAACAGCACCAGGAACAGGGTATAGCGGGCTTGGATGGAGCGCAGTGGGGGCATGGGGTCGTCCTTACGAAGCGTTTATTATCGACGCGGCTTTGTTAGAGCTTCGTAGGGCTATCGGCTTGGAGAAGCGGAGCTTTAGGTACGTTCGTACAAGAAAAAAGAGCGCCGGGTGAGGGCGCTCTGTTGACTCAGATATCCAGCATGGCCATCACCGCCTCCGGGTAGCGCAGGCCAGCGGTAGCCTCGGCCGGGAAGATCGCCTCCAGTGCCGCCAACTCGGCCGGGCTGAGGTGGATCGACAGCGCCGCCACGTTTTCTTCCAGGTATTTGCGCTGCTTGGTACCCGGGATCGGAATGATGAAGTCGCCTTGCGCCAGCACCCAGGCCAGCGCCAGTTGCCCGGCACTTACGCCTTTGTCGGCGGCCAGGGCTTGCACCTGCTTCACCAACGCCAGGTTCTTACCGAAGTTTTCGCCCTGGAAGCGCGGGCTGAAGCGACGGTAGTCGTCGGCTCCGAAATCGTCCGGGCTTTTCAGTGCGCCGGTCAGGAAGCCGCGGCCCAGCGGGCTGTAGGGCACAAAGGCGATGCCCAGGCGCTGGCAGGTGGCGAGGCAGCCGTTGTGTTCCTGGTCGCGGCTCCACAAGGAGTACTCGCTTTGCAGGGCGCTGATCGGGTGCACCCGATGGGCACGCTCCAGGGTGGCGGCGGAGGCTTCGCTGAGGCCCAGGTACCGCACTTTGCCCTGGTGCACCAGCTCGGCCATGGCGCCGACGGTTTCTTCGATAGCGACCTGCGGGTCGATACGGTGCTGGTAGTACAGGTCCAGGGTCT
Organism: Pseudomonas sp. AC112; assembly: GCF_979253545.1. Taxonomy (NCBI): domain Bacteria; kingdom Pseudomonadati; phylum Pseudomonadota; class Gammaproteobacteria; order Pseudomonadales; family Pseudomonadaceae; genus Pseudomonas; species Pseudomonas sp. AC112. The sequence continues at coordinate 5,330,667 of NZ_CEEDCM010000001.1, forward strand.
CTACCCCCAGGCGGCGCAGGGTGCCGTCGATGGCGTTGCGGATGTATTCAGGGCGGCCGTTCACGCCACGCAAGGCAGGGTTGGCCGGGTCGCGCACGATACCGAACTTGCTCGCCAGGAACACCTGGTCACGTTTGCCGGCGATGGCTTGGCCGATCAGTTGTTCGTTGGTGTGCGGGCCATAAATGTCGGCGGTGTCGAGGAAGTTGACGCCCAGCTCCAGCGCACGGTGCAAGGTGGCGATGGCCTCGCGGGTGTCGCTGCCGGGCGTGTAGAAATCGCTCATGCCCATGCAGCCGAGGCCGATGGCTGAGACGCGTGGACCGTGTGTGCCGAGTTGACGGGTGTGCATGGGTTCAGCTCCTGGGGTGGGAAGGCCTTCATTGTCACGCTCGACAAAATCGAGATAAACCGGCTAAAAGCACTATCACTGTTCGTATTTTCTAAATAATCCCGCTGAGGAAATCGCCCTTGGACCGTTTCAATGCGATGCGCGTGTTCACTCGGATCGTCGAGTTGCGCGGCTTTGCCAAAGCCGCTGACAGCCTGCAACTGCCGCGCGCCTCGGTCACGGTATTGATCAAGCAATTGGAGGCGCACCTGGGCGTGCAACTGTTGCAGCGCACCACGCGGCAGGTCAGCCCGACACTCGATGGCGCGGCGTACTACCAGCGCTGTGTGCAATTACTGTCGGACCTTGAGGAAACCGAGGCGGTGTTTTCTACGCAACGCCAGAACCCGCGTGGCACCTTGAGCATTGATATGCCCTCGGGCATCGGGCGCTTGATCGTGATTCCGGCCTTGCCCACCTTCACGGCGCGTTACCCCCAGATTGATCTAGAGATCAGCCTGAACGATCGCACGGTAGACCTGATTCGCGAGGGTGTGGACTGTGTGCTGCGCGGCGGTCAGGCACTCGATGAGTCGCTGGTAGCCCGGCCATTGGCGATGATGAACCAGGTGACCCTGGCCAGCCGTGATTACCTCGAACGCTTCGGCGTGCCCGAAACGCTGGACGACCTGGCTGGCCATCGGATGGTCGAGTATGTCTCCCGTACCAGCGGCAAACGCTTTGGCCTGGAGTTCCAGGTGGGCAGTGAATTGCGCGAGATCAACCTGGATAAGGTGATTGCGGTCAGCAGCTCCGACGGTTATTTCGCCGCGTGTGAAGCTGGCTATGGCTTGATTCAGGCGCCGTACTATCACGCCACGCGGCAACTGGCCCAAGGCACGTTGGTGGAAGTGCTGTCACGTCTTGCACCCCCCGCCATGGCGCTCACTGCGTTGTATCCACCCCATCGCCAACTGTCCCAGCGGGTGCGGGTGTTTATCGATTGGCTGGTGGAGGTGTGCACCCATCCGGACAGCCCATTGCAACGCCAGACGTGAGTCTGGCGCGCATTAGCAGGGTGTTCAGGAAAGGTAGCCGTTGCCGCGTTCGCGTTCTTCTCGGACGGTGACTTTCCCGCCAGCGTTTGCAGCTTCCCTGTCCATGTCCTCAAGCATCTTTTGCCCGGTAGGCGAACTGCGCAAGAACTCGAAATCATCGGCGACACGCTGCTTGAACTCAGGGCGACCAACGACTTTAAAGCCTGCATCACCGGCGTTGCTGGTCTTCACCTTGGTAAATGCGGAGCCTTGGGAGGAGTCGTAGGCATCACCCGCTTTTGCGTATATCTGATCGCCACGCCTATTGTTGATGATCTGGTCTTTGCCTTTGCCGGTATAAAAAGTCGTTCGGTCATACCCTACCAATTGGTCGTTGCCCTTGCCGCCATGGAGAATTGTATGTCCGTTGCCAGCATAGAGGCGGTCGTCGCCACTTCCGCCATCCAAGTAGCTTTGCTTGCTCACGGGGCCGGCGCCGGCATACAGCTGATCATTGCCATTGTTGCCATACATGACTGCCTTGCCGGAGCCTCCGATGAGGATGTCGTCGCCGTCATTGCCTTGCGCGTAGCCAGTGTTGCTGCCGAGGCGAAGGGTGTCGTTGCCAGCACCACCCAGTAGGCGGGTTTTGCCACCGCCAGCGGTCAGGGCATCGTTCCCGTCACCACCATCAATCGTGGCTGGGTTATTCACATCAGGGCTGATGGTGACGCTGTCATTCCCGTTGCGGGTGTTAATCTGCAAGCTTCTTATGACCGCAGTCGGCGAATCTTCCAGCTTAGCGACTCAATTCTGCACCTGCGTCCTGCGATACGCCCCAGGCTGCTGCCCGGTCACTTTGTGAAACGCTCGGGTAAACGCCGCCACCGACTGATAACCCACCGCCAATGACACATCCGCCACCGTCTGATCCTGCTTGAACAGCTGGCAGGCATGGCGCATGCGCATCATCAACAGCACCTGCCCCGGCGACTGCCCGCACAGTTCATTGAAACGCTTGAAAAACGCCGAGCGCGACAGCCCGGTGCACGCGGCCATGCTCTCCAGGGTCCAGGCATCGGCCGGGTGGGCGATCAATTGCTCCAGCAGGTGGGCAAACGCTGGCTGCCGGCCCAGTGCAGCCAGGCCGCCGAGTTCGGTGTTATCCAGCACCTGTTGGCGCAGCACGTACAGAAACAGCAGATGGCAAAGCCGTTCGAGCAAGGCAGAAGAGGGCGCGGGCACGCGTTCGCACTCTTGCAGGATCAGTTCGAACAGGTTGCGTGCGGCGGTCAGTGAGGGGTCGCCTGCGCGCAGAATGATCCAGGCGGGCAGGGTGTCGACGATCATCGCGGACAAGCCGGACTGGAAATGAAAGAACCCACACACCAGGCCAACGCCGTCGTCGGCTGCGCGGTCCAGGGGCACCATCGGCACGCGGGGGCATTCCTGGGCGCCCGCTGCAGTCGGTTCGCCGGACAGACGATAGGCCAGGTCCCGCAACAGGAACAGGGCATCGCCGTTTTCCAGCTGATGGGGCGTGCTGTCGCCCTCGATGTGCAGCCAGCATTGGCCTTGCACCACCAAGTGAAAACTGGCGCTCGCCAGGCCGTGGGTGCTCGCATGCCAATCGCCGCAGTAACGGCCGACATGGAACAGGCTGGTGTCGAGTTCGAGGCTGTCTAATAACCAATCGACAAGTGCACTGGACGAATTCATCTAATGGAAAGACTCAAGAGCAAGTAATCGCTACTTTAGACTATTGAGGCGATTTTTTATAACCAACAGACTGGGTACACGAACCCATCAGGAGTCCACTCCATGTCCCGTGTCCCGTTGCTCACCCCCGAAACCGCGCCGGAAGCGGCCAAGCCCTTCCTCGAAAACGCGCTGAAAGGCTCGGGCTTCATCCCCAACCTGCTGGCGGTATTGGCTAACGCCCCGGCGGCGCTGGAAACCTACATCACCGTGTCAGGCCTCAACGCCAAGGCCGAGCTGAGCCTGGCCGATCGCGAGGTGGTGCAGCTGATTGCCGCCACCACCCATGGCTGCGATTTCTGTGTGGCCGGCCACACCGCCGTGGCGCGCAACAAAGCCAAGTTGCCGGAAGAGGTCATCGACGCCCTGCGCCAACGCGGCGAACTGCCCAATGCCCGCTATGAAACACTCGCCGCCTTCACCCGCGAAGTGATTGCCACCCGTGGCGATGTCAGCGATGCAGGCTTTGATGCCTTCCGCGCTGCCGGTTACTCCGACGGCCAGGCCCTGGAAGTCATTTTGGGCGTCAGCCTGGCAACCCTGTGCAACTTCGCTAACGTGTTTGCCCGTACCCCGTTGAACCCGGAACTGGCGCAATACCGCTGGGAAAAACCCGCACGCTGAACCTGGCCCACCCGCTGCACAAGGAGAGACTTGAATGCTTGACCCCATCTTGAGCCGTTGGCTCGACATCCAGGCGCAGGCCTTGGATGTGGGCAGTTGCGACCCACAGGAAGTGCTGCCACGGCTGGCAGAGGCCAACGTATTGCGCATCGGCGTGCCGTCTCAACTGGGTGGCCTGGGCGGTGATGTGGCGGGCGCGGTGGAGGCCATCGCCAATGTCGCCAGCCATTCCCTGGCGGCGGCATTCGTGTGCTGGGGCCAGCGATCGTTCATCGAATACCTGCTGCAAAGCCCCAATGCGAAACTGCGCGAGCGGCTGCTGCCGGACTTGCTTAGTGGCCGGTTGGCGGGTGCGACGGGCTTGTCCAATGCAATGAAGTTTTTGTCGGGCATCGAGACCCTGCAGATCAGCGCCGAACCCACCGACGACGGCTGGACCCTCAACGGCCGCCTGCACTGGGTGACCAACCTGCGCAAGAGCGGCTTTGTCGCCGCCGCTGCCATTGAACATGCTGCGGGTGGCGCGCCGTTTATCCTGGCCATCCCCGATTCGGTGGCCGGGCTGCAGCGCTCCAGTGACCTGGAACTGCTCGGCTTGCAGTCCAGCAATACTGCCGCCCTCGGCTTGGAAGGCGTGGCGTTGAGCCGCGATTGGCTGCTGCATGAGGATGCGCGCAAGTTCCTGCCGGCGGTGCGCCCGGCGTTCCTGGGCTTGCAGTGTGGCCTGTCCATTGGCTTGGCCCGCCGCTCATTGGCGGAGGTGGCCAACCATCTGGGCGCGACCCGCACGGTGTTGCGCGAAGAACTGGAAACCTTGCGCGTGACCCTGGATCACCTGGTCACCGACCTCAAGAACGGCCTGCTGGCCGGGCGGTTTGCGGCCGAGCCGGTGCCGTTGTTCAAGCTGCGCATCGCCCTGGCCGAGACAGCCGCCAGCGCTGTGCAACTGGAATTGCAAGCCAGCGGCGGCAAGGCCTACCTCACGGCCCACGGCAGTGGTTTCGCGCGACGTTGGCGCGAGTCAGCGTTTGTGCCGATCGTGACCCCAAGCCTGGTGCAATTGCGCACCGAGTTGCAGCGCCAGGGCAACCTATGAACAGTGCCGTCCTGAGCGCCCAGGGGATTTGCCTGGGGTATGCCAGCGGCCCGGTGCTGCAGGGCTTTGACCTGCACTTGCAACCCGGTGAAGTGGTGTCGATCCTTGGCCCCAGCGGTGTTGGCAAGTCCAGTCTGTTACGGGTGCTTGCCGGTCTGCAGGCCCCGCAGGGCGGCAGCGTGCGGGTGTTGGGCGCACCATTGAACGGCCCCCATCCGCGCGTGGCCGTGGCCTTCCAGGACCCCAGCCTGTTGCCCTGGCTGAGCCTGGAAAAAAACGTCGCCTTCGGCCTCGACTTCGCTCGGCAGCCGCAATTGAGCCACCCCGAACGTCGCCGCCGCGTTGATCACGCCATCGCCGCCGTCGGCCTGGAACATGCGCGCCAGCACTTCCCGGCGCAGCTTTCCGGCGGCATGGCCCAGCGTACGGCGCTGGCCCGTTGCCTGGCGCGCCAACCCCAGGTGCTATTGCTGGATGAACCTTTCGGCGCCCTGGACGAAGTGACCCGCGCCGACATGCAGCATCTGCTGCTCAAGGTCAACCGCGAGCAGGGTTCGGCAGCGGTGTTGATCACCCATGACATTGATGAAGCGCTGTTGCTGTCCGACCGCATCCTGCTACTGGGTAACCGCCCGGCGCGGACGTTGGGCGAGTGGCTGATCGACCTGCCGCAACCACGGGAGGAACAGGTCGAAGCCATCGGCGCGTTGCGCATCGACATTCTTAAAACCCTACGGCAGGCGAGCCGCCCTCAACCCAACCCCCTTGACCTGCTGGAGCCTGCCCATGTGCCTGGATGACCTGACCCACTCGCGCCGCGACTTTCTCAAACTCTCGGCGGTGCTGAGTGCCGCCGGCGCCTTACCGCTGTTGAGCAGCCTGCAAGCCCGCGCCGCCAGCGAGCCGGATGCACCGGTACGCATCGGCTACCTGCCGATCACCGACGCCACGCCGCTGCTGGTGGCGCACAACAATGGCCTGTTCGAAGCCGAAGGCATCAAGGCCGAGCGCCCGGTGCTGCTGCGCAGTTGGGCGCAGGTGATCGAGGCTTTTATCTCGGGCCAGGTCAACGTGATTCACCTGTTGTCACCGATGACCGTATGGGCGCGGTATGGCAGCAAGGTGCCGGCCAAAGTGGTGGCCTGGAACCATGTGGGCGGATCGGGCTTGACCGTGGCGCCGAGCATTACTGATGTGAAGCAACTGGGCGGCAAATCGGTGGCCATTCCGTTCTGGTATTCGATCCATAACGTGGTGGTGCAGCAACTGTTCCGCGACAACGGCCTGACCCCAGTCGCGCGAGCGGCGGGCAGCGCGATTGCGGCCAATGAGGTCAACCTGATCGTGCTGCCTCCGTCGGACATGCCACCGGCCCTGGCCAGCAAGCGCATCGACGGCTACATCGTCGCTGAGCCGTTCAATGCCCTGGCGGAAAACCTCAAGGTCGGCCGGGTGCAGCGCTTTACCGGCGACGTGTGGCGCAACCATGCGTGCTGCGTGGTGTTCATGCACGAGCACGACCTGGCCAACCGCCCGGAGTGGTCGCAAAAGGTGGTGAATGCCATCGTCAAGGCGCAGGTCTGGACCCGCGACAACCGTGAAGAGGCGGTGAAGCTGTTGTCCAAGGATGGCCCGAACCGCTACACCCCGCATGCCGAGCCGGTGTTGAGCAAGGTGCTGGCGCCTGCCGCCGCTGACCGTGCTGCCTACCTGGCCGACGGTGCGATCCAGCATGGGAACTGGGATGAGCACCGCATCGACTTCCAGCCTTATCCCTTCCCGAGCTACACCGAGGAACTGGTGCGCCGCCTGAAGGACACCCTGATCGAGGGTGACAAGAAATTCCTTGCCGACCTTGATCCGGTGTTCGTCGCCAAGGACTTGGTGGATGACCGTTTTGTGCGCAACGCTATCGAGGCCGTGGGCGGCATGCAGACCTTTGGCTTGCCGGACGGCTATGCGCGACATGAGGAGATCGGCGTTTGAAAAACCGTGAAATCCCGGGCTGGTTGCTCGGGTTGAGTGGTCTGGCGGGGTTGCTGCTGCTGTGGTGGCTGGGGGTGAAGGTGTTTGGCGATGCCGAGGGTTTGTCGGCACGCTTTTCCCTGGGGGCCACCTTCGGCAGCCTGTGGGAATTGCTCGGGCGCGGTGAGCTGTACCTGCACATCGCGGTGAGCCTAAAGCGCATTGTTGTCGGGCTGTTCCTGGCCTTGTTGATCGGCGTTCCGTTGGGCTTGCTCGTCGGCAGTTCGCGCAGCCTGGAGGCGGCGACCACGCCGTCTTTCCAGTTCCTGCGCATGATCTCGCCGTTGTCGTGGATGCCCATCGTGGTGATGCTGATGGGGGTAGGGGACCTGCCGATCTATTTCCTGCTGGCGTTTGCCGCCGTGTGGCCGATCATGCTCAACACCGCCGCAGGGGTACGCCAATTGGACCCGCGCTGGTTGCAGTTGAGCAGTAGCTTGAGTGCGACCCGCTGGGAAACCTTGCGCCGGGTGATCATTCCCGGTGTCGTCGGGCATGTGCTGACGGGTGTGCGCCTGGCCATTGGTATCGTGTGGATCGTGTTGGTGCCGTGCGAGATGCTCGGGGTCAGCGCCGGGCTGGGGTATTACATCCTCGACACCCGTGATCGCCTGGCCTATTCGGAGCTGATGGCGATGGTGCTGCTGATCGGGCTGTTGGGCTTTGCCCTGGATGCGTTTGCGCGCTGGTTGCACCGGCGTTGGGTGCATGCCGGCTGATTGGCCGAGCCAAAGTTTTTCATCGCCTGTAACATGAGCGCCTGTCTGACAGGCTCGTGCTGATGTGGCGGGCAGGTTCGGCGATTCACAGTGGCTACATTCTTCATGTTCAGGAACCCGTCATGACACAAAAGCAGCGTTTGAAATATTCGATTCTGATTGCCCTGGCCGTACTGGCGACGATGTTTGGCCTGTCCTACTTGCAGAACACCGGGGTTATCAGTGAGAAGACATTCCAGACTATCGCCATCGCTGTCGCAGTGGTCGTGGTGGTGATCAACGGCATCATGCGCCGCAAGGTCAAGCTCTAAGCAACAGGTCGCCCCTCAGGCGCGACCGTCGAGCACCTTGGCAGCCTCTTCATGGAGGCTGTAGCTTTTATCCGCATTGAGGGTGATCACGCCCTCGCTGCACAGGCGCTTGAGCACTTCGCGCACGCTCAGAAACGACAGCGGAATGCCCAGCTCCAGCAAATGGCTGTGCACACCGCGCACGCCGAGGGTACGCTGGTTGTCGGCAGCGGTGAGCAGGGCGTCGATGACCTTCAGCCGGATCAGGCTGGTGCGCAAGCCAAAACACTTGAGCAGATGGCGAATACGCTGGTTGCCTTGTTGTTCGGGCGCTTTACCGAACGCTTGTGTGCCGTTGCCAAAATTGGCCTCGGCAGCCGATGAATGTCCATCCGTGGGCACTTGCGGGTTGTACATGCAAAAACTCCTTATCAGAGCCTGATCAGGAAAAAATGAGCGCTCTTACTTATTAAGACGAACGAGCGTGCAAAATCATGAAGTGCCGGATGTAGAAATTTTGTCGGTATCGGTTTTGTCACAACTGCGCCGTCCTGAATTAACGTGCCCACGCGCTAAATTATTCCCGGTGGTTTGCGTTCTTACGGTGGGGTTATTGCCCCTTGTGAGGCGGTTAAATCTGACGGTGGAGTCTGCGTGATTATTTCCAATGGGTTGTCCAGGGGGTGTGTGGTTGGGGTGTTGCTGGGGTTGAGCCTGGCCGCCTCGGCGCGGGAACACGTAACGCAAGCGTCGGCGGACATCCGTCGTACCAGTTACGGCGTACCGCATATACGCGCCAATGATGAGCGTGGCCTGGGCTTTGGCATCGGCTACGCCTACGCCCAGGACAACCTTTGCCTGCTCGCCAACGAAGTGGTCACGGTGAATGGCCAGCGCGCGAAGTATTTCGGCCCTGAGCAGGCGACCCTGGAAGAGCGCAATAACCTGGCCAGTGATGTGTTTTTCACGTGGCTCAATACGCCGGAATCGGTCTCCGCATTCTGGAAAGCGCAGAGCCCGCAGATCCAACAGCGTATCGAAGGTTACGTGGCCGGCTACAATCGTTACCTGAAAGAGCAGGGCGCTCCCGCACAATGCCAGGCGGCCTGGGTGCGACCACTGGTGGCGGCGGATTTGGTCAAATTGACCCGTCGGCTTTTGGTAGAAGGTGGCGTAGGGCAATTCGCCGAAGCCCTGGTCGGCGCGACGCCGCCTCAAACGACCGCGAGTGTGGAAACCAACACCAAGGCTTTTGAGCTTGCCGCCGCCAACCAGCAGCGCTTCGCCTTTGATCGCGGCAGCAATGCGGTGGCGGTGGGGCGTGATCGCTCGTTCAATGGGCGCGGCATGCTGCTGGCCAATCCGCATTTCCCTTGGGTGGGGGGCATGCGTTTTTATCAGATGCACCTGAGCATCCCCGGTCAGTTGGATGTGATGGGCGCTGCGTTGCCGGGCCTGCCGGTGATCAATATCGGCTTTAACACGCATGTGGCGTGGACCCACACGGTGGATACGTCCAAGCACTTCACGCTCTATCGCCTGACCCTGGACCCCAAGGATCCCACGCGCTACTTGCTCGACGGCAAATCGGTGCCGTTGGATAAAACCACGCTGACCGTGCAGGTCAAACAGGCGGATGGCAGCCTCAAGGACCAGTCGCGCACGGTGTACAGCTCGCAATTCGGTCCGGTGGTGCAATGGCCGGGCAAACTCGACTGGGACAGCCATTTCGCCTTCAGCCTGCGTGACGCCAACCTGGGCAACGACCGCGTGCTGCAACAGTGGTACGCGATGAACCGCGCCTCCAGCCTCGAAGAGCTGAAGACCTCGGTGCACACCCTGCAAGGCATCCCGTGGGTCAACACCCTGGCCGCCGATGACCAGGGCCAGAGCCTGTACATGAACCAGTCGGTGGTGCCCAACGTCAGTGCGACCAAACTGGCGCAGTGCAGCGACCCGCGTGCCGGCCTGCAACTGATCATGCTCGACGGCGCCCGCAGTGCCTGTGCCTGGGACATCGACCCGCGCGCCGCCCAGCCCGGCATCTTCGCGGCTGACCAGTTGCCGCAACTGCAACGCACCGACTACGTCCAGCACTCCAACGACTCGGCGTGGCTGGCCAACCCCGAAGCGCCGCTCACCGGGTTCTCCCCGGTGATCAGCCAAGACCACATCGGCCTCGGCCCGCGCGCGCGTTTCGCCCTGCAGCGCCTGCAATCGTTGACAAAACCGATCAGCGTCACCGACCTGCAAAACATGGTGATGGACAACGAGGTGTACCTGGCCGGCCAAGTCCTGCCCGACCTACTGCAGTTCTGCGCCAAACACCTCGGTGCCGACGCCGCAACCCTGCAACCGCTGTGCAGCAGCCTGAAACACTGGGACCAGCGCGCCAACCTCGACAGCGGCATTGGCCTGGTGCACTTCATCAACCTGGTGGAGCACTTGCAGCAGATCCCCGACGCCTGGCGTGTCGCCTTCGACCCGGCCCAGCCCCTCACCACCCCACGCGGCCTGGCCATCGACCGCGCGGATGTCGCCAAAGCCCTGCGCGACGCCATGTTGGCTTCGACGGCCGACGTCGCCAAACTCGGCCTGAACGCCAACAGTAAATGGGGCGACCTCCAGGTTTCCGGCCAAACCCCGATCCATGGCGGCCCGCAGGCACTTGGGATCTACAACGCCATGCAAACCGTGCCCCGCGCCGACGGCAAGCGCGAAGTGGTCAGTGGCACCAGCTACCTGCAAATCGTCACCTTCGACGACCAAGGCCCGCATGCCCAGGGCGTCCTCGCATTCTCCGAGTCCACTAACCCGGCTTCCGCGCATTCCAAGGACCAGACCCAAGCGTTCTCCCAGAAAAAACTCAGCCCATTGCCCTTCACCGAAGCCCAAATCAAGGCCGACCCGCAGTACCAACAACTGCGCATCAAGGAGTAGGGCCGGCGCGCAACCCCTTGATGCCAATACGAAATATTTTTGAAATCAAGGGGTTGCACGCATACGTAAATACGTACATAATGGCGCCCATCGAACGCAACGAAGCATTAAAAACTTCAATGTATTCAATGAGTTAGAGTAGAGGCAGGGTTATACAGCCCACTCAAGTTTTTATGCGGTGAGTGTCAGCAGTTGGGACATTGATCGTTTGAGGCCGAGTAGCAAAATGGTTATGCAGCGGATTGCAAATCCGCCTACGCCGGTTCGATTCCGACCTCGGCCTCCACTCTTGAAAACCCCGCAGATTAACGTCTACGGGGTTTTTTATTGCTCTCGAGAAAGTGCAGGAGTTCCGAAACTTTAGGGGGTGGAGTTCCGAAACTATTTCATTTGGAAGGCTGGGCGACTGCCCCGATGCGTCGATAGACACGCTTGGTTATCTCCTGTTCTGAGTGGCCGAGGAGCAAACTTGCATCGGCGATATCTGTAATCTCTGACGCGGCTTTTGGGCGGATGTCCTTAAACTGGAATTGCCGAATCTTTTCAGCGTCGCCGTCACGGCCCTCGTTTGCCGCAAGAGTTACTGCCTTTTCGCGGGCATCATCCCACCTGTTACGTAACATCTGCTGCGAAACTCGCATCCCCGTCTTGCTGAGCACGAAGTGCTGTGAGATGTGATGCTTGTTCCTGGCGGTGATGTTGTCGATAAGCAGACCTAGGCTGTTTTTCACGCCGTCAGTCTGCATCTGAATCCTTAATCGCTTGCTGGTCTTGCCTTGTTGGACCGTTAAGAAATCTCCCTCCACGTCTCCCTTCTTCATCGCGATAACGTCAGCCGGGCGTTGGCCGGTCAGATAAGCCAGGTCCATCGCATCCTTCAGCTCCTGCGGGGCCTCTCCGTAAACCGCCGCCCAAACCATGTCATTGGCGTAGTAATCGCGAACCTTCTCCTTGTTTTTGCGCACGCCTGCACAGGGATTTTCCCGCTCAGTGAAACCCCACTCTCGAGCCATGTTGAATACATGGGACAGCAGAGCAATCTCTCGATTGGCCCGCGTCTTTGCCGTCCTTGCATCGCGATATTGCGCAACCATAGACGGGGTTATCGCGTCGATAGGCGCGCCTTCAAAGCCCTTGCGCAAATGCTTTAATTCAGCCTTGTTGTCTTTCTGAGTGCGTTGCGCCTTCTTCGGGATAATATCCCGCTCATACCTGTCAAAAATCCCCCTCATGAGTTTCAGATCAGCCGGCTTTGCCTTTGCTTCAAGTTCTGCCCACTTAAGCCTGGCCTTGTCGAGATCGCCTCCAAGCGACAGTTCTTTTCCGTTGGCGTCCCGGTAGTAGTAACCCACCCATACTGTCCCATTTTTGCGTGGGCGCTTGCGCCGAACCATCCCTGGCGGCAAGTCCCTGTTCTCTGTCTTGCGGGGGCGCATATCAGTTCACTCTTGAAAAATCAGGCGTCCAGGCCGGTCTTGCCGGCGGAGGGTTTTGATCGGAGAGCGTCGCATTGACCATGCCCAGCTTCATGCGGGCAAACATTCGACCTACCAGGGGGCGGCCACCGCGGCTTTCGATGAATACCCAATTGCGGTCCTTCAGCCACTTCCGCTGATGGGCCCGGTGTTTGTAGCCTGTAAGGTCGGCGAGCTCTTCGTCCGACAGGATCTCTGCTTGCATAGTTACCTCCCGCCGACCACATATGGCCGCGCAATGTCGATGGTGTCCATTGAATGTCCTTGCCGCGCATGGCGGCAGAAAGTGAGGCTACCGCTCACTGGCAGTCATGTAGGGGAATGGAGTAATGGCGTTGTGCCTGGATTCCTGCGGCGCAGGTAAGGGTGTACAAGTTTGTTCAACTCATCAGGTCTTCAGGAGGGCGCGTGTCACACTGCCTCGATGTTCCAATTGCCCATGCGTATCGGGGTCACACGATGTTTCTCAAGTTCAACTGGCAACGTCCGAACGACGATGCACCGGTTGCCGCCAAGATCATCGAGCCAGCGTCAATTGATGGGTTGGGCGAGGTTGCCGCTGAACTGACCGGGCCCTGGCCGGACTACCCAGCCGCGCTCGATGAGGCCATCGCTGCTGCTGAGCGATGGGTCGACAGTCAGCTACCTTGATGTAGTTCACCGGAAGGCATGTTTGAATCGATCCGGCATGGGATCGATTGTTGTGCTAGACCTGACATGTCGCGCATGTATTTCAGGTATGTACTGTTGAAATGCTAATCCGACTGGCGCTCTATCAAGTCATTTGAGCGCGCCCTTTGAGCCGTGGGCAGTGATTCGATGGATCGAAGTAGTTAGCTGCGAGTTAAACAACTCCCTTCCTCTGGGCTAGTAACTCAACGCCTTGGTCCATCGGTCACATCCTCGCCCAGTCACGCGTAGATGAAGACGTAGGCGAACCAGAGGGTGGCGATTATGGCGTCACCCGCTTGAACTCGACCACCCAGACCCACGGGTTGGAGTCCCAGTCGCCACCAGTGGACTCCCACAACTCCCGCCAGGCCGCCGGGTACCAGTCTCGGTAATTCGGTGAAACGTCATCGCTTGCCAGCTCTGGCGGACATTGCAGGCCTTCCGCCCGGATATCGGCGCGGCTGATGTCCTGCAACCGCTCGACGCGCACGTCGGAGATCTCCAGCAGGATGCGGCTGGCCCAGCGCGGCATGTGGATGGATGGTTTCCAGAAGCCGTCGGCGGTGTGCCCATCCGACGCGCGATACCAACACCGATAAATTTCCGGCTCCATTCCTGGCCGGGCCGGGCGCCAGTGGTCATCAGGTGCAGCGCCGTGGGAGCCGGACTTATCCGCAAAAGCGAACGTCTCGCGCACCCACAGCCGGTCGCCGGGCTTGCCAAAGGGGCAGCAGCCGTTGACGAAGTGCTTGGTAACAGGTTTGCCGTAACCGTCCTGGCCGTAGTTGGAGCTGCCTACGCAGAAATTTCCACTGGCATCGATATGTGGCTGAACTTTGATTGCCCGGCGCGTGACCGTCTTCCGGCCTTCCAGGATGGCGCGCACCATCGGCGCCGAGAACAGGATGGGGCGTTCTTTGATCTGGCTCACGGCGTCACCTCCCGGCGCGCCCACCAGCAGACTGGGCCGTCGTCAGTGTCGTGAATTGCCAGGCAGAACCAGCCTTCGCCATCAGGCCGGTCCGGCTCCCAGTAACTGCAATCCGGGTCGCCGGCTTCGAAATAGCGCTCAGAGACCGCTTCGTCGCTGTGGTATTCGAGCGACACCATCTTCACCTGCAAGCCCCGTTCAGCGATCCAGGCCTTGCACTTATCACCGTCGCCCTCGTCGAAGTCGGGCATATCGGGGTGAGCGAACATGCCGTACTCATCGCGCACGACCGGGGCTGGCTGGATCAACTTGATTTCTTCAGGCATGACTTCGTCCTTGCCGCTATAGCGGCTGAAGTTGAAGGAGGAGGGTGAATAAATATTTCTTGCTCGGTATTTCGTTCAGATTCGTTCAAGCCGCATAATCGCCGCCTAAATATCAGAGCGATACAGATGAGAAACAGAGGCAAGGTTTTCTGGGACTGGGCGGACCCTGCTCTTCATACTCGATCCGTAGATGAGCGGCAGGCAGACGGCACCTTGCTGAACGTCCAGGTGCGAATGTCGCTTCTCGGAAGAACCGAGTTGTTTATTGGCGTTTACGGGGTGGATGAAAAGATGCTTTTTGAGGAGGCCCCTGAGTCAATACCCGGGGAGACAATGACAGCAGCTCTGGCTAGGGGGCTCGATATAGCGAGACTTAATGCCCCAAACGCTCTGCGGTCAATTTCTATCCGCAAGGCCGAGAAGCTCCCCAGAGCGGGATCCAAGCAATCGAAACGGTAGCTGGTCGACGACATGGAACGTTTATCACTAACGCTTAGTCCTCAGTTAGACGGGTACAACACGGAGTTTCCGGCTAGACCTGTCGCAAGGCGAACTGATGAGCGGAATCGATGACTTCAGATTCAAATCACACCATCTCCTTATTGAGCTTGATGCCGCTACTAGCACAATGATGATGCTGGTTTCATCGAAGGAGGTCGCAGGGGCCATTTGGGACGCTGCTACTCTGCGTCACCATCATGCCTTTGAGGCATGGAACTCCTTTCTTAACTCCCCCGAAAGCCTTTTAGACAATGTGACGCCGCCGGTTCAGTAGCGGCCGTTACTCGGTCATGGGCATTCACAAACGTCATTCCGAGGCGTTCGGAGATCGGGAGGATCGTGCGGGCGCCCTTTGAATGGTCCAGTCCATCGGGGCTGCAATGTCACGTCGCGCGCTGCCGGGCTGTCGGTCATTTTGGCGAATGCCGGAATGTTGAGGTCCCCCAGGCCGGTCTTGGCGCGCTGAGGTAAATTAGTTTCATTAGGAACCCTTGCCAATCCATGCGCGGTATTGGAAGGGAGTAACAGAGCAGTTAGAGTTCAGTGATTACCGGGGGAGGGTAATTATGAGCTGCTACATATGCGGAAATAACGTTGCGCCAATCGAACTGCCGGACATCGAGGAGTATCCGTGCTCAGCCTGTGGACGCTACAAGATTACCAGCACAGCAATCGAGCTTCTTAAGCAGCATTCTTGGGTGTTCGATATCTACCTGGCACGACGATGGATAGCCGATCAACAAGATAGTTACATCACCCCAATAATCGATTCGAATATTGTCACCCGGCTTGTTTACGTCTAAGCGGTCTCCAGTAGGGAATTGCGCGCTTCCTTAGACGTTGGTGTCCTTGCCGGGCCATGCCCGGGCGGTGGAGTGGATTGATTTGAACTGCCGATTCCGCCAGGTGCCGAAACAGCTACCACCCAGAGGACATAGCGATGAGTGAAGAAAAGAAGAAAGAGCCCGAGCAAGAAACCCCGGCGCATTCCACCGAGGAAGAGCGGGAGCGCCTGAAGGACTTCAACAAAGACGGCATACCGCCTGGCGCCTGCTGATCAGCTCGCCAATTGACGCAATAGTCGCCGGCCAATCCATCGAACCACGGTGACGGCCTTGCTGTTACCGATCGCCTTGTAGCGGGGGCCGTCTGGGCATTCGCTTGCAGGCTTGCCGCGCCAGGGGATCAGCG
Source organism: Pseudomonas sp. AC112 (assembly GCF_979253545.1). Lineage (NCBI taxonomy): Bacteria > Pseudomonadati > Pseudomonadota > Gammaproteobacteria > Pseudomonadales > Pseudomonadaceae > Pseudomonas > Pseudomonas sp. AC112. The sequence goes on from NZ_CEEDCM010000001.1 coordinate 5,346,583, forward strand.
TGTAGTCGTCGGCCATGCCTTGGAGGCGTTCGCACTCGACTGGAAACAGTCGCCGAACCTGGGTGGGCGCGAGTAGCGCTGGCGGCGGGCTGCAGGCGTCCAGAGAGGCGGTGTATTCCTCGTGCCACTTTCCAGCGCCGGAAGCTGCCGTGTGATGTAGCTTGGTGGAGTAAGCGGGAACGATTGGCTGACCGCGCCCGGTGCCGTCCTCGCTGCCGTCGAACCCTTCGGCCTTCAGCGTATGGGTGATGTCGCCAGTGATACAGACGGCCACCTGGCCGCCGGCGTTGGCGTGGCTTTCCGAATGATTCATAGCGCGCAACGTTGGGGCAATCTCTCCCGCGTCAGCTCCGTGATCCTTGCAGGAGAAAGCCAGTACTGCGTTTTCCTGTCCGTTGTTCCTGCCCAGGGCAAAGGCAACTTTGTCGCTGACGCCCGGGTCTTGCGTGCCATGCACCACAAGAAGGCCAGACTCGGCATCCTGGCTGGTCGCGCTGCCAGCCGCCTTGCCGTTGGCATTGAGTGTACCTGCGATCAAATGCCCTGCCTGTGCGTGGTCGACATCGGCGCCGCCATCTGTGCTGCGTAGCGCACCGGCTACCGCCAAGAAGTGCCCAGCCGCTGCACCCTCAGGCCTTCCTCCTGCACCTCCGCTGTAGGCGTGGCTTGTCAGTGCCCCGATCACATCGGGTTGAATGAAGAACGTCTCGCTGTCCAGATCGTTGCGGCCTTCGTGATGGGTGAGGGTGCCTGCCTTCTCGATAGAGCCGGACATGCGGCCGGCCCCGAAGGCTGGGATGCCGCCGAATATTGATACCGCTGGCCCGAAGTCGCCTTCGCAGCTCGGGCAGCCATAGGCGCCTAACTGCTCAGGGAAGACATACTCGCATCCTTCTCCGCACTGGAGCGCAGGGCCGAAAGGAGCTGTTCCGGTAACGTCCTGCCCCTGGCCTCGGCGCGGCGCAGTATCCCGGCGCACGCCTTCTCGCTCAAAAAGTACCTCGGTGGGATCGAACCCGCCTCGAGCACTTGCGACAACGAACACACGACGGCGTCGTTGGGCCAGGCCGAAATATTGGGCGTCCAGGACCCGCCACGCGATTGTTCTTTTGGGTCCATACACACAACCAGCGTCCTGCCATTTTTTCCCTGGAGGCTGCAGCTCGCAGTCTTCCCCAGCAAGCGCGCCAAGAAAGCATCCGAAGGCGTTCCCTTTGTCGCTGAGGACGCCGGGGACGTTTTCCCAGACGATGACGCTGGCGGGTTTTCCGTTGACGGCTCGAACATAGTCAACTGCATCTGCAAGCTCCACGTATTTAATAGTGAGGGCGCCGCGCGGGTCGGTGAGGCCTTCGCGCATACCAGCCACCGAGAAGGCCTGGCATGGCGTGCCGCCGACCAGTACGTCCGGCGCCGGGATCTTTCCAGCCAGCACCAGGGCGGCCAGCTTGGTCATGTCGCCATGGTTTGGCACGACAGGGTAGTGATGGGCCAGCACCGCGCTGGGGAAAGCTTCGGTCTCGGCGAACCAAGTGGCGCGCATGCCGAGTGGCTTCCACGCAAGCGTTGCCGCCTCAATGCCGGAGCAGATCGAGCCGTAGGTGATGGCCATATGTTGTATCCTTCGCCAAAAAGGAGGCGTGATGGAAGTATTTGATAAGTTCGAGCTAAACGCGCAGGGGCTAAGTTTTAGCGGCCATCGTTTAACCGATGATCTTAAGGTTAAAACTCAATTTGGATCAAAAGAGCAGCCAATTTATGTATTCACTCAGTCAGATACCGATTGGGCAACCGTTTCACCTTCAATTGCTGGTGTAGTGGTAGCAATAATTGTTGCTTGGCTCACGGTAAGAGTGCAAAAAAATCAGATTAAAGCGAACCTCAGTAGCTTTAGAAATCAATGGATGAGCGAGCTCCGAGCGTGCGGGTCAGAATATCTGATGGCTATGCTGGACATGGCCGTAAAAACTGAAATGGATCCGGAGTTTTATAATTCAGGAGAACATTTTCAGGCTTACAGGCAAGTAAATTCGTTAGGGCTGAAGTTTGAGTTGCTTCTAACAAGGGATGACGAGGACGCAACAAAAATTAGAGATTTAGATGAAGTAACTGCGCAAATGCTTTTCGCGATGAAACTGGGAGATGACAGTCAGCCTGTAATTGATAATATTAATAATTTGAAGTCACTTCTTAGAATTGAGCTGGAAGATGCGTGGACTGACATTAAGAGAGATGTCGGTAAGACTAGATAGGCATCGGCGAACATTTATCCAGTCAGGCGCCGCCCTCCGTGACCGGTGGTGGCAATTTGGTTTGGGTTGGAGTATTACGGGAGACCGGCATGGAGCCGGATCAAGGAGGAAAGAGTGGACAGAAAACCTTCTAATAAGCTGCTAGCCGAGCAAAGTGGACTGACCGTGGCTGAAGTCGGCACGTACTTGACGGAGTTAGTGTTGCAGCCTGACGGAAGCTGGATTGCTTACTTCGGCGCTGAAATCGAACGCTCACCAGATGCCAGCTCAAAGTTGGATGCATCGCGAACGCTGTTGATTCCAGCCTGGCTTGCCAAGCATTGGGTTGATCGCGATATTGGGTAGGCGCCGCCCTCTGTTACCGGTGGTGGCTATTTAGGTTTGGTTGGGTTATCACGGGTGACCGATTTACAGTCAGATCAAGGAAATAGCGCGTGAGTGATGTCGAATTTGACTTGCAGGATCCTAGGAACGTTATTTATCAGTACGGCGGATTCGATATTTCTATCGTGTTCGCCTGGGAAAATGTGGCTGAAATACCCAGTGCTGCGCGGTTGAACATTACAAGGCAAGAGCCATTCGCCTATGCCCAGATGGATCAGGTCACTGTCGACTGGAGCAGCCTCGAAGATGCAGTGACCCGCTTAAAGAACGCTGCCAAATTCTTAGCCGATGACATGCCTATCAGAAGCTGAGGTCATTACCGCCTATATATGGGCCCTCCGGTTACCGGATGCAGCGAGTAGGGTGGGTTATTCGTCGCCGTCGTCTTCGGCGTTCATCTGCAGTGATTCGGCAAAGCCTGCTTGCCGTAATTTGCGCGCCACGGTTTCGGATATCTCGTAATCGTGGCGCTTAATTTTGAATAGCGGGGCGGACTTAACGGCACCCAGCGAGTGGGCATGAGCGATCAGTCGCCAGATCGTCGCCCGATCCCTCGTCTCACCCAGTTCGGCCGTGAGCGCTGCCAGCCGGTCACGCATGCCCTGGCGGAAGTAGTGACGGATGATGTCCGTCGGACCTTTAACCTTCGGCGGTGCCGGCGGTAGATCCTCGGGACGGCCATTTAGCACCAGCAGTTGCACCGCCTCACTGACCTCTTTGATTTCATGCCAGAGCATCAGCTCGTCGAGCATCTGCCGGGTGCCGTACGGGGCCGTGTGCCGCAACTCCTGCTCGCCCAGTTCCTGCCGCTTCTCGGCAAGCCTGGCTGTTCGTTCTTCCTGGGTCACAGCCATGGCCTACCTCTTCTATTCCGCTGGCCGGCAGTGCGAGCCAGGTTTGACGTTTGCGTTGCTGGGTGCGGGCTATGCGGCGCATGAATCGACCTTCACCTGGTGCCAGGCGCCGACCGCTTCGAAGATCCGCGCGGCGTGCGCCTCGTCCAGCGACATCGATTCGGGAATGGCAATCCAGCCCGAAGCCACCATCTGACTTTGATTCGCCTCGTCGCGCAGGTTCTTGTAGCAATGCTCGATTACGTCTTCCAGATGGTCGGAGAGGTAAACGCCATCGGGCGCCACCTCCACTGACTTGCTGTAGCGGTCGCCGCGGGCGTCGATGCAGAGGGCGCTGAGGTAGATCGTCCACCGGTGCGGTATACCGCAGACGGCCTGGCCAATCTTCCCTGGTGCGATGTTCTTCAGCGACTTGTAGTTGATCATGCCCTGGCGGCCGCTGGGGTCTATGTTGACCACTGCGACGTGATTGGTTGCCAGCAGCGAGCGGCACGACCGGGCAATGCGCGCCTGCAGGTTATGCGGTTTGCGCTTGCTCATAATGCCTCCGCGAGTTTGCGCAGCGCTTCACGCTCGGCCCGGGTGATGGGCGGCTTGCGGCGCTTGAGAATGGTCGCTGGGTCGATAATTTCCGAGCGCTTGGCCGGCTCCGGATTGATCGCCGGGCTATCGCCGATGCTGTATTTACCGCCGGCAGCCAGGTGCTGATGTACCTGGCTGGAAAGTTCCAGCGCTTTCTCGCGCCGAAACTCGATATCAGATCTGAGGTTGCTGATCATGCTGCCGCCTTGCCGAGTGTCACCCCGGCCATGCTGAAGTTTGCACCCTGCGCTGCGACCATCGCGTCGAGCGCTTCCCAGTTGACCAAAAGCAGAGTGACCGGCGCCTGACCATATGCCACCGCTTTGATCAGTGCCTCGAAGTCCGTCACGCTGGCCTGCAGCTCTACCTGCTCGACCACGTGGCTCTTTACTGGCTTTGTAGCCTGGGCGACGGGTGCCGCTGTCTGAGCTGGCGTGGCGCGGACTGGCTCGGGTGTCGCCGCTTTCTCCACGACTGGCTCAGGCTTGATGGCTGCCAGTCGCTGGGCTTCCTGCTCGGCGATGCGCTTCGCGTCGGCCTTTGCCTGCTCCGCCTGCTGGTGTTCGGAGATGCGGAATTTGATCAGCGTTACCAGGTCATCGTTGGCCTTGGTCACCAGCTGCTGCACGTCGCTGAACAGGAAGGCATGATCAACGGCGAGCTCTGCCAGACTGGTCAGGTTCAAGCGGATGCCGTCGGCTGCCTGGCTTGCATCGATCTTCGCCCGGGCCAGTTCGGTATCTACTGCGTCCTGGAGACTGGCGATGGTCCGCTTGCTCTTCATGGCGCCGGCGAAGTCCGAAACGATATGAGGCAGCGTGACTTTACCCAGCGTCTTGTTGATGGCGGCGATATGATCCGCCAGCGCCAGCTCGGCTTTTTGCTTGATGTTGGTCTTCACCAGCAGCTCCTGGGCCTTCACCAGCTTGTCGACTTTCAGGCGCGTCTCGCGGGCATGAGCGCTGATGCGATCCAGCGATGAAAACAGCTCGTCGATGCTTTGGGTCTGCGACAGGGCCTGCTTCTTGGCGACGGCGACAGCCTCTTCAACATCTCCGCACCATTTGACCGCCTTCTTGGCGTCGGCGAAGTCTTGGTCGGTGGAGAGCGTGGTTTTCACCGAGTCGATGACGGCCAGGGCCGAATCTTCAAACACCCTCAGGTTGCTGGCTGTGACCATGCCGGTCAGCTCGATGCGCAGGGCTGGCAGCTCATCAGGTGCCTTGCCGACGACGATTGAAGGTGCGTCGGCCATCTCGAAGTTGGCCAGGTCTGCCTCAAACTGTTTCCAGCCTTCGATCAACTGGGCCGCGCGCCCGGCGACAGCCCGGTACTCCATGTGCACGAAGTTCTCCGGCGTACCGTCCGAGCAAACAAAGATGACCCGCTCAGCGCCGCTCACCAGCAGTTGCTGTTCAAGCTGCCAGTAGTAGTGCGGAGCCAGGTCGCCGGCTATCACCTGGGCCACGACCGACTCATTCCACAGCTTGTGCTCGAACAGGGTCTCGCCGAGCATCGTGGCGCCGTCCATGGAGGCCAGCAAGTTGCCCTCGGTGGCAACGATCGGATACAGCTCTTCGCCGATCAGTGCTTCAGCCAGTGGGCGGGCCAAAGCTTCGGTAGCGTGGCCTTTGTCGAAGATAAACTGCTGAGAGGGCGTGACGTCCGGCGTGATGCCGGTCTTCTTGGCCGCCAGCAGATCGGTCCGGGTTTGGTACTTCGAGGCGCCCATCATTGCTGGGGCTTCGGAGGCGGTGCGGAACTGGGCGCGGAGGGCAAGCCACTCGGCGGAGCCTTGAGCTACGTTGTGAATTTTCATGCTGCGTCTCCATCGAGGGCTTTGAGGTTGGTGATGGTTTCGATCTGGTCATCGCGCAATGAGTACTTGCTGATGACATTGGAAATAATGTGCTCAGGACTGGTACGGCCGGCGTCGATCAGCGGCTGCCACTTCTCGATGTTTTCAGCCAGCAGTTCGTCGGGATAGGCAGGCTTGGCGTCTGGTTCTAGTGGAGCCGGCCGCGCCGGCGAGACGTCTTTGGCGGGCTCCTCGAACGACTTTCCTTCCATCTCGTCAGCCGTAGGGGCGGACCCGACTTCAGGGAATGCTTTGCGCAAGGCCTGCGCTTCGGCGCATTTGGCAAGCTGTGCAAATGCGCGGCGCTTCCACATAGAGTTGGGCGCAGCGCTGTCCTTGCTCGCAGTAGCGTAGTTTTCGAGCCAACGCTCGTTGGCGGTGAACTCGGCAACAAGTCCGTTCGACATTTGGCGCTTGACGGTGACCCGGCACCACTCCGGGTAAGTTACGTCGACACCGGCCAGCTTCGCAGTGATCGACGGCCCGTATTCGGGATCGCTGATCCCTGCGTATTGACCTGTGCGCGCTGCCTGGATGCGGTACAGGCCGATACCAGGCATCACCACATCGACCATGCCGCGGCCCTTCTGGTAAATCGGGACGATGTGCACCGGCTTAAGCATCGGATCAAGTTGAGCCGCCTTGCAGTACGCCAGCACCATCACGACAGAGTTATGCGCGGCGCCTGGGTACAAGCTCCCGCTCAGTACCTCGACAAGCGCATCCTCGGAGATCGCCGGCATGTGCTCGGCGTGTTTAATTACTGCGGACACGGTGACTCCCTGCCGCGATGCTCGCAGCGATTGAAGGTGTTGTTTATTGAGTGATTCGATCAGCTAGGGCGCTGAGCAACATCAGGAAGGTGCAGACGGAGAGGGCAGAGAAAGAGCCTCGCCAGATGAGTAGGCGCCGGGTGCGTTGGTGCGTGGTCACGGCCGAACCCTCACCGCAATCCGTCCGCCCTTCATTGTCGGCGCCAGGCGCTGTGGCAGGTCCCGAACCAGGTCTTCACGTTTGCGACCGATCAGCTCGTTGAAGGGGAGGCCGAAGCCGAGGATGGCGATGCGGCGCTCGATGTCGTCGAGCTGCTCGTCGACCAGCGATTTCACGATTGGTGTGGTCATGCAGCCTCCTTGCGGCGCCTGGTGATTTTCAGCAGGCGCTGGCAGTAGTGGTTGAATTCTTCGACGGTGACGGCGTTGCCGGTGAGCATGTTCGTGATCATTCGTTGCACGACCACCTGCGCGCCCGGCTCACTGGAGGGATGCTCCAAAGCTTCCAGAGCCTCATCAATCAGGATGTGCGGGCTCATAGGTCGGCATCCGCATCGTCTTCGCGCTCTTCCTGTTCCGCAGCTACTGCGTCTTCGGCGTAGGGCCTCAACAGCGCTACAGCGATCTTCTCGACGGCTTCAATCGGCCGCTGCTGGCCCAGCAGGTCTGCGGCATGGGACCGGGCATCACCCTGGCCACCGAGCATTGCCGACAGCAGGAGGCGGGCAAACGAATCACGCTGGTCCAGGCCGTCGATCTGGCGCTGGTTCAGGTGGCCCTGCAACACCGTGCAGAACCGGTCGAACGTAACCACCTGCGGCTGGCCGTAGCGGCGCTTCCACTTGATGTCCATGCCGCACACCAACTGTTCGGCTGAGTGTTCCAGCCACTCCTGTTCTGCGCTCACCTCGCCGATCTCTGGAGGCAACTGAGCGTCGTAACGCTCCTGGCATATCTTCAATGCTGCGTTCATGGTCGCCTCCAGGGTGACGTTATTCGGTGGGAGGGGCGGGGATTGGCTGCCAGTGAGTCGGCGGGTTTTCTTCGGTGAATCCGCCATCCCACGACATCCAAAACGGGGCGATTTCTTCGTACTCTGGGCAGCGACAAGCACCGCCGCAGTCACCTGCATCCCGAAGCAGTTCGTCGCCAACTGTGTAGTGACCAAGTGTCACGCGGGGCGGAACTGGCACGCCGTCAAACGTCTGCCCGATTGAAGCGAGCAGCACATCGGTGCCATCCATCGGCGCGCTGGCGATGTCATTCCAATCGCTCATGGCGACCTCCAGTTATGGGCACAGAGGGCAGCGCGCCGTCTTCGGTCTTCGCCATCCCTTACCGCTGGTTACTGTTGAGTGGCCGCAAGACAGCTTGCAGTACCATCCTTGCTTTTCGTGGTCGCCAGTGGCTTGTGGAAAGCCGACAACCTTCCGACGCTTGAGCATGGCGACCTCCAGTGTTAGGGGTTAGGCGGATCGGGCGGCGAGCATGGCGTCGGCCACGGCGTAAGACGCCAGGGCGAAGTTGGCGTTGTTTTGGGGGTAGCTGACGCCAAGATCGACGCTTCGAACGGTATTGCTGATCATTGCGGCCAGGGCCTTGGCCGCGAAGTAGTCGCGCAGGCTCATGCCAGACAAATCACGCTTCGTTTCGGCGACTGTCTTAGGCTCAAAAACCATGTGGTCGTAATCCGCGACCGGGAAGGCTGGGCCTCCGTCTTGAATGCTCATGACTCTCTCCATTCGCTGGTTCACCTGTATTCGTCAACACTCATGCCTCCCGCTGGTTGCCGATGGGCGCGGGGTGAGTGCTGACGTAATAGAGGTGGGATAAAGAAAGCCCGGTTGGACGTCCGGGCTTTCGGATGCAGTAGTTGTCAGGTTTTTGGGCGGGACCGTCAGCGCCAGAACGCCGAGAGCCCCGGTCGAGAACGCCAGCGCTCACGATGGAAGCGCAGTGGACCGGTTGGCAGGCCGCCATCAGTTGGCGGTTCTGGCCGCGCATGGCTGAGCGCTGCGCCGATCAGGAACAGTAGGAGCATGGTGATCTCCGGTTGGTTTGGGTGATGCAGATGACCGGAGCTGATCCCGGCATGACTATTCGCGGCCTTAGTGACACCGGAGTTTCACCGGGGCGAAGGTTTCAGCCGCTTATTCTTGGACTCGCCGTGGCCATCTGGGCGCTTACTCACTCTACCGGCCACGATTCCCGCGATCCCTCAGGTCTTACACTTGCCCATCAGCCTGGGCATTCATCTGCATCGGGGTGTGATCTGGCCGGTGCTGGTCTCCGGCGTTCGATTGTCCTGACCTTGATCAGAGCCTGAGCCGTGATCGCCACGCTCCTGTCCGACTGGAAGCAATGTCGGTATGGGTGCCAGTCAGTTATTGCGCATCAGCCTGCGCATTCAGATCACACTCCGATACAGCCTGGTGCTGGGGAGTACCAGGGCCTCGGGCAGTTAACGACAGGCTGTCGTGGCGCTGGTTGTTCTTGCGATTACCGCCATGGGTAGCCCGGGTACGGCTCTCCAGTTAATCCATGCTCAGCCTGTGCGGCCAATTTTTCCCAAAGTGACTTCAGTCGCTTGCGGCCCTTCTTGGTTTCTTGATCGGGTATTACTGTTTTGGCCAATTCCAACCCGCATTCTTCGCTGCAACAGCTGAAGCAGTGTCCCCAGGACGTGCTCCACATGCGTGCGCCGCCCCATTCGTCCTTGGCATCTTTCGCACCGCATTGCGGGCAATCGTGGGTGAGGTAGTACTGTCTGGTGCGCATGTTGCTGCCCTCGGTTGTTTTCCCGTCAGGCCCTCTTGCAAAGGCCTGCCAGTGAAAGCTTCAAGTAGGGACGCTGACCGGCTGTTGGTCGATGATCGTGATCGAGCCGCGATCAGTTACCGCAACCCTTGCCGTCAGGCCTGGGTGCATCTCCGCAAGCCTTGGGTGCGCCCTGAAGTCGGTGACCCGCCCAGTGCGAGCGCCCAGGCCGAGGTAGATCACGTCACCTATCTGGATTTCGCTTCCGCGCTTCGTTGGCATTTCGTTTGCTCCTGGTTGTCATCCCAAGCAGCCCTCGCGAGAAGGCTGCTCAGTGATGCTTTCCGCCGTGACCCGCTACTGGCGTCGGTCACCGGCTTGAATCAAATGTTCTTCCAGCCGCGGGCCTTTCGGCTTGTTCTCCCGCTGGATAACTGTTCTTGGCGCTTTACGCTGCACGCCCGGGTCAGTTGCCAACCCTCTGAACCGTTTAGGCCGGTTCATCGCTGCCTTTGAAACTGGGCCGGTGGTGATCCGGCAAGGGGTGAAACCAAAGAGCGGCGGGCGGTGAGGCCCTTCGCAGTGGCTGTGTGTCGCTGCGGTGAGTTAAATATAAGCTCACTTATTTTATGCGTCAATAAGGATGCTTATATTTTTTCATGCGGGCGATAAAAAGCCCGCTCAACGGCGGGCTCTTTTATGAGTCGCAGTACTCGCGCCAGCCGATCCTGACGGCGCCGTCATCCAGATGCTCGATCCTTATGCCGGCGGTGTCGCCGATATCCTGGATGACCTGGTGCCAGGCTTCAGGGCTTTCATCGTCGCGCCTGGAAACCTCGATCAACTGAATCCGCTGTACCCGCGGAGAGGCGATCAAGCCTTGCAGGCGGCGGCCAACGAGCTCGTAGGAATTTCTCGGTTTCGGTGTGGGGTAGGGGGCCTCGATCATGCTTCGCTCCTTGCGGCAACTGTATGTGCATACAGTATTGGTGCTGGCATATATTGGCAATAGGGTGGCGAGAAGTTTCATGCACAAATGCATATTTAAGATGGCGGGGGCTTTTTGCCGGGCATGAAAAAGCCCGCACTTGGCGGGCTCTAGTGGCTCTCGGCTGTCAGTCGGTAATGGGGGGATACTTTCCGCTCACCGAGTCTCTATAGATGATCTCGCTGAACAGCCTTGGGCCGTCGCGCATCGTGACCAGGGCTTGCTTGGCTTCTTCCTTCGTTTCAAATGGGCCGGCACCCACAGCTAGGCCAATCATTGAAACAACCGGAAGCCCGGTACTGGTAATGGCTTCAATGGTTCGCTGCTGTTCTTCTTCGTCACGGCAGGCAGTTGATGCGACCCATCCATTTTTAAGGCGCGGGGCGGCTACTGGCTCAACATCGGCGCCACAGTGCTTGCACTTGACCGCAGCAGTCTTGATGCTCTCGGCACACAAAGGGCAAGGTCGCGTGTCTTTCTCTATCTGGGCAGCAGCAGGTGCGCTTTTGCCGCCCAGCAAAACCATGAGCAGGCCTGCGAGCGCAATCACTCCGCCGACAATCGTGTGCACCTGGCGGTCCGCCATGAGGCCCAGGTTGTTCACCCGTCCACCGGCGCCAGTCGGCACAGACACATCCATGCTCACCGCGAAGATCAGCCAGCAGACACCGACGATGAGTGCAAACGTCCCAAATCCTTTCATTGGACCCCTCCGTAATTGAGCTCGCACTTTACCATTCGTGGCGTACCGCCACCATTGGCAGTAGAGGGGGAGAGATGCAACAAGCCCGGCAGTTGGCCGGGCTCTGGTTAAGCTGCAAACGCCTGAATTAGGTGATTTGACCCGGTGTAGATGACAACCTCAGCCGCGTCTGCAAGGGCTGTGGCTGCCTTACGATTGTCGTCCTCATCACCTGGTTCTAAGACAACCTTGCGATGCGTATCCCCGTGCGCATTCTTTATATCGAGCATTTTCCCTACTGCCCGATACACCAAACTCCAATCCACCTTCCCGTTTTTGGTTGGTATCGTCTGGATCAAGGTTGTATCGCGATCCGGGCCAGTTATTGCAAACGGAAGGGTGAGTTGGTGGCCACTTGCGCCGACGATGTGAAAATCTGTTTTCAGGTCCCCAGCGTAAGCAGAGCGGAGCGCTGTCTCCACGACCCGATCAAATCGCGATATAGGCGAAGGCCGGAGCTTGTTACAAGCAAAACCTACATGTTCTGCCGCTTCTATAAATCTAGCCAGGTAGTAGGCTAGCTGGTCTTCGCTACACGATTTAAATATCTCACCGTCATCCGACAGCTCAAGGCCGCTCATTTCTACAAGCTCTGCCATCTTCCTGCCCTTAGCGGCAGTAGGCTTGACGCCATGAGTGATGGCAGCAAAAAGAGTGTCAGCGTTATCGCTTATTCTGACATTGCCGTTGCCTAAATTCTGAACGTATGCGCCAATCAAATTTCCGTCGAATGCCAGGGTGAGTGGCGATTCAATATAGAAGACGTCGTCCGTGACTGGCTTGCACTTAAAGCCAAGTCGGCTGCTGATTAATGTGCAGTTCATACGTTCAAACCCATTTGTCCTGATTCGGGAAGCTCTATTCTTGGGGCTCCGTTGATGTTCGCTTTTGCCAAGAATAGACCCCACAGCTCTTGGACAGTAGTGCTATTCAGCGGTTCAGCATACCCGTAGCTGCTTTCCGGTATGGGGATGTGTAGGTGCGGGAAATCCACTGCTACCTGATAGTAGGGGAGATCGACCCCAACCTTGTTAAGGTGAGAGCCGTGCCCATTGTCATCAACAGCCACTACTCGGGCTCTGTTGACGATGAAAGTGATGGAGATCGTATCTCGGACGCCAGGGACCAAGCTTTTTTTAAAGTACAGTTCCACAAACCAGTCCTCGGCGTACTTGGTCTGCTCATCATCAAGTGCTAACGCAGCACGAAAGCTGTATGGCGCAGGGAAGCGCTTAGTTGAGGACGATTTCCAGTCGAAGCGAAGCCCCTTGGGCCAGTGCTTTTGCGCCTGTATAGCCAGCATCGCGTCGTCATACGGGATAGTCTTGGGCTGCGCCATCTAGAATCCTGCTCCATGCATCGTTTGCCAGCGCCATAAATCCCAGGCGATCTGCTTGTTCTCAATAAAACTTCTGCAGCGCCTGCACAACCACGCCCACGATCCTGCAGTCTTCAGTGAACGGCTCGATGCGCCAGGACGGATTGAGCGGCTTCAAATAAAGCTTTCCCCCATCGTTCACAAGCTTCTTAAAGGTCGCCTCGTTGCTGTCGGGCAGCTTAGCCACCACCAGCTTGCCGGGTGCAGCTTCCGCCTCGGTATCAACCAGAATCAGGGTGCCTTCTGGAATGCTCATGCCGGATTGCGCCGTCATAGAGTCGCCCTTCACCTCAAGCCAGAACGCCTGGCCCTTCGAGTTGTATTCAGAAAATTCGTATCGATCTGAAACGCCTGCAGGGTACGGCTCAACAGCCTCAGCCCAGGAGCCGGCCGAAACCCAGCTGATCACCGGATAACGGTAGCTTTGGGAAGGTTGCGCAGCCAAAGATACGTTCGAGTCTTCTCTCGTTTCCGCAATCATCGGGCCAATGTTGTCCGAAAGCCAAATCGCACTGACGCCGCATATGTGGGCGATCTTTGGAAGGTGCGCGCTCTGAAGATTTTTCCCCGTCTCTAATTGGGAGATCAGTGGTTGCTCGACGCCGGAAACTGCCGCCAGTTTTGCCTGGGTCAGATTGGCGTGCTTTCGCGCTTCTTTTAGTCGTTCTGCAAGTGTGCTCATGCACATGAATTTATAAGTTCCCTTATTGGCTTGCAAATAAGCCTGCTTCTACTTAGGATATAAGCAGGCTTATCAGGAGGGCTCTCACATGACCCCTATCGAAAGGCTCGTCGACTTCTTCGGCGGGCAAACCAAAACCGCTTTAGCGCTCGACGTTTCTCAAGCCGCAGTTTCGTACTGGGTTGCCGGGATTCATCCGATGCGCGCCGAAAAGGCTTTCAAGGCAGAAGAGTTGACCGGTGGAAAAATCACAGCCCGCGAGCTATGCATGCGCCAGAAGGTGGCTCAATCCGCGGCGTGACATCCCTGTCTGTCGATCCAGGAACAAAGTTTCGCCTACCCACTGGCAGGGCGCCACGGAAACAAAGTTGAGGTTTTACGAATGGAAGATTTTCTGCGGGCATGCCAGAGCGCTGTTCTGGACAACGAGGCAAAGGTACTGGCGGCAAAGATGGGTGTTGCGCATGTCGGCCTGCTTCAGCGCGCGAACCCGGACAACGAGGCTCATCACCTGACCGTGGAGCATCTGTTCGGGATCTTGCTGCACACCGGCGACATGCGCCCATTGCTGGCCCTGGCCAATGAGTTCGGCTTTGACCTGGTATCGAAGTCGGCACCGGAGCCGCAAGCGCTCACCAAGTCACTGATCAACGTGGGCAAGGAAGTCGCCGACCTGACGATCGCAGTGCACGAAGCACTGGACGACAACCACGTCAGCACTTTCGAAAAGAGCCTGATCCGCCAGGAGATCAATCACGTTCGGCAGAGCCTTGACGTGATGGATGCGTCGGTAAAGGCAGCCTGAATTACAGGCACAAAAAAGCCACCGGACGAGGGTGGCTGATTCGATAACACTATGTGAGGCCGATTATATGCAAACCCAGTCACATATCAATACCCCTACAAATCTTGCGCCACATTTTTCGCAATCTGAAAACGTGGCGCGGACTATGTCGTCCCGCGAGATCGCCAAGCTCACAGGCAAGGCGCACAAGCATGTGCTGGCGGACATCCGCTCAATGCTCAAGGAACTGGAAATTGACTGGGCCGATTGTTCGGCTCAGTACCAAGACAGTACTGGCCGGTCTCTCCCATGCTTTGAACTGAATCGCGAACTCACTGACACCCTGCTTACAGGGTACAGCGCAAAAATGCGGCTCGCAGTGATTCGCCGCTGGCGCGAACTGGAACAGCAGCAGGGGGCTCGCGAACAGGCCCAGCTCACCGGCACCAAGGTAATCGGCGAGATCGCCATCATGGAGTGCTTCACGCGCCTGCTGAAGCCTGCACCGTCCTGCCAGATGGCAATGCTCACCAAGATCGCCCAGAACAATGGCCTGGATCCGAAATTCCTCCCAGGCTACGCAGTTGACGCCGCACCAGATGCCGCTGGCGGGTCTTCGATGCCGACCAAGGCAGTCACCGCCCTTATCAAAGAACACGCCATCGCCAGCACCGCCCGCGCCTTCAACCTTGCACTTGAGGCTCACGGCTTCCTCAAGGTTCTTCAGCGCAAAAACTCCAGGCAGGAAATGGTCGACTTCTGGTCCGTGACCGAGAAGGGCATGGCCTACGGCAAGAACCTCACCAGCCCTCAATGCCCCCGCGAGACGCAGCCTCATTGGTACGTGGATCGCTTCCTCGAATTGGCCGCTAAGGTCGGGAAGGCCTGACATGCAATACACCGTCACGATTAACCAGGTGAAGGCGCTGGAGTGGGGGCTGAATTCTCAGCAGGCCCTGCTGTTCGCCTTCGTCTACGGCTGCCCGAGTTGGACCAAGCCAATCAAGACTGATGACGGGATCTTCTTCGCGCTGAGCAAGGCCAAGATCATCGAGGAGCTGCCGCTGCTCACTGATAAGCCGGATACTGCTTATCGCATGCTGAAGGCCCTGGAAGAGGCCGGTTTGATTGAGCTTTCCAGCACCTCGAACATCACCCTTTTCCGCCTCACAGAGAAGGCCGTCGAGTGGAACCAGAAGCTCGACGGGTCGGAAAAATATCCGACCCCACCAAACAATAAGGGTCGGAAAAAAATCCGATCTACCTCGGATAAATCTCCGAGCAAGGTCGGAAAAAAATCCGGGAAAGGGTCGGATAAATCTCCGACAAATCAGGATACCAATCATCAGGGTACCAATCAGGACACCAGTCAGGACTTGCAGGACGCCACCGGCAAGCCGGCTCAGTCCCGCGGCTTGGTGCTGGTTGTTGATCGCACCGACACCCCACGGGTCGAGATCCCCGCCGACATGCCTGGCCCCAAAGACCAGACCTGCAAAACCTTCAAGGTCTGGGCGAACTACGCCATGGCTTACCGCAAACGATACAGCGCCTGGCCGGTGTGGAATGCCAAGGTCGGCGGCCAACTCGGCCAACTGGTTGACCGCCTCGGCGCCGATGTCGCTCACCATGTTGCCGCCCATTTCCTGAAAACCAGCGACGCCGCTGTGCTGCGTAAGTGCCATAGCCTCAACGAGCTGCTGGCCAACGCCGAGAGCTATCACACCCAGTGGGTGACCGGGCAGCGCATCAACGGCACAACCGCCCGCCAGATGGAGCGGACCGAAGCAAACCACTCCGCAGCGGAGCAGGCCGCCCAGATAGTCCTGGCCAAACGCCAAGCAGGTGACCGCAATGAATACCTCTGAAATGAACGACCAGCAGGTCGCCGGGCTGGCCGCTGCCATCTGCGCCACCGCCGAGGCCATGGGCCAGGAAATGAACCCCGGCACCGCCGCGATGATAGCCGAAGACCTTTGCGCCTACCCGGTGCCTGTCGTCAAAGCCGCGTTGAAGGCTTGCCGCTTCGAGGTGAAGGGCAAGCTGGCAATGGCTGACATCCTGCAACGCGTCCAGTCCTCCGACGGGCGCCCGGGCAAGGACGAGGCCTGGGCCATCGCCATGACCACCAACGACGAATTTGAAACAGTGGTGCTGACCGATGAAATCCAGCTGGCCCTGGCAGCCGCGAAACCCATCTTGGATGGCGGTGACAAGATCGGTGCGCGCATGGCGTTCATCGATGCCTACCAGCGTTTCGTAGGGCAGGCCCGCGAGGATACGAAACCGGTCAACTGGCACGTGTCCGTGGGCTTCGACGCAACCCGTCGTGTGCAGGCTGTGACCAAGGCAATGGAGCTGAAGAGAATCCCGCGCGAACACGCCCAGAAGTACCTGACGGACCTGAGCGTCGAGCCGATCACTGAGGACGGTCGCGCCATCGCCGGCTTGCTCACTGGCACCGTCACACGGCCAGAGCCCCAGCTTCGGCAGAAGTTGGAACTGGTGAAAAAATCGATGCTGGAAATGCGCAAGGCCAGTGCCGAACGGAAAACCGAAATGCGGATTTACGCGGCAAATGAGTTGGCGGATCGCAGGGCGCTGCTCATCAAGCAAGCTCAGGAACTGGAAGCGAAGAGGGCGGCGCCATGACCGACAAGATCAGCGTGAACTGCCAGGCCAAGCTCTCTGAGGCTATCACCAAGTTGAGCGCTATGTACCGCGACAAGAAGTTCGTGGTGGTCTCCCTGCGCCCGGGCAAGGACCGCACGCTTGACCAAAATCGGTTGTGGTTCGGGATGTACAAGCGCATCGCCGAAATGACCCAGATCGGCGACGCGGCTGACGCCCGGCGTTATTGCAAGCTGCACTTCGGCGTGCAGATCCTGCTGAACGAGGACGCAGGCTTTCAGGCCGAGTGGTACCGGGTCATGCGCCATCTGCCCTACGAAACGAAGCTGGCCATGATGGGGGAGTGTCATTTGTTCGGACCTGACGGCTTCCCGGTGACCAGCCTGTTCAACCGCGCACGGGGCATCAATTACACCGACCGCATCGCCGCCTATTTCACAGGCCAAGGTGTGGTTTTCACTGATCTACTCAGCAAGGAGGCTGCATGATCGCCAAGCAACCCAAACCGAAGAAGTGCAAGAACCCAGCATGCGGCATCAGCTTCCCGCCGCAGCGCCTGGGCCAGGCGGTATGTAGCCCGAAGTGCGGCCTGGCCATCAAGGACGTGAACCAGGCGAAGGCGCGCAAGTCGCTGGCCGATATCGGCCGCAAGGAGTTGCGCGCGGCAAAGGTGAAGATCAAGTCGCGCGCCCAGCACATGAAAGAGGCGCAGGCCGCCTTCAATGCCTGGATTCGCGAGCGGGATATCGGCCTGCCGTGCGTAAGTTGCGGCCGGCACCACAACGGCCAATGGCACGCCGGGCACTACCGCACTGTCGGTGGCAACCCAGAGCTTCGCTTCGAGCCGCTGAACGTGTGGCGCCAGTGTGCGCCGTGCAACAACCATAAATCGGGCGACATCGTGAACTACCGGCTGGAGTTGGTGCGCCGTATCGGCGCCGACAAAGTGGATTGGCTGGAAGGACCTCATGATCCCCAGCGCCATACCATCGAGCAGTTGCAGGCCATCAAGGCCGACTACCGAGCCAAAACCCGTGAACTCAAGAGGGCTGCAGCATGACCTATCGCAACGTTGTTTCAGCAGTAGTTCGCGCCCTTGCGGCCGAGACCATCACCTCCGCCGGCGGCTGCGACTTTGAGCCGAAGGTGCAGTGCGCCAAGCAGAAGGGGGAGATCGTCGGTAAGGAGGCTGCATTCCTGACTGACTGCTGGGTGTTCGGACGCCTACATAAATCGCTGTCTACTGAGCATTGGCGCGCACTGGTGGCGAAGTTCTCAACGCATACCGAGCGCAAGCATGCAGCCATTTCCGAATTGACTCGGTTGATGCGCTCGCCGGCTCCGGAGCGTTTCCTGCACTGCGCCGTGGTGACATGGGCGCTTCCTCGGTTGCCAGGAGTGGACGGCAAGCGCTCCACGAGCGTCCTGCCGGCCGGCTGGTACGAGATGGACAACTGGTCGAACGAGCCGCACCCGATCAAGACTCAGGAGCGCTGGAGGCGTGATATTCGTAAGGCGCTGGAGCGTGAAGTGGATGAGGCTTTGGTGTGTGCACAAACATTGCTGGATGCAGAAGGACTCATCGAGACAAAAGTTGCTTGACCACGATTGCTCCACTGAGCCATTATCAACCCATCCTGTCATTCCTGCGCGTGTTTAGGGGTGAACTAAAAGCCCAACCGCCAAAGTTGGGCTTTTTTGTGAGCGCGAAAAAATTCGAGGTATCAGTATTCACTACTTTAGTCTCACTGATTGCAGTGTTGGGCCCATTTTCCTATGGCGTACTGGCGCTCTATGAAATCGGGAGATTGGGATATTTCAACGCACCAGTTGACTTCCTGCAGTTAGGGTCTTTTGGCTTTTCCGATGTGATACTCAAAGCGTACCCATCGGTGATTCCGATGGTTGCAGTGGCGGCTCTTTCCGTCAGGTTCTTATGGTTGAAAGGCATTCATCGAGCATATGCGGTTTTGCATATCGTTGGACTTTTCGCTCTGTTGCTTATTACTTTGGTTAACGGCTCAGCCTGGAAGATATTTTGGGTTTGCGTTGCTGCCATTGCGATACTTTTTTTATTGATAAAAGGTCCTCCTGCGCCGCCGGAGATGGGTAATGAGTCAGAAGAAGACTCGAAACCATTAGAAACAAAAGACCAGAAGTTTTGGCGAATCGCTCAATGGTGTCCTGCGCTGATGATCGTCGTCTTCGTTTTAGGTTGGATGGTGTCCGCTTACGGTGCAAAAAATGCTGAGCTTGAGACTTACTACTGGCGCACCAAGGATGAGGTTGTCCTAGGGTTCTATGGAGATAAGGTACTAACGTCAAAATTGCAGAATGGGGATATTGGTCATACTTTCTCAATTCGAGACGTTAAAACGTTGACGGACATGAGTTATCAAAAGATTGGACCACTCAAGGTTGCTCCTCTTTGGAAGCCTGCTCTCGGCAGATAATTCCATGAGTCGAGGGACTCAATAGCGCCTTAGCGATTTGATAAAAAGCAATAACACAGCCCGCCAAAAGCGGGTTTTTTATTGCCCACGGAAAGGGCGATTCAGCAAAAGGAATTTGCAGATGTTGAAAGAATTCAGATGCGGTAACTGCAAAAGACTTCTCGCCCGTACGGGTGGGTTTACAGAGCTCCAGATCAAATGTTCCCGGTGCGGGACGTTGAATCATGTGAAGGCCACGAGCCTCGAGCAATCGCCTTTGAGCGACATGAAAGCGGAACCCTCCGCGAAAAATCATTCGACTCAAAGGTAAATAGATATGGACCAAGTAAAAGCAGGCGCGAAATTCATCAACCTCATCGGCTTCGATGCCTATGTTCGGCCAATGATCTCGCCAGCCCAGAACACCACGGGCATCGTGATCCGCACGTGCATCAATAACGGAGGCCGACTATACACGGGCACTGTCGCGCCAGTTTATGAGACGCTGAAAACCTCTCCTGTCGTTTGCGCGGTTCAGGGCCAGGTTCCATTCGAGATTCTGATCCCTGCCGGTCAGGGGCTCTGGTATGCGCCGGGTAACAGCGACTCATCCCTTTACGTGACTTATGATGTACTGCCCTGACCGGCAGTTGATCTTGTCCATGTAGCAAATTAAGCCCTGCGATCGCGCGGGGCTTTTTCATTTAAAGCCCCACCACACCCTTCGCTCAAAGCTGGGAGTGCTGCTGGGGCTGACCTATTCCAGACATGCCCCACGGAGTCGAGCGCATGGAGTATCTACAGCGCCTGCTCGACAAGATCGACAGGTTCGAATTACTGATCGCGGGCCTCGTTGGGGCTGTGATCGCCAGCTGGTGGCACAAGGACGACCTGAACGACTGGCGTGCCTGGATGATCTTCCTCATCACCGGCATGGCCTGTTCGATCTACCTCACGAGCATGGTCAGCACTTACTTGGGCGTGACAGAGCCAAAGATCGTCGCTGGTATTGGCTTCCTGCTGGGTGCCTTCGGCGGCTCGCTCCTGGCGGCCATCAATCGAGCCATCAAATCCGCTGACCTCTGGGCGCTTATTCGTCAGCGGTTCGGGGGAGGCAATCCACCATGAATCTTGAACTGATCAACTCCATCGCCTGCGGCCTTATAGCGCTGTGGGCAGCCTGGTGCGTACTGAGCGGGAAGGTGAGGGACGGCATTCTCGGGAAGCTGATCTACACCACGATCGCCATTACCGGTTTCGTCGTGTCGGTGCGTAGCCAGAACATCTTCTTCGGCCCGACCACCGCCTGCCTAACGCTGCATGTCGCCCTGGCCTTGGCCGGTGCCCGCCACATCTTCATGGTCACGTACTGGCAGCGGGTAAAGGTCTGGCTGTGCCGGACGCTGAACTGCGAGCACTGTCTGTATAGTGAAAAGGCGCCGAACGGTGTCGAGCGGCGCAAATCGTAGGCTTAGTAGCTCGGCTGAAATAAGCAATAAAGTTTATTTCTGCACGAGTTTTAGTCGTGGTTTCGGCTACTTTGATTCTTGGGTTCTAGGCTCTAAAAAAAGAGATTCCGAGATTTTTTTAGGAAATTTAGGAGTTTAGCCTTCGCTTCCTTGAATGTGACTTCCTTCACGCCATCGGCCAGATTTTCAGTCAGCACGCCAGCTGGCCCGTAAGCAAATATCCGGATGGTAGTAGCGATTTCCCCTTCAATGCCGCCTGGACCTTTTATACCCCAAAGGCTCGGATTAGCGTTTTCCTCCACGATCACTTCAAAGATCAAGGCAATCACATCAGCGAAATTCTGATTAGAAAAGGCCCCATCTTCTGACAGGGTAAGAGCTTCAAGATGTTTGGTGCTTGGAAGTTTCATCGGCTTTCCGATGAGCCAAAGCATCCCGACAATATTTTCTTTTGTGCAGGCTACCCCGTTGTTTCTTTGTAGCTGTTCTTTGTTGAAAACATCAAAGCAGTATTGGATTAGGTCCATGGTCTTGTTGAGTCCTTTGTGATTAAGACTTACCAATACCGGCAAAGCGCCACTATTTCAATCCCGCCTTTAGGCTTACCTGAGACAATTTATGACAACTAAGCAACCCGACTGGGAGGCAATCGAACGCGCCTACCGGGCCGGCCTGCTTTCCCTGCGCGCCATTGCTTCAGAGCATGGAGTAGCGCACAACACGATCATGAAGCGTGCCGAGAAGGAAGGCTGGCAGCGAGACCTGACCAGCAAGGTTCGAAGCGCGGTAAAGGACAAGGTGACCAGGGCGGTGACCACGGATGGTGACCAGAAGAAACTGGTCACTGATGCCGAGATTATCGAGGAGGCATCCGATCAAGCTGCAGCTGTAGTGCTTGCCCATCGATCTGGTCTGGCCCAGTGGCGGGGCATTGCGAGCAAGCTCAGCACATTTCTCTCCAGCGTGACTGTTTCAGAAGATAACCATGGAGACTTCGCTCGCTCACTCAATGCAGGCGTCGACGCTCAGCTCAAGGTGATCAAGGGCGAGCGCCAAGCATTCAACCTCGACACGGAAGAGGGCGACAAGACAGTCGACGCCTTGGCCGCAATGATGGACGAATTATCGAAGGACGCCTGACATGAAGCCCGAGCACATGAAGCTGCTCCGGGATAAGCGTTGGCGGCTGAACAATCTCTACTTCATCACCGACAAAGCGGGCAAGAAAGTCCGCTTCCGGATGACGGACGAGCAGATCGAATACTTCGACGGGATGCACACTCGGAACATCATCCTGAAGGCCCGGCAGCTCGGCTTCACCACTGAGTGCTGCATCATCCAGCTCGACGCGGCTCTGTTCGAGTCAGCCAAGTGCGCGCTGATCGCTCACACCCTGAACGACGCCAAGCGTCTTTTCCGGGAAAAAGTGAAGTACGCCTACGACAACCTGCCGAAGGAGATACGCGCCGCCAACCCTGCGAGCAATGACGCCGCAGGCGAGCTGGTCTTCAGCAAGGGCGGTTCGCTTTACGTCAGCACCTCGTTCCGGGGTGGCACGCTGCGTTACCTGCACGTTTCCGAATTTGGGAAAATCTGCGCCAAGTTTCCGCACAAGGCACGCGAGATTGTTACCGGTGCCTTTGAAGCGGTGGCCACCGATTGCTTTGTCACGATCGAATCCACAGCGGAAGGCCGGGCTGGCTACTTCTTCGATTACTCGCAGAGTGCTGAGAAGCAGCAGCTGTCCGGCGCACCGCTCGGCAAGCTGGACTGGAAGTTTTTTTTCTTCTCCTGGTGGAAGAACAAGGCCTACTGGCTTGACCCGACAGATGTAGTCATCCCGCAGCGCTTGACCGACTACTTCAACGAGCTGTTCGCCAAGCATGGCATCGACACCCACCCAGGCCAGCGCGCCTGGTACGCAGCCAAGGAAAAGACGCTCGGCGACGACATGAAGCGGGAATACCCGTCGATCCCCGTCGAAGCCTTCCAGCAGTCGGTCGAGGGTGCCTACTACGCGCAGCAGTTCACCAAACTGTATGCCGCTCAGCGCATCGGCACTCTGCCCGACAACAGCCACCTGCCGGTGATGACCATTTGGGACATCGGAGTGAGCGACTCTACCGCCATTTGGTTTGTGCGCCAGGTCGGTGAGCAATACCACGTCATCGATTACTACGAGAACTCAGGCGAAGGCCTGCGGCACTACATGAAGGTGCTCAAGGACAAGGGATACACGTACTCCGAGCACTGGGGACCGCACGATATCGAAAATCGTGAGTTCGGCAGCGATGCGAAGACGCGCAAGGACATTGCCCGAGAGGGTTACGAGATCGATGGTCAGGTTTACCGGATGACGTTCCATGTTGTCCCGAAGATCGGGGTGGATGACGGCATCGAGCAGGCCCGTGAAATTTTGTCCAAGTGCGCCTTCGACGAATCGAAGTGCGAAGAAGGCATCGCCTGCCTTGAGAACTATCGCAAGGAGTGGGACGACAAGAAGGGCTGCTGGAAAGACAAGCCGTTGCATGACTGGACGTCTCACGGCTCCGATGCATTCCGGTACTTCGCTGTCGCCAAGAGCGCCAGGAAGCCGGTTAAATCAATCAAAATGGGATTCGCACGCTAATGGCAGACGTCACATACACCCGCCCGGAATACGACGCGGCACAGTCCCGTTGGCGGCTGGTGCGCGACGTGTGCAAGGGCTCCGAGACGGTAAAGGGGCGCGGCGATGTGTATTTGCCCAGGCCCAACAAGCACGACACCAGCCCTGAAAACCTTGAGCGGTACAAGTCGTACAAACAGCGGGCCGTGTACTACAACGCCACGGGGCGCACGAAACACAGCCTTGTTGGCGCGGTGTTCCGCACCTGGCCAACGCTTACCGTCCCCGGCGCGCTTGATTACGTGGCCACGGACGTCGACGGGCAGGGCGTGAGCGTTTACCAGCAGTCTCAGTCGGTCATCGGGCATCTGCTTGAGGTTGGTCGGCACGGCTTGCTGGTGGACTACGCCGCGGTGCAGGCCGGTACGGTGAGCAAGGCAGACGAGCAGGCTGGGCGCGCCCGTGCGAACGTTGCGAGCTACCCAGCCGAATCAATCAGGAACTGGAAGACCCGCAAGGTCGGCGGCCAGCACCTGCTAAGCCTGGTTGTATTGCGTGAAGAGGCGGACATCGACACTGATGATGGCTTCGGTAGCGAAAAGGTCGTGCAGTACCGCGTGCTGCGCCTGGACGTGGCAGGCGTGTATACCCAGGAACTATGGCAGGAAAGCTCAAGCGGAACCGCGATGGTCATTCCGCCATTCACCCCGCTCAATGGTGCTGGGCAACCATGGCGCGTGATTCCCTTTCAGTTTCTCGGCAGCGAGAACAACGACACCACCATCGATGACTCGCCACTGTACGACATGGCCGTGCTGAACATCGGCCATTACTGCAACAGTGCGGACTACGAGGACTCGGTCTGGTTTTCCGGGCAGCCACAGTTCTGGATATCTGGCCTGGACGAAGCCTGGCGCGACCACCTTGAAGCCAATGGCATTTACGTTGGCTCCAGGGCGCCGCTGACGCTTCCTGTCAACGGATCGTGCGGCTTTGCTCAGCCTGAACCGAACACGCTCGTGAAAGAGGCCATGGACGCCAAGAAAGAGGACATGGTTTCGCTCGGTGCCCGGTTGATTGAGCGTGGTAGCGCGGTGAAGACCGCAACCCAGGCTGACAACGATAGCGCTGCTGAACACAGCGTTCTCTCCCTAGTGGTGAGTAACGTCAGCGAGGCGTACAGCCAGTGCCTGGTCTGGATGGCCGAGTTCGTCAACGCTCCAGGCGAAACCATCTACAAGCTCAACCAGGACTTCAGCCAGATCACTCTGGACGCGACGATTCTGGCTGCACTGTTCAATGCGGTTCAGGGCGGCAAGCTGCCTGAGGGCGACTTCTGGCAGTACCTGCGCGACCGCGGCGTGATCAATCCGGAGAAGACGGACGATGAAATCCGGGGCGAGCTGGAAGCGCAAAGCACTGGGCCTGACCTGGATGACGACGAGGTGATTCCGAATGGCGGCAAACCAAGCAATCCTTGACGCCACCATCCGGCATGCCGTGTTCCTGGAGCAGTTGAAATCAGGGGAGGTTGCGAAGTTCGCTCCCTTCCTCAAGGAGATCGACCGCTCGATTCGTGAGCGGCTGACGCGGGCGGACCTGACGGACTACACCGTTGCCCGCCTGGAGCGGCTGCTGAGCGAGGTTGATAGCCTGCTGCTGGGTATCTTCGACCGGTACAGCGAGAAGCTGAACCTCGACCTGGTAGACATCGCCAACTACGAGGCCGAGTTTGAAGCGACCAGCCTGACCCGGGCGGCACCGGTGGGTGTGACCTTCGACGCGGCGGTGCCAGGTGCGGCGGCAATCAGGGCGGCAATCCTCACCAATCCGCTCAGTGTGCGCGGCGCTGACGGCGGGAAGCTGCTCAAGTCGTTCATTGATGGATTCGCCGCAACGGAGCGGCAACGCCTCACAGGCGCGATCAGGCAGGGCTTCTTCGAAGGCCAGACGAACTTCCAGATCATCAAGAATATTCGCGGCACCAAGGCGCTCCAGTACAACGACGGCATCCTAGCCACTACCAACCGCAACGCTGGCGCCATCGTGCGGACGGCAGTGCAGCACGTCGCCACCCAGGCGCGCATGGAGACGCTGAAGGAGAACGCCGACGTCGTGCAGTCGGTGGAGTGGGTCAGCACCCTGGATTCGAAGACCACCAGCCAGTGCCGGACGCTGGATAAGCAACGGTTCAAGCTGACTGAGGGGCCAAGACCTCCGATCCACATCAACTGCCGCTCGACGGTGGTCGCGGTGACGCGCTTCAGCGCCTTGTTCGCCAAGGACGCCACGCGGGCATCCATCGGCGATGGCGGAGCCCAGCAGGTGAGGGCAGAACTCAGTTATTACAACTGGCTCCAGCAGCAGCCAGCAGCGTTTCAGGACAAGGCCATCGGCCCGGTCCGCGCCAAGCTATTTCGCGAAGGCGGCCTGAGTGTTGAACGCTTCGCCGAACTGCAGCTTGATCGCAACTTTGCACCGTTGACCCTCGTGCAGATGAAGGCTCTTGAGCCGCTAGCGTTTGAAAGAGCAGGTTTTATTTAGCTCTGCTGCATTCTTGACGGCGGTCTGCTAATCCCGACATTTCAAGATTGTAGTTTTCGATCCACTCGCCATTTTTTTTCAGATATTTATCGGTCAGTGAAAGTACCTGTTTTTCGGCGATCACATTCCTGTACTGAGATATCAATAGGTCGGCCACTTCGACTGACTGCGCACCAAAATTCGGTGAAGAGTAGGCGCTTAACGCATATCCAGCACTAGCGACTGCTTCAATCCGTGACGCTCTCTCAGCAGGAGTCAGGTCAGTAACTATGGGAGAAGAAATAATAGCGGCCCGGGCCTTTTGAAAAAGTGCTGCGCTATCCCGAACTTTCAACTCCGTCCTGTCCACGCGCGCTCTACAGGCCGCTTGTTCTGCAGCATACGATGCCTGCATTGAGTTCTTTAAAGAGACCTCTCCACTCAGCCAGACCCCTACCAGTGCAATGAACGCTCCAATGACTGTTCCAAAAAAACTACCCATACCTTGATGTCCTTCTCGTATTAACAGCGTCAGTTTTGGCGCGCAGACGTTATCACGTAGTCGTGCTTGTTAGAAATACGGGGCGATTACATCTACATCAGCAGGCAGGGCCTGCACCTACGTCTCTGGGAGACAACCAATGCTGAAATTCCAACTGGATACCCTTGAAGGGGTAGATGAAGTCGTGCGCGCTCTTTACACCGAGAAGGACGGCAAGTTCGTACTCGGCATTGAAGGTCTGCCGCAGCAAGAAGATGTATCCGGCTTGAAGGCCAAGGTTGATGAGCTGCTGGGCGAGAAGAAAGCCGCTGAGAAGGCTCGCAAAGACGCCGAAGAACAGGCCCGACTGGAGCGTGAAGAAGCCGCTCGCAAGTCCGGCAACGTTGAAGAGCTCGAAAAGTCCTGGTCCGAAAAGTACAACCGCCGCGAAGCAGAGCTGAACGGCATGCTGGAACAGGAGCGTGGAACGCTGAGCACTCAGATCCGGGATCTGACTGTCGGCCGTACCGCTACTGACATCGCGTCTGCCCTGGCAATCCCAGGCAGCGCCAAAGCCCTGTTGCCGCACATCGAGCGCCGTCTGAGCGTCGAGCAGCGCGACGGGAAGCCTGTTGTGGTCGTCCTCGACCAGCAGGGCAAGCTCTCCGCAGCAACGCTGGATGAGCTGAAAGCAGAATTCGCAAACGACACGGCCTTCGCGCCGTTGATCGCGGGTAGCAAGGCATCTGGCGGCGGGGCTGCTGGTGCTGGAGGTGGCGGCGGGGCCGCAAAAGGAAAAATCGGCGGCACCAAAGAGGAACGTACGGCCGCAATCGCGAGCCGGTTCCCGGATCTCCCACAATCGTAAGGAAATAACTCATGTCCCTGTCGCAAATGCAGGTTTTCAACGAATACATCATGCCGGCGACTCTCGAGACGCTGGATCAGTATCTCGCCGCTTTCAACGCCGCCAGCCGTGGTGCAATCGTGCTGTCCCCGGACGGCTTCACTGGTGACTTCCTCCAAGAGTCGTTCTTCCAGACTCTGGCCGCTGCCCAGCGCCGTGTGGATCGCTACAGCGCGAACGCTACTGTCGCTGCAACCGACCTGACTGAACTGAAGAACACTTCGGTGAAGGTAGCCGGCGGCTTCGGTCCGATCCGCTACGAGCCGTCGCAAATGACCTGGCTGGAGCGCCCAACCGCGCAAGGCATCGAAGTCGCCAGCCGCGCGTTCGCTGAAATCCTGCTGAAGGACCAGTTGAACACCGCGATCGCCGCCCTGGTTGCTGCTATCACCGCCCAGGCTGCTGCCGTCAACGATGTGTCGGCTACCGCTGGCATCACCTACGCCGGCCTGAACAACGCCCACGCGAAGTTCGGCGACGCAAGCCAGAACCTGGTAACCCAGGTGATGCAGGGCACCAGCTACCACAAGTTGGTCGGCCAGAACCTGGCGAACCAGCAGCAGCTGTTCCAGGCGGGCAACGTCCGCGTCGTGGACATCCTCGGCAAGATCTCCGTTGTGACGGATGCCCCGGCGCTGATGCAGGCCGGCACTCCGAACAAGGAAATCATCCTGTCCCTAGTGCAAGGCGCTGCGCTGGTCCATGACGGCCGCGACATCATCAGCAACGTCCAGACCACCAACGGCAAGGAGCGTATCGAAACCACGCTCCAGACCGACTACACCTTCGGCCTCGGCCTGAAGGGCTACACCTGGGACACCACCACCGGCGGCAAGTCGCCAACCGACGCCGAACTGGCGACCGGTACCAACTGGGACAAGACCGCCACCAGCATCAAGCACTCCGCCGGTGTGGCTCTGATCGGTGACGCCTCCAAGTAACCCTGACAGCTGAGTCGGGCCCAGTGCCCGGCTTGGCGAGGACATGATCATGAGCAACAAAAACATCTGGTATCTGCCTGGTCCATTCCACCAGTACCAGGAAGACGTGAAGGCGCTGGCCAAGGCGAATGGCCTTCGCATCGTCGACGCGAGCGTTACCCAAAGCCGCGAAGATGCTGCCGACGACGTGCCTGACGTGACGGTCAAGGAAGTGCCGAAGGTGCTGCTGATTGATGGTGGCAGTTCCAGCATCGATATCGACGCCTTCCGCGCCGAACTCGAATCTGTCGGCCTGATCGTCGAGTCATTCGCTGACCAAGAACTGCTGCGCCCAGAAGGTGAGCTCGGACCTATCGCTGATCGCCTGTTTCAGGTGTTCGAGGCGGTAAATGCGGGCGTTGAAAGCCTCATCCGTGAGCGTGACGGCGAAGTTGAGAAGGTGAAAACTCTGCAACTGCAGGTAGACGATCTTCTCCAGCGGGCCGACAAAGCCGGTCAGGTGGATACCGAAGCGAAGGAAATCGCCGACCTGAAGGCCAAGCTCGACGAAGCGAAGGTGCCATACCGGGCCAACGCCTCGAAAGAATCCTTGGAAAAGCTCGTCGCTGATCTGCCCAAGGCGTGATAATGCTGGCTGCCGGTGACCCGGTGGCCGATCTCAAACCATACCAGCGAGTTGACGCATGACACTCATCATCGAGGACGGCACCGGCAAACCTGACGCCGAAAGCTATGCGAGCGCCGAGGACCTGGCCCTGTATGCCGTGAAGTTCGGCACGGTCATCCCGGCGGGCGTGCCTGAGCAGGAAGCTTTGCTGCGCCGGGCTACCTTGGCGATGGATGGCAAGACCTGGAAAGGCCGCAAGATGAGCAGCGAGCAGGCGCTGGCCTGGCCGCGTCGGGGTGTTGAGCTGGACTGCCAGATCAAGCCAGACAACTACCTGCCGGCGCGGATCCAGTACGGCCAGATGGCCCTGGCCGCCGAGATCCATCAGGACGACATCGACCCAATCGACAAGCGCAAGGGTGCAGTAACACTGGAGCGCGTCGAAGGGGCGGTGACTCGCGAATACGCCACGATTTCCAACACCAGCGGTCGGCTGTTGCCGGCGGCGCCGGACCGGCCGAGTGCTACGCAGTTTGCCGACTACCTACAAAAGCGCGGGCTTTTCGCAGTGCGCGCATAGCTGTAATGGAGACCATCATGGCCTTTTACGACGAAATGGCCTTGATGGCTCTGGAGATGATCACAGAGTTCGGCCAGCCTGTGACCATCAGCAAGACCGAGCCGGGCGAGTATGACCCGGAGACGGGCGGGGAAGCGCCGGGGGCAGCAGTCGAGCAAACCGCCCAGGGCATCCTGCTCGACTTCACCGGCCAAGAATTTCAGAACAACAGCCTTATCCGTCAGGGCGACAAGAAGCTAAAGATCGCCGCGCAGGGATTGGCGTGGGTGCCTGGTCTGCTCGACAAAGTGGTTGCTCAGGGTCGCACCTGGTCAATCGTGCCGCCGCTGAAAGAGGTGAACCCCGCCGGCACGCCGATCCTGCATGAGTTGCAGGTGCGGTCGTGAGCCGGGCAGGCGCCGGACAGTCCGGCAGCTTCGCCCTGAGCCTGGCCGAGTTCGCCGCTCAGACTGGTGAAGCCATTGATGCCAGCGTGCGTGAAATAATCATCGAGGTCGGCAGCAGCCTGATTCGCATGTCCCCGGTGGGCAACCCAGAGATCTGGGCACAGAACGCTGTCGCCACCCAATACAACAAGGCCGTCGACGATCACAACAGTGCGCTCCGCAGTGATCCGGCCAACCTCACCAATGCTGGCCGGCTCAAGAAAGGCCGCAAGCTCAACGACGGCATGGATGTCATGGCTCCCGAAGGCTACGTCGGCGGCCGCTTCCGCGCTAACTGGCACATCTCGCTGGGAGTGGTCGAGAACGTCACTTTCGACGAGGTGGACCCCAGTGGCGCCGAAACCACAGCGGCGCTGGTTGCTGCGATGAGCGACTTCACCGCAGGCCAGATGGCCTACATCATTAACAACTTGCCCTACGCGATCCCGCTGGAGTTCGGCCATTCGACCCAGGCCCCCGGCGGTATGGTCCGGGTAACCGTGGCTCGCTTTCAGCAGATCGTGCTGGAGGCCATCAGGAACAACCAGGTATGAGTCACGCAATCATCGCCTCGATCTACGAGGCAAAGCTGATCGCCTGGAACGCTGCCAGGTTGGAGAAGCTAAAGATCGTTTTCGAGAACACGGCCTACGCGCCGGCAGACGGCGAGACCTACCTACGAGCCTTCACCATTCCCGGCGATACCGCGAGTAACACGCTCGGCGGCGATCACCGGCTGTTCATCGGAGCGTTCCAGGTGAGCATCATTGCGCCAGCCGGCACCGGCAAGGCCAAGACCAATCCTATCGCAGCAGAACTGACCGATCTGTTCCCGCTATACGCCAGGGACACGAAGGGCTTGGTCACCGTGGTGACCATGTCGCCAGTCGATCCAGGCCCCGGCATCACCGGCGATTCCACCTACACCGTCCCGGTTTCGTTCTTATACCGAGCTGACACCAGCTGATCCCGCCCATTGGGCAAAGCCACAAACCCGCCAATGAGCGGGTTTTTTCATATCTGCAAAGAGGAAATACCCATGGGCTACAAACTCCCGAACGGCGGCACCTTCCAGCACGCCGCAACCTACGGCGCGGCACTGGCGTTTGCTGCAATCAGCAATGCGAGCGAGGCGGTGGCTACTGTAGTCGGCGGCACCATTGCCGCCGGCGATATCGTTCTGCTCACGTCCGGCTGGAGCAAGCTGGATAGCAAGGTTGTACGCGTGAAGGCGGCCACCGCGACGGCTATCACCCTGGAAGGTATCGACACCACCGATACTCAGGTTTTCCCGGCAGCAGGCGGTGCAGGCACTATGCGCAAAGTGCTGACCTGGGTGCAGATCCCGCAGATCTCCGACGTTGCCTTCTCCGGCGGCGAACAGAACTACCTGGATGTGGTGTTCCTCGAGGATGACCAGGGCAAACAGATTCCCACCGATAAATCGGCGGCAAGCATGGTGCTGACCATCGCTGACGACCCGGCGCAGGCATTCAACAGCGTTCTGCTGAAAGCTGACGCCGGCAAGCAGATTGAAGCAGCGCGCCTCAACCTGCCCGGCAATGACACCCTGCTTTACGGCACCTACACGTCGTTCTCCAAGCAGCCGGCGGTCTCCCGCAACAACCTGTTGACGCGCACCGTCAACCTGGCGCTGCAGGCCGAGCCGACCCGTTACCTGACTGCGGTGGCGTAACCAATGGCAAAGATCAGAATCGCCCAGAACCCGACGTTCAAGGCCCTCGTGTCGATCCCTATCGTTGGGGGTGAGCCCGAGAAAATCGAGTTCACCTTCAAGTATCGGGATCGCCTGGGGCTTGCCGCTCTGTTTGATGAGTGGAACCTGAAGCGCGATGAATCTCGGACCGCCCTGGGCGAAAGCCCAACGCTTTCCGAAATCGTTGCCGCTGACACCGAGCAGCAGTCGCAGCAGATTAAGGATCTGGTGGTCGGCTGGGGTTTCGACGACAAGTTCGACGACAAGAGCATTCGTGCGCTGGTGACGTCCTGCCAGGGCGCTGCTGAGGCGGTCGTGAATGCCTACCAGAGCGCATTCAATCAGGCCCGCTTGGGAAACTGACGGACGCCGCCCGCGCACTCTACGCGCCGACGGCACCTGCTGAACTGATGGGCCTGTTCGGGCTCACCCCGGGAGACCTTGAAGAGGTGACCGAGGTCTGGCCCTGTAACTGGCCGGCGTTCTTCCTGTTCAACCGAATGTCGACTCAGTGGCGAGCGGGCGCCGGTGGCGCGATCGGTCTCGACTACAACTGCATCCGCGACGTGGCCGGGTTCCTCGGCATCAAGAAAAAGAAACTCGCTGAAATCTTCCCTGACCTTCAGGTGCTGGAAGGCGAAGCCCTGCGCGTTATGGCGGAGGAAAGGGAAAACAGCCCGTAACCACGGGCACTTATTCAAGGTGAGTCGATGAACATTGCAGAACTCGGCGTCAAGATCGACTCGGCCGATGCAATCCAGGCGAAAACGAGCCTGGATGAAATGGCGAAGGCTGGCGGCCGGGCTGAGCAGTCCGCTGTTTCGCTGATGAACGAAATGCAGGCGCTGGAAAAGTCGCTGTCCACCAGCGTCAAAACCACCCAGGACCTGGCAAAGCAGCGTGACGCTCTCGCTAAGCTGACCAAGACCGGCGCCTATGGCGAGGCCGAGGCAGCGAAGATCTCGGCGCAGCTCGACAAGCAGCAGGTAGCCCTGGCCAAGTCCGCCATGGACGAGCAAAAGGCCCTGAATAGCCTTCTGGGTGCCATCGACCCGGCCCGTGCTGCACTGGCGAAGCTAGATACGCAGGTCGAGCAACTGGGCAAACACCTGGACGCCGGCCGCATCAGCCAGGATCAGTACAACGCTGCCTTGAGCAAGATCGACAAGGACTACGCCAAACTCGAAAGGACCACCACGGGCTTCGACAAGCTGCGCCTCGGCACCCGTCAGGCTCAAGAAAACGTCGTTCAGTTGGGCAATGCTCTCTCCTCGGGCGACTGGGGTAGCGGTGTGCGTGCGGTTGCTCAACTGGGTGCCGGCGCTGGAGCGGGCGCCGCCGGGTTGCTCGCAATCCTGGGGCCGATGGCGCTTGCAACGGCTGCTGTTGGCGGCCTCGCATATGCCTACTACAAGGGCAGCGAGGAGCAGGACAACTACAACAAATCGCTGATCTTGACCGGAAATTACGCAGGTACAAGCGCTGGCCAGCTCGCCGATGTAGCGCGTCAGGTCAGTGCAACCGTGGGCACCACAGGCGCGGCTGCCTCGGCTCTGGCCCAATTGGCTGGATCAGGCAAGATCGCGAGCGGCAGCTTCCAGGAGATCACCGAAGCAGCACTGGAGATGGAGAAGGCGACCGGAAAGTCAGTCGATTCAACCATCGCCGAATTTGTGAAGATCGCAGACGACCCGGTAGCTGCCGCCAAGTCGCTTAACGACCAATACCACTTCCTGACAGCTTCGGTTTACTCGCAGATCGTTGCGCTGAAGGAGCAGGGCGACACGATCGGCGCTACCAAGCTGCTGACCGACACCTACGCAGACACGATCAAAGACCGATCTAGCCAGATCATCCAGAACCTAAGTCTGTGGGAGCGGGCGTGGAAAGGTGTCGGCGACGAGACCAAAAAGACCCTGGACGCGCTGAGTGATATCGGCCGTGCAGAGAGCGCTCAAAAGCAGATCACTGATCTGACTCAGAAGCTCGCTTATCTGAAATCGACGGTGGGCACTGGTTTCGAGGACGGCGACGCCAAGCAGCGCATCGCGGACATTGAGCAGGAGCTGACATTCCGCAAGCAGCAACTGGATACCGAACGGGCGATTGGATCTGCTCATCAGCTTGAGGGTGAGACTCAGAAGGCAGGTCTTGAGGCGGCAATTCGCCTGAAAGCTCAGAACGACGCAAATCTCACGCCTCTAGAGAAGCGCAACAAGCTGCAGAAGGAGTACCTGCGCGACGTTGAGGCGCTGCGGAAAGCCAACCCGAACGACGAAAACGTCACCCCTGCGGCTGTCGCCAAAGGCCTGGCCAACATCGCCGAGAAGAACAAGGACCCGAAAGCAGCCGGCACCCAAGTCGACTTGACCGGCTTCAACAACGCCAAGAACGACCTGGCGGCCATCACCGACACCTACAAAAACTATCAGAAGGAACTGGAGGCAGCGCAGAAGGCCGGCTTGCTGTCTGAGGAGGACTATCTGCTGCGGCGCCAGGCGCTGATCGGCAACCAACTGGACCAGACGACTGCAGCCTACGAGGCTGAGATTGCCGCGCTGGAAGCCGCCAAGGGCAAGAAGACAACGTCGGCCGCTCAAAGCATCCAGTTGGACCAGAAAATCGCTGGCGCGCGCGCAGGGATGGTGAAGGCGCAGAAAGACGCGGACAGCCAGCTTGAAGTTCTGGCAACCAATGAAGCCGGGCGGCTCGCCAAGCAGGAACGGGCTATCAGCACTTACGTGCAGGCGCTGGGTCAGCAACAGCGGGCTTTGGAACTGGCGGGCCAGCGCGCAGTGCTCGGCGTGGGGCAGGGCGATCGCCAAAACGCGCTCAGCGGCGAACTGAATAGCCAGCAAGACCGGTTTGCTCAGCAGTCGCTGGAGCTGGCCAACCAGAAGTCTGATCCGTCGCGCAACATGTCGGAGGAAGAGTTCAAGCGGAAGTCGCAGGCGCTTGCCGATGCGAACAAGGCCGCCACCGACCAGATCCGGCAGAACTATGCGGATGTGGAGAATGCCCAGGGCGATTGGACGAAGGGCGCAACGGCAGCCTGGGATAACTACCTGGATTCGGCGCGCAACATCGCCGGGCAAACCAAAAGCCTGTTCGGCAACGCCTTCAGTTCCATGGAGGATTCCATCGTCAACTTTGCCATGACCGGTAAGGCTTCGTTCTCGGATTTCGCCAAATCGATCCTGGCCGACATGGCGCGCATCGCGACCCGCCAAGCCAGCTCCGCATTGCTGGGCAGTCTCGTGGGCGCGGCGGCAAGCTACCTCGGAGGTAGTGCTGCTGGCGGCGGCAATGGACTGGCTGCCGGGTCTGCTGGCGCCACATCGTCAAACCTCGGCGCCTCTTCGGCCGGCTACTCCAACACCTACTTCCCGCAAGCCAAGGGCGGCGCGTGGTCGGGCGGTGTGCAGATGTTCGCCGACGGCGGTGCATTCACGAACTCCATCGTCAGCAAACCCACGGCGTTTGGCATGGCCAACGGCAAGACCGGCGTTATGGGTGAGGCCGGGGAAGAGGCAATCATGCCGCTGACCCGGACGTCGAGCGGCAAGCTTGGGGTTATGGCAATGGGCGGCGGCGGGGCTGGCGGAACGCAGATCAATGTCGAGGTACATATCGACGGCGACGGAAACGCATCGTCAACCGCTGACGCGCCTGGCTATGACCTCTTCGGCAAGGAGCTGGCGACGTTCGTAGAGCAGAAATATCAGGAACTGCGCTCTAAGGATATGCGCCAGGGTGGCGTGATCAACAACGCAATCAAGGGGCGATGATGGCTATCGAACGATTCACCTGGGCGACAGAGAAGGGCGCTGAGGGCGATATTGCCCAGCGCGTTCGCTCCAAGCAGTTTGGCGATGGCTACGAGCAGTCCGTCGAGGATGGCCTCAACAACCGGTCCCAATCCTGGCCCGTAACCTTCACGGGGTTGAAGGGGCGTATCAAGGACATCATGGACTTCCTCGACCGCCACAAGGGGGCTAAGGGCTTCCTCTGGGAGCCGCCCCTGGGTGAGCTTGGCCTATACAAGTGCAACGGCTACAAGCCAGTGCACCGTGGCGGCCAGGTCTACGCCATCACCGCGACTTTCCAGCAAACCTTTCATCCCTGAGATAACCGCCCATGGCACTGATCACGGACATCCAGAAACTGGAGCCCGGCGGCGAGATTCGCCTGTTTGAAATTGATGGGACCGAGTACGGCGCTGATTACCTGCGTTTCCACGGTCACGCCATCCCGCACACGCCAGAGGAATTGCTGGCCTACGAAAGATCCGAAGAGGACCTGCCGGCCAAGTCGATCATCTGGCAGGGCCAGGAGTACGCGGCTTGGCCGGTGCAGATTGAGGGTATTTCTTCGAGCAGCGACGGCACCGCCTCTCGGCCGACTTTCGCCGCCGGCAACGTCAACGGGCGCGTCACTGCGCTTTGCCTGGCCTTCGAGGACATGCTCAAGTTCAAGCTCACCGTTCGGGACACGTCTCCGAAATACCTGGACGCGATCAATTTTCCGGAAGGCAATCCGACTGCAGACCCCACACAGGAAGGTCTGGAGATTTGGTACATCGATCAGAAAACCGTTGAGGATGACGCAGTAGTGGTCTGGGAGCTGTCTTCGCCGGGCGAGATCGATAACCACGGCCTGCCCGGGCGTCAGATGACGACGTTTTGCCACTGGGCCATGACCAATGGTTACCGGGGGCCGGACTGCGGCTACACCGGCGCTGCCATGTTCGATGATGAGGACAACCCCACGGATGACCCGGCCCAGGACCAGTGCAAAGGCTGTTTGTCGTCCTGCAAGAAACGCTTCGGCGAAAACAACGAACTCGCCTTCGGCGGTTTCCCTGCAGTTTCCCTGATAGCCCGGAGCTGACCATGCGTAAGCACATCATCGCGGCCATCCAGGCGCACGCGACGGCGGAATATCCGCGCGAATGCTGCGGCCTGCTGCTGGCGGTCGGCCGGGCGCAGAAGTACTTCCCGTGTCGGAACATCGCCACCGAGCCGAACGAAGAGTTCCGTCTTGATCCCGAGGACTACGCTGCGGCGGAAGACCTTGGCGAGGTGATCGGCATCGTTCACTCGCACCCGGACGCCACCAGCAGGCCGTCACCGCATGACTTGGCCATGTGCGAGGCCACGGCCTTGCCCTGGCACATTCTGTCCTGGCCCGAGGGCGACATGCGCACGATCACGCCCACGGGCAGCACGCCGCTGCTCAAACGCCCGTTTGTGCATGGGGCCTGGGATTGCTGGCAGGTTTGCGCTGATTGGTATCAGCGGGAGTGGGGGATTGAGTTCGAGGCCTTCCAGCGCATCGACGGCTGGTGGGAGAGTGCAGAGAACGCAAGCCTCTACGAGCAGCACTACGAGTCAGCTGGCTTTGTACGCGTTGACCGACCACAGCGCGGCGACATGATTGTTATGCAGGTTGGCCGTACAGTCCACCCGAACCACGCCGGGATTTACCTGGGTACTGATCCGGCACTTCCTGGCGAAGAGTCGGGTACCTTCGGGCCTGGGCCATTCCTCCTGCACCACCTATACGGCAGGCCGTCCGAGATCATCGTCTACGGCGGCCCCTGGCATGACCGAACACGCCTGATTCTCAGACATAAGCGTGCATCATAACTACGATTCGACTTGCGCGGATGGACATTGCGCTCCTCCTTAGGTTTATCGACTGCAAGGCACTCCTGCTTGAATGAAGCGCCCGTTGACTACGGAGACGGTAATATCACTGTCGCATCTGGGCTAAGTAACAGTTTTTGCCCTGCTGGGTAGGTTTTACCTCCTACCGTTACGGGCTGAGATCCTGCAAGGGTGAAGTTTCCTTGCGGTAAAATTTCCACTAAACCGCCGCCATTCATGGGTATGAGTTTGTAACTGCACGTGGTGGGACACTGTAGTAAGTTTAGATTTCCAGCGCCGTCGAAACCTACAGTGGTGCCTGTAGGGAATATCTCTAAAAGATGGACGTGATTACCCTGAAGCTTGGCTTGCTTCACAGCGCCAATTTTTAGGAATCCCGTAGACCGATCTGCGTCAGGAGCTGGCCAAAACTGGTAATCACCAGGTGCAAGGTTATATTTTTTCATCCCCTGATTTGTCGTAAAGGCGACTGGGTTAATTGTCTGGGCTGATCTGATTGAGCCATTCTGGTAAAATTTAACAGGCGCTTGTGCGGGGATCGAGAAAGAGTACTGTGCGAGCGACAAAGGTATATTAAAAATTGCCTGAATTGGTGTGCCGTTGGCGTAAAAGTTGAGTTGTTGTCCCGGTGAAAGCTCATATCTACCATAAGTGCCAGTAGCGACCGTGCCTTCATTAACGTTCATCCGACTGTCGAATGTAATACCTTTTCCCTTTTCCCACGTCACATCGTTTGCAGTATATTGTTGGGCGAGAATTCCTCGCTCGGGTGTGGGGGCGCCGTTGATCTCAAGCGTTGTAAGGTTAGAGCCAGCTTGAAATAGAATGCCCTGTAACCACGTATCTGAGGTTAAGTTGTACGAGCCTGCCTGGGCTGCTGCAGCGCTTAACATGCCGATCACAGATATGGCAGTTCGTTGAAATACTAGTGATGAAAGCACGGAATCTCCTTGTGCCGTTAAGTTCGAGATTTCAATATTTGCCCCGATAACTTCAGGCAGATATTTAAGAAAATAGTTGTAGAGGTTTAAAGTGTATGGAGCACCCATGAGTCCTATGTCTGGTCTTATCTGGTGCTTGTTCTGCCTAATAGAGTAGAAGGTTTTGCGCCCCCTGGAAGAATTCTTCTTCATGCGCTGGACTGAGGCAGTCGGCAAGCCGAGCCCAGTCCCAGGCTGAGCTTTTTTGCTTCCGCCCCCAGTGCTACAGTCCCGCCAAACTTAAGAGGGAACGACATGCGGATTTTGATAGCGGCGGTAGCGGTGGCGATGCTGGTGGGGTGCGCCTCCACGGCGATTTCAGTGCGAGACGCCAAGCCGGTGCCGGCGGATGAGGTCTATGCCTTCCAGTCCAAACCATCTGGCGAAAGCGGCAAAATTACGGTTGTTCGCGACTCCGGCGCCGTTGGATCGGGCTGCGATATCGTCGTCTATGTAGATGGGCGCAAAGCGGCAAAAATCGGCACAGGCCAGCGGGCTACCTTTTATCTCCCGCCAGGATCACCGAATCTCGGTGCCGGGCTGGCGGGATCTGGCCTATGCGCAGGAGCGGCGATCCGCACTATCGCGGCGACTGTGCAGCCAGGCAAGGAAAGTCTGTACAGGATCAGCGGCGACATGGCTGGTTTCTACATAGGGCCCTATGTCGATTACAACTGAATCAAGAAAACCTTGAAACCGCCTCCGGGCGGTTTTTTATTGCCCGGAGAAAACGATGCAGGCGTCAGCTATCAATTACCAACCCATGACAACGATTCGCCTGCACGGCCAGCTCCGGCAGTTCGGGAAGTCGTTCAGGCTTGCCGTGAAGTCCCCCGCGGAGGCGATCAAAGCCCTTTGCGTCCAGATTCCGGGCTTTGAACGCTTCCTGTCGAATGCAAAGTCACGCGGTCTTGAGTTTGCAGTGTTCCGCGATAAGCGAAACGTCGGCGAGAAGGAGCTGACCTACAACGGCAGCGGCGATATTCGCATTGCCCCCGTGGTGGTGGGTAGCAAGCGTGGTGGCATTCTTCAAACGATTGTCGGTGCGATCCTGATCGTGGTCGGTGTCATCTTCTCTGCCACCCCTTTCGGTACGCCGCTCATTGGTGCAGGTATCGGGCTCGTCGCCGGCGGCGTTATCCAGATGCTCAGCCCCCAGGCCGGCGGCCTCAAAACCAGCGCGGCGCCTGAGAACACTCCTGGCTACGCCTTCGGCAGCGCAAAGAACACCACTGCCTCCGGCAATCCTGTCTCGCTGTGTGCCGGCCGTCGGCGCTGGGGTGGAGCGATCATCAGTGCCGCCATTTACGCCGAAGACCAGATGTGAGGTTGCCAATGGTTGATTTAGATGAAAACGGTTTGAGCCCAGAAGAGATTGCGGCAATTGTTGTCCTTCGCGCTAACGGATGGCGAATAACCGAATCCCCTTACGTGGAGGACACCTTCGGAAGCGACCCTGGATTTGAAGAGGGGCGGCACAGGCTAGCAGCCTGCAAAGAGTAACTCAGAGAACACAGCGACCGCCCAAGAGGCGGTTTTTTTATGCCTGGAGAAAAGCATGGGCGCAGCACGCAAGATCGATGTTTATGGCGCCAAGGGCGGTTCCGAGAAGCCTAAAACCCCAACCGAGGCACCAGACAGCCTGCGCTCCGTCGCCATTGCGAAAATGCTCATTGCGGTGGGTGAGGGTGAGTTTGACGGTGCTCCGACCGCCAAGGACATCTTTCTCGACAATACGCCGCTGCGAGACCCGCAGGGGAACATGAACTTCCCGAACGTGAAGTGGGAGTGGCGCAGCGGGGCTGTGGACCAGTCCTATATCCAGGGCATCCCATCGGTCGAGAACGAAACAACCATCAGCACGGAGCTGCGCAGCGGCACGCCGTGGGTTCGAGCAATCACTAATACCCAGCTCTCGGCTGTACGTGTGCGCTTTGCCTGGCCAGCGCTCCAATCGGTGGATTCCGGCGGCAATATCAACGGTTACACGATTGGGTATAAAGTCGAACTCGCAACGGATGGGGGCACATACCAGGAGGTTTTGAACGAGGCGGTGTCCGGCAAGACCACCAGCCTGTACGAGAGAACTCGACGCATCAATCTGCCGCGCGCGACAACCGGGTGGCTTCTGCGGATCACTCGACTGACTGCAAACCAGAACAACAACAAAATCTCCGACACCATGCAGATTGCCGGCTTCACCGAGGTGATCGACGCCAAGATCCGGTACCCGAACACCGCGCTGCTTTACATCGAGTTTTCTGCTGAGCAGTTCCGCAGCATCCCGGCAGTGACGATCGAATGCGATGGCCGGAAATGGCAGGTGCCGAGCAACTACGACACCAGGTCGCGCACCTACACAGGTATCTGGGACGGAACCTTCAAGGAAGCCTGGACCGACAACCCTGTTTGGCACACTTACGGCATCACCACGAACGACCGTTTCGGCCTGGGCCGTCGCATCAAGCCGTGGATGGTGGACAAGTGGGAGTTATACCGCATCTCGCAGTACTGCGACCAACTGGTACCGGACGGGAAGGGTGGCCAGGAGCCGCGCTTCATTTGCAACCTGAACCTGCAGAGCAAGGCCGACGCCTGGTCGCTGCTGCGTGATATCTCGACGATCTACCGGGGCATGACCTACTGGGCCCAGGGCCAGGTCTTTACCCTGGCGGATATGCCGCGCGCCACCGATTTCGACTTTGCCTACACGCGGGCGAATGTCATCGATGGCAAGTTCACCTACTCGAGCGCATCGGAGCGCACCCGCTACACGCGGGCGCTGATCAGCTACGACAACCCGGGGAATAACTTCGATACCGATGTCACAGCTGTGACCGATGCCAAGTTGCAGCGACGCTACGGCGACAACCCGCTGGAGATCAGCGCTATTGGCTGCACCCGCGAATCCGAGGCCCAGCGCCGGGGCAAGTGGGCGCTGCTCACAAACTCCAAGGATCGGGCGGTTACCTTCAAGGTCGGCCTCGACGGGCGCATCCCGCTGCCTGGCTACGTGATCCCGATCGCCGACGAGCTGCTGGCCGGTCGGCCAGTGGGCGGTCGTATCTCGGCGGTGAACGGAAAGGTCATCACCCTAGACCGCGACACCCAGGCCAAGCCCGGCGACCGGCTTATCCTCAACCTACCCGACGGTAAGTGCGAGGGCCGCACCGTGCAACTGGTCAGTGGCCGGCAAGTCACGGTGACCGTGGCTTACTCCGTGCCGCCTGAGCGCGAATTGGTGTGGGCGCTGGACGCTGACGACCTGGCCATCCCGCTTTATCGCGTGGTGAGCGTTGCTCGGCCAGAGCCTGGCGTGTTCGAAATCTCGGCGGTCCAGTACGACCCAAGCAAGTTCGATCACATCGACACCGGTGCCCGCCTGGAAGAGCGCCCTATCAGTGTTGTGCCAATCACCGTTGTTCCTGCCCCGGCGAGCGTCGACATAACGTCGAACTACTCCGTGGACCAGGGCCTGGCGATCAGCACCATGAACATTTCCTGGCCTGCCGTGAATGGCGCGGTCGCCTATGACGTGGAGTGGCGCAAGGACAGCGGCAACTGGATCAAGCTGCAGCGCACGGGCACGACAAGCGTGGACGTGGCGGGGATCTACTCAGGCGCCTACCTGGCCAGGGTTCGCTCGGTGAGCGCATTCGAGATCTCGTCTATCTGGAAGAATTCCAACCTGACTAACCTGGAAGGGAAGGTCGGCTTGCCGCCGGCGGTGGCGTTCCTGAACACCACCAGCGAACTGTTCGGCATCGGTTTGAAAGTCGGTTTCCCTCCAGGTGCAGAAGATACCCAGCGGACGGAGTTTTGGTATGGGCAGGCGAATGATTTGGCGTCGGCCACCAAGCTGACCGACCTGACCTATCCCCAGTC
Source organism: Pseudomonas sp. AC112 (assembly GCF_979253545.1). Lineage (NCBI taxonomy): Bacteria > Pseudomonadati > Pseudomonadota > Gammaproteobacteria > Pseudomonadales > Pseudomonadaceae > Pseudomonas > Pseudomonas sp. AC112. The sequence goes on from NZ_CEEDCM010000001.1 coordinate 5,388,472, forward strand.
GGACTACAGCATGCAGGCCCTCAAGGCTGGCGCGCAGTTCTTCTTCTGGGCGCGCCTGGTTGACCGGACCGGGAATATAGGGCCGTTCTATCCAGTCGGCAACGGTGTAATGGGGATGGCCAGCGCCGATGCGGATCCTGTGCTGGACCTGATCGCCGGCCAAGTCGGACGGACAGAGCTCGGCAAGGACATCACGGATGAGATCGACAAAATCCCAGGCCTGCAGGCGCAGATTGATGCGCTCGATGGGCTGTCGGCATACGACCATGAATCGGTCTACCTCAAGGGTGACCTGGTGGTGGTGGGGAAGCGTATCTACCAGGCCACACAGTTGGTGCCGGTGGATACCTCGCCGCCGAACGCCGGTTACTGGGTGGACGTCGGCCAGGTGCTGGTCACTGCTAATGGCCTGGCGCGTCAGGTCGAGATCAACACCACCAGCATCACCGAGCTGGACGGCGTGGTCACGGCCCAGGCGTCTAGCCTTCAGGCCTTGCAGTCAGGGTACCGGGACGATACCGGCGAGGGTGATCTCGCTGACGCGCTCCAGGGCTACAGCGCCTCGGCGAGTTTCGCGCAGGAAGTGAAGACGCGCGCCTCGCAGAACGCGGCCATGGTGCAACGCCAGACCGAGCTTACCGCCGAGGTGGGTGAGGTCAGTGGCTCCGTGACTGAGTTGGAAAGCGTCGTGGTCACCGACCGAGAGGCGACGGCCCAGGCTATCCAGCAGATCGGCGTCAAGATCGACGACAACTCTGCTGACATCCAGACCGTGAGCAAGGCCCAAGCCGACACTGACGGCAAGCTGTCGACGATGTGGTCCGTGAAGATGCAGGTCAACTCGGACGGTCAACTGGTCACCGCCGGGATAGCACTCGGCATCGAGGAAGAGGACGGCGTTGTTCAAAGCCAGTTTTTGGTGAGCGCGGACCGGTTCGCCATCGTCGGCACGCTGGCGGGCGGGCAAGTCTTCACACCTTTCACTGTGCAAAACGGTCAGGTCTTCATGCGCTCGGCATTCATCCAGGACGGCAGCATCACCATGCTGAAGATCGGTCAGGCGTTGCAGTCCGATAACTATGTTGCCGGCGTTCAAGGGTGGCGGTTGGATAAGGCCGGGAACTTGGAGTTCAACGGCCCTTCACCAGGTGGCGGTCGCCTGACAATGACCAATCGCGCAATTAAGGTGTACGACGAAAACGGCGTAAAGCGCGTTCAGCTTGGGGATCTTACAGCATGATAGGAGGGCTAAGAATATGGGGTGCCAATAACGCCCTTGAGTTAGATGAGAATTCTTTTACCGTAATGGTCACATACTCGGCGGTGATTACTAGGGTCGCTGGGGAAGATAGAACAAGGTTCATATCTATACCAGGAGTTAACCCGTCAATACATACTGCTGTCTTTGTTCCGGTAACAGACTATCGCACTGATGGGCAAAGTGGCACAGCCATTCAGTACATCCCCATAGTTAACTCAGGGGGCGTTACTGTCTACTTTGGGCAACCAAACACCAATGGCCCTATGGGTTTTGGGACCCCTCAGAGGCTTCTTGTTATGAGGGCTCGATAATGTCCTATGGACTAACTTTCACAAATAGCGGCGATACTGTTGTATTGGACTCTGAGTTCGCGCGCTTGGTTGTCCTGGCCAGAGGGACCTATGGTGGGAGTGGTGGAGCGAGTGTTGGATTCCCCTTCACCATAACATCCGCAGAACCACCATTGGTATTCGTGAGGCCGGCCCAATCAAACACTCTCTGCTTTTGTAAACTGTCTGGTAGTCCGGGCGCATGGACTGGGTTCTCTTTCACAGGCATTGCCGGCGTAGGCACTTCTGGGAGTTGGTTTTGTGCAGCATTCCAATCTGCACCCCTGGCTAAGTTCGGGCTTCGGCTTTGGGATGGCGGTGAAAGATTGCTATTTGATAACGGGACCGCTTGCGCGCAGTTCACTAGAACTATTTCCAGCTGGAGCTACCTGGGGTCTGAGCAGACAAGCCAAGGCGTTTATAGGCTTAGTTGGACTGCAAATACTCCCCTGAGTACAGGGGATTTTATGCTTCTAAATAATATTGCGATGGACGTGGCTGGAAGTTCTACCCGGCAGGGCAACCAATATGCAGTCTGGCAATATGAAAACAATAGATTAGTTATGCAAGTAATTGGTGTGGATATTCAAACTACTCTCTATACACCCGTGGTTTTTGCAAAACCTATCTCTTAGGGGATCTATATGACCTGGTACAAAACAGGCACAGTTGCTGTGACACCTGGCAGCAATGCCGTGCTCGGAACTGGGACGTCCTTCATCGCGAACGCTCGCGTCGGTGATGCGTTCCGCGGGCCTGATGGTGAGTGGTACGAAGTAACCAACATTGCCAGCGATACGGCGATATCCATCGCACCCAACTACCAAGGCGTGGCCGAGGCCGCTGGCGGTTACTCGCTGGCGCCAATGCAGGGATACGTCAAAGATTCGGCTGATGCCTTGCGGGCAGCCACACAGGTGATCGCCAGCGGTGTCGCCGACATGCAGGAGCAGGTTGCGGCTGCGACCGAGGCGGCACAGTCAGCAGGGCAGTCGAAGGTTGTGGCCACTGAACAGGCGGGCATCGCAACCGCTGCCGCTGAGGCTTCGAGTGACAACAAAAACGCCGCGCAACTGGCCGCTCAGCAGAGCCAGAACTCGGCCCAGGCGTCCGGTGCGGCTGCCGATCGGTCCGAGACAGCGCGTGATTCTATTGTTCAGTCGGAGCAAGCGGCGGCAGCTTCAGCGGCTGCGGCTAAAGACTCCGCAGATCGCGCTGAGGAGGTCACGGAAGGCAAGGCTGCAAGTGGCGCGAACAGTGACATTACCTCCCTTTCTGCATTGACGACCGCTCTGAGTGTCGCGCAGGGCGGGACAGGTTCGAAAAATCCATCAGACGCAAGATCTGCATTGGGATTGAAGTCAGCGGCAACTGCCGAGCTTATGACCTCGCTGTCAGATCCTACTGCAGGAAGGGTGATGGTTGTAGGCGCGTTCGGAACGGGCGGAACTGCAGGTGTAAGGCTTCCCGGGGATGACGCAAACGCCGTTGTGCCTAATGGCAACTATTGGACTCCTGCAGTCTGGACCGGGGCCCCTTATGTGGGAGCGGACTCAAAGAATCAGGGTTTTTTGGAAACCAGAACCTGGAGCACCAGCGGTGATGCAATTCAGGTTTGGCGGGGCATTATTCCAGCTTACGGCAGCTTTACCAGATTCAAAACTGAAGGCGTATGGGGCAGCTGGACTAACTCATCTGCTGCCGATATAGCCTTTACGTACGTGTATCCAAATGGCGGAAGTGCAGCTAGCCCGGCATCGGTATCGATTGGTTCTCGGTATGCCAGCCCAAATCCTTTTCCGGGGTTTCCAATTATTTGTCACGTGGAGTTGCTGATCTCCGGGATCTGGGAGACTCCTGGATGGTTCTCAAACGGACAAAGTGGGGGCTCTGGCACGCTATCCACTCCGAGGAGGGGCGGAGCAGTGGACGAAATAATTACAGCTACTGGTGGAATAGGTGTCGCCTCTGGTAGCGCTTTTGGCGGGGGGTCGTACAACTCAAGCACCCTGACTTCTGCTCCGGCCCGGATCAAAGTATGGAGGGTGAAAGGATGAAGTATTACGCCTTGGTCGGTTCGAATCTGCAAATGGTGGATGAGGCCGGGAGCGGCGCTCCTGAAGGTTGGATTGAAATGCTTGCCGTCCGGCCGGACGATGAGAACACCGGGGATTACACTGCGCAGGCTGATGGCACCTGGGCGATTACCCAGGAAACGCTCAACGCAAAGCTCATTCCAATCGAGTCATCCTGGCGTGACGCGCAAATGCCGATTGCCCAGCAGAACGTTACCGCCATCGAGTACGGCGAGGGAGATATCCCAGGCACCGCTCAGCAGTGGCAGAGGTATTGGCTGGCTCTGCGCAAGTGGACTGACACCAACCCCGACTTCCCTGATAGCAGCAAGCGCCCAGTGGCGCCGAGCTGATCACCACCCGAACACCGCCACCCGCCATGAGCGGGTATTTTTTTGCCTGGAGAAAAGCATGCCGATCACTGAAACCCGTGGGGTACGCAACCGCAACCCCGGCAACATCGACTACAACCCGGCCAATCAATGGCAAGGCCAGCTCGCGTCAGACCCTTCTATTGAGAAACGCTTCGCGCGATTCGATACACCGGAGAACGGTATCCGCGCCCTGGGCAAGCTCCTGCTGACATACCAGCGCAAGCATGGACTGAAGACCGTGAAGGCGATCATCAACCGTTGGGCGCCCTCGGTGGAAAACGACACTGCGGCGTACGTGCGCGCTGTTGAGGCGAACACCGGCACTCGGCCAGGCGCTGAGGTGGATCTGGCCAAGCCGGCGGTTATGGCTGGCTTCGTCAAGGCGATCATCCACCATGAGAACGCAGGCTATGCCTATCCCGACGCCGTTCTAGCTGAAGGCGTGCGGCGGGCGCTGGCATGACTTCTTGGCAGAAGCTGACCGGCCTGGTGGTGTTGATCCTGGTGTTGATGGTCGGGGCAGCCGGCGGCGCCTGGCAGGTTCAGGACTGGCGCATGGGAAAGAAGCTCGCCGAGCAGGCAGGCCTGCACAAGGATGATTTGGCAGCGATCAGCAATGCTGCCTCTGCCCAGGCGCGCGCCGAGCAAGACAAACGGCTGGCCCTAGAGCACAAGCTCTCCGGCCAGGACCAACAACACACCAAGGAATTATCCGATGCTCAGCGCAACCAGGCTCGCCTGCGTGACCAGCTTGCTACTGCTGATGTCCGGCTGTCAGTCCTCCTTGCCGAGGATCCAGCCGGTGGCTGCAACGTGCCTGCCGCCCCCGGCGCCGCCGGCGTGGTTCATGCAGCCCGTCGAGCCCAACTTGACCCAGCGCATGCTCAACGAATTATCGCCATCACTGACGCCGGCGACCAAGGACTGATCGCGCTGCGGGCGTGCCAGGCATACGTCAGGGCAGTTGTCCATTGAGCATACTGAACTACCCTTAAGGCTGGCGTTCGTATAGCGATCGCCTAGTCAACAGAAAAGGGGGACCATGGACAAGCGGCTTGCAGGCCTTTCATTTCTACTTACTCTCGGCTGGGTCACGGCGGTCGTGATCGTCATGTGGTTTTTTAGCCGATAAGTCTGGATCTATGAGCTCTGGACCTTGGTTCCTGACGTTGCCGACGGCTTTACCAACAGGGAACCACTCAAACTGTTCGGTCGGCTGGCACAGCTCTTTCGCGATTTCCTCGGCGCGCGCCGGCGAGAGGTCAGGATCGAGCCATTCATTGGCGTGCTCAGGGATAAGCACCAATGGCCGGCGGTCATGTATGTCGACCATGCCCTGATCGCTGGCAGCGGTGATGATGACGAAGCCGTCACCTTCGTGCGGGTCGAGGCCTGGGTGTACCTGGGCCAAGGCGCCAAAAAACATGGGCTTTCTGGTTTTCAATCTGATGAAGTAGGGCTGCTTCTTTTTCGGATCGTTTGGGTCTTTGACCCATTCGTACCAGCCTTCACTTGGTACGATTGCCCGGCCAGTCGGCCAAAGCTGTTTAAAGAACTTCCCGGTAGTCACGGTCTCGACCCGAGCGTTTATCGGATCGGGCCGCTTTCCCTTCGCCCAGAATGGCGCCCATCCCCAATGCACAGCATCAATGTGCAAACCATCCTCTTTGCTGTGCAGCAGTTGCACACGCGTCGACGGCGCGACATTGAACCGGTTTATTGGCTCGGCGTCGTAGCCACTGAACAGCTCGATCTGAGGGCTCAGCTCCTCGATATAGATCGCCATCCCCTCGTACTGCACGAATCGACCGCACATAGCCACACCTCCGCCCGTCGAAATCCCCTACAGAGAAATTGACCGCAAGCCTCGTACAAAGTTAACTGTATATTCGTACAGTATTTGAACAAGGCATTGTCATGAGCTTCAACATCCTGGGTCCAATCGCCAGCGGCGGCGCAAAACTGCCGCTCTGCTCGTTTCACGTACCGGCCGGCTTTCCGTCCCCTGCGGCCGATCATATTGAGCAGCATATTTCCCTGGATGAAGTACTCAACATCAGAGCTCCGCACGTCTACCTGGTGATGATCACGGGCGAAAGCATGCAGGGCGCCGGAATATTCGAGGGTGATCTGGCAGTGGTGGACCGCTCCATTGAGCCGGCCCACGGCCATATCGTGGTGGCGTTGCTCAACAATGACCCTATGTGCAAGCGACTGTGCAAGCGTGGCAAGGAAGTGATCTTGCTATCCGAAAACCCGAAGTACCCAGCACGCTACGTGCTGGAAGGTGACGAGCTGTCTATCTGGGGTGTGATCACCAGCACCGTGCGCAGCCATGTCTAATCCCCCAGTATTCGCGCTGATCGACTGCAACAGCTTCTATGCCAGTTGCGAGCGAGTGTTTCGGCCCGACCTAGCCAAAACGCCTATCGTGGTGCTCAGCAACAACGACGGCTGTGTCATCGCCCGAAGCTACGACGCGAAGCCGTTCATCAAGATGGGCGAGCCGTACTTCCAGATCAAGCACAAGCTCGAGCAACACGGCATTGTCCCGTTTTCCTCAAATTACGCCCTGTACGGGGACATGAGTGAGCGGGTCATGACGCTGATCGAGAGCATGGTGCCCGCCGTAGAGATCTACAGCATCGACGAAGCCTTCGCCGACCTCACTGGGATTGGTGAACTTGACGCGCTCGGCAGGCAGATCCGTGCCCAAGTACTTCGTTGCACCGGCATTCCCGTAGGTGTCGGCATTGCCAATACGAAGACCCTGGCCAAGCTTGCGAACCATACGGCGAAACGCTTGCAGGCTCAAACCGGGGGAGTGGTAAACATCGCCGACCCGATGAAGCGTGATTGGGTTTTGCGCAACACGGATGTATCTGAGGTGTGGGGCGTGGGCCGCAAAATGAAGCTCCACCTCGACGCCCTGGGCATTAAGTCCGCAATGGACCTGGCCAAAGCCGATCCTTGGACGCTTCGTAAGAAATTCAGCGTTGTCATCGAGAAGACGGCGCGCGAGCTGGCCGGCACCTCGTGTCTGGAACTGGACGAACCCGATCCACCGAAGCAAGAGATTTGCTGCAGCCGAATGTTCGGCATGCGTCTTACCGAGCTTGCCCCGATCAAAGAGGCGGTGGCCACCTACATGATGCGAGCCTCGGAAAAGCTCCGGGCGCAGAACTCCCTCTGCAAGAAGGTACGAGTGTGCATACGCACCGGCATGTTCAACCCAGACGAGGCGAAATATGCGAACGGGGTGGTAGTGGACATGCCTTATCCAACCGATGACGTTCGGCTACTCACCAAAGCCGCCGTTGATGCGCTCGACTGTATTTTCCGGCCAGGATTCAAGTACAGCAAAGCCGAGGTAATGCTGCTAAACCTCTGCCAGCCTGGCGAGTACACCGATGATCTGTTCGCGGTTTCGCAGCCGGCAGAAGCGACGCGGGTAATGTCGGTGCTGGACCAGATCAATGAAAGGTGGGGAAGGGGAACGCTGCGGTCTGCCAGCGTGCCAACGAACCCAGACTGGGGCATGCGCCGGGAAATGATGAGCCAGAGCTACACCACCAAGCTGGACCAGCTCTGGTCAGTGGCCTGCAAGTAGCGATTACTCCGGCGCCATGAGAACTGCGAGCGTCAATTTGATGAACTCTTCGTTGCCGTCGATGGTGTGCAGCGCACCCCGGATATTTTCTGCGACCTCGGCGGAGCCACGCTGCTCAACCCAGTTCGATAGCTCCATGATGGAAGCCTCAAGGGCCAGCTGGTTTTCGTACAGTTTTGAGAGCAGGGAAGGGAGTAGGTCTGAATTGGGCATAGCTGTTCCTCCGTAGATTGAACAGCGTAGCAGGCGATGAAATAGGGTATTTGATTTGAGTCGGCGGAACGCCGGGAGATGGAGTAAAGAGTTCGCCCCGTGAGAGCACGGGGCGAGACTGCTGCTATTTTCCAAGTTTCTTGCGGACGTCGGTAACCATCGGACCAACAGCCTTCACGGCCTCCTTGAGCTGTTGCTCCGTCACGCCGAACTCTTTGGTCCAATGCTTTACCTCCCAAGGTTCGGAGGTATTAACTCGCGCACGGTCCTGAGGGCCACGGTTTTTCAGATCGTCAGACATATTTCCACTCCCTGCGGGTTAGCCTGGAAGCGTCCAGGCGACTCCCGGTAGAGCATATGAAAGTAGTGGTAGTTCGATTGAGTTTACAGGAGGGGATTTCATTCGGCAGAACGCCGGAGGAGGGGCAAAAACAGTTCCGAAACAAAAAGCACGACCCGCATTCTACGCGGTCTCCAAGGCATAAAGTTCTTCTAGGTTTCGGAAGTGAAAGTGGCTGCAAGCCGCAGCCCGCTTGCGTTTCACGTACGGATTGCAAATCCGCCTACGCCGGTTCGATTCCGACCTCGGCCTCCACTCTTGAAAACCCCGTAGATTAACGTCTACGGGGTTTTTTATTGCCTGTACGTTGTGTACGTTCAACGTATTCATTGATCGCCAAATCGTCGAGCTGACTGTGGAGATTGACAGCGTCTGGCGGGAAAGTAGTTGTTCACTGTTTCTATGGTTTGTCCCGAGTTGTTGACTTCATAGGCGAGGACAGGCATCCGCAAATGTGCTGCTTTATCAACGCTTCAACGAGTGCCTACCGTGCTATCGGCCTCTGACCGTGTGATGCGCTGTGTCCTGACTTCTTCGGCATACACGCGCATTCTTTCCTGTTGCGCCGCCAACAAGGTGCCTATTTTCATCATCGCTACCGCCTCGTCCGGCGTCCTGCCGCTACCCGCCAGCGCCGTCAACTGAACCACCGCCCACCCAATCACCGCCGCCGCATCCTCCAGGTCGTAAAACAATTCCTGCTGTGCGGTCCTGGGGCCGTCCAGCCCTTGTATCAACTCGTCCATTCATTCCCCCAGCGGCTTCAGTTCGAGCCTCATCACATCCATTCCAATGTCGGCCAAATCCGTCTTGAACGGGATTTCCCCGATCTGCTTGAACCCAAACGCCTCATAGAAACGTCGGGCGTCTGGATTGGATTTGAGCACTGTCAGCCACACCATCCGTTCGCCGCGCTGTAGCGCCCGTTCGCAGATGAATTGCATGAATTGTTTTCCGTACCCCCGCCCTGCGGCGGCTTTCAGAAAGTAGATTTTGCGCAGTTCTGCACCCGTTTCTCCGGTTACCGGGGCGGGCGCTGACCAGTTGATCTTAGCCAGGCCTACGACCTGCGCGCTGTCGTCCGATGCAAGCAGCCATAATTGGCTGTCGGACAGCGCCAGCGATCGGCGCAGGGCATCGTGGGAAAAGTCGCGGTCGAGAAAGGCCTGCAAACCGGCGGGCGACCAGATGGGGGCGAAGTGTTCTCGATAGGTGGTGCAGCCCACTTCGCGCAGGGCTTCGATGTCGGCGTGAGTCGCTTGATGAATACGGAGCATGGTTTCCTCGAGTCAGGCGGCGCATGGCGAAGAAGTGTGTCACAACGCCCAGCCCAGCCCCAACGCCTTGTGCAGCGAAGCAAAATCCTTCAGCAGTTCAGCATCCCCCGAAATCCGGCTTTCCTGGGCCTGGTAGCGCGTGCGCTCCGCGTCCAGCCAGTCCAGCGTACTGGCGGTGCCGGCTCGGTAGCGCTGGCGGGTCAGGTCTGCCGCACGCAGCGCGGAGGCTTCCACATTGCGCAGCAGCGCCACGTTCTGGCGTTGATGGCCGTAGCGTGCCAAGGCCACGTCGGCGTCGCGTAGCGCACTCAGCACTACGCTTTTGTATTGTGCGAGCGCTTCATCGTGGCCGGCTTCGGCGCCTTTGACGCTGGCGGCGACGCGCCCGAAGTCCAGGGCGTTCCAGGTCAGTCGCGGCAGGATCAGCCAGGTGCCGTTGTCTTTGCGGGCGAGGTGGCCGGGGTCGCCGGCGGAGAATGACAGGTCGCCCATCAGGCTCAGCTTGGGAAACCAGTCTGCGGTTTTTTCGCCTATTTGTGCGTTGCTGGAGGCCAGTTTACGTTCGGCGACGCGGATGTCGGGGCGGGCCTTTAGCAGGGCGGCGGGGTCGGCCACGGGCACCACGCCGGGGATGGCGGGCAGGGCCTTGGCGGTGGCGAGGCGGCTGTCCAGTTCACCGGGTTCCTGGCCGCAGAGCAGACCGAGCTGATCCAGGGATTCAACGATGGCGGCTTGCAAGGGCAGGCGTTGGGCCTGGGTATTTTCAGCCTGGGTCAGGACTTGTTCGAGTTGCAGCTGTGAGGCCACGCCGCGACTGCGGCGTTGCTGGGTCAGGTCAAGAGCCTGGTTTTCGATGTCGACACTGGCGTCGACCAAGGCCAGTCGCGCTTGCTGGTCGCGCAGGTCGGTGTAGGCCTGCACCACTTCGGCCGCCAGTTGCACCTGGGCGTCGGCCAGTTGTGCCTGGGCCGCATCGGCTTCGGCCTGCGCCGCTTCGACAGCGCGGCGCGTGCCGCCGAAAAGGTCGGCTTCCCAGCTGGCATCGAAGCCGGCGAGGTAGAGCGTCAGCGGGCCTCGGCCGCCACCACCGCCACCGAGTGCGGAGGTATCGGGGGAGCGCAGTTTTAGCATCGCCGCGTCGCCGGTGACTTTGGGCATGGCGTCGGCACGCGCACCGCTGAGGCTCGCGCGGGATTGCATCAAGCGTGCCTGGGCGGTGGCGATATCCGGGCTGTTTTTGAATGCCATGTCCACCAGCTCGTTGAGTTGTGGGTCATTCAGTGTTCGCCACCACTGCGCCACAGCCGGCGTGTTGGGGGCTTGGCTGTCGGCATGGGGCAAGCGCCCGGCGGCCAGGGTTTTGGGCGCGGTATCGGGCGCGCCTTGGTAATCCGGGCCTACGGTGCAGGCGGACAGCAGGCCGACGGTCAGGAGCGGGAGCAGAGAGCGAGCAAGAATCATGGCTGTACCGTGCGCTTTTTGAGGATGAAGATCAGGGGCAGGCACGCCAGCATTGCGAGTCCCAGTACATAAAACGAGTCGTTATAGGCCATCACTGACGCTTGCCGCGCGATGTCATTGGCCAACTGGGCCATCGCCTGCAACGGGGCGCTGGAGGCATCGCCGGTTTGTGCGAGGTAGCTGGCGGTGTTGCTGGTCATGTGGTCCTGGGCGAGTTGGCTGTTGGCCAGGATGCCTTCACGCAGCCTGTCGTCATGGAAGTGGCTGCGTCGGTCCATCAAAACGCCGAGCAACGCGAGGCCGATGGTGCCGCCGAGGTTACGCGACATGTTGTAGAGCCCGGCCGCATCGCCGGCGTCCTTGGTGTCGACCGAGCGCATGGACAACTGGCTGAGGGGCATCATCACCAGGATCTGCCCGAAGCCACGCAACAACTGCGACCACACGAAGTCATGGCCGACGCTGTCGGCGGTCAGCTGGGTGTCTACAAAGCAACTGGCCCAATACAGCAACAGGCCCGCGCCGACCATCCAGCGCAGGTCATAGCGGCCGAGCATCCTGGGCAGGATCGGCATCAGCAGGAATGCAGGAATGCCCGACAACAACATGATCGAGCCGGACTGTTGCGCGTTGTAGCCGGACAAAATACCGAGGAACTGCGGCACCAGGTATGCCGTGCCATACAGGCCAGCCCCCACCGCCGTGCCAATCAGCAGCACGCTGCCGAAGCTTTTGTTGAGCACCAGTTGCAGGCGCAGGATCGGCGTGCCGGAACGGAACTGCCCTAGGGCAATCAGGAAAAAGCCGGTGACCGTGGCGATGCTCAGCCACACGATCAACAGCGAATCAAACCAGTGCTCGCGCTGGCCTTCTTCGAGTACCACGGTCAGCGAACTCAAACCCATGGCCAGCCCCAGAATGCCCAGCCAGTCCGCGCTGATAAAGCGTTGCAGGTTCATGCGCTCGCTGGGCAGGCCGGTGATCAGCAGGGTAATCAGCGCGATGCTGATGGGCAGGTTGAGAAAGAAGCACCAGCGCCAGTTGATGTTTTCCGTCAGCCAGCCGCCGATCACTGGGCCGAGCAACGGGCCGAGGATCACAGTCATGCCGAACATCGTGGTGCCAATGGCGAGTTGATGCGGTGGCAGGCGCGTGCGCACGATGGTCTGGGCGGTGGGGATCATCGCGCCACCGGCGAAGCCCTGGCCGATGCGGCCGGCGATCATCGCGCCGAGGCTGGTGGACAGGCCGCAGAACATCGAGAACAGGGTGAACATCAACGCGGTGCCGATCAGGAACCGGCGCAGGCCGAACACCCGGGTCAGCCAGGCAGCGAGGGGGATCATGACGATTTCCGACATCAGGTAGCCGGTAGCGATCCAGGTGCCTTCGGTGCCGGTGGCGCCTATCTGGCCCTGGATCTGTGGCAAGGCCGAGTTGGTGATCGACACATCCAGGGTGGCCAGCAATGCGCCCAATGCCCCGGCGGCGACGGCGATCCAGTCGGTCAGCGAGGCGTTGCGCGGTTTCTCGGCGGCCACCCCGGCCATGATCGCCTCAGCCATGGTTGGCGTCCGCAGCGTGGGTGCGGGTGTCGACTTCGACGGTGGCCGACAGGCCAGGCATCAACGCGGCCCGCAGGTCGTCCGGCACGTCCAGGGCGATGCGCACCGGTACGCGCTGCACGATCTTGGTGAAGTTGCCGGTGGCGTTCGACGGCGGCAGCAAGGCGAACTGCGCGCCGGTGCCGGGGGCCAGGCTGTCGATGTGACCTTGCAGGTCGCGGCCGGGCAGGGCGTCCACGTGCACGGTGACGGCCTGGCCGGGGCGCATGCCACCGATCTGGGTTTCCTTGTAGTTGGCGGTCAGGTAGATCGCGCTGATCGGCACCACTGTCAGCAACCGGGTGCCGGGTTGCACGTACTGGCCTACGCGCACGCCCCGGTCGGCCACGCGACCATCGAGCGGGCTGCGGATCACGGCGTCGTCCACGTCCAATTGGCTTTGCGCCTCGCTGGCCTTGGCCACGCCCAGTTGCGCCTGGGCTTGCTTGAGCTGGGCCTGGAGCGTGCCGTAGCGGGTCTGGCTGGAGCGCAGCGCCGCCTGTTTGGCCGCCACCGTGCTGCGCGCTTGTGCCAGTTGGTTGTTCAGTTGGGCCAGGCGTTCTTCCGGTTCGGCGCCGGAGCGGGCCAGTGGCGCGTAGCGGGCGACTTCGGTCTGCGCATGCCGCGCATCGGCTTCGGCGCCCTGCAACTGGGCACGGGCTTCGGCGATGGTCGAGTCCTGCTGCACCAGGTCGGCCTGGGCCTTGGCGTAGTCAGCGTTGCGTGCGGCAATGGTCGCGGATGCTTCGTCACTCACCGCCTGGTATTTGCGCGCATCCAAGCGCACCAGCACGTCGCCGCGCTTGACGTTCTGGTTGTCGCTCACCAGTACTTCGGCCACGTAGCCATTGATCTTGGGGGCCACGCTGATGCTGTCGGCTTGCAGGTAGGCGTCGTCGGTGCTCTCGATAAAACGCCCGGTGATCCACCACCAGGCGGCCCATGACACGCCGACCAATAGAGCAACGCCGGCCAGGCTGAGCAGGATGCGTCGGGCTTTACCGCGTTGAACGTTGACGGTTTCTTCAGGCATGACCTGAGGGGAGGGAGGTGCAGCCGACATCGATGTCACTCCAGATTTATAACAGGTGGAATAAATTCCTTTTTTCGCGAATTTTTGTCAACTGGTATATTTTGGTCCGGTATTCGAATGGAGCTGCACATGGCACGACACAAACCTGCCGCCGAGGGTGGCTACCAGCGCGGCGAAGAAACCCGCGCCCGTATCATCGAGGCCGCCGTCGAGGTGTTTGGTGCGCGGGGCTACGATGGCGCCTCCACCCGTGACATCGCCACCGCTGCCGGCGTCAACGCGCCTGCGATCCAGTACTACTTCGATGGCAAGGAAGGCGTGTACCTGGCGTGTGTCGAGCATTTGATCGCGCTGCTGTGGCGCAAAATGTCACCGTCCGTGGAGGCGGCGGAAAGCGCGCTGGCGGATGCCGGTTCAGACGACAACGCGTTGATCGACGCCTCGTTGGGCATTCTGGGCACCGTGGTCTCCACCATCCAGGACAGCCCGCAAACCACGGTTTGGCGTGCGTTCATGGACCGTCACCAGGCGGGCCTGTGTCCTGCGAGTGCAACGATGGCGTTCGAGGAGCGCTTCAAGGCACGCATCGGCCGGGTGATTCGCCTGTTGATCGCACGCCTGGCGGGCTTTGCGGTAGAGGACGAACGCACAGTGATCCATTCAATGGCGCTGTTCACCCAGGGGCTGGCCTTCCGGGTGCAGAAGCCCAAGCTGCTGGAAGCCTTGAAGTGGCGCGAAGTGAACCAGAAGGAAATGGAGCTGGTGCGGGACGTGGTGCTGATGCAGGCGCGGTTCACCCTGGAAGGGCTGGCCCGGCACAGGGGCCAGCAGACTTCCCGCTGATCGGCGGTTACCGCTTACTTGCCGCCCGTCACATCCAGGAAGGTCCCGGTAATAAACGATGCCTCTGAACCGGCCAGCCAGAGTATGGCGCGCGCCACCTCTTCGGGCTCGCCGCCACGGCCCATCGGAATGCTCTCCTTGACCCGATCCACACGGCCGGGCTCGCCGCCGCTGGCGTGCATCTCGGTGTAGATATGCCCCGGGCGGACGCAGTTGACGCGGATGCCTTCACGCGCGACTTCCTTGGACAGGCCGATGGTGAATGTCTCCAGGGCACCCTTGGAGGCAGCGTAGTCCACATACTCGTTGGGGCTGCCGAGCCGGGCAGCGCCCGAGGACACATTGATCACGCTGCCGCCCTGGCCGTTGTGGCGCAGCGACATGCGTTTCACCGCCTGCTGCGCGCACAGCATCGGGCCGATGGCATTGATCGCGAAGATGCGCTGCATACGCTCAAAGTCGAGGTCTTCAAAGCGCGATTGCAGCGCAATGATCGCGGCGTTATTGACCAGCACGTCAATGCGGCCGAACGCTTCATCGATGGCGGCGAACAATTGCGCGACCTGTTCGGGGTCTGCACTGTCGGCGCGTATCGCCAAGGCGCGGCGTCCCAGCGCTTGTACATCGGCCACCACGCCAAGGGCGGCAGCCTCGTTGCTGATGTAGCTGATGGCCACGTCGTAGCCTTGCGCTGCCGCCAGGCGCGCTGTTGCCGCGCCGACGCCGCGGCTGCCGCCGGTGATCAGGATGACGGGTGCTGAAGAGACGGTATGCATGCCTTGAACCTTTTCTGAGGGCCGAAAGATCAGCCGATAAAGAACGTGTGCGCAGGTGCCCGAGTCACTGCACTGCGTAGGGCACGCCCAGCGCCCATCTCGACTGCCAGTGCGCCGTATAGTGGCGCACAACGTCAGGCATGTCGCGAAGGATCAGCACATTTTCTGAGTTCATCGTTTCAGCCGAGGCGGCGTAGTTGAATGACCCGGTTTCGACGGTGGTGCCATCGACGATGATCGTTTTGTCATGCTGCAGGTGGAAGTGATCACTGGTGCGCAGTTCCACGCCGTTGCGGCTGACAAAATCCATGGCTTTCTTGCTGGCTTTGCCCAGGTTGCGTTTTTTATCGATGACAACGCGCACGACGACCCCGCGCTTACTCGCGTTGACCAGTGCCTGCATGATGTCGGGCGCCTGGAATGCATAGGCAAGCATCTGGATGCTGTGTTGGGCGCTGTCAATGGTCTGCAGCACCAACTCGCGAGCCGAGCCTTCCGGTGAGAACCCCACTTGAACATTGGGCGCCGCCAGCGACAAGGCGGGAATCGCCAATAGGGCAATCAATACAGCGCAGCGCAATGGTTTCATATCCGGGGTTCCTGGAGGATTCATGGGCGTGATTGAGCGACCCGTTAGCGAAATCCGCTGCGCCTTGTGAATTGTTGTGAAGCGCATGATTAATGGCCCATTGCCCATGCTAACGTCGGCGCCAGGCTATCGTCAGCACGACGATTTCATTCGTACCTTCAGGGGAGCAGCGCCGATGTCTACTACCGTAACGCCCGCCGGCAGCGGGGCAAACACGCCTAAAGCGTCACCTTCGGCGTTCGATGA
Organism: Pseudomonas sp. AC112; assembly: GCF_979253545.1. Lineage (NCBI taxonomy): Bacteria > Pseudomonadati > Pseudomonadota > Gammaproteobacteria > Pseudomonadales > Pseudomonadaceae > Pseudomonas > Pseudomonas sp. AC112. The sequence continues at coordinate 5,404,503 of NZ_CEEDCM010000001.1, forward strand.
CAAGTTGAACATTGCCAAGTCCAGCAAAGTGATTGCCGACTATATGCGCCAGACCGACAAGTCGGCCATCACCAAGCAGGAGCTGACCCAGTTGGCCAACAATGCCTCGGGCAAAGTGCCTGCCGAGGTGTCCGATGCTGCCAAGTACATGGAGCGTCACCCCGATGTGTTCACCGCCATCGAAACCCACGACGTAGCCGGCGCCGATAACCTGTCGGGCGTGTGGAACTTCGACTGGGCAGCCAACGGTGGGCTCAAAGGCACCGCCACCGATGCCATTGCCAAGATGCAGGATACATTCGATTTTGCGATCGCCAAGTCGGCGCAAATCACCGAAATCAGCACGGCCAAAAAAGCCGAACTGGACTCGACCAAACAACGGCCGCAGAACTGACGGAACGTTGTACCGACACGCATACAAACCCTACCATCAGGTTACACGATAGCCGTGACGCACTTGAGTTTGCACCGTCATACCCAGCGAGAAGTCAATCTCGTCAAGTAAGAGAGTGTGGTCATGAAGTTGAGTTATGTAACCAAGGCGGCAGTGGTTGTCGCGCTGTTGTCGACCTTGTCGGGCTGCTGGATGTTCATGCCACCCGGTGGCGGCGGTGGTCATGGTGGTGGGCACGGTCAGGGCGGCGGCCCTGGCGGTGGTGGCGGCCCGCGCTGACGGGTAGAAACTGGAGGCAAGCCGTGATGAAGGGCTTGCCTCTTTTTTTGCCTGCGATAAACCCCAGGCAAAGAAAAGCCCGCGTGGGGAGCGCGGGCTAAAAGGATGTTCATTAGGAGCTGGATTCACCATAGGCCGTCATCTGTGAAAGGTTTGTGAAAGCCTTGGTAAAAAAGTGTATGCCTCAATCTGCCCATGGCTGTACGGGGCAGGGCGGTCGTTAACCCTCTACTGTCGCAGGCATACCACCCCGTTCGGATGCCGCTTCATGATCATGTCTACCAGCCTGTTGTCAGCCTTTGTACTGTTTGCCTTTGTGTCTTCGATCACACCGGGGCCCAATAACACCATGTTGCTCGCCTCGGGCGTGAACTTCGGCTTCCGCCGCTCGATGCCCCATGCCCTGGGGATCAGTATCGGCTTCATGCTGTTGGTGATCTCGGTCGGCCTGGGACTGGGCGAGGTGTTCAAGGTCTTCCCATGGGCCTACACGCTGTTGCGTTATGTGGGGGCGGCGTACTTGCTGTACCTGGCGTGGAAGATCGCGACGGCGGGCGGTATGTCCGACAGCAATGACGCGCATGGCAAGCCCATGACCTTCCTCGGCGCGGCGGCGTTCCAGTGGGTGAACCCCAAGGCCTGGATCATGGCGCTGGGAGCAATCACCACCTATACGCCGGCTGAAGGCTACGTCACCAATGTGCTGGTGATTGCACTGGTGTTTGCCGTGGTCAACCTGCCCAGCGTGTGCGTGTGGGTCGGCTGTGGCAGCGGCTTGCGCAACGTGTTGCGTGAACCCCGCTGGTTGCGGCTGTTCAATTGGTCGATGGCGGCGTTGCTGGTGCTGTCACTGTACCCGATGCTGTTTGTCAGCTGAGGGCCGCTTCAAACCGGTGAGATGGTTGCCAGCAGGCCGATGCCGATGGTGAGTATCAAAAAGCCGAACAGGAAAAGTGCCATCTTGGTCATAAGGCCTCCGAAGGGAAGGGGGTGGGGATGGCGCTATTGTCCGTCCAGGCGGCTTTTCGATACAGATGCAGATGGCAAAGAAAAAACCGTATCAGATACGCTTGCGGCTGTTCTGCCGGGGGCTTTGAAGGGTTACGGTTTTTTCAGGCTCAGTGCCTGAGACAGGCAACGCGTTTGCCCCTAAGATGGCGCCCAGTGCATCAATAACAACAGTGGGCCGACCCTCGATGGAAAGACGTCAATTCAGCGGTGGCATGAAGGGCAAGAACCTGCGCTACCTCAACGAAACCCTGCAGCCGGCGTCGGTCACCCGCGTTGGCTTCCTGTTGCTCGAACACTTCTCCCTGCCCGCGTTCACACAGACCCTCGACACCCTCGTCACCGCCAACCTGCTGCGTCCAGACCTGTTCGCCACGCGCACCTTCGGCTGGGGCGATGGCGAAGTCATCAGCGACCTGGGCCTGGTGATCCGCCCCGATGCACGCCTCGACGTGGCAGCGCTGCAAGACTTGGAACTGCTGGTGATCTGCGGCGGTTTCCGTACCGAACTCAAGGCCAGTGAAGACTTCATCCACCTGCTGCGCAGCGCCGCCGAACATGGCATTTGCCTCGCAGGGTTGTGGAACGGTTCGTGGTTCCTCGGCCGCGCCGGGCTGTTGCAGGGTTACCGCTGCGCCATCCACCCCGAACATCGCCCGGCGCTGGCGGAAGTGTCCAAGGCCACCCACGTCACCAGCGAGCCCTATGTGATCGACCGCGACCGCCTGACGGCGTCGAGCCCGTCGGGCGCGTTCCATATGGCGCTGGACTGGATCAAGGGCCTGCATGACAAGGCCCTGGTTGAGGGCATCGAAGACATCCTGGCCTTCGAAGAATCCCGCTACCGGCGCATCAAGCCCACCGAAAACGTCAGCGTCAGCGCGCCCTTGCGTGAAGTGGTGAAGCTGATGGACGCCAACCTCGAAGAACCCCTGGAGCTGGACCAGTTGGCCGTCTACGCCGGCCGCTCGCGGCGCCAGTTGGAGCGCTTGTTCAAGGAGCAACTGGGCACCACCCCGCAGCGCTACTACATGGAACTGCGGGTGACCGAGGCGCGGCGGCTGTTGCAACACACCGAGTTGTCACAGGTGGAGGTGCTGGTGGCCTGTGGGTTTGTGTCGCCGAGTCATTTCAGCAAGTGTTACAGCTCGTATTTCGGATATCGCCCCTCCAAGGAGAAGCGCTTGGTCAAGTAGAGTGATGGCTGACTCAATACCTTTTCAAGGAAGACCCATGTCTCTCACACTTTTGGATCGTTATCGCGGCAGCTTGCTCGGCCTGGCGTGTGGCGATGCGGTAGGCACCACTGTCGAGTTCATGCCTCGCGGCACGTTCCCACCGGTCACGGACATGGTCGGGGGAGGGCCGTTCAGCCTGAAGCCCGGCCAATGGACGGACGACACCTCAATGGCGCTGTGCCTGGCTGAAAGCCTACTGCGCAAAGGGGGGTTCGATGCGGCCGACCAGATGGGGCGCTACCTGAACTGGTGGAAGTGGGGCTACCTGAGCTCCACGGGTGATTGCTTCGACATCGGCATGACCGTGCGCACGGCGCTGGGGGCGTTTGAGAAAAACGGCGACCCGTTCGCAGGGTCAACCGACCCTTTTTCTGCGGGCAACGGTTCGATGATGCGCCTTGCACCGCTGGTGCTGTTTTACTTCCCCGACCTGCACAGCGTCGACGACTTTTGCCGTCAGGGCTCCCGTACGACCCATGGCGCCCAGGAGGCAATCGAATGCTGCGTGGTGCTGGCACGGGCAATGTGTAACGCCTTGAACGGGGCGGCCAAGGCGCACCTGCTCAGCATCCCCTGCGCCGACCTGACTGCGCCAAAGGTCGTGGCAATTGCCCAAGGGGCATATGCCAACAAGCCCCGCGAGCAGATCACCGGTTCCGGTTACGCCGTCGCCTCATTGGAGGCGGCGCTGTGGTGTGTGCAGCACACGGACAGCTTCGCCGATGCTGTGTTGGCGGCCGTGAACCTGGGTGACGACGCTGACACCACTGCCGCCATCGTTGGTCAGTTGGCGGGTGCGTTCTATGGCGTGCAAGGCATTCCGACGGGCTGGTTGGAGAAGCTATGCATGCGTGATGAAATTGAGGAAATGGCCGAGGCCATCTTCAATGCTGCGGCGGAAGAAACCATTGTGGAGTAAGCATTCCGCCCCCCTTAGTGGTGAGGCGGTCTGCGTGGTTCAGAACCGATCCAGGCGATAAGGTGCCAACGGCTGTGTCGGCTTCGTACTCGCCAGCTCACCGACCCACTCCGCCGTCACCGCCGCCTGCGTCAACCCCAAATGCTGGTGCCCGAACGCAAGCAACACTTTCCCTTCGCACACCCGATCGATAATCGGCAGCGAGTCCGGCAGGGACGGCCGAAACCCCATCCACGTCGTTGCATCCCGCGCACTCAAGTCCTCGCGGAACAACCCTTTGCTCAGCCGGTGCAACTGCCAGGCACGTGCCATGTTCGGCGGGGCCTTGAGGCCAGCGAACTCCACGGTGCCGGCCAGGCGCAGGCCGTCGCTCATGGGGGTCATGATGAATTTTCGTTCCAGGGAGGTGACGGCAAACGGCAGGCGATGCTGCTCGTGGGGCAGCATCAGGTGATAGCCGCGTTCCGTGTCCAGTGGCACTTGTTTGCCGGTGAGTGCGGCGGTGAGCGCGGCCGAGTGGGCGCCACAGGCGATCAGCACCTGGCTCGCCATCAAATGGCCCTGGTCGGTCGTCAGGGAGACGCCGTCTCCTTCAACGCGCCCATCCAGTACCCGGCGCTTGAGGAATTGCACGCCGCTGGCCTTGGCGGCCTGGACCAGTTCGCACACCACCTGATAAGGATCGAGAAAGTGCCCGGTGCCGGGAAAAAACAGCCCGCCCTGGAGGTTGTCGCTCAATTGCGGTGCGGCTTGGCGTATGGCCTCGCCGGACCAGTAGTCCACAGGCACCTGCTGTTGTTGCATGCGCTGTTGCAGGGCCTCCAGGGCGGGGCGTGAGTGGGCCTGTTCATACACCAGCAACGAGCCATCCTTGCGCAGCAACGTCGGGCGCCCAATGCTGTGCAGCAAACGCTGCCACGCGCCCAGGCTGCCTTCGTTGAGCGTGCGGATCCCGGCGACCGTGCGCTGGTAGCTCGCCGGACGCAGGTTGAGCAGCAGGCGCAGGAACCAGGGCAGCGCGCGCGGCAGGTATTTCCAATCCAGGCGCAGCGGGCCCATGGGGTCCAGCAGCATGCCGGGCAAGCGCTTGAGGATCGACAGGTCGGCGATGGGAAACACTTGCTCGGTCGCCAGATGCCCGGCGTTGCCGTACGACGCGCCCATACCGGGTTCCTGCTGGTCGACCACCAGCACTTGGCGCCCCTGACGCGCCAGTTGCAGGGCACAGGCGACGCCGATGATGCCGGCGCCGACCACGACGATATCCGGATCTGACATGGCCTACGCCTCCCTCTGGCCGTCGAGCAAGCGCCGCAGCAGCAACGGGTTGCCGTGCTGGAGCGCGGCAGGCAACAGTGCATCGGGGAAGTCTTGATAACACACGGGGCGCAAAAACCGCTGGATCGCCGCCGTGCCCACCGACGTGCTGCGCGAATCCGATGTGGCGGGAAAGGGCCCGCCATGAACCATGGCATCACAGACTTCCACACCCGTCGGCCAGCCGTTGACCAGCAGGCGACCGGCCTTGCGCTCAAGCACCGGCAACAGGGCTTTGGCGCTTGGCAGATCGTCGTCATCCATCTGCAGGGTGGCGGTCAGTTGGCCTTCCAGGTGTTCGGAAACCTGGAGCATCTCCTCGTCGTTGGCACATACGACGATCAATGAAGCGGCGCCGAAGACTTCGGCTTGCAGGTGTTCATTCGCTAGAAACGCTTGGGCCTGAGTCACGAACAAGTGGGCCTGGCCCCGGTTGGGGCCTTCTGCTGGCAACCCTTTTGCCGCCACCTTGGCGTGTTCTGTCAGTACGGCCACGCCAGCGTCGAAGGCGCTGAAAATACCGGGGGTCAGCATGGTCTGCGCTGCACAGTTGGGCAGTGATTCACTGGCCGTGCTGATGAAGCGATCCAGCGCAGGCCCTTGGACCGCGATCACCAACCCAGGGTTGGTGCAAAACTGCCCGGCGCCTTGGGTCAGCGACGCCACGAAGCCTTTTGCCAACGCTTCGCCGCGCGCGTCCAACGCGGCTGGGAACAAGTAAACCGGGTTGATTGAGCTCATTTCCGCATACACCGGAATCGGCTCGACCCGTGCCTGCGCCGCCTGGGTCAACGCCACGCCACCGCTGCGCGAGCCGGTAAAGCCAACTGCCTTGATGCGCGGATCGGTGACCAACGCAATCCCCACCTCGCGACCTGAACCGTACAGCAACGAAAACACGCCCTCGGGCAAACCACAGGCCTGAACGGCTTGCGCCACCGCCCGGCCCACCAGTTCACTGGTGCCTGGATGCGCGCCATGGGCCTTGACCACCACCGGGCAACCGGCGGCCAGCGCGGAGGCGGTATCGCCACCCGCCACGGAAAACGCCAGGGGGAAGTTGCTCGCACCAAACACGGCCACCGGGCCCAGCGCGATATGGCGCTGGCGCAGGTCTGGGCGAGGCAGCGGCTGACGTTGCGGCTGTGCAGGGTCCACCCGCACATCCAGCCATTCCCCGGCGCGTACGGTGCGCGCGAAGGTGCGCAGTTGCCCGCAAGTACGCCCGCGTTCGCCTTGAATGCGCGCGTGGGGCAGGCCGGTTTCGGCGACGGCACGTTCGATCAGCTCATCACCCAGGGCTTCGATTTGCGCGGCGATGGTCTCAAGGAATGTGGCTCGAACCTCCAGCGAGGTCTCGCGGTACCCATCAAACGCCGCCCACGCCAGGGCGCACGCCTGGGCCACTTGTTCGCCGTCGCCGCCCGGATAGGCCGGTTCCAGGGGGGTGTCGGTCGCGGGATTGATCGCCCGGATCGCTTCGCGATTGCCGGTAGTGGCGTGCTGACCGATCAGCATTTTGCCCGTCAGAGTCATGGGGTCGTCCTGGTAGAAAAGAGGTTGACCGCTGCGAGAACCGCAGCGGCGCGCAAGGGGTCAGGCGACGTTCTGTTCCGCCGACCAGTTGGCATACCACTGGCGGAACAGCGCGTACTGGTTTTCGGCGTAACGACGTTGCGCGTCGCTGAGCGCGTCGGTTTCATTGAAGTGCAGGGCGTAGCCTTCATCACCGTTGAGCACCATCAAATGCTTGTAATACAGCACCAGGTCGCAGCCCTCATCGAAGGACGACAGCACCGCCAGCGCGGCTTCCAGTTCTCGGGCCTGGCGACGGGCCTTGGCGTCGCCTTTGGCGGCTTTTTTGCTCAAGGCCACCAATTGCAACACTTCCCGGGGCAGCGCGTTGCCAATGCCGGTAATCGCGCCGGTGGCGTTGCAGTTGACGAAGCCATGCACCACCTGGGTGTCGACGCCGACCATCAAGGTCACGTTATCGTCCTGGGAGGTGATGTGTTCGGCGGCGTAGCGCAGGTCGGCACCGCCGCCGAATTCCTTGAAGCCGATCAGGTTCGGGTGTTCGCGACGCAGTTCGAAGAACAACTCGGCGCGGGTGGCGAAGCCGTAGTAGGGGCTGTTGTAGATCACCGCTGGCAGGTTTGGCGCGGCCTTGAGGATCGCCGAGAAGTGCGCCTTCTGCGCGGTAGCGGAGGCGCCACGGGACAGCACGCGCGGAATCACCATCAAGCCATGGGCGCCGACCTTGGCCGCGTGGGCAGCATGGGCCACGGCTTCGCGGCTGTTGACCGCGCCGGTGCCAACGATGGTCGGCACACCGGCGGCCACCAGGCGTGCCACGCCTTCCTGGCGTTCGGCCTCGGTGAGCAACGGCCAGTCGCCCATGGAACCGCAATACACCACGGCACTCATGCCGATATCGATCAGCTCGCGGCCTTTGGCGACCAGGGCGTCGAAGTCCGGCTTGCGCTCGGCGGTGCACGGGGTCATCAGGGCGGGGATGCAGCCGGTGAAGATGTTGTCGCTCATTGTTCTAACTCCTTGGAACGTTCAGTACAAACAGGGAAGGGCTCAGATGCCCCAGGCAAAAGGGTCACGCTCGTCGATCAGCAAGGTGCTGTCGGCGGTCATGTAGGCGCTGCCAGTGATGAAGGGGCGGATATGCTCGCCGTCCCATTCGTAGCGGCCTTCGAATTGGCTACCGGTGATGCTGGCTTGGGTCCAGGTTTCACCCGGCTGGAGTTTTTCATCGGCGGCCAGGCAGGCCAGCTTGGCGCTGGTGCCGGTGCCGCAGGGCGAGCGGTCGTAGGCTTTACCGGGGCACATCACGAAGTTGCGGCTGTCGGCAAGGTCGTCATCGGCGAACAACTCGATGTGGTCGATCAGTGCACCGTCTGCACCGTGAATGCCTTGCTCTTCAAAGGCCTTGAGCATCGCCCAGGTGTAGTCGGTAAGCGCATCGACGTTGTCCATCTGCAAGCGTTGGCCATGGTCCGACACCAGGAAAAACCAGTTGCCGCCCCAGGCGATATCGCCGTAGGCCACGCCATGCCCCGGCACTTCCACCGGCACCTTCTGGCGCAGGCGATAGGCGGGCACATTGCGCAGGGTTACGCTGCCGTCTTCGTGCAGCGTGGCCGCCACCGGGCCAACGGGCGTGTCGATCGTGTGCACGCCGGGCTGGATACGCCCCAAGTGGTGCAGCGACGCAACCAGACCGATGGTGCCGTGGCCGCACATGCCGAGGTAACCGGCGTTGTTGAAGAAGATCACGCCACAGATCGCGCCTGGCGTAACGGGTTCGCAATACAGCGCGCCCACCAGTACGTCATTGCCGCGAGGCTCCAGCAGGCAGGCGCGGCGCCATTGATCATGCTCAGTACGCAGGCTGTGCAGTTGATCGGCAATCGTGGCGCCGTTCAGCGCCGGGAAACCGCTCATGACGAGGCGCGTCGGTTCGCCGCCGGTGTGGGAATCGATCACATGCAGTCGCTTCATAAAAGGCTCCTGAATCAGTAAGTCGCGGGTGTCAGCGGCGCGTGAGGTTCGTCGACCGCTTCGCTTTCATCGGCTTCGTGTTCCAGTCGTACCAGGTGAGCCGGCACGCCCGTGGCGGCGCCCCAGTAGTAAATGCCGAGTGCGCAAGCGGCGACGACAATCGTGTCGAGCGGGTGGCTGATCACGCCGATGCCGCCAAAACTACCGAGCTTGGACAGCAGGATGGTCACTGCGTAGAAGCCGATCAGCCAGGCAGACGAGCGCACTTGCTGCTTGAGGTTGATGTGTGCGGTCGGCACCCAGCGGGCGCACAGCAGGTACACCACGAACATCAGGATTTGCAGTCCGAGCAACCAGGAAACGGTGCCCCAGCCAGACCAGTACACGATCAGCGCCGCGATGATGAACGACAGCGGGCCGAGCACCGCCATGCCCTTGACCCGGAACGGCCGCGCCATCTGTGGTGCGTTGCGGCGCAGTGCGGCGACGGTGACCGGGGCAACGGCGTAGCTGAGGATCAGCGCCGCCGACACCACGTTGATCAGTGCTTCCCAGGACGGGAACGGCAGGGTCCAGAACACCGACAGGCCAAAGGTCAGCCACAGCGCGGGCCGTGGAATGCCGGACTTCTCATCGATACGCGTGAAAATCTTGAAAAATGTGCCGGTCTGCGCCCAGCCATACACCACACGGGGCGTGGCGTTCATGTAGATATTGCCGCAGCCACTGGGGGAGATCACGGCGTCGGCCACCACCAGATAGGCCAACCAGCCAACGCCCAGCGCCAGGGCGATATCACGATAGGGCAGCGCGAGTTCCTTGCTGATCCCGGCCCAGCCATTGGCAAGCATTTCCGTGGGCACGCCACCGAGGAAGGCGGTTTGCAGCAGCACGTAGATTGCGGTCGACAACAACACCGAAAGGATCAAGGCAATTGGAATCGTACGTTGCGGGTTCTTCACTTCGCTGGCCACCGAGATGATCGGCGTCAGCCCCAGGTAGGCGAAAATCACCCCGCCGGCCGACACCGCCATCTCAATGCCCGACAGGCCAAACGGCGCGAAACCCTGCACCTGGAAGTTCGCCGGTTTGAAGAAGGTGAACAGCACACCGATCACCAGCAATGGCACGATGAACTTGAACACGCTCACCAGGTTGTTGGCGATGGCGAAGGTTTTCACGCTGCGGTAATTGAGCACGAAGAACAGGCACAGCAGGGCGAATTGCACGAGCCAACCCAGGGTGGTCGGGTCACTGGAGCCGGCCTTGGTCAGCTCGGGAAACCATGCCGCGGCGTATTGGCGCGAGGCGACCACTTCGATAGCCACCAGGCTGGAAAACGCGATCAGGGTAATGAAGCCCATCAGGTAGCCCAACAGCGGGCCATGGGAGTAGACCGGGTAGCGCACCACGCCGCCGGCACGCGGCAATGCGGCGCCCAGTTCGCAGTACACAATGCCCAGCAGCAGTACCGCGAAACCACCGATGAGCCAGGAAACAATGCCCGCCGGGCCTGCGATTGCGGATACGTGGCTGGCTGCGAACAACCAGCCCGAACCGAAGATGGCACCCAACCCGATAAAGGTCAGGTCCATCAGGGAAAGCTGTTTCTTGAACTTGCCTTGAGCTGACATAGCGTCGCCTTCTTGTGAGTTATTGGATAGGCATGCAGTGGCCATACAGTGAACTCATGAACGGCGGCGCGATTGATGTTTTTTGCTGGCATCGATGACGAAATCAGCACAGTTTTGGTGGCTCGACAGGGTGCCGGGCATCGTGCAATCTGCTACCCGTCCAGGCCAACAATGGGGATCAATCGTCATGATGCAGAGCGCGTTTGCGACCCTTTGCCAAGGGAGCAACCCCAAAGACATCGAACAGTTATTGGGCAGTGTCGCGCAGCTATTGCCGATGCTCGATGTGATCCCCAATGCGGCGGTTTTCATCAAGGACACCCAGGCCCGCTATGTGCTCGCCAACCGCACCCTGGTGCAGCGCTGCGGGCTCAAGCAGCTGCAACCGCTGCTGGGCAAGACCAGTGCCGAAGTCTTTCCCGCGCAACTGGGGCCGGGCTACACCGAGCAGGACCGGCGCGTGCTGGAGCAGGGCTTTGTGCTGGAAGATCAGCTGGAACTGCACCTGTACGGCACCCGCGAACCCGGCTGGTGTTTGACCCACAAGTGGCCGCTGTACAACCATTCGGGCACGATCATTGGCCTGGCCGGTATCTCGGTTGACCTGCAGACCGCCAGCGAAAGCCACCCGGCGTACCAGCGCCTGGCCGCCGTGGACGCGCACATCCGCGCGCACTTCAACCGTCGTGTCACCCTAAGTGAACTGACGCGCATTGCCGGGATTTCCGTGGCGCAACTGGAGCGTTATTGCAAGCGCGTGTTCCACCTCACGCCACGGCAGATGATCCAGAAAGTGCGGCTGGAGCATGCCCACCGCTTGCTGCACACCGACCTGCCGATCACCGAAGTGGCGTTGCAGTGCGGGTATACAGACCACAGCGCGTTTACCCGCCAGTTCAAGGCGTCGACGGGGTTTACGCCGAGGCAGTATCGGCAGGCGACGGGCGGCGCGGGCGAGTAATCCATCCAACCGGTTGCTGTTTGAAAATAGGTTCTTTGCCTTCGATAAACCGGGTGGGACTGCTGGGTGGCGATCAGCTATCATGGCGCGCATTCACACCGCACCGTTAATTGCAAAACAGGATGACTCAGTGACTCAAGGATTAGTGTGCAGGCTTAAACGCAGTTTCAACGCCTTTCTCAAAACGTGGAACGCCGACAAGGCCATTCTCAAAAGTGACGGGGCTTTTGAACCTCTGACACCTGTATTGCTTGAGGACAGTCAAGCGGATCGCTATGCGAGTGTGTTTCTGCACGCGCTGCGCAATGAGCAAGTTCGTAATATTGCGCTCACGGGCGGGTATGGTGCAGGCAAGAGCAGCGTTATCAGAACCTTTTTTGATCGTCACCCAGAGTTCAAGCATATTCTGGTTTCACTGGCGACCTTCACGCAGGAAAGTCCAGTAGGACGCGAAGCAGAATCAGATCTGATGTCGCGCATTGAAGAAACAATCGTTCAACAACTGTTATATGCCGTCCCTGCGAAAAAACTGCCAAAAACGCGATTGAAGCGCATCGTACAAGCTTCCAATTCCAGTATTGCGCTGCACACGGTGTTCTTGGCATTTCTGATCGTCAGCGTTCTGCGGATGTATCTGCCCTCCGTCAACATGCTCCCGAAAGTCGACCCCGATTGGCTTGTTCCAGCACTCATGCGCTTCCCCGATTGGTTCGCTTTGATTATTGCGGGTGCGTCGAGCCTGTACATTCTTCACTCTGTGTTGAAGTACCTCTCGCTCTTCAGCATTGATGGGTTGACGCTGAAAGGCGGGAAGTTGGAAGCGACTCATCATGGGTCCGTACTGCACAAGAACGTCGACGAAATTATCTACTGTTTTGAACGCAGCGATATCGACGTGGTGGTGATTGAGGATCTCGACCGGTTTGGTATTCAGGATGTGTTTTTCCGGCTGCGCGAAATCAACTTTACGATCAGGCAGTCCCCACAAATCAAGCGCCCCGTGCATTTCATCTATGCCATTCGCGATGAGTTGTTCTCAGTGGGTGAAAAGACCAAATTTTTCGACCTGGTCATACCCGTGATACCCGTCGTAAGCTCGGAAAACTCCGGGGAAAAGATGATGGACTTGTTGCGGGCAGAGCGCTTTAAACCTGTGATCGGGCGTCTTGATCGCGGGTTGATCGAGACTGTGTGCGAGTACATTGATGAGATGAGGCTGATCAAGAATATCGTCAATGAGTTTGATATTTTCTCCAGCCTGCTCGGCGATCGTGGCGTGGTTCTTGATGCGAACAAGCTGTTTGCGATGGTGGTCGTGCGCAACTTGTACCCGGAGGCATTTGCCGAACTGATCAAGCGGCGTGGGGCGATCTATTCGGTGATCACTGGGTTCGGTGAGTGGCGGGTTGGGCAGGCACGGGGCGCCAGGACCGCAATCTTGCATTTGCAGGACCGCGAATCGAAGATGGAGCCTGCCCTTTTTGAGCAAGAACTCGAATCGCTGAAAACTAAGAGTGTGCGTGCCCTGCGAATGGCGTTCAGAGACGCCGTAAATTCGGGGTACGAGGACGTTTTGGCCCGGGACCTTAAGGGGCTCGAAGGCGTCATTGAGCTGATGCGTGCCGGCTTTTTCGATATTGACTACAACGATTACCTGAGTTTTTTCTATGAAGGGGCACTGACGCAAAATGACAAGAACCTGATCCTGGCCTTACGCCGAGGCGATTCTCTGCAGGTTATGACCGTGGTCAACGACCCTGCGAGGGTGCTTGGCAAACTTGAGCATGATTCCCTGGAAGAAGGCCGCGGCTTGATCTCCGGATTGGTTGAATACCTATGCAGCCAAAGCAGCGCTTCGGATGAAGGACCCCACGCTGGAAAACTGGCTACGATCCTCAACGCGGCTCCTCAATGCATGGACCGATTTGCCGAGATGGTCGATTCACTTTTGCTGAGCACGCATGCACCCGTCTTAATTCAGGCTATCTACGAGACAAATCCCATGTTGTTAGAGCGGCTGGCGATATCGGTGCCGAGCGGGCCAAGAAAGGCTTTGCTTTGCACCATTTTCAGCAGCTTGAGCCCCGATCAGGTCGCCGCATTGGGAGAGGGCGGCAGGGGCATTCTGCACAGTGTTCAAGAACTGCCGGACGTTACCGATTTAGTCCCACTGCTTGCACAGAGCGAAGGTGCCTGGAAATGGTTGCATGAACTACCTGTTCTGTTTCATAACCTCAGCGATACAACCCGCTCAGATGACCTCAAGCAGTTAGTGAGTCTGGGGTTTGTCGAACCTCGACTGGATATGCTTCGCCTGATTTGTTCAACGTTTGAAACAGCGTCAGGCAATAACGAACGGATCACCTACCGCCGGCTATTGGCCCTGGAGTTGGACGGTATGGAAAAGCTGTTGGTTCACGCCTCGCATACGCTTATCGAGGCATTGCTCAGCCAAAGCGAAGTGTTGGATGAGTCCGCTGAGTCCCTGGCAAAGTTGCTTACCGCAGCGGTGGACAAGCCAGATCAGGTTGCCTCATTGCTTGAACACACAGTGTGTCCATTGACGGCACTGGAAGGCACGCCCGAAGCTATCTGGTCGCTTTTATTAAATGCTGAAAGGATCAGTGGCAAATCGCAGGCAGCCTGGACGTATTTTCGAGCTATCCCTCTGTTCAGCCCTCGCCAGAGTATTTTCGCACTGCCCAAGGTTGGGTACAGCAATAAGCCCGAAAGGGCAGTTTTGAGCACGTTCATTGAGCGTAACGCAGAGGCCTTGGCCGACACGCTCTGGACGCTTCATCCCGAGCACAATCACGAACTACAGCTATATCTGCTTCAGGACCCGGTACTACGCAATGACACGCTCAAGCTGTTGCTGTCTACCACCACCCTGAAATCGATTGATATCTTGAGTGACATCCCCGACGTGCGCTGGGGGATGCTTGTTGCTTCCACCTTCCTGCCCTACACGGAGGAAATCAGTAGCATTGTCCAAAATAAAGCCAGCCAACCTGAGGCTGAGCGTTTTGAGCGACGTAAGCTTGAATTCGATGCAACGAATAGCGCCCATACGCCTCATATGACTACGACCGGTGTTACCGATACCTGATACCTCCGCGTCGGGCTCATTCACGACAACAGGTAACAGGCATATGACCGCGGCTGAAAACAACCATGTGAACTGGCTGGTGGAACAATCGATGCTGCACGCGGCACGCCAGCGGGCCAAGCTCTATTCGGGCCAAGGCCGGTTGTGGCAGCAGCCTTACGCGCAGACCCGGCCCCGTGATGCTTCGGCGCTGTCGTCGGTGTGGTTCACCGCCTACCCGGCCTCGATCGTGACCCGCGAAGGCGGCACGGTGTTGGAGGCGCTGGGCGATGAGGCGCTGTGGCACGCCTTGTCGAAGATCGGCATCCAGGGCATCCACAATGGCCCGCTGAAGAAGTCCGGCGGCCTGAGCGGCATGCAGCACACGCCGACCATCGACGGCAATTTCGACCGCATCAGCTTCGAGATCGACCCGCAGCTGGGCACCGAGGCACAGTTGCAGGCGTTGACACGCATGGCGGCGGCGCACAACGCGGTGATCATCGACGATGTGATCCCGTCCCACACCGGCAAGGGCGCGGACTTCCGCCTGGCCGAGATGGCGTACGAGGACTATCCCGGCCTTTACCACATGGTGGAAATCCGCGAAGAAGACTGGCCGTTGCTGCCCGACGTTGCTGAGGGCCGCGACGCGCAGAACCTCAGCCCGGCGCAGGTCGATGCATTGCGCGACAAACACTACATCGTCGGCCAGTTGCAACGGGTGATCTTCTTCGAACCCGGCGTCAAGGAAACCGACTGGAGTGCGACGGACGTGGTGCTGGGCGTGGACGGCAAGCCGCGCCGCTGGGTGTACCTGCATTATTTCAAGGAAGGCCAGCCGTCGTTGAATTGGCTGGACCCGACTTTCGCCGCGCAGCAGATGATCATTGGCGATGCGCTGCATGCCATCGACGTGATGGGCGCGAAGATCCTGCGCCTGGACGCCAATGGTTTCCTCGGCGTGGAGCGCAAGTTGGACGGTACGGCCTGGTCCGAGAGCCATCCGCTGTCGATCACCGGCAACCAGTTGCTGGGCGGGGCGATTCGCAAGGCGGGCGGTTTCAGCTTCCAGGAATTGAACCTCACCGTGGATGACATCGCGTCCATGTCACACGGCGGTGCCGACCTGTCCTACGACTTCATCACCCGCCCTGCGTACCAGCACGCGTTGCTGATGGGCGACGCCGAGTTCCTGCGCCTGATGCTGCGTGAAATGCACCGCCAGGGCATCGACCCCGGCTCGCTGATCCACGCGTTGCAGAACCACGATGAACTGACCCTCGAACTGGTGCACTTCTGGACCTTGCATGCCCACGACACCTTCCTGTACCAGGGCCAGACCTTTCCCGGCAACATCCTGCGCGAGCACATCCGCGAGCAGATGTACGAGCGCCTGGCTGGCGAGCATGCGCCGTACAACCTCAAGTTCGTGACCAACGGCGTGTCCTGCACCACGGCCAGTATCATCACGGCCGCCCTGGGCATTCGGGACCTGGACGCGATCACCCCCGCGGACATCCGGCAGATTCGCCAGATCCATTTGCTGCTGGTGATGTACAACGCCATGCAACCAGGGGTGTTTGCCTTGTCGGGCTGGGACCTGGTGGGCGCGCTGCCGCTGGCGGCCGAAGAGGTCGAACACTTGATGCAGGATGGCGACACGCGCTGGATTCATCGTGGCGCCTATGACCTGGTCGACCTGAACCCGGACGCCGAATTATCCGCCGGCCATATGCCGCGCTCGAAAAGCCTGTATGGCAGCCTCAACAGCCAATTACAGGACCCCGAGTCGTTTGCCTCGCAATTGCAGAAAATCCTCGCGGTACGCCGTGCCTACGACATTGCCGCCAGCCGCCAGATCCAAGTGCCGGAAGTGCAAAACCCAGGGTTGCTGGTGATGGTCCACGAATTGCCCGCCGGCAAAGGCATACAAATTACCGCGCTGAACTTCGGCGCCACGCCGATCACCGAGACCCTGAACCTGCCGGATATCGCGGCGGGGATGGTGGTGGACATCATCAATGAACGGGTCGAGGGTGACCTGACGGCAGAGGGTGAGTTCACCATCACGCTGGATGCGTATGAAGGGTTGGCGCTGAGGGTCGTCAGCAGCGCCCCCCTCTGACCCCGCCGGAGCCCGGTCACCTTGCGCCTGGCAGTGCAAAGTAACCGGGTGACTCCGTGCAAGGCACTCGCGAAGGGTTGTCGCAAGCCTGCGGCAGGCTGCGCCTGGAGCGGGCCATGAACCATTCCAGCACCAGGTATTCCGGCAAGCCGCAGCGCCAGTAACGCTCACCGTGGCTGGCCAGGCTGACCTGTTCGCTGTCGGCAGGCCGGCCATAGATAAACACGTTCGCGATGGCGTAGGCGTCAAACGCCGCCCCTCCCACGTCGGGCTTGCGCACCATGTGATCAGCGGCCAACAGCACATCGAAACGCCTCAGCCCGGCACGGCTCAATTGCCGGCCTTCCCGGTCGCTGCTGGCGGTGGCGATACAGTGATGGCCCATGCGGTTGAGCATTTTTTCGATCTGCACGACATGGGCATGAAGGGAATCCACGATGAGGATCCGCAGGTGTTTGTCGATCATGGCGGGGTACCTGTCAGCTGTGCGCCGGGCGCGTTCCACAGAGGGGGTGGGAAGGGGCCAGCGTATCGCTGTCAGGCACAGGATGATTTAAGACGGGTCTGAAAAAAACAGGCAGGCGGGCGAACATCCGGATGCGAGATGCCGCCTGCCTGCACTGGGGGATCAGTAGCGCTGCGGCACAATGAGTTCCGGCGGCGTCGGGCTGCGCGAATAGTCTTCCTGCCTGACGCGCTGCGGCAGCTCGATCACCGGCAGCTCGACCTCTTCATACGGCATCTGCCCGAGCAAGTGGTGGATGCAGTTGAGGCGGGCCTTCTTCTTGTCATCGGCTTGCACCACCCACCACGGCGCTTCGGCGATGTGGGTGCGTTCGAGCATGATTTCCTTGGCCTTGGTATAGGCTTCCCAGCGCCGGCGCGACTCCAAGTCCATGGGGCTGAGTTTCCATTGCTTGAGGGGGTCGTGGATGCGACTGAGAAAACGCAGGTGCTGTTCCTGGTCGGAAATCGAAAACCAGTACTTGATCAGTTGGATACCGGAGCGGGCGAGCATTCGTTCGAACTCCGGCACCGTGCGGAAGAACTCTTCGTACTGGTCCTCGTTGCAAAACCCCATGACCTGCTCGACACCGGCGCGGTTGTACCAACTGCGGTCGAACAGTACGATTTCACCGGCGGCCGGCAGGTGCGAGACGTAGCGCTGGAAATACCACTGGGTCTGCTCGCGGTCATTCGGCGCGGGCAGGGCGGCAACGCGGCAGACCCTGGGGTTCAGGCGCTGGGTAATGCGCTTGATCACACCGCCCTTGCCGGCAGCATCACGCCCTTCGAACAGGATCACCACCTTGTGGCCGGTCTTCACCACCCAGCTTTGCAACTTCACCAATTCGCCCTGCAGGCGGAACAGTTCGCTGAAATACACCCGCCGTGCGGCTTTCTCGCGGCTTTCTCCAACGTGCTCATCAAACAGTGCGTTCAGGTCATGCCCGTCTTCGGATAATTCCAGTTCCAGCTCTTCGTCACTGTGATCCAGCAACTCACGGTGGATGCGCTGCATCAAGGTGTCTTCGATTGAGGACATGGGCGGAACTCGCGTGGTGGGAGATGGCAAAGTCTTAGTCGCATTTTGTTACTAACCAATGACATCAAATCGCGCGATTGCGGTGGGAGAGGGGGACAACAAGGCGTTTTGCCATTCCACGTTCATAAAACCGTAACAAGATTGTTGCAGAGTTCCCGAGCCCGTAATTCACAAGGATTTTCCTGAATGAAACGTCTGATGAAGTCTGCTGCACTCGCCGTTGCGGTTTCTCTCAGTGCCACCTCGGTGTTTGCTGCCGAAAGCATCCGCCTCACCGGTTCCGGTGCGAGTTTCCCAGCCCCGATCTACCTCACCTGGTTCAAGGATTTCAGCAAGAAAACCGAGGGTGTCACCGTTGATTACCAATCCAAAGGTAGCGGTGCGGGTGTACAGGACTTCCTGAACAAAACCGTCGACTTCGCCGCCAGCGACTCGGCCATGAAAGACGAAGACATCGCCAAGGTTGCCGAAGGCGCGCAACTGCTTCCGATGACTGCCGGTGAAATCGTGTTGGCGTTCAACCTGCCGGGCAATCCTAAAGAACTCAAATTGCCACGCGATGTGTACTCCAACATCTTCCTGGGCAAGATCACCAAGTGGAACGATCCAAAGATCGCCGCCGCCAACCCGGGCCTGAAACTGCCTGACATGCCGATCACTGTTGTAGTGCGTGCAGACTCCAGCGGCACCACCGCTGTGTTCACCAAGCACTTGGCTGCGATCAACCCTGAGTTCCAGAAAGACCTGGGCGAAGGCAACACCGTCAACTGGCCCGCCAGCGACAAGTTCATCAAATCGCCGAAGAACGATGGCGTGACCGCCACCGTACGCCAGACCCCAGGCGCGATTGGCTACATCGAGTACGGCTTTGCCAAACTCGCCAAGGTTGACTTTGCCCAGCTGCAGAACAAGGCCGGCAAGTACGTGGTACCGAACGCCGAGAGCGGCGCCGAAGCCCTGGCCGCGGTGAAAATGCCGGAAAGCCTGGTGGCCTGGCTGCCGGACCCGGATGGCGCCAAGTCCTACCCGATCACTTCCTACACCTGGATGATCTTCCGCAAGGACAACGGCAACCCAGCCAAAGCCAAAGCCATGCGTGACATGGTCGAGTACAGCCTGACCGAAGGTCAGAAAATCGCCGACTCGATGGGCTACATCCCACTGCCTCCATCGGTTGTCGACCAGGTTCGCAAAGCTTCCGCCAACATCCAGTAAGGCCGCCAGGCCGCTCCCAGCATGGGCTGTCAGCCATGCCGGGAGCGTTCCCCCCTTGTTCCGGAATTAGCCAATGAACACACCTTTTGTCGTACCGGTTAACCCGGATTCTGCGTGCCAGCCGCCGTCCACGAAGGACTTTGTGGTTGACCGCACCTTCCGTGCACTTGCACGCATAGGCGTAGTGCTGGTGCTGGCGCTGGTTTTCGCGCTGGTCTTCGAAGTAGGGCGCAAGGCACTTCCCGGTATGGAAAAGCACGGCTTTGACGTGCTGTTCGGCAGTGTCTGGGACGTTAACCAAGGCAAGTACGGGATCCTGCCCGCGATTTGGGGCACGCTGTACAGCGCCCTGATTGCGTTGCTGATCGCAGGCTTTTTTGGCGTCAGCATGGCTATTTTCCTCACCCAGGATTTCCTGCCAGCCAAATTGGCGGCGGTGTTTCGCACCATCGTCGAATTGCTCGCAGCCATCCCCAGCGTGGTCTACGGCCTCTGGGGCATTTATGTGGTTATCCCGGCCATCCGCCCGCTCACCGCGTGGCTGAACAGCGAACTCGGCTGGATTCCTTTTTTCGGCACGTCCCTCAGCGGGCCGGGCCTGTTACCAGCTGCACTGGTGCTGGCCATCATGATTCTGCCGACCATTGCTGCCGTGTCCCAGGACGCCCTCACGGGTGTCCCGATGAAAACCAAGCAAGCCGCCTACGGCATGGGCACCACTCACTGGGAAGCGATTCTCAAGGTGATGGTGCCGTCCGCCGCCACTGGCATCTTCGGATCGCTGGTGCTGGGCCTGGGCCGCGCCTTGGGTGAAACCATGGCCCTGGCCATGCTGGTGGGTAACGCCAACAACATTTCCCTCTCGCTGTTCGCCCCGGCCAATACCCTGGCGGCCTTGTTGGCGCTGAACTTTCCCGAAGCCGGCCCGAACGAGATCGAAGTGTTGATGTACGCCGCACTGGTGCTGATGTTCATCACGCTGCTGGTGAACATCATCGGTTCGATGATCATGGTCTACGCCCAGCGGGGTACCAAGTAATGACTGACCTCTCGTCTCCAATCACCGCCATGCCAAGCCTGCAGCGCCGGTTTGAAGGGCGTGCCCTGCGCAGCCTGGTGCTGACCACCCTGGTGTGGTTCGGCGCGCTGCTGGCCAGTGTGCCGCTGATTTCCGTGCTCTACATGCTGATCACCCGTGGCGGCGCGCGCCTGAGCCTGGAAGTGTTCACCGAGCTGCCACCCACCGGCTTCGAGACCGGCGGTGGCTTCGGCAACGCCATGGCCGGCACCTTCGTGATGGTCGGTATTGCCGCCGCCATCGCCGTGCCGGTCGGCATCCTGGCGGCGATCTTCCTCGCGGAACTGGGTCCGGACAGCAAGCTGGCGAACGCCTCGCGCTTTGCCGCCAAGATGCTCACTGGCTTGCCCTCGATCCTGGCCGGCGTGTTCGCCTACGCCCTGGTGGTCATGACCACCGGCACGTACTCGGCACCCGCCGGTGGCGTGGCGCTGGCTGTACTGATGTTGCCTATCGTGGTGCTGACGGCTGAAGAGTCGATGAAGATGGTGCCCAAGATCATGAAGGACGCGGCCTATGGCATGGGCTGCACCCGTTCGCAGGTGATCTGGAAAATCGTCTTGCCCACCGGCATGCCCGCGATCCTGACGGGCGTCATGCTCGCCGTGGCACGCGCTGCCGGCGAAACCGCGCCGCTGTTGTTCACCGCGCTGTTCAGTAACTACTGGATCTACCACGACGGCAGCCTTGCAGTCATGAATCCGACGGCGTCCCTGGCCGTGCTGATTTACAACTTCTCCGGCATGCCTTTCGACAACCAGCTCGAGCTCGCCTGGGCGGCCTCGTTGGTGCTGGTAATGATCGTGCTGGTTGTGAATATCGTGAGCCGTATTTTCGGCAAGCCCAAGTACTAAGAACGGGAGCACCTGAATTTTGAACATGTCATCTGCGCAAGTAGCCGCTCCGTTTATCACCCAGTCGCCTGTGGTCATGGACTGCAAGCTGGACAAGATTTTCTATGGCAACTTCATGGCGGTGCGTGACAGCCATGTGCCGATCGAAAAGAACAAGATCACCGGCTTCATCGGCCCCTCCGGCTGCGGCAAATCCACCGTGCTGCGCAGCCTCAACCGCATGAACGACCTGGTGAAGGGCTTCCGTTTCGAAGGCCATGTGCACTTCCTTGGCCAGGACGTCTACGGCAAGGGCGTTGACCCTGTGGTCGTGCGCCGTTACATCGGCATGGTGTTCCAACAGCCGAACCCGTTCTCGATGAGCATCTTTGACAACGTGGCCTTTGGCCTGCGCCTGAACCGCTACAAGGGCGACCTTGGCGATCGCGTCAAGCACGCCCTGCAAGGCGCGGCGCTGTGGGATGAGGTCAAGGACAAGCTCAAGGTCAGCGGCCTGTCGCTCTCTGGCGGTCAGCAGCAACGCCTGTGCATCGCCCGTGCCATCGCCACCGAGCCGGAAGTGCTGTTGCTGGACGAACCTTGCTCGGCCCTGGACCCGATTGCCACGCGCCGGGTCGAGGAACTGATGGTCGAGCTGAAAAAGGACTACACCATCGCCCTGGTGACGCACAACATGCAGCAGGCGATTCGTGTGGCCGACACCACCGCGTTTTTCTCGGTGGACATCTCCCAGGGCACCCGCACCGGTTACCTGGTGGAAATGGGCGCGACCACCCAGATCTTCGAAAACCCGCGCGAACAAATGACCGGGGACTACATCAGCGGCAAATTCAGCTGATCCGCCTTCCACCGTTTCCAGGATTGCCAATGACTGCAACACGTCGTCTTGATTTGCTCGCGATCGAACGCGCACTGCGTGAGGTACAGGGCCGTTTTGCCCAGCTCAGCCGGGACTTCACCGAGCCACGCGACCCACTGACAGACGAAGTGCTGCAGAATGTTCTTGAAGGCTATGCGCTGATTGACGACTATGTGGCGCGCGGTGTCGACCTGTTCGACCTCCAGCAGTTGAACCTGATGCTGGAGATCAATGCCACCGTGCTCTGCGGTACAGACCCGGTACGCAGGCGGGAATATGCCCAGCACCTGGCTGCCACCGAAGTGCATTTTTTCAACAATGTCGAGGGCGGCATCAAGGACCTGTACAACTGGTACTGCAAGCACCACAACGAATCAGTGTGGAAGCGCGCCGCCGGTGTCTATGTGCGCGTCCTCAGCAAGCCGCAGTTGTTCATTGAAGGCAACCACCGCAGTGGGTCGTTGATCGTCAGTTACTTGCTGATGCGCGAGGGGTTGGCGCCTTTCGTGTTGACGCTGGACAACGCCGAGGGCTATTTCAACCCGTCCTCGGTCATACGCAACTCGGCCAAGCACGGCGTCATGGCGTTGTACGAATTGCCCAAGATCAAGAAAAAATATGCGGCGTTCCTGGAAGATAAGGCCCCTGACCCCATGGGTTTTTTCCTCCGCGACGCACCAGCGCCCGCCTACCAGGGGGGCCAATGATGGGAAGGTTTTCAGTGCTCGACACAATCACGCGTGTGTTCAAGCGTCAGCGCATCCGTATTTCATTCGATATCGATGACACGTTGGCCTGCCAACTGCACCACAGCGCGACCGAACACAGCCGCTTGCCGGCCTGTGTGCACCGTTGGCTGGGTGAACCGCTGCGCAGCGGCACCCGCTCCCTGACCCGCGAACTGCGTCGCCAGGGCTGTAGCGTCTGGGTCTACACCTCGTCCGGTCGCACCCCGTCCTACATCCGGCGCTGGTTGCTGTTGTATGGCATCCACGTCGATGGCGTGGTCAACAGCGTGCGGCATAACCAGGCCCTTACCGAGCGTGGGCTGACCAGCACGCCATCGAAATTCCCACCGGCCTTCGACATTGACCTGCATGTCGATGACTCCGAGGGTGTGCAGCTTGAAGGCGTCGATCACGGTTTTCGTGTGGTGGTTGTGGACCCGCAAGACGAGCAATGGGCACAGCGTGTGCTGGATGCCGTCGCACAGGTCCAGGCCCAGCTTGCACGCCAACAACCGCAGCGCCACAAGGTGCCGGTGCGGGCTTATCCGGGGCTGACGTTGAACGGTTGAGCGCAATAGCAGGCATACAGCAAAAGGGGCGACTGATTGATCAGTCGCCCTTTTTTTGCCTACTTGGCGCTCAAAGCGCCCAGGAACTCGGTATGCCGCAGCGCCTGGGAAAACATTGGCAAGGTGAAGTTCTCGGCAGCCTTTTGCTGCTCCTCGGTGAAGGTCGCCGTGCAGTCGGTCAAGGTCACGACGTTGTAACCCTTCTCGTAGCCAGAGCGCACGGTGCCCTCGACACAGCAGTTGGTCAGAAACCCTGCCACCACCAGGTTGTGGATCCCGTTGTTGCGCAGCACCAAGTCCAGTCCCGTGGTCGCAAACCCATCCAGCCCGCGCTTGCCCTCCACCAGGATGTCGCCGGTTTCACGGGTAATTGCATCGGTGATCTCGGCCCCCCAACTGCCTGCGCGAAACGCGCTGCCGTCGGCAACGCCCTTGAGAATCCCATAGTCACGCGTGGTCAGCTCGGGGTAGCCATCGGCGAACTGGATCGGCAGGTGAATGATCTTGACGCCCAACTTGCGCGCCTGTTGCACCGTGGTCGCGGTGTTGGCCAGCATGTCGGACTGGTGCATCACCTCTTTGACGGCGTCATGGAACACGCCCCCTGGCGTGGTGAAGTCGTTCTGGAACTCGATCAGGACAAGGGCGGTGGCGTTTGGATTCATGTCGGGTCTCCGATAGGGTCATTACTGCGGGGGTTCGGCGTGTCGCTCCAGCATAGCCCCCTTCATGCTATCGAGTTGGGAAAGGCAGACACCTCTGGCGCGTTACCCCTGCCACCACGGGTTTGACGTTGTGTTTTATATCGCACCATTCGTCTAATGCTGGGCACTCCGGCTGCCGTGACGCCTCTGACGAATAAGCGCGGATAACCCGAGCGTCAGAGTGGAGAGCCAGTATGGACATCAATGAAAACGCCCCTGGGAACATTTCACAGCAGGACGTAACCCGCGGCACAGACAACGAGACCGGGCATGATCCAAAGCGTGACGAGGATAATATCCCGCTCCCGGCGGACGACGAGGCACCGCTCGAAGAAGACATGTCTGACGTGGATGCTGCCGACTCGGTCGCGAGCGAGCATCCCGACAACTGATAAGCCGGCGGATACAAAAATCCCGACCTTTGCGTCGGGATTTTTGTATCTGCAGGGCGACTGCTCTTCAGCGTTCAGCGACGGCGGCCTTCGGCGGCTCAGTCATCTACGGTAAACGTCACCCAGCCAGGGCCATCGGCTGATTTTTCGATCTCGGCGATCACACCGCCGACCGACGTACCGTCCGGCAAGTTGACCACCACAGCGTTGGGGTGGGCGGGCCATTGAAGGGGGGCGTCGAAACTCAGGCGCGCGATGGTCGGCTTGCCGCTGCTGGTCAGTTGAATATTCACTGCCTCATTGAGCAGTTCGTCCGAGTGCGTACCCATGTGACGGGATGCAGTGATGACGCTGGCAATACCCTGGTAATCGTAAGACATGAAGGCTGACCTTTTCTGGGTGGGTCGCGGACTCATCCGCATGGGGTGTCTGGAGAAGGCAACGGGTGCGGCCTGGGCAGTTGGCTGCTGATGAATAGAGGGTGCCGGGCTTCAGATCGTTCCCTCGCGTCCACCCCGATTCAGGTTCCAGATCACCCGAAAACAGTGCAACGCTGCTAGCCTTTTGCCTTTAACCAAGCACTGATGGCCTCAACCAGTTCCGCCTTGCACTCCACCGGCAACCAATGCCCGCCGGGTAGGCTGGTCACGGTGAGGTCTGCGCAGGCCGCGCGCATCGGCTCGCCCAACTGATTGCCCTTGATGGTATTCATCGGGTCGTAATCGCCGTTCACGAACAGAACGGGCAACGACAGGCGGCCGCCCTTGAGTGACCGATTGGCATAATCGACGTTGGCAGCGTCGTTCAAATACCATGCGCAGGGCGCGCGGAAACCATGCGTCTCGAACGTCTGGACCAGTACAGCGAAGTCCGCCGCGGGCCAGAGCGCGAGGTCTGGTTGAGTGGGTGGGGCCTGGTGCGCTTGGCCAAACCGCCCACCTTTGCGGGTCACTTCGGCATTGGATGCAACCTTGGCGATGCTTGCAGGGTCGCCTCGCCGATAAATCGACGCCAACGAGGCAGCTTTATCCGCATCCAGGTCAGCGACAGCGGACGCAAAGTGCTTGTTGTAGTAGCGGTAATAGTCCCATTGACCGTCTGGGTACAGGTCCTCTGGATAGATCGCGCGATCAACCAGCGGGACCAGCGTCGGCAACGCGTTCGTCGTCGGGAAGTAGGGCACCGATACCAGCACAACGCCGCGGCTGCGCTGCGGCTCATGAGCGACCAATTCGCCCGCTACGACACTGCCCCAATCGTGGCCCACCCAAATGGCGGGCAGGCCACCGAGATGGTCATGCAGTGCTGCCATGTCCGCCACGATATTTTCAAGGGTGTACGCATCGACGTCTGCTGGCGCAGAAGAGCG
This sequence comes from Pseudomonas sp. AC112, assembly GCF_979253545.1. Lineage (NCBI taxonomy): Bacteria > Pseudomonadati > Pseudomonadota > Gammaproteobacteria > Pseudomonadales > Pseudomonadaceae > Pseudomonas > Pseudomonas sp. AC112. Next base: position 5,430,296 of record NZ_CEEDCM010000001.1, read on the forward strand.
ACCATAGCCGCGCATGTCCGGTGCAATGCAATGCCAGCCTTCGGCAGCGAAGGCTTCCATCTGCGCGCGCCAGATCAGGCTTATCTCCGGCCAACCGTGCAGGAATATCATCAACGGCCCATCGACCGGGCCCAACGCCAGATAGTGCGTCGTATGGCGGGGTGTGCTGAAGATGTGCGACGTCAGTGTGAGAGTGGACAAAGGATCTCCTCAGGCTACGCCGGTAGATAGACGCGAGGCGGTAGGCGGCATAAGCGTACTACTTTTTAGCACTCTGTCTTCCACCCGAAAGCCTAACCTTGGACTCAGCAGAAAGCCGATGGAATGCCAGAAACGAAAAAACCCGCCAAGGGGTTTTAAAGGGTTTCACGGGCTTTACTGGCTGTCAGTGAAACAAAAGATGGTGCCCGAACCCGGAATCGAAAACCTATGTTCGACGTATTTAGGACTGTATCCCTAAAAATATCCTTTTCATGAAGACACTTGGCGTGTTTGGAACCACGCGGTCTCATGGAAAAAAACCGGGAAATCTGGCTGTTTCATGAGTAATTTCATGGGGTACCGTATGTCCGAATATTGGGGCATTGGAGATTTCGATGCCCAAAAAACATTTTGACTAGGCTCTAGGACGGGGAGTCATCAAGAGGGAGGGGCCCAAGGCCCTTGATCTGGAAAAAGTGACACTTATTTATGCTGACAACGCCCGAGGAAAGTCCACGTTGGCGGCGCTGATGACGGTCTGCGCAGCGAGCGTCCTTGCTTGAGCTGGCGCTTGGCAATGCAGCTGTTGCCCTGCGTTCGGAGTATCAAAAACACAGCGATGCGCAGCGCGCTTGCGCTGGCAAGGTAAGCGTCGCCGAAGCTGCTCTGGCAGGGTTTCGTACAAAACTGACGGTTGATCAGTTCATTGCTGTGCCCGAAATCGTCGATGTCGACGCGCAAATTCAGGCACTCGACAAACAGATTGCTGGGGCACAGGGTGTGGCTCAGACGCTGGCCAAGCCCCTGTTCAAAAAGCTCTTTGCACCCGTGTTCAACCTGGACGAATTCAGAGCATTGGCGGCTAGTAAGCTCGCGCAAGACCACCGACACCCCCGACGAAGCTACCGGGCTCAGTAAATTTGACCTTTTCACACGCCTCTGCATTGCCTGCGGCATTTACGTTTTGCACCTTCAAATACGAGGCCCCGCCACCTATCGCTGTGCCACCCAGCCACCGTACTTCATGACTTTAGCAGCCTTGGCAACTCCTTCTATGTTGGTGGCGTAGCCAGGTATTTGCCCAGGAGCGCCGGCCCGTGTCCACCGATGTACCAAACTGCGGTTTGAAATGCCGAGCGCGGATTTGAGGTTGGGATGATCGGGCAGACCAACACCTTTGCAGACAAGGGATTTCAGGTAGTTATCGAGTTGTGCAAGCAAGCGTTTACGCGCGCTGAAAAACTTCGGTGATCATAGATGGCCGTCTTTGACGAACGCTCTCTGGTGCAGTGCCTCGATTTCCCGAAGGACATTTTTGATGTCGTCTAGATTCGCGGGAAACATGGCCACGCTCACGCCTGTGGCAGTCGATCGTAGGGCCAGAAAGCTTTGGATTTCCTCACGGTAACGCTGCATGAAGTCAGCCTCATCTGCGCTAAGGGGCTCTAGAGCTTTATTGGTCTGGGCTGCGGCTGTGACGAGTAACGCTTCCTGACGAGTGCATTGAAAGTTTGTTCGGATCGCTGAGCACGATCTTGGAACCTGCTTTAGCCTCGCCGAGGCCGGGGTTCAACGATTCGAACTGTTCGAGTACGCCGGGGCTTGGTGAAGAGAAGAACGTGGTCTTCAACTGATCCGCTGTGATGCTTTTAAGCACGATGTAGAAGCCGGGTTCCTGCAGCTTTGGTAGCGGCTTTGCCATTGGCTTGGGCTGGGGCGGTGGCTCAATCACTCGGGATTTATGGAAGCTTCCAGCCCAACTGGTGATATGGGAATAGTTTCCTGAGGTGTCTTGGCAGTTCGTCGCAATCTTTCCTGATAAGGCAGACGTGAAGAAGCGCACAGCTTTTCTTTAGGGACAGAAAAATCCGAAGGGTCAAGTGGCGATATTTAATTTTTGAAAAGCACCAACAGAAACTGCTTCGCTAATTAATTTTCACCCTTGTTATTTCGATTTGAAATTCAGATTATTGTAATTTGTTATAAAAAACTGTTATGTTTAACAGTTCTTATTGAGGGTTGAGTGCTCTAGTGTTTCATCTGTGAACGGCAAGTTCTACATGAATTTAAATTGTTATCTTCTGGACGGAGAATTGTCATGTCTGAATCAATAATGGATTTCGCCAAAGGCACTTGTCATAGGCTTGTGCTGAAAAATGGAACTGTTGTAAATGGAGTGGTCGACAATGTGGATAGGGAAAAAATTTTTATTAATGATGCTTCAGATGGCACGCCCAGAGTCAAAGAAGTTCGGCGTCAAGATATTGATATTGCCAGTCCGGTTCTAATTCAAGGAAGGGGATTTTTAGGTGATTCTCCATCCCCTTCAGTACCTGTTGGGTCCGGGTCATCAGGCGCGAGTAGTGGCACTGCTACCACTAGTGCTTCGACACAGTGGCACGGGTACGGCTGTAAGTGTGGGAAGTGCGGTGGATTTGGTACTTATGCTTATGGTGAGCCTGTTTATTGAATATTAATCCTTATATTCGATGTGCTCAAGAGAATGCCATGGGTGTTAGGGAATAAATTTTTATTCAAGTGTAAGTTGTTTCTGAGGTTTTCGTTGGATGTGTCTTGATCACTATACATAGTGTGGGTGAGCCTTAAAAACAGAATGCCTCGATACTCGAGGCATTCTGTTTTGGCGCGCAGTCTCGTGCGTTCATCACACTGCGCTCCTGAGCATTGTAGTGTCGAAGCGAGATGTGCTTACAAGATAAGGTGGGGGTGTAGTGTGGGCGTCGGATCGCAGGCCCAGTTGTTGACGGGCTTGCTTCGGTTGCTCTTCTGGCACGAACACCAGTTCACCGTCGATTCGTAGGCAGCAGGTACCGGTACGCTGTCGGGTGGGGAGGTGTGCTATTCGCCGCTTATCCGTGGTGGTGTCCTCGCACCGTAGTAGCCTTGTGCCCGCTGCTGCGGAGGTGCCGTGCTTGCATGATGTTGCTCCTTTTGTGGGGGCAGGTGTCGGGGAGGTGCGAACCATCAGCACCGTCTCTTTTCAGCCTTGCTGCAACGGGCTGGCCGTGAATACGGGCTTACGTTCGCAGCGCACTTCAAATAAACCCAGGTCGCGGCCTTCGACATTGTGCAGGTGCACGACGGTGATGAATGTCGGACGGCTCTCCGGGTGGGCGCGCCAGTGATCGGCGGCGGCCAGTTCTGCGAGGTCTTCGGCGCGGCAGCTTTCGACGTAGCGGGTGGGCAGGCAGAAGGTGCCTATCAGGGCGTTGGCGCAGTAGTGCAGGGTCATGGTTTGCGGCTCCCCACATGGGTGAGGTAGTCCAAGCGCAGCATGCTGATGCAGTCCTCAAAGAGTTTGAGATCCAGGCCGCGCAAGTCGGTGAGTTTAAGCCGGTAGTGATGGTGGATCAGGCTCATCAAGAACATGCCGGCGATGAGGCTTTGCCTGCCCCGGGTTGGCCAATGAATTCCAAAAAGGAAAAGGATATCTGCTGTTCACCGATCTGCTGCACGAAGTAGGTGGCCGTCCACCAGAACAAGATTGCCAGCCCGTTAAGCCCGTTCACCGCCAGGAAGTCCTCGAACCTTTCAGGATCGAAGTCCTGACCGCGCTCAATTTTGAAATTGGCCAGGGAGGTCTTGATACCGTTGCCGGCGATGTCGATGAAGCCGTGGTCGTTCACCGGCAGTTCCTTGCCTTGGTGAAAGCCGAAGGTGGGGTAGCAGTAGAGGCCGGTGGTTTCGTCGTAGCCTACGAAGGGCAGGCTGCGCACGACCCGCACCGGGCGGTGTTCGTCGTTGCGCCATTTGTCGCGCAGGCTGGCCAGAACCGGTTCGCCACCTTCGAAATTGTCATCAGGGGTTTGCTCCAGCAGTACGCGGGCGGAGTTTCTAGGGGCTGCGATGGCGTTGGGGGCCACGGGCGCCTTGCAGCTGCGGGATGTGTCGGGGAAGCAGACGTCGAAGAAGTAGTGCTGCTCGTTGGTGATGATGTTCTTTTCCAGGTATTCCAGGTTGGGAATGCAGTTGGCAACCTGCCGGATGATGTGTTCATCAGTTTGGACCATAACCGCCGTCATTACATTGTGGAAGCGGCTGCCAGGGTTGCGCATGAATGCGCTTAAGTGATTGCACTGGGCCGTGATGCGCATTTTCTGCATGAGCTTCGCAAACGTGCAGAGAAAAAGAAAGTGGGAAACACACTGGGGTTTGTCTGCATCGCGATGCGGATGGCTACCGTCAGTTGACGGACTTTGAGCTGGACCCATTCCGCTTGTTTTGTACGAGGTTAATGCCTTGCGCCAGGAGTCTCTTGACTTCTAACCATTTGGCCCGCGCATCCATCAGGCTGATCACAGAATAATTGCCGAAAGAGGTTAGGCCCTCCTTGCCATCAGGTTTGACGTATCGCATGCGCCAAACTTTCCGACCGTTGGCCTGCACTAAGAGATAGAGACCTTCACCATCGAAAAGTTTATAGGTTATAGGCGCATTCTCGCGGCTTGGCTGTGTGACAAGCTGCATCAGAAAGCGGAGTTGTAGTGCGCGACATAAGGGTTCTACCAATTATCGAACTGACCTGTACCCCAAATCTTACCCTTAAAAGCGCCGGAATCACTTGGAAACCGACGGAATGAGATGAACAAAAAAAACTCGCCAAATGGCGAGTTTTAAAGGACTCTACGGACATTTATGGCCGTCAGTAGAACAAAAGATGGTGCCCGAACCCGGAATCGAACCGGGACGCCCTTACGAGCGGGGGATTTTAAGTCCCATGCGTCTACCAGTTTCGCCATTCGGGCGGCAGCGCGTTGTTGCAGGGTTGGGAATATATAGATCCAGGCGCTTAGGCGCAAGGTCGAACGGTGGCTTTGTTGCATTCCGAGGCCGACGAAAAACCTTGCTAGATCAGTGATCTAGAAAGGTTTTCAGCGGTAGATCGGAGAATGCCTATTGTCCCGCGCAAATGTGCTTGGCTTCACAGGCCAATGCGACATCGCTCCTACAAGACAGTTTGGGGGTGAGGGCGCAAGTGCCCTCACTTCGGGTCAATGTGCATCAATGGCCTAAACGAATGGCTGCCCACTGAAGCCACGTGGCAGGCGCTGCAAGCCAGGCAGGTCGGTCAGGCGTTGTGTCCAGGCACTGCGCCAATCAATTGCGGTATGGGTCTTGGCTTTGCGGTTGGCGCGGCGGGCGGCGTTGCGCTGGGTGCGGCGCGCTTCCTTGTAGGCTTCGGTGTTGCGGCAGGTGCGGCACTTGACTCGGTTCAGCTCGGTGCTGGAAGGGAGGTTGGTGCCGTGGTGGCCACAGGCTAAGTGTCCTGCGACCTTGAAGTGAATGACCATGTAAGCGTCTCCTTCTTGGGGGTACGCGCATCGGTAGACCCACAATGCGCGCGGGGAGGGCGGGGGGTGTAATAAATCCCGGCACCTGGGATTTCGACCCCTGCAGCGAGACAGGGTTCGGTTTTGTTTTGCAAGCCTGTTCAACCCTGGGGCGGGACGTTAACCTGCCACGCACCCCATCAATAAAAAGGAAGCCATGATGAGCGTCGACACCCCCCCACATGAAGGCAGCTGTCGCTGTGAGCGTGTGCGTTTCAGCGTGAGTGCCGCCCCGGTGATGACCATGGCGTGCCATTGCACCGGTTGCCAGAAGATGTCCTCCAGCGCGTTTTCCCTGAGCGCGTTGATTCCCGCCAGCGCGTTCACGGTCACCCAGGGTTGCCCGGTGATTGGCGGCCTGCACGGCGCAGACCGCCACTACTTTTGCCCGCACTGCATGAGCTGGCTGTTCACGCGCCCTCATGGCATCGATGAATTCGTCAATGTGCGCGCCACCTTGCTGGATAACGCGAACAGTTACGTGCCGTTCATGGAGACCTGGACCCGCGAAAAACTGCCCTGGGTCTCCACGCTGGCGGTTGAAAGTTTTGAACAGTTGCCCGAGCCCCAAGCGTTTGCGCGCTTGCTGCAGGCGTATGCCGAGTTCAGTCAATCAGCGCCAGTAAATCCGTAGTCCCCACATCCAGCCCCGCCTGGGTCAGCAAGGTGGTTGCCTGGCCCCGGTGGTGGGTCTGGTGATTGAAGAAATGCACCAGCAGGCTGAAGAAGTCTTTATCGGCCGCGGTACCGCGCATGTTGTGGTAGTGCAGGCGATGATCCAAGTCGGATTCTTGCACGCTCTGGGCCCAGTCGATGATGAGCTGGTCCAGCCAGGCACGCCGGGTGGCAAGCTCGCGGATATTGGCAAACGCCAGCTGCTTCAGGTCGACCGGTGTGGCGATGGCACTCAACGGAGCCAGTGCCGGGTAGCCTACCGGATGCTGGGCAAACCGCTTGAGCCAGACCGTGTCGCCCAAGGCCAAATGGTTGAGCGTGCCGAGTATCGAGCCGAAAAAAGCCTGTCGGTCCATCGACAATTGCGCGTCCGACAGCGTGCTGGCCGCGTCGTAGAGCTTGCGGTTCATCCACTGGTTGTAGCTGGCCATCAATCCGATGTGCTCAATGCGGTTCACTTGGGTTTTCTCTCGAAGGCACGGTGTCGTCATGATAGGCCGTGCCCGCCCGGCGGTCATGGTGTTCCGGCAGTAGCGGGCTATGGTTGTTAGACGCCAATACTGCACCCTGGGAGGGTGACACCATGAACACCAGCGATTTACTCGAGCAACTCTTGCGTGCCGGGCAAGGGGGCGGTGCTTCCTCAGGCGGTCTGGGTGGGCTGCTCGGCGGCCTGTTGAAAGGCACCAGCACTGGCAATGCGTCGGCGGGTGGCGGTTTGGGTGGTTTAGGTGGTCTGCTGGGAGGCCTGGGCGGCATGTTGGGTGGTGCCGCCAATGGTCGTCCTGCCCAGGGGCGTTCCAGCGGCATGAACTACGCGGCGTTGGCATCCTTGGGCATGGCGGCCTTCCAGGCCTACCAAGCCTGGCAGCGCCAGCAAGCCAGTGCGCCGCAGCAAGCCTTCCAGACCGTCGACCAGCTTGACGGCCCCGCCGCCGAGGCCCATAGCCATGCCGTATTACGCGCCTTGATCGCTGCCGCCAAAGCGGATGGGCGCATCGATGAAAAAGAGCAGCAACTGATTTCCAGTGAGCTGGGCCGGCATACCGACGATCCGCAACTGCAGCAATGGCTTGACGCCGAAGTCGCCAAACCCCTGGATGCCGCGGATTTCGCCGAATTTGCCAGCGACCCTGCCGTGGCAGCGGAAGTCTATCTGGCCAGTGTGATGCTGGTGGATGATCAACAGGATGCCGAGCGCAATTACCTCGACGACCTGGCGGGGCAGCTGCAGATCGACCCGCAATTGCAGCTGCACCTGGAACAACAGGCCAAGGCCTGATTGAAATGAGAGCGTCCAGATGAAACCGGGACGAATGTGGGAGCTGGCTTGCCTGCGAAGGCGGACAAACATCCAACCCTGTCGTTGAATGAACGATCGCCATCGCTGGCAAGCCAGCTCCTACAAAACCGCGTACCCACCCCGTACCCACGATGCGAAGCGAGCCGCTCTTGATCGTGATCTTGATCTGGCTTTTGATCTCGCTTTTGACCTTAGGCGCCCCGTCAAACACGCTGGCCGGAATTCGACAGGGATTTGGGGGGCCGCCGCCCCGCGCCATGGATGGCGCGTGGCGGCGGCCCCCCAAATACCTGTCGGATTACGGGCACACCGAGCCTAGGCGAGGTGCCGAGTGTTGGGGCAAGAGCCCTTTGGTTACTTTGGGGCTCTTTTCCAAAGTGACCCGCCGTAAGGGCGGAACCAATAGAAGCCTTTACCTAAATAACGGATATGTACCCGATCAGATCCAACATCCAGGTCGGCTGTCAGGCCGCCTTCGCAGGCAAGCCAGCTCCCACATTTGAATCGCGGGGCGACAGTTAGTTTGTGGTCGGCTGTCAGGCCGCTTTTGCAGGCAAACCAGCACACAGGTGCTGCCAAGCCGCTAGAAACGCAACGTAGCACCGGAGGTCAACCACTGCGCACGCTCGCCGATCAGGCTGCGCCCAACCACCAAGTCGACGTCGACAAACTCGCCCAAGTGAAACCTCGGCCCGGCCTGCCACGCCTGATCGCCGCCTTCCTGGCCGTAACGCTCGGCGATCAGCGTCAACACCGGTGCCACCTGGTACTCAACGCCACTGCCCCAGGTCAGGTGATGTTGTTGGTCGCCGTCGTTATAGGCATGCGACCAGCCGGCGTTCAGGTTCAGTCGCAGGGCCTCCAACGGCTGCCAGGTCAGCGGGACATTGAAATCGGCACCCTCAAAACCGTGCCGGCGGTCCAGCGCAAAATGCGCGCCGGCTGCCAAGGCCATTTCCAGCCCCAAGTCTTCCCGTGACCACACCTGGGCCTTGAGCTGCGGGTTGACCTGCGTTTCGCCCTGGCCCGAATGGGCGGCGCGCGACACCGCCGCGCCCCATTGTACCGAGGGCATTGCGGCGAACGTGCAGGCCGGTGACAGCGTTTCACTGTGGGTACTGCCATTGTGTCGGTTGGCGGTGTACCAGGCATCGACGTTGCATTCGCCTGGCGCGTTGATCGCGCCGTCGTCGACCACATAGGCACCGCCGGCCGCGTTGGCCTTCGACAGCAAGGCAATCGCCAACAGAATGCCCAGGGTCAGCCCGATAAAGATCAAGTTGCGTTGCAGTGCACGACGTTTGGCGGCCGGCAACAACAGTAAGGTGTGGCGTGCGCCTCGATAGTGGCGGGCACGGTATTTGGCAAACCCGTCCTGGCGTTGGGGCGTGTGTTTTTTGTGCATGATGCACCTCGCTTGAATTCAGCTTTCTACGGTCAGCACCGAAATGCCGCTGGCTTTGGCCTGGCAGACCAGTTCGCAGGTGTCGTCCCCGCCCGGTAGGGCGATGACCACGTCGGGGCGGCTATCGGTCAGCATGAAATGGTTGCGCTGGCGTTCAGCCTGCTTGCCGTGGCGTTGCCAGTTGGGCGGGTAGCGCACCACATCGATGCCCAGTTCCCGCGCCCAGTCCTCGACGTCGCTGCCGAGGAATTGGTTGCCGCCGTGGATCAAAACCTGCACCGGGCGCAGGCGGTGGTAAGCGTCCAGCACTTGGCGGGACATTTTGGTGTCGGCGTAATGACGACCTGCACAGATCAAGACGCGCATAAGGTGATTCCTTGTGTTGCACGGTGGCGGCCGGGCGACCGCCACCGTTTAAACGGCGGGGGAGATCAGTACCACTGCTTGAAGCGGCGGATGTAGATCGTTTTCATCAGTTGGGCGACGCAGCAGTAGCTGAGCAAGGTGCCCACCAGCCATGGGAAGTACGCCATCGGCAGCGGTTGCAAGCCCACCAGCGTGCCCAGCGGCGAGAACGGTACGTAGATCCCCAGCACGATCACCACGCAGGTCATCATCAACACGGGCCAGGCGGCGGTGCTCTGGAAGAACGGGATCTTGCGGGTGCGCAGCATGTGCACGACCAGGGTTTGCGAGAGCAGGCCCTCGATAAACCAGCCGGACTGGAACAGGGTTTGCATTTCCACGCTGTTGGCCGCGAACACGTACCACATCAGCGCAAAGGTAGTGATGTCGAAGATCGACGAGGTCGGCCCGATCCAGATCATGAATCGGCCGATGTTTTTCGCATCCCACTTACGCGGCTTGGCCAGGTATTCCTTGTCCATCTTGTCCCACGGCAGCGCCAGCTGGGAGATGTCGTACATCAGGTTCTGCAGCAGCAGGTGGATCGACAGCATCGGCAGGAACGGAATGAACGCACTGGCTACCAGCACCGAGAACACGTTGCCGAAGTTGGAGCTGGCGGTCATGTTCAGGTACTTCATGATATTGCCGAAGGTTTCACGGCCCTTGAGTACACCTTCTTCCAGCACCATCAGGCTTTTTTCCAGCAGGATGATGTCGGCCGACTCCTTGGCTATGTCGGTACCGCTGTCCACCGAGATACCCACGTCGGCATCGCGCAGCGCCGGCGCGTCATTGATGCCGTCACCGAGGAAGCCTACGGTATGCCCATTGGCTTGCAGCGCCTTGAGCACCCGGGATTTCTGCAGCGGCGTCAGCTTGGCAAACACGGTGCGCTCTTCGACGCGGCGCAGCAGGGTGGCGTCATCCATCGCTTCGATTTCAGCACCCAGCAGCGGCTGGCCTGGATCAAGGCCGACCTGGCGGCAGATCTTACTGGTGACTACGGCGTTGTCGCCGGTCAGTACCTTGACCGCCACACCGATCTGTTGCAGCGCTGCAATCGCCGGGCCTGCGGTTTCCTTCGGTGGATCGAGGAAGGTCAGGAAGCCCTGGATCACCAGGTTGCGCTCATCGGCCGTGGTGTACTGCTGGCGCGCCATCGATTTAGGGATGTGACGGGTGGCCACCACCAACACGCGGAAACCGTCTTCGTTGTAGTCGTTGGCAATCGCCAGCAATTCTTCACGGCGACGCTCATCCAGCGGCACGGCAGCGCCAGCCTCCATCATATGCGTGGAGATGCTCAGCATTTCTTCCACGGCGCCTTTGCACACCAACAGTTGGTCGTCGGCGGCATCCTTGACCACGATCGACAGGCGACGGCGGACAAAGTCGAACGGCAACTCATCGACCTTGCTGTAGGCGAACGGCAGCTTGAACTTGGGGTTCTGCTCTGCAAACTGCACCACGGCCTGGTCCATCAGGTTTTTCATGCCGCTCTGGTGGTAGCTGTTGAGCCAGGCCAGGGACAGCACCGCCTCATCACGCTGGCCGAAGGCGTTGACGTGATGTTCGAGGATGATCTTGTCCTGGGTCAGGGTGCCGGTCTTGTCGGTGCACAGCACGTCCATCGAGCCGAAGTTCTGGATCGCGTTGAGACGCTTGACCACCACTTTGCGCTTGGCCATGGCGGTGGCGCCCTTGGCCAGGTTGGCGCTGACGATCATCGGCAGCATTTCCGGGGTGAGGCCGACGGCAACCGCCAGTGCGAACAGGAACGCATCGCCCCAGTCGCCTTTGGAGAAACCATTGAGGAAGAACACGATCGGCACCATCACCAGCATAAAGCGGATCAGCAACCAGCTGACGCTGTTCACCCCGCGATCAAAGGCGGTTTGCACCCGCGAGCCGACAATCGCCTTGGCCAGGGAGCCGAAGTAGGTGCGTGGCCCGGTGGCCACCACCACGGCCTTGGCACGGCCGCTGACCACGTTGGTGCCCATGAAGCAGATATTCGGCAGGTCCAGCAGGTTGCCTTGGTCGGCAGCCACCGGCCCGGCAGATTTGTGCGTGACATCACCGAGGGTGTCGTACTTCTCCACCGGCAAGGCTTCGCCGGTCAGCACGGCTTGGCTGATGAACAGGTCGCGGGACTCGATCAGGCGGATATCGGCGGGGATCATGTCACCGGCCGACAGCTGCACGATGTCGCCCGCTACCAGATCGCGCATCGGCACTTCGCGCAGGGCGGGTTGCGAGCCGACTTGCTCACGGCGCAGCACGGTCGCCGTGGTGCGCACCATGGCTTTCAGCGCTTCGGCGGACTTGGCCGAGCGGTGCTCCTGCCAGAAGCGCAGCAGGCTGCTGAGCAGCACCATGGTCATGATGATGATGACTTTGGTTGGGTCGGCGTCTTCACCTTCCTGCATCGGCAGCCAGCAATCGGTGAAGAAGCTGATGCCGCCCAGGGTCAGCAGCACATAGATGAACGGGTTGTTCAGTGCCTGCAGGAACTGGACGATGGCGTGAGGTGGCTTGTCATGGGCAACTTCGTTATAGCCTTCGCGTTGCAGGCGGGCGCTGGCATCCAGTTCGGTCAGGCCGTCCTGGGTGGCACGCACGTTGGCCAGGGTGGCCGACAGGCCGTTATGGGCTTCGCGGGCGGCACGCATCGACAGCTTGGTGTCGGCGTCGGTGCCATTCTTTTTGTGCAGCGGCGGGTTTTTTACGGCGCTCATTGTGTGTACTCCTGTCGCCAATTTTCGACAAAACATACCCGGTACTTACCTGCAAACAGGCGAGCGAAAGCATGCCGAGTCGCTAACTTCGCGATCGGTTTAAATAAGGTGCTTACATAACGTTTACTGCGGCGTTAGTTAAAACGCGTGCAGCGAGTTACAACTGGAAGTGTTCATAAAGAACTCCAGGGTTTAATGGGGAAGTTGCTGTTTCCAGCCGGTTCAGGCGGCGCGAGCGCTCAGGTAAAGACCGAGCAGCAGGCCGTCTTGGGCCAGTCTGGAAACCTGCGGTCTTTGTGGGTCTTGAGGGTCGGCGTGATCCCACTGCTGCACCAGGTGGCCGGTGGCAGGGCAGACACGCCAGTGCGCCAGCGGAGGGGCCGGGCGCACTTGGGGGGAGGGTGCAGCAAAGGCTGAACGAGTTGGTGAAAAGCCAACAGGCTCGCGGCACAGCTTGGCGCGCAGGGCGGCGGCCAGGGTGCGTACATCGGGCAAAGCAAGGGTTAGCAAGGTCATAACACACCTCGGGACCGGACGGGCGACCGGCGAGGCAGTTACGGTGGAGCATCGAGCTCTAGCGCAGCTTACCGGACCGGGGAAGCGAGTCCTGTCATATTCTGGGTTTGGCGCCCGATGCCCGCGTAAGCGGTGCTCGGACAGCGACTAGATACTGTGTCCATTGGCTTCTTTTGTGAGGTTTAAAAAAGGCCCCAGTTGCGGGCACGGGCAATCTACTCAGAAGGCTAAAAAATGTCAACGCATGATTAATTAAATTGTCCGGCGTTCAGAGTTCATTCAGACAAGAGGCACTCGGAAGTTAGCGGATATATAACTTCATATACCCTGTGCGGCCAAAACTGCCAGATAGATCAATACCACGCCACAAGTGCCATAACTGATACGTTGCCACAACGGTGACGCGTTCTGGCGCAACAAATTGACCAGCCCCGCGAGCAGAAAGCACGACAGCACCGACGCCAACATGAACCCGGCAAAGAACATCAGCGTCTGCCCGAGGCTGGGCGTGGTGCCGACGATGCCTGACAGCGCGCTGCCCAACGCGCCCCAGTAGACGATATTTTTCGGGTTGGCCAGTGAAATCGCTGCGCCAACCGCCAGCGCATTTTGCCGGGTGCTGGCGGGTGCATCGTCTGACTCAGGAAGCTTCCAGGCGTCGAACAGGCTGCGAATGCCGAGCCAAGCCAGGTAAAGCGCGCACACCACCGTCAATGGCACGCGCACGGCGTCATGCTGGATCAGCAAAGCGATGCCAGTCAGGCCGATTATCGCCCACACTGCATCGCCCACCAGTGAACCGAACTGCACCAGCAAGGCCGGTGTGAAGCCGTGCAGCAAGCCACGGCGCAAAGTCTCTGCCAACACCGCGCCGGGTGAGAGACAGAACACAAAACCGAATACCAGTGCGTAGAAAAAGATCGTCAGCATGCCCACTTTCCTTCAAGAGATGGCAGGCAGTGTGAGGATGAGCCGAGGTGGTGTCTTGGACCAGATTGCGCTGTTCAGCGTTTAACAGCGCTTTGATAGAGACCCGGGGTGATGCCGTAGGCGGAGCGAAAGTGTCGATTGAGGTGGCTTTGATCGGCAAAGCCCAGGTGGTGGGCGACGTCGGAAGCGGCCATGCCGTTGCGCAATAGGCCCTTGGCGCGGCGCGTGCGCAGTTGCATGGCCCACTCACGGGGCGTCAGCCCGGTTTCTTTCTGGAAGGCGCGCAGCAGGTGGAATTTGGAGAGGCCCACCTCGGCGCCAAGGTGGTCCAGCGTCAGGGGTTGATGCAGTTGCTCGGAAAGCAGTTCCTGGGCGCGACTGATCAGAGGCTTGCCGGTGCAGGTGCTGCCTGGCAGACGCACACCGCTGATATCCACGACTTCCCCCAACAGTAGCACCAACGCCTCTTCATTCAGTTCGCGAACCAGCGTGTCGGTACTCAACGCGCCCTTGATCGCCATCGCCAGTCGCAGCGCAAGGTCGGGTTGGAAGCACAGTGAACGATCAAACTCCAGGTGCGCCAGCCCAAGGTCCGTCGCCAATTGATCCGCGGTGGCGTACAGGCTTACAAAGTGCCAGGGCGCGCCGTCTGCCGCGCCGCCGCCCTGAATCTGGCCGGGGTTGTACAAGGTGATGGAGCCGGGACCGGCGTAGAACTCCCGACGGTCGAGCCAGACTTTTTCTTCGCCCAGCAGGTTCACGCCGATCACGCATTCATCATGACTATGGCGGGCAAAGGTCAGGCCGGTGCAGGCGGTGCTGCTGATTTCATAGTGGCCCAACCAGGCGTGTCGCACGGCGCTCATCGATTCAACTCAGTCAGGAGACAGGCACGAGCATACGCTGGCAGGCGAGCTCAGATCGACCGTTGATTGACGCGGTGCGAGAGTTCGTCGGCGCTTTCCTTGCGCTCCGAATAGCGGTCCACCAGGTCCGGGCGCTCGCGCAGCAGCAGGGTGAACTTCACCAGTTCCTCCATCACATCGACCACGCGGTCGTACAGGGCAGAGGGCTTCATGCGGTCCTGATCGTCGAACTCCATGAACGCCTTGGGCACCGAGGATTGATTGGGGATGGTGAACATGCGCATCCAGCGCCCCAGCACGCGCAACTGGTTGACCGTATTGAAGGACTGGGACCCGCCGGACACCTGCATCACCGCCAGGGTTTTACCCTGGGTCGGGCGCACGGCGCCAAGGGCCAGCGGCACCCAGTCGAGCTGCGCCTTGAACACCGCTGACATCGAACCGTGGCGCTCGGGCGAGCACCATACCTGGCCTTCGGACCACTGCATCAGTTCCAGCAGTTCCTGTACCTTGGGGTGATCGCTGGGTGCGTCATCCGGCAGTGGCAAACCGCTGGGGTTGAAGATGCGCGTTTGCGCACCGAAGTGCTGCAACAGGCGTGCGGCTTCTTCCACCAGCAGGCGGCTGAACGAGCGTTCGCGGGTCGAGCCGTAGAGCAGCAGGATGCGCGGTGGTTGGGCTGAACCGTCCGGTTTTGATGGGAACAGGGACAGGTCCAGGTTGGGCAGGGTGGTCATAGGGCCTCCGATTACAGCTCGGCAATTCGAGCGAGTGCTGCCTTGAGTTCAGTTGGGCTGAGCTCGGCAAACGGCAGGATGAAAAACGCCCGGCACCGAGTGGCAATGGTCTTCAGCGTGGCGTCGAATGCCGCCTGCACGTGTGCATCGTCACCCTGCACATCCGAAGGGTCTTCCAACCCCCAGTGCGCCTTTACCGCTGGCCCGAAATACACTGGGCAAGCTTCGCCGGCCGCCTTGTCGCACACGGTAATCACCACGTCCGGCGGGCTGCCTTCGAACGCGTCGTTGCCTTTGCTGTACAGGCCTTCGGTGCTGATGCCGGCGGCCTGCAACGTGCTGAGGCTGCGCGGCAGGACCTGGCCCTTGGGAAAGCTGCCGGAGCTGATCGCTTCGAAACCCTCCGGCGCCAGGTGGTTGAACACCGCTTCGGACAAGATGCTGCGGCAACTGTTGGCGGTGCACATGAACAGGACTTTCATCGAGGTATCTCCGTTAGAGGCTCAGGCGCAAGGCGAGGGCGGCGAGGGTGATCAACAGCACCGGCAGGGTCAGCACGATGCCGACCTTGAAGTAGTAGCCCCAGGTGATGGCGATGCCCTTGCGCGCCAGGATGTGCAGCCACAGCAAGGTGGCCAGGCTGCCGATGGGGGTGATTTTCGGGCCCAGGTCACTGCCGATCACGTTGGCGTAGATCATCGCGTCCTTGACCACGCCCACGGCATGGCTGGACTCGATCGACAGCGCGCCGATCAATACCGTCGGCAGGTTGTTCATTGCCGAAGACAGCAGGGCCGTCAGCACGCCGGTGCCCATGGCTGCGCCCCACACGCCGTAAGTGGCGAAGGTATCGAGCCAGGTCGCCAGGTAGGTGGTGAGGCCGGCGTTACGCAAGCCGTAGACCACCAGGTACATGCCGAGGGAAAAGATCACGATCTGCCACGGCGCTTCCTGCAGTACTTTTCGCGTGGAAATCTTGTGGCCCTTGGCGGCGATCACCAGCAGGAGCACGGCGCACACAGCGGAAATCGCGCTGATGGGAATGCCCAGCGGCTCCAGGGCAAAGCAGCCGACCAACAGGATGCCCAGCACCCACCAGCCGGCGCGGAAGGTGGCGCGGTCGTGGATGGCGCTGGCGGGGTCTTCGAGGTCGGTGGGGTCGTAGGTGTGCGGGATATCACGACGGAAGAACCACAGCAGCACTGCCAGTGTGGCCGCAACGCTGACGAAATTCACCGGCACCATCACGGCGGCGTATTCGTTAAAGCCGATCTTGAAGTAATCCGCCGAGACGATATTGACCAGGTTCGACACCACCAGCGGCAGGCTCGCCGTGTCGGCGATAAAGCCCGCGCCCATGACGAACGCCAGGGTCGCCGCCGGGGAAAAGCGCAGGGCCAGCAGCATCGACATCACGATCGGCGTCAGGATCAGTGCCGCGCCATCGTTTGCGAACAGCGCCGACACCAGCGCACCCAGCAGCACCATGTAGGCAAACAATCGCCGGCCGCGCCCGCGCCCCCAGCGCGCCACATGCAGGGCGGTCCAGGCAAAGAAGCCGGCTTCGTCCAGTAACAGGCTGATGATGATCAGCGCGACAAAGGTCCCGGTGGCATTCCAGATGATGTGCCACACCACCGGAATGTCAGCCAGGCTGATCACGCCGCAGGCGAGGGCCAGGATCGCGCCCATCGTGGCACTCCAGCCCACACCCAGACCCTTGGGCTGCCAGATGACCAATACGATGGTGAAGATGAAAATGGCAATTGCGACAAGCATGAATAAACGCTCCGATGGCTCAGCAGCAGGTGCTGGCCCGTTGTGGTCTGTCGCCCATTGCATCCAGACGCTGCGCGTCGTTGTGCAACCATGGCTGGTTGGCTTGTAGGGTGGTATGCAGCACGTCGGTCACCCACTCGGGCAATGCCGGGTTGATGCGGTAGTAGATCCATTGACCCTGACGACGATCCAGCAGCAGCCCGCAACTGCGCAGTTGCGCCAGATGGCGGGAGATCTTGGGCTGGCTGTCATCCAAGGCATGGATCAGTTCGCACACGCAAAGTTCGCCTTCACGCAGGATCAGTAATGTCAGGCGTGCGCGGGTGGCGTCGGCCAGGCATTTGAAGAGGGTGGGTGGGGAGATGAGGTCTGACATGGCCAAGGCCTGTGTATATATGGTTTTTCGAATATACGGATATCCATATGTATCAGTCAAACCTCGTTTCAATTGATATGGATCAAAGGCCGTGAAATCCGCCACAAGTGATTGAAATTAAAATGAAACACGAATGTCCTAAAGTGCCTGCCCATAGCTGATGAAGGAAGAACCCGCGTGACCCGTGCCACTCGCAACCTGCGCAAGACCCTGGATTCCGTCGCGGAAAATAACGAAACCGCGGCGTTCGACCTGATGCGCGCCGTTGAAAAACTCGGCGATGAAGTGCTGCGCCAACGCCTGCTCAATACCATTCACCGGCTCAACCAGGATGCCCACGAACTGCGCGAAGCGCGTGATTCGGTGGAGCAGGTGTCAGTCCGGCTCGCCTGAGCAAGATCGTTCAAGACAAGCCCCTTGTTGCGCTGGCATGCTTGTCGACTGTCTGTCGATGAGCCGTTTCCATGCCTACCGCCTTACCTCATTACGCCTTCGCTCGCGGCGCCATTGCCGTTATTCCCTTGTCCCTGGCCTGTGCGCCGTGGGGACTGCTGGCCGGGTCCATGGCCATCGATGCGCAGTTCAGCCCGTTGGAAGCCCAGGGGTTGTCCGCCATCGTGTTTGCCGGTGCGGCGCAACTGGTCGCCATTGGTATGGTCAAGAGCGGCGCCAGCCTGATTTCCATCGTACTGACCACCTTGCTGCTGACCTCCCAGCATTTGCTCTACGGCATGCACCTGCGTCCGATTGTGTCGCCGCTCAAGACCCGCTGGCGCATGAGCCTGGGCTTTCTGCTCACCGACGAATTCTTCGCACTGGTCAGCCACTACGACCGTGAGACCTTCAACCGCTGGTATGCGCTGGGTGTGGGGCTGACGTTCTATATCGCCTGGAACCTGTTCACCCTGGCCGGCATCGTGCTCGGCAAGAGCATCCCCGGTCTTGACCAACTGGGCCTGGAGTTTTCCATCGCCGCCACCTTTATCGCGCTGATCACCCCGGTGGTGCGTGACGTCCCCACTGTGGTCTGCGTGGCGGTGTCACTGGTGTTTTCGGTGTGGCTGAGTTTCCTGCATTGGGAATCGGCGGTGGTGGTGTCCGGCGTGCTGGGCATGAGCGCGGGTTATGCCTGCAAGCGACTGGGAGTAGGGCAGCAATGATCTACATCATGATTGTGGCGATGGGCCTGGTGGTCTTTTTCAACCGTTACCTGTTTATTGAGCCGCGCTTGCCGGTGCGCCTCAATCGTGGCGCGCGGGAGTTCCTTGGGTTCGCCGTACCGGGCATGCTCACGGCGATTTGCGGGCCGATTATTTTCCTGGCGGATCATCAACTGAACCTGAGCCCGGCCAACCCATACCTGCTGGCAGGCATCAGTGCGGTGGCGTTGATGTTCTGGACGCGCAATGTGCTGATGACTGTGCTGCTGAGCATGGCGTTGTTCTATTTGTTTCGCTGGCTGCTCTAAAACCCAGGCGAAAAAAAGCCCGCGGGAGGGCGGGCCGAAGGGAGACTTCTAAAAATGAGCGTGGCCACTATAGGCGGCGCTTGCGCCCTTTACCGTGAAACAAAGTTCATGCAGCCGTCAGTCCGGCACGCGGCAATGGTACAGTCGCGTTTTTTTCCAATGGAGCAATGGCATGCACAAGGTGGTAATTGGCGCACTGGTACTGGCGGCCCTGGCCGGTTGCGCGGGTTCGAAGATGAAAGAAGCGCGCACCGGTGTGCCTTACAAAACCCTGGCTTCGGACAAGCCCACCCTGGTCGTTGCCGAATGCGTGCAGTTCGGCTGGCAGGACGAAAGCGTATTCGGCGTTGATGCCGGCGGCTTCAAGGAACCGATTGAGGCGGGCGGTTACACCGTGTACACCACCGCTGGCGATTACTTTGTTGATGTGCAAAGCGCGGGTGCCGGTTCTTCCATCAAGTATTACGCCGCAGAAGACAACATGCCGGCCAAGCGTCGTTTGGCCGCACTCGCGACCTGCCTGTAGTCCATTGCCTAAGTCGTTTTAGGAAATGCCTGGCACGACAGCCGCGACGCATTAGCTTATGATGCACCCGCTCGCCCGACATGATGGCTCTTTACCAGTACACGGACGTCGAGGCCTAAACGTCGGGCGAGCATCCCCTTTGTTCAGCGCGGCATGTAACCCAGGTGCCAGCGGCGGGGGATTTTCAGGGATATCAGCCCCAGCAATCCCGCCAATACCCCACTGACCAGCAACGCCTTCAAGCCCATCTGCTGCTCCAACAGTGCGCCGATCACTGCGCCCACGAACATCCCGGCCCACGGGATCAACTGCACGCGCCAGCCACTGCGGCGCTCGCCGAGCAGCCAGCGCCCCAGCCCACGACCAAAACGCGAAAGCGCCCCCGTGACGTAAGTCAGCCCCACGGGCAGACCGTTTACCTCTTCCACCGCCGCGTTCAGCATCCCCATCGCAATGATCGCTGCCAGCAGCGCAGCCAAGGTGTCCGCGAAAGGCAGCCACGCCGCACCGCACAACAAAGCAGCGATACACAACAGCAAGGGCAGGGCATGGCGACGGCTGAGCCGGCTGACCACCACGCCCAACGCATTGCCCAGCACAAATGTTGCGACCAGCAACAACAGGCGCCCGGTCAGGCCCAAGTCACCCGCGCTGATCGCCACCGCCAGGCGCGTAGTGTTGCCGCTCATGAACGAAACAAAGTCGCCGCTCGCCATGAAGCCGATGGCATCGGTCATGCCCGCCAGCACCGACAGGCTGGCCACCAGCATCAACCCGACACGGCCGCGCCAGCGCTGTCGATGGGCCAGTGCAGCATTGGCGTAGGGCTTGCGGGGCGAAGGCAGCATAGGGCCGGGTTCCTCGGTGACATTATCCGGCCACTACCGTAGGACGCTTTCAGCGCGCATGCAATGACCTCAGGCACGCTCCAGGCACCAACCTGCAGGATGCCAGTCCAGGTAGTGCGTCGGCCGGATCGCCTGTACAAACGCCGCGTCATGGGACACCACCAGCATCGCACCGGTAAACCCTTGCAACGCCTGCTCAAAAGCCATCACCGATTCCAGGTCCAGATGGTTGGTTGGCTCGTCCAGTAGCAGCAGTTGCGCCGGCACTTCGCGCCACAGGGCGATGGCCATCGCGGCCTTCAAACGCTCACCGCCACTGAGTTGGCCGACGGGTTGGGTCACGCGCAAGGCATCCAGTTGCAACAAGGCCAGGCGTGTGCGCAGTTCGGCTTCGGCCAGTGGTGTGTCGAGTAGGTTGAGCTGTTCGACGAGGGAGCGTTGGTCGTCGAGCAGCGCAAGATGCTGATCGATATAGGCACTGGGCACCTGCACGCTGCATTCGCCGCTGACCAGTCGCCATTCTCCCGCCAACACCTTGAGCAGCGTGGACTTGCCGCAACCGTTCGGCCCACGCACAGCCACCCGCACCGGGCCGGCAAGGTGGACGTTCAGGTGCGTCGACGGTAGCCACGGCAAGTGGGCGTCAACCAGGGACAGCACCTGGCGACCGTTGGGCACGGACGACGCGGGCAGTGCCAATAGCGTCGGGGTCTCATCCACGATCCGTTCGTAGGCCTCGCGCACCTGGGCATCCAGTTCATGTTTGTGCTGCCAGTGCGCGCTGCGCACGGTGCTGACGATTTCCGTGGCGGCGCCTTTCCAGCGCGCTTTGGTAAAACGGTCGACATTGGCCGTCTCGGCATGTTTGCGCGAACGGGCCGCGTTGCGTTGCAGGCTGTCATGGTCCTTTTGCAGGCGCCGCCGTTCACGACTGCGCGCCAGGCGTGCGTGTTCCAGCGCGGCATGGGCGGCCTGTTGTTCAGCGTCGCGCTGGTGCCGATAGGCCGCGTAGTTGCCGCCATACACGTGTACGCCGAGCGGCGACAGTTCAATGATGCGCGCCATGGCATTGAGCAATTGCCGGTCATGACTGACCACCACCAGGCCGCCACGCCAATCGCCGAGCATGCGCAGCAGCCACATTCGACCATTGCTGTCGAGATGGTTGGTGGGTTCGTCCAGCACCAGCAGTTGGGGCGCTGCCAACAGCGCGCCGATGATCACGACACGCGCCAATTGGCCGCCGCTGAGTTGCCCGGCCGGCGTTTGCGCAGTGAGTGTTTCCAGGCCGGCTGTATCCAGGGCGCCGCGCAGTCGCTCCGCCAGGTCCCAGCGGTCGTCGATCAACGCAAGGTCATCGACCTGTGCAGTGCCTTGGGCCATGCGTTCAAGGGCTGACAGGATCGGCAGGGTGCCGGTGAGATCAGCTACGGTGTCCCCAGGTGCCACCTCGACGCTCTGCGGTACGTAAGTGACACGCGAGGCACCATTGAGCGTCCCGGAGGAAGGCGAGAGCAACCCGGCAATCAGTTTGGCCAGGATACTTTTGCCACGTCCGTTGCGCCCGACAATGCCAGTGGGGGTGTGGTCGATGGACAGGGACACATCATCCAGCAGGGTCTCGCCATTGGCGAACTGGAAGGATACATGTTGCAGGGAAACAAGCACGGGCAGCCGGTTGACGTCAGTCATCAGCACCTCCAAAAAAATGTCGAACAGGCCAACAAGCGCGCCAGGCGGCTCGTTGCAGGTACATTTTGGAAGGCTTAGTTGTTCACGTCGGCGGTCGTCCCGTGCGTCAGAAGGGAGTCAGAGCCTAACCCGCCTTGGCTTTCTTCGGCAAGTTTTCCGCCAGTTGCTCAAGGAACATCGCCAAGGCCACTTCTTCGGCCTTGAGCCCTTTGCGCAGCCTTGGCTTGGGCAGCTTGGACAGTTCACCCAGGCTGAAATGCTCCAGCACGGCCGGGTGGATGTAGCATTTGCGGCACACCGCCGGGGTATTGCCAAGCTGCTTGGCGACGTCCTTGACCATCGCCACGACGTGGCGTTTGGCATCGGACTCGGGCTGCCATTCCAATTCCCGCAACACGGCCAGTGCCATCGCGGTGCCGGCCCAGGTGCGGTAGTCCTTGGCGGTGAAGTCTGCACCGGTGAGGCTGTGCAGGTAGTCGTTCACGTCCTGGGAGCTGACGGTGTGCCGCTCGCCGTCTTCGTCCAGGTACTGGAACAGGTTCTGCCCCGGCAATTCCAGGCAGCGTTTGACCACCGTGGCCAGGCGCCGGTCCTTGACGCTGATCTGGTGCTCGACGCCGCTCTTGCCGCGGAACTGGAACTGGATCTCGCTGCCCTTTACATCCACATGGCGGGTGCGCAGGGTGGTCAGCCCGTAGGATTTGTTGTCCCGCGCATACTGGGTGTTGCCGACGCGGATCAGCGTGGCGTCCAGCAGCATCACCACCGTGGCCAAGACTTTGTCACGGGTGAAGCCGGGTTCGGCGATTTTCGCTTCAAGCTGTTTACGCAATTTCGGCAGGGCGTTGCCGAACTCCTGCAGGCGCGAGTATTTGTCGCTGTCGCGCACCTCGCGCCAGCGCGCGTGATAGCGGTACTGCTTGCGCCCGCGTGCGTCGCGACCCGTGGCTTGCAAGTGGCCACGCGGGTCGGCGCAGATCCACACGTCGGTGTAGGCGGGAGGGACCGCCAAGGCGTTAAGGCGCTTGATTTCATCGGCGTCGGTGATGCGCACGCCCTTGGGGTCGAAGTACTGGAACTTGCCGCGCACCGTCTTGCGGCGGATGCCGGGCTGGGTGTCGTCAACGTAATGCAGGTCGCGGGGCAGCGCAGAGTCGGACATGAGGCGGGTTCCTTGGCAGCAAATCAGGCCGGTATGTCTGATTGACCGCAGCCGTTTGCGGTCGTGCCAAAAGGTTACTCACGCCAGCACGGCGACCGCCTTGATCTGCGCCCACAGCGTCTGGCCGGGGTGCAATTGCAGTTGGTCGCGGGAGAAACGCGTGATGCGTGCCAGCAACGGCGTGCCTCCAGCGTCCAGACGCACCAGCACATGCGCACTGTTGTCTGCGGAGATCTCCTGGGTGACCGTCACCGGCAGGCGGTTGAGGATGCTGCTGTGTTCCTCGGCTTGCAGACTGAGGCTGACATCACGCGCCTGCACCTTGATGCGCAGGGCCTTGCCAAGTGCCAGCGGAGCGTGGGCGACGCGCATGTGCAGGGCACTGGCAGGCAATTGCAGGCTGAGCAACTGGTAGTGATCGTCGTAGGCGCTCACCGTGCCGTTGATGACCACACCCGCGTCGTCGCCCAGCGCCATCGGCAGGTCGAGCCGCGCCAGGGTTTCGCCGATGGGGCCGCTGGCCAGGGCCTTGCCATCGCTGAGCAACACGATGTGATCGGCCAGGCGTGCCACTTCATCCTGGGCATGGCTCACATACAGCACCGGGATGTCCAGCTCATCGTGCAGGCGTTCGAGGTACGGCAGGATCTCGCCTTTGCGCTTGCTGTCGAGGGCTGCCAGGGGTTCGTCCATCAACAACAAGCTCGGGCTGGTGAGCAGCGCGCGGGCGATGCCGATACGCTGGCGCTCGCCGCCGGAAAGGTGCTGGGGATGGCGGTCGAGCAGGTGGCCAATGCCCAATAATTCGGTGGCTTGTGCCATGTCCACACGGCGCTGTTGGCGCGCAATGCGCATGAGGCCGAACTCCAGGTTGGCCCGCACCGACAGATGCGGGAACAGGCTGGCCTCTTGAAACACATACCCCAGCGCACGTTTATGCGCAGGCACAAACACGCCCTGGCGGCTGTCTTGCCAGACTTCATCGTTGATCTGGATAAAACCGTCCTCGGCCCGCTCCAGGCCGGCGATACAGCGCAGGCAGGTGGTCTTGCCGGAGCCGGAATGCCCATACAGTGCGGTCACGCCGCGCCCAGGCAGGTGCAGGTCCACATCGAGGGCGAAGCTCGAATAGGTGAGGTGCAGGCGTACATCAATCATCGACATCAGCTCCAGCCCATCTTGGTTTTACGGCTGGAGTAGAGTGCCAGCAACACCAGGAACGCGAACACCACCATGGCGCCGGCCAGCCAATGGGCCTGGGCATATTCCATGGCTTCTACATGGTCGTAGATCTGTACGGACACCACCCGGGTCTTGTCCGGGATATTGCCGCCGATCATCAGCACCACGCCAAACTCACCGACGGTGTGCGCAAAACCCAGGATGGAAGCGGTGATAAACCCTGGCCGCGCCAGCGGCAGGATTACGCTGAAAAAGGTATCCCACGGGTTGGCGCGCAAGGTCGCGGCCACTTCCAGCGGGCGTGTGCCGATGGCGGAGAAGGCGTTTTGCAACGGCTGCACCACAAACGGCATGGAATAGATCACCGAGCCAATCACCAGCCCGGCGAAGCTGAAGGTGAGGGTGCCCAGGCCCAGCCATTGGGTGAACTGGCCGAAGTAGCCATTGGGGCCCATGGTCAACAGCAGGTAGAAGCCGATCACCGTGGGCGGCAACACCAACGGCAAGGCGACGACCGCGCCGATGGGGCCGCGCCACCAGGAACGGGTGCGCGACAGCCACAGGGCAATCGGAGTGCCGATGACCAGCAGGATGACGGTGGTCAGTGAGGCCAGTTTGATGGTCAACCAGATAGCGGAAAAATCGGCACTCGATAACGGCATTTACTGGGCCAGCTCGTAACCGTAGGACTTGATAACAGCCGCGGCTTTAGGACCTTTCAGGTACTCGACCAAGGCTTTGGCAGCCGCACTGTCCTTGCCCTTGTTGAGGATCACCGCGTCTTGTTTGATCGGGTCGTGCATCGAGGCTGGGACAATCCACGCCGAACCGCTGGTGACCTTGCCATCCTTGTAGATCTGCGACAAGGCGACAAAGCCCAGCTCGGCGTTGCCGGTGGAAACGAACTGGTAGGCCTGGGTGATGTTCTGGCCTTCGACGATCTTGTCCTTGACCTTCTCGGTCAGCCCTTCCTTGGCCAACACCTGGGTGGCGGCGAGGCCGTAAGGCGCGGCTTTGGGGTTGGCGATCGACAGGTGCTTGTAGTCGTTTTTCTTCAGCACTTCGCCTTTGGCGTCGACGTAACCTTCTTTGGCCGACCACAGCGCCAGGGTGCCGACGGCGTAGGTGAAGCGCGAACCCTTGACGGTGTCGCCTTCGGTTTCAAGCTTCTGCGGGGTGGTGTCGTCGGCGCTCAGGAACACTTCGAACGGCGCGCCGTTCTTGATCTGGGTGTAGAACTGGCCGGTGGCACCGTAGGCAGCGACCAGTTTATGGCCGGTGTCTTTTTCGAAGTCGGCGGCAATCGCCTGGATCGGTGCGGTGAAGTTGGCAGCCACGGCCACCTGGACTTCATCGGCATGCGCCGAACCAAAAGCCAGGGCAGCGACCAGGATGGCCAGGCGTGAGGCGTGAATCGTCATGAAGCAGCTCCTTTGAGGTGTACGGCTTGTTATAGGTAGAAGGCTCAACCGCTATGTATGGGAATATATAGCGGTTGGCCATTGCCGGTACAGTGCAAAGTTGCCTTGGGTAAGGGTTCTAGTTGAACTTGGCCAGCGCCTGTTCCGCCAGTTCACGTGTCAGTTCATAGGTGCTGATGTCTTTGCCCAGGCGCAGTGCCTGGCCGGACCACAGGTTGCTGAAGCCCGCTTCATCCTTGGCCTTGAGCGGGATCAGCGCGCCGCCGGAGGTTGGGAAGGCGGGCGCAGCCGGGTTGATCGCACCCAGCTCACGCATCACCCGGTTGACGATGCCCCGCGCCGGGCGACCGGTGAACAGGTTGGTCAACGCGGTCTCGCTGGCCTGGGCATGCCGCAGTGCGTAGTGGTGGGACGCAGTGACGTTGGCTTCGGGCGTAAACAAATAAGCCGTACCGATCTGTACCGCCGAGGCGCCCAAGGCAAAGGCCGCGACAATCCCACGCGCATCCCCGATCCCACCGGCCGCAATCACCGGCACACTGACGGCGTCGACGACTTGCGGCAGCAGGGCGAACAAGCCGATCTGGGTGTTGAGGTCATCGCTGAGGAACAAGCCGCGATGCCCGCCCGCTTCACTGCCCATGGCGATGATTGCATCGCAGCCGTGCTGTTCCAGCCAGATGGCTTCTTCCACTGTAGTGGCCGAAGACAGCACTTTGGCACCGGTGGCCTTTACCCGGTCCAGCAGGGATTTTTCCGGCAAGCCAAAGTGAAAGCTGACGACCTCGGGGCGGAATGCTTCGACTACCTGGCACGCTGCTTCGTTGAACGGTTCGCGGTTGGACACCGGGGTTGGCGCGTCATAGTCGGCACCCAACTCGCGGTAGTAGGGTTCCAGCAACGCCTTCCAGCGTCGATCGCGCGCGGCGTCCGGCGCGGGTGGTTGATGGCAGAAGAAATTGACGTTGATCGGGCGCGGGCTGGCCTGGCGGATGGTGGTCAGCGCGTCGCGCAGTTGCTCGATGCTCAGCGCCGCGGCCGGCAATGAGCCCAGCGCGCCCGCCTGGTTGGCGGCAATGACCATGGCCGTGGTGGTGCCGACGGCCATGGGGGCCTGGATGATCGGCACATCAATGCCCAATAGGTCGAGAAGGCGAGTGTCTGGCCAGGTGCTCATGGGGTGCTTCTCCAGCGTTAATGAGGCTTTACGCTGTTTTAACAGGGCCCTTGGCACCCGGCCAGTCTGTTTTATTCACTGGACGACAGCGTGGTTTCGTGGTGCGCCATCATTGGATGGCGTTGCCCAGCACCGCGTGTATCCGCTCGGCGATATGCGCCGCGTGGGTTTCCAGGGCGAAGTGGCCGGTGTCCAGCAGTTCTACGACAGCATTGGGGTTGTCGGTTTTATAGGCATGGGCACCCGGCGGGATAAAGAACGGATCATTCTGGCCCCAGATCACCAGTGTCGGCACTTGCCTGGCCTGGAAGAACGCCTGGAACGCTGGGTACAGCGTCAGGTTGTTGCGGTAGTCGAGAAACAGGTCCAACTGGATCTCATCGTTGCCGGGACGCTGCATGAGCAGTACATCGAGCATGTAGGATTCCGGGGCCACGCACTCGGGCTGATGCACGCCGTGCAGGTACTGGTAGCGCGTGCCTTCCAGGCTGATCACGGCGTTGCGGATCACCTCTCGGTTGGCCTGGCTCGGCTCGGCCCAATAGGCACGGATCGGTCCCCAGGCATCCCCAAGGCCTTCCAGGTAGGCATTGCCATTCTGCGACACCAGCGCGCTGACCCGTTCCGGGTGAGCCACTGCCAGGCGCAGACCCACCGGCGCGCCGTAGTCGAAGACGTACAGGGCGTAGCGGCTCAGTGCCAGCGCATCGACAAAATGCCCGATCGTGATTGCCAGGTTATCGAAGCTGTAGTGGTAATCGCGCTCGGCCGGCACCTCGGTAAAGCCGAAGCCCGGTAAATCCGGGGCGATCACTCGATAGCGCGTTGCCAGCAGGGGAATCAGGTCTCGGTACATGTGGGACGAACTGGGGAAGCCGTGCAGCAGCAACATGACCGGTGCCGACGGATCGCCAGCCTCGCGGTAAAACAGGCGAACGCCGTCGACTTCGACGTGGCGGTAATGAACGACGGGGGCTTGAGTGGTCATGATCAGAGTACCTTTGTAACTTGATTGGGTTGATTTACGGGTTACTGATTTCAAAAACTGCGCTTAAAAGAGTAACCTGTCAAATAAATTATTCAGGTTAGCTTTTCGTCGTGTGTAACTACCCAATAAGTGAGATAGGGGTTACGATGCCAGCGCTCACCAGAGGATTGACCATGACTGTTTCCCCGCCGACTGCCGCCCCCTTGGAACCCTACGTCCTGGCCGATGACCCGGTACTGGATATGCTCAATACCCTGGCGAATATCGACGGGGTGCCGTGGGATTTCTGGCAAACCGATGCCGACGTAGCCGCCTGGTTGACGCGCGTAGAGTGGTTTGAGCAGGACAGCATGCCTGGATTTGAACCCAGTGCTTTACTCAGCGCTGCGCGAGAACTGCGTGAAGTGATCCGCGACCTTGTCGCTGCCCGTAAAGCCCGGCAACCGGGCAACCCTGCGGCGCTTAACACCTTCTTGCGCAAGGCCGTCAGCCATCCGCAACTGGTCTGGCCGGCCACTGAGGCGCCCCGGCTCGAGCGTCAACGCAAGCAGCAAACAGCGGAACAGTTCCTGGCGCCGATAGCCGAGGCTGCCGCCACGTTATTGGTGGAGGGGGATTTCAATTTGATCCGTCGCTGCGAGCATCCGGAATGCATCTTGTGGTTTTATGATCGGACCAAGGCTCATAAGCGTCGCTGGTGCAGCATGGCGCTGTGTGGCAATCGGCATAAGGTCGCTGAGTTTCGTAAACGCAAACTGAAGCTTTAAAGGAGAGGGCTTTGCAGAGCATCAGGATGCAGTACGTCGAGGCAATCCGTACCTGGCGCTGATCCACATCGGTATACGCTAGGTCTTCGACGCCTGCTCGCGGGCGAGTAACTGCTGTTTGCGTTCCACGCCCCAGCGATAGCCCGACAGCTCGCCATTACTGCGCACCACGCGATGGCAAGGGATTGCCACCGCCAGGCTGTTGGCGCCACAGGCCTGGGCCACGGCACGAAAAGACGTCGGCGCGCCGATACGTTCGGCAATCTGTGCGTAGCTGGCCGTGCTCCCCGGTGGAATTTCCCGCAAGGCTTGCCAAACGCGTTCCTGAAACGCCGTGCCGCGCAGGTCCAGCGGCAGGTCCAGGCCGAGCGCCGGCGCTTCGATAAACCCCACGACTTGCGCCACCCGTTGTTCAAATCGCTGGTCGGCGCCCACCAGTTCAGCCTTGGGAAACTGATCCTGCAGGTCGCGCACCAACCGGTCCGGGTCATCCCCCAGCAGAATCGCGCACACGCCACGGGCGCTTTGTGCCACCAGGATCGCACCCAGGGAGCACTGCCCGACGGCGAACAGGATCGCGTTGTTGGTGCCACCGGCCTTGTAGTCGCTGGGCGTCATGCCGAGCAGTTGATTGGCCGACTCA
The DNA here is from genome assembly GCF_979253545.1 of Pseudomonas sp. AC112. Classification (NCBI taxonomy): domain Bacteria; kingdom Pseudomonadati; phylum Pseudomonadota; class Gammaproteobacteria; order Pseudomonadales; family Pseudomonadaceae; genus Pseudomonas; species Pseudomonas sp. AC112. The sequence goes on from NZ_CEEDCM010000001.1 coordinate 5,459,455, forward strand.
TAAAAGCGGCTGTTGGAATTGAAGCCTGCGTCATACAGCGCATCAGTCACCGAGTGCGAAGCCTTGAGGCTATCGCGCACCTTGCGTGAGCGATGGGCGCTGGCGTAGCCCTTGGGGGTCAGGCCGGTAACGGCTTTGAACACGCGATGAAAATGGAAGGGGCTCAGGTTGGCTTGCAGCGCAAGCGCATTCAGGCTGGGCGGGGTGTCGGCCTGCTCGATATGGCGACAGGCGTCGGCCACCAATTGCGCATGCTGTGCTGCGAGCTGGGTCTGGTCACCTGCCGCGCGTTTGCTGGCGCGGTAACCTGCGGCTTCGGCCTGCGCCGGGGTGTCGAAAAATTCGATATTTTCCGGGCGCGGCAAGCGCGAGGCACTGCTGGGGCGGCAGTACACGCCGGTGGTCTTCACGCCGTAGACGAACAGCGTATCAGCCTTGGGGTCACGGGCGAGAATGGCTGCCCAGCGGGGGTCTTGTTCGGTAGTCATGGTCGGCACTCTTGACGGATCATGGCCAGATTAGTCGTGCCGCGAAGACCTGGCACTCGGAAGCTTGCGGTCAAATCAGCCGGCGGTGCGAAAGGTCAGGTTGATGCGTTGCGGGCCCATGATCGGGTGCACGCCTTCCTTGATCGGCATCACGCCGTGAAAGCGCAGGCGATCCACGCCGCCCCAGACCACCACGTCGCCATGGAACAGCGAGACTTTGCGCGTCTTGTCACTGCGCGCATGCCCGCCAAACAGGAAAATCGCCGGCAAACCGAGGGACACCGACACCACCGGTTCGCTGTAGCGACGCTCGTTCTTGTCCTGGTGCAGGGACATTTTTGCACCTGGCACATATCGGTTGATCAGGCAGGCGTCGGGCGCAAAGTCGACAAAGCCGGCTTCTGCCGCCGCCATGTTAGCCAACTGGCGCAAGACCTCCGGCATATTCGGCCACGGCTGCTGGGTGCGCGGGTCGAGTGGCGAGTAGCGATAGCCGGAGGTGTCGGTGGTCCAGCCCAGGTCGCCGCAGCTGCTTAATGCGGCCGACATGGTAAAGCCACCGGGCGTGACCATCTGCCGAAACGGTGATTGAGCCAGCACTTGGCGCAGTTCCGGCAGAAGGCGCTCAATCCAGGGCAGGGCGTAACCCCTTAATACGTAGGACTGTTCGCCGATTTGCTCGCGCCCTGCAGGTTGCTGCAAGGCATCATCGGCGAACAGGTCGGCGGTGGGGCCAGGCATTGGCTTACAGCGCCTTGCTCACGGTGATGTCGGTGATTTCGTCACTGGCATCGTGAATCTTCGCCAGCGCTTGCTTGGCTTCTTCTACGTTGTTGGTCTGCAGTTGGGCGAACTCAAAGCGGCGTTCGCCGTTGAGCTTGTACTTGATCACGTATTTGGTGGTAGCGGTCACGATGATTTCCTGTGGGGTGTTCGGGTCAGCTCAGTTTGGAACTGGTACGACGCACAATGCGGATCTTGTGGGACAGCGCGGGTTTGCGGGTCACGCTGATGGCGCGACGTGTAACCACATCCAGGGTGATGTTCCAGAAGCCGGTGCTCGGTGCGGTGATTTTGGCCGGGAATTTGTCAAAGGCGCCGCCATGGTACGTGTGGCGGCCGCCGTTCTTGAAGCTGCGAAAATTCGCGTCGCTCATCAGGCGGATATTACAAGTCTGCGAGCATTCGATGACGACAATGTCTCCCTCGTTGAGGTGCTCGCGCTGGTGGATGAATTTCATGAGGGTGTCTCCAGAAGGGCTTTTTCTGAAAAATCAGAACGATACGTAGGTTAAGATGGAGTTTATCAGCCCCAGCGCGTTTATTATCGGCCCGTCTTCAACGACGTCGACAATTTAAAACAGTTATTTACCGAGTTATCAGGGATAAATCCTACGTTGGCGGGAGAAAAATACCATTGCCGCTGTCGTAGGGTCTTTATCGGAGGTTTTGTATGAAGTGGAGTGTGTTGGTTCTGGCCCTGGCGATTGGTGGGTGTGCTTCGGTTGCAGATATCAAGCAGACCCCGCCGACCTTGGCGGTCATTTCCGGGAAGAAACCACAGGAATACGCTGCGTGCGTGGTAAAAAAGTTGTCCGCAACCCGCCGGCCGCCGCAGATCGAACCGCATAAGGACGGTGGCGTGCAGGTAATCGTACCGCAAAAATTTTCAGCCGATCCTTCGGCGATTTTCGAAATTGATGAACGTTCCAGTGGCAGCAGCATCAAGCTCTACGAGAGCATGTCCAATGTGCCGATCCGTCCGGGTGACGTGAAGAAGGCTGGCGAAGAGTGTATTTCCGGCTGATAAGGCCTGTTTCGCCCTGCAACGTCGAATCCGATAAAAAAGCCTGGCCCCACAGTAGTGGGGCCGGGCTTTTTTTGTGCGGCGTTTAAACTGTGTTTAAAGAGTTGTCGCGATGGGATCATTCCCATACCATTTGTATGGTTTATGCCATAAACATCTAAGCATATAACTATAAAAATGGAGTCGTGATGATGTCCCTGGACCGAGTACTGATGGGCAGTGCGCTGATGCTGCTGTTGGGCAGTGCCCACGCACTGGATGGGAAGAAGATCTTTACCGAGGGCGGCTCGCAACCCGGTGCCCTGCCTTGCGTAGCCTGCCATGGTGCCGATGGCGCAGGGCTCGCCGCAGCGGGTTTCCCCCGGTTGGCGGGTTTGCCGGCGCTGTATGTGCGTAAACAGTTGGAAGACTTCAAGCGCGGCAGTCGCGCCAATCCGGTGATGCAACCTTTGGCGAGCGCCCTCACCGAGGCTGAAATCGACGCGGTCAGCCAGGCGCTGGAAGCGATGCCTGGCCCCGTCCCCCAAGCAATCCAGCGTAGCGAGATGCCGATCAACGCTGCGCAAAAACTCGCGCAGCAGGGCGCGTGGGAACGCCAAATTCCCGCCTGCGCCAGTTGCCATGGCCCTAGCGGAACGGGTGTCGGCGACGCGTTTCCACCGCTGGCCGGTCAACCCGCCAGCTACCTGGCAGCCCAGTTGACGGCCTGGCAAAACGGTACCCGTCACAATGACCCGAATGACTTGATGGGCCACATCGCAAAATCCCTTACTCCGACGCAAGTGCAGGAAGTTGCCGAGTACTTCGCGGCGTTGAAAATGGAGGCCAAGCCATGAGCCCGTTTACGTTTGCCTTGGCTGTGGCGGCGCTGGGTCTGTCGCATGCTCATGCCGCCACGATTGCCATGGAAGACCAGTCGCAACTGCAACCCGCCACCGGTCACGCTGCAGTCAGTCAATTCCAGCCGCCTCAAGAGAGCGAGCTGCCGGAGAATGCCTACGGCAAGTTGGTCAAGCAGGGCTACGCACTGTTTGTGGATACCAAGCGTCTGGCGCCGAAGTTTGTCGGTAACGGCCTCAATTGCAGTAATTGCCATCTGGATCAGGGCCGGCTGGCCAATTCAGCGCCGCTGTGGGCTGCCTACCCGATGTACCCGGCGTATCGAAAGAAGAACGACAAGGTCAACACCTTTGCCGAGCGGTTACAGGGATGTTTCCAGTTCAGCATGAACGGCGGTACGCCACCGACCGCTGACAGCCCCGAAATCACCGCGCTCTCGGTGTATGCGTATTGGCTGGCCAGCAAGGCACCGCTGGGCGTGGAATTGCCGGGCCGGGGCTACCCCGATGTGGCGCAACCCGCCAAGGGCTACGACCTTTCCCAAGGTGCCCAGGTGTACAAAGGGCAATGCGCGGTTTGCCATGGCGCTGAGGGGCAGGGCCAAAAGGTCGGCGATAGCTATGTGATGCCGCCCTTGTGGGGTAAGGACTCCTACAACTGGGGTGCCGGCATGCATCGCATCAATACGGCGGCGTCCTTCATCAAGCACAACATGCCGCTGGGCAAGGGTGGCAGCTTGAGCGATCAGCAAGCCTGGGATGTTGCCGCCTACGTCAATAGCCATGAAAGGCCGCAGGATCCACGCCTGGTCGAGGGTTCCGTAGAGAAGACCCGGGTCAAATTCCACGCCAATGACGGTGTCAATCTCTACGGCCAAACCGTAGACGGCGTGCTGATCGGGCAGGGCATCCGTTAAACTCTCACCGAATATGTAAAAATGCCGCGCAAACTCTCGGTTTGTGCGGCATTTGTCTTTTTTGGGAAGTCTTTTATGAAGCGTGAACACGTCAGGGCTCGCCAGGCCGAAGGCCAGATATCGGCCACTCACATCATCCAGAACCCCGCCGACCTGGACGAATGGATCGTCTTCTTCAAGAAAAGCGGCGGTCGCAGTTTTTTCCTGGTGGACGATCAGGACGAAGTCGAGTCGTTCCCGCGACTGGATGACCTGGTAGAGACCATCCGAGGGCTGGGCATCAAGTTTGCCGATATTCAGCTGTAGGTGTAACGCTTACTTGCAGACCACCACCACGCTGCGGCTCTTGAAGTTGCCGACGTCCTGGCCCAGGGTCTTTTCACTTTCCTTGAGCGAGGGCGTGCCTTCGGTGCCGACGATACGGTAGCCGGTGCCTGCGCAAGAGGCGTCAGCCTTCTCGTAACAGCTGGCCCAGGAATTGGCTTCGCCCGAGCAGTCGATGGTCAGGCCTTGTTCACCGTTTTTCAGGTAGACGTCAGAGGTGGTGGTGCAGCCGGCAATCGCCAGTACCGCAGTCAGTGCCAGAATCTTGTTCATGTGTGTTCATCATAAAGGGTGTTGGAGGGGCGCTGACACTGTCGTGGGGCGTTTCGGCGAGATTATAGCGAACTGCCATCTACGTACAGACAAACACAAAAAAGCCCCGTTCACCGGGGCTTTTTGCACAGCGCGCTGAAGCTTACTTGCCCTTGGGCCGCTTGCTCGACGCATGGCCTGCTTCGTCCACAAACACTTCAGCCACGGCGATAGCCTGGCTTTCGGTCGCGAATGCGCCTGCGACGCTGTCGCCGTGGAAGTTGATCAAGTGCCAACCGTCCGCTCGCTTGGTGATCAGGTAGCCGTTCACGCCTTTTGGTTCTGACATCTATCAAGTATCTCGTGGTCTGGTTCAAGGGCCTAATGATAGCGCCAAATGTCGCGGGGCCGCGCAAGTTATTCCAGGTCAGTGTTCTGGGCCCGAAAGCGTGTTAAAAAGGTTGCAGACCTTGGAAATACTGAGGTGCAGGCATTTTTTGCCATGCCAGGGATAAACCGCTGTGCAACTTGAGCGGAACTTACGCTGACATTTTTTCTCTATGATGACATCGCAACGCCAGCAGGACCCATTGTAAGGTGACTGCGGCCTGATTAGACTGCGCCGAATTCCGTACGCACAGCCCTTTGTAAGGACCCATATGATCAAGAAATGCTTGTTCCCAGCAGCCGGTTACGGCACTCGCTTCTTGCCAGCGACCAAGGCCATGCCCAAAGAGATGCTGCCGGTGGTGAACAAGCCACTGATTCAGTACGGCGTCGAAGAGGCACTGGATGCCGGTCTGAACGAAATCTCCATCGTGACCGGTCGCGGTAAGCGCGCGCTGGAAGACCACTTCGACATCAGCTATGAGCTGGAAAACCAGATCAAGGGCACCGACAAGGAAAAATACCTGGTCGGTATCCGCAAACTGCTCGACGAGTGCTCGTTCTCCTACACCCGTCAGACCCAGATGAAAGGCCTCGGCCACGCCATCCTGACCGGTCGCCCACTGATCGGCGACGAGCCGTTCGCCGTGGTCCTGGCGGATGACCTGTGTGTGAACCTGGAAGGCGACGGTGTGCTGACCCAGATGGTCAAGCTCTACCAGAAATATCGCTGCACCATCGTTGCAGTGATGGAAGTGAACCCGACCGAAACCAACAAGTACGGCGTTATTGCCGGTGATGACATTGGTGATGGCCTGATCCGCGTACGTGACATGGTTGAAAAACCGGCACCGGAAGACGCACCTTCGAACCTGGCGATCATCGGTCGTTACATCCTGACCCCGGATATCTTCAAGTTGATCGAAGAAACCGAGCCAGGCAAAGGCGGCGAGATCCAGATCACCGACGCCCTGCTCAAGCAAGCCAAAGACGGTTGCGTCATTGCCTACAAGTTCAAGGGCCAGCGTTTCGACTGCGGCGGCGCTGAAGGCTACATCGAGGCGACCAACTTCTGCTACGAGCATTTCTACAAGACTGGCAAGGCTTACTGATCCACGGGGTAAGCAGCCTGTTCCAAAAAAGCCACCTTCGGGTGGCTTTTTCGTTTTTCAGCCCCATGTAAGTCGGTATGCTGATGTCCTGCCGAGGAGAGTGAAATGGCCTACGATTTTGACCTGTATGTAATTGGCGCCGGTTCTGGCGGTGTTCGTGCGGCGCGTTTTGCCGCAGGCTTTGGTGCCAAGGTGGCCGTTGCGGAAAGCCGCTACCTGGGTGGCACCTGCGTCAACGTTGGTTGCGTGCCGAAAAAGCTGCTGGTGTACGGCGCACATTTTGCCGAAGACTTTGAGCAAGCCAGCGGTTTTGGTTGGTCGCTGGGCGAGGCGAATTTTGATTGGCCCACCCTGATCGCCAACAAGGACCGCGAGATCAACCGTCTCAATGGCATCTACCGCAACCTCTTGGTCAACAGCGGTGTGACCCTGCATGAAGGTCACGCGCGCCTGGTTGATCCGCATCAGGTCGAGATCAATGGTGAGCGTTTCACTGCCAAGCACATCCTGATCGCTACGGGTGGCTGGCCGCAGATTCCAGAGATTCCAGGGCGTGAACACGCGATTGGTTCCAATGAAGCGTTCTTCCTCAAGGAGTTGCCTAAGCGCGTGCTGGTTGTCGGCGGTGGTTATATTGCCGTCGAGTTCGCCGGGATCTTCCACGGCCTGGGTGCACAGACAACCCTGCTGTATCGCGGCGATCTGTTCCTGCGCGGCTTCGACGGCTCGGTGCGCACGCACCTGAAGGAAGAGCTGACCAAGCGTGGCCTGGACCTGCAATTCAATGCCGACATCGAGCGCATCGACAAGCAAGCCGACGGCAGCCTCAAGGCGACGTTGAAAGACGGCCGCGTGCTGGAAGCCGACTGTGTGTTCTACGCCACCGGGCGTCGTCCGATGCTGGACAACCTGGGGCTGGAGAACACCGGCGTCAAACTCGACAAGCGCGGCTTCGTTGAGGTGGATGACCAGTACCAGACCGCCGATTCATCCATCCTCGCCATCGGCGATGTGATCGGTCGTGTGCAGCTGACACCGGTTGCCCTGGCTGAAGGCATGGCCGTGGCGCGTCGACTGTTCAAGCCCGAACAGTATCGCCCGGTGGATTACGCGATGATCCCGACGGCGGTATTCAGCCTGCCGAACATTGGCACCGTGGGTCTGACTGAAGAAGAGGCAAAAGAGAAGGGTCACAAGGTTCAGATTTTTGAAAGCCGCTTCCGGCCGATGAAGCTGACCCTGACCGAGTGCCAGGAAAAAACCCTGATGAAGCTGGTGGTCGACGCTGACACTGACAAAGTGCTGGGTTGCCACATGGTGGGGCCGGACGCAGGTGAAATCGTGCAAGGCCTGGCGATCGCGCTCAAGGCGGGCGCGACCAAGCAGCATTTCGATGAAACCATCGGCGTGCACCCCACGGCGGCGGAAGAGTTCGTCACCATGCGCACGCCCGTGGCAGGCTGATCAGCCGTTGGGGCTTGCCTCTGGCGCCGCTGCAACGGCGGCCGCCAGGCGCAATGCCTCGATACTGGCCTGGGCCTTGATCAACTCCAGTTCCAGGTGCTTGTTGTCGCGCTGGTGTTCGGTCAGCGCTTCCTGGCGTGACTGGCTTTCCATCACGGCCACCCGTAGGCGTTCCTGAAGCAAGGTGCGCTCGCTGTCTATCAGGCTGACCTGTTCGCTCAGCTTGAGTTGCTGGGCCTGATCCTTGCGGGACTGTTCCTGCAGGGCGGCCAACTCCTTCGCTGTCACCCGATGCTCGATCAGCAGGCGTTCGTTGTCGCGATGCAGTTGGGTGATCTCATCCTGACGCACCATGGCGCTTTGCTGTACCTGGCGCAATTCGGCCTGGACCTGCTGCAACTGGCCTTCGTGGCGGCGCTGTTCCTGCTCGCGCTGCTCCTTGATTGCCGTGCGGTAATGCTCCAGGGCCTCCCTGGCGTGCAGGTGCTTTTCTTCCAGCGAACGAATCTGTTCGTCCTTGTCGTTGATCCGTAATTCGTAATCGCTGCATGCCTGGCTCAGCCCGGCGTTACGGGTTTGCTCGGTCTGCAGGCTGGTGCTGGCGGTTTGCAGGGCAGCGCTTTCTTCTGCCAGGGCTGCGGCCTGGATATCAAGCTGTTGCTTGAGCTGGCCGTGAGCGTCTTCGAGCGCTTCTATCTGGGCGAGCAGGGCGGCTTTTTGCTGTTCGAACTGTGCCAGGGCCAGGTCGATTGGCTCCTGGGCCTTGTCTTTCAGGCGCTGAGCCAGGCGTGCGACCAGTTCGCCAAGTTCGTCGTCGATCGGCGCCTCAGTGATGGTGACGCGGGTTTCGCTGTCGTCCAGCTCTTTCAAATAGCGATGAATCGTGGTTTTCGAACCGGTGTTGCCCATTTCGATGCGTACAGCGTCGATGCTGGGGTTTTCGCCACGGGCGAGGATCGCCAGGCGTGCCGTTTGAACTACTGCTTTATTGATGCCGCCACGAGCCATGGGGTCTCCGTCGATTTCGTAGTGTGGTACGTGGTATGTATATACGTACTGTAACACGAATAAAAAACTGTTTAAATTCATCATTTAACAGATGGGATATTGGCGTATTATCCCGTGTCATACGCGTTTAATCCGCGAAAGCACCTACCAGCAGTACGAATAGGCCTCCGATGAGCGATCTGGACCGTTACCTCAACGCCGCCACCCGCGATAACACGCGGCGTAGCTATCGCGCGGCCATCGAGCACTTCGAAGTGAGTTGGGGCGGGTTCCTGCCCGCGACCAGCGACAGCGTGGCGCGGTATCTGGTTGCTCACGCCGGGGTACTGGCCGTGAACACCTTGAAGCTGCGGCTCTCGGCGTTGGCGCAGTGGCACACGAGCCAGGGGTTTCCCGACCCGACCAAGGCGCCGGTGGTGCGCAAGGTGCTCAAGGGCATTCGTGCTGTGCACCCGGCTCAGGAGAAGCAGGCCGAGCCTTTGCAGCTCAAGCAGCTGGAGCAAGTGGTGACATCTCTTGAGAGAGAGGCGAAAGAGGCGGCGCAGGCACAGGATCAGCCTCGGTTGCTGCGCGCCAAGCGCGACATGGCGCTGATCCTGCTGGGTTTCTGGCGCGGCTTTCGTAGCGATGAACTGTGCCGCCTCGAGATCGAACAGGTGCAGGCGACGCCCGGCGCCGGCATCAGCCTGTACCTGCCACGCAGCAAAAGCGACCGCGACAACCTCGGCAAGACCTACCACACCCCGGCGTTGCTGCGCCTGTGCCCAGTGCAAGCCTACAGCGAATGGCTCAGCGCTTCGGCGCTGGTGCGCGGGCCGGTATTCCGTGGCATTGATCGCTGGGGCAACCTGGGAGAGGAGGGCCTGCACCCCAACAGCGTCATCCCGCTGCTGCGCCAGGCGCTGGAGCGCGCCGGCATACCCGCCGAGCAATACACCAGCCACTCACTGCGTCGCGGCTTTGCCACCTGGGCCCATCGCAGCGGCTGGGATATCAAGTCGTTGATGAGTTACGTCGGCTGGAGCGACATGAAATCTGCCATGCGCTATGTTGAAGCGACGCCCTTTCTTGGCATGACCTTGGCAACCCAGCCGCTGCTTTGAGATTTCTTCTATTAATACAGTCGCCTGATAGGGAAAACCAATCGTCAGCATGAGGTTTGCCAATGAGCCATCGACCGAGAGAGTGGGTAGGATTCACTTCATCAACTTCTTCACCCTTTTTACAAACCTGACGGAGAGTCAACGATGCCTATCATCAACAGCCAAGTAAAACCGTTCAAAGCTACCGCCTACAAAAACGGCAACTTCGTAGATGTGTCCGACGCTGACCTGAAAGGCAAGTGGTCCGTTGTGTTCTTCTACCCAGCCGACTTCACCTTCGTTTGCCCAACCGAGCTGGAAGACCTGGCTGACAACTACGCCGAATTCCAGAAGCTGGGCGTCGAAATCTACAGCGTTTCCACCGACACTCACTTTGCCCACGCTGCCTGGCACAACACTTCGCCAGCCATCGGCAAGATCCAGTACACCATGATCGGCGACCCAACCCTGACCATCTCCCGCAACTTCGACGTACTGATCGAAGAAGCAGGCCTGGCAGACCGCGGTACTTTCGTGATCAACCCAGAAGGTCAGATCAAGATCGTTGAACTGAACGACGGCGGTGTTGGCCGTGACGCTTCCGAGCTGCTGCGCAAAATCAAGGCTGCTCAATACGTCGCTGCCCACCCAGGCGAAGTGTGCCCAGCCAAGTGGAAAGAAGGCGAAGCCACCCTGGCTCCGTCCCTGGACCTGGTCGGCAAGATCTAAGTCTGTGAAGTCTCAAGGGCGGGAATCCGCACTTAAGTAAGCTGCATCCGCCCCCAAAAACGCCCGGGCGAGATTCGCTCGGGCGTTTTTTTGTCTGCAATAAACCGAATTAATAGGAAATCGCCCGTATGTTGGACGCCAATCTTAAAGCTCAGTTGAAGTCATACCTGGAACGGGTCACCCAGCCGATCGAGATCGTCGCCTCCCTCGACGACGGTGCGAAATCCCAGGAAATGCTTGCTCTTTTGCAGGACGTTGTCAGTCTCACTACGCTGATTACCCTGAAAACCGATGGCGATGATGCGCGCAAGCCTTCGTTCTCCATCAATCGCCCGGGTGCCGATATCAGCCTGCGTTTTGCCGGCATCCCCATGGGCCATGAATTCACTTCGCTGGTGCTGGCCCTGTTGCAAGTCGGTGGCCACCCGTCGAAGGCCAGTGTCGAAGTGATTGAACAGATTCGCGCCCTCAAAGGCGAGTTCAGCTTCGAGACCTACTTCTCGCTGTCCTGCCAGAACTGCCCGGACGTGGTCCAGGCGCTGAACCTGATGGCCGTGCTCAACCCGAACATCCGCCACGTCGCCATCGACGGTGCGCTGTTCCAGGCTGAAGTCGACGAACGCCAGATCATGGCGGTGCCAAGCGTGTACCTCAATGGTGTGAACTTCGGCCAGGGCCGCATGGGCCTGGAAGAAATCCTCGCCAAGCTCGACACCAGCGGTATCGAAAAAGCCGCCGAGAAAATCAGCGCCAAGGACGCCTTTGATGTCCTCGTCGTCGGCGGTGGCCCGGCCGGTTCGGCGGCGGCGATCTACGCGGCACGTAAAGGTATCCGTACCGGTGTCGCTGCCGAGCGTTTCGGTGGGCAAGTGCTGGACACCATGTCCATCGAGAACTTCATCTCGGTGCAGGAAACCGAAGGCCCGAAACTGGCCAGCGCCCTGGAAGCCCACGTACGCCAGTATGACGTGGACATCATGAACCTGCAGCGCGCCAGCAGCCTGATCCCGGCGAAAAATACCGGTGACCTGCACGAAATTCGCTTCGAAAGCGGTGCGACTCTCAAGTCCAAGACCGTGATCCTGGCCACGGGTGCCCGCTGGAGAGAAATGGGTGTGCCGGGCGAGCAGGAATACAAGGCCAAGGGCGTGTGCTTCTGCCCGCACTGCGACGGTCCGTTGTTCAAAGGCAAGCGTGTCGCGGTGATCGGCGGCGGTAACTCCGGCGTTGAGGCGGCCATTGACCTGGCGGGTATCGTCAGCCACGTTACCTTGCTCGAGTTCGACAGCAAATTGCGCGCCGACGCCGTGTTGCAGCGCAAGCTCTACAGCCTGCCGAACGTTGACGTGATTACCAGCGCGCTGACCAGCGAAGTGAAAGGCGATGGCCAGAAAGTCACCGGCCTGGCGTACAAGGATCGCGACAGTGGCGAGTTCAAGACCCTCGACCTGGAAGGTATCTTTGTACAGATTGGCTTGCTGCCTAACACCGACTGGCTCAAAGGTACTGTGGAGTTGACACCGCGCGGCGAGATCATTGTCGATGCGCGTGGCGAGACATCACTGCCAGGCGTGTTTGCCGCCGGTGACGTCACGACAGTGCCGTACAAGCAGATCGTGATCGCGGTGGGCGAGGGCGCCAAGGCCTCCCTGAGTGCTTTCGATCACCTGATCCGTACCTCCGCTCCGGCCTAAACCCAGGGCCCCGGAAATGAAAAAGCCCCATGAGTGATCATGGGGCTTTTTTTGTTACAGCGGTGCGGGCTGGATTATCTCGACCCAGTACGCATCCGGGTCCTTGATGAAGGCCAGGCTCTTCATGCGGCCGTCGGTCAGGCGCTTCTGGAAATCACAGCCCAAGGCTTCGAAACGTTCACAGGCTGCGACGATATCCGGCACGGAGATGCAGATGTGGCCAAAGCCACGTGGGTCGGTATTGCCGTTGTGGTAGGCAAAGTCGGCGTCGTTTTCGGTGCCGTGGTTGTGGGTCAGTTCCAGGATGCCCGGGATCGACTTCATCCATTGGGTGCGTTCGGCGGCGTCAGCGGGGATCTGGGATTTGTCCACCAGGGCCAGGAAGTACAGGCTGAATTCAGCTTCTGGGAAGTCACGTTTTTCGACCAGCGAAAAGCCCAGGACGCGGGTGTAGAAGTCCAGCGACTTGGTGATGTCCTTGACCCGCAGCATGGTGTGGTTGAACACGAAGTTGGCGGTGGCGGTGTCAGGCTGGGCGGTGACGCCCGGGAAAGTGTTCAGTTCGTGCAGGCTCATGGGCCCTCCAGAAAAAATGGGGCAAACGCGGCTCTAAGATGTGAGCGGTTCCTTGGCTTGCGGCTGGCATCCGTGCAGCCGGACCATGATACGCAAGGCTCGCCCCATGCGCCAAATGAAAAAGCCCACGCAGGCCTTGCGACACAGCGCGGCCGGGGCTCAAACTTTGGCGCTTGGACCTTGGGTGTTTTTCGTGATGATTGAATTCCGCAAACGGCTGTTGAGTACGGTGTGTCTGTTGTTGGCCAGCCCCTTGTTGATGGCGGCCGACCCCGAAATCCATTGGCCCAGCGGCTGGCAAGTCGAAGAAGTCGTGCCCGACGGTGAGGCGCCGGTAACACCACAGCCAGTGTCTCGGCAGCGGGCGATCAAGAATGATGAAAACGGCGCGACCTTGATGGTTATCGAATTGACCGGCACACCGATTGAAGCAGGGCACAAGGTTAATCTGCAGGGTGTATTGCTGGAGATGCGCAAGTCGATCCAGAAAGATTTTGCCCAGGGCGGTTATCAAAGTGTGTGCAGCAAGATGCACCCTACAACATTGAGCCGTCTTGACGCGCTGGAAACTACTTGCGTGATTACCGAAAATGGGCGCCACGTGATTTCGCAAACATTGGTGGGCGCGGTGGATGCCGATAAGGCTTATGTTTTTTCATACGCAGGGCAGGCTGATGCTTACGAAGCCAGCAAGGACGAAGTCAGTTCAGTGCGCGATAGCCTGAAACTTTAAGTGTGGTGTGCGCGCCGATTTTGAACATAATGAAACGTTATTTAAGTTCGCTTTCGAACCCTTGAATAAAAAAGCCTCGCATAAGCGGGGCTCTTCATTAGTGCGATGCAATCAGCCGCGAAGCCAGGAATCTACAGTGGCGGCGCCGTACTGTTCTTTCCAGGCCTTGAGGCCGCGGTGGTTGCCGCCTTTGGTTTCGATCAGTTCGCCGGTGTGCGGGTTCTGGTAAACCTTGACCACGCGTGCACGGCGCTGTTTTGGTGCGGTAACGGCAGCAGCGCTGGACTTGCCCGGGTTTGGGTCAAGGATGGAAATGATGTCGCGCAGGCCTTTGCCATAGGTCTTCATCAGGGCTTGAAGCTTTTCTTCGAATTCGATTTCTTTCTTCAGGCCGGCGTCGTTCTTCAGGGATTCCAGCTGGGCAAGCTGCTCTTGAAGGGCTTTTTCTGCTGCGCGAAATTCGGCGAGTCTGGACAAAATCTGTACTCCAATAGTGTAGTTGGCTGATATCAACTGCAGACAAAGCTATAAGCCAAGCGCTTTAAGGCGACCCAGAAAAAAGAAGTCGTCTCGCGAGTTCTGCACAGGCAGGAAAAATTGTAGTAGTTAATGCGCTACGAGTAAATCATGTCTTTTGTCTAAATAACATTCTTTCCACACCCGTAGTGTGTGGCTATTCAATGGCTGGCCAGTGAATTAATAAATTGATCACAGGGTAGAGGCTTTCCGAAGAGGTAGCCCTGCAGGAAATCCACGCCTTGTGCGGCCAGGTATTCACACTGTTCAGCGGTTTCCACACCTTCGGCAACGATGCCCAAGTCGAGCTTGCCGGACAGTTCCATGATGCTGTCCAGAATATGCCGTGATAATGCATCGGCACCGATCATGGCGACAAAACTCTGGTCGATCTTCAAGTAGTCCACATTGAAGTTACGCAAGTAGCCCAGGCTGGAATGGCCAGTACCAAAGTCATCAATGGCAATCATCACCCCCAGTTGATGCAAGGCGTCGAACAGGCGGCGGGTGATATCGGTGGGCTCGATCAACTCGCGTTCGGTCAATTCCAGCACCAGGGTCACCTGGCCCACGGCAAAGGCGGCAAGAAACTCCCGGCAGTCATCCACCAACGCCAGATCCTGGCAGTGTCGTGCGGTGATGTTTACGCCGATGTGAAAGCCAGGGCTGAAACGCGCCGCATGGGGCGCCAGTTGCGCGGCGGTCTGGCGCAGCAGCGCCCGGGTCATCGGCACAATAAGGCCTGAATGTTCGGCCAGGGGGATAAACAAGTCGGGACGCACCAGGCCTTCCTTGGGATGTTGCCAGCGCATCAGTACTTCGCATCCCGCCCACTCACGGGTGTCACCTCGCACGACTGGCTGGAAATACGGGATGAATTCATTGGCGCCGAGCGCACGCTGCAGCTCATGGGTTGGTGCCGAAGAGCGCTTCTGCAGCCAATGCGCAAGCACGCCGGCCAGCACGCCAAAGAACAGCACCAGGCTGAACACCGCCGGGTATCGGGCCTGCATGTAGCGCCACACCTCACCGGCCGGCATGCCGGCCTCGACACTGTAGTGATAGCGTTCGGAGGCTAACTGGTGATGGGCCACGGCAAACACCGGCACGGCGGTGTCACGCACCTTGCCATCGCCGCTTAGCCAGTTCGGACCCACTTGCAATACCAGGTGGGCATAACGGCTGATCAGGCGCAGGGCGTTGGTCAGGTGGTAACCATCAATCGACGCAAAGGCAGCCTTGTCACCGTCCACCAGCCGGTAAACCAGCAGCGCGGTATCGGGCGTTACCGGGTTGCCGTTCATCAACCATAACCGACCATCCACGTAGTCGTCCGGGTTGACCGGTGATTCGTAGTTGCTGCCAAACAGTGAGCTGCAGTAGATGTTTTTCTGCCAGGACAAGGTGGTCGCACGCACGAATGGCCGCCGCGTGACTTGTTCGCGCAGGGCCAGTTGTACGCCGTTATCACAGGGCTGCCCCGCCAACGGCAGCAAGGCCTGGGCGGCGAGGGCGGTGTTGTCGAGCATCAGGTCGAATTGGCGCACCGCCTCCTGGGCGGTCTGCGCCGTGCTTTGTTCCAGCGTGCGTTCAGCCTGCCAATGCAGAATGACCACCCCGAGCACGATCGGCAGCAACGCACTGAGCGACGTAATCAAGTAACGAGTGGCGCGTTTACGCGGGCCGTTGACGGTCAGGGGCATGAAGGGAACGGCCTGCTGCAGGGATCAGATTCGGTCGATGATAGTTGGCTGGGACAAAATAAGCTCGCCGAGCCTGCAGGTTTACCACTCAAGCCCTTGTGCAATACGAATAAAAGCGAGCGTCGCCGGCGAAGATTGACGCCGATCCAGTACCGCCAGGCCGACCCGACGCGGCACACGGGGCGACAGCGCGCGCTGCACGTAACGCGAATCGGCCGCGGTCGGCAACGAAGCCTGTGCCACCACGCTGACTGCTTCTGCGCGGCTTACGGTATCCAGGGTACTGAGCAATTGCGAGCAGCGATATCGCACATTCGGCGTCAGCCGTGCCTCGTTGAACAGGCGCATCACCAGCTCGGTGGAGCCGGCCTCTGTCAGCGCGAAAGGGTCGCTGCACAGGTCCTTGAGGCTCACCTGTTCCTGGGCAGCCAGCCTGTGATTGACCGGCAGCAGTGCCACCATCTGGTCTTCGAACAATGCAAAGGTGTCGAAGCGCTCCTGGTCCAGCACCACAAAACCAATATCAATCCGGCGTTCATCAAGCCACTGGGTCACTTGTCTGTCGGGCCCTTCGTCGACGTGCACTTCGATGCCTGGGTACTCCAGGTGAAACCGGCTGAGGATCTTCGGCAGCAGGTAGGTCGAGGAGGTTGGGCCGAACGAGCCAATGCGCAGGGTCCCGCGTTTCATGCCGCGCGCGTCAGCCGCTTCCTGCTGCAAGGTATTGGCCAACCCCAGCATTGCCCGGGCGCGTCCCAGCAACTGTAGGCCAATGTCACTGAGCTCCACCTGGGCCTGGTGACGACGGAACAATGCCACCCCCAGTTCCTGCTCGAGGCCTTTGATCGCATGGGAGACCGCCGATTGGCTGATACCGAGACGGTGGGCGGCGCTGGTAAAGCCTTGCAGTTCGGCGACCAGGGAAAATATTTCCAGTTGGGTCAGGGTCATGAGTAATCACTCATTTTACGATGACACTGTATTACCAGAAGAATGCCGGGGTCCTCAAGCCATTGGAGCCTCTGCCCGTGCATTCTTCCTCGGATCGCATCACTTACATGAAGTTGGCCGCTGTCACCATGATCTGGGGCGGAACGTTCGTCGCCGGTCGTTTTTTGAGCGGGGCACTTGACCCGCTGCTGGCGGCAAGCCTGCGTTTTGTGCTGGCGAGCCTGGCCTTGCTGGGGTTCATGGGACTTGCGCGCATACCCTTGTCCCGCCCGAGCCTGGGGCAGATGGGGCAGTTGGCGGTGCTGGGTTTTTTCGGCATCTTTTTCTACAACCTGTGTTTTTTCTACGGGTTGCAATACGTCAACGCGTCGCGGGCCTCATTGATAGTGGCGTTGAACCCGGCAGTGATCGGCCTGGCGTCCTGGTGGCTGTTCAAGGAGCGTCTGGGGGCCAGCAAAATCGTGGGCATTGCAGTGTGCTTGGCGGGCGCAGCCACGGTGATCGTCAGCCGTAACCCACAGGTGTTGAACGCAGGAGCCAACGCTTGGCGGGGGGACGTGCTGATCTTCGGGTGCGTAGCAGGGTGGGGCGTCTACTCGCTGTTTTCCCGAGGTTTGAACCAGAGTCTCGGACCGCTGCAGACGGTCACCTGGTCGATACTGCTGGGCACCCTTATGCTCATCCTCGCCACGCTGGGCACGGGCCACTTCAGCCTTGAGGCCGTCGTCAGCCTGCATCTGCCCCAGGCACTGAGCCTTATGTACCTGGGCGTGCTGGGTTCGGCGCTGGCCTATATCGGCTATTACGATGGCATCCGGCGTATCGGCGCGACGCGCTCCGGGGTCTTTATCGCGCTCAACCCGCTCACGGCGGTGATCTGTGGCGCCTTGCTGCTGGACGAGCAACTGACCCTGCCCATGCTAATTGGCGGAGCGGCGATCCTGCTGGGCATCTACCTGTGCAACAAACCCCTTGCGCCTGCCAGGGCAAAGGGGATTTGATAAGACTACGGACAAACACTGTTACGCTGTGTAGAATCGATTTACGCATACAAGAATATGGACTTGCGCTCACGCAAGCCTAAGCCGTCAGAGACTGATGACCCCATGAAGCTACTCGGCTCCCCCCTCATCTTTGGTGACTTCCTCGCCCGCAGTGTGCGAGGCCTTTCCTGTGCGCCGCCCTCCAACCTCATCCTTGCTCGCAATTAATTCAGTATTTATTACAAGAATGATGAGGTGCCACCATGGCAGATCTATACGAAAATCCAATGGGCCTGATGGGCTTTGAATTTATCGAATTCGCGTCGCCGACCCCGGGCACCCTGGAGCCGATCTTCGAGATCATGGGCTTCACCAAGGTCGCGACCCACCGCTCCAAGAATGTGCACCTGTACCGCCAGGGCGAGATCAACCTGATCCTCAACAACGAACCCAACAGCATCGCCTCCTACTTTGCGGCAGAACACGGCCCGTCGGTGTGCGGCATGGCGTTCCGCGTCAAGGATTCACAGAAAGCCTACAACCGCGCCCTGGAACTGGGTGCCCAGCCGATCCACATCGAAACCGGCCCGATGGAGCTGAACCTGCCGGCGATCAAAGGCATTGGCGGCGCGCCGCTGTACCTGATCGACCGTTTCGGCGAAGGCAGCTCGATCTACGATATCGACTTCGTGTACCTCGAAGGCGTCGAGCGCAACCCGCAGGGTGCGGGCCTTAAGGTCATCGACCACCTGACCCACAACGTCTATCGCGGCCGCATGGTCTACTGGGCCAACTTCTACGAGAAGCTGTTCAACTTCCGTGAAGCGCGTTACTTCGACATCAAGGGCGAATACACCGGCCTGACCTCCAAGGCCATGAGTGCCCCGGATGGCATGATCCGCATCCCGCTGAACGAAGAATCGTCAAAGGGCGCGGGGCAGATCGAAGAGTTCCTGATGCAGTTCAACGGCGAGGGCATTCAGCACGTAGCGTTCCTTACCGACGACCTGGTCAAGACCTGGGACGCGTTGAAGAAGATCGGCATGCGCTTCATGACCGCGCCGCCGGACACCTACTATGAAATGCTCGAAGGCCGCCTGCCGAACCACGGCGAGCCGGTGGATCAACTGCAGGCACGCGGTATTCTGCTGGACGGTTCTTCGGTCGAAGGCGACAAGCGTCTTCTGCTGCAAATCTTCTCGGAAACCCTGATGGGCCCGGTGTTCTTCGAATTCATCCAGCGCAAGGGCGATGATGGGTTTGGCGAGGGCAACTTCAAGGCGTTGTTCGAGTCCATCGAACGTGACCAGGTGCGTCGTGGTGTGCTGACCGCCGACTAAACGTAAAAAAGCCCGGCCGAGGGTGACCCCGGCCGGGCTTTTTATCGCCTGCGCATCAGGCTTTGCGTTGGCGGACCAAGTGCTTGAAACCTTCGAACACCAGCACCATCACCGCCAGCCAGATCGGGATGTAGGTGAACCATTCGCCACCTTTGATCCCTTCCCCCAGGATCAATGCCACGCCCAGCAGCAACACAGGCTCCACATAACTGAGCAAGCCAAACAGACTGAACGCCAGTAAACGGCTGGCGATGATATAGCTCACGAGCGCTGAGGCACTGATCAGGCCCAGCATCGGGATTAGTGCATACAGTTTAGGGTGGGCATCCATGACCGCAAAGCCTTGCTCGCCACTCTGCACAAACCACCAGGCCACCGGTAGCATCAGCGCCATATCCAGCCAGAGCCCGCCCAGATGGTCGGTCTTGAGGTATTTGCGCACGATGAAATAAACCGGGTACCCAATGATCACCACCAGCGTTGCCCAGGAGAATCCACCCGCCTGGTACAACTCGTTGAGTACACCTAGGGCGGCAAAAAACACGGCGATACGCTGCAGGTAAGAAAGTTGCTCGCCCCACACCAGGCGCCCGGTCAGCACCATGGTCAGCGGCAACAGGAAGTAACCCACCGACACATCCAGGCTGCGCCCATTCAGCGGCGCCCACATGAACAGCCACAACTGTACGCCGAGCAACGCGGATGACAGCGACACGCCGGCGATCAGGCGCGGGCTGTCCGCCAACATGCGCACCAGTTCCCACACGCGCCGCCATTCGCCACTGACGATCATGAAGACGGTCATGCACGGCACCGTAAGCAACATGCGCCAGCCGAAAATTTCCAGGCCGCTCAGTGGCGTAAGCAATGATGTGAAGTAATACATCACGGCAAACAACACCGAGGCCAAGACCGATAACACAACACCTTTAGACACACTGTCCTCGCGAAAAACCATTGATACAAAGAAGGGGATTTCAGGTGAGGATTATGGTGCTTTTGGCGGGGAAGGGTTGCGCTGTTTTGGGGCGTTTCTCAGGAAAATTTTTCATCGGATCCTTTCGGACTCAAGCCTGTGGTGAGCGGGCTCACCACAGGCGATTTTTACGGCCTAACAACCCGTTTTCCAATCTTAAGCGTGGGCTATGCGACCGGAAACAAAATGCCCCACATCATTGAACCCCGGCGTCGACGAGTGACCCGGCGTCACCAGCGAATCGATGAACGCCTCGTCCTCCGCCGTGATCTTCACCGCTAACGCCCCAATGTAGGCATCCCATTGCGCCTCGGTACGCGGCCCGACGATCGCCGAGCTCACCGCCGAGTTGTTCAATACCCAGGCAATCGCAAATTCCACGATGCCCACGCCACGTCCCTGGGTGTACTGCTGGATCTGCTGGGCAATGCGCAGCGATTCCACGCGCCATTCGGTTTCCAGGATGCGTTTGTCCTGGCGCGCCGCGCGGCTGCCCGCTTCGGGGGTGACGTCCGGGGCATATTTACCACTGAGCACACCACGGGCCAGGGGGCTGTACGGCACCACACCCAAGCCATAGGCCGCTGCCGCCGTGATCTGCTCGACCTCGGCCTGGCGGTTGACGATGTTGTACAGCGGTTGACTGATCACCGGCTTGTCGACACCCAGGCGTTCGGCCACGCGGATCACTTCGGCAATGCGCCAGCCACGGTAGTTGGACAGGCCCCAGTAGCGGATCTTGCCCTGGCGAATCAGGTCGCCAATCGCCGACACCGTCACTTCCAGCGGTGTGTTGTGGTCTTCGCGGTGCAGGTAGTAGATGTCCAGGTAGTCGGTATCGAGGCGACTGAGGCTGGCGTCCAGTGCATTGAAGATGCGCTTGCGGCTCAAGCCGCTGCGATTGGGCAGGCCGTCGGTGGGGCCGATGGCCACCTTGGATGCCACCACCCAATCCTCGCGGTGGCGGGCGATGGCTTCGCCGACGATTTCCTCGGAGCGGCCAGCGGTGTAGACGTCCGCCGTGTCGATAAAGTTGATGCCCTGGTCCCAGGCCTTATCGATGATGCGCAGCGAGTCCTCGGTGTTGGTCTGTTCGCCAAACATCATGGTGCCCAGGGTCAAGGCGCTGACCTTCAACCCGGACTGGCCCAATGTGCGGTAAATCATGGATAACTCCTCAAGGCAGGGAAACGTGCCCCATGCAATACCAGACTCGCAGGCTCTGGGACAAGCCCTGCGCGTGTTTCTTCATGTGCTCAGCAGGGTCTGGCAACGTGCCTGTAAAAACCGATGCAGCACCTTCACCCGTTCCGACACTTGCAGGCGGTGGGGGCACATCAGGTTGAAGGGCGTGGGTTCGCCTTGCCAATCCGGCAGCAAGGGCACCAGTCGACCGGCCTTGATGTCTTGGGCAATGTCCAGATTGGCCTTGTAGGCGATTCCGTGACCGGCCAACGCCCAGCGCCGCACGATTTCACCGTCATCGCTGAGGTAATCGCCCGACACCTCGACCTCCTGCAGCACCGTGCCCTGGCGGAAATACCAAGTGTTGTTGGCGCGGCCCTGGCGCATGTAGCGCAGCGTGTTGTGCTGCGCCAGGTCAGCCGGAGCGAGGGGTGTGCCATGGCGAGCCAGGTAAGCCGGGCTGGCACAGGGGATGCGGTGGTGATCGGGCACCACCGGCAGCGCCACCAGGCTGGAATCCCTTGGCACGCCAAACCGCAGGGCGATGTCGACGGTGTCGCGGAACAGGTCGGCATTGCTGTCGTTGAGCAGCAATTGCAGGCGGATATTCGGGTGTTCGAGCTTGAATTCATCCAGCCAGCCCAGTAACACATTGCGCCCGAAATCCGAGGGCGCCGCCAGTTGCAGCAACCCGCTGAGGCTCTGCCCCTGTTGCTTGATCGCCTGTTCGCCCTCGGACAGGGCTTCCAGCGCGACTCTCACGCTCTCAAGGTAGCGCCGACCTTCTTCGGTCAGGCGCATGCTGCGGGTGGAACGTGCCAGCAGGCGAATGCCCAGCCGGGTTTCCAGGCGCTTGAGGGCGATACTGGCGGCGGCCGGGGTCAAGCCGAGCCCGCGTGCGGCGGCAGACAGGCTGCCGGTGTCGGCGGTGCGCACGAAGACTTCAAGGTCGAGGGTCGAGCTCATTTGTAAAAATCCTTTAAAGATCTTGTCGTTTTACCGGGATTTTTCGCCGATTGCCAAGCTGTGAAGATGAACGCTCATTTTCTCACTCAGGAATTTCCCCATGACTTCTTCCCTCAATGGCAAAACCGTCATCGTGATCGGCGGCAGCAGCGGTATCGGTGCCGCCGTGGCCAAGGCTGCGGCCAATCGGGGCGCGCAGGTGGTATTGGCCGGGCGGCGCTTGGTGTCTGGCGTGGAAAATGGCCTGCGCAGCGAACCGGTGGATGTCACCGATGCGGCCTCCCTGCAGCGCCTGTTCGAGACCGTGGGGCGCTTTGACCACCTGGTCTACACCTCCGGCCCCAGCGTGCGCGCCAAGCCGCTGGTCGAGACCGATTTGAACGAGGCACAGGAAAATTTCAATGTGAAGCTCTGGGGCTCGCTGCGGGCGATTCAACTGGCACTGCCATTCCTGGACGAACACGGCAGCATCAGCCTGACCTCTGGGCAACTGGGACGTAAATTGGCGCCGGGCCAGTTCATCAAGACCGGTATCAACGCGGCGACTGAAGCGTTGGGCAAGCAGTTGGCGAAGGAGCTGGCACCGCGTCGGGTCAATGTGATCAGCCCGGGTGTCATCGATACGCCGGCGTATGCAGGCTTGGCGCAAGAACAGCGCCAGGCGATGTTCGCCAAGGCGGGCGGCGCATTGCCGGTCGGGCGCGTGGGTCAGGCGCAGGAGGTCGCGGCGGGGTATGTGCTGGCCATGGAGAATGGTTTCATGACCGGCGCCGTGATTGACATCGACGGCGGCGGGTTGCTCTGACGTAATTGCAGGAGTCGGCTGAGGGTTAGGCCTTCAGGGCATAGGTATCTACACAGCTCTGAGTACGGCGCTGGACCTGTGGCGAGGGAGCTTGCTTGCGCCAGCGCTTGTATGGACGAGCGCTCTCTAACGGTTGCCCCGTAATCCAAATGTGGGAGCGGGCTTGCCCGCGAAGGCGGCCTTATTGGCGATCACAATCTAACGGTCACCCTGTGATCTAACTGTAGGAGCTGGCTTGCCAGCGATGGCGACCTAACTGCCGACCACAATCTAACTGTCACCCCGCAATCCAAATGTGGGAGCTGGCTTGCCTGCGAAGGCGGCCTGGCAGCCGACCTGGATGTTGGATCTGATCGGGTACATATCCGTTATTTGGGTAACGGCTGGTATGGGTTCCGCCCTTACGACGGGTCACTTTGGAAAAGAGCCCCAAAGTAACCAAAGGGCTCTTGCCCCAACACTCGGCACCTCGCCTAGGCTCGGTGTGCCCGTAATCCGACAGTGATTTGGGGGGCCGCCGCCACGCGCCATCCATGGCGCGGGGCGGCTAAACCGGCATCCCTGCCGGTTTACCCCCCAAATCCCTGTCGAATTCCGGCCAGCGTGTTTGACGGGGCGCCTGAGATCAAAGGCAACATCAAGATCAAGAGCGACTCGCTTCGCATCGTGGTTACCGTGGTTACCGTGGTTGCCACAGTTGTGCAGATACCTATGTTGTGTAGACACCTCTGCTCATCGCCGGCAAGCCGGCTCCTACAGGCAAGGGTTACGCCTTGAGGGTTCGGGTCATTCGCAGCGCCAGCGCGCTACCGGCGACGATTACAGCCGCCAGCAGGTATAGCGCCATATCCGTGGACCCGGTGGCATCCTTCACAAAGCCGACGATGTACGGGCTGAGGAAGCCGGCCATCTGGCCCATGGAGTTGATCAACGCCAGGCCACCGGCCGCCGCGCCGGCACTGAGCATGGCGGTGGGCACCGGCCAGAACATCGGCAGGCCGGTCAGTGCGCCCATGGTGGCGATGGTCAGGCCGAGGATTGCAATGGCCGGGGTGGTGGCGAAGTTCACCGCAATCACCAGGCCGATAGCGCCCATCAACATCGGCACCACCAAGTGCCAGCGGCGCTCCTTGCGCAAGTCGGCAGAGCGCCCCACCAGCAACATGAACACCGCCGCCAGCAAATACGGGATCGCACTGAGCCAGCCAATCACCAGGTTATCGCTGAACCCCAGGTTCTTGATGATCGACGGCAGCCAGAAGTTGATCGCGTACACGCCGCTCTGGATGCAGAAGTAGATCAGGCCGAACGCCCAGATCGCCGGGTTCTTGAACACTTCGGCGAGCGAATCGGTGGTGGTTTTCGGCTTGTTGGCCAGGTCGGTCGCCTGGTCGGCTTCCAGTACCGCACGCTCGTGGGGCTTGAGCCACTTGGCATGGGCAAAGCTGTCACTGAGCAGGAAGTAGGCGAGGGCGCCCAGGATCACGGTCGGGATACCTTGCAGCAGGAACATCCACTGCCAACCGGCAAGGCCGCCTTGGCCGGCCGCGAAGTGGTTGAGGATCCAGCCGGAGAACGGGCTGCCCAGCAGGCCGGACACCGGGATGGCCGACATGAATAACGCCATGATCCGCCCACGGCGGAACGTCGGGAACCACTGCGAGAGGTACAGCACCACGCCAGGGAAGAAGCCGGCTTCGGCGGCACCGGTAAACAAGCGCAGGGTGTAGAAATGCGTCGGCGTGGTGACGAACAGCAGGCAGGTGGACAGCGTGCCCCAGACGATCATCATCAACGCAATCCAGCGCCGTGGACCGAACTTGGTCAGCGCCAGGTTGCTCGGCACGCCGCACAGCACGTAGCCGATAAAGAAGATCCCGGCACCGAGGCCGTACACGGTTTCGCTGAATTTCAAGGCATCGAGCATCTGTAACTTGGCAAAGCCAACGTTTACCCGGTCGAGGTAGTTGAACAGATAGCAGATGAAAATGAAGGGGATCAGGCGCAGGGTAATGCGCTTGTAGATGGCGTTTTTATCGTCATCGGTGGCCAGTGTGGCGGCGGCGCTCTGTGACATGGGAGTCTCTCTTTATTATGATTTTTTGCGATGCGAAGGTAACGTTGATCGCCCAAAGAGTCTCGACCACCTGGCACGCCGCTGTCTTTGTGCTTGCGCACAGTGAAGCAGCTATTGCGCTGTGCTGATGAACAACCCATCGCTTTCTAGGAAATTAGCCCCATGTTCGAGCTGGATCATGACTTGGCGCAGAATATTGTCGATCGCACCATGGCGATCCTGCCCTACAACGTCAACGTCATGGACAGCCAGGGCCTGATACTCGGCAGTGGCGAGCCTGAGCGTATCAACACCCGCCATGAAGGCGCGCAACTGGTGCTCGCCAATGGCCGCGTGGTGGAAATCGATGGCCAGACCGCCAAGCACCTCAAGGGCGTGCAGCCGGGGATCAACCTGCCGTTGCTGCATGACGGCCGCCTGATCGGCGTGCTCGGTATTACCGGCGAGCCGGAAGGCCTGCGCACCTACGCCGAACTCGTGCGCATGACCGCCGAAATGCTGGTGAGCCACCGCCACCAACAGGCCGAGCAGCAATGGCGGCGCCAGCGCTGTGATGACCTGCTGGCGCTGCTGCTGGCCGAAACCGGCGACTCGCCGCGCCTGGTGGACGAGGCCCAACAACTGGGGCTAAAGCCGCAGATGGCGCGTACGCCGTACCTGTTCGAACTGGGCGCGGGGCAATCGGCGGAAGCCTTGAGCGCTTGGCTGACCTCGCGTTATCCGGACAGCTGGTGCGTCAGCTCGGCGCAATATTCCTTGCTGTGGTGCCGGCCGGCGGCGGTGCAGGTCGACAACCCAAGGCTGCTGGAAAAACTTGAAGGCCACGGTTGGAATATCCTGCGCGTTGCCGTTGGTGGCCAGGCGGATGGGCTCGCGGGGCTGCGTCGTTGCTATCGCCGCGTGGGCGATCTGCTTGCTTATGGCCGCGATGTGTTGCCGCAGTCACGGCTGCTGACCCTGAACCGCTATCGTCTGCCGGTGATGCTCTGGCGCCATCGCAACGACGATGCCCTCGACGAGTTGCTCAACCCCCTGCGTAAAGTGCTGGCCAAGGACGGCAACGGCCAACTGCTGGCGACGCTGCGCAGTTGGTGCGATCACGACGGGCAAAGCCAGGCCTGCGCCGATGCCCTGGGCATTCACCGCAACAGCCTGCGCTACCGCATGGAGCGTATCGCCGAACTCAGCGGTGTCGACCCTTTGACCCTGGATGGCATGCTGGCGTTGTACCTTGGCGTGCAGTTGTTGCCCCAATCTTTGTCGGAATGAACAACAAAGCTCATCCGGACTTGTGCATCGGACCGGCGTCAGCGGCGGTGCCAGCTGGCAGCATGGGCGTTATAAAAACCGGAGAAAGCCCATGAAAATCATCATCGCCCCCGACTCGTTCAAGGACAGCCTGAGCGCCGAAGGCGTCGCCCAGGCCATTGCCGCCGGGTTGGCCCAGGTCTGGCCGGATGCACAATTGATCCAGTGCCCGATGGCGGACGGCGGTGAAGGCACGGTGGAGTCGGTGCTTGCGGCGTGCAATGGCCAGTTGCGTCACCAGACCGTACGTGGCCCGCTCGGTGCAGCGGTCGAAGCGCATTGGGGCTGGTTGGCCGACAGCCACACCGCAATCATCGAAATGGCCGAGGCCAGCGGCCTGCAGTTGGTACCGCCAGGGCAGCGCGATGCGTGCAAGACCAGCACCTATGGCACCGGCGAACTGATTCGCGCGGCCCTGGATGCCGGCGCTGAACGCATCATCCTGGCGATTGGCGGCAGTGCCACCAACGATGGCGGCGCTGGCGCGATGCAAGCGCTCGGCGTGCGGCTGTTCGACGCCGAGGGGCAACCGCTGCCACCTGGCGGCCTGGCCCTGGCGCGCCTGGCCGATATCAACCTTGATCAACTCGACCCACGCCTGGGCCAAGTGCGCTTCGACATCGCCGCCGACGTCAACAACCCGCTGTGCGGCCCCCACGGTGCCTCGGCGATTTTCGGCCCGCAAAAAGGCGCGAGTCCCGAGCAGGTCCAGCAACTGGACGCCGCCCTCGGCCACTTCGCCGATCACTGCGCTAACGTCTTGCCCAACGATGTACGCGACGAACCCGGCAGTGGCGCCGCCGGCGGCCTGGGCTTCGCCGCCAAGGCCTTCCTGGGCGCGCAGTTCCGTGCCGGCGTTGACGTGGTAGCCGAACTGGTCGGCCTGGACGAAGCCGTCCGTGGCGCCGACCTGGTCATCACCGGCGAAGGCCGCTTCGACGCCCAGACCCTGCGTGGTAAAACCCCGTTCGGCGTGGCGCGTATCGCCCAGCAACACCAGGTGCCCGTCATTGTGATAGCCGGCACATTGGGCGAGGGTTACGAGCAGATGTACGCCCATGGTGTAGACGCGGCTTTCGCGTTGCCATCCGGGCCGATGAGCCTGGAGCAGGCGTGCAGTGAAGCACCGCGTTTGCTCAGCGAACGGGCAGCCGATATTGCGCGGGTGTGGCGCATCGCCAGCAAGCGCTGACGTGCAAGGACGAACATGGGACAATCCGCGCCTTTTTGACACGGAGAGTCCCGATGCTGCGTCCCGCATTCCTGGCCCTGTTACTCACCAGCGCCGCTGCCCAAACCTTCGCCCAAACGCCCGCTGAAACCGTGCCGCTGCTGCGCGAGATCAAGCAGTGGGTGGTCGGTTGCGACAACCTGCGCAATTGTCATGCGCTCAGCGCGCCCAGTGGCGTGGATGAAGAGGACTACAGCTCGCTGACATTGCACCTCTGGCATCAAGCTGGGCCAGAGGGCTATTTGCGTCTGCGCTTTGATCATCGAGGTCAGGATGTCGACCTTTCCACCTTGCTGCTGGACGGTAAGCCCCTCGGTCTGGAGTTGACCCGGGATCTGCACGTCGAGCTGGACGACCAGGGCGGTGATCCCGAGGTGCAGTCTTACGGTGTGATCGAGGACGCTGCGGCGCGTCGCTGGTTGCAGCGTCTACGCAACGGGCAGCGTTTGCAGTTGCCGGGTGATGAGCAGGCGCACGTGTCGCTGAGCGGGCTGAGTGCTTCGCTGCTGTTGATGGACGCGGTCCAGGGGCGGGTGGAAAACGTGACAGCCCTGGCCCGAACAGGCAAGGGCGCGGCCAGTGACGTGCCACCGCGTATGCCGACGCCGGTACTGCGCAAGTTTATTGCACCACCCGTCCTGACCACCCAGGAGCAGGCGAGCCTGATGGCCGCTGCGTTGCAGGCGGTTAGGCCGGAGGAGGGAGAACCCGAGGCAACGGCTGGGGCGCTGACGGCGCAACAGGCAATAACGGTGGTGCGTTATGACTGTGCAGCCTACAACTGTGAGTACGACGTCAACAGCCGTAAACGGCAGGCGCCCTACGACGAAACCAGCCTTGCCATACAGCCGCTGCCCTTGGATGGCGCCGCGCTTCAGGGTTCGGTGTGGTTTGACGAAGCCACCGGCACCCTGAGCTATTTCTATAAGCTGCGTGGGATCGGTGACTGCGGCGGCACAGGGTCCTGGGTATTTGACGGCGAGCGCTTGCGGCTCAGCGAGTTTCGCATGATGCCGCGCTGCACCGGGGTGGCTTCGGGTGATTGGCCGGCGTTGTGGTCGACCCATACAGCCCCCTAGCCATCCGGCGGCAACGCCCCCTACACTGGCCGGCCACTTGTCTTTCAAAGGATGAAACACAATGCACACACCTGAACCCCATATCGTGATCCAGCGCTTTACCGAGGCCCACCTTGAAGGTGTCGCGGCGCTCTATAACGAACCGGCCGTGTGCCGTCAGGTGCTGCAAATGCCTTTCCAGTCGGTGGAGGCGTGGCGCAACAGGCTGGTCCAGGACAACGAACGGCGGCTACAGCTGGTGGCTGTGCACGGTGGTGAGGTGATCGGCCAGCTGGGCCTGGAACAATACCTGCGTGTGCGTCAGGCCCACGTCGGTTCGTTCGGCATGGGCGTGGCGACGGCGTGGCAGGGCAAGGGCGTCGGCTCGCGGCTGTTGTCGGCCGCGCTGGACGTGGCTGACAACTGGATGAACCTGCGCCGGGTAGAACTCACGGTGTACGCCGACAACGAAGCGGCGCAAGCGCTGTACCGTAAATTCGGCTTCGAGGTCGAAGGCGTATTGCGCGATTACGCCCTGCGTGATGGCCGGTTTGTCGACACCGTGAGCATGGCCCGCCTGCGCAAGTCTGCTTAGTCCTGCAAGGCAAACGCCACCGCAGCCTGCGCATGCAGCTCGGTGGTGTCCAGCAGCGGCAGGTCGCTGTGTTCGGGCTTGATCAGCAGGCTGATTTCCGTGCAACCCAGGATGATCGCCTGGGCCCCGCGTGCGGCCAGGGATTCGATCACCCCTTGGTACACCTTGCGTGACGCATCGCTGATCACGCCGACACACAATTCTTCATAGATGATCCGGTGCACGGCCTGGCGTTCGTCCGCCTCGGGCACCAGCACGGTCAGGCCCTGGGCGGCCAGGCGCGATTTAAGGAAATCCTGCTCCATGGTGAACGCGGTGCCGAGCAGGCCAACCGTGAGCGTGCCGGCTTCCACGGCCGCCGCACCGGCTGCATCCGCGATGTGCAGGAACGGAATCGACACCGCCGCTTCTATACGCGGCGCCACCAGGTGCATGGTGTTGGTACACAGCACCACGCACTCGGCGCCCCCCGCCTGCAGGCGGCGCGCGGCATCTTCGAGGATCAGCGCGGTGTCGTCCCAGCGACCGGCGTGCTGGGCCTGTTCCACTGGGCCAAAATCCACGCTGTACATCAACAGCTGCGCCGAGCGCAGCGGCCCAAGCTGGTCGCGCACGCGCTGGTTGATGATGCGGTAGTACTCGGCGCTGGATTCCCAGCTCATGCCGCCGATAAGGCCGATGGTGCGCATGCGAAACTCCTGACAAGGAAAGTCGCCTCACCTTACGCACCAGCCGTGGATTAGTCATACGCAGTTAGCGGCGAAATGACCGGTGCAGTTCACATGTCCTGGTTGACCCAGCCTGGCCTCGGCGCTTGCGGCGCCACCGCGTTGACCTGCTTGCCGGTCGCCAACTCCACGCGCCGCGCCACTTCCGGGTCATCGGCGAAGGGGATCAGGCTGGCATCCTCCAGGCTCTTGTCGCACTGGCCATGCAGGCAGTATTCCACCGCGCTATACAGGCACATCACCATCAGCAAGCTCCACATCTCAGGCGATCCTTGCGTCAAGCCGGGCCATGTTCAGGTCTGCGACCCGCACCGTACGCCAGGTGTTGTAAGCCATCAGCAGCATCCCGGTGAGAAAGAACACTCCCCCGGCAAAGCGCACTACAAACCCGGGGTGGCTGGCCTGCAAGGCCTCGACAAACGAGTAGGTGAGGGTGCCGTCATCGTTGACTGCCCGCCACATCAGGCCCTGGGTAATGCCGTTGACCCACATCGAGGCGATGTACAGCACCGTGCCGATGGTCGCCAGCCAGAAGTGCAGGTTGATCAGCGGCACGCTGTGCATTTGCTCGCGGCCGAATACTTTGGGGATCATGTGGTACAGCGAACCAAAAGTGATCATCGCCACCCAGCCCAGTGCGCCGGCGTGGACGTGGCCGATGGTCCAGTCGGTGTAGTGGGAGAGGGCATTGACCGTCTTGATTGCCATCATCGGGCCCTCGAACGTCGACATGCCGTAGAACGCCAGCGACAACACCAGGAAACGCAGGATCGGGTCAGTGCGCAATTTATGCCAGGCACCGGACAAGGTCATCATGCCGTTGATCATCCCGCCCCAGCTGGGCGCCAGCAGGATCAGCGACATCGCCATGCCCAGGGACTGCGCCCAGTCCGGCAGCGCGGTGTAGTGCAAATGGTGCGGGCCAGCCCAGATGTACAGGGTGATCAACGCCCAGAAGTGCACGATGGACAGGCGGTAGGAGTACACCGGGCGCCCGACTTGTTTGGGCACGAAGTAGTACATCATCCCCAAAAAGCCTGTGGTCAGGAAAAACCCTACCGCGTTATGCCCGTACCACCACTGCACCATGGCATCCGTCGCGCCGGCATACACCGGGTAGGACTTGAACCAGTCCACCGGAATCGCCAGGTGATTGACCACATGCAGCATGGCGATCACCAGAATGAACGCGCCGAAAAACCAGTTGCCCACGTAGATATGCCGGGTCTTGCGCCGCACCACGGTGGTGAAAAACACGATGGCATACGCCACCCACACGACGGCCATCCACACGGCGCCGGTGAACTCGATCTCGGCGTACTCCTTGGTGGTGGTGTAGCCCAGCGGCAAGCTGATCAACATGATCAGGATGACTGACTGCCAGCCCCAGAAGGTAAACGCAGCCAGGCGGTCGGAAAACAACCGCACCTGGCAAGTGCGCTGTACCGCGTAATAGCTGGCGGCAAACTGTGCGCTGCCGGCAAAGCCGAAGATCACCAGGCTGGTGTGCAACGGCCGCAGGCGGCCAAAGGTGGTCCAGGGCAGGTCCAGGTTCATCTCGGGCCAGACCAGTTGCGAGGCGATCCACACGCCCATGGCCATGCCCACCACGCCCCAGACGATGGTAGCGATCACGAATTGGCGCACGACCTTGTAGTTGTAGGCCTGCCCGGTTATTGCGGTGCTCATGCTCAGTCCTCCCACGGTTCCAAGTGGCGGCACTGTAGGAAGCGTGGGTAAAACAAAACAGGCTCAGAAAAACATCATTGTTGCGGATCAGTTTATTTAGCCTGAAATCGCTGCTTCTGGCCCATCTGATCCGGTTTATATCCACCCACCTGAATCTTCAATGCACTGCGCTGCAAGCGCATAGTCGCCCCATAGAAGCTGCGCCCTGGCGCGCGGCCAACCCTATCGGCATCTTGGGTGTCGATAAAGAGCTGTACGTGGGGCAACCGGCGTGAGGCGTGCAGGCGTTAATCATACGCAGAGGCAGCGCATCTGCCATGATCAGGCTTCGCAACCAGGCTCACCCAAGGAATTCCGCAATGGACGATGTACAGCAACTGGGCGAGATGCTTCGTCATTACGCCGACAGCGAAGCGCATAAAAAGCAGCAATTCGACGTGCAGTCCGCCCGCTGGGCGCAAAAACTCGATGAGTTGTTCGGGCAGATCGAGCAATGGCTTGAGCCGGTGAAGACGGTGGGGTTGCTGGAGGTGCGCCGCGAGGCCTATGTCGCCAATGGCCCGAGCGTGCCGGTGGAAGCATCGACCTTCAAGACCGAAAAACTGACCGTGCAGATCACCGGCAAACCGGTTGAATTCGTGCCGGATGTGATGGGCGCGGGCGGGTTGATCTCTGTGTCGGTCATGGGCTTGACTGCTGCACGGCATGGCAGCGTGTCACTGGTGTTGCCCGCAGACAAAAACGACTGGCTATGGAAGAAAACCAACGGCCTGAAAGACCCGGACACCTTTGGCTTCGACGCCAACTTCCTCGCCTCGCAGTTGCAAAGCCTGATTCCACGCGAACGTGGCTGATATTACGCGTTATCGTTGACGATCATCGCAGGCAAGCCGGCGCCTACAGGGGTGGCAGACCTATCAAACAGACGCTGGAAGTAAGGCGGATTGGCCAGGATTGGCTATACCTACAGCTCCATGTCTCGATGATGATCGCCAGGGAGTTCAATGATGAAACTAAGGCTAATGATCAGTACGCTGTGCGTGGCGTCGATCGCCATGACCGGCTGTGCCAGCAAGGTCACTCAACCGGATGAGTACTCCGGCTTTCTCTCGGACTACAGCCAGCTCAAGGAAGCCAAGTCCCCCTCGGGTGCCGAGGTGATGCGCTGGGTCGATCCCAAGCTGGACCTGAGCCGCTACACGGCGGTGTACATCGAGCCGACCCAGTTCTACCCCAAACCCCAGGCCACCACGAAAATCCCCGACAGCACCCTCAACGGCATCAACACTTATTACAACCAGGCGCTCAAGCGTGAACTGGAAAAATCCCTGCCCCTGGCCAACGGACCTGGCCCCGGCGTGATCGTGGTGCGTGCGGCGATCACCGCCGTGAGCAGCAAGACCGAAGGCCTCAAGCCCTATGAATTCATCCCGGTGGCGCTGGTCGCAGCGGCGGTGAGCACTGGCACCGGCATCCGGGACCAGGAAACCACCCTGGGCACCGAGGCGCAGTTTCTCGACGGTTCAAGTGGCAAGGTGATTGCCCAGGTGGTGCGCAAAGGCACCGGTAAGCCACTGGCCAATGACTCACAGGTGATGAAGGCCGACGACGTGAAAGGCGTGATCGATGGCTGGGCGTCGGACCTGCATCAGTCGTACCTGAAGCTGAAAAAGCACTAGCGGTTAATACACGTTCCTCGCCGGCCGGTTGTAGAAGCTGAGCAGGATGTCGTAGCGACGGGTGACAAGGAAGTAGTCGTCACTCAGTCGCTGCGGCGTGGCGTGGTCCAGCCAGTCCTGGTGCAGGGTGCGCATTGCCTTGAGGTAGTCGTCGGCGGAGGAGCGGGTGGCGTACCAGAGGTGAATGGCCTCTTCCTCACGCTTGTCGCGCGGCATTTTTACCAGGAAGGCCTGGCTGGCGTCGCTGGCCTGTTGCAGCGTATCGATCAGGCTGAGCAGTTGTTGCGGCGTCAGGCTGGCGTCGCGCACGCCCTGGTCTATCTGGTTCACTGCCTGGCGGGCCGCGATCATATGGTTGAGCAGGTGCCAATGCAGGTCCCGGCCAAACCGTGATTCCAGCAGTGCCAGTTGGGCGGGGCGCACACGGATGTCTTCCTCTTCCAACAGGTTGCGCAACGCGGCGGAGGCCTTCAGGTAGGCTTCGCCCCGCTGGTCCAATTGCCCTTTCAGGCTATTGTTCATGGCTTGCGCTACTATTTGCCGCGCGTTCAGCGGCATGCCATTGATCTGCACAGGCTCGACCATGTCGGCCAAGGACGTGAATGAGTTCAGCTTGTCGGCATAGGTCGTGGCGAGCTCAAGCAAATGGCTGCCGGGCTGCTGGTGCTGCAGTTTGAGCGTGTACAGCTGCGAGCAGACGGCCGCCTGGATAAGCCTCGGTTCAGGTTCGTCACGGTCGCCAAACTTATCCTGGCTGGGCGTTTCGGGCTGTGGCGATTGCATGCGGTAGTAGGCCCGGCGCGTATCCCGGTCGATACGGTTCACGCAGTCAATAATCGGTGCCAGTGCACTGGCCGTGGCGGTGTAGGGACTGTCGCGCTGGTCCAGCCAGAACTGCACGCGTTGCAGCGGCTTGGTGGCGCCGGCAACCCCAAGCAATCCCAGGCCCAGCACCAGGCCGATGGGTAACAACCATTTCGGATTCATTGCTTGGCCTCCTGGCCATACCACTGCGCGTGGGTGGCAGGGGCCTGGCATTCCGGCGCCGAGCGTGGCATGCGGCTGCACAAGCGTTCGGTCCACTGTTGCAGGCCCTGGTTACGAGTGACGAGGTGCTGGTTGTCGAGCAGCACCAAGCCGACGTACAGCCCAACCCCGCAGACGAAGAACAGCACCATGCCCAGCGCGCTCCAGCGGGGATGGCGGGTGGTCCACGGGGTGTGGTGATCCATGAACGGTCGCTTGGCCACGCCGATGGCGGCCAAGGCCACCACCAGGGTCAGGCTGGCAAAGGGCCCGAACGCATAACCCAGCGCGGCGGCGAGGATCAGCCCAGGCACCAGGTCGCGTATCGGCAGCAACGGCAAGTGCGTCGGGCTGAGCGCGCGTGGCAGGCGGGCACTGAGTTGCTCATCCAGCACCCGGTACTGGTGGGCCAGGGGCCGCCAGACCTGCCAGGCCAACCCGGCGCCGGTCACCGCGCCCACGGCCCAGAGCATGCCGTAGCCCAGGGTTGGCACCACATTGCCAACCAGAGGGTCGGCGTTTACCAGCACACCCACCAGGCAACTCAGGAACAGTGCGACGATCCACGGCCAGGTGTCCATGGCCGTGTCCCAGCCTTGCCAGAAATACACGGTACCACCGGGCATGGCTTCGGCTTCGGCCACGTGCTCGGCGTAGATATCGGCACTGAGCGTCTGGCAGGCTTTCCAGTCGTGCTCGTCCAGGCGTTGGGCGAATGCGCGGCGCTGGCCCAGGCTCATGGGTGCCAGCAGCAACCGCGCGGCCCGTTGTTGTGGGCTGAAGGGCGGCTCGCTGGCCATGACACGCTGGCGCGCGATGAAGGCCGGTGCTTGTTGACGCCGCAACAGCACCGCCCAGTCGCCGGCAGGGCAGTCATGATCTGCACCGCCGTGCCAGTTCTGGCCGGTACACACCGCCTCGAAGACGGCGCTCGACCAGTAATGACTCTGCGCCAGCAGCCGCGCCAGCCATTGATTGAACCACTCGGCATGCGGGTGATTGTTCACCCAGGGGCACGCCGAGCGTGCCGCGTAGGCGGCCAGGAAGGCGGCTTCGTCCTTTTGCTCCAGGGCCTGGCGCAAGGGTTGCTGCAATGCCGCTCGGTGTTTGCGCTCAAGCTTTTCGATCAGCTCGCCGGGCAGTTCCAGGCGCTGCCAGGCCGTCAGCCAGTTGAAGGTTGCAAACGCCCAGCGGGTTTCGTCGGGGCTGAGATCGTTTTCGATATCGCGCAACAATAGGTGGATTTCAACGTGCAGGGCGCTGCCATCGGCCATTGCCGCCTGATACTGCTCATCCAGGGTGTTGCCCCGGGTTTCAATGACCACCTCGTCGGCTTCCTGCAACCCCTGGTGCCACTCCAGCGCGGCCTCATAGGCTTCGCGCAGGCGTTGAAACCCTTCGGGGTCATCATCCGGCCGGGTTTGCTTCAGCAGCGCGGCGTAGGTGCGCTTGATCGTGCGGCTATCGGCATCCGGCGGCAGG
This sequence comes from Pseudomonas sp. AC112, assembly GCF_979253545.1. Classification (NCBI taxonomy): domain Bacteria; kingdom Pseudomonadati; phylum Pseudomonadota; class Gammaproteobacteria; order Pseudomonadales; family Pseudomonadaceae; genus Pseudomonas; species Pseudomonas sp. AC112. The sequence continues at coordinate 5,495,165 of NZ_CEEDCM010000001.1, forward strand.
CCAAGGACATTCCAGCAAGTCATGTGCGGTGCAACTCCCTAAACAATCGCGCGCACATTACCGGTTTGGCACAGGTTGAGGAAGGTGCGCATCAGGGCGCGTGAGTCGTCGATGCCCGGTCAATCCCTGTCGCGACCGGGCACGCGGTGTTACTTGAGCGGGGTCAGGGGCGGCAGCTTCCATTGACCGTTGCCCACCTCAGGCTTGGGCAGGTAAATGCGCAACACGGCATAAAACGGACCCGGTGGGGCCGGCAACCAGTTGCTTTGTTCGGCTTTGGGTGGCTCGTGGTGCTGCAGCGCCAGGGTCAGGCCGCCATCGGCGTCGCGCTTGAGGCTGGAGAGCATCCGCGAGTTGATCAGGTAGCGTTTCTTATGGTTGGGCACCAGCAGTTTGGTCTTGGCGTCATACATGGTCAGTGACCAGAATGCGTCGGCGGGTGGCAGTTGGTCCTTGGCGAAATGCACGGTGTAGCTGTGGCGCGCGCCGTTGGCGGGCTTGCCTTCGCTGTCGACGAAGTAGCCGAGATAAGCCGCTTCGTCGGTGGAGTTGCCGAAAATGCCCATGTCGGCGCCGGCGTAGCGGTACAGGTAGTTGTTTTTCAGGCGGTCGCGGCTGCCGAACAGCTCACCACTGGAGACCTGGTGGGTGTCAATCTTGTCCTTCTTGAATGCGGCGAACTCGGCGCGTGCATCCGAGATACCGTCTTCCAGGGCCTTGCGTTGTTCGGCGGTCAATTCCTTGACCTTGAACGGTGCGCCCGGGGCGATCCCGATCTTGGCAAACCGCGCCAGCAGGTCTTTTTCACTGTCCTGCGGTGCGGCGAAGGCCAGCATGAAGTTCAGGTAGCGAAACAGTTGCGGGCCTTCGGTCATGGTTGCCATGGGCTTGGGCCATTCGATCTTCGGCGGCTTGGCGGGGGCGGGTTGCTTCACGTAGCTGCTCAACGGCTGCACTTTGTAGCCGCTCTGGATCTGCTTGACCTTGTTCAGGTCTTTTTCATCAAACAGCTGCGTGCGGTACAGGGCGTAGGCGATATTGCTTTCGCTGTACACCACACGGTCGATGTCCACCGGCTGCTGACCCTTCCAGTCGGGACCGGCGATCATGTAGTGGCCGCCGTTGTTGCCGGTGCTGCGGGTGCCCAGGTAGGCGAAGTTCTGGGTATAGAGGTCGATCAACTGCACCGAGTAGTAGCGGTTGTCGTCGATCTTGGGCAGGGTCAGCACCTGGGGCTCGCTGCGCAGGTCCAACCATACGAAGGAGTAGGGCGTGTCTGAGTTCGGGGTGACGAAGGCGGTGTCCTTGGGCGTGAACACCTGGGCAGTGTTGCCGATGTGATTGAACGGCGCCTTGAAGTTGGCCCCGCCCTTGTCGACGGCTTGGGTGTAGAGCGTCTTGTACATCTCCACCACCGGGTAGCCATACAAATAGGCTTCCTTGGCGATGGCCCGGGCTTCGCTGGGGGTTGCGGTGAAATCGGCCCAGGCGCCGGTACTCATGAGTATCGAGAGGCTCGCCAACAGCAGGCGCGTCGGTTTTCCAATCATGTTGTTGCGTCCTTCCAGAGATCTTTTTTAAGGGCGTGGGATGAAAACGCCGAGTTAACCGGTTTATTTGTCGAACGTCACGTTAATCCCTGCGAACACCGTGAACTCGTGCGAGCCGTTACCCTGGCTCGCCACTGTCCACTGTAGCTCGACATAGGCATTGAAGAGATGACTGCCGGCTTTCCAGGCGTTGCCCGCACCAACACCGATGGGAATCTAGTGGGTGTCGTTCTTCGAATCGAAGGTTCAGGTGCCGGTGGAGCGCAGGTATCAGCCCCTCGGCAGGCGATGGTCGCAAGTGGCCGCCCTGATTGGGCGGCAGCGGGGCTCAGGCGGCGGGCAGCATCGATTTGACTTTATCGCGCAACTGATCGATGGAGAATGGCTTGGCAATCACCTGCATGCCGGCAGGCACGTCAATGTTTTCCGCGTAGCCGCTGGCAAACAGGATGGGCAAGGCAGGGCGCAGTTGGCGTACCTGGTCTGCCAGTTCCTTGCCACTCATGCCTGGCAGGCCCATGTCGGTCATCATCAGGTCGATGGTCTGTTGGTTATTTTCAACCACTTTGAGCGCCTCCTCGGCGTCAGCGGCCTCAAGCACCACAAACTCCAGTTCTTCGAGTACATCGACGATCAACATGCGCACGATGGCGTCGTCTTCGACTATCAGGATGGTGGAGGGGGTGACGGACATAATAAAAAATTCCCAAGAAGTGGAGGCGCCGGCCTATCGCTGTCGAATGACCATTTTCTAATGAGTCATGGCGATGTCGGCAAGTTCCCGAAAGCCGGCTTGCATTGTGCCGGTGTTGGAAGGGAATGTCGCGTCCGGACGCCGGCAGTCGACGAGAATACCCGGCATTTCATCAGGGTGAGTGCCGGGTCAGAACATCCAGCTATCGCTTTGTGTCAGTCAAGGTTTGGGGATCACCAGCGGTTGCGAAATCATACGGAAGGGACCTTGAATGTCGCCTACGGTATTCATCAATGGTAATTCATCAAAGTCCGAGACTTTATAAGCGAGCGTTTCGGCGCGTGGCTTGAACAGGTCACTGGTGGAGCCGCTGTTCATGGCACGCTCGATGCCCTTGCGCATGGCTGCCTCATTCGCAAAGGTGGCAATCCCTAGATTTGGATCATAATAAAACCAGGTTTTTTCAGTGCCTTTAACCGTCACGCCGGCTGTAATCGCATGGACCTCATTGCTGATCTGCAGCTGTTTTGAAACCTGGGCGTTCGATAGTTCAGCAATGATGCCCGCTGGCGTCATGTCGCGAGTGGCCTGGTCTACGTGGAAGTTGTACCGGAGTGTTCCATGGTAGCGGTGCAGAGTGTTGCGAAACGCCTGCGTATTGGGATGGTTGGGGAAGGCCATTGCGATGTGGAGGTTGTCAATCAGCGTGGCGGACTTTCCCTCCTTTATCGCGTAGGCCATTAATTGCGCCATCCCCGCACATTGTCCCTGTGAATTCGGTTGAACCTGGCTGAGGTAGAAGCCTTGGGGCAAGTGGATGACTGTGCCACCCGCCGCGCGCATTTCGTCGCCGAACTTCCTGGCGAGCTCTAAATTGAAGGTGACTGTTCGTTTTTCGACCTGCCGGGCTAAAAAGCCAATCTCTGCGGACGAGCGACCGGGTTGTAATGCCAGCTCCTGAAGTTCAGCAATTTTCATCGTAGGTGAGTAACCAGTGACTGATTCGGGCTTGCCCCCGAGATAACCGTTCTCGAACGTTTTAAAGTCATTCAGCTTGACCTTATCAGTCTTCGCAAAGAATCTGTTTGGAAGCTCTTCCAGATCTTCAATTCGCCGGACCAGGCTGCCTATTTCCTCAGCGGATCGCTCGCTTGCCAATGATAATTGCTTGATCTCCTTGACGGACAAGCTTGGCGAGTAATCAGCGATCTTTGGCGGCATCGCGCGGTCATATCCGCGGTTGAAACCCGCAAGGTCGGTTTGCAGGGCCTTGACACGGGAGGCTTCAAAATCCCGTGCGTAATGAGGGTTGGCGGCAGGTGAGCTGAACCAGCTGGTTAGCCAGTTACTGGCGTCCAATGGAGTGTCTGCCTTGATCTTGCCTCCAGCCGTCAGTCTGGAAGGTTGGAAATCTTTCAGTGGCCCACCATAGGCTTTCGTGTTGGCGGCGTCATAGTTGTACCACTTGCCGTCTTTGAACACCGCCACTGCCGGGACATCCTGATCAAGCACCTTGATAGAACCTATGGCCATTGCGTCGTAGCCTTTGCCCGCAGCCTTGAGCAAATCATAAGTACCGCTCTTGCCCGTGAGCGTATTGATCCACTGAGAGACCTTCTGGAACCCATTGCCGATACGTTTCGCTCCCCCTACGGCGAGGTCACCCACGCCACCCAATGGGTTGAGCGCGCTGAAGGTCGCTATGCCGATGGTTTTGACCGTCCGCGCCACTCTGGTCGCAGTGGAGACCGCGGTGCCGGCGATTTTGGCCAGTTTTCCCGCAGTGCCTGCGCCAGCGGTCAGGAAACCAAATACGTCCAGGGCAAGATCGAATAGGCCGCTGCCAATGTTGCCCTGGCGAAAACTCTGGATTGCGGAACGAAAAGGAATCAGGTCTAGTATGAAATCGTTGGTGACTTCGGCTCTCTTGCGATTCTTGTCCGCAGTGGTAATGCCCCGCGCCTGTTGCTTGATAGCGGGATCGTCGAGGTTGATATGCTCGACAAAGGCGTCGGCGATGTACTGTGTGCGAGCCGAACTGAAGCTGTCCAGGCGCGGGCTATCTGACGATAATGATTGTTCATCACTCAGGTTTGCTGCACTTGCTTTGGGTGTGAACGCCTTCGTTTCATACACCAGTTTGGCATGTCGGGTAGAGTCGGGCTGTGCCAAAACTTCCGGCACTTCTAGGATACGTCCAGCGTTGAAGTCGATCTCATAGGCAGTGGCACGCCCGTTGACTTCCGTTCTTACCAGTAATTTCTGGTCTATGGGAAAAGCCGTCTTGGCGAAGAAACCTGCCCCCAGTTGATGAGAGTGGGTTTGATAGAAAGTGACCTTGCCATATTCAAATTTTTTGCGGTCTTGCGCAGGCAGTTGAGCAATCAAGTGTTTGATAGAGGTACTGACCGCCTCTTTTTTTTCCTGAATTGTGTCGTTGAATTGCGATTCAAACTTAGCTGGCGCGCCAAAGTATGGGTTGGCGTTCAATGTCGCCAGAGGCACACGACTGTCGCGAGTGCTGAAATGCAGGTCGGCATTGGTCAGCCCCATCATGGCGATGTCCAGCATCGAGTGTGGGCCTACTTCTATGACGGGGGTTTCTACAACCACGCCATTGGAATTGCGCCTTTTCGTCAACACGTGGATAAGTCTTTCTTCAAACATTGCTTCGTGGTCGGGAAAGCGTGTTTTAAGCTCGGCCAGTGCGACTTCTCTGCGAGAGGGTATGTCTTTTTCAAAGGCCTGTGTCGCGCTCGTCATCAAGGAATTGCGCGCATTGAAGGTCGTGACCAACGTAGTCAGCTCCTCGGCTGTATACGCAGCGTCGGCCTTTTTTGCTAATACGCTATTGGCTACGCCCCAATCGATCAAGGCTTCACGTTTAACCGCTTCGGTGACGGCCGGGTCGGCCACGCCAGCGCTCCTGGCCGCCAGCATGACTTCGGCAAAGCTCATGTTGGGGACTTTGCCCGGTGTCTGGGCTTCTATGGTCGCCGCGGCAACCGCCAGGTTGACCCAGGCCGGGCTACCATAGGTCACGCTGCCGGGGATGTCTTTGATCAGGAACACAGGCGCACGGGTTGCCAACAGCAGGTGGGCGGCTGCACCCGCCAGCTCTGGGCTGGTTTTTTTCTCCTTCACCAGGTGTGTGCTCAACGCGTCAATTACCACCGACGCCGGCATGCCTTGGTGTTTAGCGCTGGCCAGGTCGAAACCGGCGATGATATTACGCTGTGGATTTGCGATGGATTCAGGGTCCAGCTGCACGTTGAGTGCCGCGAGAAGGTAGTCCGTGACGCTGCTTTCGGTGGGCAGGCCCTGCATCTGCTCCTGAAGGTTTTTGCCCAGTCGTTGCGCATCGGGCGAACCGATCAGCGCGTTAACGGTACTGATTGGATCCCGCAGCGTTTCAGGTGGGAGAGATGCCCGTTGCCTTAAAAACTCCAGTAAGAGGCCTTTGGTCTGCATGACCAAAGGCTTGTCCGGAGCGTCGCCATAACTCAGCGTGAAAAGGCGTAAACGCCGCTGCTCATCTGTGCTGAGAGGTACTGGCCAGCTCAACGCCCCTCCCAGGTTACCCAAGGGATGTTCGAGCGACCTTTGGACAAACGCGCCCCCCAGGCCGGTGAGCGTATGTTGGCTGTCAGGTAAAAACTTGTCGTAGCTATTGATAAAACACTCAAGCGTGGTGGTGCCGCCCGCCACTTTGTAGAAGGCCGAGTCTGGATGGATCACCACGGTGGCTTTGAGTTCTTTTTGCACTTGCGCTTTGGAGGCATTCGGCCCTAACAGTCGGGCAATGTCCTCAAGCTTCTGCCCAATTGTCTTCAAGTTACGTTTATGGGCCAACTTTTCCTTGAAGGTCACGGCCTCAGGGACGAATACAATGGTCGGCAGTGATGCCGTTTGGTCTGGGGTTTTGTCGTTCGAAACGGGCGTTCCGGTCGCCAGTGGTGCGGGTTGTTGCGAGGAGATAGTGTCAAAGGTCGTACGGGCACGAGAGTCTAACGTGATAGTCATTGAGGCACCTTTACCAGGAAGAGGGGAGACGTCTCTCATAACGGAACCTCCTTTTTCCCAAGACCCTCTTTCTGTGGGACTGTAGGACATCCACGTTCCGGTTGTGGCGTCGGTAGACTGTAAGGCGATATGACTCGGCTGTTTTTTCTCGTAACGATCAGGCTTCTGCTGCAAATCAACGTGAAAACATAGCCCTGGCGCCTGATATTCGGGCAAACTCTCGGTTTTCCGTATTTGGCCAAGGCATGCCCATGACTCCCGCGTCGTCCGTCGATGAAAAGAGCTTTCGTACCCTCCTGAGCCGAAACGTGGCATTGCCCCTGGGTGTGGGCGTGCTCAGCGCGGTGTTTTTCGTCGTTTTGATCACCTATTTACTGTCGGTGATCCAGTGGGTGGAGCACACCGACCGGGTCATCAATAACCTCAACGAGTCGTCCAAACTGACGGTCGACCTGGAGACCGGCATGCGCGGTTTCCTGATCACCGGCGACGAGCATTTCCTTGACCCCTATGAGGTTGCCAAGCCGCGCATCATTGCCGACCTGCGCAACCTGCAGGACCTGGTGGCGGACAACCCGCAGCAGGTTGACCGCCTCAAGCGCCTGGAAGCCCTGCAGGCCGAGTGGAACAAGTACGCCCAGTCGATGATTGACATGCAGCGCACCAGCGGCGACTACCGCAGCGCGGTCAAGGCCGGCCGTGGCAAGCGCCTGACCGATGAGATCCGCAAGGAATACGACGATGCGGTGGCGATGGAGCAGCAGTTCCGCATCACCCGAAATGAGGAAGTCACCCGCACCACGGTGATCAGCGTCACCCTGTACCTGGCCTTTGTGCTCGGCTTGAGTGGTTTCCTGGCTTACGTTGGTCGAAAGAATTTGGTCGCTTTATCAGAAAGTTACGGCGCAAACCTCGCGTCGCAACAGAAGATTGCCCGACGCCTGGAGCAGCAAGCCTGGCTGCGCAATGGCCAGACCGAACTGGCCGAACAAGTGCTTGGCCAGCTCACCCTCAACATGCTCGGCCGCAATATCCTGCAATTTTTTGCCCAGTACATGGGCTCGGCCGTTGCCGCGCTGTACGTGCGAGAAGAACACGGCGGCCTCAAGCGCGTGGCCACCTACGGTTTCTCCCGCGAGCAGGAACAGCGCGAGCAAGCGATCTACAGTGACGAGGGCATTGTCGGCCAGGCGGCCCAGCTGGATCGCCTGATTCGCCTGGACGACGTGCCGGTGGATTACTTCAAGGTCAGCTCCGGCCTGGGCGAAGGCCCGACCCGCAGCGTACTGGTCATGCCCACCAGCGATGATGACCGCGTCAATGGCGTGATCGAGCTGGGTTTCCTGCGCCCGCTGGAAGAGCGCGACGAAGAGCTGCTGGAACTGATCGCCGGCAATATCGGCACGTCCATCGAAGCCGCCCGCTACCGCCAACGCCTGCAAGAAGTGTTGGCCGAGACCCAGCAGCTCAATGAAGAGCTGCAAGTGCAGCAGGAAGAACTCAAGACCGCCAACGAAGAGCTGGAAGAACAGTCGCGCATCCTCAAGGAGTCCCAGGCCCACCTGGAAACCCAGCAGGCCGAGCTTGAGCAGACCAACGAACAATTGGCCGAGCAGACCGAGACCCTGGCCGAGCAACGCGACGCCATGGACCGCAAGAACATTGAGCTCAACCAGGCCCAGCTGGAGCTGGAAGACCGCGCCGAAGAGTTGCAACGCTCCAGCAAATACAAGTCCGAATTCCTCGCCAACATGTCCCACGAGCTGCGCACACCGCTGAACAGCTCGCTGATCCTGGCCAAGTTGCTGGCCGAGAACCCCCAGGAAAACCTCAGCGCCGAGCAGGTCAAGTTTGCCGAGTCGATCTATTCCGCCGGCAATGACCTGCTCAACCTGATCAATGACATCTTGGATATTTCCAAGGTCGAGGCCGGCAAGCTCGAAGTGCGTCCGGAAAACTCCAGCGTGGCACGCCTGGTAGACGGCCTGCGCGGGATGTTCGAGCCGTTGGCGGCCGACCGCAAGCTGGGGTTCCAGGTGGACGTGCAGGCAGGCTCGCCGACCATGCTGTTCACCGACCGCCAGCGCCTGGAACAGATCCTCAAGAACTTGCTGTCCAACGCGGTCAAGTTCACCGAGCAGGGTGAGGTCAGTTTGTCGGTGTCCCGCGCGTCGGGGGAGGGCATTGCCTTCACGGTTCGCGACTCCGGCATCGGCATTGCCCCGGACCAGCAGGAAAGCATCTTCGAAGCCTTCCGCCAGGCCGACGGCACCACCAACCGCCGCTATGGCGGCACTGGCCTGGGCCTGTCGATCTCCCGCGACCTGGCGACCCTGCTGGGTGGCTACATCAGTGTGACCAGCGAGCCAGGCAAGGGCAGTGTCTTCACCCTGGTATTGCCGGAGCAGTATGTAGAACGCGAAGAAGACGCGGCGCCGATCGAGCAGCCCCGCCAAGTGGTGGTGGCGCCCGCACCGGTTCCGGTGCCCGTCAAGGTGTCGCCGCTGCCGGTGGCCGATGCCAGCCAGATCCCACGCTTTGCCGATGACCGCGACAAGGCCCCGTTCACCACGCGCTGCATCCTGGTGGTGGAGGATGAGCCGAACTTTGCGCGTATCCTCTTCGACCTGGCCCACGAGCTGGGTTACAACTGCCTGGTGGCCCATGGCGCCGACGAAGGCTACAGCCTGGCCGAGGAGTACATTCCCGACGCGATCCTGCTGGACATGCGCCTGCCGGACCACTCCGGGCTGACCGTACTGCAACGCCTCAAGGAACACGCCAACACCCGGCATATCCCGGTGCACGTGATTTCCGTAGAGGACCGCGTGGAAGCCGCCATGCACATGGGCGCCATCGGTTATGCCGTGAAGCCCACCACCCGCGAAGAACTCAAGGACGTGTTCGCGCGCCTGGAAGCAAAGCTGACCCAGAAGGTCAAGCGCGTGCTGCTGGTGGAGGACGACGACCTGCAACGTGACAGCATTGCCCGCCTGATCGGCGACGATGATATCGAGATCACCGACGTCGGTTACGCCCAGGCCGCCCTGGACCTGCTGCGCACCAATATCTACGATTGCATGATCATTGACCTCAAGCTGCCGGACATGCTCGGCAACGAGTTGCTCAAGCGCATGGCCACCGAGGACATCTGCTCGTTCCCGCCGGTGATCGTCTACACCGGTCGCAACCTGACCCGCGATGAAGAGGCCGAACTGCGCAAGTATTCGCGCTCGATCATCATCAAGGGCGCCCGCTCGCCCGAGCGCCTGCTGGACGAAGTCACACTCTTTCTGCACAAAGTCGAATCCCAGCTGTCCCATGATCGCCAGAAGATGCTCAAGACCGCCCGCAGCCGCGACAAGGTCTTCGAGGGGCGCAAGATCCTGCTGGTGGACGACGATGTGCGTAACATCTTCGCCCTGACCAGTGCCCTGGAGCACAAAGGCGCGGTGGTGGTGATCGGGCGTAACGGCCGTGAAGCCATCGACAAACTCAATGAAGTCGACGATATCGACCTGGTGCTGATGGACGTGATGATGCCGGAAATGGACGGTTACGAGGCCACTGCCTTGATCCGCCAGGACCCGCGCTGGAAGAAACTGCCGATCATCGCGGTCACGGCCAAGGCCATGAAGGACGATCAGGAGCGCTGCCTGGCAGCCGGCTCCAACGATTACCTGGCCAAACCGATCGACCTGGATCGTCTGTTCTCACTGATTCGCGTATGGCTACCGAAGATGGAACGCATTTAAGTGGAGCGAAGTTTTTTGGAAAAAAGCAGCGACATTGAGCTGCGCCTGTTGATCGAGGCGATTTACCTCAAGTACAGCTACGACTTCCGGGATTACTCCGGCGCGTCGGTCAAGCGCCGCGTGGCCCACGCCCTGCGCCAGTTTGACTGCGCGACCATTTCCGCCTTGCAGGAGCGCGTGCTGCACGACCCGGCCGCGTTCATGCAGTTGCTGCAGTTCCTGACGATCCCGGTGAGCGAGATGTTTCGCGACCCGTCGCACTTCCTGGCAATCCGCCAGGAAGTGGTGCCGCTGCTCAAGACCTACCCGTCGATCAAGATCTGGATCGCCGGCTGCAGCACGGGCGAGGAGGTGTACTCCATGGCTATCCTGCTGCGCGAAGAGGGGTTGCTGGAGCGTACGATCATCTACGCCACCGACATCAACCCGGCGTCGCTGGACAAGGCCAAGCAGGGCATCTTTTCCCTGGAGAACGTGCGCGCCTACACCGCCAATTATCAGCAGGCCGGTGGGCAACGTTCATTTGCCGACTACTACACGGCGGCATACGATTACGCCATCTTCGATAAGACGCTGCGCGAGAATGTCACCTTTGCCGACCACAGCCTGGCGACCGATAGTGTATTCTCAGAAACTCAGTTAATTTCATGTCGTAACGTATTGATTTATTTCAATAAAAAATTGCAGGATCGTGCGTTTGGATTGTTCCATGAGTCGCTGTGTCATCGCGGCTTCCTGGTGCTGGGCAGCAAGGAGACGTTGGATTTCTCCGCGTTCGGCAAACAGTTCGAACCCTTGGTCAAACAGGAACGGATCTACCGGAAGCTATGAACCAAGCGTCTGCCAGCCCGGCATCGGTCCGGGGCATAGAAGCTATCGTCATCGGCGCATCCGCCGGTGGCGTGGAGGCGCTGCTGACAATATTTGGCCAATTGCCCGCAGATTTCGGCTTGCCGATCATCACCGTATTACACCTGCCGGACGAACGCCGTAGCCAATTGGCCGAGGTATTTGACCGTCGGGTTGCCATGCCGGTGGTGGAGGCGCGGGACAAGGAAGTGCTCAAGCCCGGCACCCTGTACTTTGCCGGCCCCGGTTATCACCTGTCGGTGGAGCATGACCGCAGCCTGTCCCTGAGCCAGGAAGACCGGGTGCACCATTCGCGGCCGGCGATTGATTTCCTGTTTGAATCCGCCGCCGATGCCTACGGCAAAGGCCTGATGGCAATCCTGCTGACCGGTGCCAACCATGACGGCGCCCGCGGCCTGGCTCACGTCAAGCAGCAGGGTGGTACCACCGTCGTGCAAGAACCCACTGAGGCACGTGTCGCTGTCATGCCACGTGCAGCCCTGGCGCTGCATTCACCCGACCACATTCTGACGTTGAGCCGCATTGGCTCACTGCTGGCTTCCCTGGAATATTCCCCATGTTAAGTACTGTCCAGGCCAAACTGCTGATCGTCGATGATCTGCCGGAAAACCTGCTGGCCCTCGAAGCGCTGATCAAGCGCGAGGACCGCCAGGTGTTCAAGGCATTGAGCGCCGACGAGGCCTTGTCCCTGTTGCTGGAGCACGAGTTCGCCATGGCGATTCTCGACGTGCAGATGCCCGGCATGAACGGGTTCGAGTTGGCCGAATTGATGCGCGGTACCGAAAAGACCAAGAACATCCCGATTGTGTTCGTCAGCGCCGCCGGCCGCGAACTCAATTACGCCTTCAAGGGCTACGAAAGCGGCGCCGTGGACTTCCTGCACAAGCCGCTGGATATCCATGCGGTGAAGAGCAAGGTCAATGTGTTCGTCGACCTGTACCGCCAAAGCAAGGCCATGAAGCTGCAGGTCGAAGCCCTGGAGCGCAGCCGTCGCGAGCAGGAACAGCTGCTGACGCGCCTGCAGGCCACCCAGGCCGAACTGGAGCAGGCCGTGCGCATGCGTGACGATTTCATGTCGATCGTCGCCCACGAAGTGCGCACGCCCCTCAACGGGCTGATCCTCGAGACCCAGTTGCGCAAGATGCACCTGGCCCGCGACAACGCTGCCGCGTTCACTCTGGACAAGATGCACGCCATGGTCGACCGTGATGAACGTCAGATCCAGAGCCTGATCCGCCTGATCGAAGACATGCTCGACGTGTCGCGCATTCGCACCGGTAAACTGTCGATACGCCCGGCACGTTTCGACCTGACACAGTTGGTGAGCAATCTCGTGGAGAACTTCGCGCCCCAGGTCGCGGCGGCGGACTCGACCATGACGCTGGTGGCCGATGGGCCGGTAGAGGGCAATTGGGACGAGTTCCGCATCGAGCAGGTGGTCACCAACCTGCTGACCAACGCCCTGCGCTACGGAGCCAAAAGCCCGGTTGAAGTGCGTGTGTACAGCGAGCACGGCGAAGCCCGTGTGGAAGTGCGCGATCACGGTATTGGCATCAGTGAAGACAACCAGAAGCGCATTTTCCAGCAGTTCGAACGGGTTTCCGCCAGCCAAGTGGCGGCGGGCCTGGGCCTGGGGCTGTTCATTTCCGAGCAGATCGTTGCGGCCCACGGTGGCGCTATCGAGGTCGAGAGCCAGATAGGCGAGGGCGCCTTGTTCAGGGTGTGCCTGCCCTTGCAGGCGTCGACATGAAATCAATCGTCACCTCGACGCAACCTCTGCGTGACCCCATGGTCGTAATTGCAGCAATTGACCGGACAAAGGCTTCCCATGAGTGAAGATGCACAAGATGTCGTTCTGATCGTCGAGGACGATGAATCCATTATGTTTGTGCTGGGTGAATACCTGGCGGGCCTGGGCTATCGGGTGTTGAAGGCGATCGATGGGGAGCAGGCCTTCGAAATCCTTGCCTCCAAGCCGCACCTGGACCTGATGGTCACCGATTACCGTTTGCCCGGCGGGATTTCCGGCGTTCAGATCGCCGAGCCCGCACTGCTGTTGCGCCCGGAATTGAAAGTGATCTTCATCAGTGGCTACCCGCAGGAAATTCTCGACTGCAACAGCCCGATCACGCGCAATGCGCCGATCCTGGCCAAGCCGTTTGACCTGGATACGCTGCAAGAGCATATCCAGCGCTTACTCGCGTGATGTCCTGCCGCTGATACATACGGTCATGCTTTGACGCGCCATTCCGTGGATTCATGACCCTCGTTTCCTGCACTCAGTATTGCAACTTCCTGCCTTCAGTGCCCTGAAGGCGAGATGAGTTTACTGAGGCCGGAAATCGAGATGATCACTGTGAATATGCGCTCACCGGAGCTTTCCGTGAGCCCGCTACTCCCCGCGGACAGCGGACCTGTGACAAACACCCAGGCAAGCGCGACGCCCGCGCTGGATTCCGCTGTCGCTTCACGCCCCAAACGTGCGATTCGGCCCCCTGCGTTCACGTCTGTGCAGGCAAAGGGGCAAGCGGTATTGCCGGACAGAAAAAACATAGATCGTTTTACGCAGGCGGCGCTGACAGGCCTCGACCAGCAACTTCCATTGATCAGAGAGCAGAAAAGCCTGAACCCTCCGGGGATGACGCAAGAACAGGTGGACCAGCAGCTCAACGAGCGTATCGCGAATCTCCTCCAGGTCCACACAATGGAGGTCGAACCGAACTCTACCTACGCGCAGTTCCATAAGCTTGGAGCGAGGGATCAGGTCAGCCTCAAGCAGTTTATCCAGGATCACGGCTGGAACCTGCCGACCGACTTCGACGCGTTGAAGAACCTGTTGAGCTACGTCCGACGAGCTCCCCTCGCGGCTCAACCATTGGGCGATTACGGTGGCGCAATGTCCTGGCCGCAGCCGCCGTCTCATGAGCAGTTACTGGCGATGTACTACCACCCGGTGCAAGCACTGGAGCTGCCCGCTGACTCGGAACTGTTTGGTTTACTGACGTCCACGCTGCAACTGAGCGAGGCTGAGGCCGCCGAACCTGAGCGCGTGATCAGCGCATTGATCAACGCTCCCGCCGCCCAGGAGGTCGGGCGCGTACTGCGCGCCAAGGTTGACGCGAACTCCACGCTCGGCAGCGATACCGATTGGCTCCTGACAGGATTGCAAGTCTCGCTCGACCGAGAGAGCGTGCTGGGCAGCGTACAACCGCCGCCGCGCAATCGAGTGGCGAGTTTTGACCTGGATGGCAGCCGCTTCTGGGGTCAACCCGCCTCGGCGGTCGTTGCCGGTTTGACCGAACATCTCAAGACCCTCAACCGCGCCAGCGAAGCCATGGCGCCGGCCGCAGCTCACCTGCTGTTGGCACGCAAGGCCCCGCAATTCCTGGTCAAGGACATCCCCATCGGCGTAGTCTTCGGCTCCCACAGCTGGGTCAGCCTGTGTACGGCAGTCGCGCGTATCGAGGCCCAGTCACCTGGCAGCGCCGCGACCATGAGTTACGCCCAGGTCATGGCGTTCGATGACATTGCACCGGTCACGCGCGCCGATCAACTCGTTGCCCGGCAGGCCCAGGACCTTGCAATCATCGACTGGGCGGTTTGCCGGGGCATCGTTCCTGACAGCCCGACTGACGACCGCTCTCCCGCGCAAATGTCGCGCATACGCAAGGCCTTCGATGAAGAAGTGCGCCGGCTGTCCCGGGCCTCTGTGATCCAGCGTTCCGATATCCCCGATCGTAAACAAATGACACTGGATTGGCTCAAAGAAAATTTTGGCGCGGATACGGACTATGAAAAGAAATGCATTTATCGCTCACCCGAAAGCAGGGATTTACCTGGCCCCTATTCCGTGGTGGACCTGGCTGTCGAGGGTAGGTTGTTAGATGCGCCTGAAGTTATCCCCTACAGAAATACCTTTCGACTCGCCACTGCACCCCGAGCCGTGATCGCCCGATGGACGTCGAACGATCCAGGTGTACCCATTGCCCAGATCGTCAATCAAGCGAAAACCCTGAACCTGCCTGACTTCAACCAGCAGTTTGAGACGAAGGTCAACGAGCACCTGGATCAACTGGAAATCAGCTCGTTTGACGCCATTGTATACAGGCTCACCCAGTTGCCCTTGAAGGACCGCGAATTCATCGAATATGGCAAGGTCGAGGTTTACCGTGAGGAATTGATCCACCATCAATCCAAGTCTCCTCCGTATTGGCGCCGTGGCCAGCCGGACGCGCAGAAACCTTTGCTGGTCCGTGCCGAACACGAGGGTGAGTTCAGGGTTTACGAGGTCAATCCCAATCAACACAAGATCATCCGCAGGCCTGACCTTGAGGAAGATTTTCCGGTTGGCCATCGGGCCTTCCAATACCGATACGAACTGCACCCGCGACCGTTTGATGATGACAAGATCACGGTCACGACGTATGCCGACATTCCACGTGATCGACGCTATCTAGAAAAAGTGTCGACCCAACCGGAGGACGCGCAGCGCTTCGCCGAACAACGCGACACTTCGGGTGTTCCCCAGACCTACCACAGCGACCGAACCTTTCGTATTGCGCAACTGGTGCGGGACAATATGTACGATCAGGTGCGTGAGAAGATCGTCAGGGAGACCAGGGGCCTGACGACCTTTGAAAGTGAAATACCGCCGATTCGAAAGATACGCGAATTTATAAAGGGGCTGATTCCACTCTACGGGACAATTGAAGCAATCAATCGCGGCGATGTTGACGGGATCATTAAAAATGGTTTTTTCGACGCGCTTGGCTTTGTCCTCGTGATTGCGTCAGCGGCCGGGCAGGTGGCGCGTGTAGCAGTTGGCGCTGGCTCCGCGGCAGCCAAGGCGTGGAGTGTGGGCCGGATCCTTGGGCGTAGCGCTATTGGGGTGTTGAGCCCGATTCCGGGGGTCGAGGATGCCGTCGCGGGTGCAGGGCGAACAGCCGCACGCCGCTTCAAGGCGGTGTTGAACCAGGTGCGCGGCACTGCAGGGCACTATGACCTGTTCAAAGCCAGCCGGACCTACGATGCCGCTGCGATGGGGGTGTACAAAATCAACGGGGAAGTCGTCGAGGGGGCTGCCGTGTTGCACAACGGTAAATGGCACGCTTACAGCCCTGCAGGCGGACAGCACGCGGTGGATGACTTTACACCCTCATTTCGGGCCACTGACGAGCGATTGGAAAGCTGGCAAGGCGCCGCGCCGGCCTTGTCCGAGCCGTCCAGGCGCATTCGCGAAAACTTCAGGGCCCTCGAACAAAAGCTTAAGAACGGGCCGTCCAGCACGGCATTCAACAACGGCTACAACGCGGGGGACCCTTATACCATCAAGGGCTTTTCCTCCCGGCTGAGCGCCGAACAGGTCATGAAGTTGGCTCAGGCGGAGGGGCTGACGGCGGCGCAGGTCGGTGCCCTGGCACGTCAGCGAGAGCGCCTTGCCGTGCAGCATGCGTTCAATGGGGTGAAGCAGGCACAGTCGCTCATTGATGCCGCGGGTGGCACATTCACCGCCAATCCCCAGCTGTTTTACCTCAGTCAGGTGGATTCACTGTCCCAAGGCCAATGTGCCGCGCTCTCCAAAATCATGGCCTCGGCGCTCGAGCAGGGCAAGGGTCAAACGTTGATTGAAAACATGTTCAGCGCCGCCGCAAAGCCGACTCATCCAGCCTCTGTAACCTTTACCAAAACACTGCAGGACGTACAGAAGCAGGTGAGCACCCCGGCAGTGTTCCACGCCGGTAACCCGGTGCGGCAAGTGTCCCACGATGAGCTGATCGCCGAGCTGGGCCGCGCCACATCGTCCACGACCCTGATGATCGATTCGCCGGGTCACGCGATGATGGCGGGCGTAAAAGTTGACGGCGTGAACAAGCAGTTCTTTTTTTATGATCCGAACCTTGGCCTTGCTACATTCCCCACCCAAAGCGCCATGAGCGAAGGCCTGCAAGCACTGTTTACGCAGAAAAAACCGGCCACCCCTTATCGCACCTACAGCACCGACCCTGACAAGCTCGAGTTCAAGGTCAGTACCCATGACGAAGGGTGGATGAGCAACGCGAGCGTGCACGACCGCCCCGTGAAACAGCTGTACGAGGCGCCTATAGATACGTCCACGACCCAGGGGGGCCAGCAGTTGCTCGCGGGCTCATCGGTGGTTCCGGAGAAGGTTTACGTTCCGGTCACCGAATCGGCACAAAGCCTGGATCCCAGTTCGATCCTGTATACCCGGGGAATCAGCGATTGCACAGCATTGGCGGTGCTCAGCGACTTGAAGGACGGGATCTATCACAAGCGTACATTGATCCACCTGCAAGGCGGTGTCGCCGACCCGACGATGCTGCCGCTGTTGAAACAGCTGGACGCGTCGTTGGCCAATGGTGGCAAGGTAATCTTCGTCGGCGGTGATAGCGCGCGCAGCGCGCAGGGATTGGCAAGTTCACTGAAACAGACACTCGGCGATCAACAGCCGCTGCTGAACATCATCAACCGGCATCCCGAATCAACGGTGATCGCCACGGCATCCGGCATTGATATAAAGCCGGATGGAACATTCATCCTGATCGAAGGCCTGCACCCGCCCCAGGTGTTGGACGCGGCCATGAGAAAAGAGGTGTACGACCGAATCGATTGAGCGTACGTCATTCAGTGTTCTATCACGGAACCTTCTGACGCCCTCGGGTCACTCATCGAGTAGGCGGTGAGCCAAATTCATCGCTTACTCGATTGGTCCGTCCTACGAAGGCTTCTCATGCAAACACCCGGTATTTCTTTCAACATCCATACCCACTTGACAGCCCTGCAACCAGCCTCTGTCGAAGTATCCGCACAACACGCTTCAAATAACACTGAATTGTCCGGTGAACGCCAATTGGTGGCGTCCTACGCTGGCGCCATACGGCAAGCAGCACAGAACCATAGGGCGACGGCAACCCTGGGTGATATTCCCAAGGATTCAAGGTTCGGCGAGTGGTGGCAACGCCTGTTCAACGCCGCTCAAAGTCCGGTGTTCCTGGCGTGGGCGAGGTCAAAGAATATCGACACCTCTCAAGCCATAACGGTGGATCACCTGGCTGACACATTGACTGTGACCATTAACGGCAAGCGCACTTTATTGGAGGGTTCGGAACAAGGCCGAGGTTGGCGTGAAGCTACCGGCCCACTCATGACCGCCGCGAAGGCGATGGGCCCCTTTTCCTTCGACGTACCAACCGACCCACTCGTGGCACCGTTATTTATCGTTGCCCGATTCCACGGTGAGGTATTGCTGCCTTACAGGAAAGAAGAGACGCTGGCTCGAGCGGCGCAACTTGAGCAAGATCAAACCTTTGGTCTATTGGACGCTGACACCTACGTTGATGTCAGGTCGCAATCGCCCGAAATACTGCAACAGCAAAAGCTCGAGTCAGGCGATAGCATCAACAGGTTCACGCTGCTGCACAAGCTTAAGGCGTTCCCACAGCACCAGCCCGAACGCCTCACTGAGTACCTCAACACACGGATACCCACGCATCCCGACTCCTCTTATCAACGAGAAACCCAAAACACCGACGCGACCCTCAAAGACCTGATCATTGCCGGGGGATGGCACGTACCCGAAAATGTCGACGAATTGGATAATCTGATCCAGGCCTTGGCAGCACCTTCGTTGCTAGCACCCGCTGACCGGAATTTTGCCGGCGCGTTGGCTTGGCCTATGCCGATGCTCATTGGGGATCAGGCTGAACTGTTCCGTATAATTTCTGACAACCAGCCGCCACTGCCCGGCCTGGATAGCGAGGCTCGGTTAGGTAGCACAGATGTATTGGGCGCCTTGGTCAACCACGTACCTCGCTCCGTTCTCGAGAAAGGTGATCCCCTTGCAACCTTGCAATGGATCCTGAATAGCGTGCAGGGTCAAAAGTTAGGCGAGGAATTGAAAAAACGAATGGGGGACGTGTTTGAACACTCCACGCCTCGGGAAGTACTGTTAACGGTCTTTGCGGTCACCCTGGATGTGGAAGGTTTGACTGACCCGAAACCCAACCACGTCGCAGGTTTCGATCTCGCCGCACCGGCGCTCCATGACCAACCGTTCTCCGTGATCAAGCAACGTCTGGTTGATCATTTGGTGGCGACTAACAAGGTCACTCCAGAGGCAGCTTCAGTTGCGGCAATGCTTCTGCTTAGCCGTGTCGCTCCGGAGCTGTGTGTTCCTGACGTCCCCTCGGATATAACCTATATGTCTGCTAACTGGGTCCGTCTCAAGGCAGCTGTGGGGAGGATCGAGGCGACTCACCCTGGCGCCAGTTCACGCATGAGCTTTCAAGAAATTGTTGATTTCGACGCTATTGACCCGGTCACGGATCACGATCAAGAGGTTCAGTCGATCACCGCAGTGCCTGCGCTCGTCGGATGGGGCAGGGCAAAGGGCGTGATTCCGTTACACGGTGACGTGTCGACTGAACAACTGGCCGAAATCAGGAGTGAATTTGCCCAGCAGGAACAACAGATTTTGAGTGGTGTTTCGGCACTAACGACGCCGCCTCCGACGCTCCGTGCTATAGCGTTAGCCCAGCTCAAGGCACACTTTGGTGATGGAATCCCCTTTGAAGAAAAGAGTATTCGCAGTCAAGTCACGCGCTCGGACAGTCACACCCATACCTCGTCGATCACCCTAGACCCTACGGGCAGCTATTCACTGTTAGACCTTTACCTCGCCAAAAAGGGCGCTTTACCGGTTGGTTGGGCCTCCACCAACCCGAAAATCACTGAAGCAATTATCAACAAAATCGCAACATTGCCAGACCCAAAGGCAAAACACAGTGAGCAGTTTGATGAATACGCGACCTGCTTGTCTCAGGCGTGGAGTACGATGACCCGCAAGCTTATTAGCGATTTGCCGCTGGAGGATCGAAAAAATATCGAGTGGGGCAATCTGACGATTTATCAACGAGGCCATACATCCCGTACCGAAGTCTCCACGCCCCAAGGGGGAACTGAGTATTCCAGTCCGTTCTCTTCGTCTGCAGACGATCGCTCACTGATTGTCGAGACGCGGCGCAACGGCATAACGACCTACTATGAGTTTGACCCCAAGAACAAGACGATACGCAGGCGTGACGACTGGCAAGACAAAATTCGTGAGGGCGCGCAAGGTGAAGAGGTCGAATCATCCGTCGGCATTTATGGGAAAAAATACACAACAGAGATGATTCGTAAACTCGACTCCACTCAAGACCAAGCCAATAGTCAGGGACGCGAAGACAGTGCAGCACGCCTACCCAATTCCTTCTCCAGTGACCGTAGCCTCTATTTGGGCAAGTTACTGTCTGACACCATCATTGAGCCTTCCTCCCTGGCGCAGATAAAGGCATCCCTGGGTGAGGAGACAACATTTGATGAAGAGGAGAATACACGGACATTGTTTCGCTCTTTCCTACTGGCTCCGATTCCTGGAGGATCAGCCATCTATAATCTGGCGAATGGCAATTATAAAGACGCCGCCGCAGATGCCATTTTTGATGTCGTCATGTATGCGACGACTGCGGGGTTTGGAAAAGCGGGTGGCGCGGTCAAAGGTTTAAATAGGGCTAAACTGCCCAAACGATTCGGTGCCTCTCTGGTCGCAGGCAAGTTCTGGCAGGGATTGAGTGGCGGGGGGCGTTTTGCACGCGCAGGAAGAAAACTGTTCTCTAATGATCGCCAGTGGTTCGGGAAACTGACGGGGACTTCCGACAGCGTCAATGTGGCAAAACTGTCCAATCAGCCTGATATCGCGGTGGGCACCTACAGGGCTGGGAACAGCCAGCAGGTATCGAACATCGCTGCACAGTTCGATGAGGCCTCGGGTAAGTGGATACCTTATGACACGCTACACAACGGACGTTATGGCAAACCTCTTGGAGCAGAAGAATTCATCCCAGAGACAGCCAGGTATATTGATGATACCGCAGGCGTTGTAGATGACGTCGGCGAGGTGGTGGTGCGACAAAAAAAAAAGCCCAATCACCTGGAAAGAAGCCTGGCGACGAATAATGTCATCCACCTCGGAAGAAAACTCAAGGATTTCAAGGTTCTCGGCGATGGTATTTTCACCTATGTAGATACCTACAAAGGTGTCGAGAGGCTCAATGTATGCGCGCATGGCGTCAATCCGAGTTTCAAGCAGCTGCTCACCAATGAACCTATGCAAATGTTTTATAATGGCAAGCACAATACACCTGAGGATCTATTGGCGTTACTTCAGTCTTCAGGCATAGACCCTGAAAGATTCAACAATGTTCGTTTATTGATGTGCCATTCCGCTAACGGGTCCGTTAATTCTTTTGGAAGTCAGTTTGGTAAGTTAATTAAGCGCGATGTCAAGGCATTCCAGGGGCCTGTTCGCGCCTACGTCATACCTGACACAGTGGACTCATTAAAAGCAGATCTAACTATTCGGGATCCGCACGCTTCGGCCAATGAGATCGATCAAAGGGTATACAAACAACTGCAGTTTAATCTGTCTCTCGGCACCAATAAAGTTGGACCCCGTCAACCCGGAGGCTCCGCGACAGGTAAGGAAATACCCTTCTTTTATCGTCCGATAAAGTTTAAAGCATCCTAAACAACAACTCGGCCCCTGCGCGTCTGCGCAGGGCTGATCACTCGAGACGCCCCCTGATCATTTCCCGCACTTTCTCCGTGAGTAGATCGAAGGTGAACGGCTTGGTGATCAACTGCATTCCCGGGTCCAGGAAGCCACCGCGCACCGCCGCGTGCTCCGCGTACCCGGTAATGAACAGCACTTTTAGGTCCGGACGAATTTGTCGACCAATTTCCGCCAGTTGCCGGCCATTCATACCGGGAAGGCCGACATCGCTGATCAGCAGGTCAATGCGCTGGTCGGATTCGATGATAGGCACCGCAGTGGTTGCATCGCCGGCCTCGACGAAGGCATACCCCAACTCTTTGAGTACCGTACTGACCAAAACCCGTACAGCGGGATCATCTTCGACGATCAGTACCGTTTCCCCAGCAGTGGCGAAGGGTAACAACGTCGGGTTGGATGCCGTGTCCGCCAGCCTTTCACCGATAAAGCGCGGCAGGAACAGGCTGACAGTGGTGCCTTTATCGACCTCGCTGTGGATAGTCACATGACCATGGGACTGGCGCGCAAACCCGTAGATCATCGACAGGCCCAGGCCCGTGCCCTGGCCAATGGGTTTAGTCGTGAAAAAAGGATCGAAAACGCGGCCCATGACACTCTCTGGGATACCGCAGCCGGTGTCGCTGACACTGAGTTCCACATAATCGCCTGGTTTCAAGGTGCCATAGGCGGCGGTGAACACGCTGTCGAGGTGGCGGTTGGTGGTTTCTACCGTCAGGCTGCCGCCATTGGGCATCGCATCCCGGGCATTGATCACCAGGTTGAGCAGGGCGCTTTCCAATTGATTCGGGTCCGCCTCGGCCGTCCACAGTTGATCGCTCAGGCGCATGTCCAACTTGATGCTTTCATTGATGCTGCGTTGCAGCAGCTCGCCCATGGAGGTGACCAGCTGGTTGATCTCAACCGGTTTGGAATCCAGCGATTGGCGGCGGGAAAACGCCAGCAAGCGATGAGTGAGGCCGGCGGCACGGTTAGCCGAGGTAACGCCCAGGTCGATCAGGCTGTCGAGGTCGTCCAACTTGCCACGGGACACACGCCTTCGCAGCAGCTCCAAGCTGCCGATGATGCCGGTTAGCATGTTGTTGAAGTCGTGGGCGATACCGCCGGTCAACTGGCCGACGGCTTCCATTTTCTGGGATTGGCGCAAGGCCTCTTCATTGCTGCGCAGTTGCGCCGTGCGTTCTTCTACCTGTTGCTCAAGCGTCTCCAGGGTGCGTTGCAGGCGCAGTTCACTCTCGCTGAGGTCGATCAAGCGGTCGCGGGCGTCGTATTGCCGGCGGCGGCCGCGCAGGGCGGCGCTCACCAGGCTGATCAGCGTCACCGGGTGGAAGGGGCGCTCCAGGAAGGTCACATTGCCGAGCAGGCCGCTGAGGTGGGATGAACCATTTTGCTCGCTGCCGCCGTGGTGGGTCATCAACACGATGGGCAGGTCCGACCAGGCCGGCTGCTGGTGCAGGTACTCCAACAGCGGTTCCAGATCGACACCGCGCAGCGCCTCGGCAGCGATGATCAGCAGCCCGGCGCCGCCTTCCAGTGCGTCGCACAGTGCCTCCAAGTTGCTGGCGACAATGCCGGCATACCCGGCTTCATTGAGCATCATCAGCGCCAACGAGCCATCGCGGCCCATCGGCGCCAGCACGATTGCACGCTCGGAGACTGGAAATAGGCCCGTCACACGCCCTCATCCTTGAGCAAAGGATTGCCGGCGCCCATGTAGGTTGGGATGCCGCGCAGCACGCCCTGGAAATTATCCAGCGGCTCGCCCACCGTCATGCCCTGGCTGCCGATGCGGTATTCACGAATCGTGGCTTCGTGGGTACCGGTGCGTTTCTTGATGATCGAGATGGCGCGGCGCACCTTGCCCAGCGCTTCGAAGTAGCGCAGCAGAATGACCGTATCCGCCAGGTAAGTAATATCGACGGGGGCCTGCATATCGCCGACCAGGCCGTGTTGCGCCACCGTCATGAACGTTGCCGCGCCGCGCCGATTGAGGTACAGCAGTAACTCGTGCATGTGCAGGATCAGCGCGTTTTCTTCGGGCATGGCGGCCTGGTAGCCGTTGATGCTGTCGATCACCACAGTCTTGATGCCACGCTCGTCCACGCAACGGCGCACGCGGTGCGAGAACTCACCGGGTGACAGTTCGGCGGCATCGACCTGTTCGATCAGCAGGTTGCCGGTTTCCTGCAGGGCCGCGAGGTCGATCCCCATGTTTTTCATGCGCTCGAACAACAGCCCCAACTCTTCATCGAAGATAAACAGTGCGGCTTTCTCACCCCGCGCCACGGCGGCAGCGGCGAAGATCATCGAGATCAGCGACTTGCCGGTGCCGGCCGGGCCGAGGATGAGGCTGCTGGAGCCAGTCTCGACACCGCCGCCCATCAGCGCATCCAGCGCGGCAATGCCGCTGCTCAAGGTCTCGCGCTGGTAGCCGCCACGATGCTCGGCCGCTACCAGGCGCGGGAACACATGAACGCCGTCCTGCATGATGGTGAAGTCGTGAAAACCACCACGGTATTTCTGGCCACGGTACTTCACCACCCGCACACGCCGGCGCTCGGCGCCGTAGTTGGGCGTCAGCTCTTCCAGGCGGATCACGCCATGCGCCACGCTGTGCACGGTCTTGTCGAGGGATTCGGTGGTCAGGTCATCCAGCAACAGGACGGTGGCGTCGTAGCGCACGAAGTAGTGCTTGATCGCCAGGATCTGCCGGCGATAGCGCAGCGAGCTTTGCGCCAACAGGCGGATTTCCGAGAGGCTGTCGATGACCACGCGGGTCGGTTTGACCCGTTCTACCACTTCAAAGATCTGCCGGGTGGCTTCGCCCAGTTCCAGGTCGGAGGAATACAGCAGGCTTTGTTGGTGGTCGGCGTTGAGCAGGCTTTCGGGTGGCGTCAGCTCGAAGATATGAATGTTGTCATCCAGGTCCCAGCAGTGGGACTTGGCGCCTTGTCGCAATTCGCGTTCGGTTTCCGACAGGGTGATGTACAGCGATCGCTCGCCGTTCCGGGCGCCTGCTTGCAGAAAGTGCAGGGCGACCGTGGTCTTGCCGGTGCCGGGCTCACCTTCCAGCAGGAACAGGTGGCTGCGCGAGAGTCCGCCAGCAAGAATGTCATCAAGACCTTCAATGCCAGTGGCCGCTTTTTCGGATAATTGCGCTGTGGATGTAGACAAGAAGTGCCCTCAGGTCACATACGAGTAGAGGATGCACGCCCATTAGGACGCGCCATGTTCTCTTGACCGTAGCGGTTTGCGGCGGTTCAACCTGTCGCGGGAGAAATGAGGCCTGGACCCCGTTTTACAAAAAATTGTAAGCGAGCCTACAAGCCTTGCTGCAAGGCGGGATCGTCCGGGTTCTGCTGTTCAAGTTGCGCCAATAGCACCTGAACGTTCTGCAACTGGCCGCTTTCTTTCCAGTAATTGACCAGCAAGACCCGCGCCTTTCGGTTGGCCGGGTGGCGCTGGATGATGTCTTCGAGTTGGCGCTGGGCGGCTTCCAATTCCTGCTGGGCGTGCAGGGTGGTGGCCAGGTCGTAGCGATAATCCTGGTTGTCCGGTTCCAGCTCCACCGCCTTCGACAGGCCAAGCAGCGCGTACGGACGTTCGCCATGGTGCAACAGCCACATGCCCAAGGCGTGTTGCAGGTAGGCCGACTCGGGGTGCGCGGCCAGTTGGCGCGCCAGCAGTTGGCGGGACTCGTCGGTCTTGCCCTGTTTGTCCAGCAGCTCGATCTGCGAGACGACGGCTTGCAGGTTGTCCGGTTGCAGGCGCATGGCCTGTTCCAGGGCGTTTTGTGCGTCCGGCAACAGGGCGCTGTGGATGTACAGGCGCGCCAGTTGAATCCAGCCTTCTGCGGTTTCAGGCTGGGCCTTGAGCTTTTTCACGAACTCATCCAGTACTTGCTGCAACGGCCCGAAGTACAGGCCCAGGGTATCGGGAGACAAGCCAAGCAAGGCATTGGCGGCGGCGAAGCGTACTTCCTGCTCGGGGTCATCCAGCACCGGGCCGAGCAGCAGGGTGCGCTGGCCGGTCGGCACCAGGCCGACAATGCTGTGGATGGCCGCTTCACGCACCCGCGGTGAATCGCTGGCCAAGTCTTTGTCCGCCAGCTTCAACGCCTGGGGACTGGGGTAGTTGGGCAATTCGGCATGCAACGCCGCGCGGCGCTCGGGCGACAGGTCCGGTCGGCCCAGTTGCTGATACAGCACGCGTGCTGCGCCGGGCTCACCGTTGCGCGCCTGTTTCAAGGCTTTCGAATAGCCATGGGCAATGGCGGGCGCTACGGCCACCGGGGTGGTGCGGGAGACATACCAGGTGATCAATACGATAAACAACAGGGCGCACAGGCCGATGAGGGAGTAACGGCGTGACTTTGACATGCAGGCGTCCGAAAGCTTGGGCAGCTAATACAAAGCCATCAGCTTCGGCCAGACCACGGCAGGTGTCAAACCGGCGTCAGGTGAGCACGTACTCTATCGGCTCCAGGGGCGGCGGCAGGTCGGTTGCACCGAGGGCGGCCAAGACCTCGCGTTCCAGGGTACGCAGGATGGCATTGCAGGGCAGGTCGTTTTCGTCGAAGCCGAACGGGTCCTCAAGGTCATCGCCGATTTCATCGAGGCCGAAGAAGGTGTAGCTGACGATGGCGGTAAACACCGGCGTCAACCAGCCCAGCGGCTCGGCCATGGCAAACGGCAGCAGGATGCAGAACAGGTAAATGGTGCGGTGCAGCAGCAGGGTGTATGGGAAGGGCAGTGGCGTGCTCTTGATCCGTTCGCAGGAGGCCTGCACATGGCTGAGGCTGACCAACCGCGCTTCCAGCTGGGTGTAGCGCCATTCGCTGATCACGCCTTGTCCGGCCAGTTCGGAAAACCTGGCGCCCACCCGTTGCAGCAGGTTGTCGGGAAGGTTGGGGTGATTGGCCTGGAAGGTGCTCCAGGGCGTTATCGCCTGGGCCTCATCCTCGTGGCGCAAGCGCGCGATCAGGCCGTGGGCGAAGCCACACAGGCTGCGCAGCAGGTGCGCGCGTTCGACCGGGTCGCTGAGCACCTGGGTTTCGCGAATGAGCGAGCGAACATCGATGACCATCTGCCCCAATTGCTTGCGACCTTCCCACCAGCGGTCATAGCAGGCGTTGTTGCGAAAGCTCATGAAGATCGACAACGACAAGCCGAGCAAGGTGAACGGCGTGGCGTTGACCTTGGAGAAATACGCCGGGTGCAGGGTTTCCACCAGCACGATCACTGAGGCCAACAAGGTCACCAGCAGGCTGCGCAGGGCAATGCGCTTGGCGATCGAGCCCTTGAGGGAAAACAGGATACCCAGGAGGTTGGGTTTGGGGCGGACTATCATTCAGGGGCGGGCTTCTTCGGTGGCAGGCTTCTTGGGGGTGCAGCCGCTCAGGTTAGGAGCAAGTATCGCTGGCGTCCAATCGCTTGGGCTGACCGGTTGATCGGCGAGGTCGATGACTGGCCAAAACAGTCAGGCAGGTTGAAGGCTTTGACCATTGCCGCTACCGCGCTGCGGGGCGACTATTTCGACGATTCGGACCGTTCAAGGGAACAACAATGCAGATTGAAAACAAGATTTTCCTGGTCAGCGGTGGCGCATCGGGCCTCGGCGCGGCGACTGCCGAGATGCTGATCGCCGCCGGCGCCAAGGTGATGCTGGTCGACCTGAATGCCGAGGCCGTGGCCGCCAAGGCCAAGCAGCTGGGCGACAACGCACGCAGTGCCGTCGCGGATATCAGCCAGGAAGCCGCTGCCGAAGCCGCTGTGCAGGCCACGGTCGCAGCCTTTGGCGGCCTGCACGGGCTGGTCAATTGTGCCGGCGTGGTGCGTGGCGAGAAAATCCTCGGCAAGGACGGCCCTCACGCTCTGGCGAGCTTTGCCCAGGTGATCAATGTCAACCTGATCGGCAGCTTCAACCTGTTGCGCCTGGCGGCCGCTGCCATCGCCGAGACCGAGGCAAATGCCGACGGCGAGCGCGGCGTGATCATCAACACCGCCTCGGTAGCCGCGTTTGACGGGCAGATCGGCCAGGCAGCGTATTCCGCGTCCAAGGGCGCCATCGCCAGCCTCACACTGCCGGCCGCGCGCGAGCTGGCCCGCTTTGGTATCCGTGTGATGACCATCGCCCCGGGTATTTTCGAAACGCCGATGATGGCCGGCATGACCCCGCAAGTGCGCGACGCCCTGGCCGCCGGCGTGCCATTTCCGCCGCGTCTGGGCAAACCTGCCGAATACGCCGCACTGGTGCGGCACATCATTGAAAACAGCATGCTCAACGGTGAGGTGATCCGTCTCGACGGTGCCTTGCGCATGGCGGCCAAGTAAGGAGGATGACCCATGACTGATCCAATCGTAATTGTCAGCGCGGTGCGCACGCCCATGGGCGGGTTCCAGGGCGACCTCAAGGGCCTGACCGCGCCGCAACTGGGTTCTGCCGCGATTCGCGCCGCCGTCGAGCGTGCCGGCATCGCCACTGACGCCGTGGATGAAGTGCTGTTTGGCTGCGTGCTGCCTGCCGGCCTCGGCCAGGCGCCGGCGCGCCAGGCGGCCTTGGGCGCGGGGCTGGACAAGGCCACGCGTTGCACCACCCTCAATAAGATGTGTGGCTCGGGCATGGAAGCGACCATCCTGGCCCATGACTCGCTGTTGGCCGGCAGCGTCGACGTGGTGATCGCCGGGGGCATGGAAAGCATGTCCAACGCGCCGTACCTGCTGGACCGCGCACGCAGCGGTTACCGCATGGGCCACGGCAAGGTGCTCGATCACATGTTCCTCGACGGCCTGGAAGACGCCTACGACAAAGGCCGCCTGATGGGCACCTTTGCCGAGGACTGTGCCCTGCATAACGGCTTTAGCCGCGAAGCCCAGGACGCCTTCGCCATCGCTTCGCTGACCCGTGCACAAGAGGCGATCACCCATGGCAGCTTTGCCGCGGAAATCGTGCCGGTGCAGGTCACCGTGGGCAAAGAGCAAAAAACCATCCAGCATGACGAACAGCCGCCCAAGGCCAAGCTCGACAAGATCAGCAGCCTGAAGCCGGCCTTCCGCGAAGGCGGCACTGTAACCGCCGCCAACTCCAGCTCGATTTCCGACGGCGCGGCGGCCTTGCTGCTGATGCGTCAGTCCGAGGCGCAAAAACGTGGCCTCAAGCCCTTGGCGGTTATCCATGGGCATGCCGCGTTTGCCGATGAGCCGGGGCTGTTCCCGGTGGCGCCAGTGGGCGCGATTCGCAAACTGATGACCAAGACCGGCTGGAACCTGGGCGAGGTCGACCTGTTCGAGATCAACGAAGCCTTTGCCGTGGTCAGCCTGGTCACCATGAGCAAGCTGGAAATCCCCCATGCCAAGGTCAATGTCCATGGCGGTGCCTGCGCCCTGGGTCATCCGATCGGCGCTTCCGGTGCGCGGATCCTGGTGACCCTGCTCTCGGCCCTGCGCCAGAAAGGCCTCAAGCGTGGTGTCGCTGCGATTTGCATCGGCGGTGGTGAAGCCACGGCTATGGCCGTTGAATGCCTGTATTAAGGAGCCCAGATGCTGCCCAATGACGAACAACTGCAAATCAGCGACGCGGCCCGGCAATTTGCCCAGGAGCGCCTGAAGCCCTTTGCCGCCGAATGGGACCGCGAGCACCGCTTTCCCAAGGAAGCCATCGGTGAAATGGCCGAGCTGGGCTTTTTCGGCATGCTGGTGCCGGAACAGTGGGGTGGTTGCGACACCGGTTACCTGGCCTACGCCATGGCCCTGGAAGAAATCGCCGCCGGTGACGGTGCGTGCTCGACCATCATGAGCGTACACAACTCGGTAGGTTGCGTGCCGATTCTCACGTTCGGCAGCGACCACCAGAAAGAGCACTTCCTCAAGCCGCTGGCCAGCGGCGCCATGCTCGGCGCCTTCGCGCTCACCGAACCCCAGGCCGGCTCCGATGCCAGCAGCCTGAAAACCCGCGCGCGCCTGGAAGGCGACCATTACGTGTTGAACGGCTGCAAACAATTCATCACCTCCGGGCAGAACGCCGGGATTGTGATTGTGTTTGCCGTGACCGACCCGGCAGCGGGCAAACGCGGGATCAGCGCGTTTATCGTGCCGACCGACTCGCCGGGCTACAGCGTGGCGCGGGTCGAGGACAAACTCGGCCAGCATGCGTCCGACACCTGCCAGTTGCTGTTTGAAGATGTGAAGGTGCCTGTCGCCAATCGGCTGGGGGAGGAGGGCGAAGGCTACAAGATCGCCTTGGCCAACCTCGAAGGCGGCCGCGTGGGCATCGCCTCGCAAGCGGTGGGCATGGCCCGCGCCGCCTTCGAAGCGGCCCGCGACTATGCCCGCGAGCGCGAAAGCTTCGGCAAACCCATCATCGAACACCAGGCCGTGGCTTTCCGCCTGGCCGACATGGCCACGCAAATCGCGGTCGCCCGGCAGATGGTGCATTACGCCGCCGCCCTGCGCGACAGCGGCAAGCCGGCGCTGGTGGAAGCCTCGATGGCCAAGCTGTTTGCCTCGGAAATGGCCGAGAAAGTCTGTTCGGCCGCCTTGCAAACCCTCGGCGGTTACGGTTACCTGAACGACTTTCCCCTGGAGCGGATCTACCGCGACGTGCGGGTCTGCCAGATTTACGAAGGCACCAGCGATATCCAGCGCATGGTCATCTCACGCAATCTCTAAGGAGCCGATACATGAGTTACGACACCATTTTGCTCGACGTGCAGGGCCGTGTCGGGTTGATTACCCTCAATCGCCCGCAAGCCTTGAACGCCCTGAACGCGCAACTGGTCAGTGAGTTGAACCAGGCATTGGACAGCCTGGAAGCCAACCCTGAAATCGGCTGCATCGTGCTGACCGGCTCGAAAAAAGCCTTCGCCGCCGGCGCCGACATCAAGGAAATGGCCGAGCTGACCTACCCGCAGATCTACCTCGACGACCTGTTCAGCGACAGTGACCGCGTGGCCAACCGCCGCAAGCCGATCATTGCCGCCGTCAACGGCTTCGCCCTGGGCGGCGGTTGTGAGCTGGCATTGATGTGCGACTTCATCCTGGCCGGTGACAACGCCAAGTTCGGCCAGCCGGAAATCAACCTCGGCGTCCTGCCAGGCATGGGCGGCACCCAGCGCCTGACCCGCGCAGTGGGCAAGGCCAAGGCCATGGAAATGTGCCTGACCGGGCGCTTTATCGACGCGGTGGAAGCCGAGCGCTGCGGGATCGTCGCGCGTATCGTGCCGGCCGACGAGTTGCTGGAAGAAGCCTTGAAAGTCGCGGCCCTGATCGCCGGCAAATCGGTGCCCATCAGCATGATGGTCAAGGAAAGCGTAAACCGCGCCTTCGAAGTCAGCCTGTCGGAAGGCGTGCGCTTTGAGCGCCGCGTGTTCCATGCAGCGTTCGCGACGCAGGATCAGAAGGAAGGCATGGCGGCGTTTGTGGCCAAGCGTGCGCCCGAGTTCAAGGACAAGTAACGCGGTTGTGTGAACACTAGAGCTCAAATGTGGAAGCGGGCTTGCTCGCTCCCACATTGATTTTGCATTGTGTCAATTAAAGCTGGTAGTGCTTGAGCTCCCTGGCAATCACCATCCGCTGAATCTCGCTGGTCCCTTCGTAGATCTGCGTGATCCGCGCATCCCGGTAGTAGCGCTCCACCGGGTAATCCTCCAAGTACCCATACCCGCCGTGAATCTGCATCGCCGACGAGCAAACCTTCTCGGCCATTTCCGAGGCAAACAGCTTGGCCTGGGACGCTTCCGACAAGCACGGCTTGCCGGCACTGCGCAGTCGCGCGGCGTGCAGGATCAGCAAACGCGCGGCATTCAGTTGGGTTTGCATGTCGGCCAGCAGGTTGGCCACGCTCTGGTGTTCGATGATCGCCTGGTTGAACTGCACACGATCACGGGCATAGACCAGCGCCGCTTCAAACGCTGCACGCGCAATGCCCAATGCCTGGGCGGCAATGCCGATGCGGCCGCCTTCGAGGTTGGACAGCGCAATTGCCAGGCCCTTGCCACGTTCACCGAGCAGGTTGGCCTCGGGCACGGTGCACTGGTTCAAGGTCACCGCGCAGGTGTCCGAGGCGCGGATGCCCATCTTGTGTTCGGTGCGATCCACCACAAACCCTGGGGTAGTCGTGGGCACCAGGAACGCGGAAATGCCTTTCTTGCCCAGGTCGGGGTCGGTGACGGCAAACACGATGGCCAGTTTGGCGCGCTTGCCGTTGCTGACGAACTGCTTGGCACCATTGAGTACCCACTGGCCGTCGCGCAATTCCGCGCGGGTGCGCAGGTTATGCGCTTCGGAGCCGGCCTGGGGTTCGGTCAGGCAAAAGCAGCCGATTGCTTGGCCGCTGGCGAGGTCGGCCAGCCAGGTTTGTTTTTGCTCATCTGAGCCGTAGTTGAGGATTGGCCCGCAACCCACTGAATTATGGATACTCATGAGTGCGCCCGTGGCCCCGTCACCGGCGGAAATCTCTTCCACGGCGAGGGCATAGGCGACGTAATCGACGTAGGTGCCGCCCCATTCTTCCGGCACCACCATGCCCAGCAGGCCCAGCTCACCCATCTTCGCCACCAGGGCGTCATCGATCCAGCCGGCTTTTTCCCAGGCTTGGGCGTGGGGCGCGATTTCTCCACGGGCGAAGTCACGCGCCATGTCGCGAATCATCACTTGTTCTTCTGTGTATTCAATGTCTTGCATGGCTTATCTCGCAACCTTCTCGAAGTGATGAAAGAAGCTCTCCACGTGGCTGAGGGCCAGCCCATGCAGGGTCGGTGGGTTCCAGCGCGGGCACTTGTCTTTATCGATAATCAGCGCGCGGACACCTTCGATCAGGTCACCGCGTTCGAACCATTGGCGGTCCAAGTGCAGCTCCAAGGCAAAACACTGTTCCAGCGGTAGACGACGGCCACGGCGCAGCATCTCCAGGGTCACGGCCATGGCCAGCGGCGAGCGCGTTTGCATGAGGCTGGCGGTGCTTAGGGCCCATTCGTGGCTGTCGGCGACGGTGACTTGCTGCAATTGCTCGACGATGCTCGGTACATCCGGCAGCGCGAAGAAGTGGTCAATGGCAGGGCGCAAGGCAGCCAGCGGCGCATCGGGCAATTGTTGCACCGCAAGCTTGGCGAGCACGCCTTGCAGGTCCTTGAGCGGCGAGTCGTGCCATTGCAGGCCGTCGAGTTTCTGGTCGAGGTCGACGAGTTTGTGGCTGTCGAGGTACCAGTCAGCCAGCCCGCAATACAACGCATCGGCGGCGCGGATCTGAACGCCGGTCACGCCCAGGTAAATCCCCAGCTCGCCGGGAATACGCGGCAGGAAGTAGCTGCCGCCCACATCAGGGAAATAACCGATGGCCACCTCCGGCATCGCCAGGCGGCTGCGCTCGGTGACCACGCGCAGGTCGGCGCCTTGCACCAGCCCCATGCCGCCGCCCAGGACAAACCCGTCCATCAGCGCCACGACCGGTTTGCGGTAATGGTGGATGGCCAGGTCCAGCGCGTATTCCTCGACGAAGAAGTCCTGGTGCAGGGTGTCGCCGTTTTTGAAGCTGTCATACAGCGAGCGGATATCGCCGCCGGCACAAAAGGCTTTATCGCCGGCGCCGCGCAGCACCACGGCGTACACCTTCGGGTCCTCTGCCCAGGCCTGCAACTGGGCAGACAGGCTGCGGACCATTTGCAGGGTAATGGCATTCAAGCCGGCGGGGCGATTGAGGGTGAGGTGGCCGATATGGTTACGGACCTCGGCGAGGACTTCGTCCTGAAGTGTTCCGGCGTGGCTTGCTTCGGTTGAAACCTGAGCAGTCATCGATAACTCCCTGCTTTTATTGTTCTTTATCAAGATGTTCGCGAACGAACCCTCTCGCGATCGTACCAGTGCAAATTTGCCCAGTACAACCTTCAATCATGCAGGTCGTTTTTGCATTTATGCAGAGAGGCCGGCGCTCTGGAAATGGGCCGCCAATGCTTCGGCACACAGCAGAATGGCATGCCTGGCACTGGGGTGGGCAGCGGGGTAGTTGATAAAACCGTGGCGCATGTCGGCGTACTCCTGATACTGCACCGGTACGCCGGCCGTTCTCAGGCATTGGGCAAAAACACGCCCCTCATCGCGCAACAGGTCACAACCTGCGGTGAGGATCAACGCCGGCGGCAGGCCTTTAAAACAAGTATCACGCGCAGGCGACAACCAGGGGTGTGCCAATGGGACGCCTGAGGGGACGTACTGGCTCAGGTACCAATCCACGTGCTTGACGCTCAGTCCGAACCCCTCGGCAAACTGCTCGCGAGAGGGATAACGCGCCAAGCAATCGAGCATCGGATACAGCAGCAGTTGAAACCCGAGGCTGGGGCCTTCCAGGTCCCTTGCAATCTGGCAGACCACCGCGGCGAGCCCGCCGCCTGAGCCACCCCCGGCTACGGCAATGCGCCGGGTGTCGAGCGCCCACCTCGCACCCTTGCGCGCGACCCACTCCGTCGCGGCATAACAATCTTCCACCGCCCTGGGAAAGCGATCCTCCGGAGGTCGCGCATAGTGCACCGCCACGACCGCACAGCCCGTCCATTCACTGATCACCCGGCAAAAACTGTCGTGTGTGTCGAGGTCGCCGGCCACCCAACCACCGCCGTGGAAATACATCAACACGGGCAGGAGAGCAGGCCGCGCAGGTTTATAGACCCTCACCGGTACACGTCGGCCTCGCATAACCAGTGTGCGATTGCGCACCTCCATCACCACGGCGTCGCGCATTTCCTGGCGTACCTGTTCAGGAGTCACTTTCTTTCGCCACTGCTTGGGCAGCGATTTCTACCAGGTACTCCGTGGCGATCAGTGCGTTGACCCCCAATAGCATGGTGGTAGGTGGGCAGCCTTTGAAGAACTCGCCGTGGGCCTGGGCAATCTGCGGCCACAGAGTCATGTTCGGGGTGTACATCTGCGTCGCAATGATTCGGGTACGGTCGGTGCCCAGTTGCTTCAAGGCGTCTTCGATGATGCTCAGGCAGCGCAGGGTCTGTCGGTAGGCGTCTCCGACGGCATAAGGCTTGCCATCATCGCCGAATGCGACCGTTCCACTCGTCGTGATCTGTTCGCCAACCCGCAGTGCGCGACAATAACCGGCCTTCAGCTCCCAGGGGGCTGCCGAGAAGCAGCGTTTGAAGGTGTCGCCAGCCTCCAGTAGGGCCGGAAACCGCGCTAGGCCGCGAAACTGCAAGCTGTTGCTGCGCCAGACGGGCAGGTTTTTTTGATCCAGGGTGATACCGGCAAAGCGCTGTAGCAATCGAGTGATTAGAATCTCGGCTTCGAGCTTGAACAACTTCGAGCCCATGCAGAAGTGCGGGCCTCGGCCGAAGGCCAAGTGGTCTTGCCGTGTGCGTCGTATATCGAAGCGATCCGGCTCGGCAAAATGCTCAGGATCACGATTGGCCGCCGCGCGCAGTAAATACACCAGCTCGCCCTTGCACAAGACTTGATCGCCCACTTTGACATCTTCGGTCAGTACACGATGACTCAATTGCCCCGCCGGGCAGATACGCAGGGACTCTTCGATCGCGCCTTTGATCAAGGATGGGTCGGCTTTCAGCGCGGCCAATTGGTCGGGATGATTGAGCAGGTAAAAAAGCGTGATACCCAACTGGTCGGCGCTGGTCGTGTTCCCGGCCAGCAGTACGAAGGCAAGCTGGGCCAGGTAGTCCTCCTTATCCATCCCGCTGGCATCACCGGCAGCAATCACGCGGGTCACCAGGTCGTCCCGGGGCTGCTGGCGGTGTGCATCAATCAGGCCGGAGAAATACGCATACATGTCTTCCATGCCGCGTAACGCTTGTTCGGGACCGTAGTTTGGATCGGGGCTGCCGACCATGAAAAAGATCATGGCATCGGTCCACTGCCTGAGTTTCAGCGCCTCCTCGGCAGGTATTCCATACATATTCGCGAGGATTCTGGCAGGGATCTGGTTGAACAACTGCTCCATCAATTCCGGCTTCGGGTCGAGTTGTGCCAACAGCTCGTCGACAATTTTCACGATATCTGCACGCAGCGCTTCAATGGTTTGCGGGGTAAATGCGGTCCCCAGTACACGTCGCCCTCGGTCATGTGCTTCATGGTCCAGTGAGTACATCCAGCGTGAAGCCTTCTCGATAAAAGGCTCAAGCGCCTTACGTTTTTTAGGGGGTAATTGAGCATTGACCAACGCGCGCATGCGCTGCGAAGAAAAACGCCTGGCATCCGCCTGCGCGGCGCTTACGTCCTGATAGCGGGAGAGTATCCAGGCGTTGTAGTGCTTGTCCCAATGCACGGGGTAATGGTCACGCAGGCAGGCGAACGCGCGATAAGGATCGGCAATGATCTCTGGGGCTGACAGGTCAGGGGGTGGCTGGCGGTCCATTTCACGGTTCCTCATACAGTGCATGGGTAAACCCCTGGACATAATCGGGGCTGTCGATCGGAGCGCTGATCAAAAACTGAGGGGGTTTGAGCAATGAGGCCAGATGCTCGATCCGGCCTTGGTTTGCGCATTGGCTGTCAATGCTCCGGCCGGTCAGGCCCCAGGGGTGCAATTGCGGCGCAAATACGTGCGCCAAATCGGTCAGTGTCTGTGCGTCCAACAAAGACCCGGCTTCAACCTCTTGAATGATCTGGTCCAGTGCCCGCGCATAGGTCACCCCAATGGCCTCGCCATGGCAGAAGTCACCCTTGCGTCGACACTGCTTGATGATTTTGGCCTCGATGCGTTGCGCGGCATTGGCAGGTTCACTGCCCACGAACCGGGGACGGTTCAGTGCATCCTTCATGACCTGATAGGCCATGACAGAGCTATCGCCGGCAAAGGTGTTGGCGACTTCGCAGTCCATCCGCTGGGTGACGATCTGGTTGTAGTGATGAAACCCCTGAGAACCACACAGCTCCCGGGACAGGCCGATCACTTCCAGACTCACCCACGCCCCGAAAGACTTGGCCAAGGCCGCGAGCGCATGCAGGTTCTTACGCTGTGTGGGCTTAGCCCAAGCGCTCTCGAATTGTCTGCGAATCGATTGTTCCAGGTATTTGAGGGCCACGGCTCTGAGTTGGATGGCATAGAGGCGCTGACAAACCAATGGATTGTCCAACAACGTCGCGAGTGACCCCGACGCTTGCACGCGGCGATGCTGTGCAAATCGGTAACTGAGGTGGGATGCCAGGCTTGCACTTTGATACATGCTACTGAGAAACAGCATTCGCTCTTGCAGGAAGGTGCCCAACGCATTGATAAAGCGCTCTTGCTTGGGCAAATCACTGATAAAAACACCGTCTCGCGTGAAATGCGCATGCCGTTGCAGTAACGCCTCGACTGGCAGTGAGACGTTGCAAAAGCGTATGGCTGCGACCTGATTGGCATGAATGCCACCCTTGGGATCACAGGCAATCATTCTGACGCCTGGCAGCAGGCGACCATTTTCGCGTTTGCGCACAACCACGCGGAACCAGTGATGCCCTTGATCTTCACCGTCCACCTCCAGGCGCGCGAGCACCATCAAGACTTGTGCGGCGTGCAATGCGTTACCAATCCAGCATTTGCAGGCTTCGGGAGAGGGCGAGTGGAGTATCAAGCGATGGTGTTGGCGATCGTAGGTCACGCGCGTTTGTACGTTGCGAACATCGGTGCCGACGGCAACCTCCGTGCAGGCGAAGGCATAGACTTTGCGCATGCGGATGGCTTCATCGCGGTAACGGCCTAGCTGGTGCGGGCTGGCGTGATTGAGCAACGCATCGACGGCGATCATGTGATCCACCACCGACGAGACCAACGCAAAGTCAAAGGCGCTGAGCCAGCCCATCCGCTCGCACAGCTCAGTGAACCGTGACGATTGAGGCTGACCTAGCCAGAAATCATTATTGAGGATGCCTGCGCTGAAAATGGCATGCATGCGCTGGATGTTCAGGTCCATATAGGTCCTGAGCGGGAGATGATGGCGTTGCCGGGGTTCGAACAGCGCGGTGCTGAACAGATGTTCCAAGGTATCGCCCATGACATGTCGCTCCTGAGCCAGACATTCCTTGTCTTCGCTACTGGTACGACACTGGGCCAGACTTCAGGTGAACAACAGACAATTGCGATTGATCAACTGACTTTAGTCATCACTGAATCAATAGCAAGCGAGCAGCTCTCCATTCGTCGTGTGTTGTTCAGGGCACCCGACTGGCCAGCACCTCACCAATACTACGGCGCCGGGCATGAGTTTCCGCCGCGTGGATCAATTGCTCCAACTCAGTGGGCGCCACGTCGTAGAACTGCTCCATTTGCGCCAGCGCCAGTTTCAGATCGGCGGCGGTGATTGCAGGGTCTCCTGCGGCCGTGGGGGTATTAAGGGGGGGCGACGGGGATTCTGTTGCGCCTTTGGGATAGCGCGTGCGCGTGGCGTTGTTGTAAGCCAGTGCGCAGCTTAGCAGGGCACCGGCACCGAGCAGCACCGCGCCCAGTTCGTACCAGCCCAGGGCGGCGGAGGCGGGGTCGGCCAGAACCAGCGTCATGGCCAGGCCACCGGCCGGCGGGTGCAAACAGCGCAACCAGCACATCAGCACCACTGTCATGCCCGCCGCCAGGCAGGCGCTGCCCAGAGATGGGCCAAGCACGCGGTTCACCAGCAACGCCACGACGCCCGCGCACAGGTAGCTGCCGATGATCGACCAAGGCTGCGCCAAGGCACCGGATGACACGGCGAACAACAACACCGCCGAAGCGCCGAGGGGGCCGAGCAGGTGCAGGGCCACGTCCATGCCAAATACTTGGGAACACAACCAGACACTGAACAGCGTGCCCAGGGCCATGCCGATGGCGGCGCGGCTCCATTCAGTCGGACGGGTGTTGATAGCAGCGGGGAACCAGCGAGCGAGCATTGAAAGGTGATCCATAAACAGCGGGCAAAAAAAAGGCTTGTCTGGTTGCCCGGAAAAGCCCTTTGAAAGTTCCAACATTTGGGGGAAGGAACGCGTGCAGTGTGCCGACCTTGATAGCGTCGCGCCAATGCATATTAATGAGGGTTGAATGCAAAATTAATGAACTGTGAAAGGTTTAACCGCAAAGCACGCAGCGAACCTTACCCAGCACTCGGTTATTGACATGCTCGTCCAAAAAGCGTCGCTGCAGGTTTTCCTGCAGGCCAGGCTCACTGGCCAACGGCCCTTTCAACGCCACCAGGGCATCGCGCAGTCCCATCAACCGATCCAGCGAGGGCATGGGCAGGTATCCGATATGCACCTGATCACTGCGCGAGGAAACGGGGGAATCAAGCGAAACATCTTCTGGCACGGCATTCTCCTTCAACGTCCTTGTTGTAATCCATCACCTGTGGCGGTACATGAATACCGCACCGGGCCGAGTTTACAGCCCGGTTTTAAGCGCAGGAAAGCGAAATGGCACCAGTCATTACGTAAAGCTATGTAGGAGTTTTCTGCGCCGGCAGCGCCGGTGCTGGGCTCAAGGTTGCGGGGTTTTGGCCAGGTGCAGCAGCACGTAAGGGTTACGGTCGAACTCACCGGCCAGGGTCGGGGTGATGGAACGAAAGCGCGGGTCCTGCAAACC
The DNA here is from genome assembly GCF_979253545.1 of Pseudomonas sp. AC112. Classification (NCBI taxonomy): domain Bacteria; kingdom Pseudomonadati; phylum Pseudomonadota; class Gammaproteobacteria; order Pseudomonadales; family Pseudomonadaceae; genus Pseudomonas; species Pseudomonas sp. AC112. Next base: position 5,534,222 of record NZ_CEEDCM010000001.1, read on the forward strand.
TTCATAATCGGCTTCGCTCATCACCAGCCAGGCGGGTCCCTGAAGGGGCTTGAGGTCAGCCGCCTTCTGGGTGAACAGCGGGACTTGGTCGCAATCGAGGTTGACCATGTATTTGATCGCCTTGGCGTCTTTGCCCAAGCCATGCAGGACCACTGGCGCCCGTTGTTGCATGACGTGCTCGTGCACCTCCAAGGTAAAGGTGCGGGTGTCGTAGACACTGCGCTCCAGGGGTTCGACCACAAAGATATAAGTGCCCCACACCGCCAACACTGCCGCAATAGCAGGTCCGACCGGGCGCAGGTGCGTTTTGAGCAATGACAGCAACGCGCAGGCCTGTAGCACCCCGAGCACGCCGAACACCCACCCCAGATGACTCAATTGCTCCGGATAACGCGGCCGTGCAATCAGCAGGCCGGCGATCAGCAGGCTCGGCAACAAGGTCCAGATTCCCAGCATCAGCCCACGCAGCCAGGCAAAGAGCCGCCCGTGTGCTACCTGAAACGGATACGCAGCAATGATCGCTGCCATGGGCAACATCGGCAGCACGTAGCGTGCCTTTTTCGCTTGGGGAATCGACAGGCCCAGCATCACCAGTAACCCGGCCGCCGCGCAGTACCACACCAGTCGCAACGCCGGCCCCGGCGCACGCCGCCCGCTGATCACCATCGCCAATAGCACCAGCAGGGCCAGCGGATACGCCATGGCGTAGTTGCCCAGGGAACTGGTGAAGTAATACAGCACGCCGCTGGAGCCTTCGCTGCCGTCCATCCGGCCAAGGAACTGCATGCGGATCACGTCCTGCATGAACGCCTCGCCGCCGCTCAGCTTGGCCATCAACAGCAACAGCCCAACACACGCCACCAGCAGCGCCAGCGCGATCAAGCCGAAGCTGAACAGCTGGCGCCATTGCCGGTTGATCAGGTAATAGCTGCACAGCACGCCGGTCGGAATGACCAGGCCAATCGGCCCACGCACCGCAAAGCCGACAATCAGGAGGAGGAACAGCCAGTGCAGGCGCTTACCCGCGTCGAAGTGGTCATGGGCATAGCCCAGGTAGAACACCGCCAAGGCGATTGCGGCCAGCATCTGGTCGAGGGACACGGAGCGGGTTTCGCTGATAAAGGTACTGCTCAGCAACAGCAACGCGATGCTCAGCAGGCCCCAGCGCTGGGAGTAGGGCGCCGTGAGGCGGTACACCAGGGTGACGATCACCGCCGAGGCTATCGCCGTGGGCAACCAGGCCGTGAGGCTAGTGACCTGGCCGATAGGCAATGACAACAGCCACGTCAACAGCGTCGAGGTCGCCAGGTAATCGGCATAGGGCTGCCCATACGTGGTGGGAAAAAAGCCCGGCCCATGGCGCAGCATCTCCTGGGCGAACACCACGAAGCGGGAGTCGAAGCCGATAATCGCCTGGTGCCAGCTGCCGGCGATAAACAGCAACAATGCCAGCAATCCCAGGCCGAGGGATTGGCGGCGGATCGTTGGGCTTAACAGGGACGGTTGAGCTTTGTTCACGTATCAGGCTTCCACGACCTGTTTTGCCTCTTGAGCCACCCATTGCTGCTGGGGAATCGGCAACTGGCAGGAGTCGCCACGGCCAATCGGGTAGTACTGGAAGCCTTTGCGCGCCAGGCGTTCGCCGTCGTAGAGGTTACGGCCATCGAAGATCACCGGGGTTTTCAGGCGCTGGTGGATCAGGTCGAAGTCTGGCGCCTTGAACTGTTGCCATTCGGTGCAGACGATCAGTGCATCGGCGCCACCCAGGGTGGATTCCGGCGTGCCCATCAGCATCAGCCGTGGATCATCGCCATAGATACGCTGGGTTTCTTGCATGGCCTCCGGGTCGAAGGCGCGCACGTTGGCGCCGGCGGCCCACAAGGCCTCCATCAGCACACGGCTGGGTGCATCGCGCATGTCGTCGGTGTTGGGCTTGAACGCCAGGCCCCACAAGGCAAAGGTCTTGCCGCGCAGGTCGCCCTTGAAGAATGCATTGATGCGTTCGAACAGCTTGCTCTTCTGACGCTGGTTGATGGCTTCCACCGCTTCAAGCAAGTCGCTGGAGCAGTTGGCCTGCTTGGCGCTGTGGATCAGGGCGCGCATGTCCTTGGGGAAGCACGAACCGCCGTAGCCGCAGCCAGGGTAGATAAAGTGGTAACCGATGCGTGAGTCTGCGCCGATGCCCAGGCGTACGGCCTCGATGTCCGCCCCCAGGTGCTCGGCCAACTCGGCGATCTGGTTGATAAAGCTGATCTTGGTCGCCAGCATGCAGTTGGCGGCATATTTGGTCAGCTCGGCGCTGCGCAGGTCCATGAAGATGATGCGGTCATGGTTGCGGTTGAACGGCGCGTACAGGTCGCGCATCACGTCGCGCACTTCTTCGCGCTCGCAGCCGATGATGATGCGGTCCGGGCGGCGGCAATCGGCCACGGCCGAGCCTTCCTTGAGGAATTCCGGGTTGGAGACGATATCGAACTCCAGGTGCCGGCCGGCCAGGTTCAGGGCTTTTTCGATATGGGCGCGCAGGGTGTCGCCGGTGCCGACGGGCACGGTGGACTTCTCCACCAGGATCACCGGCTCCTTGCGGTGACGGGCGACGGCATCGCCCACCGACAGTACGTACTTCAGGTCCGCCGAACCGTCTTCATCCGAAGGCGTGCCCACGGCGATAAACAGCACTTCGCCGTGTTCAACGGCCAGTTTCTCATCAAAGGTGAAGTGCAGGCGCCCGCTCTCCAGGTTCTCCTTCACCATGGCCGCCAGCCCCGGCTCGAAAATGCTCACATGGCCTTGCTGCAGCAGCTTGACCTTGTTCTGATCGACGTCCATGCAGATCACATCGTGACCGACTTCGGCTAATACGGTGGCCTGTACCAGACCGACGTAACCACTACCAAATACACTGATTTTCATGGGGCATTCCTGGGACTTGTAGCGCTAGCACGACGAGAGTTGATAACCAGCACACCGAGGATGACCAAGGCCACCCCGAGGGTTTTTGAAACGGAAAAAGCTTCGTTGAACACCGGCAGGCTGGCCGCCAGCAGGTACACCAGGGCGTAGCTGATGCTCAACAGCGAATAGGCACGGCCCAGTGGCAAGTGCTTGAGTGCACCGAGCCAGCAGAGCATCGACAGCGCGTAGGCCAGGATCGCCAGGCTTACCACGCCGAGAGCGCCAAGATTGATCTGTGCACTGAGCCAATCGCTGGGCAGCGGCAAGCGCGTCATGCTCCAGCGCATGCCCAGTTGGGCGGCACTCACCAGGCCGACGCTGCCCAGGGCCAACGCAAACCCTTGCACCCGGCTCATACGTGGCGCCCCAACAGCACGACACCGCCGATCACCAGCGCCACCCCCAGCCAATGACGGCCGTCGACGGGCTCATGAAAGACAAACCGCGCCACCAGCGTGACCAGCACGAAATTCAGGCTGAGCATGGGGTAGGCAATGCCCACCTCCAGGCGCTGCAGCACCAGTAGCCAAACCAGCAAGCCCAGGCCCAGGCACACCAGCGCCGACCACAACCACGGCGAGCGCAGCTTCAACGCCCAGCCATCCGGCAGGTCGCGCCAGCGTTCCACGGCGAACTTCTGCGACACCTGGCCCATGCAGGTCAGCAGGCACGCGGCCAATAACAGCAGCAGGGTGATCAAGGCGTCACCTGCGGGAAGATCAGGATCACGATATTGCCTTGCTCATAGCGTTTTCCATCGGTGGGCAGCAGCGCCACTTCGGCGATTTCATCGTCGCCTTTGACCCGCATCACCACGCCGACCGCACCGTTTTTACGCGCTTCGCTCATCCACTGCTGGACCTGGGTGGTGTCCACCTTGTGATGGCCGGCATCCGGGTAGGCAAGGCCGTATTTGACTTCACCGACGGTGTTGTAAAGCGTCACGTCCGGCCGCGCCAGGCGCCACGACAGCGCCGACGCCGCACCCAGGTCATTGCTGAGCAGGGCGGTGGTGGGTTGCAATTCGGCGAGGTGGTCGATGATGAATGCGTCAGGCGTCTTGTTGTACACCACCGAGTGCGGCAAGGCGGCCGGCAGCAACGCGACCATCAGCCAACTGCCGAGAATCGGCGCCGCCCATAGGCGCAACGGCTGGGCCGCTTGCAGCAGGTTGACCAGGATCCAGCCGAACAGAAAGGTGAACACCAGCACCAGGCTGAAGGTTTCCTGCCCATGCTCGTACACCGGCTTCTTCAGTTGGAACCAGCTCAGCGCCAGCAGCACTACCACGCCAATGACCAGGTTCAGCCAGCCGTTGATACGCAATGCGCGGTCACGGCCCTGGGCCAGTTTGTCGGCCAGGGTATGGCCCATCAGCAAGGCCAGCGGCAACAGGCACGGCATGATGTAGGAGGGCAGCTTGCCCTTGGCCAGGCTGAAAAACGCCAGGGGCATCAGCAGCCACAGCAACACAAAGCCGATTTTTGCACTGCGTTTGTCCTGCCAGGCCTGTATGAAGGTGGACGGCAACAGGGCTACCCACGGCAGGCAGAACGCAACCAGCAGCGGCAGGTAATACCAGAACGGCTCGGCGTGCTGGGCATCGTCGCCGGCAAAGCGCTGGATGTGCTCGTGCCAGAAGAAGAAGTTCCAGTAGTCGGGCTCTTGCAGGTGGACAGCCAGCGCCCATGGCAAGCTCACGACGATTGCCACGACCACGGCGACGACGCCGTAACCGAGTAATTCACGAAAGCGCTTTTGCCAAATGGCGTAGGGCAGGGCGATCAATACCGGCAGCAGCCAGGCCAGGAAGCCCTTGGTCATGACGCCCATGCCGCAAGCAAACCCCAACAACGCCCAGGCGCCGAGGCGTCCATTACGGGTGGTGCTGTCAAAGCAAAACCACAGGGCCACGCCGGTCAGGTTGACCCAGAAAGTGAATTGCGGGTCGAGGTTGGCATAGCCACCCAGCGCCGCGACGCTGACAAAGCTCATGTACAGCACGGTGCTGATCAGGCTCTTCTGCGGGTCATTCCACAAACGACGCGACACCAGGTACACCAGCAGGATGCTCAAGCCCGTGCTCAACGCCGACGCAAAGCGCACACCGAACAGGTTCTGCCCGAAGATCGCCTGGCCCAGCGCGATCATCCAGTAGCCCGCCGCCGGTTTCTCGAAGTAGCGGATGCCCATGAAGTGCGGCGACGCCCATTTACCGGTCAGCAGCATTTCCTGGCTGATCTGCGCGTAACGGGTTTCATCCGGGATCCACAGGCCGTGGGTGGCCAACGGCAGCAGGTAGAACGCGCCAAACGCCAACAGGAGCAGGGGCAAGGCCCAACGCCGGATCATGCCTGTTGCACTCCGAGCCAACCCTCACGCCCAGGCAAGGCGCCGCGCACCAGGTGTTGCTGGGGCAGGGTGGTCAGGTCGGCGGGCAACAACTCGCCCAAGGGTTTGAAGTCGATGCCGCGCTGCCCTGCCTGGGCAAGCAACTGGCGAAAATCATTGGCCATCAGAATCCCTTCTACTTCTGCGTGGATCGTGTAGACGTTTAGCTTCGACGCGCCAAAGCGGTCGAGGATGAAACCATTGAAGTCTTTGGCAGCCACCACCGGCCCGACGACTTCGTCGAAGGTCGGCAGGTCCACCGGAATCTGTGGGGTGCCCGCGCTGCCGTCGGCCAGGGTTGGACGAAACAGGCTGGTGCCCCGGCAATCGCTGTTGTAGCGAAAATTGAAGCCTTGCTTGGCGTGCACCACGCGTTCATCGGCGCGCCAACCGGCGGCCGCTGAACAGTCGATACGTTCGCCGAGGATGTCGCTCAGGGTCTCCACGCCGCGTCGAATCTGCTCGACCAGCTGCGCTTCGCTCCAACGCCCGGTGTTGGCTTGCCAGCCATGGTGATCCCAGGCGTGCAGGCCGACCTCATGACCGGCCGCCTTGGCCTGGCGCATCAAGTGCCCCAGGTCGCGGCCGATCGGCTTGCCCGGCCAGGCGGTGCCCGCCAGCAGGATATCCAGGCCATACAGGCCCACAGCGTTGGAACGCAGCATCTTCCACAGGAACTGAGGGCGGATCAGGCGCCACAAGTGGCGCCCCATGTTGTCCGGCCCGACGCTGAAGAAGAACGTCGCCTTCACCCCTGCTTCATCCAGAGACTCGAGCAACCGTGGCACACCCTCACGGGTACCGCGGTAGGTATCGACGTCGATGCGAAGACCTGCCTGCATTACTTATTGTCCGCTATTTCAAGCATGGCTTCGCGCAGGAAGAAGTCGAGCGTATTGCCGATGGTTTCGCTCATTTCCACGGTCGGCTCCCAGTTCAGCAGGCGCTTGGCGTTTTCGATGCTTGGCTTGCGGTGCGCCACGTCCTGGTAACCGGTGCCGTAGAACGCCTTGCTTTCCACGTCGCGGAAACCGGCGAATGGCGGGAAGTTGCCGCGCAGCGGATGCGCTTCGAACTGACGCAGCAGCTCTTCGCCCAACTGGCGGATGCTGGCTTCGTTTTCCGGGTTGCCAATGTTGATGATCTGGCCGTTGCACGCGTCATTGTCGTTATCAATGATGCGCGCGAGGGCTTCGATGCCGTCGGCGATGTCAGTGAAGCAACGCTTCTGCTCGCCGCCGTCGAACAGGCGGATCGGCGTGCCTTCCACCAGGTTCAAAATCAGCTGGGTGATGGCGCGGGAACTGCCGATACGTGCCGAGTCCAGGCGGTCCAGGCGCGGGCCCATCCAGTTGAACGGACGGAACAGGGTGAAGTTCAGGCCCTTGGCGCCGTAGGCCCAGATCACGCGGTCCAGCAGTTGCTTGGAGACGGAGTAGATCCAACGCTGCTTGTTGACCGGGCCGACGACCAGGTTGGAGGTGTCTTCGTCGAAGTACTGGTCCTGGCACATGCCATAGACCTCGGAGGTCGACGGGAAGATCACGCGCTTGTTGTACTTGACACAGTAGCGCACCAGCTTGAGGTTTTCCTCGAAGTCCAGCTCGAACACGCGCAGCGGGTTGCGGGTGTATTCGATCGGCGTGGCGATGGCCACCAGCGGCAGGACCACGTCGCACTTCTTGATGTGGTACTCGATCCACTCGGTGTGGATGCTGATGTCACCTTCCACGTAATGGAAGTTCGGGTGGCTGCGCAGGCGCTCGATGGCGTCGGAGCCGATGTCCAGGCCGTAGACTTCGTAGCGGTCGTCACGCAGCAGGCGCTCGGACAGGTGGTTACCGATAAAGCCGTTCACACCCAGGATCAGCACGCGGGTACGGCGTGGCTTGCGCCCGGACTCGGCGCCGCGCAGCACGGAACCGTCGACCAGGCCCAGCTCGTTGGCCAGTGACGGGCCGGCCAGGTACAGGCCGTTGTCGTTGCGCTGGCCGAATTTGATCACCAGGGAGTCTTCACCGCAGGCGATGCGCAGCGGGTTGACGCTGATCACACGGCCTGGCGCCAGGCCTTCGTTGCCCTTGACCACGTCGGCTTGCCACACGATCAGCTTGTGCTCGCCCACGGCGCAGAAGGCACCCGGGTACGGTTGGGTGACAGCGCGGACCAGGTTGAACAGTTCTTCAGCCGGTTTTTTCCACTCCAGCTTGCCGTCGGCAGCGGTGCGGCGACCGAAGTAAGTGGCCTGGCTTTCGTCCTGGGCGGTTTCCGCCAGCTTGCCTTGGGCCAGTTGCGGCAGGGCGTCGCGCAGCAGGTTGCTGGCGGCGTCGCGCAGTTTGGCGTGCAGGGTCAGGCCGGTGTCGTTGCGCTCGATGATGACTTTCTGCTGGGCCAGGATCGCGCCAGCATCGGCACGCTTGACCATGCGGTGCAGGGTCACGCCGGTTTCGGTTTCGCCGTTGACCAGTACCCAGTTGGCCGGCGCGCGACCACGGTATTTCGGCAGCAGCGAGCCATGCAGGTTGAACGCGCCTTTGCGCGCAGTGGCCAACAGCGGCTCGCTCAGCAGGTTGCGGTAGTAGAACGAGAAAATGTAGTCCGGGCTCAGCTTGGCGATGCGCTCGATCCACAGCGGGTGGTTGGCGTCTTCCGGCGCGTGTACCGCAATACCGTGGCGCGCGCACAGCTGGGCCACGGAACCGTAGAAGTTGTTTTCCTTCGGGTCGTCGGCATGGGTGAACACAGCAGCAATTTCGTAACCGGTATTGAGCAGCGCTTCGATGCCTGCACAACCAATATCGTGATACGCGAATACAACAGCTTTTGAACTCATGTTTAGACCTGATCAGCAGAAGTAGAGGTATGGGAGGACACCAGGCCGTCGACGACGACCACGGGAGCCGGTGCTGCCGGTTGGTTGCGCAGCACTTTTTCGATAAAGAAGCGCGGGCGGGCACGCACGTCGCTGTACATGCGGCCCAGGTATTCACCCAGCAGCCCCATGCCGATGAACTGGCCACCGGTGAACACGAACAGCACCGCGAACAGCACGAACAAGCCATCGCCTGCCCAGTCGGCACCAAAGGCCAGGCGCATGACGATCAACGCCAGGGCAAACAGCATGCCCAGCGCCGCCAGGCTGAAGCCGACGATGGACAGCAGGCGCAGCGGGGTGGTGGTCATGCAGGTCAGCAGGTCGAACATCAGGCTGATCAGGCGCATGGCGCTGTATTTGGATTCGCCGTGTTCACGCTCGGCGTGGTGCACCAGGATCTCGGTGGTGTGACGGGCGAAGCCGTTGGCCAGGATCGGGATAAAGGTGCTGCGTTCGCGGCAGGCGAGCATCGCGTCGACGATGGTACGGCGGTAGGCGCGCAGCATGCAGCCGTAGTCGGTCATGGCCACGCCGGTGGAGCGTTGCACGGCCAGGTTGATCAGGCGCGAAGGCCAGCGGCGAAAGGCCGAGTCCTGGCGATTATTGCGCACGGTGGCAACCACGTCGTAGCCCAGGGCGGCTTGCTCGACCAGGCGCGGGATTTCTTCCGGCGGGTTCTGCAGGTCGGCGTCAAGGGTGATCACCACTTCGCCACGGCACTGCTCGAAACCGGCCATGATCGCCGCATGCTGGCCGTAATTGCGGTTGAGGATCACCGCCACCACGTTGCTGCCGTCTTCAGCGGCGGCGTCTTCCAGCAATTGGGCCGAATTGTCGCGGCTACCGTCATCCACCAGGATGATTTCGTATTCGTAGGCGAGTTGCTTGCAGGCTGCCGTCGTACGACGCAGCAATTCAGGCAGGCTCTCTTGCTCGTTGTAGACCGGGATTACGATCGACACACAATGAATAGGGTAGGGTTTCAAAGATTCATGACCTCGGGGTTAGAACAACTTGGAGCGTGGCAACAGCAGCAATCATTGGGCAAAAGTCCAGGCCGCAGGTTAAATAACGGCGCCAAAGGTGAAGCGTAATCAAGAGGTTAGACGATATAGCGCGGTTTGCTATGAAGTGCTGCATTAAAGATTAAGCGCAAAAATGTGGAACCGATATGAAAGGCAGATGAAAAACTCGTTTATTTGACAGGTAGACAGCTAGGGTTCAGCTAAGTAACTAACGCTTAGTTTGCAAGCGAAATAGGAACTGTTCGTCGTGCCTTTGGTTCAACTCGCAAGCCCGTCGTCGTGCATCGAATTTAGTGAAGAATCTTCTCTGCAATGCGCCCCAAGTGCCGGTAAAGTAAGCCGTCTCTTGCCAGGGTGATCGGATGAATAGCGTGCAGCTTTTACGCGGCCAGTTGCGGCCTGCTTTGATGGGATCGTTGATGGGGTTGTTGATGAGCGTGGCGTGTGTCACGACGGTCCAGGCCGATGACGGCGTGGCGCTGACCAGCATCGACCAGGTGCCGGACGGTGTGGAAGTGCGTGGCAAGCAGATCGCGGCCTACACCTGGGACGACAAGCAAGGCAAGAACCTGCTGGTGCTCGCCGAGCAAGTCAGCGAACGCGACGATGACGGCACCCAATCGGCATTCGTGTATGCGGCGCAATACCTGATCGACGGCAACCGTCCCAAGCGCGTGTGGATGCTCTACGACGACGTGCAGCATTGCGAATTCGACGCCGCGCTGCGTTTTGACAGGGCCGCGACCAAGGTCACTGACCTCGCCGGCGATGGCATCACCCAGGCTACCGTGGGCTATTCACGCACTTGCACCAGCGATGTCAGCCCCAATGAATTCAAGCTGATCATGCATGTCGGCAAATCGCAGAAGTACCGCCTGCGCGGGGTCGACCGGTTCGGCGCGGCCTGGTGGGACGAAGAGGCCGGTGCCTTGCGCGGCATGCCGCTGCCCAAGGATTGCAGCGTGGCCGGCCAACAGGCGCTGGTCAGCCAGTACAAGGAGCAGGGCACCGAGTTGCCGCTGCCTGGCTGTTATGGCGACGAGAAGGACTTTGCGAAGGCGCCGGACGCGTACCTGACGTTCATGCGCCAGCACTGGTTCGCGCTGATGCAGAAACAGGACAGCGAATGGAGCCAGACCCAGGTCCAGCCACAAGAGCCCACCGACGAAGACGACACGGCCCCGTGACTTTGTGCGAGGGCCGTGCCTGGGGTAGACTCGGCCTTCGCCAATTCTCTAAATAGCTCGATTAAACAAAGGCTTGTTCGAGTTATTTAATCCAAAGGCTGATCTCCCTTGACTGAGTCTATCCGCAACCCGCTGACCCTTTACCTCACCCGCCTGGCGCCCTCCAGCCAGCTGACCATGCGCTACGTGCTGCAAGATGCGGCCGACCGCCTGGGCTTCGAAGACATCAACCTCGAAGACATCGACTGGCACCTGCTGCAACCTGAACACGTGATCGCCCTGGTCGCCGCCTTGCGTGAGGACGGCTATGCGCCGAACACCTCTTCGCTGTACGTGAATGCCGTGCGCGGGGTGATGAACGAAGCCTGGCGCCTGAACCTGATCAGCCAGGAACACTTGTTGCGCATGCGCACCGTCAAGGCAGCGCCGGGCACGCGCCTGGGCCAGGGCCGTAACCTGCGGCGCAGCTTGATCCGCGAAATGATGGAAGTTTGCGCCGCCGATCCACGGCCACAGGGCCTGCGGGACGCGGCGGTAATCGGCATTCTCTACGGCTCGGGCATGCGCAAGTCGGAGTCGGTCAACCTCGACCTGGCTCAGATCAATTTCGAAGAGCGCAGCTTGCGGGTGATCGGCAAGGGCAACAAGGAGCTGATCAAATACGCGCCGGACTGGGCGTTTGCCAAGTTGCAGGCGTGGCTGGCATTTCGCCGCGAGCAACTCAAGGAAGGTGAACAGGACGACAGCTTCCTGTTCAACCGCATCCGCCGGGGCAGCCACATCACCCGCGAGCGCATCACCAAGCATGCGATCTACTACATCGCCCGCCAGCGCGGCGAGCAGGTGGGCGTAAAGATCATGCCCCATGACTTTCGGCGCTCGTTCATCACGCGGGTGATCGAGGAGCATGACCTGTCGATTGCGCAGAAACTGGCACACCACACCAATATCCAGACCACCGCCAGCTATGACGTGCGCGACGACAATGAGCGGCGGCGGGCGGTGGATCGGTTTGATCTGTAGGATTGGCCAACACAACCCCTGTGGGAGCCGGGCTTGCCCGCGATGCAGCCACCTCGGAACCTCAGTTGTACCGAGGTGATGCAATCGCCGGCAAGCCAGCTCCTACACGTGCCTGCCTTTGATCCAACCACTCAGGCCGGCTGTCAGGCCGCCTTCGCAGGCAAGCCAGCCCACAGGGGCAAGGATTAGAGGATCGGCTTACCGCCAGTCACCGCATATCGCGAACCCGAGATGTAGCTGGCTTCATCCGAGGCCAACAGCACATAGATCGGCGCCACTTCCACCGGTTGGCCCGGACGCCCCAGCGGGGTTTCGCTGCCGAAGCTCTGCACATCTTCATCCGGCATGGTCGCCACAATCAGCGGCGTCCAGATCGGCCCCGGTGCCACACTGTTGACCCGAATCCCTTTGCTACCGAGCAACTGCGCCAAGCCACCGGTGAAGTTAGCGATCGCGCCCTTGGTGGCGGCATAGGCCAGCAGCGTCGGCTTGGGCATGTCGGAGTTGACCGAGCTGGTGTTGATGATCGAACTGCCGGCCTTCATGTGTGGCAAGGCGGCCTTGCAGATGCGAAACATTGCCGTGATGTTGATATCGAAGGTCTTCACCCATTCCTCGTCCTCGATTTCCTCAAGGGTTTCGTGGGTCATCTGGAACGCGGCGTTGTTCACCAGCACGTCGATGCGGCCGAACTGCTCGACGGTTTTATTCACCAACGACTGGCACACGCTTTTCTGCGCAATGTCACCGGGCAGCAACAGGCACTGGCGACCGGCTTCTTCGACCCAGCGTGCGGTTTCCTGGGCGTCTTCGTGCTCGTCCAGATAAGCGATGGCCACGTCGGCGCCTTCACGGGCAAAGGCGATGGCCACGGCGCGCCCGATGCCGCTGTCGGCCCCGGTGATCAGCGCGATTTTGTTGGCGAGCCGGCCGGAGCCCTTGTAGCTTTTCTCGCCGCAATCGGGGTACGGATCCATTTTTTTCTGCGCACCTGGCACAGTTTGGGCTTGAGGGGCGAAGGGCGGGCGAGGGTAGTCGGTCATATCAATCTCCATAGCATTGCAAAGGGGCTATGGGGTTAGTAGTTACCCGCCGGGCGTTAGTTGTAACGGATGCCGCCGAAGCCCGACGAGTGGTTGGCTTTAAGCTTATGCATAAACGGTATTTCCACCGCCGCCATTAGACTTCTTAAGATCACGTCATAACTCGTTATGACAAGTGACCTTGATGAACGATTCCAGCCTCTCTCCACTGTCCAGCATTCCCCTGCATGCCCAACTGCGCGACCTGTTGCGCAGTCGCATTCTCGACGGCGAATACGCGCCCAACACTCAAATGCCCTCAGAAAGCGAGTTGGGCACGCGCTTCAAGGTCAGCCGCATCACCGTGCGCCAGGCATTGGGCGATCTGCAGAAAGAGGGCTTGATCTACAAAATTCATGGCAAAGGCACATTTGTGTCCAAGCCCAAGGCCTACCAGAACGTCAGCACCTTGCAGGGGTTGGCCGAGTCAATGACCGAGCGCGGTTATGAAGTGATCAACCGCTTGCGCAGTTTTCGTTTCGTGCCGGCCGACAAGCAGGTGGCCGAGCGCCTGGGCGTGGAGGAGGGCACCGTGGTTGCGCAGATCAAGCGGGTGCGCCTGATCAACCGAGAGCCGGTATCGCTGGAAATCACCTACCTGCCGCAACCCCTCGGTGAACGCCTGGAAAAGGCTGACCTGGTCACCCGCGACATCTTCCTGATCCTGGAAAACGACTGCGGCCTGCACTTGGGGCATGCCGATGTGGCGATCGACGCGGTGCTGGCCGACAGCGACCTGACCCAGGCGCTGAACGTGGAACCGGGCTCGCCGATCATGCATATCGAGCGCCTGACCCATACCGCCGACGGCCAGCCGGTGGACTTTGAACACCTGTATTACCGTGGCGACGCCTTCCAGTATCGCCTGCGCATCGACCGTGAACGAGGAAGCCGCCCGTGAGCCGCCAAACCCTGGAACTGGAATACGACATCGTGGTGATCGGCGGCGGCACGGCCGGGCCGATGGCGGCGATCAAGGCCAAGGAAGCCAACCGCGACCTGCGCGTGTTGTTGGTGGACAAGGCCAACGTTAAGCGCAGCGGTGCGATCAGCATGGGCATGGACGGGCTGAACAACGCGATCATCCCCGGTCACTCGACGCCTGAGCAGTACACCAAGGAAATCACCATCGCCAACGACGGCATCGTCAACCAGGCAGCGGTGTACGCCTATGCCACCCATAGTTTCGAGACCATCGAGCAGTTGGACCGCTGGGGGGTGAAGTTCGAAAAGGACGAGACCGGCGACTACGCGGTGAAGAAGGTCCACCACATGGGCGCCTACGTGCTGCCGATGCCCGAGGGCCATGACATCAAGAAAGTGCTGTACCGTCAGCTCAAGCGTGCCCGGGTGACCATCACCAATCGCCTGGTGTGCACGCGCTTGCTGACTGACAGCGAAGGCGTCGTCAACGGCGTGATGGGCTTTGATTGTCGCACCGCCGACTTCCAGGTGATCAAGGCCAAGGCCGTGATCCTGTGTTGTGGCGCAGCGGGCCGACTGGGCTTGCCGTCGTCGGGCTACCTGATGGGCACCTATGAAAACCCTACCAATGCCGGTGACGGCTACGCCATGGCCTACCACGCGGGCGCCGAACTGGCGAACCTGGAGTGCTTCCAGATCAACCCGTTGATCAAGGATTACAACGGCCCGGCCTGCGCCTACGTGACGGGCCCGCTGGGTGGCTACACCGCCAATAACAAGGGTGAGCGCTTTATCGAGTGCGACTACTGGAGCGGGCAGATGATGTGGGAGTTCCATCAGGAACTCGAAAGCGGCAATGGCCCGGTGTTTCTCAAGCTTGACCACCTGGCCGAGGAAACCATCCAGAACATCGAAACCATCCTGCACAGCAACGAGCGCCCGAGCCGTGGCCAGTTCCACGCCAACCGGGGCACCGATTACCGCAGCGACATGGTCGAGATGCACATCTCCGAGATCGGCTTCTGCAGCGGGCATTCGGCCTCTGGCGTGTGGGTGAACGAGCGCGCGGAGACGTCGGTGAAGGGCCTATATTCAGCCGGCGACATGGCGGCGGTGCCGCATAACTACATGCTGGGCGCGTTTACCTACGGTTGGTTTGCCGGTACCAACGCCGCCCAGTATGTGGTGGACAAAGACTTCAGCGCGGTGAATGCCGAGCAGGTCGCCGCCGAGCAGGCCCGCGTCTATGCGCCGCTGGACCGCGAAAACGGCCTGCCGCCGGCGCAGGTCGAGTACAAACTGCGGCGTTTCGTGAACGATTATCTGCAGCCGCCCAAGGTCACCCGCAAGATGGAAATCGGCCTGCAGCGCTTCAGTGATATCGAGCGCGACCTCGACCAGATGAAAGCCCACAACCCTCACGAACTGATGCGCGCCATGGAAACCAGCGTGATCCGCGACTGCGCCGAAATGGCCGCCCGCGCTTCGCTGTTCCGCGCCGAGAGCCGCTGGGGCCTGTACCACCATCGCGTCGATCACCCGCAGCGCAATGACGCCGACTGGTTCTGCCATTGCCACCTGAAGAAGGGCGATGACGGCCAGATGGTCAGCTTCAAGAAACCCGTGGAGCCCTACGTCATCCCGTTGGACGCCGAAGAAATGCAAGCCTACGACCGCCTGCGCGTGGGGGCTGATGCTGCCTGAACCTCAATCTCTAGTGAACGGGCTTTCTGTGGTGAGCGGGCTTGTTGTGGCAAGCCCGCTCACCACAGAAGCCCGCTCACCACAACAATCAGCACAACCACAAAGTGCCTAGGACACCGTGAAATGGCCTACCAACCCCAGGAAATATTTTTTCACTCCAACGCGCCGGTGACGATCGACGAAGACAAGTGCATTGCCGAAAAAGGCTGCACGGTGTGCGTCGACGTCTGCCCGATGGACCTGTTGGCGATCAATCCCGCAACGCAGAAGGCGTACATGGCGTTCGACGAATGCTGGTACTGCATGCCGTGTGAAAAGGACTGCCCCACAGGCGCAGTCAAGGTCGAGATCCCGTACCTGCTGCGTTGAGCGTTTCGACTCCAAGCCATCCGCCAACACCGGACGCCAACGCCGTACCCCCTCGTTTCCCACCGCGCCAGATCGCGGCGGAGACGATGCCTATAACCATGATTCGAGGGGAAACACCCAATGTTCTTGCGCGCAACCTTCGCCAGCCTGGTGCTGGCTTCCATCAGCCTGTCGGTACAGGCTGAAACCATCCGGGTCGCCATCGGCACCCAGGACACCACTATCAACTGCGCCGCCGGCGGCTTGCTGATCCGCGAGCTGGGCCTGCTGGACAAGTACTTGCCCCATGACGGCAAATACAAGGACGCCACCTACGATATCCAGTGGAAAAACTTCACCAGTGGCGCACCGCTGACCAACGAAATGGTGGCCGGCAAACTCGACTTCGGCGCCATGGCCGACTTCCCCGGCGCCTTCAACGGCGTGGCGTTTGAGGGCGCAGGCAAGCACAGCCTGTTTATCAGCGTGTTGTCGGGCAATATCAAAGGCAGTGGCAACGGCATTGTGGTGCCGACCGAGTCCAGCGCCCAGTCGTTGGCCGACCTGAAGGGCAAGAGCATTTCGGTACCGTTCGCGTCCACCGCCCACGGCATGCTGTTGCGTGCCGTCGCGGCGCAAGGCTGGGACCCACTCACGGATGTGAACATCATCGCCCAGGCGCCGGAAGTGGCGGGTTCGGCGCTGCAAGCCAACAAGATCGAGGCGCATGCCGACTTCGTGCCGTTCGCCGAGCTGTTCCCCAACCGGGGTTTCGCCCGCAAGATCTATGACGGTTCGCAGTCCAACACCCCGACCTTCCACGGCGCGCTGGTGGATGAAAGCTACGCCCGCCAGTACCCGGAAGTGGTCGTCGCCTACCTGCGTGCGAGTATCGAAGCCAACCAGTTGCTGGCGGCGGAACCGGAGAAATACAGCGAACTGATCGAAAAAGTCACCGGCGTCGAAGCCGAGGTCAACTACCTGTTCCACGGCCCGCTTGGCGTGCAAACCCGTGACCTGAGCTGGAAGCCGGAGTACCGTCAGGCCGTCGGCACCGCCATCGACACCCTCAAGCTACTGAAAAAAGCCGACCGTGGCCTCGACCTCACTACCTTTATCGATGACCAGTACATCCGCGCTGCCTTCAAGGCGTCCGGCCTGGACTATCAGGCGCAACTGGGCAATTACGCCCAGGCCCCGCTCAAAGCCAACGACGCCTTGACCGGCAAGCCCATCACCGACTGGAAACACGTGGCGCAAATCTGGGTGAAAGGCGAGCCCAAGGTGCGTGACTATGCGTCTGCCGAATCGGCGTTCAGTGCATTGGCCCGCTTGAAAAAAGACGGCAAGGACGTGCGTGCCGTCTACACCCAGGCCGAAGACAGCGGCATCAAGCTGCTCGCCAACCAGGCGTGGTTTGCCAGTGATCGCCAAGGCAAGTTGAGTGCATTCCTGCTCAAGGGCCAGGCGCAGCAGTTCGCGGATGCCCAGGGCGGCAAGGTGTTTGACTTCACCACGGCCGGTGCCCAGGCCGTGGTCGGTCGCTGAGAGGAATAGGCCCATGTCGACTGCTGCTTATCGCTGGTTGCCGCGCACGGCGTCACTGCTGGTATGCCTGTTGTTCTGGCAACTCGCTGCCAGCCACCACTGGAACCTGTGGCTGGTGACCTTTGCCAACGTACCCACCCCAGGCGCCGTGTTGGAGGCGGCGCTGGGGTTGGTGGACTCGGGCAAGCTGGCCCGGCATTTAAGCGCGAGCCTGACCCGGGTGTTCGAAGGTTACCTGGCGGCAGTGCTGGTGGGAGTTGGCCTGGGCATCGCTATCGGTCGTTCGAAATGGGCTGAAGATGTGCTGCTGCCCCCCCTGGAAGTCATCCGACCGATTCCGGCGGTGGCGTGGATACCGTTGGCAATCCTGATGTTCCCATCGTCGGAGCTGTCGATGGTGTTCATCACCTTTACCGGTGCGCTGTTTCCGATCCTGCTCAATACCGTGCACGGCGTCGAGGGCGTCGATCCACGGTTGATTGCTTCGGCACGCAGCCTGGGGGCCGGGCGGGGCGCGATCCTGCGGGAAGTGGTAGTGCCGGGCGCCGCCCCCAGCATCATCACCGGCCTGGCCATTGGCATGGGTACGTCGTGGTTCTGCTTGGTGACGGCGGAGATGATCTCCGGACAGTTCGGCATCGGCTATTACACCTGGGAGTCATACACCATCCAGAACTATGCCGACATTGTGGTCGGCATGCTGTTGATCGGCGTGCTGGGCATGGGCAGCAGCTGGCTGGTCAAGCGCCTGGGCGCCGTGTTCACCCCTTGGCACCGTTCGCGAGGTAAAGCCTGATGGAAGGTCGGATTGAAATCAGCGGTTTGTCCATTGTCCTGGGAGAGCAGGCGCAGGCATTCGAGGCAGTCAAGGCACTGGATTGCCGCATCGAGCCGGGACAATTCGTGTGCATTCTCGGCCCGTCGGGCTGCGGCAAATCGACCTTGCTTGGCGCGTTGGCCGGCCACCTGGTGCCGAGCCAGGGCACATTGCAGATGGACGGGCAGCCAGTGGTCGGCCCCTCCCAACAGCGCGGTATGGTGTTCCAGCAGCACACGTTGTTCCCGTGGCGCAGCGTGCGCGAGAACGTCGCGTTCGGTTTGAAGATGCGCGGCGTGGCCAAGGCTGAGCGTTTGGCGGCAGCCGACGAGATCCTGGCCCTGGTCGGGCTTGAAGGGTTTGCCGAGCGTTGGCCGAACCAACTGTCGGGCGGCATGCAGCAGCGCGTGGAAATCGCCCGGGTGCTGGTCAATCGCCCACGCTTGTTGCTGATGGACGAGCCGTTCGGCGCGCTGGACGCGCTGACTCGTATGAAGATGCAGGCCTTGCTGCTGGATATCTGGACGCGCATTCGCACCACGGTGGTGTTCGTCACCCACGATATTGATGAAGCGCTGTTCCTGGCCGATCGCATCCTGGTAATGAGCCCGCGCCCGGGGCGCATTATCGAAGACTTCTCGCTGGACTTTGCACGGCCGCGCCATACCGAACTGATGACCACCCCTGAATTCACTCACCTCAAGCGTCATTGCCTGGAACTGCTGCACCATGAAGATGGCCGCCAGTTGCCACGCCTGAACCCGCTCGGGTTGCCCACCGATCATTCAACACCGCGATTTGCCATATGACCTATAACCTCGAAATAGAAGCCCTGCGCCCGCGCCTGCAAGCCCCGGACGCCGGCATGCGCCGCATTGCACTGATCGACCTGGCCGACCTTGAAGACCCCGACGGCCTTGAATGGCTGGTGGACAGCCTGCGCAACGATCCCTCCGTGGACGTGCGTGCCCAGGCCGCCACCTTGCTGGAAGCCTGGGAAGAAACCGAGGTGGTACAGGCGTTGTGCGAGGCGCTCACAGATGCCGAGCCGCCCGTGCGCGAGGCGGCCGCCCAGAGCCTGAGCGTATTGAAAACCGCCGAGGCGGGGGCATTGCTGTTGCCTTGGACCGAGCATGCCGATGTGAGCGTGCGCACCGCGATATTCCGCGCATTGCGCGAGCTGCGCCTGGCAGCGGCGGCGCCGGCGGCCTTGCTGGCATTGGCGGACGCCGACGCGGGTATCCGGCGTGAAGCGGTGGGCGTGCTGGGTTGGCTCAAGCACCTGCCTGCGCTTGAGGCCCTGGCGACCTTGGCCAGCAGCGATCCCGACACCGAAGTCCGCCGCGCTGCCACCGGCGCCCTGGGCTTGGCGAACGATGACCAGGTTCTACCGGCGTTGCACCAGGCGTTGCTGGACCCGGCCTGGCAAGTACGGGAGGAAGCCGCAACCACCTTGGGCAAAGTCGGCAGCCTCAATGCGGGGGATGCACTGGTCGCAGCGCTGGCGGACGAGTACTGGCAGGTTCGCTTGCGGGCGACGCGCAGCCTTGGCCGCCTGCGTTATCTCCCCGCGCTGGAGGCGTTGATCCAGACCCTGGGCCACAGCATCAGCAACCTGCGCAAGGAAGCCGCCCTGGCACTCGGCGAATTGGGCGATCGCCAGGCGTTGGCGGCGTTGCGTGATGCCGCCGACGATGGCGACCCGGAAGTGCGCAAGGCTGTGCGGATAGCCTTGGCGCAGCTGCAATGACCGCCGCGCCGAACGCCATTGGCCAAGGCCGCGACGGCCGCCTGCGCCTGGAATGGGCCGACGGTGCCCAATGGATCGAGCATGCACGCCTGCGCCGTGCATGCCCTTGCTCGCAGTGCCGGGCGTTTCGGCTACGGGGCAGTCCACCGATGGTGTCGGAAGCGGTGAGGGTGGTGGAGGTCCACCCCCAGGGTTATGGCGTGCAACTGGTGTTCAGCGATGGCCACCAGCGCGGGATTTATCCGTGGGCGTACCTGGCGCAATTGGGCAGCGATCAGGAGGAGGGCGGGGCGCTCGCCAAGTGAGCCGGTAGACGGCGCAGGGTCCACAGCGTGGTGAGCATCGCTGCGACAGCGCACAGTGCGATGCCGATTAACATCGGCGCGGGTGTGTGATCGGCGAACACACCGACCAGCGTCATGGACACGGCGGCGGTGATCATCTGGATCGCCCCAAGCAATGCCGAGGCAGAACCCGCCACCGCGCCATGATCCTCCAACGACAACACGCCCGCTGCGGGCAGCAACAGCCCGAGAAAACCGAAGCCGATAAACAGCAGCGTCATCGTCAAGGCCAGGCTGTCGACCCACAACGTGGTGGCCGCCAGCACGGTCATGACCGCCGCCACGGCTACCACCGACCAACGAATCAGCGGCGCCAGGCCAAAGCGTGCGCTGAGGCGTGCAGTGAGTTGACTCATGGCGAAAAACGAGGCGGCATTCAGCGCAAACCCCAGGCTGAATTGCGTCGGCGTCAGGCCGTAATGCTCGATGTACACGAACGGCGCACTGCCGATAAACACGAAGAAGGTCGCCAGGCCAAAACCGCATACCACTGACAGCCCGATGAATACCGGGTCACGCAGCAACGCGCCGTAGCTGCTGAACGCGTTGCCCAGGGTCTTGCCCAGACGGCGCTCGGCCGGATGGGTTTCGGGCAGTTGCACGATGGTCATCACCAGGCACGCCACGGCCACCACCGCCAACACGGCAAACACTTCACGCCAGCTCCACAACGCGATCACCAGGCTGCCGGCGAGCGGCGCCAGGATCGGTGAGACACTCATCACCAACATCAGCAAGGCCATGAGTTTCGCGGCTTCATGCCCGGTGTAGAGGTCCCGCACGATGGCGCGGGGAATAACCATGCCCGCGCACGCACCAAACGCCTGCAGGGCACGAAAGGCGATCAGGGTTTCGATGGTCGGCGCCAGGGCGCAGCCGACACTGGCCAGCGCGAAAATCACCAGGCCGGCGTAGATCGGCGGCTTGCGCCCGAACACATCGCTGATCGGCCCGTAGAACAGCTGGCACACGCCAACGATGACGAAGAACACCGTGAGGCTCATCTGCACCAGTGCCGGCGAGGCGTGCAGGCTCGCGCCCAGGGTCGGCAAGGCGGGCAGGTAGATGTCGATGGCAAAGGGGCCGACGGCGGTGATCAAGCCCAGGAGGAGGGCGAGGTGGGCGATGCTTCGAGACATGGAATTTCCGGCGCCATCAAGTGACCGGCCAGCTTAGTGAGCCGACCGTGGGTATACAAGGTGACGATTACACAGTTGTTACATTTTCGTTCGGCGTAGGCTTGGCGACCGTTTCCCTGATTTGGGCTTCACTAATAGCCAACTGTTGCCGATAACGGTAATAGACGCTCAAGCGGTTGGGTTCCCAGCCGCCTGTCCAGGCTATGGGGATACCTGCATGACGATCAAACTGCGCTTGATGTTGTTGATTGCGACCGGATTGCTGGCAGCCTTGATCATGAGCCTGGCCGGCTACCTGGGAAACACCCGGATGGGTACTGCGGTGCATGGCAGCGAACTCAGCATGACCGTGCTGCGTAACCATATGGAAGCCGACATGATGCACGATGCCCTGCGCGCGGACGTGCTGTCGGCAATGCTGGTGGGCTTGGGCAAGAGCACCAGCAGCAAAGCGGAGGTCAACAGCTCGTTGCAGGAACACGCCGAGCATTTTCGCCAGGTGCTCGCGGACAATCTCAAGCTGCCGTTGGACGATGCGCTCAAGGCCAGCCTGGAAAAAATCCGCCCCAGCCTGGATAACTACATCGCCACCGGCGAGCGCATCGTCGCCCTGGCACTCGACAATCCCGACGCCGCTCGCGGTGAACTGGGGACGTTCAACGCGGCATTCAGCCAGCTTGAAGACCAAATGGCGACGCTCAGCGAGCAGATCGAAAACAACACCCAGCAGGCCAGTGTCGGCACTCGGCAGAGCATCAGCAATGCCAACCTCACCTTGGGCGTGGTGCTGATCGCCAGTCTGCTATTACTGTTGGCACAGGGTCGGTGGGTCATGCTCAGCATCATGGGGCCGCTGCACACGGCCAGCCACATTGCCGAGAGTATCGCCCATGGCAACTTGAGCGAAACCATTGTCGAACCCCGCCGCAAGGATGAAGCCAGCGCGTTGATTCGCAGCCTTGCCACCATGCAACGCGACCTGCGCGGCATGATCGAAGTGGTGCGCAGCAACGCCCACGGCGTCAACGGCATGAGCGAACAACTGAGCCACGGCTGCCATGAAGTCGCCGGCAGCAGCCAGCAACAAAGCGCCGCAGCCAGTACCATGGCCGCTGCCGCGAGTGAAATGACCGCCAGCATCGAGGAAATCACTCGGCATGCCGGGCGCGCCTCAGAGATGGCCAACCAGGCACAAGTCCTGGCCAAGGACGGCGGCCGGGTGATTCACCAAGTGGTCAGCGACATGGATGGCATCGCCCGTTCCGCGCAGCAATCGGCCCAGGTGATCCGTACGCTGGACAAAGAGTCTGAGGCGATTTTCAGCATTATCCAAGTGATCAAAGGGATTGCCGACCAGACCAACCTGCTGGCCTTGAACGCCGCCATCGAGGCCGCCCGCGCTGGCGAGCAGGGGCGCGGTTTTGCCGTAGTCGCCGATGAAGTGCGCAGCCTTGCCGGGCGCACCAGTGCTTCGACCCAGGAGATTGCCAGCATGGTGGGGCGCATCCAGCAAAGCACGCGGGAAGCGGTCACCAGCATGGAGGAGGGCGTTGCACAGGTCGATAAGGGCATGGCGGTGACCGCCGAGGTGGAGCGAGCAATTCGCGAGATTCTCCAAGCCACGTTGAATACCACCGAGATGGTCAACGATATCTCCCGCACCATCGGGGAGCAGAGCCTGGCCAGCAATGAAATTGCTCACCAGGTGGAGATGATTGCGGGGATGTCGGAGAGTAATAGCCGGGTCATTGGCCAGACGGCGTCGACAACAGACGAGTTGTCCAGCCTGGCAGGCCAGCTGTCACGGTCCGTCGATCGCTTTAGATTGTAACGCATTGATTTAACTCAACTAAATAGTCATTTAGTTGAGTTGGCATTCAGGGCAGGGGGCTCAAGATTGGGAGAGGGCAGACGTACGCCGTTCGGCGATACGCTCAACCGTCTGCATATGCTGCGTGCCCCATTGGCACAACGCGCCCAGGGCCGTGGCCAGGGATTGCCCGAAGGGTGTCAGGGAGTACTCGACCTTCGGCGGTATCTCGTGGAAGTCCACACGGGCAATGATCTCGTCGCGCTCCAACTCCTTGAGCTGCTGGATCAGCACCTTATCGGTCACACCGCCAATTGCGCGTCTTAATTCACCATATCGATGAACATTCTGGGCCAGGTTGAACAGCACCAGGGGCTTCCATTTGCCGCCAATCACCGCCAGGGCAGCTTCCAGACCACAGTTGAATGAGTTATTGGCCATGATGGCTTGGCTCCAATGGGGGGGGTACTTACTTAAAGGTGCATACTATTCAAAAGAATAGCGTAGATCTAGAGTTGGGCCTCAACCTAATTCATTGGAGTTCAGCATGAGCAGGCTCAACGGGAAAATCGCAGTGGTGACCGGTGGCAACAGCGGCATCGGCTTGGCAACCGCCATTCGCTTTGCAGCTGAAGGCGCGCAGGTAGTCATCGTAGGACGTCGCCAGGAAGAACTGGATAAAGCGCTGCAACTGATCGGGCCTGAAGCCATCGCCATCCAGGGCGACATTTCAAACCTTGACGACCTGGAGCGCATCTTTACCCAGGTCAAGGCCACCAAGGGCCGGGTTGACGTATTGTTCGCCAACGCAGGCCTGGGAGATTTCCAGCCGATCGGATCGATCACAGAGGAATCGTTCGACCGTACCTTTGGTATCAACGTCAAAGGCACATTGTTCACCGTACAAAAAGCGTTGCCCCTGATGAGCGCTGGCAGCTCAGTGATCCTCACCGGTTCGACCACCGGCACAATGGGCACACCGGCATTCAGCGTATACAGCGCCACCAAGGCCGCGCTGCGAAATTTCGCCAGGAGCTGGGCGCTGGACCTGAAAGGCACCGGCATTCGCGTCAACGTACTTTCACCAGGCCCAATCTCGACACCGGGTCTGGACTTGGCGTTGTCGGGTACGGGCCAGAAGGACGCGATCATCGACGACATGACGGCGCAGGTTCCACTGGGACGTATCGGCAAACCTGAAGAAGTTGCCGCAGCCGCGTTGTTCCTGGCATCGGATGAGAGCAGCTTCATGACTGGCAGTGAAATGTTTGTCGACGGAGGCTTTGCCCAGGTTTGAGCCAGACAGGGGTTCTGCCTGTTGAAATCTGACGGGCACTGCCCCTGATTGCGCGTAGCGAATCCTTTAGCACTTCTCGTTTTATCCTTTACGCTAGTGCGGGTACAGTCGCGACACATCACATTGGGCTTCATAAAGGGACGGTCTATATGCTGGGACGGCTTAAATCAGGTCTGTGGGTGGCATGGTTCGTGACCAGTGCTACGGCGCTGGCAGATGAACTACCGCGTAGCGAGCAGTTAAAAGCATTCCGCGCTGCTGGATTTAACCAAGAGACGTCGGAGTGCGAAATCGAGACAACAGGTAGCTACACGCCGGCGACCATGGAGCTGGTTAAGGACCTGAACGGTGACGGCCGTCCGGACGCGTTGATTACAGAAGGCAGCACTGACTGTTATGGGCAAGCGGGCACTGGATTTTATCTAGTCAGCCAGCAGGCTGACGGTCATTGGAAACTCATGCTCGAAGAAAACGGTGTCGCTCAGTTCCTCGCCAGCAAAGGCAGTGATGGGTGGCCTGATGTCGAGGTCGGCGGCCCAGGCTTTTGTTTTCCAGTAATGCGTTACGACGGGCAACGTTATCGATTTCACCACAGTGTTGGTGAACAGTGCGCTGACGAGTCGTAAATGTCCGACTGCCCATTGGTCGAACGAAGACAGATCAACGAGGGCGACGGTGGCTGCTTTTGAACCTGCGGGTGTTGGTTGCAGGCCGCTTAGTGAAATGCGTCGTACGGAGCTGCTAACGGATAGTTTGGAAGGTTCGCATAATGTATATTATGTTAAACGGCAGGTCATGTCATAGATGTTCATGAGCTGCCCAAGCCACTGATTCGACAAACACGCTTCTGGCGTCCACTCTCTCAACGGGCCATGTACTTCGTGTTCATGGCAAGTCATTGAATGAGGTGGCTGCCGATGAAGCTGATTCAGTGCCGTTTCTCTTCAGGTCAGCGTGTACCGCTGCTCGTGCAAGCTGGTAATGCAGCGCCGTTGCCCATACTCGTTCCGTTCATCTACGTCCAACTCAAACTCAGGCACCGCGCTTACAATACTGCTGCGGCGCATCTGCGCGCGATCCAGGCTTTCTACACCTATGCCAAAACCCGAGATCTGGATATCGATGAGGCCATCTTGGCCTGCCACTTTGAGGCGATTCTGGCTTTGCTGGATGGTTACGCCATCTGGCTCCAAAGCGGCCGTCAAGCCGATAATCTGGTCGCCCGAATCGGCATCGCTGCAACGGCACCTTTTCCGCAGATCGATCCGCGTACCCGTGACCAGTACCTGCGATTGCTGAAGCAATACCTGTCCTGGTGTGTCACCCGTTACATCCCCCGCGCCCGTCAAAACTCAACCACCCTGGTTAACATCGAGGTGGTATTTGCAGATGTCGCCGACGTCATAGAGCGGCGCTTTGAGAGCCATATCATCAATGTTCGTCCCGACCACACTCGTTACCGCAGCCTGACAGCTACGCAACTCCAGATCATTCGCACACTGATTCGCCCGGGCGCCGCGGAGAATCCATTTCCGGAACGATTGCAGTTGCGCAATTGGCTAATGATTGAATTGCTGCTGGAGACTGGGATCCGTCGCGGTGAGCTTCTGAAGCTCTACACCACGGATATCAATCAGGGTTCTCAGCATGCCTATGTCAGTATCAATGATCGCGAACATGATCCAGGCGACCCGCGCGCCGAAGAGCCTGCACTGAAAACACGTGGTCGTACGGTCGGCATCTCGGCGCAGTTGTATGAGGTCTATGAACGTTATATCCAAGGCAACCGACGCCCCGTGCGCAACGGTAAACCGATGAAACTGCCTTACCGCTATTTGTTCATCTCCGACCAAGCCCGCCCACTGTCGATTCGCGCCCTATCTAGCGTGCTTGATCGGCTGTTTCTGACCATTGAGCTGGCTCATCCGGGACTTTTGCCTACACTATCCGCTCATGACTTTCGTCACACCTTTGCTGACCACTTCTTGGCATACCTGGTCGAGACGCGGGGGTATGACCTAGAGCGAGCTACAGACGAACTCCGGCGAGTCTGTGGCTGGTATCGAATACGCCGTTAACCGTTGGAGCATGGGGGTCTCATGTTCACCGAGGTGCCGGCGTGGTCGAAAAAATGATACGAGGATTTTGTAAATCGGATGTGCTGGACCCCACGGTCTCGCTGTAGATATGCCCTCCTTCCAGGCAATACACATAGGCCGCCTCCTCACTGATATCATCAACCGTTTCGCGCACCTCTAACAGCCTCTCCATCTTCCACCCATCACTTCCGTTCAGATAAGCCGGTGAAACCAACTGCGCATCCAACAGCCAGATGTCTGCTCCCTGTTCATTAAGTAGCTTCTCAAGCGCTGAAATGCTGGGAAGCATAACCATGCTAGTCAACGCTTCACCGCCTTGTTGTCGACCCACAGTGACGTAAAACCAGGGACAATGAGTGGTCTGCTCAACGTACTGCCAGTACTGGGTAGAGTCATCACCCAAGTACGCGTTGAGGAAAATCTCTGCTGGTTTGTGAGTGATGAACATAGCGCCATCCCAAAAGTGAACACTATAGATTGTAGCCCTATAGAGCTCGCGAAGGCTTCATCGTTCCTTTTGCGAGGTCGGCAATATGGAACTGAAACAGGCATTTGGTGCGGCCCTGAAAAAGCTGAGATCGGAGAGGAAGCTTTCCCAGGAAGATTTCTCCGACGTGAGTAGTCGGACCTATCTCAGCACCTTAGAGCGCGGTCTGAAGAGCCCTACGATTGAGAAGGTAGACGAACTGGCATCGGTATTGGACGTTCATCCGCTGACCATACTCGTAGGCTGTTATCTGCTTCAGGATCAGCCGACTTCCCTTGAGAAGCTGTTTTCCCGTATCCGAGCGGAGCTATCAACCGAAATCGAAGAGTTATCTGAGGACTAAGGGGCGACTAGCTTGTGCTAATATCCCAACTGAACTGAAGGCGGAATCCGCAACCATGAAGCAACCTATTCAGTCAGAAAGCAGCCTCAGTGAAATTTTAGAGGGGAAGCGGAAACGTCGCGATGCGTTGATGCTTGCTCTTAGCCTCGCGTCACCCTCGGAGCTTGAAGGATCCGCTCAGCGCTTGAGAGAAGTGATGAGAAAACCGGCTGAATCAAGGCGTCAACGAATTCTCCCCCCGAAATTTTCCCTCTGAGCAAAAAGTGCGGCTCCTCTCTTCTTGAAGAATTCGCGCACGCTGATTGCTCCTCTAAGGTTCTAAAACTCAGAGTGCTTAAGAATCCAAAGCTGACTCATAAAGCTTGTTCTGTAGATCTGGGATAGATGACCTGACAAAATGCCACTGTTCGATAAGCAAGCTACTTATCCTATTCCAAGGAGAGGAATGATGTACGGCCCGCCCCTTCACACATTGTTGTTCGCTCCGCGCTATAAATGCGTACCAGGCCTGTGCCACCTATGACTCTCCCTACTAAAACTCACTTTCACAGCCTAGTCCGCGACATGCGTGTGGTGATGCAAAAGGCGAAGCTAGAGCCGGACTTGATCCTGGGCAGCGCATTAGCAAAATGGTGCAGTAACTGTTTTCCGGGATTGCCACAGTCCGGTCTACCCGTAGCAACCCTCCTCTTGAACGAGCCTGCCGTGTGCGCGTTCGTGGCGTTTGTAAGCAAGCTTGACTTCATCGAGTCGACCTACTGGTTCTCCTCGGCGTACGCGCAACTGTTGGGAAGCGAGCGCAGAAAGCAGCAGGCGATGTTCTTTACTCCGCCATCGCTAACGAGGCGTTTGCTTGACGACCTGTCAGCCCAGGGCGTCGATTTTTCCAATCGCAGTTTTTGTGACCCCGCGTGTGGCGGCGCTGCGTTTTTGGCACCTATCGCTATGCGCATGCGTGATTTGCTTCGCCGACATGGTGCAAGCGCCCAACAGATAGTGAGCCACATTCAAGAGCGAATTTTGGGATTTGACCAAGATGCCGCCTTATGTGAATTGTCAAAGCA
The DNA here is from genome assembly GCF_979253545.1 of Pseudomonas sp. AC112. Lineage (NCBI taxonomy): Bacteria > Pseudomonadati > Pseudomonadota > Gammaproteobacteria > Pseudomonadales > Pseudomonadaceae > Pseudomonas > Pseudomonas sp. AC112. Next base: position 5,562,434 of record NZ_CEEDCM010000001.1, read on the forward strand.
CTTCCTGCTGATGGCGCTCCATGACGAGGTTGTCGCGACTGACACCTACCCCGTGTTTCAGGTCTACCAGGGCGACTCGCTTCTACAAACCAAGCACCTGTGGGAAAAGCTCGATGTGGTGGTATGCAATCCTCCATTTAGAAAGATGCGCGCTGAGGAAGTCAGTCAGTACGTCCACGAGTTTGAAGACGTTGTTCAAGGCCAGCCGAATCTGTATGCCCTCTTTATTGCCTTGTGCATCAAACTTCTCGCTACGGGTGGCATCTGCGCACTGGTCACCCCGACTAGCTTTTTGTCTGGTCAGAACTTCTCCAGGCTGAGAAGTTACATGATGACGCAAACCACGTTGCTCGGTATTGGTATGGTTGGTGACCGTATTGGCGTCTTTATGGATGTCCAACAGGAGACCGCATTGACGTTAGCGCGGCGAGAAAAAACAGGGCATGCGCCAAGCACCGAAGCGAAGGTGTCGTTAGTTTCAAAAGACGGTAGTTACATTGACGTGGGTCTATGCATCTTGCCCAACATGGGGGCCGCGTGGCCAATCCCCCGGTTGGAGAGCGACATCGCACTGCTTAAAAGCGCAGCAAAATCGAAGGCTGGCTTAGTGGACTACGGTTATGCGCCCCGTATCGGCGCGTTTGTGTGGAACCGCGACACACGCACAACCTACGCCTCGACGAAAACGGCTGTCGGCGCGCGTGGCGACACGGTGGTTCCGCTGCTTTGGTCCAGCGACATTGCACCTAACGGTTCCTTGCGCTTTAACGGTGCGGCTAAAGCGAACAAAGAAGGCTGTTTTGTAAATATGGGGGCAAAAGACCATCGTTCCATCATTCGCCGCCCCAGCGTCTTACTGCAACGCGTGACATCCAACGAGCAACCGCGACGATTAGTTGCCGCAACTGTTCCGACACAGCTCATAGAGACCTATGGCGGATTCGTTGGTGAAAACCACACCGTGATTCTTGAACAGATAGCCCCTGAACCTGCATTGACACCTGCTCAGTTGGTGCAGTTGCTTGGGACGCCGACCGTAGATCGGTACTTCCGCTGTATCTCTGGAGCGACCAACGTATCAGTGTTCGAGCTCAACCAACTCCGACTGCCTGATCCTGGCCGGCTCAGGATCTACCTCGAACAAGGCTTAGACATGGCAAATGCTGCTCGAAAGGCATTGGAAAAGCAGTAGACCTTTCGCTTATGCTGCCTAAACGCTGAAATCAATCGACTTAAGCAGGGCACATGGCATCACGGAAGAAGCTCAACGACTTAATGGAAGCGCAACAGCGACGGCGCGAGGAACTTGCGCAGCTGTTCGCGGCACGAAAACCTCTCGCCCATGCAAAACCTGCACTGAAGACCCATGCGCGTAAAACGGTTCAAACCGTCCCGGTAGAAACGCCCGCTCCTAGCATCGTACCTCGTGCACATGAAGCTCTCATCGCGATGTACCGAGATGGCAGCTTGCAGCCGAGCGCGCCCTCCTCAACGCTTTTAGCGCTGGCAGATCTTTATCTGCATGCTGCCGAGCACCGATCACGACACATCGTGATGGCATGGCCCGCGGCGCCCAAAACCCTGCCTCTGGTACACGCGTTGGCTACGTTGGTACGCTGGCATCAGGGCGACAAACAAGGAGTTCGCGGCTTGCTTTTTCCAGTGAAGAGCAATGCCTTTTATGGTCTGAATCACGTCCATTTCGATCGGACAAGCATTCTTCGAATCGCTCACAACTTGCTTGAGGTAAGCGCCGACGCCAACGCAAGTGTGACTCGCTCCATGGGAGACAAAGACGCCTTTTACTTTTCCCTATCCGACAGTAATTTTCCTCAAAACCTAGACGACCCATTCAATCCGACAGTTGGTGAGCTGCTGCCTCACTTTTTGGCGACGCCAGATTTTGACCGTTGGCAATCTTGCGACGAGCACCTTTTGGCGCTTATCCGAGCCAAACTCAGAAGGAAACTCGCGACTGCTTTAAAATTGAACTGCGCAGTCATCGGTGATCCGCGTACAGCACCAGATGCCCTCTTTGCACTTGATGGACGGATGTCAGAGACCGAGCTTCGACGCGCCTGCAGAGATCTGGCTCGGTTTGGCTCACCCGAGGTCGTTCTAGTCCAGGCTACCCGAGCAATTCGTATGGAGGCCAAAAGCTGGAAAAAGCAACTGGCGCGCTTCTGCATAATGCTGGAGGACGTATTTCAAGGTCGCCCCCCTGGCGTTATTGTAATCACTGATGAGCCCCATGCTGCTTTCAGAATCAAGGAGGAACTCTGGGAGCAGAACCGCAAGCGGAACCCTTCAAGTCAATGGCACACGCCCCACGAATTCAAAATTTTGGGTGTTCCGAGTACTGTCGGTGGAGCGGGATTATTGGCGCCATTGGCTCAGGAAACCCTGCATCCCGCTCCGCGGGAACTCAATGTTTTTATCGTTGATGCGGATACGGCCAAATCAGCTAACAAGCTGGTACGTATCGCCAATGCTGCACCTGGGGGCAAAGAGTCTGCCAAACCACTAATCGACGCAGCGTCGTACCTTTCTCGTCTTGCAGCCCTCCCCTGCGGCGTCAGGCATATGTCCGACTATCTGGCAAGTATTGAAGTGTCGCAGCGGACACGCGCCGCTTTCGATTGGCTCAACCACCTGGGTAACGTGCAGGAGTTCGAGCGTACCGTTGGCGTTGGAGACCAGGGGCCAGCCCTTTTTGAATGTCTTCAGCGTAGCTCACAACTATTCTGCAATTATCACGAGGCAACGCCTTTCGCGCATAAGTTGGCAGAGCTTGTTTCCAACGCTGCAAAGAGCTCAAAGCGTAAGGTTGCCATCGTGTTTACCAGTGCGCTGTATCTGCGCCTCGCCGAACGCTTCCTCGCGGAGTACGACCAGTATCCCGATGGGCTGATATATGACTCCTTTCAAGGGCGCGTACAACTGTTGTGTGCCGCTCACCTCGAAGAACGCCTTGATGAGCTGCAAGGCTCGACACTGGTTTGTGCTGGATTAAACGAGGACTGCCTTCGTCTATTGCTGACCGATGATCGTGTTCCTTCCCATACGGTGGTTTTGCTAACCCAGCGAGCCGGGCAGTTTCTACGGGCCACGCTCAAGCCTATCGTCGAGCTGATGCCCGAATTCAGATCTTTTAAACCTCGGATGGAATCCATTTTGAGGAAACTGAAAGATCTCCCGGAAGACGCTTCTGTCCTTTCCACTAGCGACTATGTGCTACCTACCTTTCGTGTCGAGTTGTCATCCAATGTTTCCTCTGAGGGGCATGGTGATGGAACCGAATCTTGGGTTATCCGACTTGACAGCAACGTGACGCTGTTCCGCCATCAGAAATCGGAAATGTACGTCTACGACCCGGCTTCGCCGCGGGCAGCAGATGTAGGCTTTCGGACTTGCCAAGTCGGCTCCCTGGAGGTGGGTGATAAGGTTTTTATCATGTCAGCTGAGCTGCGCGAGATGGTCGAGCAAGTACTCCGTGAAGCGGGCGTACCTATTCAATCGGATAAGACGTTCGAAACTGCCTTAAGAAGTTATCACGAGCAGATCCAGAAATGCCTCGCTAAGCGATTCGCGCAGGGCTCACTTTCTGACAAGGTACGCGTAATACGAGAGCAGATGCTTGAGCTTGACCCTCTTCTGGAAACCAAACTTCCCGGGGCCCAGGCGATGCGCCAGTGGATTGATTTAGGACGCTCACTCGACACCCCGTTCGAGCAGCTTCGGCCACAGGCGCCACAGCGCGAGGAGACTTTCAAGGCATTTGCAACGGTGCTCGGACTGTCTCCGTTGGAAGCTGCTTACCAGTGGCAGCGCGTCATCACGGCTGTACGTAACTCGCGTCGGCTAGATGGTCGCCATGTCGCCGACATCTATGCGTACATGCTCCTGCAGCCCGAATCCGTTATGGCCAACTCGAGTATCAAGCGAACGACTTTGAATCAGCTTTTCGACAAGGCGCGTGAAAGCATTGCCTCCGTCGAGTTTGTCGGACTTTCTAAGGAAACGCTGCAATGAGCCAACCCACGCTTCGTGACGATCCGGCAAAGATCTCCTCTACCCTCAAGGAGGCGGTCGTCGATAGCCTTCTGAATCTGACGTATGCACAAATCAGCGGCCAAGGTTCCACAGGGCAATATCTCTTCGGAGCTCGTCCAAGAACGTTGTTAAATTCTGGTTTTTTGCTGCCCCAGCGCAACCAATCCGGTGACGATGAAGTGACATCGCCTATCTGGATTTCGTCGCACGGGGTCCAGATGCAACTCAATGCCCTCGCGTCTTCAGTGATAACGGTATTCCCGAGGCTATGTGTCTACGTGCGCGTGCTTCCCCGTGAAGAGGATCTCAAAAGGCCAAACTGTCGTCCTGTCTTTATGTTGCGCCGGGCTGTGGTTGACGAGATTCGGGCTGAACGTAACCGTCGGCTGGAAGAAGCGTGGGAGAAAGCCAAAGGCACTTATAGCTCGAAATATAAGCATCCCGGGTGGACGGCAATCCGGTCGACGATTGTTGAGGAAATCTACGCAGCGAAAGGCATCCCGAGAGATCTGCTGACCTCGGATTTTTCTCACGATTCGGCCGAAGCCGAGGATTTTTCTTCAGCTGAAATGGAAGAACTCAGTGATAGCACGAGGGAGGGAGCGCTCGTCAACTCAAGCGAGGCTCTTCCTATCAAAGACGAGCACTTCGAGCCATTGGCGGTCCCACACAAATGGTTGCGATTGGATGTGGAGCTACCACCACTGGAACTCGATACCGCGAAATCCATTGAAGCTCTTCAGCAAGACATCGACAACCAGTCCTTGCGTATGAATGAGGCCGTGAACAAGCGGCTGCAGGATTGGGCTGAAAGCGATGATCTGGACTCTGGTGGTAAGGCGTGGGGGTACCGGCACCAGTTGAGCATACCCGCCAGTCAATACTCGAATTGGGCGGAATTTCTCCAGAGTGCGCGCACGTCTCAGCTACCAATAACATTGCCGCAGATTCACTTAGATTGGGATCTCGAGCTGCATACAGACTGGCTCGATCCTTCCAAACGAAATTTCTTTCTCGCAATTGAAAACGTCAGCAGTATGCCGACTCAGCATGTAGACGAGACGGACGAAGCTATCTTCCTCGTTTCTCTACAAATACAGCTTCCGGCTGCGCTTCACCATCCGTTGAAACTCGAGCGAATTGACCCTTCCTATCGCTATAACAAGTACCTGACACATCCAGCCATGGGGCACAACTGCGGAGTTGTGCAACTACAATCCGACCCTGCGATTCGGACTCTAGAGACTACGTGGACGCCTCGTTACATCCAGCCGCGAATCACTCCCACGAGCGCTGCTGGTGTCGTGCGAAAAATACGTGCCTTGGCCCAACCAGATGGACTTGATGGGTTGGAGGCGCTGGTGCCAGCCATGCAAACATGGCTTAACAATTTACCCGAGCAAGTGTCGCCTGCCGATGGCCTATCCGCTTCCGACGTAGCCGGAATTGCACGCGAGGAAGAGGCGTTTCGCCACGACATCCGAAAATGGACCACAGAGATGGCGACTATCGCTGCCGGCCTGAATTGCTTGAGGGAATCTCGTGCGGCTTGGCGCGAGCGAGGCCCGCAGACTGACCCAAAAGCAATTGTTTATGAAGCTTGGCTAGCCACTAACGAGACAATGGCGAACTTCATGCAGGCCCGTTTTGGCCAGGACGACAATGAGTGGCGCTTGTTTCAGCTTGCTTTCATCATTGCGAATGTTCCTGCTTTGGCCTCGCGAATTCCGGAGTATTCGCACCTCTACAACGAAGCCAGAGACGACGCTGTCACCCTCCTTTACTTCGCGACCGGCGGCGGCAAATCTGAAGCTTTTTTCGGGCTGCTGACCTTTAACCTTATGCTTGATCGGCTTCGTGGTAAGCAGTTAGGGGTCACTGCGCTCATTCGCTACCCGTTGCGATTGCTAACAATCCAACAGGCCCAGCGGTGCGCACGAGTACTGGCACATGCTGAGCGTGTCCGAAATCGTCATGGCTACGGTGGTAACCAATTGTCCATAGGATTCTGGGTCGGCAGCGGCGGCTCTCCTAACCGTCACAATACTAAGGGGGTGAAGAGCATCCCAAACATTTCGTCTGCACCTCCATTCCTAGCGGCTGAGCGAGCCCTTCGGAAAAACGACGCCAAATATCACACTGCCATGCGTGCCTGGCGCAAGCTGCCCAAATGCCCTTTCTGTAATTGCGAAACAGCTTTGCGGCTATTTGTTGATAACAGGGACCAAATACTGGGCCACGTATGCACCGATATCCAATGCGATTCAAACGGTGGTAACTGGCGGCCCCTTCCGTTCTACATTGTCGATGAAGACATTTACGATTTAGCACCGTCCGTGCTTTTGGGTACCGTCGATAAGCTGGCCCTCATTGGCCATTCAGCTCGAACCATTCGGCGGATCTACGCGATGTTCGGAGCGGCGCCTTGGATCAATCCGGTCAGCGGGCGGTTGTACGTTCCTGAACCTCGTGAGCTAGCTGCGGGGCCTGACGCAAAAGGCATGGAGGGGATATACCCTGCTTATTCGGCTGGAAAACGCATTTTTCACGATCCATTCCCCAGCCTTATCATCCAGGACGAGGCACACCTACTCGATGAATCGCTGGGCACCTTCGCCGGTCTCTTCGAATCCACACTCGATGCCGTCTTTGAATACCTGTCCAAGCCACTCAGCGGCTTGGTCGCAACAGATAAACAAGGGCGTAGGCGCCGGGCTAAGGTGATCGCCGCGTCCGCTACCGTCTCTGCTCCTGAGAGGCAGCTGGAGCACTTGTACCAACGCTCGATTCCGGCAACACAGTTTCCCGAGCCGGGCCCAACCCTTTACGAATCATTTTATTCGGTACCCGCTCCAGCGGAGGATGTAGAGCGTCAAGCGCATCCGGACATCGAAGTGGCGAGCAGCCAAGCCCGTGTTTACACAGCCTTCATGACCAACGGAAAGCCGCATACGACGACAAGTGTTGCGGTTTTATCGAGCTTTCATTTCAACGTCACCCGCCTGTTCAACGACCTGACGAGCAATGACGCAGAAGTTTTCCAATCTGCACGCCAATTGCTCGTGGAGCACGTCTCCCGAGGCGCTCTCGAGGCGCTGCACAAGGACGCATTAGGTCAGGCCTGCGCATCAAAACTGGCCACTCTCATTGACCTGCATCGCATAGCCTTGACTTACGTCACCAATAAAAAAGGTGGTGATCAGATTATGGCTGCGGAGGCGGAGGAAACCCGCAAGCGACACCTCAATGAAGGTATGGATCTGAGGGGGCTTGATACTCGACTGATCACCGGTTCGGTGGAGCAAGGGGAAATTCAAAATGTCGTGGATACTGCCCAACTTCGCGTAAATCCAGGGCATCCTTTTCCGCCGCTACAAGATCAGTTGCGCTCAGTCATCGCGACATCAGCCATTTCACACGGCGTCGACGTCGACGAGTTCAACTCTATGTTTTTTGCAGGCATGCCTTCGGACATTGCCGAGTACATTCAAGCGTCCTCGCGCGTGGGTCGTGCTCACATTGGGTTCGTTGTCTTGATACCCACGCCACAGCGTCGTCGTGATCGGCACATAGTTCATGTGTTCGACATCTTCCACCGCTTCCTTGAACGTATGGTGCAGCCCGCGGCTATCGACCGATGGGCAGAACGCGCAATCGAGCGTGTATTCACCAGCCTGCTTCAGGCTTATTTGGTTGGTGTGGTGCCAAGTCGCGAGTTGATTCAGCTACCAGAAGATCAGAAAGCCAAAACATCGGATTTCAGTGTTATTCCCAACATTCGTAAAGAATACAGGTTCCGCGGAGAAGCATTTATCAATGAAATCAACGATTTCATTGAGCTCGCTGTGGGGTTGCGTGGCGCCTTCGCTCCCGAAGGAGAGGAATATTACCGAGCACGTATTGACCGGAGGACTCGCGATCTACTAGTCAATGTTTGGAGCAGCCATATGTGGGGCAGCGGTTTCCTGGACGGTTATTTCAAAAGTCAAACGGAAGTGATCTCCAAACCTATGACATCGCTACGCGACGTGGATCAGGCTGGCATCATTCAAGCCTCGTATTGCGATAGCGAAGGCAAGGTACAACTCTCCAATGAGGTCTTGGCGGTAATGGATTTCGTACGCCACGGAGTAGCAAATAACGACAGCGCAGACGATGCGCGGACGGGAGATTGAGATGGGTACTCGTAAAGGCTTTCTTGCTGCTGATGACGATGACAGGACACTCACTGCTCCGACAATGTCACGATCTCGTGGTCAACTTGGATCAGCGTATGCCCCTGGCGCGTTCTTCACATTTGAAGGTGGACTGGGTTCGTGTATTTCAATCCCGGACCTTACGGCAACGACTGATGATGCACCTATTCAAAGCGTCACGAAATCGCAAATCATTTTGAGGCTGCATGAAATCTGGCAGAGCTGGTTCTTAAGGGCGTCTGCCGCGGGAACTGCCGACCGTCCGGTCGTTCCACAACAATGTCTCGAAGAAGCGATTCTTAATCGAGGCGTTGTGTCGCCTCTGGGCGCCGATCGCTTGGCATTCTTGAGCCCGCTGCGGATGAAATACGCACCGGCACCTCTGACCTTCGTTTGCAATAAATGCAGCCTTTTTAAACGTTTTACATCCGTTCGCGATATGGCCAAGAACATGGACCAACTGCGAAACAATCGGTGTACATCAGTGGACGCCAAGGGGCCTTGCCAATGGCGGCAGGTCGATGTGGTTTTCGTACATTGGTCGGGTGAGTGGATGCCAGTCACTCCGGGTCGTTGGGAGTGGGATGATCGTAACAACACGCCAAGACTCTCCGGTGAAGAATGCCAGCTTTGCGGAGGTAATGAATTTAAACTGAACACCGATTCGCCCCGAATCGGTAAGTGGCACTTCTACTGTGCTAAACCTTCTTGCGGGCACAAAGGGGCAAATGAGTGGCGTCAGCAAGATAAATTTACGACAGAGCTTTTTCGCGACCAAGCCAGTTCCCGTCTAGGCGAACGACGGATGGAACCCATCTCGTATAGAGCATCGTCGGCATACTATTCACAGTCGGAACAGTTTGTTCTGTTTCCAGAGTCGGAGCACCAGTTGATCACTCTGCTGGAGCCACAGAACGATGATCAACTTGCCGCCTTCATAGGTTCCCTCTTCAGATTTGGTGGCGCTGAGCTCACACCAGCAGAAATGAAGGCCATTTTGCTGGCTGCCGGTAAAACCGGGGAATGGGAAACGTACGAGAGTCTTTGTCTAATGCGTGAAAGCGCAGTTTCAGGAGATGGGTCCCTTAAAGCGGTAGTGGACAGTGAGCTCAAAAAACTGGTCACGAGATGGACAACCAGCAGCCCACCACTCATACCTCCCCGAGTCGATCTTCCTCTAGCCATAACTCAGCAGCTTGCGTCGCGCGGCGAATACACTAGCCGCTTCGACCCCTTCGTTCTGGCAGTCGAGCACGAGGCATTGAATAGAGGCAAACTCTCCGCGCCGCCTGACGGGGGGCGCGCTAAGTTTGTGCGCTTCAACCATCTTGATGATGACCTAGCGCCAAAAGGGGCGAACGCTAAGGCCAAACAGGAAGCCGAAACCCAGCACTTGATGAAAAAGCTTGGCATGGCAGATCTGGGTTTAATCCGCGAATTTGACCTGTGCCGATTCACCCATGGGTATACGCGTGTTTCCGCCACTCCGATATTGAACAAGCGCAACAAGGATGTCCCCGTTCGATTGAAGCTCTTTGAGCCGTTGAATAATGGCAAACGCCCTATTTATGTCATGACCCAAGCTAACGAAGCACTCTATGTGCGCCTCGACCCCGAGGTTGTTTATAAATGGTTACAGGCCATCGGGGTTTCAGATTTGCCCCAGTGGGACAGCAGCAGCCCCGTCAAACTGGGCGGAAAGCTGCTGGAGGTGGCAGAACCTTTTGGTCGCTACTTCTCCCTTCTCAAAGAAGGGGATGCCACCACGTACCGCTACGTGTACACCCTCTTGCACACCTACGCACATGCACTTATGAAAAACGTGGCTGAGCTGTCAGGATTGGATCTAGGGTCCATGGGGGAGTACATCTTTCCTCTCGATCTCGCATTTGTAGTCTATCGAAACGGAACCACGATGGACTTGGGTAATTTGTCATCGTTGTGGCGGAACGAAAACAATCTATTCCTAAGACGTTTCCTAGATGCCTCAATCCATCGCTGCAACTCTGGTCGGCTTTGCGACGCAGCGGGAGGCGCCTGTCCTGACTGCATCATGATTCCGGAAACGTCGTGCGTTGCACAAAATCAGCTACTGTCACGTGCCGTACTGAAGGGTGGTCCTCCACCTCGCGAAGATGGGACGCACAAGGGACAGCACATCCGCGGTTTTCTCGAGATGACTAACGAACACAATGAAAGTTGAATTACTCCACGCCTTTAATTTACTCACCCCACATTGCGATGTCAGCGCCGCCTTATGTGAGGCCGCAGGTCAAGGCGCGCTAGATGTACCCTTGGATATTCATTCCATTTGTACTCGTGTGGGACTTCCGCAGGCACGAGCTGCGGCGGTAGAGCGGACGTTGATGATAGGTCAAACGTGCACTTTGTTCGTGCAGTCAACACCACACAAATGGCAAGTGGGTGATCGTGTTCTTGCGTTGGAGTTAGCTCCTTTTTTACACGGCGCCCGGCTTTATCGAATACATGTCAGTCATGCTGGTGATCAGTCGCCAACCCGCATACAGCAGATGGTTATGACGGGGATTCCCGCTCCTAGCAATTCAGAAATAGAAACGGAGTCTGAAAACACGAACGAGTTGGACTTCACTTCAGGGCTCGACCGCATTGGTCCATCGCACCGTCCTATGGACGCAGCTGAGGTTCGCCGGCGTGCGGTGGTAAAAGTGCGAGAGGATCTTCCGGCGCTGGCCGTTGAGCACCCACTTACCTTGATGGCACTGCATGCGGATATCGAGCGGGTCTCGCTGCAGCAAATGATCGACTCATACCGCGACATGCTTGCTCAAGAACTAAGCGAGAACATATGGCAGAAATTCTTCGATCAGAATATTTTTATACTGACGATGTTGTTTTGTGGGCCCGTTCACTTGGTAAGCGGTCAGTTTCATGCTCAGCCCAGTGGAATCAGAGGGACAGGAGCCCAAATAGGTGACTATCTTTTTCGAGGCGCCGGTCAGGTTCTGTCAATTGTCGAGATCAAAAGGCCCTCTACGCCTCTGGTACAGAAAAGAGAGTACCGCCGTGGCGGCGGAGTTCATGCCCCAGACTCAGAGTTAAGCGGGGCAGTCAGTCAGGTGTTGTATCAACGCCACTCGCTACAGACGGCGTGGGGGATTCATCGTGATGATGAGGCTCTTGCAGACTCTCGGCCGGACAATACCCGTTGTGTGGTAATCGCCGGAACCCTCCCCGTCGCGTCAAAGCTGCTACGTTCGTTTGAGACTTTTAGATGTTCATACAAGGATGTTGAAATAATCACCTTTGATGAGCTTCTGCGAAAGTTGGAGCTTTTTCTGACGCACCTGGCCGAATAGTATTCTTCGGGATATAACGACGCATCGTAATTTAGGGACAACCATGAGCCGGAAGCTTTCATCGTATTTGAAACGCGGGCGATTAGGTGAGGTTATTGCACTCATCCAGGTGCTCGCGTATCACCGCAACACTAGTCGAAGTGAAGAGGGACTTAGAAAAGAGCTCTGCTACGCTCCAGTCTCAGCAACATCTTGGATTGATGTAGCGAAGAATCATCCGGAACTCTTTAGAGTACGTTTAAAAGAGCCCGGCGTCGATCGAGTGTCTCTGGTATCACGTTATGTTCTTGTGTATTCACCAGAAAACAAGAAGCGGATCAGGGAACCCCTTCATCCATCTGTGGTTAACAAACTGATCGAAATTGCGGTCGAACTGCACGACAAGGAGGCCTCGCGGGCCGAACGGTGGAAAGTCTGGGTACCAGTGGTCGCTGCACTCGTCAGTTCAGGTGCTGCAATTTCTGCTGCTTTCCTGAGAAACGAGGTACCAACTCCCCCTCCCTCCCTCGCACCCTATTCAGTACAACCACAAACTGTATCTCCGACTCAGACAGTTGCACCGCGTAAGGAATAGTCACGTTAAGAGAGCGCTTCATAGTCGAGCAATTAGTGGCAATATGCCATAGTTTTTTTGAGCAATTGGATTATCATGTTCAACCGATCCCTTTCAGTCGTGTCCGGGATTAGTTGACCACTACAGATGAACTGAGTGAAATCGCGCAAGTGCGGTCATCCGAGAGGCTAAGCCTGATCTACAAGATGACCAACGAGGATAAATATTACGAGGATGTAGGTGCGCGCAATACCTTCTGCCGGGATCATCAGGTAATTTGGTTCACTCGGCCCCAATCTCACTGAGCACCACAAGCATGGGGTATTTCTGTTCGACAAGGATGCCAAGGATGAATTCGTGAGAGTGGTTGGCGGCAACGCCTGACTGATCCCCCGATTGCCCTTCCGTTTGTATTGGAAGGGCAATCGCGACTCAGGGGTTAATAAATTTCTCTATTTGATCCGGCCCGCTCTCAGTCATTCATAGCGAAAGGCGTTTTTGCCCCTCGCGTAACGGGAGCAACGGAGTAGCTATGGCACTGGAGCCAGAGCTGTCAGTTCCAAAATCGACCATCCGGCTGTTTTGAGCGCCGCCCTGCGCTTCTCTCCAGTGGCGCCCTCCCCCAAGGTACTCTGACGTATGGCCAGGCACAGCATGTGAGTCGGCCGAGTCATCCCCACGTACATCAGCATCATGTCTTTCTTAGCACTGTCCGGTGGCCTCTTGGCAGCGGCCTTTTGGCCCTCAAGCCACGGCATGAGCTTTTGAATGAAGTGGGTCTTCCTGAAGGTTTCCAGAATTAGCGTCGCAGAATGGGTTTTGCCCTTTTCCGAATGAATGGATGACATCCGGATATCGACGCCGTCGGCGCCCTCCTGGAATCGGTAAGTGTTTATCAGTGATCCGCCGCTTTCTCCGGCTTCAGTGGCTGCGGGTGCAGGCTCCCAAGCGAGGTACAGATAGGCTTGGAGATCAACTGCTACGCCCTCAAAATCATGAAGAACAGCTGCCAGCAGCAAGAGCTTGGGTGAAATGACCTTGATCCAATCATGCTCGGTGACCTCCGATGGCACGAACAGAATTTGCTGGATGCACTCGCGGTATTGAGCGAACGCTTCAGGTTTGGTTGTGAGTATCTCTTCGACTGAAGCGTGGTGTCGGCCTCTCAGTTGCACCGGGCTATTAGGAAACGCCAATACGCTCAGATTGGCCAGGCAGTAAGCCAGCAGCTCAACGGCTGAAGCGGCTGTAGGCTCTCGCATCGCATAACGCCGAGCAATGTGTGCACCTTCGGCGAACGTGCGAGGCTTGAACGATGTCTTGGTCGTATCAGACCGATAGGATGGCCAGTAATGCTCCAAGGCTTTTGGGTACTGGTTCTCTTTGAAGTTCTCAAGCCGGTGTACCGCACCGACAGCAAACACACCCGCTTTGCGGGATTCCGTCGGCAGATGCTTAAGCACCAGTTTTGCGAACTCATCCAATACCCGGGTCGCATCTTCGTCAGGGAAGACGATGATCGTGTTGGGGACACTGTCTGGCGTACACGGCGCCCTTAATCCTACTAAACCATTTGTGATGGGGACATACGCAAAGGGGTTGGCGATCGATGCAATGGCCTGATCAAAGCGGAAGCTGCTGGCGATCTCTAGCTGACGGCCCGGATCAGGGAACGGATCCTGCAGTGGCGTCTTCTTCTCGAAGATTTCCTGGTTTGGATCGCCGACGCGAATGACTCGGACGTCTGGGTCATCGTGGGGAAAGACACGCTGAAGCACGCCCGCTTGATCAGGTTGGGTGTCCTGCATTTCATCGATCAAGACGCAAGGGAAGCGCACGCGTAATGCAGCGCCCACGCCCGCCTCCTGATCGAGTAAGGCGTGGCCCAGCACGAACACCTCATCGAAGCAGAAGTAGCCAGCCTTGGCTGCGCCACTGAGCGATTTCACCAAACTCTTGTAGGTGGCCGTGTGTGGGGCAAAACCAATATCTTCAGCGCCGAGGGGGTGGTCGAAATCAGCAGACCTGATCCGCAAGCTGTGAATACTTTTGAATTTCTTCTCGAAGGCGGCTTGTGCACCTAAGTGCTCGCGGTACGTCAGCTCCCTTCGACGTGCTTTATGCGTGGCCTCATCGTCAATGGCCTGCAACGCAATCCCTTTCGAGCGTAACCATGGCGAGGCCAGGAATCTGCCGGTGAAACCATGGATGGTGTCGATGTAGTGAGGAAAACGCAGCAGCCGTTGCCCCACCTCGGTGCCGCCTAACCGTTTCTCAATCTCTTCTCGAGCCGCGTTGGTATGCGATAGCACGCAGATTCCTTGCATACGACTCTTCCAATGGCGTGCCAGAATCGCCAGCTTCGCCACTACCAAGGTCGTTTTACCGCTCCCGGGACAGGCCGCAACATCAACGGTATCCATCGACTTCAGAAAATCTCGACGAGGCTCGTCTAGCGCCTCAAGCCCCATCAGATCCATGACCCAGTCCACATCGGCGTCAGTGATGGGGGCAACCAGTTGGTTGAGTGTCATTTGGCGACCTCCTCCACCGGGTCAGCCGATCCTGAATTCGGTGCAGTGGGCACGGTCACGATGTGAGCCGAACTGGAGGTCGTGGCCAGTGCTGAACCCCCCGTCGCATATTCGATCGCGTGAACAACGTAGGTGGGCAGCAGCCCGCGCAGCGTTATGGCATCCAGGGTGCGAGCTTCGAAACGTTGGTCAATCAGGTCGATCAGGTGCTGTGCTGCGATCGCTTTGGAGGCCCTTTTAAACAACTTGTAGATCGCGGAGCATCGAGCTTCCTCGGTGGTATGGGTGGACTGGATTTTAGTGAAGGCCGTGTCTGCTTTTTTCAGCAGGCTGTCCTTGGTTTCCTTGTTTTCATCGATTTTTTCCTCATTGATGGCCAGGTATCCGGCATGATGGACTTCCTTCGAAAGGCCTTGGAACGCCAAGTCGTATTCGAGCGTCCAGTGGTCGGCAACGAACGTGCGCACACATTGCCCATCACTCTCGGTTTTCTTGTCACGATGCTCCTTGAGGCCTTTTTCAAGGTCGGCCGGTGTGCTACCAAAGTCTTTCATGGCGCGCCAGCGCCGGTCAGATTTGTCTGGCCAGACCGATCCCTTCACCCCTTTCAGACTCGTAATCTCGGGTGCGCAGTCCGGCATCACGTCCATGTCAGTGATGCATGCCGTAGGCACGGTGATCTCGCCTTTTGAAGGATCTTTGCGTTGCAAGATTTTTGAGTAGCGCCGCAGCCCTACACCGCCCACATTGATGATCGATACGCCGTGCTTGGTAAGATCCTTACCCAAGCGTCGAGCAAGCGAAGGCAGCAGGATTGCTTCCGCATCGCCTTCCACGACAAGCAAGCCCTTTGCGAAGAACAGCCCTGCCTTGGTGACGTCGAGGAAGCGGCTGAGGAAGCGATAATCATCAGGCGCCAGGCAGGTTAGACTCTGTGCGAGCGAGAAGGCCTGTTGCCGTTGCATCAGCACCAGATTCTGCAACGGTATTTTCGAGCTCAGGTTGGGGCTATGGGTGGTGAGGATGACCTGAACCGGCCTCAAGCCTGCCGAAGGTCTCGCCGCTGCTTCGAGAAACTCCATCAACTGGAGCTGACGTTGTGGATGCAAGTGGGCTTCTGGCTCTTCGATAAGGAGCAGCGGAAGTCCGTCGGGCTCCTTACCGAGCAGCAGTAATTCGCAGGCCATGAACAACACGTTGTTTGATCCCAGCCCGTAGATGCCTCGCGCCTTTCCAGTGGCATAATCCAGAAGCCCCAGTTCCAATCGCTCCAGGATCTGCTTGAGCTTGGCTGGATCAGTCCCGGCTTCCCCAAAGCCGATGCTACTCGTGAGGGGTTGGCCAGCGAGGGATAGTGGGCGAAGGTAAGTTTCGTTGATCTCCTTCTGAGCGGAGACGATGGCACCGTGACGGTTCACAAGGTGGCGCAGGAGATCGCCCATGCCGGCAATGCTCAGAGCTTCTGCGTCAGAGAGGTGAACCGGCAGTGCCGCCGAATCGAACGAGTTGCCCGCATCAATATTAGGGAAACTGCTCAATACCTGGGACAGCCTGGAATTGCGGCCAGGGGACATTTCCCGCTCAGCGTCCCGCAGTGGTTTCAGGTATGCAGTGGCTAACAGTTGGCGTACACCCACATCCAAAGCCGGGCCTTCCCCGTTCTCACCCGATCGAACCGAGATATCGACCCATTTGCGCGTGGAGGCCGATGCAACGACGCGGCGAGCCGACCAGTGAACGTACAGTCGCCCCACGCCACCTGTGTACGTCACGTACTCAGCGAAAGCGCCGAGTTCCGCCACGCTTAGGCCTTCCAGGGTGCATCTTAGGGTGATGGTCTCCGCCTGAGTGCCATCGCTGGCAATATGGAAGTCCTCGATTTGCAATCGAAGGTACTCAGCATCCCGGGTCTGCAAAACGTACCGGATCGCATCGATGACGGCAGTTTTACCCGCATCGTTCTCACCTACGAGAGCAGTCACGCCTTCATTAAATTGGATGTTCAACGCATGATTGTCATGGCCGAACTGGCGGAAATTTTTGATTTTCAAAGCCGAAAGGTACACAGCGCTGCTCCCATCCTGATCCCGTGGCAGGGAGAGGGTTTGCCCAGCGCCAGCCTGGCTAAAACCATTCCTCCCTGAATGTAGTAGCTATATGCCACGAAAGCCTATCGATGGCTACTCGATTCGGCCGCGTTGAGTCCTGCTCGCCCAAGATGGTGGGAATCAGATCAAATCTGCTTTGGTTGTCAAGCTCTAGAGAATCCGGGGCGATTCAAAGCTAGTCGGGGCGCTCGTCTGTCGCCAATGAAGCTCGGCGTGTCAATTGCTTGCCCTCTACAAAATTTTGGTCACCCTCAGCACCGTGCTAGGTAAGCGGCATGTGCATTTTATACCCAGCAGGCATGGCCAATTGGCATCAAATCTGGCATAAATCGCGTACTCAATGAATGAGAGCACTCTGAATGGATACGGTCTGCGCGCGCTGCTTCAGTGATCCCGATGTTAAGCAGTGGATCCGCGAATACAGCGGCAAAAGAGGTTGCAGATTTTGCCGTGGATTCACCTCACCTACCGCTCCGCTGGGAGAGCTTTGCGAATGGTTCGAGCAGGTGCTGTCAACGCACTACGGTCGGGCTGCAGATAACCTCCCTTGGAATAACAGAGAAGGCGGTTATCAAGGAAGCACTTGGTCTACTTACGAGCTTCTTTTTGAGAAAGTAGGCCTTGATCTCCCGATGGATTATCAGGGAGATCTCCAGAAGGCGATCAACTACAGGGTGTCTGACGAAATTTGGTGTGAGCTTGATTGGGCGACGTTAGACGAAGAACAAGCAATGTGCTTCGCCTGGGACAATTTTTGCACCTTGGTTAAGCATGAGCGCAGGTTCTTCTTCCATAAAAAAGGCGGTGATGATTTATCGGCTGAATCATTTTCCTCCTTAGGAATATTGAATGCGATCACTGATTTGATAGAGCGACTGAACCTGGTGCGTGTTCAGACTCCAGGGCTTCGTCTCTATCGAGCTCGGCCAGGCTTCGACCTTTCATCACCTACGGCAAAAGATTTCGGCCCACCTCCACGATCTGTTTGCCAAACCAACCGCATGAATCCTGCAGGTATACCTATGTTTTATGGAGCATTGGATCCCAGGACAGCCGTCAAAGAGGTGAAGGCGCGGGCAAGTAGAGTAGGATATTTCCAAACGGTTGAGCCGTTGCGAATACTTGACCTTTCGCGGATTCCGCCCGTTCCCGGCATCTTTTCCGATGAGCCTAGACGACTCAGGCTGTACCTATCTTTTTTGCACCATTTCGCTAGCGACATCATGCAACCTGTAGCTCGAGATGATCGTGTTCACACGGAGTATGTACCCTCCCAAATCGTAACCGAGTATCTGAGGGAGCATGAGTTTTCAGAAGGAAAACTTGATGGGATCATGTATGGGAGCGTGGCCTCACCAAGAAAACGAAACTTAGTCATCTTTATAGAAGATATTGAGCCAGCATTCAATTTTTTTCAACAAAGAGCTTCGGCACCTCTGAAATTCATTAAAGCAAAAAATGTGAATATTGATTGAGGCTCACCTGATCTCCAACTAGTATAGATAAATATCTAAATTTAGCACAGGCCACTGAGGCTCGACTGAAGTTAAATATCAATCCCTTGCAGAAATAAAGGGCTCTATGAAATTTTACCAATTTATTTTATTCCGTGGAAATCACGAGCTATTTTGGCGCGCAGATAGCGAAGATGGCACAGGGGGATTTGAGCGCGATATCTCGTTGTGCTTTGCCACGTCTTTGGACCCCCTCAATCGTCAGATTTCCATATCATGCAGACAGACCTCGTCCGCTGCACTTAGAAAAAGAATTGAAACTTTTGTTGATGTTTATAAAGGGTCTGACCCGAGAATCAATAAAATTAAGTCTTTCGTTGAAAAAATACCCGACGGAGAGCACTTTTTCTATATGCCCTACAAGTCAAGGCTTACCAATCAAGAAAAGGTATTGATGACCGTTGAGCTCATGGCTGCAGATGCCGGGCAAAATGTAGATAAAGCTCTAAATGCGTTTGATAAAAATATGGGGTATTTCTTCGAACACTATGAGCTCGACGGTAAAATTCCAGAAAAGAAAACCTGGATTGGCGAGCGCTCGAAGAAAAAACGCATTTGCCGCTTCTGCAAGAACACCCGAGTGCATCCTCAGAGCGATCCGACCCAAGAAGCCAAAACAACATTTAAACAAGAAGCTCACGCGATATCGGAGGCTCTAGGGAACAAAACTCTTATCTTGCATGAGGAGTGCGACGCTTGTAACAAATATTTTTCCGAGACGTGTGAAAGGCACATTTATACTTATTTGAGGTGTCTGGGGACTTTCTTCAAAGTTAAGAACAAAGATAACAAAGTGTCGTCAATCAAGGGTGAGAACTTCCAAATAACTTACTTATCTAAGGACCGAAAAGAAAAAATTCTTGCCGCAGTCAATGCCCCCTCAACTGAGGCGCCTGGAATTATAGGTTTAGATCCGCACGAATTTTCTAGGCAGATCTTAGCTCTTGATTTTGCCATCAGCTATACACTGCCAGATGGCGAGGAAGCACCTCAAGACCGACCGCCGACCAACATTCCACTTAAGTTCAAAGAGAAGCTCAGTCTTCAAGAGGTATACAAAGCACTCGTGAAGTTTGCACTGAGCGTTATTGAAACGGAAAAATTAGCTGGCTTCGAAAAAACCCTGGAATGGGTCTCCGGTAGGCGCAAAGTGACAGCCCTTCCGAAAATAGCAATTTTGAGATCCTATGCAAGCTTTTCAAAAGCGGCTGAACTGATAATCTATCGCCGAATTAGTAACGACAAAACGTTGCCTTTAGCGATCGGGGAGCTTCAATTTACTTTCCAAAAAATGATCTTCATCATCCCTTCCTTTGATGAGGCAGAGGCCAACTTCATTACTGACGAAGAATTCAAGCACTATTGGGATTTCTGCCTATTTAACTCTGTTCAAGGATGGAGTTTCCAGGACTTTTCCGATCCAGAGGAAAAGGAGTTCATTTTCAACATTAACCTTCCTGAGAACAAATCCCCCCATCAAGAGGAAGCGGATACGTCTCAAATTATTAAGTCCTAAGGACTCTCAGACCAAGTCAGAACAGGCCGCCTGGCCTGTGCTGAAATAGACCCGCATGATCATCCTCCCCCGTCAAGGATGCTGGAAATCCTATACCATCGGAATCCCAGCGTTGGTGAGCTCATTTCAGTATCGGTATTGGCGTATTTGCTCTTTGGTATATTCGACTATTTCCTGCACAGCTGAGATTTGCTTCTGTTTTTCAGCTTCGCTTACGAATCTCAATCTTCTGAACCTACTCGTCAGCATTTCCATTTGGAGCTCTAAGATTGGCCTAACCACAAACACATGGCCGAAAATCGATTTTGCATGCTCCATGGCGAAATTTACTTCAGCATCCCTGCTTAGGACGCTCGTGACATTATCCTTTTGGAGAAAAACTTTGCCAGTTCCTGCGTTCACGTTATGCGAGTGATCGGTTATGTAGGGGGTGTCATAAAGCGATGGATTGCTCTCAACTCCTCCTTTAAATATCGGCTGCCTCAAAGTATAGGACGGGCTATATGAAGTACGATCAAAACAGTTGGGCAAAATTTTCTGAGTACCTTGGGTTATGCCCCAGTTAGAAATGTTGGTGCCTGGGAACACTGCTTCGAACTCAGGGTAAGGAAAGCCAACAGAGTGAGCTACAAGGAAATCAGTAGATGCGCTTACGAATACAAGATTGTTGATCCTTACCATCAACGCTGTTGGACTGGACATGAATGTCAAGGAATTAGCCCCTGACCATTTAAGGGTCTTTTCGGGAAGATAGGTATTTGTGATGGATAGGTATCTATCCTTCACTCCCACCCTCTCATTTATGTAGTGATTTGGCGGCAAGGAAAATACTGACTTATTCATGTAGGAAACGCCGAGCCATGTGCCAGCTCTTAATTTGTCGAACCAGTCGAGCAAAATTTCCAGTTCCTCTCCAGTGACGCTTTCGTCCTCACTCAGTCGCTCGATGATTCCTTTAACTCGTCCTTCTAAGCCGCTAAAGTTATTGTTGCAGGTGTCACACGCTGGAAATGTGTAATTCTTACCGGGAAAGATAATCTCCTTCCCTGTGACCCAGTTCGTACCAACGCTCGTGTCCTTAGAGTGGAAACCAGTCATTTTTAGCAGCCACTGCGGATAAATGTGCTCTTTTGTCCTTGATTCTGGCGAGTTTCCACAGAAAATACATTGCGCTGCCACTCTATGCACCTTATAAAAGTTGATGAATAAAAATTTTAGATCGGGTAACGGCCCGCAGCTAAAATCATAACAAATTAATATGCCCATAGGTAGTGCTCGCGGATAATATTGGTTTTAAACTTTGTTATGCTAACTGGGTCTTGATGTGGTTTTATTTTCGTTTCGCGGAATGTCTCGATGGTTTAAATATTTGCCAGAGTGTGGGTAGACGCTTCGCCTGATGCTCTGGATTTAGGTGCGAGCAAGGCGAAATTCAAAAGTCATCGGGCTTCCGGCATGAAGATCTTCAGCGTTTTTTTGTGTGAGCCCACATCAATATTAAATTCTAGCTTGCGTAATCAGCTGCAAGCGCCTCGGCTTGTTGGATTTTCTCAGTACTTGTAGGTAAGTAGTTACCAAAAAGCCGCACTCACTAAGCTGCCACTTATTATTTTAGTACGTTCTGATTGCTAAATTTTTAAACTTGCCAAGATTTGCATGGACGTTGAACTCTGCTTTTGAGCTTTGTAAGCTCTGTCAGCCTTGGCATACTCTTCCTCGCGAGCGATCATCGCTTCGAGGCTACTTTTCACCGTCGTTTGTTGGGCAGCTTCGTATTTCTCAAACTCCTTAACGGCTACCACCTGGCTGAAGCCTAAAGCGATAACGCTATGAATTATTGCGGTCGCGTTTTGCTTTAATAGGCCAAGCCCTGAAATCGATAGTGTGTGAGTGATCTTAGCTTCTTCCCATATAGCTTTAGCGACTTCTGCTTCTTCTCTAGTGATCATACAAATTTCCTTTTGAGTCACGAAAACTTTGATATCCTACGCCCCGGCGTTGGAGCCGTTGAGACGACTTGGAGCGGCGAAAACATAAGTGCTGCATACCAGGAAGGTATCTAAGCTGTAGGCTGCAAGGTCCGCGCTGATTACTATGAGCTTTCTCCTCGAACTCGCGCAACTAGTTCGCTACTTGAAAATCTTTCAAGTAGCCTGCATGATCTCGTGGTCTATAATAGACGATTATTCTTCTAATTCAGTTTAGGTGATGACATGGATGTAATCAAAACGAACGAAGCTGGTAAGCCTGCTAAGCGACGCAATCATACAGTGCCCAAAGCCATTCTTAAAAACTGGCTACTTGATGAAGAAGGTGATCCCCATCACTTATTGCTTGCGTGCGGTAGCGCGGAGGTGAGGAAGCATGTAGGCAGAGAAGCCGGATTCGCAATCACTGATTGGCGATACGTTCCGGTGGATGATCGGGAGAACGCTGGCGGTCACCGTGATGAGTCTTTGGAGGACTGGTTTTCTAAAGGAGAGAACTATTTGGCCAGCGTAACCCGGAAAATCAGAAGTGGAGACTCAGCTATCAGCCAAGGTGAGTTTTCAGGGTTGATTGGTGCTGCAGTCGCCCTCGGATTCCGTAGCAGCTATGAGTATGGGTTAAAGGAAAAGCTGTTCTTAAAGCTGAAACCTGACCTTACTGAAAACGAAGCTTGCTATGAGGTTGTGCAGTATTTCAAAACGCTCTATGAGAAAAAAATTTCTCAGTTTGAAGGGTGGGACTTTAGTTTTTTAATAAACTCTGAAGTAAAGTTGATAATAGGCGACAGGCCGCTTTTTGATATGACCTTACACAGAACCAACACCCAACTTTTGACAATACCATTGGCGCCTAATCTTCTAATGGTGGGCATCCCTCCGAAAACACCTGGCAAGCAGTCCTTTGAAGTCATAAGCGGCACCCGGAGTTTATTTGAGCAAACAAATGCCATGACGACCAAGCTGGCCCGAGAATTTATCGTGGGGTCTTCAGTTGAGGAATTGTCAGCTTTGCTACCAATGTTTGAACATGAAGCCTTCAATTCGCGAAAAGCAGAGGATTCACTGGTTGCCTTCTCTGATGAAGGCGAGGTTGCTCGCCGCAAAATCTAAAATATCAATCAATAGAGTCTCGATTCAGCATGACTTTTGTTGACGAGTGTTCTCTCAAGAGAGCTTAAGTCGAGCTCCTCTAAACAGAAGTCAAACTGCGGGCTCAAGGTTTTCAACCAAATTCCCGGAATCAATGGGAGACTGGCAGAAACCCTGAGCCCCGCACAGAACCCTTACGTGCGGTTTCTATTATGGCTGCGTCCGGTTAAAGGTCGCGAGGGATACATAGGTGTGGTTGAACTGTGGATGATTGCTGAAGAACGTCTTCAGCACGCTGCTCTTACCCGCGCCATAGCTACCTGTGAGTGCGATATTCAGAACATCGGGGGTGGGGTTTCCAGGGCATGTAGCATCTCGCGCTCATACCGGGCCGATCGGCCATCCGTGACAATGACGGGGGGCAAGGGCTCAAAGAAAGGGTCAACGTTGTCCCCCTGGTGCCGGGTAGCTAGCACCCTCCACGCAGCTCTCCCTCCAACCATAAGCGCTTCCCACGACAGGCCTAGACGACTTTTGATAGCACCCAGCTCTACCCCGATCTCATGCAATGGCCGTCCGTGTGCCGCTGAGCAGGCAAATGACCGCTGATAGTTCAGTCGATGCAGCTTTGGCGCTGCAACAAAATCTAATGGAGGCTATACCGTACTCGGTCACAAAACACCACGCAAGCGCACCCCGTGCCGCCGTCGAGTCTGACTCCACCATCACTGAATAGGCGGATAGAGGTCGGGGTGACGATACTAAAGACAGCGAAAGCTAGGTCTATGTATACCAATCGATGAACAGTCGCGCTGATTTAGAGACCATTGAGTCAGCAATCTAGGGTCCTTGAACGACTTATGAACATCTGACTTGGCCCACTTGTTAAATGGTGTATTACGCAGTACGTGTCACCCAGCTACTTTTCGGATCTCAGCAACCACCTGCTTCACAGCGTCTTCAATCGCACCTTCGTTCCGGCACATCACCCAGCCATGGTCCGCGACCGCCTGCTCGAACATCTCCGTGCATGCAACATGCTCTGCATACTTCTGGATTACCGTACCGCCCAATCCTCGCGACCGTGCTGCTGCCCTTGCCCACGAAATATCCGGCGCGGTGACAACGCCGACATGCACATCCGGCACTCGCACGTCTCGCTCCCGGTTCAACTGGAGAATCTCTGCAAACGAAATGGTGTGTCGAAACGCAGCATCGGACGGATACCAGCGATCAATCAGGATAATGCTGTCCAACGGCTGCTGAGTCAGTACGTTCCGGGATATCCAACTGCGGCTCTCGGCAAAGCGCTCGCACACAGCCCATTCCAGGTCGCGCGAGGGATTTCTGGCAAGTTCGTTAACCAGGGCCATGGTTTCCCTTCTGTAGGGATCGCTTTTTCTCTCGCACAGTCGGATGACTTTCTTGTTATGCGCCCTCAGCGTTGCCGTTACGGCCTCCAACAGCGTAGTTTTGCCGGTGCCTTTGGGTCCATCCAGGGAAACAAAAAACGGAATATTCATTCGTCACACAGTGATCAGGATAATGATGACCACGCCTCTTCTTGTCGACGTGATTGAGTGATCGACCCAGCCGGTAGTTATATCTGTGAAAAAGAGTGAGCTTCCCGTAAAAACCTGCGTGACCTGTGGACTTCCCTTCACTTGGAGGAAGAAATGGGCACGCTGCTGGGATGAAGTGCGTTACTGCTCGGAGCGTTGCCGGCGCAGCGAAAGCTGACCCTGCTCCAGCAGCTGACTAATCAGCTGCCAGGAGCTTTTTGACTTCCGCGATGATCAAGTCGATGTCGAAGGGTTTGGGCAACACAGCATCAAAAAGATCCGATCTCTGCATTCCGATATGCGCCTGAGCACCGCTCATCAAGATGATCGGCAATTGATTGGCCGAAGGCAGCGCTCGAATGGCGGTGGCGAATTCCAGGCCGTCCATGACCGGCATCATAAAGTCGGTAATGATCAAAGCAGGTCGTTCTCTATCGAGAACCTCGAGTCCTTTTCGACCATTGCTCGCCGTTACGACCATGTACCCCTCATCCTCCAGCGCGAAGCTAAGGATGTCAGCGATCAAATACTCGTCGTCGACGACCAGGATGGTGGTCATGTTAATTCAACCCACACAAAAGCTTAAGAAATTGAACCGGGCGATGACTCAGCGGGGACCGATGGTTCATGTCTTGAAGCCTTTTTCAGGAAAACATCATGATCACGGATGACGACCTCAAATCGTGAGGGATCGTAAGAGCTGTCTCTCACTTTAAGAATGGATAGCGTCCGGCTTAGTTCAGAGTGATTCTCAGAAAACCGCATCAGCATCAGGTTGTCGACGATGCTAGACAGGTCAGAGTTTGGTGCGCTGACCTCGGAGCCAAATAGATCGCGCATTTCCCAGGAGGCAAATACCGTAACGCCCCTGGATCGCAGCTCGTTCATCAGTGCACTGAAGAAGTCAGTAATCCGTGCGGGATTTGTCGAGACTCGCGTCATACCGCTAAGGCTATCGAGAAACACGCGCTTGATGCCCTTCTCTTCTACAAGACTCAGTAGTCGTGCGCCCAACCCATCCAGCAACCCTTCAGTAGTAGGCTGCCAGGCAATGCTCAAGGCGCCGCTGCCTTCCATGCCTTTTATATCGATACCGAGTGATTGGCCTTTGAGTCGCAACCGTTCCGGGCTTTCGTAGAAGCCAAAATGCAGGCCCGGCGCTTCCACAGTCGACTTAGCCAGAAATTTGAGGCCAAGGGTGGTTTTACCAATACCGGAGGGGCCGATTACCAGAGTCACGCTGGAACTGTGCAGCCCCCCGCCTAAGATGTCGTCCAGTGATTCAATCCCACTGGCGATACGGGTCATGTCGGCGCTGTCGGGAGACGACGGGTGGCTGTAGAGACTTTCGAGTCGCGGGTAAACCACCAAGCCATTTTCGGTGATCTCACACTCGTGAAGACCGGTCATTGCTGAGCTGCCGCGAGTTTTACGAAGCTGAATTCGACGCACTGACCGAGTGCCGAACAGCTCCTCGCCCATCTCAATCACCCCATCAACCATGGTGTGCTCAGGGCTGCCGTCGTCTAGACGGGAACTGGTGAGAAACAGCACTGTGCAACCTGCGAAAGCGGCGTGCCCTTGCAACTCGGAAATGAATTTCTTGGTATCGATGTGCGAATCTGCTTTGGAGCGCGCATTGAGCAAGCCGTCTACCACCATCACTGTGGCCTTTTGACGGCTTATCTCGCGCCGCAGCAGTTTCACCACCTCGTCCAGTCCGTCGTTTTCCAACGTGTCAAACGCACTGACAAATTGGATTTCGGCGCCAACCTTGGAGGCGTCGAAAAAGCTCAGAGTCGAAAGGAATTGAAAGAGACGGTCGTGTGATTCGGCCAGCAGCGTGGCGACCAGAACCCTTCCTCCATTGTTCGCATGATGGAACCCAAGCTGGTTGGCAAGGATCGTTTTTCCAGACCCTGGGCGCCCTTGGATGATGTATGAAGCACCTGCTACCAGGCCACCCTTGAGCAGAGCGTCTAGCCCTTCGATTCCACTTTGAAGGCGTTTTAGCTTTTCCACGATACGACCCTGATCTGAAAAACAGGCTGTTTAAGCCGAGTGAAGCGGAATGCTAACCCCATTTGTGCTCTGGAGCCATTCCCGCCTCTCCATACCCCCTAATGCTGAAACGTCATCATCCCCCGCTCTTCTGCATGTTAATCTCGCTCCACCACGAATAGACATTGATCGTCACAAGACGATGACCAGAACCAGGAAAGCCCATGCCAAAGATTTCTCACTCAGCCCTGCGCCGCAAATTCCGTGAATTGCTTGCTACCCCAACCTGCGTTGAAACCGCGTCCGTCTTTGACCCGATGTCCGCGCGTATCGCCGCAGACCTGGGCTTCGAAGTCGGTATCCTCGGTGGCTCCGTTGCTTCGTTGCAGGTTCTGGCCGCGCCCGATTTCGCGTTGATTACCCTGAGTGAGTTCGTTGAGCAAGCCACCCGTATTGGCCGTGTGGCCCAGTTGCCGTTCATTGCCGATGCCGACCATGGCTACGGTAATGCGCTGAACGTGATGCGCACTGTCGAAGAGCTTGAGCGTGCCGGTGTGGCCGCGTTGACCATTGAAGACACGTTGCTGCCCGCCCAATTCGGGCGCAAGTCCACCGACCTGATTTCCATTGAAGAAGGCATCGGCAAAGTCCGTGCTGCGTTGGAAGCCCGTGTTGATCCAGCGCTGTCGATCATTGCCCGCACCAATGCCGGTGTGTTGCCGACCGAGGCTGTGATCGAGCGCACCCTGGCGTATCAGAAAGCCGGTGCCGATGGGATTTGCATGGTGGGTGTGGCTGACTTCGAGCACCTGGAGAAGATCGCCGAGAACCTGACCGTGCCGCTGATGCTGGTGACGTATGGCAACCCCAAGCTCAATGACGCCAAGCGTCTGGCCAGCCTCGGTGTACGTGTGGTGGTTGCCGGCCATGGTGCCTACTTTGCCGCGATCAAGGCGACCTACGACAGCCTGCGTGCCCAGCGCCAGTTGACCCACAGCACTGATAACCTCAGTGCTACCGAGTTGACGCACACCTATACCCTGCCGGAAAACTACGTGGCCTGGGCTGAAGAGTTCATGGACGTCAAAGAGTAATACGCAAGCCGGGACGAGGGGTGCAACGCCCTCCTCCTCCAGCCATTATGCGTCGTTGAGCACTGTGAACCCATAGCACATAACTCGTGTGTATTTGCGTGGATTATCAGTGGTAATCATGCTCCGTAACCTGTGCTCCAAAGCGCAAGCACACCGCCTTGCGCAGCACACAAACGGAGCTTCCCATGACCCTTTCCAAAACCCGTCAACTCGAAGGCAAAGTCGCGCTGATCACCGGCGCCAGTTCCGGCATTGGTCGCGCGGCCGCTGTCGTCCTGGCCCAGCGCGGCGCGCAGATCGTGGCTGCTGCCCGCCGTCAGAGCGAGCTGGACGAAGTGGTTGCGCAGATCACTGCCAATGGCGGCACCGCGTCCTCTATCGTCGTCGACGTGACCCGCGAAGCCGACATCATCGCCATGGTCAAATTTGCCGTGGACACCTATGGCAAGCTGGACATCGCCTTCAACAATGCCGGCACCGAAGGCGTGTTCGCGCCGCTGATCGAACAGGACAATGCACGCTTCGACCTGGTGTTCGAGCCGAATGTGCGCGGGGTTTTCAACTGTATGAAGTACCAAGCCAAGGTAATGCTCGAACAGGGTTTTGGCAGCATCATCAATAACGCGTCCATGGGCGGCGTGATCGGTTTCGAGAATGCCGCGCTGTATATCGGCACCAAGCACGCCATTGTCGGTATGACCAAGACCGCGTCCATCGAATGGTTCAAGCAGGGCGTGCGGGTCAATGCGCTGTGCCCGGGCCTGATCGAGACGCCGTTCCACCATCGCGGGATCTGGCCGTCGGTGGATGCCCAGCACGCTTTCGCCGCCAGCACCCCGGCCAGCCGGTTTGGCACGGCCGAAGAGATGGCGACGGTGGTCGCGTTCCTAGGGTCGGAAGATGCCAGCTACGTGTCCGGCCATGCCTTGCTGGCAGATGGCGGCTACTCGGTGGCCTGACGGTTACGGGTTTGGAAGAAGTCGATAAATGCCCGGAGCTTTCCGGGCATTTGCGCACGGTTGGCGTAATACAGGTGGAAGGTCTCGGCGGGCGCCGCGTAGTGTTCCAGCAACGCCACCAGTGCACCGCTGGCGATATCCGCCTGGGCAAACGGGCGGAACACCAGGGCCACGCCGCAACCCAAGCGCGCAGCCGACAAGGTGGTGCGCATTTCATCCAGCACCAGGCGCCCCTTTACCTCGATCGCGACAGTGGCCTTGCCGATGCGAAACGTCCAATCCATGTACGGCCCGCGGCTGCTCAGGCGCTGGTGGATGCAGTCGTGGGCCAGCAGGTCTTCGGGTGTGTCCAGCGGTGCCGAGCGCGCCAGGTATGCGGGCGCCGCCACGGCCACCATCGGCTGCGACGTGCCCAGCGGCACGGCGATCATGTCGCGCTGCAAGGCCTGGCCCAGGCGAATGCCGGCATCGAAACCTTCGCCAATGATGTCGCTCAAGCCATTATCGAGGGCGATATCCAAGGTGATATCCGGGTACTGCGTGAGGAATGCCGCCACATGCGGCTCGATCAGCGAGGCATAGGCCACGTAGGAACTGTTGATCTTCAACGCGCCGTAAGGGCGGCTGGCGGTGTCGTGCACTTGCTGCACCGAGAAGCGAATCTGCTCCAGTGCCGGTGCCAGGGTGTCGAGCAGCTGGCTGCCGGACTCGGTCAGCGCCACGCTGCGGGTGGTGCGGTTGAACAGGCGCACACCCAATTGCGCTTCAAGCTGCTTGATGGTTTTGGACATGGCCGTGGGCGTGACCTCCATCTCGGCTGCCGCCCGCGCGAAATTCAGATGACGGGCCACACATTCGAACGCGATCAGCGCCGGCAAGTGGGTGGATTTCAGGCTCATACAATGTCTCGATGGGTTAAGCCAACAGTGTTGCGCAGCATAAGTGAGTTCAACTAAGCCGCCCACTGAAAATACCGCCCGCGCAAAAAAAACCGCCGCAGAGTCTGCGGCGGCAACCAAAGGATTTTGTCCAAGCAGAGCGGCTAAGACAGGCCCAACGCTACACCCGCGGCGGGTTAAATACCGTGAAGTTTAATTAATCGAGTTTCATCCGGAAGACCGCTACAGGCCGCGCAGACTGGGCTTAGAATCAACCTCGGCAAGCATGCCGAACACAATAAAAAACCGTAACAGCTCACCTGCAAACATCTGCCCATACAACGTTATGCACCATCCAATAAGTGCGGTGTTTCTGTGCGCGCGTTCATTATTCCGGGGAAGTCACAACATGATTAAACAGTCGAGCCTGTTAGCACTGGCGGTGTGTGCCGGTATCAGCCAAATGGCCTTTGCAGAGTCCGTCAGCGACCAGGCAGATGCCAAGGGGTTTATCGAGGGCAGCAGCATCACCGGGCTGCTGCGCAACTACTACATGAACCGCAACCGTGAAGGCGGTCGGGCTGACAACCGCGACTGGACCCAAGGCGCAATGCTCAACTACGCCTCGGGCTTTACCCAGGGCACCATTGGTTTCGGGGTGGATGCCTATGCCTACGGCGGGCTGAAACTGGATGCCACCCATGAATACGCGGGCACCGGCAACCTGCCGACCGACCGGCACGGCGATCCCGAAGACGCCTACGGCTCGGTCGGCGCTGCCGTGAAAATCAAAGTGTCCAAGACCCAACTCAAATTCGGTGACATGCAGCCCACCGCGCCCGTCTTCGCCACCGGTGGCACGCGCCTGTTGCCGCAGACCGCCACCGGTTTCGACCTGACCAGCAGCGAAATCGCCGGCCTGGACCTGGAAGCCGGGCACTTCACCAGCACCAACAGCGGCATGACCAGCAACCATGACCACGATATCTACGCGACCTACGCCAACATCGCCGCCAACAGCGCAAGCTTTGTCGGCGGCAAATACACCTTTACCCCGTCCCTGAGCGCCACGCTGTATGCCGGCGAGTTGGAAGACATCTGGCGCCAGTACTACACCAACCTCAACTACGTGATTGCGTTGGCGCATGACCAGTCCCTGGCGCTGGACGGCAACCTGTACCGCACCCTCGACACGGGCAGCGCCAAGGCCGGGGCGATCAACAACACCACCTACTCGGTAGCGGCAGCCTACTCGTTCCTGCAGGCGCACACGCTGACGCTGTCGTTCCAGAAAGTGCATGGCGACACGCCGTTCGACTACATCGGCACCGGCAACAACGGTGCGGGCGAAGGCGGTGATTCGGTGTACCTGGCCAACTCGGTGCAATGGGGCGACTTCAACGGCCCGGGCGAGCAGTCGTGGGGCATCCGTTATGACCTCAACGTGGCCAGTTATGGCGTGCCGGGGCTGAGTTTCATGGCGCGCTACATCAACGGCTCGGACATCAATGGTACCCACACACCGGACCACAGCGCCTACGTAGGTGACTACGGTGCCGATGGCGCCCACCACGAGACGGATGTGGAAGCCAAGTACGTGATCCAGAGCGGTCCGGCGAAAAACCTGTCGTTGCGCCTGCGTGATGCGATCGTGGCGTCGAACGCCGACCAGCGCGATGGTGATCTCAATGAGCTGCGGTTGATCGTCGACTATCCGTTTACCCTGCTGTAAGTAGCCTTTGTGGTGAGGGGGCAAGCTCCCTCACCACCGGGTTACATCAGCCCACCCAACCCACGGCGGTCTTGGGAATGACTTCCGACTCATCCAGCTTCGACGCAAACATGCTCACCGCCTCCACCGCGTCACTGGTGCTGGTGCGAATCTGCAGGATCACCGAGCCGGCCTGATCAGCCAGGCTGACGCCGCGTTGCGCGCCTTCCTGGGTGGCGTTCATGCTGGTCACCGCGTCACGGGTTTCCGAGAGGATCATGCCGATCATCTCGGCAATTTCCGCCGTCGAGCGGCTGGTGCGCCCGGCCAGTTGCCGGACTTCATCGGCCACCACCGCAAAGCCCCGCCCTTGATCCCCCGCGCGCGCTGCCTCGATCGCCGCATTGAGCGCCAACAGGTTGGTCTGGTCGGCGATCCCGCGAATGGTGTTGACGATGGCGGTGATCTGCTCGGAACGATCGCCCAGTTGCCCCACCAGCCGTGCAGAAGCGCCGATGTTGTCGGCGATGCGGCGCATTTCGCTGGCAGTCTCCTGGATCACCTGGGTGCCATGTTCGGCAAAACGCTCGGTCTCGGAGGAGATATGGTAGGCCCGCGACGCGCCACGGGAGTCTTCTTCGAATTTTTCCACGCGCTCGGTGATGTCGCTGGCGAACTTGACGATCTTGATCAGCTTGCCGTCGCCGTCATACACCGGGTTGTAGCTCGCCTCCAGCCACACCACATGCCCATGTTTGCCCAGGCGCTTGAATTGGCCCGTGAAGAATTCGCCGTTGTTCAAGCGCCGCCAGAAGTCGGCGTATTCATGGCTGTTGATCAGCGCCGGCTCGCAAAACAGGCGATGCTGTTTGCCTTTGATTTCCGCCAGGCTGTAGCCCATCACGTTGAGGAAATTCGCGTTGGCGTCGAGTACCTGGCCGCTCAAATCGAATTCAATCACCGCCATCGCTCGGTCCAGGGCCGTGAGTTTGCTGCGGGTGGCGGCCTCCTGCTCGATCTTGCTGGTCACGTCCAGCGCGTACTTGACCACCTTCAATACCTGGCCGCGCTCATCCAGCACCGGGTTGTAACTGGCCTCCAGCCAGATCGTATTGCCGTTGCCGTCCACGCGCTTGAAGGTGCCGGACACAAACTTGCCGGCCTTCAAATCACTCCAGAACTGGCTGTAGGCCGGGCTGCCGGTCAACGCCGGCGGGCAAAAATCACGGTGGGATTTACCGGCCAATTGACTGGCGCTGTAACCCAGGGTCTTGAGGAAGTTGTCGTTGGCCCGCAATACCTTGCCGTTCAGGTCGAATTCGACCACGGCCATCGAGCGTTCCAGTGCGGCGATCAGTCCTTTGTACTCGGTGACTTCGGCCGTCCTGGCCGACAGTGCTGTCTTGAGTGCTGTGTTGAACATGGACGTACCCTCAGCCGTGCGGAGAACCCTGTGTCTCGCCTCGCTATCGGCTGGGAAATACGCGACTTTACGCGCCCTCCCAGGATTATTTTCTGGCGTCAAATACCCGCGTGATCAGCGCTTTGCATCAAGCAACGCCAGGCGTTCGCGCATGCCGGCACTCGCCGCCGGGCCGGCCTGCAACACGCACTGATCAAGCGGTACTTGCTGGCCGTCGGCACGCGCCAAAATAGGCTGCACGGGCGTGCCTGTCGCACGCTCTACCAACTCCACACTGGTGCCCTCCTCGGCGTAATGGCGGTTGCCCCAGGCCACCAGCGACATCAGCACCATGCGGAAATCCTCGCCCTTTGCCGTCGGCACATATTCATAGCGCGGCGGCCGCTCACTGTAGGCCTGGCGCTCCAGCATGCCGGCCTCCACCAACGCGTTCAGGCGGCGCGTGAGCATATTGGGCGCAATGCCCAGGCTGCGGGAAAATTCATCGAAGCGGCGCAGGCCCTGCAGCGCGTCGCGCATGATCAGGATGCTCCACCACTCCCCTACCCGGTCGAGGCTGCGGGCGATGGGGCATTCGTCGCGGGTGAGGGACTTGCGTTGCATGGGCGTTTCCTTGGGCCGGTGCCTATTTACGTGATGCCATGTTACTTTCATGATGATAGTAACGTCCACAGGGTCTGTTCCCTCAACGCAACCGGAGTCGATTGATCATGAGTAAACGCATCGTTGTGACAGGCATGGGCGCGCTGACGCCGCTCGGCGCTGACGTGGAGTCAACCTGGCAACGCCTGCTGGCCGGGCAGTCGGGCATTCGTCGCCTGCCGGAAGAACTGATCGGAGACCTGGCCGTGAGCATCGGCGGCCAGGTGCAAAGCGTGCAACAGGATCCGCAAGCCGGGTTCGACCCCGACCGGCTGTTGGCGGCCAAGGAGCAGCGCAAGATGGACCGCTTTATCCTGTTCGCCCTGGCGGCGGCAGATGAAGCTTTGAAACAGGCCGGCTGGGCACCCGTTACGGCCGAAGCGCAGGAACGCACCGCCACCATCATCGCCTCGGGTGTCGGCGGTTTCCCGGCGATTGCCGATGCGGTGCGCACCACCGACAGCAAGGGCCCACGGCGGTTGTCACCGTTCACCATCCCCTCCTTCCTGAGCAACATGGCCGCTGGGCATGTGTCGATCAACTACGGCTTGAAGGGGCCTTTGGGCGCGCCGGTGACCGCGTGTGCGGCAGGCGTGCAGGCGATTGGCGACGCGGCACGGATGATCCGTGCCGGTGAAGTCGATGTGGCGGTGTGTGGGGGCGCCGAAGCGGCGATCCATCGCGTCAGCCTGGCCGGGTTTGCGGCGGCGCGGGCATTGTCGAGTGACTTCAATGACCGCCCGGCGCAGGCTTCGCGACCATTCGACCAGGCACGTGACGGGTTTGTCATGGGCGAAGGCGCCGGCATCCTGGTGATCGAAGAACTGGAGCACGCCCTGGCGCGCGGTGCACAGCCGATTGCCGAATTGGTGGGGTACGGCACCAGCGCCGACGCCTATCACATGACCGCTGGCCCGGAAGACGGCGACGGCGCACGCCGCGCGATGCTGCAGGCTTTGCGTCAGGCCGGTATCGATGCCGACCAGGTGCAGTACCTGAACGCCCACGCCACCTCGACCCCAGTGGGTGACAAAGGTGAATTGGCCGCCATCAGGACGGTCTTCGGTGCCAGCGGCAGCCCGGCGATCAGTTCGACCAAATCCGCCACCGGCCATTTGCTCGGGGCGGCGGGCGGTATCGAAGCGATCTTTACCGTACTTGCCCTGCGCGACCAGGTGGCACCGGTCACGCTCAACCTGGAAAACCCCGACGCCCTCGCCGACGGCCTGGACCTGCTGCGCGGTCAGGCCCGGCCGATGCCGATTGAATACGCCCTGTCCAACGGCTTCGGTTTTGGCGGTGTGAATGCCAGCGTGCTGTTCCGCCGCTGGGCGTAGTTTGCCCCTACCGTCATTTTCGGGGACCATGGCGCCTTCTGAAACTGCCAACCAGAGGCGCCCATGGCCAACCACGACCTGCACTACACCCCGGACCCCGATGACGACTCGATCTCTTCTGATGTGATTGGCTTCAACGGCATCCTGGTGTCCACCCAGATTCCGACCCGCGCCGATGGCAGCCTGGAACTGGGCGACATCACCCTGCAAAGCGAATGCACCCTGCAAGCCCTGAAAGTCGCCCTGGAAAAGGCCGGCAGCTCCATGGACCGGGTGATGCACCTGACCATTTATCTGACTGACATGGCCGACCGCGCTGCCTTTAACGAGGTCTACAAACGCTTCTTCGCCAAGCCGTGGCCCGTGCGCGCGGCAGTTGGCGTGGCGGCGTTGGCGGTCGATGGCATGCGCGTGGAAGTCACCGCGATGGCCGCTCAGGCCTGAGTGGGTGCCGGTCAGGCATTTCACAGCTACAATGCCCGCCTCAACCGTGACAAGCCTGACTAAAAAAACTATGTCCTTGCCCAAGCATCACCTGGAATTGCTCAGCCCTGCCCGCGATGTCGCCATCGCGCGCGAGGCTATCCTGCATGGCGCCGACGCCGTGTACATCGGCGGCCCGAGCTTCGGCGCGCGCCATAACGCCTGCAACGATGTGAGCGACATCGCTCAACTGGTGGAATTCGCCCGCCGTTACCACGCGCGCGTGTTCACCACGATCAACACCATCTTGCATGACAACGAACTGGAACCCGCGCGCAAGCTGATCCATCAGCTCTACGACGCTGGCGTCGACGCGTTGATCGTGCAGGACCTGGGCGTGATGGAACTGGATATTCCGCCCATCGAGCTGCACGCCAGCACCCAGACCGACATTCGTACCCTGGGCCGCGCCAAGTTTCTCGACCAGGCCGGTTTCTCGCAGTTGGTATTGGCCCGTGAGCTGAACCTGCAAGAGATCCGTGCCATCGCCGACGAAACCGATGCCGCCATCGAATTCTTCATCCACGGCGCCCTGTGCGTGGCGTTCTCCGGGCAGTGCAACATCTCCCACGCGCAGAACGGCCGCAGCGCCAACCGTGGCGACTGCTCCCAGGCCTGCCGCCTGCCGTACACGCTCAAAGACGATCAAGGTCGCGTCGTGGCCTTTGAAAAGCACCTGCTGTCGATGAAAGACAACAACCAGAGCGCCAACATTCGCGCGCTGGTCGAAGCCGGGGTGCGGTCGTTCAAGATCGAAGGCCGCTACAAGGACATGGGCTATGTGAAGAACATCACCGCCTATTACCGCCAGCGTCTCGACGAGATCCTTGAAGACCGCCCGGACCTGGCCCGCGCTTCCAGCGGCCGCACCGCGCATTTCTTCCTGCCCGACCCGGAAAAGACCTTCCACCGTGGCAGCACCGACTATTTCGTGACTGACCGCAAGGTCGACATCGGCGCCTTCGATACTCCGACCTTCACCGGCCTGCCGGTGGGTGTGGTGGAAAAAGCCGGCAAGCGCGACCTGCAGGTGGTCACCCATGAGCCGCTGTCCAACGGCGATGGCCTGAACGTGCTGGTCAAGCGTGAAGTGGTGGGTTTCCGCGCCAATATCGCCGAGCCTAAAGGCGAGTTCGAGGAAGACGGCGAGAAGCGCTACCGCTACCGCGTCGAGCCGAATGAAATGCCGGCGGGCCTGCATCAACTGCGCCCGAACCACCCGTTGAACCGTAACCTGGACCACAACTGGCAACAGGCGTTGCTCAAGACCTCATCCGAGCGCCGTATCGGCCTGACCTGGACCGCACGTCTGCGCGAAGAGCAGTTGGACGTCACCGCCACCAGCGAAGAAGGCATCAGCGCCAGCATCACCCTGCCCGGCCCGTTCGGCGTGGCCAACAAGCCGGAACAGGCGCTGGACACCTTGCGCGACCTGCTCGGCCAACTGGGTACCACCGAGTACCACGCGACCAATATCCAGCTGGATGCGCCACAGGCGTTCTTCATCCCCAACTCACAGCTCAAGGCCCTGCGCCGCGAAGTGATCGAGGCGCTGACCGCTGCCCGCGTCGCCGCTCACCCACGCGGTGGCCGCAAGGCCGAGACCTCGCCGCCGCCGGTATACCCGGACGCGCACCTGTCGTTCCTGGCCAACGTCTACAACCAGAAAGCCCGCGACTTCTACCACCGCCACGGGGTGAAGCTGATCGACGCTGCCTTCGAAGCCCACGAAGAAACCGGCGAAGTCCCGGTGATGATCACCAAGCACTGCCTGCGCTTCTCGTTCAACCTGTGCCCTAAACAGGCCAAGGGGGTCACGGGCGTGAAGACCAAGGTCGCGCCGATGCAGTTGATCCACGGCGATGAAGTGCTGACCCTGAAGTTCGACTGCAAACCCTGCGAGATGCACGTGGTGGGCAAGATCAAGGGGCATATCCTCGGCCTGCCGCAGCCGGGCAGCGTGGTCGAACATTTCAACCCGGAAAACATCATTTTCCAGGGTACGCACTGACACGCTGGGAGCGGGGCCACCACCAGCCCCGCTGCAACCCGGCGGCCGCCAGCAGGATCGCCACCACCCCCAGCCATTGCAGCCAGCCCAGGCGATGCCCGAAGGCGATCCAATCGACGAAGATCGCCGCAATCGGGTAAATAAACGACAGTGCGCCGGTCAGGGCTGTCGGCAATTTCTGGATCGCGCCGTACAGCAAGACATACATCAGGCCAGTGTGCACCACGCCGAGCGTCACCAGTGCCGCCCAGGCATTGGTCGTGACCGGCAGGCTATTCCACGGCACCAGCGGCGCCAGTAACAGTGCGCCGGTGGTCACCTGGATCAACGCCATCAAATGTGGCGGCACTGCTTTCAGGCGCTTGATGATCAGCGCCGCAATCGCATACAGGAAGGCTGCGCCCAACGCCAACGCGATGCCTGTGAGGTAATCGTCGCCGGTCTGTTGATCGCCATGGGCAGTCACAATCGCCAACATCCCCAGGAACGCCACGCTCAGCCACGCCAGTTTCTGCACGGTGATCTTTTCACCCAGGAACACCGCCGCCAGCATCACCAGCATGAACGGCTGCACGTTGTACACCGCCGTGCTGATAGCAATAGATGCGCGCGAATAGGATTCGAACAGCAGCAACCAGTTGCCGACAATCGCCACGCCACTGAGCATCGCCAGGCCCAGCTTGGCCCAACTGAGCAGGTCCAGGCGCAGGTAACCGAGCAACGCGCAGACCAGCAACAGCGTCAGCCCGCCGATCACGCAGCGCCAGAACACCACTTCGATCACCGACACGCCTGACACCAGTACAAACCAGCCAATGGTGCCCGAGATCAGCATGGCGGCGACCATTTCCCACGACCCGCGACGGATGGATGTGTCCATGTTTGAGGCTCCTCAAGTGAGGCTCAATTATGGCAATCTGCTTGGGACCGGCTCCAGCGACTAAAAAAGGCCAAAGGCCAGGGTTGCCTTTACTTATTAGGTGAACACCATGATTGACACCATCGACCAGCAACTGATCGCGGCTTTGATGGACGACTCGCGCCTGTCCCTCAAGGCCTTGGCCGGGATTACCGGGTTGTCCTCACCCAGTGTCGGCGAACGCCTGCGCCGCCTTGAAGAACGCGGCGTGTTGACCCATTACACCGTCGACATCGACCCCAAGCATTTCGGCTATCTGCTCCAGGCCATCGTGCGCATCCGCCCGTTGCCCGGCAAATTGCATGAGGTGGAGCGGCAGATCCAGGCGATCCCGGAATTCACTGAGTGCGACAAGGTCACCGGCGACGACTGCTTTATCGCGCGGCTGCATGTGCGCACCATGGATCACCTGGACAGCCTGCTCGATAAACTCAACGCCTATGCCGAAACCAACACGGCCATCGTCAAGAAAACCCCGGTGAAACGGCGCTTGCCGCCCCTGGGGGATTCGTGATTTCGAGTCATCAGCGCAATGCCTGAATAGGTATTCTGTCATCACTGGGCGGTCTTTATCCTGGCGCCACTCTTTGGACCAACAGGTGAGCAGCTCATGTATGTCATTACCGGAATCACAGGCAAAGTCGGCGGCGCCCTGGCGCACAATCTGATCAAGGCAGGCCAACCCGTTCGCGCCGTGGTGCGCGATGCGGGCAAGGCGGCCTACTGGGCTGACCAGGGTTGCGAAGTGGTATTCGCCCACATGGAAGACGCCCAGGCGCTGACCGCCGCGTTCAAGGGCGCGACCGGGGTATTCATCCTGCCGCCACCCGGCTTCGACCCGCAGCCCGGCTTTCCCGAAGCCCGCACTGTGATCAGTGCGGTCACCCAGGCCCTGCAGGCCGCCGCGCCGCAGAAGGTGCTGTGCCTGTCGACCATCGGTGCCCAGGCCGAGCCGCTCAACCTGCTGACACAGCGGACCTTGATGGAACACGCCCTGGGCGCGCTCGACATCCCCGTGACCTTCCTGCGCCCGGCCTGGTTCATGGAGAACGCGCTGTACGACGTGACGACCGCCCGTGAAACCGGGGTGATCCACAGCTTCCTGCAACCGCTGGACAAGGCTGTGCCAATGGTCGCCACGGCGGATATCGGCACGGTCGCTGCGCAGTTATTGCAACAGGCGTGGGCCGGTCACCGTGTGGTGGAGCTTGAGGGCCAATGGGTGAGCCCGAACGATATCGCGTTTACCCTGGCGCAATTGCTGGGCCGCGACGTTCGCGCCGAGGTGGTTGCGCGTGATACTTGGGAAACCCTGCTGCGTTCGCACGGTGCGCAGAACCCGATGCCACGTATGCGCATGGTGGATGGGTTCAATGAGGGGTGGATTTGTTTTGAGCATGGCCAGGTGCTCAAGGGTAATACGACGCTGTTGACTGTCTTGGGTGGGCTGGTGTCTGCATAGTTCTGGGTACGGTGTTGGACTTGCGCCGCTGGCGACCTGACAGCCGCCACAATCTAACTGTCACCCCCGCAATCCAAAAATGTGGGAGCTGGCTTGCCTGCGAAGGCGGTGGTGCGGTGTACATATCCGTTATTTGGGTAACGGCTGCTTATGGTTCCGCTCTTACAGCGGCTCACTTTTGAAAAGCCCAAAAGTAAGCAAAAGGCTCTTGCCCCAACACTCGGCACCTCGCCTAGGCTCGGTGTGCCCGTAATCCGACAGGTATTTGGGGGGCCGCCGCCACGCGCCATCCATGGCGCGGGGCGGCTAAACCGGCATCCCTGCCGGTTTACCCCCCAAATCCCTGTCGAATTCCGGCCAGCGTGTTTGACGGGGCGCCTAGGATCAAAAGCAAGATCAAGAGCGGCTCGCTTCGCATCGTGGTTTCGGTGTGGAGAGGCCTTCGCAGGCAAGCCCGCCTGCAAAGTATCCTTGCTCAGTCGTGCAGTGCCTTGGCCGCGGCCAGCAGCCCTTGGAATTTGCGGTAGCGCGCTTCCAACACGGCTTGCTGCCTGGCGTCCGGCACGTATCGCGCTTTCACTGGCATCCCCGCCTGCACCAGCGCCTCTCCTTGGTCAATCGCCAGAAACCCGAGCTTCGCGGCGCCAATGCAGGCGCTCAGTTCACTGCCGTGCAGGGTGAAGATTTCGCGTTGCAGGATATTCGCCAGCAACTGGGCCCAATACCCGCTGCGTGCACCACCGCCCACCAGTGCGCACGCGCCCACGTCGGCGCCGGCCGATTGCACGGCGCGCAGTGCGTCCAGCAGGCCGAACCCCACGCCTTCCATGACGGCATAACCGAGCATCGCGGGTGTGCAGTCGTGGCCCAGGCCCATGAAGCCACCGCGCAGCAGCGGGTCGTTATGGGGGGTGCGTTCACCGGCCAGGTACGGCAGGAACAAGGGTGTACTGAGCGGCACGGTCTGTTCGATCGGTAATTGCGCCTGCACCTGGTCCAGCAATGTCTGCTCGTCCAGGGTGCCTGTCAGCCGCGTGACCCAGCGCAGGCAACTGGCGCCGGCCAGCATGGCGCCCATGGTGTACCAGCGGTTGGGCAAGGCATGGCAGAAGCTGTGCACCGCGCTCGCCGGGTTGCCGGCAGAGTGGTCGGTGATGGCGACAATGGCGGCGCTGGTGCCGAGGGTGATAAATCCATCCCCCGCATTGATCGCACCGATACCGACCGCCGCCACCGGGTTATCACCACCGCCGCCGGCGATGACTACCGAGGGCGACAAGCCTAACCCCTGCACCGTCAGCACGGCACTTGCGGCGCCGCCTTCGACCAGCCGGGGCATTTGCGCGGGCGAGAGGCCCGTGGCGCGCAATAGGGGGGCGAACCATTCACGTCGGGCTACATCCAGCCACAAGGTGCCGGCTGCATCGGACATCTCGCTGATGCGCTCGCCACTCAGGCGCAACCGCAGGTAGTCCTTGGGCGACAGCACACAATCGATGGCCTTGAACACCTCTGGCTCATGCTGTTGCAGCCATAGCAGCTTCGGCGCGGTCAGGCCGGCCATGGGCAGGCTGCCGGTGACGTCGGCAAAGCCTGCGCCCAACTGCTCGGCCTCGGCGATGGCACGGGAGTCGTCCCACAGGATGGCCGGGTATAACACGCGGTTGTCCGCGTCCAACAATACTGCGCCGTGCATCTGCCCGGACAGGCCAATACAGGCCACGCGGGCAAACGCCTCGTGCCCACGCAATTCGGCCAGCGCCTGCACGCACGCCTGCCACCAGTCTTGCGGTGCCTGTTCAGACCAGCCGCTGTGGCGCCGCGATACATTCAGGCGCACGCCGGCATGGGCCAACACCGTGCCGTCGAGGTCCATGAGGATGGCCTTGAGTTCCGAGGTGCCGAGGTCGATGCCGAGGGATACGGGGTTGCTCATACGCGGGTCATTCCAGTCCAATACAGCCACATGAATTACGCACTTGCAGGCTCGGCGCCAGGCGCACGCTGTGGGTCGGCGCGCCGGGCAAGGCCATGCGTTGCAACAGCAGGTTCACGGCCTGGGCGCCAAGGGCCTGGACCGGCTGCGCGATCAAGGTCAGGCGCGGCACGAAAAAGTCCGCCCAGTCAAAATCATCAAACCCCACCAGCGCCATCTGCGCCGGCACGTCTATCCGCGCATCGCGCAGGGCATGCATGGCGCCAAGCGTCATCAGGTTATTGCCCGCCATGATCGCCGTGGGCGGCGCCGTCAAGGCCAGCAACTGCCGCGTAGCCGCATGTGCCGGCTCACTGTTGGAGCCACCGTTGACCAGCAACTGCGGGTCAAACGCCAGGCCCGCCGCCGCTAATGCTGCACGGTAACCGGCGACGCGCTCATCGGTAGTCCCCAGCCCCGCTCGCCC
Organism: Pseudomonas sp. AC112; assembly: GCF_979253545.1. Lineage (NCBI taxonomy): Bacteria > Pseudomonadati > Pseudomonadota > Gammaproteobacteria > Pseudomonadales > Pseudomonadaceae > Pseudomonas > Pseudomonas sp. AC112. Next base: position 5,604,207 of record NZ_CEEDCM010000001.1, read on the forward strand.
TGCGATAAAGCCGATGCGCCGGTGCCCGTGTTCAATCAGGTGCGCGACCAAGGCCTGGGTAGACTGTGTGTTCTCCACCCCGACCTGATCGAATTGCTCGCTCATCATGCGGTCCACCAGCACCGTGGGCACCTCGTTGGCTCGCAGGTACTCCAGTGCACTGGAGCCGGTGGACGGTGCGAGCAAGATCCCGTCGACCCGCCGATGGTGCAGCGCCGTGACCACCCGCAGTTCCTGCACCGGGTCGTCGTGGGTGTCGACAAACAGCATCATGTAGCCGTGCTTGGCGCACTCGGTTTCAATCGCGTGCACCGTCTCGCTGAAGTAATGGTTGGACAGCGCCGAGATCGCCACGCCAATCGTGCTGGTGCTCGAACGGGCCAGCGAGCGTGCCAGGGTGTTGGGGATGTAGCCCAATGCCTGGATCGCTTGCTGCACCGCTTGCACCGTGGCCGGGCTGACCTTGCGGGTGCCGTTCAACACGTGGGACACCGTCGACGGCGACACCCCCGCCCTGCTTGCCACGTCATCCATGGTGACCACGACGCTGTTCCTCTGGCTAGATCAATGTTTACTCGACCAACCGCTGTACGTCGCAACGTTGTCACGGGTGATCAATTTTGGCGTAAGCAGGGTAACCGCTTCGGCCGGGGGTTTGTCGTTGAGAATGTCATTGCCCACATTCACTGCGGTCTGCGCCATGGCCCACGGGTCCTGGCTGGACGATGCCTGGATCTGCGAGTCGGTTTTCAGCGCGTTCTCGATGTCCGGCGCGCCGTCCACCGAGGTGATGATGATGCCGCTGCGCTTGAGCTGCTTGGCCGCCAGGTCGCTGCCGATGGCTTGCGGGTCGTTGATCGCGAACAGGCCGTCGATTTTCGGAAAGCGCGTGAGGTAGCCCTGCATCACGTTCAGTCCGCCTTCGCGGGAGCCTTTGCCGTCCTGGTCATCGGACAGCACCTTGATATCCGGCGCGGCGGCCAGTGCCGCCTTGCAGCCTTTGACACGGTCGGTCACGGCGGTGACTTGCGGGCCGTTCTGGATGATCACATTGCCCTTGCCGGAAAGCTTGTCCACCAGGTACTGGCACGCCAGCTTGCCGGCCTCGACGTTGTCGGTCTGCACGGTGGCGTTCACGCCCTTGGCGTCCACATCCACGGCGACCACGACAATGCCGGCGTCACGGGCCTTCTTGATCGCCGAGGCCATCGCAGACGGGTCGACGGCGTTGATCAGGATCAGGTCGACCTTGGACGAAATAAAGTTATCGATCTGCGAAAACTGCTTGCTCAGGTCATAGTCGGCCGACACCGAGGTGACCTTGACGCTGGGGTTCAACTCTTTGGCCCGTGCGGTGGCGCCGTCGGCCAGGGTCACGAAATACGGGTTGCCCAGCGAGCCCATGCTGATGCCGAGCGCCTTCAGTTCACGGGCTTCGACGACGTGGGACATCAGGGCAGCCAAGGCAATGACGGGAAACATGCGTTTTAGGTTCATGCGGGTCTCTCTTATGATTGTTGTAGGAGTGAAATCAGGTCCGCGCACCGGACTGGCGGTAGCGATCCAGCGCCACTGCGCCAATGATCACGATGCCCTTGATGATGTACTGCCAGATGTCCGAGACGCCCAGCAACACCAGGCCGTTGGTGAGCACGGCGATAATCAGCGCACCGATCAACGTGCCACCGATGGTGCCGACGCCGCCGGTAAAACTGGTGCCGCCAAGGATCACTGCCGCAATCGCGTCCAACTCATAGGATTGCCCCAGTTGCAGGCCATTGGCAGCGAACAGCCGCGACGCGCTCATCACGGCGCCCAACCCGGCCAGCGCGCCGGACATGGCGTAGACAAACAGCAGCACCTTCCACACTTTGATCCCAGACAAGCGCGCCGCTTCCGGGTTGCCGCCCACCGAGTAGATCTGCACGCCCATCACTGTTCGCCGCAGGATGAACCACGAGAGCGCCACCACCGCCACGGCAATGATCACCAGCCAGGGCACGCCGAGTACCGAGTCATTGCCGATAAAGGCAAACGGCAGGTCCGGGTTGAATACGGTTTTGTCATCCGCCAATAGCCGCGCCAGACCACGCATGGCCGTCAGCGCGCCGAGGGTGACAATAAACGGCGGCAGGCGCATGAAAGCGATCAACCCGCCGTTGACCAAGCCCAGCAACAGGCCAAAGCCGATACCGGCGGCGATCCCGAACATGCCGAACTGCGGCGACATCGAGGCTTGCAGCGCGACCACCGCCGAAGCAGCCAGGATCGCGCCCACCGACAGGTCGATGCCCGCCGTGAGGATCACAAAAGTCATCCCGGCCGCCAGCACCACGTTCACCGAGGCCTGCTGGGTGATGATCGACAGGTTTTGCACCGTCAGGAAGTTCTCGCTGGCCAGGGCAAAGCCCACCAGCAGCAGGATCAGCACCGGCAGCATGCCCACCGTGCGCATCAACTCGCGTGCGCGTTCAGCCTTACCTGTTGTTGCGATAGTCAACTCAGCCATGGGCAACCACCTGATCGCCACCGGTGGCGAGGTCAATAATGCGTTCCTGGGAAATAACCTGGCCTGACGCGCCGCCGACTTCAGCCACCAACTGGCCTTCGCGCATGATCAGCACGCGGTCGCAGGTGCCGATGATCTCCGGCAGCTCGCTGGAGATCACCACGATGCCGACGCCGGCCTGGGCCAGTTGATTGATGATGCGGTAGATCTCGGACTTGGAGCCGATGTCGACGCCGCGTGTGGGCTCGTCGAGGATCAACACGTGCGGCTTGACCTCCAGCAGCCGGGCCAACAGCACCTTCTGCTGGTTCCCGCCGGACAAGGCACCCACATTGACCTTGCCCGAGGCCACCCGGATCGACAGCGACTTGATCGCGTCGGCGGCGCGCTGCGCGGCATGCCCGCGATCCAGCACACCGCCGGCATAAGCATCCGGTACGCAGGCGCAGACATTGATGTTGTCCGCCACGCTCATGTCCAGGAACAGGCCCTGGGCCTTGCGGTCTTCGGTGAGGTAGACGACGCCGGCGCGAATCGCATCTGCCGGCGTGCGCAAGTGCGTGACGTGCTTGCCGACCACTTCCAGGGTGCCCGAGGTGCGTGGGTCGGCGGCAAAGATCAGGCGCGCGAGTTCGGTGCGCCCTGCCCCGACCAGCCCGGCAATGCCCAACACTTCACCGGCATGCAAGTCGAAACTGCAGTGTCGTACGCGCTTGCCATCGGCCATGTCGCGCACGCGCATTACCACGTTGCCGGGGTTATAGGCGGCGTGTTCCTTCTTGTAGAAACCGGACAGGTCGCGGCCCACCATCATTTTCACCAGCACTTCGGCCGACAGCGCCTCGCGGGTCAGTTCGCCGATGTATTGGCCGTCACGCAGCACCGACACACGGTCGGACAACTCATAGATCTCGGCCATGCGATGGCTGATATAGATGATCGCCAGGCCCTGGCTGCGCAGCTGCTTGATCAACGCGAACAAACGGTCGGTCTCGCGGGATGACAAGGGCGTGGTGGGTTCGTCCATCACCAGGATCTTGGCGTGGGCATGCAAGGCGCGGGCGATTTCCACCAGTTGGCGCTCGGCGATCGACAGGCTGCTGACCCGCGTTGCCGGGGTGAACTCCGCACCCAGGCGCTGCAGCACTTCGCTACAACCGGCTTCCATGCCCTTGCGGTCGATGGTCCAGCCGCGCCGCAGTTCGCGGCCCAGGTAGATGTTCTCGGCCACGCTCAGGTTCGGGCACAGGCTCAGTTCCTGGTAGATCACGGCAATGCCGAGGGCTTTGGCGGTGGCGGGGTCGAAGGTGGGGATGAGTTGGCCGGCAATGCGGATTTCACCGCCGGGATCGGCTTGGTAGGCGCCCGAGAGGATCTTCATCAACGTCGATTTGCCGGCGCCGTTCTCCCCCATCAAGGCGTGGATTTCGCCGGGGTAGACTTTCAGGCCGACCGTCTTGAGCACGCGCAAACCGTTGAAGGTTTTGCTGATGCCCTGCATCTCAAGCAAGGGTTCAAGGCTCATGAATGAGCTCCTGGTTTTATTATTTTTGTAATCGCGTGGCCCGACTCTAATGTAGAAACATTTCCTTACGCAAGCGCTTGCGTTGACCATTTATCGTCAGATGAAACGTTTCATCCAGCGTAAATCCGAAAAACCTGATTATTTGCACGAAGATATCCGTTCGGAGGGAAATAACCCGCACCCCGCCATCAAAACGCCACAATCTCTGCTATTGTCCAAGCATCTCATCTCCTCCTCATCGCCCCCAAAGCGATCTTCTGTGAGCATGCTCTGCGCCCTCGCCTAATGACGACGGCGGGCCTGAACGTCACGGAACGCCCAAGCGATGGACACACCGTTACCCGAACCGCAGTCGCGCGCTGAAAAAATCGTCGAATTCAAACGGCAGAAAACCCTGCTCAAGACCGGCGCCCTGCAAGACGCGATTTTCAACAGTGCCTACTTCTCCAGCATCGCCACCGACGAGAAAGGCGTGATCCAGATTTTCAACGTCGGCGCCGAACGCATGCTCGGCTATGCCGCCGCCGATGTGGTCAACCGCATCACCCCTGCCGACATCTCCGACCCTGTCGAACTGATCACCCGCGCCGCTGCCCTCAGCCTGGAGCTGGACACGCCGATCACGCCGGGTTTCGAGGCATTGGTATTCAAGGCCTCCCGGGGCATTGAAGACATCTACGAGCTGACCTACATCCGTAAGGACGGCAGTCGCCTGTCGGCGATGGTCTCGGTGACCGCCCTGCGCAACCGGCATGACACCATCATCGGCTACCTGCTGATCGGCACCGACAATACCGCGCGCAAGCAGGAGGAAGCCGAGCGTAAGGGCTTCGAACGCGCCCTGGAAGAAAAGAACCTGGAGCTGGAGCACGCCAGCCACATGAAGTCCGAGTTCCTCGCGACCATGTCCCATGAGCTGCGCACACCCTTGAATGCGGTGATCGGTTTTTCCGAGGCGCTCAAGGACGGCCTGGTTGGCGACATGAGCGAGACCCAGCGCGAATACATCGGCGACATCTTCACCAGTGGCCAGCACCTGCTGTCGTTGATCAATGACATTCTCGACCTGTCCAAGGTCGAGGCCGGGATGATGGCGCTGGAGCTGGAAGCGGTGGAACTGGCGGGTTTATTGGCCAACAGCCTGCTGATCGTGCGCGAAAAGGCAGCCCTGCAACGCATCCAATTGAAGCTGGAAAGCCCCGAGGACCTCGGTTGTCTGGCGCTGGACCTGCGCAAGACCAAACAGATCGTCTACAACCTGCTGGCCAACGCGGTGAAGTTCAGCGAGCACGGCAGCTCAGTGACCCTGACAGTGCGCCAGGTAACCCGCGAACAGGTCGGGCAGATCCCAGGCGACTGGCCGGTGTACACCTTTGAGTTGCCCGCCAGCCCCCATCGACAATTCCTTGAGCTAAGCGTCAGCGACACCGGGATCGGCATTGCCGAAGACGATATGGACAAGCTGTTCAAGGCGTTCAGCCAGATCGACAGCAGCCTGGCACGCAAATTCGAAGGCACGGGCCTGGGGCTGGCGATGGTCAAGCGCCTGACCGACCTGCATGGCGGCAGCGTTGCCGTGGCCAGCCGCGAAGGCCAGGGCGCGCGGTTTGTGGTCTGGCTGCCGCTGCACCGCGCCCTGGAGGCCGAATGGCCAGCATCCTGATCGTTGAAGACAATGAAGCCAACATGCGCCTGGCGCGCCTGTTGCTGGTGAATGCGGGTCACAGCGTACTGTGGGCGCCCGATGCCGAGACCGGCCTGACCCTGGCCCGCGAACAGCAACCGGCGCTGATCCTGATGGATATCCAGCTGCCGGGCATGGACGGCCTGGCCGCCACCGCCCTGCTCAAGCGCGACCCACTCACCGCGCACATCCCGGTCATCGCCTTGACGGCCATGGCGATGAAAGAAGACCGCGAAAAAACCCGGCTGGCCGGTTGCGACGCCTACATCATCAAGCCACTGCGCTACAAAGAGCTGTATCAGGTGATCGACACCTTGCTGCAACAGCCCATCCGCCCTCTCCTATGAGTCCTCTCCATGGCCAGCCAACCCGCAACGCTGTTGATCGTTGATGATGAACCCCAGGTGCGCAAGCTGCTGGAAACCCTGCTGCAACACGAGGGCTACCAGACCCTGACCGCCGGCAGTGGTGAAGAGGCCTTGCAGTTGGTGGCGCAACGGCCACCCGACCTGATCCTGCTGGACATCATGATGCCAGGCATGGACGGCTACGAAGTCGCCAGCCAGCTCAAAGGTGATGAAACCACGGCGGGCATACCGATCATCATGCTGTCGGCCCTCAGTGAACCGAGCGCCAGGGTCAGCGGGCTGGAGGCCGGTGCCGAGGAGTTCATCAGCAAACCGGTGGAGCGTGTCGAGTTGTGGCTGCGGGTGCGCAACCTGTTGCGGCTCAAGGCGCGCGGCGATCGCGCGGACCCTTCACGCGAACTCACGCCACAGCAAACCGGCATGAACGTGCATGACCTGACCCGCCAGGATCTGGAAAACGCCTTGCGCCTGGCGGTCGAGCGCGAGGAATTTAGCGTGCATTACCAGCCCAAGGTCGAGGTTGCCACTGGCCGCATATGCGCGCTGGAGGCACTGCTGCGCTGGGAAAGGCCGGACTACGGCGCGGTGTCCCCGGCGGTGTTTGTGCCGATCCTGGAAAACATCGGCTTGATCGTGCCCGTGGGGCGCTGGGTGATCGAACAGGTCTGCGAGCAGATTGCCGAATGGCAACGCGGCGCCATCGGTGCGGTGGAAGTCTCGGTGAACGTCTCCGGCAATCAATTGATCGAAGGCGACCTGATTGCCGATATCGCCCACACCCTGGCGCAAACCGGGGTCGAGCCGCATTGGCTGGAAGTGGAGCTGACCGAAGGCTCGCTGATGGAAAACACCCAGCACACCATCGCCAGCCTGCAACGCTTGCACGCCATGGGTGTGAAGATCTCCATCGATGACTTCGGCACCGGCTATTCGAGCCTGGCGTACCTGCGGCGGTTTCCCATCGACACGTTGAAGATCGACATCGCGTTTATCCGCGAAGTCACCAGCAACCCCCAGGACGCGGCGATCACCCGCACCATCATAGAACTGGCCCACAGCCTCAACCTGCGGGTGGTGGCCGAAGGCGTGGAAACCCAGGCACAACTGGCGTTCTTGAAAGAGGCCGGCTGTGATCAGATCCAGGGGTATCTGTTCAGTCGGCCGTTGCCGGTGGACACCTTGGAGCGCCTGTTGCTGGAGCGCTTAGAGAGCCTTTGAAATATCCTCGCGCAAACACTCGATCAACCCTTGGTGGGTTGCACTCAACCGCTGCGCACCGCTGACCAGCGCCAGTTCCGAGGGCGGTACCGGCGGCAGCTCCGTGCAGATCCGGTGGCTGGGCAGCACGGCGCTTTTCGGCAGGATGCTGATCCCCAACCCGGACGTCACCGCGGCCTGGATGCCGGTGAGGCTATGGCTGCCAAACGCCACGCGCCAACTGCGCCGGGCCTTGTCGAGGGTGCGGATGGCACGCTGGCGGTAGATGCAGCCTTGGGGGAACAGCGCCAGGGGCAAGGTTTCGGCCTGCAGGTCCTGGCTTTGGCCGCACACCCACACCAGTGGCTCCGGCCAACTGGCATGGCATTCGCCGCTGCCGGCTTCGCGCTTGACCAAAGCGATGTCGATTTCACCACTGTCCAGTTGCCGTCGCAGGTCGGTGCTCATGCCGCTGACCGTCTCCAGTCGCGCTTCGGGGCGTGCGCGGACAAAGCCCGAGAGCACCGACGCCATGCGCGTAGCATCAAAATCTTCGGGCACGCCCAGGCGTACCGGCACCACGCTGGCCTCGGTGTTCAGGGCGTCGCGGGCTTCCCGGGACAGGTTCAACAGGCGCCGCGCGTAATGGGTCAGCAACTCGCCGTGCTCGGTGGCGCTGACTTGCTGGCCGGAGCGGTCGCGCACCAACAGCACTTGCCCGACGCTTTCTTCGAGCTTGCGAATCTGCTGGCTCACGGTGGATTGGGTGCGGTGTACGCGCTCGGCGGCACGCGTAAAGCTGCCTTCATCTACCACGCAAACCAGGGTGTGCAGGAGTTCGAGATCAAACATGGCGGCGACCTACATATCGATAATTCAACTGTGATGCAGAGGTTAATTTAATTTCCAACTGACTGCCAGGTTTCCTATGCTCAAGCGCTCGCCCACTCTTTGCTAAAGGTGCCCCATGCCGTTCGAACACTCCCCTCGCCCGTTGTGGCTGACCTTTGATTGCTACGGCACCCTGATCCAATGGGATGAAGGCCTGCGCGCCGCCGTCGACCGGATCCTCGATGAAAAAGGCGCGCATCAGGTCGACCCTGAAACCCTGATCAGCGTCTACGACCACCACGAACACGCCCTGGAGCAAACCCCGCCGCACCGCAATTTCCGCACCCTCGCCGGCCTGGGCTTGCAGCTCGCCTTGGAGGAACTGGGCCTGCCGGCCAACGCGCAGGACGGTGCGATCCTCACCGACAGCATCAGTGCCATGCCTCCGTTTCCAGAAGTGGTGGATACCCTCAGGCAGCTCAAGACACTGGGCTACAAGCTGTGTATTGTCTCCAATACCGACGATGACGTGATCGCCGGCAATGTGGCGCAATTGGGCGGCTATATCGACCGGGTCATCACCGCCCAGCAGGCGGGGGCCTACAAGCCCGACCGTCGCCTGTTCGACCATGCCCATGGGCAGCTTGGCGTGAGCCTCGACCAGGTGGTGCACATCTGCGCCAGCCCGCACCTGGACCACGCCGCCGCGCGGGACATGGGGTTTCGCTGCGTGTGGATCGACCGTGGCACCGGCCGGCAATTGCTCGCCGATTACACCCCGGATGCCATCTTGCCGACCCTCGACGGCGTGCCCGAACTGTTCAAGTCCCTGGGGTGGTGAACCATGGCCCATACGTTCACGCCCTCCTCCCTGGGCCCGCGTGCCGGGCGCTTCAACCTCGACACACCTGCCGCCATCGACGCGCGGGTGGAGCTTGCCGCGTGCCTGCAACTGGCCGCGCTGCATGGCATGGAAGAAGGTATCTGCAATCACTTTTCGGCGACGGTGCCGGGGCATGACGACTTGTTTTTCGTCAATCCGTTCGGCTATGCGTTCGAGGAAATCACGGCATCCCATCTGTTGGTGTGTGATTTTGCCGGCAACGTGATCGACGGCGATGGCACGCCGGAAGCCACGGCGTTTTATATCCATGCCCCGTTGCATCAATGCCAGCCGCGCATCAAGGCCGCCTTTCATACCCATATGCCCAACGCCACCGCGCTGTGCCTGCTGCAAGGGCCGCCCTTGCTGTGGCTGGGGCAGACGGCGTTGAAGTTTTATGGGCGCACGGCAGTGGATGAGGCCTACAACGGCTTGGCCCTGGATAACCGCGAGGGCCAGCGCATTGCGGCGGCGTTGGGCAATGCCGATATTCTGTTCTTGAAGAATCATGGGGTGATGGTGGCTGCGCCGAATATTGCCGAGGCTTGGGATGATTTGTACTACCTGGAGCGCGCGGCTGAAGTGCAATTGAAGGCGATGGCAAGTGGGCGGGCGCTCAAGCCGATTGACCCGACGGTGGCGCAGGTGGCGTATGAGCAGATGCGTGAGGGTGATCCGGCGAGTGCGCGGGCGCATTTGGACAGTGCCATGCGGCGGTTGAGGGGGATGGGGTCGCGGTTTGATCAGTGACCTGGGTACCTATCCGTTAGGCAGCAACCGATATGGCAAGCCGTTCTCGGTTCAAATGTAGGCGCTGGCTGGCCTGCGATGGCATCGACTCGGTCTGCCTGTTGCACCGTGCCGCCGGCATCACCGGCAAGCCAGCGTCTACAGTGATGGGTTATTGCGCGTTGGCCTTGGCCGCGTCGTTGATGATCGCTACCACCCGCGCCGGGTTCGACACCATCACCACGTGCGACGCACCTTTCACATCCACGGTTTCCTTGGAGCCCGCGCGGTCGGCCATGAATTTAAGTGCGGCCTCGGGAATATTTTTGTCGGCTGAACCGTATATGAAGTAGGACGGTACGGTTTTCCAGGCCGGGTCGCCGGACGGTTCCTTCAGGGCAGCCTCGGTGATCGGGCGTTGGCCGGCGGCCATCAGTTGGGCGTCCTTGGCTGCCACGTCGGCGGCGAACTGGCTGTTGAATTTGTCTTGCTGGATGTACAGGTCGGTCACGCCGTCCTTGGAGACCACGGGTTTGTCCAGGGTCGGGCCCAGGGTGCCGCCGGGGTAGCGGCCGGACAGTTCGAACGCGGTCTCGCCTTTTTCTGGGGCGAAGGCGGCCACGTAGACCAGGGCCTTGACCTTGTTGCTGCCATGCACGGCGTTGGTGATGACCGAGCCACCGTAGGAGTGGCCGACCAGAATCACCGGGCCCGGGGTGTGTTCGACGATGTCGGCCACATAGTCCGAGTCGGTCTTGACGCTGCGCAGCGGGTTGGCCACGGCGACTACCGGGTAGCCCTCGGCCTTGAGACCGGTGATCACGCCGTTCCAGCTGGATGCATCGGCGAACGCGCCGTGCACCAGCACCACCGTGGCTTTTTGCGGGGCGGCGAAGCTGGCGGTGCTGGCACCCAGGGCGAGTGCAGCGGTGATCAGGGCGGCGACGCGGGAGAACTTGAAGGTTTTCATGGACGTTTGCTCCGTTGGGGTTGGCGCTCAAGGCGTTGAACGTGAGGCCATGATGCCGAAGCATGTTTTACAAATGGAGGCTAATAGTCGACGATATGGCGCAGATCGTCTAAACAAGGTCGCTCTTTCAATTCAGGTGAGTCATGGATCGTTTGTCCACACTGCTGGTGCACTTCGGCATCGGTGCCGATACCTTTCATAGCGGGCCCCTGCACGGCGCCCTCGACACCCGCGACGTGCAGCAGCGTGGCCGGGTCTATCTGCTCAAGGATGGACAGGCCAGCCTGGAAATGCCCGACGCCACCCTGCGTATCCCCGAGCCCAGCCTGGTGCTGGTGCCGCGTCCCCTGCCCCATCGCCTGCTGGCGACCAAGGCTGACCGTGCCCAGGTGGTGGCGGCGTCCCTGCGTTTTGACGGTGGGCTGGATAACCCGTTGTCCGTAGCGCTGACCGACACCATCGTGATGCCGCTCAAGCAGATCCCGATGATCGCCGGTACGCTGGACTGGCTGTTCAGCGAAGCCTTTGCCGAACACTGTGGCCGCGAGGCGGTGATGAACCGTTTGTTCGAGCTGATGGTGATCCAGTTCCTGCGCCACATGATGGCCTATCACAGCATGACCACCGGCATGATGTCGGGCCTGGCAGACCTGCGCCTGGCACGGGCCATGACCCTGCTGCACAACCACCCCGAACGCCCGTGGACCGTGCAGGAAATGGCAGTGGAGTCGAACATGTCCCGCGCCAGTTTTGCCGCGCATTTCCACAAGGTAGTCGGCCAGACCCCAGCCGACTATGTACTGAGCTGGCGCGTGAGCCTGGCGCAGAAACGCCTGCGCGAAGGCCGGCCCATCGCCCTGATTGCCGATGAAGTCGGCTACGAAAGCCCCTCGGCGCTGGCCCGTGCGTTTCGGCGCAAGGTCGGCACCAGCCCGCGTGAGTGGCTGCAATTGCAGGCGCCGCTACGGGTCGAGCACGCCGCCACTGTAGCTGTCGGATAAGCGCGTGCCGGTGAACTTGGCAACCACCGCGCCCTGGGCTACCAGGCGTTCGCGGTGGGCGGTGACCATGCGCCCGGCCTGGGCTGCGTGCAGGGTCACTTCCGAGGCGGGGTCACCGGGGCGGCCGATGATGCGCGCGAAACGCTGCCCTTCTTCGACGTAATCACCCAAGCCTTTCTCGAACACCAGCACCCCGGCACAGGGCGCGAGGAGGGTTTCCATGCAGCCCATGTCGACCACGTCGCCTGGCCATTCGGCGATGCTCGCCACCTCATCGATCACGCCGTTGATGCACAACCAGGCCCACAGGCCATCGACGTCCTGTTGCGCCAGGGCGTCGCTGACGTCTGCTTGCCCGCGCAGCTCAAGGGTGGCCGCCAGTTGCGGCGATGCATGGTTGATGATGGTTTCTTCAAAGGAGCCATCGCCGCCCTCGTCCCAGACAATCACCAGGTCCACTTGCAACGCCGCCGCCAGCGCCAGGCCTTGGTCGGGCCAGAAGCTGCGATGGATGTAGAGGTACGGCAACGCCTCGTCATCGGTGTGCAGGTCCAGCACCAGGTCGGCCTCGGCGGCCAGTTGCACCAGGCGTTTCTGCCACTGCGCCAGGTTGCTCGCTGGGCGTTCCATGGCCAGGGAATGGTCGAAGGCACGGTTGAAATTCTGCCCGGTGGCTTCATGGAAACGCCCGAGCAAACGGCCCTGGCGGAACTGGCCGATACCAAACGGGTTGGCCTGGGGCACCACCGTGACGCTGCCCTTCAGGCGGCCTTGGTGCTGACACGCCTGCAAGCGCGGCAACAACTGATGCAGGACCAACATGCCGGCGATTTCATCCGCATGCACACCCGCTTGCAGGTGCACCCTGGGCCCGCTGCCGTCACCGTCGAAACGCCAGGCGCCAACGTGCAGCGCGTTGCCGGCGTCACCGGTTTCCAGCCACGAAAGGTCTTTTGCCATGCCTTGCCCTCCTCTCATCAATTAATCGGTAGAGATTGAACACGTGTTCAACTAACCTGAGCGCTGTGGTGTTTCATCAAAGGCCTGTCCATGACTGTCGAACCTTCCAAGCTGCGCCGTGCCGACCCCGACGAACGCCGCGACCTGTTGATCGCCGCTACCCTCACCTGCCTGGCCCGTGACGGGCACGCCGGGATTTCCGTGCGGCGTATCGCTTCCGAAGCCGGGGTGTCGGTGGGGTTGCTCAACCACCATTTCGGCAGCATCGACGCGCTGATCGCCGAGACCTACCAAAAGCTCGCCAACGAGCTGACCACCGCCCTGTGGGAACAGGTCGAGCTGGCGGATGGCGCCGCCGCACGGCTGGACGCCTTCCTCACAGCCTCGTTCTCACCGAGGGTCATGGACCCCGATCTGCTCGGCGTGTGGGTGGTGTTCTGGAGCCTGATCCGCCACTCGCCCCACGTGAACCAGTCCCACGAAAACAGCTACCACGCCTACCTGGCATTGATCCAACAACTGCTGGACGACCTGGCCCGCAGCGAACACCTGGTGATCCACGACAGCCACCTGGCGGCCATTGGCCTATCGGCGATGCTCGACGGACTCTGGCTCGAGGGGTGCCTCAACCCCGGCACCTTCAGCCCCGCCAACGGCCTGCACATCTGCCGCTGCTGGGTACAGGGGTTGCGTCACGGCGCATTCGGCGCCGACCACATCTTGTGACGCCGAGTGCCGCGCGCTGAGCATGGCCAGGGTGCCGCTGATGGCAATCAACACCGCGCCGACGATCAGCGAACCCTCCATCAGCGTGCCCCACACCAGGCTTGAGAGCAGGAACGCCCAGATCAACCCGGTGTATTCGAACGGCGCCAGCAACGTCGCGGTGGCACGACGGAAACTCGCAAACAACAGGAACTGGCCGATACCGCCCACCAGGCCTGCCGCCAGCATGCCAAGCCACGCCGGCGTGGGCGACGGCGTATGGGTCCAAGGCAAGGTCACGGCCATGCACAGCACAAACACCACGTTGGTGATCAGCATCTGCTCCAGTACCGAGGTGCTCGGGTCGACCTGGCGCAACTGGATATAGGTAAACGCCCAGCACAAGGCGGCGGCCAACGTCAGCGCGATGGGCACCGGATCGAGCAGATGGCTGGGGCGACAGGCGATCACCACGCCGACAAAGCCGATGATCAGCGAGACCCACTGGCCGCGACTGGCGCGTTCCTTGAGGATCAGCGCCGCCAGCAGCGTGACCATGATCGGCGCGGAGAAATACAGCGTGGTCATTTCCGCCAGGCTCAGGTCCTTGGCGGCGGTGTAGTACAGCAACCACGCCAGCAACGATAACAGCCCGCGAATGATCAGCAAGCGGCGGCTGACCGACGTCCACGCGCGCCGCAACAGGCCCATGCGCCCCGCAATCACGCAGGCGAACACCACCACCAGGCTGCGCCAGAACAGAATAGTGAACACCGAGTAATCGGCCACCAGCCATTTGATCACCGCATCCTGCAACGCCAGGAATGCGTAGGCCAGGGAACACAGGGCAATCCCTTGCAGCGAGCGGTCCTGTTTCATCCGGCCGACCTGCGCAGTGGCGTGCCGCGCCGTTCGGCAATCGCATAGACGGCTTCAATCAGGAAGGTCAGGCACAGGTAGACCCCCGCCACCAGCAGCAATGGCTGGTAGATTTGCAGGGTCTGCGCGCGCACCACGTTGGCCGCACCCAGCAGGTCGACCACGGCAATGGTCGAGGCCAGCGCGGTGGACTTGAGCAGCATCACCGTCTCCCCGGCCAGGGTCGGCAGCAACAGGCGCATCGCCCGTGGCAGGCGTACCCGTAGCAGCGCCTGGCGCGGGGTCATGCCGAAGGCCGAGGCGGCTTCCATTTCACCCTTGGGCACGGCCAGCAGGCCTCCGCGAATCACCTCGCCCACATAGGCGCCGACCGACAGCACAAGGGCAAACACGATGTACCAGTAACCGTCGCGCAGGTACGGCCACAGGAAGCTGCCGCGAATCATCGGGAACTGCGCGAACAGGCTGCCCAGGCCGTAGTAGAAAATGTAGATCTGGATCAGCAGCGGCGTGCCGCGCAGCACGCTGGTGTAGGCCAGCGCCCCGCGCGCCAGCCACTTGCGCCGCGACAACCGCGCCAGCGCGACCAGCACCGCCAGGGCAAATCCGAGCACCGCCGACACCACCAGCAACGACAAGGTGGTCTGCAACCCCTTGGCGATCAAGCCGGCGTAATAACTTATCCATTCAGGCATGGGCCGCTCACTCGACAACCGGCATCCAGCGACGGATACGTCGCTCCAGGCGCCCGGACAGGTAGTTGGAAGCCAGCGTCACCAGGTAATACAAGGCGGCGGCCGTGAGGTAGAACAGCAGGTACTGGCGCGTGGAGCCGGCCGCCTGCTTGGCGGTATAGAGCAATTCGTTGGTGCCGACCACGCTGATCAAGGCGCTGTCCTTGATCAGGTTGATCCACAGGTTGGACATGCCCGCCAGGGCGAACGGCGCCATGATCGGCAGCGTCACCCGCCGGAACAGGCCCAGCCCGCTGAGGCCGAAGGCCCGCGCCGCTTCGATCTGGCCGTGGGGAATCGCCAGGATCGCCGCGCGGAAAATCTCCGAGGCATAGGCGCCCTGTACCAGGCCCAGCACCAGGATCGCCACCAGCGGGCCGCTGATATTCACTTGCTCGAAGCCCATCCACAGCATCAACGCGTTGAGGCCCATGGAGCCTGCGTAATACAGCAGCAGGATCAGCAGCAACTCCGGCACCGCGCGAAACACGGTGGTGTAGCCGCGCATCAGCAGCGCGATGGGGCGCGGCGCACTGAGCTTGGCGCACGCCACCACCAGGCCAATCAGCAAGCCGACCGCGAAGGCGCCGGCGGAGATCTGCAGGGTCATCCATAACCCCTTGAGCAGCGCATTGCCCCACCCTTGTTCGCCAAAGCTGAGAAGGTCGAACATCATTCGCTCTTCTGGGCGACTTGTTGGTACGGGCTGTCACAGGTCTTGCTGACAAACGCCGGGGTGTCACCGCGTTTGCACGGGCTCACCGACAAGCCGAAATAGTGCTGCGACAGGTCATCATAGTCCTTGCTCACCAGCAACTCGCCGATGGCTTTGTCCAGCCGGGCCTTGAGCGCGGTGTCTTCCTTGCGCAAACCGGCGCCGACGCCGCGCCCGATGATCGGGTCGTAGGGCACGCTGGCAATGTGCGCCAAGCCGCTGGCTTCCGGGGTCTTGACCATCATGGCGATGGCGGTGTCGTCGGCCATCATGTAGTCGATACGGCCGGCGATCAGGTCGGCGTTGGCCGATTCCTGGGTGTCGTAGTACTTAAGGTCGGCGATGTTTTCGTAGTACTTCTTCAGGTAATTGGCACTGACGGTGGAGATCTGCACGCCGATCAACTTGCCCTTGAGGCCCGCCGGAGAGATCTCGACTTCGCTGCCCTTGGGCCCGGCGACACCCAGCAGGGAGTCGTAGTAGGCACGGCTGAAGGCGATCTGTTTTTCGCGCTCATCGGTCACCGACATCGAGGAGAAAATCACGTCGATCTTCTTCGCCAGCAGCGAGGGAATGATGCCGTCCCACGCCACTTCCTTGATCTGGCACTCGGCTTTCATGCCTTCGCAGAGTTTGTGGATCAGGTCCACCTCAAAGCCGGACCACTGGCCATTGCCGCCCTTCACGGTAAAGGGCGGATAGGGTTCGGCCGCCACCGCAAACACGATGGGCTTTTCCGCCGCCCAGGTGAAACCTGCGACCACCATCAACACTGCACTGCTCAACCACGTTGCCATACGCTTGGATTTCATGATTTTGCCCCGTCTTTTTCTGGAGTTAGCGAGTTTGATGCGCGTTGACGAACTGCCGGCAACGCTCACTGCGTGGGTCGATAAACACCGCATCCGGCGAGCCGGTTTCTTCGATCATGCCTTGGTGCAGGAACGCCACTTTCGACGACACATCCCGAGCGAATGCCATTTCATGGGTGACCAAGATCATGGTGCGGCCTTCCTCGGCCAGGGAGCGGATCACCCGCAGAACTTCGCCCACCAGCTCCGGGTCGAGGGCCGAGGTGGGTTCGTCGAACAGCATGACTTTGGGCCGCATGGCCAGCGCACGGGCAATCGCCACGCGCTGTTGCTGGCCACCGGAAAGGAACGCCGGGTACTCATTGCGTTTGGCGGCCAGGCCGACGCGGTCGAGTAAGGCTTCGGCGCGTTCGATGGCTTCGGCGCGACTTTCGCGCAGCACCTGGGTGGGGGCTTCGATAAGGTTTTCCAGCACGGTGCGGTGTGGCCACAGGTTGAAGTTCTGGAACACCATGCCCAGGGTCGAACGGATGCGCACCAGTTGCTTGGCGTCCGCCACCAGCGGTGCGCCAGGGCGGCCGTAGTTGAGCTTGATGCTCTCGCCGTCCACATGAATGCTGCCCTGGTCCGGCACTTCAAGCATGTTGATGCAGCGCAGCAGGGTACTTTTGCCCGATCCACTGGCGCCGATCAGCGAGATCACATCGCCTTCGTGGGCCGTGAGCGAAATGCCCTTGAGCACCTCGATATTGCCGAAGCGTTTATGCAGGTCGATGACCTCGATCATCTTCTTTGCTTGCGCCGGTTGCACCACCTCGATTCTGGGTGCTGCGGCGATACGCGGCTCACCGGCCAGCTTGGCGACGAACTGCGCGATGCGCTGGCAGGCTTCGGCCAAACGCGCTTCCCCGAGGGTGAACGACAACCGCACGAAGCCCTGGGCGGGCTCGCCGAACGCGGCGGCGTCCAGCACCGACACCCCGGCTTCGCGAAACAAGCGCCAGGCGAAATCCAGCGAGCCCAGGCCGGTATCACGCACATCCACCAGCACAAACATCCCGGCTTGCGGCGCTTGCACCTTGATGCCTGGGCAAGCACTGAGCCCCTCCACCACCAGGTCGCGCCGGCGCCGATAAATCTCGCGCATGCCCTGGGTCACTTGGTCATGGGCCAGCACTGCAGCGGTCGCGGCCTCCATTACAAAGCCGGGCAGCCCGTAGAGCATGCTCAACACCAGGGTTTCAGCATGGGCGACCATTTGCGGCGCAGCGATGATCCAGCCGATGCGCCAACCGGTCATGGCGTGGGACTTGGACAAACTGCCGATCACCACGCAGCGCTCGGCCATGCCCGGCAGCGCGGCAAGGCTGTGGTATTCGCCGTCGAACACCAGGCTTTCATAGACCTCATCCACCACCACCCACAGGTCGTGGGCGATGGCCAGGTCGGCGATGGCTTGCAACTCCTGCGGGTTCAGCACCACGCCGGTCGGGTTGTTCGGGTTGGAGAAGAAAATCGCCCGTGTGCGGGGTGTGATGGCCGCAGCCAGCAACTGCGCGTCCAGGCGAAAACCCGACTCCGGCGAGCACGGCACACGCACCAGCGTTGCGCCGCTGGCCTTGAGCGTGGCCTCGTAGGTGACGTACATCGGGTCGAGCACCAGCACCTCGTCACCGGCCTGCAACAGGCACAGCGATGTCACGAACAATGCGTTCTGCGCACCGGCGACGGTGATGACGTTGGCGGCATCCAGTGGGCGTTGCAGGGTCTTGCTGTAGCGCGCGGCAATGGCGTCGCGCAGTGCCGGGCGGCCGGGGATCTCGGTGTAGTGGGTGTCGCCTTCACGCAGGGCACTTACGGCGGCATCGGTTATGAATCCTGGCGTGGCGAAGTCCGGGTCGCCGACGCTGAGGATGATGATGTCTTCGCCCTGGCTGGCGGCCTGGTAGGCAGCGTGGTGGATGTCCCAGGCGGCGACGCCCTGCCCTGCAATTCGATCGACGAAGGGGGAAAACCGCATGCCAGAGCCTCTCGTTCAAGAAGAAACAGCGCGAACCCGTCGGATGGCAAACGGGCGGATGCGGTCAACATAGTTCAAACTGAACAGTCGTTCAATGGGTAAGTTTGCGGCCGTGTCGTTTATGGTCCAAAGAGGTCGTTAACGCTTGGGCGGGGCCATAAATTCCGGGCCGATCGGATCTTTTATCGTGCTGGCCAGGATACGGTCGATATGCGTCAGGTCTTCGGGCGTGAGGTGCCAGCCGAAGGCTTCCTGGTAGCCTTTCAACTGTTCCGGCCGCCGGGCGCCCCACAGCGCGATGGTCGGGCCTTGGTCCAGTACCCAGCGTAGGGCCAGGGCGAGCACCGACTTGCCGTGGCACTCACGGGCATACAGGTCCAGCGCGGCCACGGCGGCCAAGTATTGGTCGAAGCGTGGCGCCTTGAACTTGGGGTCGAGCTTGCGCACGTCATCACCGGCAAAACGTGTGGCCGAGTGCATGCTGCCACTGAGCAAGCCCCGGCACAGCGGGCCGTAGGCGAGCACCACCAGGGAATGCTGCTTGGCGTACGGCAAGATCTCGCTGTCGATGGCGCGTTCGAACAGGTTGTAGGGCGGCTGCACCGTGGCCAGCGCGGTGTGCTGGCTGAAATCGTCCATTTGCGCGGAGGAATAGTTGCTCACACCGACCGCCAGAATCTTGCCTTCGCGGCGCAAGCGCTCCAGTTCTTCGGCGGTTTCTTCCTGAGCGACCAAGGGGTCGGGCCAGTGGATCTGGTACAGGTCGATGTAGTCGGTTTCCAGGCGTTTCAGGGAGTCTTCGACTTCTTTGCGAATGCGCTGGGCCGTGGCGTTGCGCCGGGTACTACCACTGTCCCATTGCAGGCCGGCCTTGGTAGCGATCACCGCACTGTGGCGCACGCCGCGCAGGGCCTTGCCGATCAGTTCTTCGGACAGGCCAAAGCCGTACAACGGCGCGGTGTCGATCAGGTTGATACCGATTGCCAAGGCATGGCGCAGGGTGCGGATGGCTTGTTCATTGTCCGCCCCACCCCACAAGTGCCCGCCCATGGACCAGGTGCCGAGGGCAATCCGCGAGACCGCTTGGTCGATGCCGGCAATTCTGATGGTCTCAACGTGCATAAAAAAATCCTGTCGGCGGCAATAATGCTTAGAAAAACAATTACTCTAAGTCATCCACGGTTGAATCGGGCTCAACGCCGCATGCAGCCGAACTCCTGCATAAGAGACTTGAAATGGCTGCCTTCAACCGTTCCGAATTGGCTGATCTCAACGTGTTCATGGCCATCATCCGCCGCCGCAGCTTTCGCCATGCCGCCCACGAACTGGGCGTGACCACTTCGGCGTTGAGCCACACCATGCGCAACCTGGAAACCCGCCTGGGGGTAAAGCTGCTGTATCGCACCAGCCGGGCCGTGGAACCCACCGATGCCGGCTCGCTGCTGGCAGAAAAACTCACCCAGGGTTTTGCCACCATCAAGGACGGCCTCGACACCCTGGAGCTGTACCGCGAAGCCCCCATCGGCCGCCTGCGCCTCAACGTGCCACGGGATGCGGCGATGTTGCTGCTGGCGCCAATTCTCGGGGATTTCTGCGCCGCCTACCCGCAACTGCGCCTGGACCTGATCGTGCAAGACCAGATGATCGACATCATCGCCGAGGGCTACGACGCCGGTATCCGCTACGGCGCCACCGTGCCCCAGGACATGGTCGCGGTGCCGCTGACCGGTGAGTTGCGCTGGATCATGGTCGCCTCGCCCGCCTACCTGGCTCGCCGTGGCATGCCCCAGGTGCCCAAAGACCTGTTGCAACACGCCTGCATCCGCATGTACCTGGGCGACAAGACCACCTTCAAGTGGGAGTTGGGCAACGGCGCGCGTCAGCAGCGTATCGATGTGCCTGGCCACTTCAGCGCGGCCGACACCGAGACCATCGTCAACGCTGCGCTGCAAGGCGTGGGCATTGCCTACTGCCTGTCCAACCGCGTCGAGCAGGAACTCAAGGATGGGCGCTTGGTGGAGGTGCTGTCCGACTGGGCCTGCCTGGGTGAACCCTTGTGCATGTACTACCCGAGCCGGCGCCAGTCGCAGCCGGGGTTGCGGCAGTTGATGGACATGATTCGCCTGAAAACCATCGGTTCGCAGTTGATCCAATCACATTGAACCCGTGACCGGCCACGGTCCTCCAACCTGAACAGACCACGGCCTCGGTACACGCTCGATGACTTTTATTCTATGGATGGCCGTTCTGGGCGCCGTATTGCTCACGCTTGCTCTCACCTCCTCCTACCTGCGCTGGATGCCAGTCACCACTTCGGCGGTGTGCCTGCTGCTGGGTGTGGGGATCGGCCCGCTGGGCGTCGACCTGCTGCACTTGGACATCAAGAACTCCGCACGCTGGATGGAACACCTGACGGAAGTCGCGGTGTTATTTTCGCTGTTTGTCAGCGGGTTGAAACTGCGCCTGCCGCTCAAGCACCGGACCTGGCGCATTGCATTTGGCATGGCCGGGCCGGTGATGCTGCTGACCATCCTCGGCATCTGCCTGGCGCTGCATTACCTGTTTGCGTTGTCGTGGGGCGTGTCGCTGCTGGTGGGCGCGATCCTGGCGCCGACTGATCCGGTACTGGCAGGCCTGGTGCAGGTCAATAACGCCCAGGACTATGACGCGCTGCGTTTTGGCCTGTCCGGTGAGGCCGGTTTGAACGACGGCACGGCCTTCCCCTTTGTGATCTTTGCCCTGCTGTTCATGCAGCACGGCGGTTTCGACGGGGACTGGCTGGGCGGCTGGGTGTTGAAGAACCTGCTTTGGGCTGTGCCGGCCGGGTTGCTGATCGGCTACTGGATGGGCCGCGGCATTGGCCGTGTAACACTGTGGATGCGCATCACCAACAGTGACAGCACGCTCTCGCCCAATGACTACCTGACGCTGGCGCTGATCGCGCTGGCCTATGTCGTCGCCGAGGCGGTGGGCGGTTATGGCTTCCTGTCGGTGTTTGCGGCGGGGCTTGGCCTGCGCCAGGCGGAGTTCCGCTCCACCGGGAATTCGCAGACACCCTCGGAGCATCTGGCGCTGCCGGTGGTGGGCCACCTGGAGGTTGAGCCAGAACGCGCACTGCAAGGCGATGTCAGCGAACTGAAAGACACACAGATCGCCGCCGGCGTGATGATGGGCGACATGCTCTCATTCGGCAGCCTGGTGGAGCGTTCAATGGAGGTGTTCCTGGTGACGGTGCTGGGCATCGTGCTGGCGAGCCATTGGGATTGGCGTGCACTGCCGGTGGCGGCGTTGCTGTTCTGCGTGATCCGCCCGCTGGGCGTGCTGGCAATGCCCTGGGGCCGCCTGATCGATCTGCGGCAGCGCGGGCTGATGGGGTGGTTTGGTATTCGCGGGATCGGCAGCATTTACTACCTGTTCTACGCGCTCAACCACGGTTTGATCGGCACCAGCAGCGCGGTGGCGGTCAACCTGACCTTGTCAGTGATTGCCCTGAGCATCGTCGTTCATGGCCTGAGTACCCAGCCGATGCTGGTGTGGTATGAACGACGAGCCAAGGCGAACGCTCAGTCTTGACGCTCGGTATTGCCTACGTCTGCCGCCTCATCCAGGTCGTTGAGCGGCACTTCTGCATCATCCATCAGGGAACCCGGGTCTTCATTGCCCGGATCGTTGAGTTCGTCGTCGAGTTCTTTGGACATGACCGTCTCCTCTAGCCGCCTTGGGTGTCGATATCAGCATCGGTTTCAGGCTTGGGCTCGCGCTCGGGCTTGAAGTCTGGACTGTAGTCGTTTTCCTTGGCCTTGGGGTCTTTGGCTGGAACCGGGTCCTTGGGCGCTTCTGCAGCGGTACCCGGGGCCGGTTCGCCGCCGTCGATGGCCGGATCGTTACGGTTATCGAGTTGGGGGTCTTTGCTTGTGCTCATGGGTCACCTCAATTTAGGCCGGTGGGAAATCAGCAGGGCCTGAAGGTAAGGCGCCGGGCTGACCGGCGAAGTTCCGTCCGATTGCTTACCGGATCGGATTGTCGACCTGGATATAGAACGCGTAGATCCCCAGCACCAGCCAGAACACCATGAACAGCCACGGTGCCCGCATGGAGAACAGCAGCGACTTGCGGTAGCCCTTGTGGGACGACTCCATTTCGGAGAACAGCGGCGATTCATCGTAGGCCATGCCCATCACCGGTTCACTGCGCAGTAGTTCGCTCTGCTTGTAGTGCCAGTGGTCGATGATTTCATACGCGGCCCGGATGCCCGGCCAGGCATTGAGGGAACTGAGAATGCCCAGCGAGACCAGGAACACCGGCACCACCAGGGTGAACAGCTTGCCCCACTCCGGGTTGAGGTTACCCATGCCGGACACAAAGGCGATCACCAGGAAGGATTGCGCCGTGAGGTAGGCGTCAGTGCGGTTGGCGAGGATGGTGGTTTCGTACTGGATTTCACGCCGGTAGAAATCGAGGCGGTCCTTGGGCGAGCCGAAGATCTTGGCGTTGTGTTCGCTGTGGTCGGTCAGGGCCGACTCCGGCGTGTTGGGCGAGATGATTCTGGGCACGACAGTGCTCCACACAGGTTCGAGTCCTTTTAGAAGAATCGGGGGTGGGTGAAGTTCAAGTTTGTTCGTGCACCAAGTCGGGGCACCTGCCAGGCGCTGCCCCCTTGTGGTGAGCGGGCTTGCCCCGCGTTGGAGTGCGCAGCGCTCCCTCTGTTTCTGGGGCCGCTGCGCAGCCCAGCGCGGGGCAGCGCGGGGCAAGCCCGCTCACTACAAGGAATGTGCGGTTCCGGCACAGGCATTGCTTTATCCTTTCATCTGCCCGGATACAGGAGCATTCGTTACCCCCCGACCCAGAGCCGACCCCATAAGAAAGTAAGGACCAGGCCCGTTGGCACCCTTAGCCACGGCCCTTATAAAAATGCGTTTTTTGAAACGGCAGTGCCACCCAAGCGTCCCTCGGCACTGACAAGGTACTGGAATGGCTCGATCTTTCTTCGATGAAATGAATGACGCAGATGGCGTGTGCCGTGCGCATTATCAGGATTTCTCCCGCTGGCTGGCGAATACGCCGCCGGAACTGCTGGCCCAGCGTCGCCGTGAAGCCGATTTGCTGTTCCACCGCGCCGGAATCACCTTCACCCTCTATGGCGACGAGCAAGACACCGAGCGCCTGATCCCCTTCGACATCATCCCCCGCAGCATCCCCGCCAGCGAATGGAGCGTGATCGAACGCGGCTGTATCCAGCGCGTCAACGCGCTGAACATGTTCCTCGCCGACATCTACCACGACCAGCGCATCATCAAGGCCGGGATCATTCCAGCGGACCAGGTGCTGGGCAACGAGGGTTACCAGAAGGCGATGGTCGGCCTGGACCTGCACCGCGACATCTACTCGCATATTTCGGGCGTGGACCTGGTGCGCGACGGCGACGGCACCTACTACGTGCTTGAAGACAACCTGCGCACCCCCAGCGGCGTGAGCTACATGCTCGAAGACCGCAAGATGATGATGCGCCTGTTTCCCGAGGTGTTCGCCAAGCAGCGCATTGCGCCGGTGGACCACTACCCCAACCTGCTGCTCAAGACCCTCAAAAGCTCAAGCCGCCTGGACAACCCAAATGTGGTGGTGCTGACGCCGGGCCGCTTCAACAGCGCGTTCTTCGAACATGCGTTCCTGGCGCGGGAAATGGGCGTGGAACTGGTGGAAGGTGCCGACTTGTTCGTGCACGACCTCAAGGTGTTCATGCGCACCACCGATGGGCCCAAGCCGGTGGACGTGATTTACCGGCGTATCGACGACGCCTTCCTTGACCCCAAGGCCTTCAACCCCGAATCGATGCTCGGCGTGCCGGGCCTGGTCGCCGCCTATTGCGCTGGCAATGTGGTGCTGGCCAATGCAATTGGCACCGGCGTGGCCGACGACAAGTCGATCTACCCCTATGTGCCGGAAATGATCCGCTTCTACCTGGATGAAGAACCGGTGCTACAAAACGTACCGACCTTCCAGTGCCGCAAGCCCGATGAGCTGTCCCACGTCCTGGCCAACCTGCCGGAACTGGTGGTCAAGGAAACCCAGGGCTCCGGCGGCTACGGCATGCTGGTCGGCCCGGCCTCTTCCGCCGCCGAGATCGAGGACTTCCGCCAACGCATCAAGGCCAGGCCCCACGCCTACATCGCCCAGCCGACCTTGAGCCTGTCCACGTGCCCCACCTTTGTCGAAAACGGCATCGCTCCACGGCATATCGACCTGCGGCCCTTTGTACTCTCGGGCAAGGAAACCCGCCTGGTGCCCGGCGGCCTTACCCGCGTGGCGCTTAAGGAAGGCTCGTTGATCGTCAACTCGTCGCAGGGCGGCGGAACCAAGGACACCTGGGTGGTGGAGGGCTGAGTATGTTGAGTAGAACCGCCGCAGATCTGTACTGGATGTCCCGTTACCTGGAGCGTGCCGAGAACCTGGCGCGCATGCTGGAAGTCAGTTACTCGTTGTCGTTGATGCCCCAGGCCGGACGCAGCGATGGCCTGGACGAACTGGCCATGTCGTTGCTCAGCAGCGGCACACTGGACAGTTACCTTGAACGTCATAAACAGTTGGATGCCGAGCGCATGCTGCACTTCTTCGCCCTCGACGAAGAAAACCCGGCCAGCATCTACAACTGCCTGCGCGCCGCCCGTGGCAATGCCCACGCGGTACGCGGGCGCATCACCGCCGACATGTGGGAAAACCTCAACGCCACCTGGCTGGAAATGCGCAGCATCGCCGCCGGCGGCCTGGCGCGGCATGGCATCAGCCACTTCTGTGACTGGGTCAAGCAGCGTTCGCACCTGTTCCGTGGGGCGACCTCCGGGACGATCATGCGCAATGACGCCTATCGGTTTATCCGCCTGGGCACCTTTGTCGAGCGCGCGGACAACACCCTGCGTTTGCTGGATGCGCGTTATGAAATGTTTGGCGAGGAATCGGAAGAAGTCAGCGACTTGTCGGCACGCGGTTATTACCAGTGGAGCGCCCTGCTCCGTGCGCTGTCGTCATTCGAGGCGTACACCGAGCTGTACCCGAACGCACTGAATGCGCGGTCGGTGTCGGAACTGCTGTTGTTGCGCAGCGATGTGCCGCGCTCGTTGCATGCGTGCATCGAGGAATTGAGCCATATCCTTGCGGACCTGCCCGGCAGTTATGGGCGCACGGCGCAACGGTTGGCGGCGGAGTTCGAGGCGCGGCTGAGGTACACGGGGATTGATGAGATTCTGGAGGACGGGTTGCACAGCCGGCTCACCGAGTTCATCGACACCGTGCGCGAGTTGGCGCGGGCGATTCATAGCTCGTACCTGGAAGTGGTCTGACCCTGTTCATTGCGATCACTTAACTGTCAATTCGGGTGATTGACCCTGCTTTGGTACCGCTCTTATGTTGGGCAGGTGAACTGCCTTCCCATCATAAGAACAGGTACCGCGCATGTCCGAACTCAACCTCACCCCTGCCGCCGCCCATACCCTGCAACGCTGGCACGCCATGCTGGCGGATCGTAACCTCAACGCACTGCCCGAACTGTTGGCGCCAGACGCCGTATTCCGCTCGCCCATGGCTCACACCCCCTACCCTGGCGCGCCGGTGGTGTCGATGATCCTCAACACCGTCATCAAGGTATTCGAAGACTTCACCTATCACCGCGAACTGGCCAGTGGCGACGGCCACAGTGTCGTGCTGGAGTTCAGTGCGCGTGTCGGTGACAAGCAGCTCAAGGGCATTGACCTGATCCGCTTCAATGAACAAGGGCAGATCATCGAGTTTGAAGTGATGGTCCGCCCGTTGAGTGGGCTGCAGGCCCTGGGTGAAGAAATGGGCCGGCGCCTGGCGCCGTACCTGGCCAAGGCCAAGGGCTGATTACTGGTTTTTCACCAGCACCGGCTCGGCGCGGTATTGGTCGGGGAACAGCTTTTTGAGTTGCGCCACTTTGGGCAGGTCATTGATCACGATGTAGGGGTAGGACGGGTTTTCGGTGAGGAAGTCCTGGTGGTAGGACTCCGCCGGGTAGAACGTCTTGCCCGTCTCGATGTGGGTGACGATGGGTTTGTCGAAGGACTTGGCTGCGTCCAGTTGGGCGATGTAGGCCTGGGCGATTTTCTGCTGTTCGGCGTTCTGCGCAAAGATCGCCGAGCGGTACTGGGTGCCGGTGTCGGGGCCCTGGCGGTTGAGTTCGGTGGGGTTGTGGGCTACCGAGAAATAGATCTGCAGCAACTTGCCGTAGCTGACTTTGCTCGGGTCGTAGGTCACGGAAACCGCTTCGGCGTGGCCGGTGTTGCCGTCGCTGACGGACTCATATTGCGCGGTGCTTGCGGCACCGCCGTCGTAGCCGGAAACGGCGTTCTTTACCCCTTGCACATGCTGGAACACGCCTTGTACACCCCAGAAACAGCCGCCGGCGAACACGGCAGTTTGCAGGTTGCTGCTGTCTGCGGGCAGGTCGAGAGCGGGTGGCGCAATGGCGACGGCATCGTCGGAGGCACCGAAGGACAAGGCTGGGGTTTGCCCGATGAAAGCGGCAAAGGCAAGCACCGGCAGGTAGTTGAGGATTTTCATAGCGTTCACTCCTGAGCACAGTCCACTGTAGGAGCCGGCTTGCCGGCTCCTACGGGGGGTGGGGTTTCATATCACCGAGGTGACGGTTTGCGGGTCAGCCGAAGGTGAAGGCGTAGGCCGATACGTTCGGGTCGAGGAATTCGATGGTGAAGGTTCGGTCCTTGACGGCGCCTGGCTGGCGTACCAGTTGGTACAGGCGCTGCTCGGTAACGGTGCCGCTGCCATCCGGCGCGACGTCGGTGCCGTGGGCGTCGCCTGGGGCTTGGCCGTCGACCGTGATGTTGAAGCGTACCGGCTTGCCATCGGCGCCAGGGCCGAGCACCAGGTGCAGGTCACGGGCGTGGAAGCGATAGACGATGCGCCCACCGGCCTGGTCGAGGGTGGCTTGCTGGCCGCCGACGTTCCATTGGCCTTCCAGGGTCCAGTTGTTCAGGGCCAGGTTACCGGCGGCCGGGTAGTTCGCCACCTGGTTGGTGGCCAGGGTGCCGGTGGTGACGAAGTTTTCGGCGCGCTGGAAGCCCAGGTAGGTTTCCGGCGACTGCACTTCATTGGTGTCCGCTGCCAGTTGCACGCCCTTGGCGTCGGCCTCGATCAAACCACCCGCAACGTTCTTGGCACCGGCTTCACGCAGCAACTGCTGGATCACCCGTTCGGACTCGGCATAGTCGCCCTCGCCAAAGTGGTGGTAGCGAATCTGGCCCTTGGCATCAGCAAAATAATGGGCCGGCCAGTACTGGTTGTTGAATGCGCGCCAAATCTTGTAGTTGTTGTCGATCGCTACCGGGTAAGTGATACCCAGGTCCTTCATGGCCTTGGTGACATTGCTCACATCGCGTTCAAAGGCGAATTCCGGCGCGTGCACACCGATCACTACCAGGCCCTGGTCGCGGTATTTCTCGGCCCACGCCTTCACATACGGCAAGGTACGCAGGCAGTTGATACAGGAGTAGGTCCAGAAATCCACCAGCACCACTTTGCCCTTGAGTGCTTCAGCCGTGAGCGGTGGGCTGTTGAGCCATTGCACGGCGCCCTCCAAAGGCGGCAGCGCACCTTCGATCGGCAGCGTGTCGCTGTGGTTGGCGGCGGCCATCATCGCGCCCCCGGCCCTCATCGCCCCACCCTTTGGTTCCGGTTTGGCGTTGAGCTTGTCCACCAGGCTTTGTTCCAGGCCACCGGTGGATGCGGTCGACACGCGCGCCAGCACGCCGGTATCCAGGCCCAGCGCAATGGCGGCCACACCGGCCAGCATCAACGCACCCAGGCCACGGCGCAGCCATTCACCGGCGCCGAGGGATTGCTTCATGAAGCCAAAGACTTTACCGCCGACCAGCAATGCCAGCGCGAGGGAGGTGGCAGCACCGGCGGCGTAGGCCAGCAACAGCAAGGTAGTACCGATACTGGCGCCTTGCAGCGCGGCGCCGGTGAGCACCAGCCCCAGGATCGGTCCGGCGCAGGGTGCCCACAACAGCCCGGTGGCCACGCCGATCAGGAACGACGCGCCCGGGCGCGGCCTGGCATCGGCCCCGGCGGCTTCCGACAAGCGACTGCCGGCGGCCACCAAGGGGCGCGTCAGGCGCTCCGACAGTTGCGGCAGCAACAGTGTGAGTCCGAACAGGGCAACGCACAGCAACGCGAGCCAGCGCCCGTATTGATTGACTTGCACCACCCAACCGCCGCCCACTGCCGCCAGCGAGGCCACCAGGGCGAATGTCACCGCCATCCCCGCTAACAGCGGCAAGCCACTGCGCAAAAACGGCTGCCCGGTGCGAGCGAAGACAAAAGGCAGAACAGGCAGGATGCACGGGCTGACGATTGTCAGCACGCCGCCCAGGTACGCGAGAACCAGAAGCCACATGGGATCTTCCCTTATACGAATGAAAAAACATTGGCCTAAGCCGCCGTGAACGTCATGGCGGCGCCATTCATGCAGTAACGCAGCCCGGTCGGTGCCGGGCCGTCATCGAACACGTGCCCCTGGTGGCCGCCGCAGCGACGGCAGTGGATTTCCTTGCGCACCACGCCATAGGAGGTGTCGGTATGGCTGGCCACGGCGTTGTCCAGTGGCTGCCAGAAGCTGGGCCAGCCGGTGTGGCTGTCGAACTTGGTGGTTGAGGAGAACAGCGGCAGCGCACAACCGGCACAGGCGAAGGTGCCGGCGCGGTGTTCGTCGTTGAGGGCGCTGGTGTAGGGACGTTCGGTGCCCGCTTCGCGCAGGATGTTGTATTGCTCGGCGGTCAGCAGGCTGCGCCATTCGGCATCGGTGTGGGTGACTTCGAAGGTTTCGGCGGCTTCGGCTTCGGTGACCATGTTGAGCCGTTTGATCAGGCCACCGGCCAGGACGGCGACGCCGAGGCCGCCACCGGCCAGTAATAGTTGTCGGCGTGAGTACATGATGTTCTCCAATTTATGACTGGCGCAGCGCCTGTGGTGAGCGAGCTTGCTCGCGCTGGGCTGCGCAGCGGCCCTAGAAAAATGGGAGCGCTCCGCACTCCAGCGCGAGCAAGCTCGCTCACCACATGAGAGGTGCTTACCGTTACCAATGAGGCGATCATGCTCGTAGGACGGTCGCGGAATCCTCACGCAGAGTTAAACAATTCGTGATAACTACACTGTGGCAAAACCCGCACAATGCGCGGACTACAAGCGAAGGTTTCTCCACATGGATCAGCCCAAACGTGTCCTGGTGGTCGAGGACGATGCCCATATTGCCGACCTCATCTGCCTGCACTTGCGTGATGAACAGTTCGAGGTGGTGCACAGCGCCGACGGCAACGAAGGCCTGCGCCTGCTGGAGCAAGGTGGCTGGGATGCGCTGATCCTCGACCTGATGCTGCCCGGCGTCGATGGCCTGGAAATCTGCCGGCGCGCCCGCGCCATGACGCGCTACACGCCGATCATCATCACCAGTGCACGCTCCAGCGAATTGCACCGCATCCTTGGCCTGGAGCTGGGCGCGGATGATTACCTGGCCAAGCCATTCTCCATGCCGGAACTGGTGGCCCGCGTGAAGGCGCTGTTGCGCCGTGTGGACGCCATGGCACGCAACCTGAAAATGGACGCCGGCAGCCTCGACCTCGGCCCATTGTTCATCAACCCGCTGACCCGCGACGCCACCCTGCAAGGCCAGCGCCTGGACCTCACACCACGGGAATTCGACCTGCTGTACTTCTTCGCGCGGCAGCCGGGCAAAGTGTTTTCGCGCATGGACCTGCTCAACGCGGTGTGGGGCTACAGCCACGAAGGGTATGAACACACGGTCAACACCCACATCAACCGCCTGCGCGCCAAGGTTGAAATTGACCCGGCCAACCCGGCACGCATCCTCACGGTGTGGGGCCGTGGCTACAAGTTTGCCGAGAGCCCGCCATGAAGCTCAGCCTGACCCAGCGCCTGTCGGTGGTGTTCGCCGTATTACTGCTGATTTGCTGCGGCACCTCGGCCTGGCTGCAAGTGCGCTCCAACCACATGCACGAACTGGAAGTGGTGCAAGGCCTGTCCCGCGACCTGGCAGCGCATATTGCCCGCGACACCCAACTGATGGACGCCGACGGCCTCAAGCCCGACGCGGTGCGCAACCTGTTCAGCCAGCTGATGCTGGTCAACCCCAGCGTCGAGGTGTACCTGCTCGACATCGACGGCCGTGTGGTCGGCAACGCCGCACCCAAGGGGCATATGCTGCGTGACCAGGTGGACCTGACGCCGATTCGGCGCTTTCTCAGCGGCGCGATGCTACCAATCCTCGGTGACGACCCGCGCAGCGTCGATGGGCGTAAGGTATTCAGCGCGGCACCGCTCAAGGTCGGCGGCCAGCAGGCCGGCTTTCTGTATGTGGTGCTGCTCGGTGAAGCCCACGACGTGTACGACGCCAAGGATGCGACCGGCATGGCGTTGAAGATTGCACTCTGGTCCATCGGCCTGGTCGCCCTGCTCTGCCTGATGGCCGGCCTGATCGCATTTGCCTGGATCACCCGGCCGTTGCGCCAGCTCACCGACAAAGTCGGCCAGTTCGACATCAACGGCGCGCCCAAACCGGCCGAGCCGATTGCGACCGAACTGAACAGCGGCGATGAAATTGCCGTACTCGACCACGCCTTCGTGCAAATGGAAAACCGCCTGGGCGAGCAATGGCGCGCCATCACCCATCAGGATCAGGAACGACGGGAAATGGTCGCGAATATCTCCCATGACCTGCGCACACCGTTGGCCTCGTTGCATGGCTACCTGGAAACCCTGTCACTCAAGGACGCGAGCCTGAGCCCAGAGGAACGTCGCCGCTACCTCGGCATCGCCCTGGACCAGAGCCGCAAAGTCGGCGGCCTCGCCCAGTCGTTGCTGGAGTTGGTGCGCCTGGAGCATGGCTTTGTACAGCCGGTGATCGAAGGCTTTTCATTGCCGGACCTGGTGCAAGACATCTTCCAGAAATTCGAACTGACCGCCGAAGCACGTGCCGTCACGCTCACCGCCACCCTGCCACCGCAGGTGCCCACCGTGTTTGCTGACCTGGGCCTGATCGAACGGGTGCTTACCAACCTGCTGGATAACGCGCTGCGCCATACGCCGGTCAACGGCGAAATCGAAGTCATCCTGTCGCCCGAAACCAACGCCGTGGCCGTCACGGTCAGCGACAGCGGCCCGGGCATCGACGTGGAACTGCGCGAAGGCCTGTTCCTGCGTGCGTTTACTATCGGCGGCGCCCGCCGTGACGGCGGCCTGGGCTTGCGCATCGTGCACCGTATCCTGCAACTGCACGGGCGCAGCATTCGCCTGGTGGATCAACCGGGTCGGGGGGCAACCTTCAGGTTTTCCCTAGAAACCCGAGCATCAGCGCGTTGACCCGCTGCCCCTGCTCGTTCTGGATCCAGTGCCCGCAGTTGGGCAGCACGTGCTGCTCAAGCTTGGGCACTGAGTCAGGCATGCGCTTGAGCGTGTGGGCTTCGAAGACCCCCACCGGGTCGCGGTCGCCGATCAGGAACAGCGTGGGTTGCAGCACCTGCCTGCCCGCCAGGCGTTCGGTGCGTTGCCAGTTGCGCTCGAAGTTGCGGTACCAATTCAGCGGGCCGCGAAACCCATGCTCGGCGAAGGTTTGCACGTAGATATCCAAATCCGCCTGGGAACACCACTGCGGCAAGGCGCCGGGGGCTGCGACGCCTTCAAGCAGCCTGGCGTTCGCCGGTTTGCTTTGCAGGAACACATCCTGGTCCTGCATGAACAAGCGCAAGGTACGCTCGACATCGGCGTTCAATTCCTGTTCGGCTACGCCCGGTTCCTGGAAATACAGGATGTAGTTGAAGCGGTCGGCGTAGAGCTCGCGCATGATTTCAATCACCGGCCGCCGTGCGCGCCCGGCGAAAGGCACCGACATTGTGATCAAGCGCCTGACCCGCTCAGGTTCGAGCAACGCCAGGTGCCAGGCCACGACCGCGCCCCAGTCGTGGCCGACCATCACCACCTGCGCATGGCCAAAATGGTCCATGGCCTGCTGGATATCGCCACACAGCGTCAGCAACTCATAGTCGGCAACTTCTGCCGGCGAACTTGATTGGCCGTAGCCGCGCATTTCCGGGGCAAACACCCGATAGCCTGCCGCCGCCAGGGCAGGAATCTGCTCGCGCCAGGAATGCCAGCACTCCGGAAAACCGTGCAACAGCCAAATCGGCGAGCCGTGTTCGGGGCCCGCTATGTGGACGCTTAACTCAATACCGTTGACGAGGATTAATTGCGGGCTCATGGGCATAACCTTTTCGAAGGTTTTGCCCAGCGTGCGGCATTGCTCACAAGGCCACCAGCATCATTGATGGCGGGAATAACTCATGCAACCGCCCACCAGCGTGGCAACAACTGGCGTACCCGCGCTTCGCCGAAGCGGTCATCGATCAACATCACCACGCCACGGTCCTGCTGGCTGCGGATCACCCTGCCCGCGGCCTGTACCACCTTCTGGATGCCGGGGTACAGGTAGGTGTAGTCGTAGCCTGCACCGAATATCGCGCCCATGCGCAGTTTCATCTGCTCATTGACCGGGTTGAGTTGGGGTAAACCGAGGGTGGCGATGAAGGCGCCGATCAAGCGGGCGCCGGGCAGGTCGATGCCTTCGCCGAAGGCGCCGCCGAGCACAGCAAAACCAATGCCCTGGCTGTGTTCGGTGAATTGGTCGAGAAATGCCTGGCGCTCGGCTTCGGCCATGCCGCGTGACTGCTGCCACCGTGTGATCTGCGGATGTCGCTCGGCCAGCAACTGCGCCACTTGTTGCAGGTAATCAAAGCTTGAGAAGAACGCCAGGTAGTTGCCAGGCTGCCCGGTGTACTGGCGGGCGATCAGCTCAACGATGGGTTCCAGGGAGGCATGGCGATGCACGAAACGCGTGGAGATTTCATCGACGATGCGCACCTGCAATTGCTCGGCCTTGAACGGTGACTCCACATCGACCCATGCCGTGTCGGCTGGCAAACCCAGCAAGTCGGCGTAGTAATGCCGCGGGCTCAGGGTTGCGGAAAACAGCACGCTGCTACGGGCAGCGGTCAATCGTGGGCGGATGAATTCGGCGGGCACCACGTTGCGCAGGCACAGGGTCGAGCTGCTGCGCTTGCCACTGAGCTGACGCTTGCTGATATCGAAGATGAAGTGTTCATTGAATAGCTCGGCGACTTTGGCAAATTGCAGCACGTCGAAATAGAAGGCTTGCAGGTCGCCACTCAGTGACTCGGGATGGTCATTGAAATATTCGCCCATACTGCTGGCGCACAGGCTCAGGGCCTGCAGCAGTTTTTCCGGGCGGGCGGCATAGGCCTGGTAGGGCGCGAGCTGGTCCTTGTGCAGCGCATTCCACTCACGGTTGAGGCGCTGCAAGGGTTTCTTCAACGGCTCGGGAGCGGTGTCGCGCAGGGTCTTGAGGTGGTACTGGTCAAGGCTGGCGCTGTACATCGAGCGGGCCCGTTCGACCAGGTTGTGCGCCTCGTCCACCAGCACCGCCGCCCGCCATTGATTGAGCTGGGCCAGGCCGAACAGCATGGCGCCAAAGTCGAAATAGTAGTTGTAGTCGGCAACCACCAGGTCGGCCCAGCGCGCCATTTCCTGGCTCAGGTAATAGGGGCAGACGTCATGGGCCAGGGCGACGTCGCGCAGGTTGCGCTGGTCGAGCAGGCGCACCTTGGACGCGGCGATGCGTGCGGCGGGCAAACGGTCGTAGAAACCCTTGGCCAACGGGCAGGAATCACCGTGACAGGCTTTGTCGAGGTGTTCGCAGGCTTTGTCGCGCGCCACCAATTCCAGCACGCGCAGTGGCAGGTCGGGGCTGCTGGCATACAGCACGTCGGCAGCATCCAGGGCGAGTTTGCGGCCGGGGGTCTTGGCGGTGAGGAAGAACAGCTTGTCCAGTCGCTGGGGCGCCAGGGCCTTGAGCAAGGGGAAAATCGTGCCGATGGTCTTGCCGATGCCGGTAGGCGCCTGGGCCATCAGGCAGCGGCCGGTGCTGACGGCCTTGTACACCGTCTCCGCAAGCGAGCGCTGGCCAGGGCGGAAGCCGGCATGGGGGAATGCCAGGGTCTGCGCGGCGCTGTTGCGCGCTTGGCGGTGCGCCATTTCCTGCTGGGCCCAACCGAGGAACAGCGCGCATTGCTGGTTGAAGAACGGCTCCAGTTCGCTGGCGTGGAAGCGTTGGTTGAGCAGCGTCTCGCCTTCGCCGACGATATCGAAGTACACCAGCGCCAGGTCGATCTCGGAAAGACCGAGTTTCCGGCACATCAACCAGCCATACACTTTGACCTGGGCCCAATGCAGTTGCCGATGGTTGGCGGGCTGGGCGTCGAGGTCGCCGCGATAGGTCTTCACTTCTTCCAGGCGGTTGGCGTCCGGGTCGTACCCGTCTGCCCTGCCCCGCACCGTCAATTGCTGATACACACCCTCGAGCGCCACTTCATTCTGGTAGTGCTGGCTGCGCCGTGAGGCGACGGTGCGATGGCCGACAATACCTTCCTGGGCGCTGGGTGATGGCGTGAAGCGCAGGTCGAGGTCACCGACCTTGGCCGTGAATTCACACAGCGCACGCACGGCAACGCTGTAGCTCAAGCGGACGCTGCCCAGCGCACATAGCAGACGGTCACCGGCATCTGGTATTCGCCACAGAACTCCAGCCAGCGCAGTTGGTTGTCTTGCAGGCGATCGCCGGGACCCTTGACCTCGATCATGCGGTAGGTCTTTTGCGCCGGCCAGAACTGGATCAGGTCTGGCATGCCGGCGCGGTTGGCGCGAATGTCCAGCAGCAGCCGTTCAAACCAGTAGCGCAGGTGTTCGGCGGGCAGACAGGCCAGGGCCTGTTCCAGCAGGTCTTCGCTGAGCAGGTTCCAGAACACGAAGGGCGACTGGATCCCCCACTTTTCGCTGTAGCGCTGGCGGATGGTGGTTTTGTAGCGCTCGTCCTGCAGTTGCTCGAAACAGGCGGCGAACAGTGGCGCGCGGCGCGGGTGGAAGTCTTCGCTGTGCAAATCCGCCGGCCCGCGCTGGAACGGGTGAAAAAACGATCCCGGCAAGGGTGCAAAGATCACGTCCCAGCACAGCAGGCCGAACAGCGAATTGATCAGCCCATTCTCAACGTAGTGCACCGGCCCATCGGGCTCGCTGAGGTGCGCCTGCACGCAGTATTCCACCGACATCAACGGTTCCGGGAGCGCGAGGTCCAGGTCCAGGCGCGTGACGGGCCGGGGCTTGACCTTGGGCAAGGCCGGCTCGCCGAGTTTGCGCCGCAGGCGTGGCATCACGCGAAGCAAGTGCTGCTGTTCGGCGGCGCTTTCCGGGGCTTGTTGGGCGGTGTTCGCCAGGGCCATGGCTTGCACGTAGTCCTCCTGGCGTTCCAGCACGCGGATCAACCGTGAGCGGGCGCCGGGGTAGGCGCAGGTGCGATAGATGCGCTCCGCCAGCGCCAATTCGGCCGTGCGCTCGCAATATTGGCCCACCTGGAACAACAGCTTGGCCCGGCGTTTTTCCAGCCAGGGGTTGTCCGTTTGCAGCGTTGCAACCTGGGCCAATACCGCCTCCAGTGCGTCACCGGTTTCAAAGGCCTGCTGGCACTGGTGCAGGAACAAAAAGTCCAGCACGTCGTCACGGCTGCGCAAACCCCGGGATTCGGCGCAGAACTCGACTTTTTCGTAGGTGTAGATGCCCAGGTCCGCCAGCACGAACTCGGACCAGTCCTGATGCAGGTTGCCAAAGAACATCAAGCGCAGGCGATCGCACAGTTCCATCACGGTGAGGCTGTACAACGTGTCGGCCAGATCAGGGCACCAGTTGGCAAAGCAGCGGCTGTCGGTGAAGTGCGCCGACAACCCTGCCAGCCAATCGGCTTTGTTACCCTTGGGCTGGTCGATCCAGGGCTTGAACGTTGCGAGAAGCTCGCCTTTTTGCAGCAAGGCGAACAGCTCTTCAAAGGCCAGCAGGCATTCGTTATCCACCCAGCCCAGTGCCAGCAGTGGCTCAGCTGCCGCATGGGGGCAACCGATCTCCAGGTAATTGAGCTTGCCCGCACGAAAATGCACACCCTTGCGCATTACCATGCGCACCAACAACGCCTGGGACGCCTGCGGCAACCTGTCAAATTGCTGAATGAAATGCGCTTCGTCAGGATCGAGCAAGTCTGCATAGCGCTGCCCCAGCCATTGCAGGACCTGGCGGAAGTTATGCAGGTAATAGAGCGGTTCTTCGAGGGGATTGGCCATGGTGCGCAGCGATCAAATACTGGTTATGCATACAGAGTGCCGTCGCCAATGCCAGGTTGCAATCGGTAACAGATAAATGGCGTCTGCAACTTTTTGCATAAAAGTGATCAGATGGGGGAGTTGATGGCGTAACATTTGTTGCCCGCGGCCTCTGGCGTGGGACTTTTCAAGGTTAAGGTAAGGGTTATGAACATGAAGAATTTGGGGCTGCCACTGGTTGCACTCACTTTTCTGGTATTGGCCGGTTGCGCAACGCAAACCGTAGTTACACTGCAAAACGGCACACAGTATTTGACCAAGGACACCCCAAAAACCAAGACCGCCGACGGCTTCTACGAATTCACCGACATCGCCGGCAAGCGTGTACGGGTCAAGGCCGACGACGTGGCCACCGTGCGCAAGGAAAACTGATCCCCCCCAAAGCGGGCTTGCTGTGGTGAGCGGGCTTGCCCCGCGCGGGGCTGCGCAGCAGCCCCATCAAAATTGCACATCCCCACCGCCGCAGAAAGCCCGCCCATTCCAGCCCTACCCGATCACCACCTCGCCCAGCCCCCCACTCACGCCCACCAACGTCACCGTATCCCCCCCAACACTGATCACCGTATCCCCGCCGTGCTCACGGTAATCCACACTCCCCTCCACCCCTTTGAACACCAATTTGTCCGTCGCCTGGTACCCGATCACTCGGTCCTGGCCAAAGTGCCCGCTGAACAAAAAGGTGTTATGCCCGCTGTTATCACGGATCGTGTCATTGCCCTTGCCGCCTTCGATAAAGTCTGCGCCCTTCCCCCCCTGGATCAAGTCATTGCCGTCACTGCCAATGATGAAGGTATTGCCCTTGTGCGGCTCGGCGTTGCGGTTGAGGTCCTGCACCCAGGTGTTGGCCCGCGCCGGGTCAGACAGGTTGGCGACAATCACCGTGGAGTCACGGGTCATCTGCTCATAAAAGCCCGATTCGAGAATGCGCGTCATGCCATCGCCATAGCCGGTAGGCAGGTGCGAGATCCAGGTCGGCAGGTTGACGATGGAAAACGGCAGCACATTCCACAGCGTCGAGGCGTAGTGGTCGTTGAAGCTGACGATATTGTCGGTGGTCGACTCATGGGGCTTGTCGTGCACGCCCAGTGACGACAGGTTGAACGATGAGCCATCCAGCGCACGGAATACCGGGTCGTTCTCGTAGCCGATATTGAGCACCTTGTCGCCGGCGCTCTGGGTGGGCGATGCGTAGGCCACGTAGTTGGCGTCCTTGTAGAAGCCGGCCCACTTATCGGTACTCAGGTCCGCCATGCTATTGACCGCGAGGCCGCCCAGGCTATGGCCGCTGACCACCACATCCTTGCCGCTCAAGCCATGGGCGCTGGCGTAGTCAGCCACGTTCTTGAGCAAGCCGCCAAAGGCCTCGCCCACGTAATTCTTCGCGTAGTCCTTGGGCCCTAGCGCCGCGAGCAAGTCGCTGACCAGGTCGCCGATGGAGTCGCTGATCAAGGTCTCCCGAGGCCCGGAGGTGCCGCGAAAACCGATGCCGATTTCCAGCAATTTGCCAGCGTCATCGTACTTGCCCAGCACCTCGACCTGGGCGGTGGTGTAGCCCGCCTTCTCGCCGAAAAACGTACCCCGCGCATCGACCTTGCCGTCATAGCCCAGGGTATTGGCGCTGATCGGCGTCCAGCCGGCCTTTTGCACCGCGTCCAATGCCGCTTTTTCCGAATCCGGGTTCCACGGGATGCCCGGGATCACGCCCTGGGAATCCGTGCTGCCCAGCAATGCCCCGACCAACGTGGCCGGCAATCCCAGCCCCAGGCCATTGTGCTGATAACCCACGGCAAAACCGTTATCCAGGTTGTGATAGCTGTACAAGGTGATCGCCATTGCATCCGCAAACAACGCCTTAGAGCCCTCGGTGCCGAGGCTTTTATAGTCAAACATACCCATATCGATCCCTCTCTTATTGTTGTAAAACCCTACAATCAACGCCCAAACGCCTCATCCACCTTGGCCAAGTCCGTATCGCGCAGGTTGCCCGCGTAGTAATGCAACTTGGTCCACGCCATCAAGTAGTCATACCGCGCCTGCGCCAGATCACGCCGGGTGCTGTACAGCTGCTGCTCGGCGTTCAGCGCATCGAGGTTGACCCGCTCCCCACCCAGGATGCTTTGCTTGGTCGACACCACCAGCGCCTCCGCCGACACCAGAGCCTTCTGATACGCCCTCAGCTTGCTCACCCCCGACAAACAAGCGCTGAACTGTCGACGCAGCTCAATCAGGGTTTCGCGGGTCTTGCCTTCAAGCTCGTACTCGGCCTGCTCCATGGCGCGGCTGGCCTGGCGGGTCGACGCCGAGATGCCGCCACCGGCGTACAGCGGCAGGCTGACTTCGACGCCGATGGTGTTGGTGTCATAGCGCTGGTTGTAGGTGTTGCCGCTGTCAGACTCCTGCTGACGCGAGCTGGCGTACGCCGTGACCTTGGGCAAGTGCCCGGCGCGGTTGCGCTCCACTTCATACCGCGCCACTTCCAGGGCTTGCCGCTGGGAAGCCAGCGTGGGGTTGTTGCTGATCGCCAGTTCATGCCAGGTGTCGTAGTTGGCCGGGGTCAGGGCGAACGCGGCAAAACCCTGGTTCAGCGGTGCCAGGTCATCGATGTTGACGCTTTGCGCCCCGATCAAGGCGCCCAGTTCGCGCAAAGACGCATCCTGCTCATCCAGCGCCTGGATCTCTTCGGCGGTGGCCAGTTCGTAGCGCGATTCGGCTTCGAGAATGTCCGTGCGGGTGCCCTCGCCTTGCTGGAACAAATGCCGGTTCTGCTGGAACTGCTGCTCGAACGCCTTCTTCTTCGCACGCGCGATATCGATCTGGTCCTGGGCAAACAATGCCTGGGTGTAATAGCTCAACACCCGCACCAGCAGCGCCTGGCTCTTGTCGCGAAAGCTCTCATCGGCAAACAGCGCCTGGGCCACGCCCTTGCGGTAGTTGGCGTAAGCCTCGTAGTCGAACAGCGGCTGTTGCAGGCTGAACGTGGAGCCGTAACTGTTGTAGTTGCGGTCGTCGTGGTAATTGCCTCCGCGCCCGTCCGGCAAGGTGGCCTGGGAATTGTTGCGACCCTTGTTGTAGTTGTAGGACAGCTTGGGCAGCAGGCCAGCGCGGCCAATGGCGCGGTTTTCCAGGCCGGCGTCGCGCTCCTTGATCGCGCCGAGGAACACCGGGTCATTACGCAAGGCCTGCTCGTACACATCGAACGGGCCCATGGCCGCCTGGGCGGTGGAGCAGGTCAACAACAAGGCGATAAACACAGGTTTCATGTCTATTCCTCGGTCAACGCGGAGCCGGCGCGGTCGAGCAGCGGCTTGAACAGATAGTTAAGCAACGAGCGCTCGCCGGTGCGCACGAACATCTCGGCGGGCATGCCGGGCTTGATCACCAGGCCGTGGAGTTTTTCCAGCGCGGCGTCGCTGACCGTGGTGCGCAGCACGTAATAGGGCGCGCCGGTCTTTTCGTCGAGCATCTGGTCGGCAGAAATCAGGCTGACCTCCCCCGGTACCCGAGGGGTGCGGCTCTGGTTGAAGGCGGTGAACAGGATGTCGACTGGCAGGTGCGTGCCAACCTTGTCCACCAAGTGCACCGGCAAGTGCCCTTCCACCTCCAGGCGTGTGCCCTGGGGCACGATTTCCAGCAAGGTTTCACCGGCGCGCACCACGGCGCCCTCGGTGTGCACACTGAGATTGACCGCGATGCCATCTGCCGGGGCATTGATTTCACTGTGTTGCAGGTCGAACCCGGCCGAGGTGAGTTGCTGTTCCAGGGTCAGGCTGCGCAGTTGCGCGTCGGCCAGTTGGCTGCGCACTTCCTTCTGGTATTCCTCGCTGTGCTGTTGCAATTTCAGGCGCGATTCAAGAATGCCCTGCTCGACACGGCCACTTTCCCCGGTGTTTTGCGCCAAGTCCTGCTGCACCTGGGACAACTGGCGCTGGTACTCCATCAGCCGGTTACGCGGGATGTAGCCGTTGTCTGCCAAGGGCTGCAGGTTGCTCAGTTGGTCGCGCAGGGATTGCGCCTGGGCGGTGAGGTCACTGCGGGCACGGCGCATGCCGCCCAGCTGCGCCGTGGCGCCGTCGATATTCGCGCGAATGCCGGCCTGCTCGCGGGCAAAGGCTTCGCGACGGCTGCTGAACAACTGGCGCTGGCCTTCAAGCACCAACGCCAGGGCCGGGTCGGGATTGGCGCTCAGTTCAGCGGGAAAGCGGATGCTGGTGAGGTTATCCCGTTCGCTTTGCCAGCGTGCCACGCTGGCCCAGGCCATGCGGTACTGGGCTTGCAGGGACTGCACGTCGGCCTGGTGCTGGGTCTGGTCGAGACGAAACAGCGGCTGGCCCTGTTTCACATGCTCGCCCTCCTTCACCAGGATCCGGCTGACCACGCCGGGGCTCAAGGTCTGCACAGCCTTGCGCTTGCCTGACACCACCACCGTGCCCTGGACCGGAATGCCCTGGTCCAAGGGCGCCAGGCTGGCCCACAAGAAAAACCCACCGGCACCGACCAGCGTCAGCAGCCAACCCATGCGCGTGAAAAACCGCGCGTCGCGTTCTTTGAAGCGTGGTTCAACAGTGATGCTGCTCATGCGCCTGGATTCCTTCCGGCCTGGTACTGACGACTGAAACTCACGCCGGGTTTTTCCTTCGGCGCCTCCTGCTGGCCGGACAATGCCCGCAGCACTTCCTGGCTGGGCCCGAACGCCTGCAGATGCCCGTCGCTGAGCACCAGCAGCTTGTCGGCCTGGGCCAGCGCCGAGGAGCGATGGGTCACCAGCACCACGCTGCTGCCCTGGGCTTTCATCTGCACGATGGCACTGGCCAGGGCGGCCTCGCCGACGGTGTCGAGGTTCGAATTGGGCTCGTCCAGCACGATCAGGCGTGGCCCGCCATACAGCGCGCGGGCCAGGGCTACGCGTTGTTTCTGGCCGCCGGACAGGCCGCCGCCGTTGTCGCCAAGCACCGTGTCGTAGCCCTGGGGCAGGCGCAGGATCAGTTCATGCACGCCGGCCTGCTGCGCGGCACGCACCACCTGCTCGGGGTCGGCATCGCGAAAGCGCGCAATATTGTCGGCAATGCTGCCGCTGAACAGCTCGATGTCCTGGGGCAGGTAGCCGATATGCGGGCCAAGGTCGTCGCGGTCCCAGCGGTGAATGTCGGCACCGTCCAGGCGCACGGTGCCGGCCAGCGTCGGCCATACCCCCACCAGCACACGGGCCAGGGTCGACTTACCGGAGCCCGACGCGCCGAGCACACCCAGTACTTCACCAGCGCTCAGGTTAAAGCTGACCTGGTGCAACGTCGCCATACGCCGCCCCGGCGGTCCGGCACTGACCTGCTCGAAACTGACCTGGCCCTTGGGCGTCGGCAGCTTCATCTGCTCGACTTCCGGGGGAAACTCACGCAGCAAGTCGTCCAAGCGTTGATAAGCCAGCTTGGCCGAACTCCATTGCTTCCACACCGCAATCAACTGGTCGATGGGGCTCAACACCCGGCCCATCAGGATGGAGCCGGCGATCATCATCCCGGCAGTCATGTCGCCCCTGATCACCAGCAGTGCGCCCAGGCCCAACACCAACGACTGCAGGCACAGGCGCAGGGACTTGCTCAGGGAAGTGATCACCGAACCGGTATCGCTGGCCGCGTTCTGCAGGCCGAGGAACTGCGAGTGCACGGCAAACCAGCGGCTGCGCAGCGCGCCGAGCATGCCCATGGCCTGGATGGTTTCGGCGTTGTGCAAGTGGCTGGTGGCCAATTGCGTGGATTGCTGGGAGTAACCGCTGGCTTCGCCCAACGGCTTTTTGGTCAGGTATTCATTCAGGCACGCCAGGCCGATCAGCAGCACGGCACCCGCCGTGGCCAACACGCCCAGCCATACGTTGAACAGGAAAATCACAAACAGGTAGATGGGAAACCACGGCGCGTCGAAAAACGCGAACAGCGCAGGCCCCGTGATGAACTGGCGGATATGGGTCAAATCGCCCAGGGACTGTCCGGCGTGCCCCTGGCCGCGTTGCAGGTTGCGTTCAAACGCGGCCTTGTAGACGCGCAAGTTGAAGCGCCGCTCCAACTGGCTGCCAATACGGATCACGATAAAACTGCGGATCACTTCCAGCAGGCCAATAAAGGCAAAGAAGCCCACGACCATCAGCGTCAACATCACCAGGGTGGTTTCATTCTGGGAGGACAGCACGCGGTCGTACACTTGCAGCATGTAAATCGACGGCACCAGCATCAACAGGTTAATCAATGCGGTGAAACAGCCCACACTGATCAAAATACGTTTGTATTCACCCAGCGCCTTGAATAACGGCGCGACGGCATGGAACTTCGCCATGGCTTTTTATCTTCCCTGAAGCAAATTACGCGCAATAGTTGCCCCAGCCCCGATGCACGGAGCGGTCAACTAATAAAATCAAGTGATAAGCTTATAACCGCAACTAAGGCGTACGTTGCAATACAACTTCCAGGCCGGTGGGCGTGCGCCCTTTATATTCGCCTTCCTTCTGCCGGTTGAGGTGGGTAATGCCACTGCCTTCGGCGTTCATCAACCAGATACCGTCCGGTGTTGGCGTCCAGGTCAGGGGCTTGTCGCCCAACCATTGCGCGACGCACGCCACATCACCGCCCAAGGCATTGGCCTGCTCCAACAGGTCCAGCGCACACACTTGGCCCTGCTGGTGCAACTGCCAATGCCCGGCCAACTGGGCGGTGGTGGGTAATACGAGACTGCTCGCCATTGCGTGGGCTCCTGCCGACACGAACATCACCTGCACGATGCAAATGATCAAAGTGAAAAAACGCTGCATCTTCATGCTCCAGCCGTAAAGCGCGGCGCCGAAGCGCCGCGCCCGTGTATCACGCTACGATGTCGCTGACCGCTGCCTGGCCGACGGTAGTGACGAGGAAATCCGCCACGCCGTGACCGGAGAAGTCCACTGCCAAGGTGCCCAGGTTGGTACCTGCGGCGTAGGTCAGCACAGCATCGCCGGCATGCCCGGTGAAGGCATTGACGAAGGTCAGGCCTGCACCCTTGGTGATACCGGACAGGTCGATCTTGTCCGAACCCGAGGTAAAGTCAAAGATCTTGTCCGCAGCCCCAGGCTTGGAGTCG
The DNA here is from genome assembly GCF_979253545.1 of Pseudomonas sp. AC112. NCBI lineage: Bacteria > Pseudomonadati > Pseudomonadota > Gammaproteobacteria > Pseudomonadales > Pseudomonadaceae > Pseudomonas > Pseudomonas sp. AC112. The sequence continues at coordinate 5,648,147 of NZ_CEEDCM010000001.1, forward strand.
GAGCTGGCACCGAACACAAAGGTGTCGTTGCCCGCGCCGCCCCACAGTTGGTCCGCCCCGCCGCCGCCGTAGATCAGGTCGTTGCCGGCCCCACCCTTGATGACGTTGGCCGCGTTGTTGCCAATGATCAAGTCATTGCCCGCGCCGCCGAAGGCGTTCTCGATGGTCACGCCCTTGGCGATGGACACGTTGCCCACCAGGCCGCCAACGTCGGAGAACGACGCTTCATTGAGGTTGATCTTCTGGTTCTGGGTGAAGCCGGAGAAGTCCAGGGTGTCGTTGCCACCACCGTCCCACACCGAGAACACCAGCTTGTCGGCATTGGAGGTGGCGCTGAGGAAATCACGCCCGGTGTTGGAGTTGAAGCCGTAGGTGGTGTCGCCGGCGCGGGTGTTGTAGTTGGCGCCGTAGAGCTTCTGGATCGCCGCGATGTCGTCGATCAGCGGGCCGGACGCGTAAGCCTCGACCCCGCCTTTGCTGAAGTTCTGGTTGGTGTTGCTCTCGCTCCAGTAGCTCATCAGGCTGTAGCCGCGCGTGTCCTGTCCATAGGTCGCGTCGTTGTAGGTCGGGTTGCCATTCCCGGCGTTGTAGTCGCCAGGGTGGGCCAGGCCCAGGGTGTGGCCGATTTCGTGGGTCAGGGTTTGCCGGCCATAGTTGTTCAGGTCCGGGGTCTTGTTTGGCGTGTAGCTGTTGTTGGTCAGGTACCACGACGTGCCGTCGTAGCCTGCGCCGGTGCCGGGCAGGTAGGCGAAGGCGGCAGCGCCGTCCTGGCCGCTGCTGTAGTTGCCAAAGGTCATGTGACCGTCACCGCCGGTGGCTTTCTCGGTGAAGGTGACGTTGGCCACGTCCGCCCAGGATTGCATGGCCAATACGGCCTGTGCTTTTTGCTGTGCGTTGAACTGGCTGAAGCCTGCGATGCCATGTTTGTTCATGGTGCTCGAAGAGGCCGACGTCAGGAAGGTGTAGGTCAGGTCGATCTTGCCGTTGCCGTCAAAGTCCCGGTACGCGGCGCCGTCACGCAGCAGCTGGGTGGCCGCCTGGTCAACGGTATAGGAGGGTTTGCCATTGATCGTGAGGTTGCCGCCACGGTCATACAGATGGCTGAAGCTATCGATTTGCGAGTAAGCGGTACTGGCTTGCGCCGCCGACACGATAGCCTTGTCTTTTACTTTTGACATAAACGTACTTCCTTGTTTGCAAGTGCATCAGTCTTTGATCGATAGGAACCCCGCGGGCGAGATCGTCCTATCACTCGCCTCTTTTGAAGGCGTAAGAAAACTGACACAACTTGAAATCTTTCGTCTACATCTTTTCCAGCACTAAAAACCGCCGAACCTACAACTTAATGAAGTTGCAGTCCGTGTTTGTTGGGCGGCGTGGCGCTTGTCCGACAAAAAACAGCGCCCCGTTATTTAAATATTAAATAGCACTAACGCCGATCAAGTTGACCGGCGCTGTTAGTTATTGGATCCACTATATTGCCAGGGTGTCATTGGCAACATTAAACAGCCATTACTTGTATTAATAACTTCAAGTGGCCCCTATTACCGGGACACACTCCAACCCGTCTTGCTGAGTGCCGACAGTAACGTGTCACCCTTGAGGCCAGGCACCAGGACGCCGTGATCGGTGAGCATGTCCTCCCCGGCCAGGATTGCATTGATAATGGCTTCTTCCACCGCCTCCGCCGCAGCGCTGAACAACGGCGAGATATGGTCGTTGTTGACCATCTGCAACGCTGTGCTGAAGGGCAGCTGCTTGCGTCCGTAGTCCGCCGGCGGCAAATCCTGGTTGCCCGTGGCAAACGCCAGGAATAGGTCGCCGCTGGAGTCCTCGGTGCCGCCACCGGTACGGGCGATGCCGATCGATGCGCGTTGCGCCAGGCGTTGGCATTGGTGCGGCAACAACGGCGCATCGGTGGCCAGGATCACCACGATCGAGCCCATCCCCGGTGTGCCTTGCTCGGCGAACGGCGAGGGAATCTCCATCAGCCGGCGCCCCACCGGGTAGCCATCCACCCGCAGTTCCTGGCGCTTGCCATGGTTGGCTTGCACCAGCACGCCGACGGTCCAGCCGCCCTGCTCCGCCGGCAAGCGCCGCGAGGCTGTGCCAATGCCGCCCTTGAACTCGTGGCAGATCATGCCGGTGCCGCCGCCGACCGCGCCTTCCTGCACCGGCCCCGTTTCGGCGTTGCCCACCGCTTCGCGCACGTGCTCGGGGCCGACGTGCTGGCCCCAGATATCGTTGAGCAGGCCGTCATAGGTTTCCATCACCACCGGCATGCACCAGTACACCGCAGGGTCCGCCAGGCGCTCGCGCTCCAGGGCGATCAGGCTGTCGCGTACCGTGCCGATGCTGTGGGTGTTGGTGATGGCCAGCGGCGTGGTCAGCAACCCAGCTTCACTGACCCACTCGAGACCGGTGGCATCACCGTTGCCATTGAGCACGTGGTACCCGGCAAAGCACGGTTGCAGGCGGGCCTCCCCCGCGCGCGGCTGGATCACGCTGACGCCAGTGCGCACCTGCTTGCCGTCGATACACGCCTTGAGGGTGCTATGACCAACCCGAACGCCGGGCACATCGGTGATGGCGTTCCACTCACCGGGCGTGCCCAGGCCCAACGTAATGCCCAATTGACGTGCGCGCATAACCACTCCTTACAATTTCTGGAAGACCGGACTCAACCGGCCACTGATGCAATACAGGATCACCGACAGTGCCAGCAGGCCGATGATAATCATGATGTCCCGCACCGACGCGGCGGCCACCAGGGTGACCAACAGGTACCCCGCGCCCAGTACTGCGAGCAATGCCGGTAGCGGCCACAGCGGCATGCGATAGGGATGCTCGCGATCACGCAGCAACACCCGGCTCATCAGCGCGCTCAACGCCACCACCAGGTACACCAGCATGATCAGCAGCACGCTGAACGAGGTCAGGTCAGCCAGGTTGGAGCTGAAACTCAGCAGCGCCGAAGGAATCGCCAGGAACAGCGTAGCCAACCACGGCGAATCCCAGCGCGGATGAATACGCGTGAACAGCTTATTGATGCTCGGCGTCCACAGCGCATCACGCCCACTGCTGAACACCACGCGGCCGATCTGGATCACGATGGCGACGATCGCATTGAACACCGACAGGAAGATCCCGGCGCTGACCAGGCGCGACAAGGTTTCATTGCCGTGGCTGGTCAACAGGTAGCCGATAGGGTCCGGGCTGCTGATCATCTCGCTCAGGGACGGCGCGCCGATCAACAGTGCGGTGATTGGCACCAGTTCGATGACCACCACCAGGCCAAGGGACCACAGCACCGCCTTGTGCACACCTTTGCCGCCGCATTTCATGTCCTCGGCGAGCAACACCGCCGGGCCGTAGCCGTTGTAGGAAAACAGGCCGATGCCCACGGCACCGATCACCAGGGCCCACGGCGCCAGGTGCAGCACGCCGTTTTCGACGATCTGCGGTTGGAACAGCACGCTGGCCGGTTGCACCGGGTTGCCGAAACCAATCACCACGATCACCAGCAAGGCCGCCACTTCCAGCAACAGGCAGGTGCCGGTGATCCAGGCATTAAGCTTGATGTTGAGGATGCCCAGGGCGTAACTGCACACCACGATTACCAGGGCGACGGTCTGGGAATCGAATGTCGTGCCGAGGGCGTTATTCAGGTACGTCGCCGCGCCCGTGGCCAGTACCGGCGGGATAAACAGCAACATCACCAGCACGGTGAGAAACGTCGCATAGCCGGCCATGCCACCGAACACACGCTTGGCGTACACGTACTCACCGCCGGCGCTGTTGTGGGCGCGGCCGAGTTCGGCGTAGCAAAAGGCAAACATCAGCGCGAGCAAACCGGCCATCACAAACGCGAGGAACACGCCGCTGCCGGCCTGCTGGATAGCGAAAGGCGCGATGACGAATACAGAACTGGCCGGCGTCACCGCCGACACGGTAATGGCGACCACATCGAAGACACTCAAGGTGGGTTTCAGCACGCCGTCGGGCGTGGGGGAAGTGCTCATATCGTTATCCTCTGTCGTTGTTCTTGGTGTGAGGCAGAAACGAAAAGTCTGGAAGTCACGGGATATGTTTCCCGTTGAATGATGCCGACGGTAATGGCCGTCGGCTTGTCAGCCAATTCCCCTATTGGCGTACTCCCCTTGACGCCACCCGGCAAAAGCCGAACCCTTGGCCGATCTTTTGCTGGCGGGAGCCTGTCACATGAGCCTGTTTCGGGAGGTTGGGATGCACGCCGGCCTGGGCCGCACCGTCGCGCACATCGGTACCGAGCGTTTCTGGAAACAACTGGTGCTGTTGTTGCACCAGTGCCTGCCCTTCGATAACGCCCTGGCGATCTTCTACCCCCAGGAGGGCCCGCCCCAGGCCTTGGAAGAATACGACGCGCAACCCAGCAGCAAGCCAGCGTCGATGCTGGCGTACCTCAATGGTCTGTATCTGCTCGACCCGTTTTTCCAGGCGTGCCGCGAGGGCTATGCCAGCGGTGTGTACCGCTTGGAGGAAGTGGCGCCGGATCATTTTCGCCAGAGTGAGTACTTCCTCAATTACTTCCACGACAACGTGCTGGAAGACGAGGTGCAATTCATTCTGCAATTGCCGGGCGCAGGGACCTTGTCGCTGTCATTGGGCATGCAGCGGCGTTTCACTTTTGAAGAGACCGGGCTGATGACCACCGTGGCCGCCTGGGTATTGCCGCTGATGCAGCAGCACTGGCAGCAAAGCACCCAGCGCGCGCCGGCGATGGACAGCCAGATCAGGGATGCGTTGAGCCAATTCGGCTGTGGCGTGCTGTCAGACCGCGAACTGGAAATCGCCCGCCTGGTGCTGCGCGGGTTCTCGTCCAAGGCCATGGCCGAACGCCTGAACATCTCGCCGGACACGGTGAAGGTGCACCGTCGGCACTTGTACGCGAAGCTGGATATCTCGTCACAGCCTGAGCTGTTTTCGTTGTTTATCCAGTCGTTGGGGCATGACCTGGAAAACCCTTGACCGGTGGCAGGCCAGCTTATGTGGTGAGCGGGCTTGTCCCGCGCTGGGTTGCGCAGCAACCCCAAGGCCAGACGCCGCGGTTTATCTGGATAACCGCGGTGATCTTATTGGGGCCGCTTCGCGCCCCAGCGCGGGACAAGCCCGCTCACCACAATTTATAACAGGTCTTCAGCGCCCGGTGCGGATGGTGTTCCACACGCGCGTACGCACCCGGTCGATATTCAACGGCATCGCTTCCAACGCGAACAATTTGCCCATCATTTCCGGACTCGGATAGACCTTGGTATCCGCCTTGATGGCCGGGTCCACCAGGCTGTCGGCGGCTTGGTTGCCGTTGGCGTAGTGCACGTAGTTGGTGATGCTGGCCATCACTTCCGGGCGCAACAGGTAGTTCATGAATGCGTAGCCGGCTTTTTCGTTGGGCGCGTCGGCGGGCATGGCGACCATGTCGAACCAGATCGCAGCGCCTTCCTTGGGAATGTTGTAGCCGATGTTCACGCCGTTCTTGGCTTCCTTGGCACGGCTTTCAGCCTGCAGGATGTCGCCAGAGAAGCCCACCGCCACGCAGATGTCGCCGTTGGCCAGGTCCGCGGTGTATTTCGAGGAATGAAAGTACGCCACATAAGGTCGCACTTTCATCAGCAGGTCTTCAGCCCTTTTGTAGTCCTCGGGCTTCTTGCTGTGATGTGGCAAACCCAGGTAGTTGAGCGCGGCCGGCAGCAGCTCCGGGCCATTATCCAGAATCGCCACCCCGCATTTCTGCAGCTTGGCCATGTTCTCGGGCTTGAAGATCAGGTCCCAGGAATCGACCGGTGCGTTGTCGCCCAGTACCGCCTTGACCTTGTCGATGTTGTAGCCGATGCCGGTGCTGCCCCACAGGTACGGAAAGCCATGGGCATTGCCTGGGTCGTTGTTTTCCAGGGCCTTGAGCAGCACAGGGTTGAGGTTTTTCCAGTTGGGCAACTGGCTCTTGTCGAGTTTCTTCAAAGCGCCGCCCTGGATTTGCCGGGCCATGAAATGGTTGGACGGGAACACCACGTCGTAGCCGGATTTACCGGTCATCAACTTGCCGTCGAGGGTTTCATTGCTGTCGTACACGTCGTAGGTGAAACCGATGCCGGTTTCTTTCTGGAAGTTCTTGGTGGTGTCCGGCGCAATGTAGTCCGACCAGTTGTAGATTTTCACCGTCTCGGCGGCTTGGCTGATAGAGGCCACCAACATCAAGGGCAACAGGGCAATGGCTTTCATGGTTCGATTTCCTGGCGGTTTTAGGGCTGTTTTTATGGCAGGCGATCAAGGATCAAAGCGTTACAGAATCAATACGTAGGTCTTGCGCACGGTCTCCTGGATATCCCAGATGCCGGTGCTGTTGACCGGCAACATCAGTGCATCGCCGGCTTCTATGTGGACGATTTCACCGGTGTCCGGGGTGAAGGTGCAGCGGCCCTGGACAAAGTGGCAAAACTCCTGGGATTTGATCTGCCGACGCCAGCGCCCGGGGGTGCACTCCCAGATGCCGGTCTCGACGCCGTCGTTGCGCTCGACGCTCAGGGTCGAGGCCACGGCAATGGGTTCACCCAGCGGCACGGCGACGGGCGACGAGTCCGGCAGGTGGGCGTTCAGCGTGTCTTTGAATTGAGTGATGCTCATGGGTTTTCCCGTGTGAGTGAAACGGCTTAGTGCATGAAACCTTCCATGAACCCGGCCACGCCGGTCGCCAGCTTGCGGCGCCACGGGGCGGTATTGGGGTTGGCCAACACCTGGTCTTCATGGACAAAACTGCGAATGATCGCGTTGTAGCCGAGCCAGCGGCAGGGTTCGGGCTCCCAGGGCTTGAGTGCCTCCAGGCCACGCTCGCGGATGACCCAGGGCTGGTGGGTCAGCGGGGTGTCGTGGCCCAGGATCAAATCGGCCAGGGTACGGCCGCCCAGGTTGGTGGCACCGACGCCCTCCCCGCCATACCCGCCAGACAGCGCGATGCCGGTCTTGTGGTCGCAGAGCATGTGCGGGCGGAAATTGCGCGACATGCCCAGGTTGCCACCCCAGGAATGGCTGATCCTCACGTGCTTGAGCTGCGGGAACAGCTCGCCGAACAGGTAGCGACGCAGCTCCACCTCACTGTCGGTCAAGTCGAAGTTGTGGCGCAGCTTGCCGGCAAACTGGTAGCCGCCGCGCGCACCGAACACCAGGCGGTTGTCCACCGTGCGCTGGCCGTAGGTGACCTGGCGACTGCTTTCGCCAAAGGCTTGGCCGTGGCTGAGGCCGATTTCATCCCAGGTACTGGCTGGCAAGGGCTCCGTGGCGACGATCAGGCTCTGCACCGGCAATTGGTAACGGCCCAGCAGTGGCAACGTGTTCGCGTAGCCCTCCACCGCCGGCACCACCCAGGCTGCGCGCACACTGGCCTTGGCGGTGCGCAGGCTGCCGGATTGCCAGTGGGTAACCGGGCTGTTCTCGTAGATCGTTACACCCATGTTCTCCACCACCCGCGCCAGGCTGCGCACCAGCTTGGCGGGGTTGATGGTCGCGACGTGGGGTGCATAAATGCCGCCATACGGCTTGGCAATGCGGATCTGCTCGGCCAGTTGCTGCGGGCCGAGCCAGCGGTAGTCGGCTTCGGTCAGGCCCTGGGCATAGAGTTTGTCGAGGTAGCGGCGCAGGCTGCCTTCCTGCTCGGGATAGCGTGCGGCGCAGTACAAGGCGCCGCCCTTGCGGTAGTCACAGTCGATGCCTTCGCGCGCCAGCACCTGGGCGACTTCGTCAGGGATGGCGTGCAACAGGTCGAACGAGGCGCGGCGTTGTTCGGGGTTCAGGCCGGCGAGCAAGCGGTCCTCCCCCAGCAGGTTGCCCATCAGCCAGCCGCCATTGCGACCGGAGGCGCCGAAGCCGGCGGTCTGTGCCTCGATGATGGCGATTTTCAGCTCGGGGGCCTGGCGTTTCAGGTAATACGCGGTCCACAGCCCGGTGTAACCGGCGCCGATGATGGCCACGTTGACGTCCAGGTCATGCGACAGCGCCGGTCGCGCTTGCAGCGGGTCGTCCAACTGGTCCATCCATAAACTGATCGTGCGCCATGCCGACATGCCAGGTTCCCCACCTCGTTTCGATAGGGTCGATCCTAGAGCGGGCTGTCAGGGGCTGTCTTGCGCGCGTGCACGCAGGGAAATTTGTTTGACGTAGGCCTTGGGCGACTGGCCCGTGTGCTGGCGAAACGCACTGTAGAACGCCGACAGCGAATTGAAACCTGCGGCAAACGCCAGGTCGTCGATTTTTATCGGGGGTACGGCCTTGTCCAGCGCGGCCAGTAAATGCTGGAGCCTTGCCTGGTTGACATAGCGATAGAAGCTCTGCCCCAGCACTTGGTTGAGCAGGTAGGAAATCTGGTTGCGGCTGTAGCCACATTCCTTGGCAACCCGCTGCAGGTCCAGCTCCGGGTCGAGATAGGGTTGCTTGCGTTCGAAATACTGCTGCAGGTCGTTGGCCATATGCCCCAATTGCTGGGGCGACAGGCCCAGGCGGCTGACCGAAGGCCGCGCAGCCTGGGCTGGCTGCTCATGCACCAGGGAGGCGTACTCGTTGACCCGCCAGATCAACCCGTCGCGCACCGTGATGGCCTCGCTGGTACGGAACGACACCAAACCCTGCCCGCCGCGCAAGGTAATGCGGTACTGGATGAACGCAGTGTCGCCATCGGCGCGGATGCGATCGGTGTGCTCGATCGCCTCGTCGGCCTCGCGCGGCATGCTGGCTTGCAGGTAGTCGCGCAAGTCGGCGAAACCGACGACACGGTTCTGGAAGAAGTCGTGGTACTGGATATCCGGATGGTAGTAGGACATCACGCCCTCCAGGTCCCGGTGGCGCCAACACAGGTGATGGCGCAGCACCAGCTCGCGTGTGGCGTGGGAGTGCTGGGAGTCATCGTCTAGGGCGATGTCGGGCATGGGCGGCTCTATGGCGGGTAAACCGTGGAGATTGCCGAATTTTGCCAAGGCCATCAATGGCCAATTGGAACTTCTGACTAATGGCCTTTTGCCCAATTTCAAGCAGGACATGACCCACATCAACCTTATCGAAAACAACCGCCGAACGGAGGCAAAAAACTCACCTGGCGGTTGCGCACGGATGCTATTTTTAAGCTCTTCGATGCCAAGACCAGTGAAGGTCATGGCCCCCTGCCGCGAGCTAAAGGAAGCGCTCAATGAACAAGGTGGGCAACATGAACAAAGTGACGTTCCCCAACGCCTGCCAGCTGATGCGCTGGCATTTCCATCCGATGGGCTTCGAGGGCAGCATGGATGCGCCTGGCAGCATGATCGTCCGCCTGTTCGACCGTGCCAGCGGTGAAACCCTGATCGCCATCGCCGGCATTCCCTGCGCCACCGTGATGAACGCCGCCGATGTAGAGCGGATTATCGAGGCGGTGGAGGATGAATTGGAGTCGTTTGTGCCGCCGCAGTCCCTGCGGGCCTGAGCCGACCTCCGTAGGCGCTGGCTTCGCAGGAGCACCACGTCTTTCAAGGACCTCATCGCCGGCAAGCCGGCTCCTACAGAGGGGTTCGTTGGTCGTCGAAGAAGGCTTTCCTGCCATCCACCCGCTCTGACGCCTTCGGCACATTCACCGCCTGGCCTTCGGGCTTTTCCACGTACCAATAGCAATGGCTCACCGCCCGAGTAATGCCCACGTAGGCCAGGCGCAACACTTCGTCCTTTTGCGCAGTGTCGTACGGCTCGCTGTCACCGTCCTTGCCCAGGCCGGCCATGCGGTACACCTGGTTCTTGTACGGTGAGCTGGTCACGTGTTGGCAATCCCCAAGCAGAAATACCGCGTCCGCCTGCAGCCCCTTGGCACTGTGATAGGTCAGTTGCTTTAGCTTGCGCGCCTGGGGTGGCAAGCTAGAATCCACATTAACTACAGACTGAATATGCTCTTGAATCAGGAACTTATCGCTACTTTTTCGATAAAGCATCAACACTGAGTCGCCACGCTGGTAGTGCGCCTGCAACTGCCGCCCCAATGCTGCATCATCGCGCTCCAGCACCTTGACGGGCACCAAATCCTTGGGCGCCCCGCTGGCCTTGGCCTTCTTGCCGGGGATGGCGGGTGCGGCCCGCACAATATGCTCGGCGGCGTCGATGATGTGTTGATGGCTGCGGTAGTTCTCCCCCAGCATCACACGGGTGGTGGCGGGTGACGGGAATTCCTGGTTGAACGCCATGAAGTACTTGGGCGAACTCCCGCGCCAGCCGTAGATCGACTGCCAGTCATCCCCCACGCACAGCAGCGACGAGCGCTGGGCACCGCGCCCGACGTGCATGGCCGGGCCGCGACTGCGGATCTCGCGCAGGCTGGCGCGGATCCACGAGACAATCTGCGGCGAGACGTCCTGGAACTCGTCGATCATCAAATGCGACAGCGGCCGCAACAGCGGATCACTGAGCAGCTTGAGGTTTTCCGGGGTGTTTTCACCGAACAGCGAAAACATGCGGTTGTAGGTCATGATCGGTGGCGACTGGTCCAACAGGTGATCTTCCAGGGCCTTCCAGAAAATGCTCAGCGCTTCAAAGAAGAACCGGTCCGGGTCGTCCTTGGCAAAGCTCATCTGCCCAACCGCAGTGGGCACGTCCAGCCCCAGGTTTTCGATAAACCCGGCCGCCATCACAAAGCTGTCCAGCAACGGCGCCGAGGCCAGTTCGCCCTTGACCTTGTAATCAAAGCCTGGCCCGGCGCTGGCATCACCGGCCAAACTGCTTAAAAGCCGCTTTGATGATTCATAACTATCGAGCCATATCAGTGGCTTACGGCAGAAAGCTTGAAACAGGGTGCGCTTTACCGCCCATTCTGCCCGTACCGACAATTTTGAATTTGGCCGGCTGATCTGGGCGTTCTCCCTTGAGTCAAAGCCCAGCACCACCCAAGCGTCCAGCTCCGGTATATAGCCATGACAGTGAAACTGCGCGCCGTTGATCTCCAGGGTCTGGCGATTGGGCTCGATGCCCTTGATCGGCCACGCACCCGCACGGAACCACAGGTCTTCGATCAGATCGCACAGTTCTTCATCACGCTTGGCCGCCAGTTCGGTCACGGCTACGCGCTTTTGCACATCGGGATGCTCGCGCTCCAGCTCCTTGAGTTGCAGGCCCTGGCGTGCCAGCGGCGCTATCAGCTCGCGAAAGCGCGCATGCTGGCCGTGAAGGCGGTGGTAACAGGCGTTCATCTGCTGGCGTTGGGCGTCGTTGATGCGCAGGTCAAAGGGGTTGCTGTCAGCGTCCTCAACGCCTGCACTGAGGTTTTCGAACGCTTGCAGGCGCTCAAAGCCCGGCAGGCTGCGCACCATTGGCAGGATGCGCGAGTGAAAGGTTCGCACCACGGCCTGCGCTTCTTTCATGCCAAGGGGTTGGCCCCACAGGCTAAGAATTTCCATGAGCTTGTTGATGAAGTCTTTGCGCGACTCACGGGTAAAGGTCACGACCGTCATCGAGCTCAGTTCAAAGCCCAGGTAGTGGGTAAGGAGCAAAATACGCAGCACCAGTGAGGTGGATTTACCCGCACCGGCGCCGGCTATCACTGAGGTCGAAGGCGTATCGCTGAAGATCATCTTCCACTGTGCAGCGCTTGGCTGCGCGTGGGCCGGCAGTAACCGCGCAACGTCAGCCTTGATGCGTTTCTTCAACTCGGCCGTCAGCGGCAGGCGCCAATCATCGAAGAGGCTGTCATCCACACCCGGCGCTCGGTGCTCATCCGGGCGGAAGTCGCGAATCAGCAGGACTTGCCGGCCTTCCTCGATGCCATCGGCCTTGCCCTCGCGGTAGCCGTACTCCACACCGGCCTCATGCCCACTGCGAAAACCGTCGGCCTGCCCGTGCAACCAGGAAAACCGGTGCTGGGCGCGCAAACGGGTCAAGCCATGGCCAAACAGGCGCGCGGCCAGGCGTTTCAATAGCGGCATTTCGGCCAAGGGGCGCAGTTCGGGAGGAAGATCAGGCTTTTGTTGCGACACGCGGACTCCTGCGATGAGCTGGGTTCAGACAAGTGCGCCATGGTCGCCGGAATCGACGTTGAGTTCCAGCCAATTGCTTTGCTGTCATGCAGTTAGGCGATGAACTGAAAGTCAAAGCGCCACTAACCCATCTAATCGACTGATAGGAATCAGGCATATTTCCGGCTTTTTATCGATCATGAGCTGCAGGATCATAGGCGCCATCCACAGGAGACGATCATGCTTGAACTTCGACCTTTCAATTCCCTGGGCGGCGCCCACCATGGCTGGCTTGACGCTCATCATCACTTTTCATTCGCTGAATACCACGACCCCAAGCGCATGCACTGGGGCAACCTGCGGGTATGGAACGACGACATCATTGCGCCGGGCACCGGCTTCCCGCAGCACCCGCACCGCGACATGGAGATCATCACCTACGTACGCGAAGGGGCGATCAGCCACGCCGACAACCTCGGCAACAGAGGTCGCACCGAAGCCGGTGACGTGCAGGTGATGAGCGCCGGCACCGGGATCGCCCACAGCGAGTACAACCTGGAAGAGACGCCAACCAAGATCTTCCAGATCTGGATCATTCCGAATGAAGCCGGTCTGCCGCCTTCGTGGGGCGCCAAGCCGTTTCCCAAAGGTGATCGCGAAGGTTTTGTGACGCTGGCCAGTGGCAAGGCCGGGGACAGCGAAAGCCTGCGCATTCGTGCGGATGCACGCCTGGTGGCCGCGAACCTGAAAGCCGGGGAAAGTGCTGAATACCGGTTGGACAGCGGACGCCGTGCGTACCTGGTACCGGCGACGGGCGTGATTGAAGTCAACGGCGTGCGTGCGCAAGCGCGAGACGGTGTCGCCGTAGAGGATGAACAGGTGTTGCGGGTGACGGCGGTTGAAGACAGCGAAATCGTCTTGGTTGACCTCGCTTAACTTTGTAGGAGCCCGGCTTGCCGGCGATAGCGATCTTACGAACGCCATCGCCGGCAAGCCGGGCTCCTGCAATGGGTTACTGGCTGATAGCGCCGTCTACCAGCACCTGCGCCTCTTCCACCAGTTGCTTGAGGTGATCTTCGCCAATAAAGCTCTCGGCGTAGATCTTGTAGATATCCTCGGTACCCGATGGGCGTGCAGCAAACCAACCGTTTTCGGTCATCACCTTCAACCCGCCGATTGCCTGGTTGTTACCCGACGCATGGCTGAGAATCTGCTGGATGCTTTCCCCGGCCAACTCGGTGGACGTCACCTGATCCGGCGACAGCTTGCCCAGCAAGGCTTTCTGCGCCGGCGTGGCCTTGGCGTCGACACGAATCGCGAACGGTTCGCCCAGGGCGTCGGTCAGGCCGCGGTAAATCTGGCTCGGGTCCTGGCCTTTGCGCGAGGTCATTTCTGCAGCCAACAGTGCCGGGATCAGGCCGTCCTTGTCCGTGCTCCAGACGGTGCCATCCTTGCGCAGGAACGAGGCGCCGGCACTTTCTTCGCCGCCAAAGCCCAACGAGCCCTCGAAGAGGCCGTCGGCGAACCACTTGAAGCCGACCGGCACTTCGTACAGGCGACGGCCAATGCGCGCAGCGACGCGGTCGATCAAGCCGCTGCTGACCACGGTCTTGCCCACGGCTGCGTCGGCGCGCCAGTCAGGACGATTCTGGAACAGGTAGTCGATGGACACGGCCAGGTAGTTGTTCGGAGCCAACAGGCCACCGGACGGCGTGACGATGCCGTGGCGGTCGTGGTCCGGGTCGCAGGCGAATGCCACGTCGAAGCGTTCCTTGAGACCGATCAGGCCTTGCATGGCGTAGCTGGAGGACGGGTCCATGCGGATCTGGCCGTCCCAGTCAACGCTCATGAAGCGGAAGGTAGCGTCGACTTCGGTGTTCACCACGTCCAGGTTCAGGCGGTAATGCTCGGCGATCGCCGACCAGTAGCGCACCCCTGCTCCGCCCAGCGGGTCTACGCCCAGGCGCAGGTCGGCACTGCGGATGGCGTCCATGTCGATCACATTGACCAGATCAGCCACATAGCTGTTGAGGTAGTCATGGCGATGGGTGGTATCCGCCTTGAGTGCCTGGGCGTGGGTGATGCGCTTGACCCCGGCCAGTTTATTGGCCAGCAGCTCATTGGCCTTGGCTTCGATCCATTTGGTGACGTGGGTGTCGGCCGGGCCGCCATTGGGCGGGTTGTACTTGTACCCGCCACTCTGCGGCGGGTTGTGCGACGGCGTGATGACGATGCCGTCGGCCAGGCCGCTGGTACGGCCACGGTTGTAGCAGATGATGGCGTGGGAAATCGCCGGCGTCGGCGTGTATTCATCGCCTTGCGCCAGCATCACGTGCACGCCATTGGCGGCCAGCACTTCCAGGGCGCTGGCACCGGCAGGTGTCGACAATGCGTGGGTATCCAGGCCGACAAACAGCGGGCCATTGATGCCCTGGGCTTCGCGATACAGGCAGATAGCCTGGCTGATGGCGAGTACATGCCATTCGTTGAAGCTCAGTTCAAACGAGCTGCCACGGTGACCGGAGGTACCGAACGCCACGCGCTGGGTGGAGATTGCTGCATCAGGCTGGCCGGTGTAGTAGGCCGTCACCAGTCGCGGGATATCCACCAGCAACTGGGCTGGCGCCGGCTTGCCCGCAAAAGGACTGATTGTCATGCATAAACCTCGGAAAGAAGGATTTGGAAAAAAAACGGCAGTTTACTGAGAGTTGGACTCCTGCGCGACGGTATCGATCCTACAACAGTCAGAGAAACTTCACGCAATCATCCCATCTGGGCCTGATGCAGCGCCTCGCTGATGGCCGCCAGGGCAGCATCGAGGTCCGGCTGCCCATGAAAGGTCAGGCTCAACCGAAAATCCTGCTGATGCAGGCCGCTGACGCTGAACAGCTCACCGGGTGCAATCACCACCTGCTGGCCGAGCAGGCGCTGGAATACCTGGCGCATGTCCACCGGGTGCGTTGAGTGCAACCACAACGTCGCCCCGGCAGCAGGTGCACTGAAGCTCACCTGCCCCTCCAGATGCTGGTCCAACCGTTGGCTCATCGCCTGCGCCTGCTCATGTAAGTCTCGGCGCAGTGCACGCAGGTGCTGGTCGATACGCCCGCTTTGATACAGGCGCGCAATCGCGCGCTGGCGGATCGACGACAAACGAAAGGCGCGCAGCAGGAACTGGCGCTGTAATTCACTGCTCATGCGCCGGGACAACAGGTAACCATAAGGCGCTTCCGAACCCAGGACTTTCTCGAACGAAGAAAACACCATGAGCCGCTCAGGGTTCACCAACTCCCGGAGTGCTGGCTGTTGATGATTGAATCCCAGTTCGCCAAAGGTGTCGTTCTCCAGCAGCCAGCAACCGTAGTGATCCAGCATTTGTGCAACGGCCAGGCGGTCGTGGTGCGGCATCACAACCCCTGCCGGCAGGCTGACCTTTGATGACAGCAGCACCAGGTGCACCGGCTCGTTGGCTAACACGCGGTCAAGGCTGACCAGGTCCAGGCGACCGTCCGGCATCCAGGGTAGTTCGATGATGCGCACCCCGGCATCCTGGAGCAGGCGCAGGACCAGCCAGTCGCAGGGCGATTCGACAATCACCGTGGTCCCCCTCAGGCCCAGCACGTCGATGAGAATATGCAGCACACCGCGCAGGTCGGCACCGATGTAGACGTCATCGGCGTGCCAACAGCGCGTCGGCGACGAGGTATAGCGTGCCGCCAGTACCGCGCGCAGCTCCCACACCCCGCAAGGCTGGGACCAGGGTTGCAGATGCTGTGGGTACTGGCGCACCAGCTCTCGCTCAAGGCGCAACAGGCTGCTATCCAGCGAAGCCAGCAACGCGGGCTCATCGCCACTGAGTACCACCATGCCCGGCCGGCGCGCTGCGGCGTAGAGCCGGTCGAGCAGATCACCACCGGCCCACGCCTGTGGGTTTGACGACAGCGGCCAGGCGTAATAGCCCGACTTGGCCACCGAGTAGACCCGGCCCTCCTTTTCCAGTAGTGAGTATGCGTACTGTACCGTCGAGATCGACACATTCAGGCGCCCCGCCAACTGCCGCAGGGAGGGCAGCTTAACCCGGGCATTGGTGCTGACTTCGTTGATCAGCGTGATCATGTAGCGATAAACCGCCTGGTACGCGAAGTCCGCCTGCCGTTCGCCGCGCAGTGTCATCGCCCGGACAATTGACAGGCCTGCGCGCTGCCGCGAGCCATGGCCCCCGCACTGTGGGTTGTTTTGCCGCTCACACCGATCAACGGCCGCTTGCGGTACAGGTGTTGCACCAGAGGCATCGGCAAGCCGCTGGTATCGGTGACCCACTGTTGCAGCATTTCGGCAGATGGCTTGCCCTGCAGGACCTTGTGCAGTTCCGGCAGGGCTACGAGCATGCCCGGGTGGCATTGGCGCAGATAGCCTTCCAGGCGCTCACCATGATGGATAAACGGAGAAAACAGCAGGCAGATCAGCTGCGTTTCATCCAGGCCAAAGTAGTGTTGCGCGTAGATTCTGGATTCGATGCGCCCTTCACTGCTCTGTGCCCTCGCGAGCAACTCTTCGGGCACCTGCACGCTGCGCATGCGCTGGGACGCCTGATGGACAAAGCCGCGCACGCCTTCCTCATAGTCCAGATCGCGCAAGCATTGGGCCTGCAAGCCTCGCAGGTGCGCCATCAACTGTGGGTTGGAGTAGCTCGGATGGCTGAAATGAAAGCCCAATGGGTCGGGCGCATAGGCCATGAACTCGTTGAGCATCGGCGACTGTTGTGTGTCGACATCCGCCAGCAGGTCGGCAATGCCGATGTAGGCCAAGTGACGATGGCCGGCCCTGCTGGGGTTGTCACTCGCAACATAATGCTCGCCATACACATCGCGGTAATAGCCAGCGCTCCATTCCTCCATGCGCGCAAACAGGCCCGTGAGCGACACCGGCCAATTGGGTTGGATGGCAAGCCCCGCGCCTTGGGCGGTTTTTTTCAGCCACGCCAGAAACTGACTTTGCTTGCGCAGGGAGTCGCCGTTGACCACGGCATGCACCCCACCATTGCAGGTGGTAACGCGCTGATAGAAATCGCCAAGTGCCAGGTAGGTGTCATTGCACAAGGTTGCGCGGCAATCACCCGAAGTCACGTGGCCGATCATCAGCATGTTGCGCTGGCTGATCTCCCGCCCGACGGCAGAGGCTGGCCGCAGGTGGTTGAAGGGCAATACTTCCTGGTTTTCCACCATCAGTAACTCAACCCTGGGATCATCGTGGAGAAACAAGCGGCCATAGCCCAGGTTGAGTTTGTCGAGCCGGCCTTCGGTCATCCCGGCATGGCGCAACGTCGCGACCCGCAAGTGAAAGGTGCGTGGGGCGCGGCCGGCGATGGTCAGTTGCGCGGCACGCAACAACGCCAGGGTGTAGGTGCTCGCTTCACCGCCCCCATGGGCCACCAGCACCTTGTAATCCCCGACCTGTTCCATACCGCCTGCCGCCACAACGATTCGTTGGACCAGCAACTGGAGCGCCGTTCGCTCTGCGCGATTAAAGTAGCCAATCAAACGTTGCAGAACTTGCTGGTAAACATAGTTCATAGCCTGTTCGTGAATAGTGCTCATCGTTCTACTACCTGAGTTTAAATATCCGTTCCAAGCAACTGCTGACAGTACTTGCTCGACCTATTACGCGTGTAAGAAAACCGCACACAGACTTGTGCGCCGATGACTAGACATTAGCACCGCGCAACAAAACAACACCGATGCCGTCGGGAAGCTCCCAAAGCCATGGACGCGCCAAAGCGCCGGATTTACTGGATAAAAATGCATTTGGCCACGACCCTAGGATCTTTCCGACAGGTCCTTGCAGATTCTTAACCCACCATTAAAGGAAATGTCCGACACATAAACCCAGCAACTTTCCCTTTTCCTGGATTTCAGCTTTATACGCCCATTATTAATTCTCTGAGGCCACAGGGAAGCTGCGCTTTTAGTGTCGGCCCCTCGCGACAGTAGTGCCGGATATTCATTCATTGCTCATTCCTTGAGATGAAAGTGAAGGCGTAATTATCAGTACTGGGATAATGATTAATAGATACAGAACAACGCCGAAAACCAGTGCAGATGAATGACACCCGGCACGTAAAAAACCCACACACAAAGACGCCGCGCTGGAATTCAGGGCGGCGTCAGGGAAAAAGGCAAGGTTCAGGGGCTAAGGGGCCAGACAGGCATATGATGGGCGGCGCAGGATCAGTCCTGCCAAATGGCGCATTTGCCTCATGCGCCATCGTCGTTTGCGAATTTTCCTACGTCTTAAACAGCTTCAACCTGCAACGCAACCCGCTCGCGGCAAGGGCATTCGTCCATGTACCGGTGTGCTTCCACGAACTGATTGAACGGAAACACCGTGGTTTTCAGCGGCACCAGCACACGGTCGGCGGTCAACTGGTTGATATCCCGCAGGGCTCGCTGCAAGGCCACCTGATCCTGGATAATGCCCAGCTCAGGCTTGCCGGTGAAGTTGCCGATGCAATGCACAAAGAACTGAATGTTCTTCTGAAACGCTGCACACGCCGGGAATGGCGTCTGGTTGCCACCCTGC
Source organism: Pseudomonas sp. AC112 (assembly GCF_979253545.1). Lineage (NCBI taxonomy): Bacteria > Pseudomonadati > Pseudomonadota > Gammaproteobacteria > Pseudomonadales > Pseudomonadaceae > Pseudomonas > Pseudomonas sp. AC112. Next base: position 5,666,707 of record NZ_CEEDCM010000001.1, read on the forward strand.
AAGCCATACAGCACCAGGCTGCCACGCGGTGCCAGCACGTCGCCAAGCAACGACATCTGCGGCCCGCCCAGGCCGTCGAACACTACATCAACGCCACGGTTGTCCGTGAACTTGTTGATTTGCATCAGCAGGTCCTGCTCTTCGGTGACGATGACCTTCTCTGCCCCGAGGGACAGCAGGTACTCGCGCTCTTCGCTGTCCTTGGTGGCGGCAATCACCCGTACGCCCAGGGCCTTGCCCAGCTGTACGAAGGACGGGCCGGCGCAGTGGCTGGCGTCAGTCACCAGGGCAAACTGCCCAGGCTTGACCCGCGCCAGATCCACATAGGCAAAGTAGGCAATCAGCAGCGGCGTGTAGTGCACGCTGGCTTCAATCGGGCTCAGGACATCCGGATAGCGGGTCAGGGCCGAACGGGGCAGGACGATCTGCTCGCCATACACCGGGTAATCATTGGGGCTCTCGGCCGGAAAACTGGCCACTTTATCGCCCACTGCCAAATCATCCACGCCATCGCCGACGGCGACCACAACCCCGGCCATCTCATGGCCCAGGCCGGACGGCAAGCGTGCATGGGAAGACGCCAGGTTCTGGCGCCACAGAATGTCATACCAGCTGATGCCAATCGCTTCGACACGCACCTGCACTTCGCCCGGTGCGGGCTGCGCGGCTGCATGCTCTTCGCATTTGAGCACCTCGGCCGGACCAAACTTGTGAAAACGGATCGTGCGGGACATCGCAAACCTCGTCAAAGTAACCTCTAATGCCATGAACTCTATCTGGGCTTTCCGGGTAAGACCACCGGTCGCCATTAATAGTCGACATGCCTGTCATTGATTCCGCAACTGAGGAATAGACCTCAGAGCTTGTAAGAAAACTCAATTTTCCTGTGCAGAGTAACAGCCTTTACCCGTAAGATTCATGCCCGTCATTCTTCTTATATGGCTGCTCTCGTCAAGTTTGCTGACTCTTCCAGGACACAAGATGAACCGTAACGACCTGCGTCGTGTCGACCTTAACCTCTTGATCGTATTCGAAACCTTGATGCATGAGCGCAGCGTGACCCGCGCCGCCGAGAAACTGTTCCTCGGCCAGCCGGCCATCAGCGCGGCGTTGTCGCGCCTGCGCGGGTTGTTTGACGACCCCCTGTTCGTGCGCACCGGCCGCAGCATGGAACCGTCGGCCCGAGCGGTCGAAATCTTCGCCCTGCTCTCCCCGGCCCTGGACTCGATTTCCACCGCCGTCAGCCGCGCCGCCGAGTTCGACCCGGCCACCAGCACAGCCGTGTTCCGCATCGGCCTGTCCGACGACGTCGAATTCGCCCTGCTGCCGCAACTGCTCAAACGCCTGCGCGCCGAGGCCCCCGGCATCGTCCTGGTAGTGCGCCGCGTCAACTACATCCTGATGCCCGGCCTGCTGGCCTCCGGCGAGATCTCCATCGGCGTCAGCTACACCGCCGACCTCCCGGCCAACGCCAAGCGCAAAGTACTGCGCCGCAGCCTGCCGAAACTGCTGCGCGCCGACAGCGTACCGGGCTCCCTGAGCCTCGACGACTTCTGCGCCCGCCCCCACGCCTTGGTGTCCTTCGCAGGCGACCTGAGCGGCTTCATCGATGAAGAACTGGAAAAACTCGACCGCAAGCGCCACGTGGTACTGGCCGTGCCGCAATTCAACGGCCTCGGCACATTGCTCGCGGGCACGGATATCTTGGCGACCGTGCCAGACTACGCGGCCGAGGCCTTGACCTCGGCGGGCGGCTTACGCGCGGAAGACCCGCCGTTGCCGGTGCGCAGCTTTGAACTGCACATGGCGTGGCGTGGGTCGCAGGATAATGATCCGGGGGAGCGGTGGTTGCGGTCGCGGATTCAGATGTTTTTTGGCGACCCGGACAGTCTCTGAATCACAAAACCCAACTCAATACCCAACCGCCCCCCGGCGACTCATGAATCCTTCTCATAGGTCCATCCCGATTTAACCGTCTAGTCCCCCCTACCCACCTCCCCTAAGGTGTTCACACCACATCTGCACTCGCCCGTCCCGGCCAGTGCAGCCTGTTCGTGAACACCCGGCGCCCGCTCAACGCGGCGCGCCAGACTGGGGGATCTCCTATGCAAAAGCGCAAACTCGGCAACAGTTCTCTTGAAGTCTCGGCCCTGGGCCTGGGCTGCATGGGGCTCAGCCATGGCTACGGCCCTGCCACGGACACCGGCGTCGCCATCTCGTTGATTCGCAAAGCGGTTAATCTGGGCGTGACGTTTTTCGACACGGCCGAGGTCTACGGCCCTTACCTGAATGAGCACGTGGTGGGCGAAGCACTGGCCCCCGTGCGCGACCAGGTGGTGATTGCGACCAAATTCGGTTTCACCTTTGGCGACGACAACAAACAACAGATCCTCAACAGCCGCCCGGAACACATCCGCGCCGCGGTGGAGGGCTCGTTGCGGCGTTTGCGCACGGACTATATCGACCTGCTCTATCAGCACCGGGTTGATCCGGACGTGCCGATCGAAGACGTCGCTGGCACGGTGAAAGCGCTGATCCAGGAAGGCAAGGTCAAGCACTTCGGCCTGTCGGAAGCCGGCGTGCAGACCATCCGCCGTGCGCATGCGGTGCAGCCGGTCACCGCGCTGCAAAGTGAGTATTCGCTGTGGTGGCGTGAGCCGGAGCTGGAGATCATTCCGACGCTTGCCGAGCTGGGGATTGGCTTTGTGCCTTTCAGTCCGTTGGGCAAGGGCTTCCTCACCGGGGCGTTCGCGGCAGACGCATCGTTCGGCAGCGATGATTTCCGCAGCATTGTGCCGCGCTTCAACCCACAGGCCCTGCAGGCCAACCAGGCGCTCGTGGTGCTGATCCGTGAGATCGCGGCGCAGAAAGCCGCCACGCCAGCGCAAGTGGCCTTGGCCTGGCTGCTCGCCCAGGCGCCGTGCATTGTCCCGATCCCGGGCACCACCAAGCTGCATCGCCTGGAAGAAAACATCGGCGGCGCGTCGCTGTCGCTTTCCAAGGCAGAGCTTGAGGCCATCGAAACAGCGCTGTCGCAGATTCATATCGAGGGTGAACGCTACCCGGAATCGCTGAAGGCGCGTGTCGGTCGTTGAGCACGCCCGTTCCCCTTGTATCTCTCACCTTTAAATTGAGACGCCTGCGATGAAAAAACTGATTGCCCCCATGATTGCCTTGTCACTGCTGTCCGGTGAAACCCGCGCTGAAACCGCCAATGAAGTCCGCGTCAACCGCGCCGGTGCCCAGCCCTCGATCCTGGGCGCAGCGCAAACCTTCACCGGCACGGTGCACGTCGATGGCCTGTTCAACGCCGAGCCCCCTGCACGCGTTGGCGGCGCTACCGTGACCTTCGAGCCGGGCGCGCGTACGGCCTGGCATACCCATCCACTGGGGCAGACGCTGATTGTCACGGCCGGCGTCGGTTATGTGCAGCAACAGGGCGGCCTGCGCCAGGAAATCCGCCCCGGCGACACCGTGTGGATCCCGCCGCACGTGCGCCATTGGCACGGCGCGACTGCGACGTCGAGCATGACCCACATCGCTATCGCCGAGGCCGAGAACGGCACAGCCGTCACCTGGGCCGAGAAGGTCTCAGACGCGGACTATGCGGACGGCGCCGTGCAGTCACGATAAAACCTCGCACGTCCCGGCATCTCATGCTTACATTCAGCAATGTCCTGCCCTTCATGTGAACCGCTCATCAATGTCCCGCGCCAACTTCAATGACCTCCAGGCCTTCGTGGTGATTACCCGCGAAGGCAGCTTTACCCGCGCGGCGGCGCAACTGGGCGTCTCGCAATCGGCGCTCAGCCATACCATGCGTGCCCTGGAGGCACGGCTGGGGGTGCGGTTGCTGACACGCACCACACGCAGTGTGTCGACCACCGAGGCCGGCCAGCGCCTGTACCTGTCGATGGCGCCGCGCTTCGAGGAAATTGAACTGGAACTGGCCGCCGTCAGCGAGTTTCGCGACACCCCGGCCGGCAACGTGCGCCTCTCGGCCTCTGAGCACGCGGCCAACAACATCCTGTGGCCCAAACTGCTGAAGGTGCTGCCGGACTACCCGGACATCCATGTCGAAATCACCGTTGACTACGCCCTCTCCGACATCGTCGCGCAACGCTACGATGCCGGCGTCCGCCTGGGCGAGCAAGTGGCCAAGGACATGATCGCCGTGCCGATCGGCCCTCAACTGCGCATGGCCGTGGTCGGTTCCCCCGAGTACTTCAAGCACCGTCCCTCGCCCGCAATCCCAGGCGACCTTGCCGAGCACAACTGCATCAACCTGCGGCTGCCTACCCACGGCAGCCTGTTGCAATGGGACTTCGAAAAGGACGGCCACGAACTCAAGGCCCGCGTTGAAGGCCAATGGACCTTCAACAGCAGCCTGCCCATCCTGCGCGCCGCGATCGCGGGTTGCGGGCTGGCGTTCCTGCCCGAGGATATGGTGCTGCAGGCGGTGGCTGACGGCGAGCTGCTGCGCGTGTTGGAGGATTGGTGCCAGCCGTTTCCTGGGTATCACCTTTATTATCCTAATCGGCGGGAACATTCGTCTGCGTTCAGGGTGGTGATTGCGGCGTTGCGGAATAGGGAATGACGGCGCAGGGATGCTTGGTTACGGCCAGCAGCTGACATCCGACTTCGAGCCTCGCACGGCTCAGGCGCCAAAGTCGAATGCACTGCGATAGGCGAAGAAAGGCGCCAAATGGCGCCTTGAAGTTATTTCGCGACTTTGATCACAACCTTGCCAAACGCGCCCTTCGCGAGATGCTCGTAGGCTTCTCGTGCTTGCTCGAATGGGTACACCTGGTCGATCACGGGGCGGATCTTGTGTTCGTTGAGGAACAGCTTCATTCGGTCAAATGATGAGCGCGGTGCTACGGCGATACCGCGAAGGGTCGTCTGGCGGAATATGAGTGGCTGGGGGCGCGTTTTCCGCAGCTTTATTCTGATTGGCTGGAGCCGTAGTGATCGTTGAGTCGATGCTGTGGCTTGTCGGCGCTCCCGCTTTCGTGCAACGATCAGCCATGACTCAATATATTCCAAGCAATCGCCATCATCATCACGGCCCTCTCTCACGGTGCCGCGGTTGCTTATGCTCACCGATTCATCAGAACTCGACACACCGATTCTGACGATTCAGTGAACCAAACCAAGGCGCCAATGGCGCCTTTTTTATTGCCTGTAAATTGGAGATTTGCAAATGACAATGCTTCGTGGAACTCGAATAGTGACGGGGAAAGAAGCTGCAATGATGCGTAAACTAGAAGGCCGTTTTCGGAGCTATCTTCATCGATGCCGGGGCTGAAGAGGTCATTGTTCCTGCGCTGTGGGGCCAGGACACTTTTATCGAGAAGGCCGGCGGCAGCGAGATTATCGGTCAAATGTGGGCGTTCAACGACAAGGCTGGACGTCCCTGCTGCCTCATCCCGGAAGCCACCGCGCTCTTTCAGGAGCGCACCGACGCGCTTCTAGGGCCCCGAGAATACGCGATGCTTTTCTACGTGGCGCGGTGTTATCGATATGAGCGACCTCAAGCGGGTCGTTATCGCGAGTTCACTCAACTGGGGCTCGAAATTCTGAGCCCTGAACCCGCAGAGGCTTTGGTGCGTAGCCAAACCCTCTGCACAGGCTTTCTTGATTCGCTGGGGCTGGACTATGAACTCAGTCTCGCCGTGAAGCGTGGACTCAGTTATTACCTTGAGGGGAATGGCTTCGAAGTACGTTGCCCTTTACTGGGTGCACAGCAACAAGTTTGCGGCGGTGGTGCCTATCGAGAAGGTGCGGGGTTCGGCATCGGGCTAGAGCGGTTGGTGTTGGCCTTGGGAATGACTCAGCGTTTGTGATGCTCCAGGCGGCGCCTCCAACAGGGGGCGCTTTGGAACCGGAGAGTAAGTCCGTCGGCTTTCCACAGCGATGGCTCCATGGTTACCCGTCACATTGGATCTTTCTTTATCAAACTGCCGCTCTAGACTGCCTCCAACCCCTTTGGCCACTCGGAAAGACACCCATGCCCTCCCCCGACTTCGACTGCCAACCCGACCTGTACGGCAGCACCCTAAGGCTTAAACCGCTGGCAGACGGTGATTTTGAAGGCATGTTCCAGGCAGCGGCTGACCCGGACATCTGGTGCGGTCATCCCGCGCGGGATCGCTATAAACGCGAGGTGTTCGAGGCGTACTTCGCCTCTCTACTTGCCACGAAGAAGGCGCTCGCGGTCATCGAGAGTGCCTCGGGGGATATCGTCGGCACCTCAAGCTACTACACGCCGCCGGATCTACCGAACAGCATAGCCATCGGTTTTACGTTTCTGGTGCGGGCGAAGTGGGGCGGCAATGCCAACCGCGAACTTAAGCAGTTGATGCTGGAACATGCCTTCACGGCTTACGACATTGTCTATTTCCACATCGCGCCTACCAACATTCGCTCGCAAACGGCCACGATGAAGTTGGGGGCGGTGCATTTGTATGACGCCGAACTGAAAATATCCGCTGCACCTGCCTTGGCGAAGTGTTACGGACTGACGCGCGCTCAATGGGAGAGCGCTAGTCTATTTGCGTGAGATGCCGGAAGATGGGCGATTATTTGAAGGGAGGCAAACAATGCGTTGTTTAATTGGTTTTATGGTCCTGGTGTCATCGGCAGCCGCCCTCGGCTCAGAGGCGCAGATGAAGCAGTGGGAAAAGATGGATCGTTGCTCAAACGCCGCCTTTATCGCGGTATCCATCGTTGAAGAAAGTGCCGACACCTTCAAGCAGACGCTCGCGCTGCAGGGCGCCATTGGCGGGCTCAAGAACAATACAAAGCTGGGAGAGGCGACGCCGAGTGAAAACGAAGTTGCGGGAGCGCACAAAATGGCACTTCGGGTTTCTGCCGGGATGCCTCGGCCCTTGTCGAAGCGCGATCACGATTGGCTGATCGCCCAGGCCGCAACATCCTGCACCTTGTGGGTGCCTGACGCCAAACCTGCGTCATAGCGCCCGCACTGGCATGCCGACATCGCAGCTGAACTGGCCGGTGTGGGCGCCAGAATTCGCCAATGGCGAAAGCTGCCCGGTCAGGCGTTGGCCAGCTCGATGATGTGGGTGGCATGGACATCTTCTGTTCGAGTGAAACCGCAGCGCAGGTAAAACGCGTCGCCTCCTGACGTATCGGTGGAAAGACGCACCGTCTGAAAGTGAAGCGTGGCCTGCGCAACCAACGCTTTTACCAGCGCCTGACCGACGTGTTGATTCCTTGCCGCCGGTGCCACGTACACGCGCCGTAGCCTTGCGGTATCGGGCTGAGTATAGGGATCCACTGATAGCCCTCCGATACCTATCACTTGCTGGTTCGAATACGCTGCCATGAGACATTCACCGGGCGCGTTGAAGCGATTCGTTCCGGACTCCCACTCCGAAATCAGGCGCGTGAGAAACCTGAAACCTTCTGCAACTGCCTCTTTCTCCAACGTAAAAACTTCTGCCGGCAGGTGCGTAATCTGTTGAATCTCGATTCGTTTCATTCGTCGTCCTTGATTCGGTGTGAATCCGTTTGGCTTATCGAGGATGCATCGGGTGCAGACTATAAGCGGCAAGTGGCAGTGCAGCTACTGCATTAGGGAGCCGGATTTGGCCGCTGCTGAGATTACAGAACTGACACAGCCACTAAATAAAAATAGATGATCTTATTTTTTCACAACATGACAATGTTTAATAATTAGGTTATTCCAAAAAAGACTTTCCCCACGGTTTTTTATAGAGATATCTTCATTTCACAGACCGACCCCATGCCTGGCGGAGGACGTACCCCCTAGCCTCCAGGTTGCCTCCATGCCAGACATCGCATCCCCCACACCTATCAAGAAATTTCACCTGTCCCTGTTGACCAGCTCCCTGCTATTGGCCGCTGCGCCCTCCTTCGCCGACGCCGCCACCGAAGACGCCAAGCTCGACACCGTCACGGTGATTTCCACCGGCCTGCGGGGTCAGCAGCGCACCGTGGCGGACAGCCCGGCGCCGATCGATGTGATCAACAGCGACCAGTTGCTCAAGACCGGCCGCGCCGAGTTGTCCGAGGCGATTGCCAAGCTGCTGCCCTCGTTCAATTTCGGCACCAACATCGCCGGCTATAACTCGGTAACCCGACCTTTGAGCAACCGCAGCCTTGGCCCGGCTTATACCTTGGTGCTGGTCAACGGCAAACGTCGGCACAACGGCGCCACGGGCCAGCGCGGGTCAATCGACAACAGCGGCGCGAACGCGGTGGACATCGACCTGATTCCGGTGAGTGCCGTGGACCATATCGAGGTGCTCAAAGACAGCGCTGCCGCACAGTACGGTTCGGACGCGGTGGCGGGTGTGATCAACATTATCCTCAAGAACACCAAGAATGGCGGCCACCTGGAAACCAGCTACGGCCAGCTGTATTCCGGCCAGGGCGAAACCATCAAGGTGGCGGGTGACCAGGGCTTTGAACTCGGCCAAGGCGGCTTCTTCCACTTTTCGGCCGATGCGCGCAAACGCGGCAGTGCCTCGTGGAACGACAAGGCCGACGGCACCGTGCGCGCCTTCACCGACCCGGCCAAACAAGCGGCCTGGGACCGGGTGGCGATCAAGAATGGCGACCCTGACCTCAAGGCCTTCAACCTGGCCTACAACGCCGAACTGCCCCTGGAAGACGTGACGCTGTACTCCTTCTCTACCTATGGCGAGCGGGACGCCGAGGCCGCCAACTACTTCCGCTTGCCCACTGGCACGGCGGCAGTGCCTGAGGTGTTCCCCGACGGTTACTTCCCGCTCAACAACATCAAGGACCGTGACTACCAGTTCCTGTTCGGCGGCAAGGGCTTGGTGGCCGACTGGAACTGGGACCTGAGCACCACCTACGGGCGCAACAACGTGCACCACTCCAGCGACCTGAATATCAACCCGTCGCTGGGCACCGCATCGCCGACCAAATTCGACAACCTGGCAACCTTCCGCTTCGAGCAGTGGGTCAACAACCTGGACTTCACCCGCCGCTACGACAGCCTGTTCAACCTGACGCCGCCAGTGCAGGTATCGGCCGGCCTGGAGCATCGTTGGGAGCACTTCAGTACGTTCGCCGGCGACCCAGAAGCGTATGTCACTGGCACCTACCCCGCCGCTTCCGGCGCGCAGGCTGCCGTGACGATTCGCCCCGAAGATGAAGTGAGCCTGATCCGTAACAACTACGCGGGTTACCTGGACCTGGGTTTCGACCTGACCGAACGTTGGTTTCTCGACGTGGCTGGCCGGGTCGAGCATTACGACGATGACTCGGGCAATACCTTCGGCCTGAAGGTGAATTCACGCTACGAACTCACCGACACCGTGGCCGTGCGCGGCACCGTCGGCACAGGCTTCCGGGCGCCCTCCCTGACCCAGATCGGCTACACCGTGGCCGACAATCGGGTGGCGACCGATGTGAACGGCAATGTGGTGCCGGCCGTGACGCGCCTGACGCCGTCGGGCAGCAACCTGGCCAAGGCCCTTGGCGGCGATGACCTCAAGCCGGAGAAATCCCGCAACCTCGGGCTGGGCCTGACCTGGCAACCGGCGCCACGCACCAGCATCACCGCCGATGCCTATTTGATCGACATCGACGACCGCATTGCCCTGACCAGCAACCTCTATGACCGTGGCAATGGCGCAATCAACGCCATCCTCGCCGCCCAGGGCGTGCCCACGGGTACCTGGGTCAACTATTACACCAACGCGTTCGACACGCGCACCAAGGGCCTGGACGTGGTGGCCGACCACACCACACCGCTGGATACCTGGGGCGATGTGCGCTGGAGCCTGGGCTTCAACTGGAACAAGACCACCATCGAAGGCACCCGCGACACGCCGAGTGCACTGGCAGGTTCGGGCGTGACCCTGGTGGGCCGCGACCGTGAAGGCGACCTGACCGACGCATCACCCAAGACCAAGTGGATCCTGGGCGCCAACTGGAAGGTCCAGGACCTGGCCGTCAACCTGCAGACCGCCCGTTACGGCGCGGTGAAGACCCTGGCCGTCAACCCAACGGGCGACCGTAGCTTCGGCGCCAAATGGATCACCGACATGGACGTCAGTTACACCTTCGTCGACAGCCTCACCGTCAGCATCGGCGGCACCAACATCTTCGACGTACGCCCCGACAAACATGCCGTGTACAGCAACCTCGGCCTGGCAGCCTACGGCAACCCACCGTTCTACCCAGGCGGCGGCTATTGGTACACCAAGCTGGCGTACGACTTCTGATCCACACCTTGCATGCACCCGAAACGCCACATGAGGGCACCCCATTGAATACCTCCAACTTGATGAGCCGTCTGCTGGCCCCCTGCGCCTTGGCGTTGAGCCTCGCCGCTTGCTCGCCCGGGAATGACACCCATGCCGGCAAGACTCTGAACATCGCGTTCTTTGGCGACAACACCACCCTGGTCAGTGTCGACCCGTTCCAGGTCTATTGGCTGGAACACCGGGTGCTGCTGCGCAATGTCGCCGAATCCCTGACCGACCAGGACCCGGAGACCGGCAAGATCATTCCCTGGCTGGCCAAAAGCTGGGAGGTCAGTGACGACGCGCTGACCTACACCTTCCACCTGCGCGATAACGTCACCTTCAGCAACGGCGAGCGCTTCGATGCCAAGGCGGTGAAAACCGCGTTCGACAGTGACAAGGCACTGGCCACTGAGCTGCCAGCGACCTTTGGCGCCACCTACCTGGCGGGCTTCGACCACGCCGAGGTGGTAGACGATTTCACCGTCAAGCTGGTGCTGTCCAAGCCCAACGCCGGCTTCCTGCAAGCCACGTCGACGACCAACCTGGCGATCCTCGCGCCCGCCTCCTACGCACTGACGGTGAAGGAGCGCTCCCTGGGCAAAATCATCGGCACCGGGCCTTTCGTGCTGGCCAGCTACACGCCGGAAGTCGGTGCGCACCTGACCAAGCGCAAGGGCTACGCCTGGGCCTCGGCCAATATGAAAAACCAAGGTGAAGCGCATCTGGACGCGGTGGACATCAGCTACATCCCCGAAGAAAGCGTGCGCAACGGTCTGTTCCTGCAAGGCAAGGCCGACATCCTGTGGCCACGCAACCCGTTCTCGGAAGTCGACCTGAAACTGTTCCAGTCCAAGGGCGCGACCATCCAGAGCCGATCGCTGCCAGGGCCTGCGCTCAACCTGTACCCCAACACCCGTGGCGAGCGCATCCTCGCTGACCAGCACGTACGCCTGGCGGTACAGAAGGCCCTCGACCGCAAAAGCTACGCGAGCACCGTCTATAACGCCGAGTTTCCGGTGGTGGACGGTATCTTCGATGTGACCACGCCTTACTTCAAAAGCCAGGGCAACAAGCTCGCCTATGACCCTGCGGGCGCTGAACGCTTGCTGGACCAAGCCGGCTGGGCCAAGGGCACGGACGGTTACCGGCAAAAAAACGGCAAGCGCCTGAACCTCAGCTACAACATCAGCCCCGCCGAGACCGCTGGCGACGTGTTGATCCAGGACCAACTGCGCAAGGTCGGCATCGAATTGAAACTCAGCGTGGTCACTCGCGCCGAATGGGTCGCCAACAACTCTGCCGGCAATTACGACCTGACCATCAACTACATGACCCGCGCCGACCCAATCATTTTGCAGACCATCCTCGATCCGCGCAGCGCCAACAGCTCCACCGTGGCCACCAACACCTACGAACCGGCGGTGCTGGAAAAAGCCAAGGGCTTGTTCGATGCCGGTATCACCGCGACCCAAGGCCAACAACGCGCAGCGGCCTATGGTGACCTGCAGGACCTGCTGATCGATGAAAGCTCTGCCTTCCCGGTGTACGAGCGCGTGTGGCAGGCGGCGACGTCGCCCAAGGTGAAGAACTTCCGTTGGACCGCCGAGGGCTTCGCGCTGCTGGGTGATATCGAGATCGGCACGCCATGAGCCGTTACTTGATCGGTCGCGTTGGCCAAGCCCTGTTGGTGCTGTGGGGTGCATACAGCATCACGTATTTCATCCTCTATCTGCTGCCGGGTGACACCTTGTCGATCATGCTCAGTGCGTCGGGCATGGAAGCCGACTCGCTGTCGGTGCAAGACCTGGCCAAGGCCCGGGCTTACTACGGGCTGGACAAGGGCCTGTTCGAACAGTATTTCGACCTGCTGCTCGGCGCATTGCGCGGTGACTTCGGCCAGTCACTCTCGCTCAATCGCCCGGTCGCCGAGCTGCTCGCCGAACGCCTGCCGCAGACCTTGTCCCTGGCCGGCCTGGCCATCGTGCTGTCGCTGCTGGGTGGGATCGGCCTGGCCTACCTGACGGCCTATATCCGCTGGCAGCCGTTGAAGCAGGCCTTGGCGCGCCTGCCGTCGCTGGGGTTTTCGGTGCCGGTGTTCTGGATGGGACTGTTGCTGATCCAGGTGTTTGCGTTTGGCCTGGGCTGGTTTCCCGCCACTGGCAGCCGGGGTTTCGAAAGCCTGGTGCTGCCGGCCATCACCCTGGCAATTCCCAGTGCGGCGGTGTACGCCCAGGTGCTGCAACGCAGTTTCCAGGGGGTGTGGAGAGAGTCCTACATCGCCACGGCCTACGCCAAGGGCCTGAGCCGTGGCCAGGTGCAGGCACGGCATGCGTTCAAGAATGCCGCACTGCCGATCCTCACCCTGATCGGCTTGCAGGTGGGCAATACGGTGTCGGGCGCGGTGTTGGTGGAGACCATCTTTGCCCGCTCCGGCATTGGCCGCCTGGCCCAGGAAGCGGTATTGCGCCAGGACATACCGGTGGTGCTGGCAATCGTCGCGGTGTCGGCAGCGGCATTTGTACTGGTGAACCTGCTGGTCGACCTGCTCTATCCGTGGCTCGACCCGCGTATCTCTCACACGCCAAAGGTGTCCTAGACCATGACGATCCTTGAGCAGAACCTGGGCCGCAGCGCCCTCCCGGCCAGCCCGGCGCTGTGGCGCCGCCGCAGCCGCCTGCAACGCGCCACGGCGGTGGTGTTGCCGCTGCTGCGCAGGCCCGGTTTCAGCCTGGCGCTGCTGGTGGTGGTGTTTGCGCTGGTGGCCGCCGTGGCCCCGCACCTGTTGAGCGGCTTCGACCCCTACGCCACGTCCCCCATCGACAAACTCCGCGCGCCCAACCTGAGCCATTGGTTCGGCACCGATGAGCTGGGGCGCGACCTGTACACCCGCGTGGTGTTCGGCTCCAGCCTTTCGGTGCTGGCGGCGTTTCTCGCCGTGGGTATCGCGCTGCTGGGCGGCCTGGGCCTGGGCATCCTGTCGGGCTTCGCCGGTGGGCGCATTGATGCGGTGATCATGCGCTTTGTCGATGTGTTGCTCGCCCTGCCCGGCCTGCTGCTGGCCCTGGCCATCGTCACGGCGATCGGCTTCGGCACCGTGCCAGTGGCTATCGCCGTAGGCATCGGCATCATTCCAGGGTTTGCGCGCACCACCCGCGCCGAAGTGCTGCGGGTCAAGACATTGCCCTACGTCGAGGCCGCGCGCCTGGGCGGTGCAAGCTGGGGCCGCACCTTGCTGCGGCACATCCTGCCCAACGCCTGGGGGCCAGTGGCGGTGCTCGCGACCCTGGACTTTGGCGCGGCCATCCTGGCGACTGCCGGCCTGAGTTTTCTGGGGTTTGGCGCCGCGCCACCGGCAGCCGAATGGGGCACCTTGATCGCCAACGGACGGCACTTTCTGATCACTGCGCCGTGGGTGTCGCTGCTGCCCGGCCTGTTCCTGGTGGCCGTGGTGTTCAGCCTCAACCATATCGCCCGCACCTTCGAGGAAACCCAGCGATGAACGCTTTAGTGGATGTTCGCCAACTCACTGTCAGCTACCGCTCCGGCGGGCACGTCCATCAAGCGGTGCGCACGCTGTCGTTCGCCATCGCCCAAGGCGAGACGGTGGCGATTGTCGGCGAGTCCGGCTCGGGCAAGTCGACCCTGGCCAATGCCATCCTCGGCCTGCTGCCGGACAATGCGCAGATCAGCACCGGCCAACTCTGGGTGGACGGCAACGACCTCACCCACGCCAACGAGCGCCAGAAACGCAGCCTGCGCGGGCGCACCGTCGGCCTGGTGCCCCAGGACCCGATGGTCAGCCTCAACCCGACCCTGCGCATCGGCCAGCAGATTGCCGAGGCGCTGATCCTGGCCAAGGGCAAACGCTACCCCGCCGTGGATGCCGACATTGTCGAGCTGCTGCAACAGGTGGGCATCGACAAGCCCGTGCTGCGCGCACGGCAGTACCCCCATGAACTCTCCGGCGGCATGCGCCAGCGCGTGCTGATCGCCATTGCCCTGGCCGGCAACCCACGCTTGATCATCGCCGACGAGCCCACCAGTGCGCTTGACGTGACGGTGCAGCGCAAGATTCTCGACCACTTGCAACGCTTGGTCAGTGAGCGTGGGATTTCGCTGTTGATCATCACCCATGACCTGGGCGTGGCTGCCGACCGTGCCGATCGAATCCTGGTGATGCAGCAAGGCGAACTTGTCGAGCAGGGGCCGCCACGCCAGATCCTCAGCGCACCGCAACACGACTACACCCGCGCGCTGATTGCCGCCGCGCCCGCGTTCGCCAAGCGCCGTGAGCCCTTGGTGCGCGTTGATCCGGCACAACCACCAATACTGAGCCTGCATAACGTGGGCAAGACCTTCGCGCTGCCCAAGGTCCAGGGTGAGGACTCGACGTTTGTGGCCCTGGAAGACCTCAACCTACAGGTCTTTCCCGGCCAGACCCTGGCCATCGTGGGCGAGTCCGGATCGGGCAAGAGCACCGCGCTGCGCATCGCCCTCGGCCTGGAAAAACCCACGCAGGGTCGGGTCTGGTTCGAGCAACGGGACGTCACCGACCTGAGCTGGCGCGACTTCCGCCCGCTGCGCCAGCGCCTGCAACTGGTGCAGCAAAACCCGTTTGCCGCCCTCGACCCACGTTTTACCGTGTTCGACAGCATTGTCGAGCCGCTGGTGTCATTCGGCGTGCTAAAAGGACCGGCCCTGGAACAGGCCGCGCGGGAGTTGATCAGTCGCGTGCACTTGCCCGTCAGCTACCTGGACCGGCTGCCGCGCGAGTTGTCCGGCGGCCAGTGCCAACGCGTCGCCATCGCCAGGGCACTGGCGTTGAAACCGGACCTGTTGCTACTGGACGAGCCGGTCAGCGCGCTGGATGTGTCGGTGCAGGCGCACATTCTTGATCTTTTGGAAGAGCTGCAACGGGAGATGGGCATTGCCTATGTGCTGGTGTCCCACGACCTGTCGGTGGTGGCCAACTTCGCCCATGAAGTGCTGGTGCTGCGCAATGGCCGGGTGATTGAACAAGGCTCGGTGGAGCGGATATTCAATCAGCCGGCGAGTGACTACACGCGGGAATTGATTGCGGCGATACCGGGTCGGCAAGTTACGGCGACGGCGGCGTGATCTCTCGTCTAAGCTGCTCCCAGCCCACGAGTCGAGCAGCCTGCTTGGTCCAGATCGATTTTGCCGTCGGCGGTGTATGAAGGTTCATCTGCGGGGGCATGCGCTGTACCCGGCTGGCGCGGGTGAACAGGCAGAGTTTGGTATAGGACGGCAGCTGGTGAAGTTTGGCGGTATGGATAGCCATTGGACAAATCAACAATAGGTCTCCGAACGCGAACAGCTGGTACGCGCTAACCTGCACCCTTGCATCATCGCGCAGGCGTGTCTGCCATTGCAGCGAATCCAGATCGCCCAATTTCACCTGGTCCTCCAGAATGAACCGGGCAGCGTGAGCCTGGCGGATCTCCAATGTGCCCGCGACGATGTAAGTGATGCTCGACATGGGCCCGCGCGCGGAAAGCAGGAACAGGATGAAAAATATCATCACTGACACCGCTACCATGGACATGCGACGAAACAGACTGCCCTGGACGACAAAAAACAAGAGTGCCGGTATCAGGCTGAGCACGAAGGTGCAAATCGAGAAAATCGCCACAAATGTGACTGCGGCCTCGTCATCCTGGCCGACGTAGCTGTCCAGGATCAACAGCGTCGGCAGTGTTCCGGAAACGACCGTCATCAACAGCATCAGGGCGATGGTCACGTACACCCACTTGCGTTGGTCCCGGGGCGCTCCTCGCGCGATAAGCACCCGCACCGTTCTGATTTGAGCCAACCCCAGCAGTGCCAGGAGCGTAGTACCCGAAACAATCGACAGGGCCTGCCCTGCACTGACCTCTTCATTCCAATAAAAAGCCAGTGTCATAAACGTGGTGAACCCGACAACCAGTGGCACCAAAAGCCATCCGGCAATGTATCGGGTGTTCTCGCGGCGGCTGTTGAGCAATGAAACCGACATTCCGTACAGCCATGCCGAAACCATCAGCACTGCCAACTGCAGGGTCATCATGAAGGTCACCACAAGTACCCACACCAGCAACGCCGATTTGGAGTCCAGCGTGGACATGAAAATGTCCGGGCGCCCGATGGCTTTGGTGTAGATGTAGAGGCTGAGCATGCCGAAGCCCGTGCCCAGGAAAATCACCGTCACCGTAAACGGTGTCCAGTGTTCAAGCAGGCGCTTGAACCCTCTGCGGAAAAACATCTGGAACGTTGAAGCGGGCGCCGGCGACATCAGATCTCCTTGAAGTGAACACTCACAGGCGGCTGTTTTAATCCACAAACAACCTCACCGCAAACAGTATGGGCACGACATCCTGACGCAAACGCCGGCCTGACGTGCGCAGCGCCAGCGGCTGGCGACATTCTCAAGGTGTGACGCAGCCCTCATGGTGCTGTTGCCGCTAATAGTGCTGCGCATCGGAATCCCCCAAGCAATCGGGCACTACAGGGATATTCTGCACATGGCTGTTTCTAATAACGCCTGACACCAGCGCGTCTTTACCACCCACGCAAAAGACCTTTGTCATCACGCCTATTGATAGCCCCCTAACGAAACCCCCATGCTAGAGGGCTAATCGCTCGCTTATATCATTCCGAATGATAGTTACCTTCGCTTCATTCGATTCGTGACATAGCACATCGCCGCGCATGATCCGCCCATCTCAAATACATTGGCGGATGCACCTCATGGAACAGTCACTCAAACATTTGCGCTTCCCCCTGGCGATTTTGGCCGTGGTGGTGATGAGCGCGTGCGGCAAGACCCCAGAACAAGCGGCCGCCATGCCAGCTGCCAAAGTCAGCGTGGCCAAGGTGCTGGAGCAACCGGTCAACGAGTGGGATGAATTCACCGGTCGCCTGGAAGCCCCGGAAACCGTGCAGATCCGTCCGCGCGTGTCCGGCCAGATCGATCAGGTGGCCTTCACCGAAGGCGCCCTGGTGAAGAAAGGCGACCTGCTGTTCCAGATCGACCCGCGTCCTTTCCAGGCCGAAGTGCGCCGCCTTGAAGCCCAGTTGCAACAAACCCGCGCCGCTGCAACCCGCAGCGATAACGAAGCCCAACGTGGCGAGCGTCTGCGCCAGAGCAATGCGATCTCCGCCGAACTGGCCGACTCGCGCACCACGTCCGCCCAGGAAGCCCGCGCCGCCGTCGCCGGGATCCAGGCGCAGTTGGACCTGGCCAAGCTGAACCTGAGCTTTACCCGAGTGACCTCGCCGATCAGCGGCCGTGTCAGCCGTGCCGAAATCACCGCCGGCAACCTGGTGACCGCCGACGTCACCGCGCTGACCAGTGTGGTCTCCACCGACAAGGTCTACGCCTACTTCGACGCCGATGAGCGTGTGTTCCTCAAGTACACCGAGCTGGCCCGCCAAGGCCGTCGTGGTGCGACCACTCCGGTTTACCTGGGCCTGTCCAACGAGACCGGCAACCCGCACCTGGGCCAGATGAACTTCGTCGACAACCAGGTCAACCCGGCCACCGGCACCATCCGTGGTCGCGCCGTGTTCGACAACAGCAAGGGCGAATACACCCCTGGCCTGTACGCCCGCCTGAAGCTGGTCGGCAGCGGTACCTACTCCGCCGTGTTGATCAACGACGAAGCTGTCGGCACCGACCTGGGCAAGAAGTTCGTGCTGGTGATGGACGGCGACAAGCCGGCCTATCGCGCGGTGGAACTGGGGCCGAAGATCGAAGGTTTGCGCATTGTGCGCAGCGGCCTGAACAAGGACGACACCATTATCGTCAAGGGCCTGCAGCGCGTGCGCCCAGGGTCGCCGGTCGCCCCGGAAACCATTCCGATGGCCAGCAAGGAAACCCTCGCCGCCTTGGCCCAACAACGACAAGCGCTTGAAGCCAGCAACCTGGAACAAGTAACGCCGGATAAAGCCGCGCCGAAACTTGCCAGCGCTGCGACTCCACGCGGTTAAGGGATACGACTCAAGATGAATTTTTCCAAGTTCTTCATTTCGCGGCCGATCTTCGCAGCGGTGCTTTCGCTGCTGATCCTGATCGCCGGTGCGATCTCGCTGTTCCAACTGCCGATCAGCGAATACCCGGAAGTGGTGCCGCCGACCGTTGTGGTACGCGCCAACTTCCCGGGCGCCAACCCTAAAGTCATCGGTGAGACCGTTGCCGCTCCGCTGGAGCAGGCGATCACCGGCGTCGAGAACATGCTGTACATGTCCTCGCAGTCGACCGCCGACGGCAAGCTGACCCTGACCATCACCTTCGCCCTGGGCACCGACCTGGACAACGCGCAGGTGCAAGTGCAAAACCGTGTGACCCGGACTCAGCCGAAACTGCCTGAGGAAGTGACCCGCATCGGTATCACCGTGGACAAGGCCTCCCCCGACCTGACCATGGTGGTGCACTTGACCTCCCCGGATCAGCGCTACGACATGCTGTACCTGTCCAACTACGCCTTGCTCAACGTGAAGGATGAGCTGGCGCGTCTGGGCGGTGTCGGCGACGTGCAATTGTTCGGTATGGGCGACTACTCCCTGCGGGTGTGGCTGGACCCGAACAAGACCGCTTCGCGTAATCTGACCGCCACCGATGTGGTCACTGCGATCCGCGAGCAGAACCGTCAAGTGGCCGCCGGCGCCCTGGGTGCACAACCTGCCCCAACCGCTACCGCGTTCCAGTTGTCGGTGAACACCCAAGGTCGCCTGGTGACCGAGGAAGAGTTCGAGAACATCATTATTCGCTCCGGCGATAACGGTGAAATCACTCGCCTGCGCGACATCGCACGGGTGGAACTCGGCTCCAGCCAGTATGCCCTGCGTTCGTTGCTCAACAACCAGCCGGCCGTGGCCATCCCGATCTTCCAGCGCCCTGGTTCCAACGCGATCGAAATCTCCAACGAAGTGCGCGGCAAAATGGAAGAGCTGAAAAAGAGCTTCCCGCAAGGCATGGACTACAGCATCGTCTATGACCCGACCATCTTCGTGCGCGGCTCCATCGAAGCGGTGGTACACACCCTGTTTGAAGCGCTGATCCTGGTTGTGTTGGTGGTGATCCTGTTCCTGCAGACCTGGCGCGCCTCGATCATTCCGTTGGTGGCGGTGCCGGTATCGTTGATCGGTACGTTTGCGGTAATGCACCTGTTTGGCTTCTCGCTCAACGCGCTGTCGCTGTTCGGCCTTGTATTGGCCATCGGTATCGTGGTGGACGACGCCATCGTGGTGGTGGAGAACGTCGAACGGAACATCGAACTGGGCCTGGAACCGTTCCCGGCGACTGAAAAGGCCATGAGCGAAGTGACCGGCCCGATCATCGCCACCGCGTTGGTGTTGTGTGCGGTGTTCGTACCGGCGGCCTTCATCAGCGGCTTGACCGGGCAGTTCTATAAGCAATTCGCCTTGACCATTGCGATCTCGACGGTGATCTCGGCGTTCAACTCGCTGACCCTGTCCCCCGCCCTGGCGGCAGTATTGCTCAAGGGCCACAACGCGCCGAAGGATGGTTTCTCCAAGTTCCTCGACAAGTTGCTGGGCGGCTGGTTGTTCAAACCGTTCAACCGCTTCTTTGACAAGGCCAGCCATGGCTATGTCGGCACCGTGCGCCGCGTGATCCGTGGCAGTGGTATCGCACTGTTCCTGTACGCCGGCCTGATGGTCCTGACCTGGCTGGGCTTTGCCCACACGCCGACCGGTTTCGTACCGGCCCAGGACAAGCAATACCTGGTGGCCTTCGCCCAGTTGCCGGACGCCGCTAGCCTGGATCGCACCGAAGACGTGATCAAGCGCATGTCCGACATCGCGCTGAAACAACCTGGCGTGGAAAGCGCCGTAGCGTTCCCGGGCCTGTCGATCAACGGTTTCACCAACAGCCCGAACAGCGGCATCGTGTTCGTGACCTTGAAACCGTTCGACGAGCGTAAGGACCCGAGCATGTCCGCCGGTGCGATTGCCGGTGCCTTGAATGGCAAGTACAGCAGCATCCAGGAAGCCTACATGGCGATCTTCCCACCGCCGCCGGTACAGGGCCTGGGCACTATTGGTGGTTTCCGCCTGCAGATCGAAGACCGTGGCAACCTGGGTTACGACGAGCTGTACAAAGAAGTGCAGAACATCATTACCAAGAGCCGTACCACGCCGGAGCTGTTCGGCCTGTTCACCAGCTACACGGTCAACGTGCCCCAGGTCGATGCTGCTATCGACCGCGAAAAGGCCAAGACCCACGGCGTGGCGATCAGCGACATCTTCGACACCCTGCAGATCTACCTGGGCTCGTTGTATGCCAACGACTTCAACCGCTTTGGCCGGACCTACCAGGTCAACGTGCAGGCTGAGCAGCAGTTCCGCCTGGATGAAGACCAGATCGGCCAGCTGAAAGTGCGCAACAACAAGGGCGAGATGATCCCGCTGGCGACCTTCATCAAGGTCAGCGACACCTCCGGCCCGGACCGCGTGATGCACTACAACGGCTTTATCACCGCTGAAATCAACGGCAACGCTGCACCGGGCTACAGCTCGGGCCAGGCTGAAGCGGCGATCGAGAAACTGCTGAAAGAGGAACTGCCCAACGGCATGACCTACGAGTGGACCGACCTGACCTATCAGCAAATCCTCTCGGGCAACACTGCGCTGTTCGTGTTCCCGCTCTGCGTACTGCTGGCGTTCCTGGTACTGGCCGCCCAATACGAAAGCTGGAGCCTGCCATTGGCGGTGATCCTGATCGTACCGATGACGCTGCTGTCGGCGATTACCGGGGTGATCATCTCGGGCGGCGACAACAACATCTTCACCCAGATCGGCTTGATCGTACTGGTGGGCCTGGCGTGTAAGAACGCGATTCTGATCGTCGAGTTCGCCAAGGATAAACAGGCGGAAGGCCTCGACCCGCTCGCTGCGGTGCTGGAAGCCTGCCGTCTGCGTCTGCGGCCGATCCTGATGACCTCGTTCGCCTTCATCATGGGTGTGGTGCCACTGGTGTTGTCCAGCGGTGCGGGTGCCGAGATGCGTCATGCCATGGGCGTGGCGGTGTTCTCCGGGATGATCGGTGTGACCTTCTTCGGTCTGTTGCTGACGCCAGTGTTCTACGTACTGATCCGTCGCTATGTGGAGCGCCAAGAGGCACGCAAAGCGGCCAAGGCCTTGAAGCTGGAGACACAGCAATGAGTGTGAAAGTATTCCTGCCGAGCTTGCTGGTACTGGCGCTGAGCGCCTGTGCCGTAGGCCCGGACTACAAAGCCCAGACCCCGGAGGCGGCCAACATCACGGCCGCTGCGGATGCCAAGCAGTATGACCACGCCAAGTTCGAAGGCATCTGGTGGCAGCAGTTCGAGGACCCGACCCTCAACCAGTTGGTGACCCAATCGCTGCAAGGTAACCGTGATCTGCGCGTCGCTTTTGCCCGCCTGCGGGCGGCCCGTGCGATCCGTGATGACGCCAGCAATGACGCCATGCCGACCATCACCAGCCGGGTCAGCAGTGACCAGGGCAAAGGCCAGATCCCGGGCCAGACCACTAGCCGCGTCAAGACCGAGCGTTACGACCTCGGCCTGGACATGGCCTGGGAACTGGACCTGTTCGGCCGCATCCAGCGCAACCTGGAAGCCACCGACGCCGACCAGCAGGCTGCCGAGGCTGACTTGTACCAGCTGCAAGTCACCATGATTGCCGAACTGGTGGACGCCTACGGCCAATTGCGGGGCGCGCAACTGCGTGAACGCATTGCCCTGGACAACCTGAAGAACCAGCAGGAATCGCGCACCATCACGGTCAGCCTGCGGGATGCCGGTGTGGGCGACCAACTCGACGTGGAGCGTGCCGACGCACGCCTCGCGGCAGTCGAAGCCAGCGTGCCGCAACTGCAAGCCGAACAAGTGCGTGAGCGTAACCGCATCGCCACCCTCCTCGGCCAGCGTCCCGACAAGCTCAGCGTCGACCTGGGCCCTAAAGACCTGCCGGCGATTGCCAAGGCGTTGCCGATTGGCGACCCGGGGCAACTGCTGCAGCGGCGCCCGGACATCCTCAGCGCCGAACGCAAACTGGCCGCCGCCACCGCGCGTATCGGCGTGGCCAAGGCCGACCTGTTCCCACGGGTCAGCCTCAGCGGCTTCCTCGGCTTTACTGCCGGGCGCGGTTCGCAGATCGGTTCGTCCGCCGCCAATGCGTGGGCCCTTGGCCCGAGCATCACCTGGGCCGCCTTTGACCTGGGCAGCGTGCGCGCCCGTTTGCGCGGCGCCGATGCCGAGGCCGATGGCGCACTGGCCACCTACGAGCAACAAGTGCTGTTGGCCCTGGAAGAATCCGAAAACGCCTTCAGTGACTACGGCAAGCGCCAACAGCGCCTGGTATCGCTGATCCGCCAAAGCGAATCCAGCCGCGCCGCCGCCGACCTCGCGGCAATCCGCTACCGCGAAGGCACCGTGGACTTCCTGGTACTGCTCGACGCCCAACGCGAACGCCTGGCCGCCGAAGACTCCCAGGCCCAGGCCGAAGTCGACCTGTATCGCGGCATCGTCGCGATCTACAAGGCACTGGGGGGTGGCTGGCAGCCGGATACGGTGGTCGCTACCGCCAAGTGATGTAAAGAGCTCCTTTGGTTGGTCGCATCCAGCCAATTTTTTGCCCCGTGGTCCATTCGGTCACGGGGCTTTTTTTGGCACGTTGAATCTTGCAATAATTTGATAAGAATTAGTTTGGACCTAATGCATGGTTACATGCCTGGCGATTGACCATGTCGTAAACATCAAAAATACAACCCCATAAAAGAGTGTAGGAAAAAACATCGGATTATTTCCTACAATTTCACACTCATAATCACAGATTCTAAATTCAAAAATACAACATCTCAGCCTTCTTCGATTGACAGCAAAACCAAACAAAATTACCGTTTCTTGCGCCTAGCGACTTTGCTGCGGCGACAATATTAATTGAGGAACTAATCATGAAAAAAGTAATGATGGAGCCGACCTTAAAAAATCAATCCAATGATGCTTACACCAACCCACACTTCACTATTAAGATGATCACTACCCCTGCTTATTCATTCACACCTACGCCGCGTGTCACCGCAGCAATCGAGCGTCGACCCTCAATAATCAGTCGTTGATTCATCGCCTGGGCCGCGGCCCAGGCATCCACAAATCAACAACTTCAGAGGAACACTCGTCATGATTATCAAAACAAAAAAATGGCTTTCCAGTGAAGTTTTTTTGATTCTCAAAGAAGGATCGGCGTATTTATGGGATTATAAAAATCACACCCAGCATGAAATAAGCACTGATGAATTTAAGAGACTCTTAACGTTCTCGGCCGGTGATTGTATAACGGACACAGCAGAAGATAGATCTATCCTTCGGTCTGGCGTGCTACTAGATGCCAAGCCGATTGATGATTGGGGTTGGGACGTACTATCCAAGATATTTCATGTAGGTACGTGCCATCCTAACCCACCCTCTCCTGACAACCCAGAAATGTATATAGAATATGCAAAGAGCTACTTGGAATTTTGTAAATCACTCCATAAAGACGAACCCGTAATATCATCAATCAGGGGCGGGCAGCAAACATTACTTCCCTCACCCGACATTAAATCCATTCAGAGTGCAAGCCTCTGGGGCACGCTATTGGCACGTCGTACATGCAGGGAATTTCATGATATCCCGTCATCGCTGTTGGCGCTGGCAACCATATTATACGGGACTTTGGCTGACAAAAAAGAAACCGATTATGATGCGCCAGTGGGCGCACAGAAATTTGGCTTCAGAAGAACTTCACCTTCCGCAGGTGGCCTTCAAGCTACAGAAGGATATATATGGGTACGCAATGTTGAAAATTTAGCGCCCGGCCTTTATCACTACATAAGCGAACAACATATTCTTGAATATGTACGAGACCTCCCGCAAGAACCGATTTCCTCTTATTTATGCGGACAGCATTGGGCAAACAACTTAAGCTTCGCGATACTCTTCACCTCTCGATTTGACAAACTTTGGTGGAAATACCCACACTCCCGCGCATATCGGCCCATGCTTATTGATGTAGGGCATCTCTCACAGACAGCGAACTTATTGATTACAGCACAGGGATTACAACCTTGGCTAACCGGCTACTTCCACGACAAAGAAATCAATGAGCTACTAGCACTGGACGCTCCCGCAGAGCACTTCATCTTTTTAGTTGGCGCGGGCCACGGAAGCGGGAGCTCCTACACGAAAGAAACTAGATCACTGCTAGAAGGAACTCGATAGAAAATGAGCATGCTGATGGTGAATTCCGAAAGTGAAGAGATTACTATTCTTGGCATTAAAGATGGCCATGATGGGGCATTAGCCTTGATTGTGGGCAACCATTTATCTTTTTGTATTGAAGCAGAAAAGGATAATGGATTCCGTTACTCGAGCATTACACCTGATGTCTTGCTAAAGGTCATGAGGATGATCGATAGACCATTGGACGTTATTGCGCAAAGTGGATGGCGTAGAGCCGTAGACTCTGATTGCGATGACATTGGCGCAGGTTATGCCGGACTGGACAGTATCATTTATTCTCCATGCATGATGATGGGTCAAAAAGTTTCTTACTTCACTTCCTCCCATGAGCGCTCCCATCTTTTGTGCGCTTACGGACTTTCTCCATTCCCTCAAGGCCAACCCTGTTACGCGCTAATCTGGGAGGGTCAATTCGGGGAATTTTACCGAATCGATAAAGATGTGAACATTACAAGCCTGGGCAGAGTTATCGACAGTCCCGGTGATAGATTCGCGTTCCTTTACGGGCTCGCAGACCCTACTTTTAACCTGAGACCAGGCCAAATACGCTTAAGCGATGCCGGCAAACTAATGGCAATTGCTGCCTATGGAAAAACGGACAAAATTGATGAGGACGGTCAACACATAATTGACGTGCTACTTGATAAACACATAGACTTTAGGACAATCAGCAAAGAACTTTTTCAAAGTAGCCCGTATTACAATATAGGCATTGAGCATTCTCGATTCGCTACTCTTGCATACCATTTTTCAAATGCAATATTCGAAATATTTTACCAATTTGCAAAAGACGTAATCTTTGATCGCGCTCCGTTATTGATTGTCGGCGGTTGCGGACTGAACTGTGACTGGAATACCAAATGGATTGAGACGGCGCTGTTCTCTGATATATTTGTCCCTCCCTGCTCAAACGATAGCGGGTCTGCGATAGGTACCGCCATTGATGCCTTATTTCATACCAAAGGAATTGCGAAGATTAGGTGGACACCCTATGCAGGCGAGTCTGCATACGACGATATTGAAAACCCTAGCCACTTTTCTCAAGAGCAATATAGTCCTCACCGCGTAGCAGAATTGCTCGACAATGGCTGCGTCCTGGGCTGGGTGCAAGGCAGGTACGAAATGGGACCTAGGGCACTGGGAAATCGATCAATATTGGCCGCGCCTTATCCACGGGGAAATTTAATACGCTTGAACAGAATCAAGAACAGAGAAGGATTTCGCCCCATCGCCCCTTTATGTTTGGAAGAATATATGGGAGATTACTTTCACCCAGCGCACCCATCACCCTATATGCTTGAGTTTCGAAAAGTGATTTCTAACGTCATACCGGCGGTGACGCACGTTGATCATTCAGCTCGTCCTCAATCGGTTAACGAATCTCAAAATCCTCGAATGCATCAATTGCTGACTGAGTACAAAAAAGTCTCAGGTATCGGCGTGCTCTGCAATACCTCACTGAATTTCCACGGTCGCGGCTTCATAAACCGATTAAGTGACCTCTGTCGATTTACACTTGAACATGGGCTAGACGGATTCATATTTAACGATACGCTA
This sequence comes from Pseudomonas sp. AC112, assembly GCF_979253545.1. Taxonomy (NCBI): domain Bacteria; kingdom Pseudomonadati; phylum Pseudomonadota; class Gammaproteobacteria; order Pseudomonadales; family Pseudomonadaceae; genus Pseudomonas; species Pseudomonas sp. AC112. The sequence goes on from NZ_CEEDCM010000001.1 coordinate 5,692,817, forward strand.
TTTTTAAATATCGGGTCAAAACAATGAGAGCTTCACGAGAGCTTGTCATCGTCCAAGCGCTGTCCAGCTTGGCATTGTGGCTAGATATTTTTCTGATATTTACGGTGCCTGTATACTTGTGGGGTATTTCCCCACCCTCGGTAGCACTATTGGCTTTCTGTCTAGGTTCGCCCATATTGCTTCTGGGGCCTATAGTTGGAACACTGATTGATCGGCAGGACGTCAGAAAAACATTATTACTTGGAGTCCTGCTCCGCACTGCATCTACAGTTACGTTAGTCTTCTCCCCAAGTTTTGATGTGTTTTTAGTTCTAGTGATTTTCAAGGGACTGTCTAACCTAATTTACTTCCCTTCAATCACTATAGCAGTACGAAAGCTGGTTAATAAGGAAGAGCATAAGTCGTTCTTTAGCTGCACCAGCCTATTTGATCAAGTCTCGAAAATCACGGTACCGTTGTTGGCCGGGCTCCTTACCCTTGCAATGCCTATTAAATACGGCTTCTTTTTTTCTGCGGCTGCCGTGTTTTGCACACTGCCTTTTTTAATAACCCTTTGCGCAAAAATCGAAACCACGCCAGTGTCTTCTCCATCGAAAATTTTGTCATTATATCGCGACTTACTGAGAGGGCTCTCAATCTTTAAGTCTTTGCCATTTCAATTACGCATTGGTCTTCTATATTCCTTGATTACCTCGTTAGCCTTAGGTGTCTACGACCCCCACCTGGCTTCTTTCCTGGCACATGAGGGTTACTCTCCTATCGTGTTTTCACAGATTGTTTCAGCAACTGCAGGAGGGGCCGTGTGCGCTGCCGCACTGGTAAAGTACAAGCTCAACAACACCGATGAAATTCTGCTTCGATCATATGCACTTATCTTGTTCTCCTCTGCATTAACATTAACTTCGTTGATAGTGTTTTTTGACCCGCCCGGCAAAAAAATGCTTTATCCAATCGCCTGGTTTATCAACGGCTTCGGCTACGAACTTTTGATCATCTCTTCAAACATAATCCTCCAACAACTTTGCCCTGCCGAAAACATTGGAAGAGTCTCAACTTCTTTTAGAAGTATTCAGATGCTCTGCATCGTTACAGGCCCTGCAATAGGGACACTACTTATCAATACATATGGGCGGCAAGCCCCGTTTGTTACGGCAGCCGCCGTAACGTTTTTCACCGCCTCTATTTCACTTGTAATCTATTACTACCCCCACAGAAAACCTGTCGACGATCTTTAACTGAACCCTGCCGGCTTAGTTATTTAGCATCGTCCAAAATCAGACTGCGGTAATGCCCCGGATTCGACCCCGCCCACTTACGAAACGCCTTATAAAACGAACTCGTATCAGCAAACCCCAGCCGCGCCGCAATCTCGGCAAAACTGATCTGCGGCTCCGCCAGCCACACAATCGCCAATTCCTTGCGCACACTGTCCTTGAGTCCTTGGTAGGTCTGCCCTTCTTCCGCCAGGCGGCGACGCAGGGTGGAAGCGGAGATGCACAGGCTGGCGGCGAGGCCGTCGGTTTCCGGCCAGGTATCGGGGGGCATCTGGCGCAGGTCGTGCTTGATGCGGGTGGCGAGGCTGTCGGGGTCGCGGTATTTGACCAGGATGTTGGCCGGCGCGTGGGCCAGGAAGCGCTTGAGCTCCTCCGGGCTGCGCTTGATCGGCAGGTCCAGGCAGTCGGCGGAGAAGATCATGCGGGTACGCGGCCGATCGAAACGCAGGTTGTCAGAGAACATCACCTGGTAGTCATCGCAGAAGTCCGGTTTTGGGCAGCGCAGCTCAATCGCCAGGATCGGGATCCGTCGCCCCGCCAGCCAGCACGCGACGCCGTGCACGATCATCCAGTAGGTAAAGTAGGTGAACGCCCGATGGGGTTCGGACTCGGGTTCCAGCAATACGATCTCCGCCAAACTCTGTTGACGCACCAATTCCGCGGGCAGTCGCTCCAGCATCAGTGACAGGAACCCCAAGCCAGTTTCCAGGCTGGTGGCCAGGGTGGGTTGCGCCATCGCGACGCGACAGAAAAACGCCAGGCTGCCGGACTTGAGCTTGCGCGGGTCCATGCCAAAGAACTCATCGTCCATGCGCCGCGCCAACAGGCGCCACAGACGTGCGTAGGTGGTGGCCGAGACCCGTGCATTGGGCTCGGCCAACAGTGCCGGGTCAATCCCGGCTTTAAGCAGCACTTCTGCAGTGCCCGCCCCGGGGGCGCAGCTTTGCAACAAGGCTTCGCGCACGAGGTGGAGGGAGATGGTGTCTTTTTCCGACATTGGCGCGGTCCGTGCCCTGTGTGGGGTGAAATGCCGCCATCTTAGGCAGTCACGCGATAAAAGAGTAGGCGCCGCGTCACGGGTCTCGGGTATTCTGCGCGCGGGTTTTTACTGACAGGATGTTGAACCGATGAGTTGCTGGGAAGTACTTGGGCTGACGCGCGACGCCGACACCCGCACAATCAAGCGCCAGTACGCGGTGTTGCTCAAGCAGTATCGCCCGGACGAGGATCCCAGCGGCTTCCAGCGCTTGCGTGAGGCCTACGAGCACGCCCTGGAGTGGAGCCGTTTCGAGGCGCCCGCTGATACGTCACAGCCATTGCCTGTCGATATCGTGCAACCGGCCATGGACGAAGACGACACCCGTGTCGAACAAGCTCAAGTCCTGATCGCAGGCGCCACTGCCAGCGATCTCGCCAACCGCTACCGGCAGGCCACGGACGCTGAATGCGTCGATGCATTCGAGGCCCTATTGCTGCAGCACTGCGTGATATCGGCCGACCCGGCGTTCAGCGAATGGGCCGTCACCCACTTGCATTGGCTCAGCCCCTGGCAACGCGAAGCACCGATTCGCCTACCCGAGTACCGCCTCGGCGTGCTGCTGGAGCAGATGTTTACGCACGTCGAGCAGCGGTTGGTCGGGTTGCTTGATCAACAACAGGTCGAGGCGTTCAAGGCCGCATTGACCGAACTGAACCACACCGAATGGCTCAAGCCGCTGGCCCGTCACGCACGAATCAACGACCTGCTGGCCCGCACCCTGCTGGCGAGCCGGTTTTGGTCCGAGGCATTGTTCGACACCCTATGTGCCCAACAGGCCTGGTCCGACAAAGAGCTGGACAACCCCTGCCCCGAGCCCGAGTGGTCGCAACTCAAGGCGCGCAATGCACTCGAGCGCTTCAAGGCGCACACGTTCGCCCAGGCCAGCCTGGATTCGCGCGATGCCCAGTGTCGCGCCGCAAGGTTGTTGTTCGGCGACATGCCGCTGGAACAACGCCAGCGTTTCGCCCGACGCTTTGGCGAGCCCGACTGGAACGCCTGCCGCACGCTCAGCGAAACCCTGCTGAACCAATTCCCGTCACTCTGTGCCCTGACGCCCGGCGGTGACCCGTACTTCTGGCGCGACTGGGAACGTGCCACCCGCCCCTGGCCGATGTTCCTGGCACTGCTGGGCATGGCCGCCGGCTGGGCTGTGCACGACCAGCAGGTGACCGACCACACGTTGATGGAAACCCTCGGCATGGCGCCGACCTGGGCCTTTCTCATTGCGATACCGGCACTGATGATCCTGGCAATCTGGCGCCCCGCCACCGATGGCTACGGCGAAATCGACGACCAGCTCGCCCCGCTGTCGCGCTGGCTGAGCTTTCGCCGACCCTCGCCCTTGTTCATCCGGGAGATCTTGCCGTGCTGGCTGTTGGGTGCGCTGATCTGGGTCATTCTTGGCCCTTATGCCTTTATCGGCTATGGGGTGTCGCTGCAAGCCTTGGGGATCGCACAGCGTTTGTTCGGCCGGCGTGGCTGACGCGCGCCGTTCAGCCAGGGTTCAGCAAACGTCAAGATTGCTTGTTTAGTAATGAGTATCATTATGTTACAACTTAGGTTCCTATCTAGTTGTGATGCGGTGCCGAATGCTCGTTCCTTTTCTCATCATGCTGCGCGAAGGCATTGAAGCCGCATTGATCGTTGGCATTATCGCCAGCTACCTGCAACAGACCGGCCGTGGCCAGTGGATGCCCGCCGTCTGGATCGGCGTTTTCCTTGCCGCCGCACTGGCCCTGCTGGTCGGTGGTGGGCTGGAACTGGTCAGCGCCGAATTCCCGCAAAAACAGCAGGAACTGTTCGAAGGTATCGTCGGCCTGGTCGCCGTGGGCATCCTCAGCTCCATGGTGTTCTGGATGCGCAAAGTGGCGCGGTCCATCAAGCATTCCCTGCATGAATCCCTCGATCACGCCTTGGCTGGGTCCAAGCACCAGGTCACAGCGCTGATCCTCATGGTGTTTTTCGCCGTGGCCCGTGAAGGCCTGGAAACCGTGTTCTTCCTGCTCGCGGTGTTCCAGCAGAGCGAAGGCCCAGGCGCACCGATAGGCGCCCTGCTCGGCCTTGTCCTGGCGATCATCGTTGGCTTCCTGATCTACACCGGCAGCATGCGCCTGAACCTCGGTGCGTTTTTCCGCTGGACCGGCCTGTTTATCCTTGTGGTGGCCGCCGGCATCCTTGCCAATTCGGTACAGGCCCTGCACGAAGCCGGCGTCTGGAACCACCTGCAAACCGTGCTGTTTGACTTCAGCGCCGCCTTGCCCATGGACAGCCCGCTGGGCTCGGTACTCGCCGGTATGTTCGGCTATCAGGAAGCCCCCACCCTCAGCACCCTCGGCGCCTACCTGATTTACCTGGTGGTGGCCCTGGTGATGTTCTTCCTGCCCGCCGCGCCGTCCAAGCCGGCCGCTGTACCTTCTTCCGTTTCCAGCCAGTAAGGACCGTCCCTTGTCCAACCCAACCCCTCAACCGGCATCGCCACCCCGCGCCCTGCGCTGGGCCGTGGCGGGCTCGGTGGTCGTGATGATCGCCGCCGGTGGCCTGTTCTATTACGCCTCGCAACTGGCGGCCAGCAAGCGCCAGACCAACCACAATGAAATAGCCGTGACCATTCATGGCCACGCCTGTGAGCCGAATGAACTGACAGTCCCCGCCGGCCGTGCGAGCTTTCGCATCATCAACCGCTCCGACCGTGCGGTGGAATGGGAAATCCTCGACGGCGTGCTAGTGGTCGAGGAACGCGAAAACATCGCCCCCGGCTTGAGCCAAGTGATCAACGCCAACCTGCTGCCCGGTGATTATGCGATCACCTGCGGCCTGCTGAGCAACCCGCGTGGCACGTTGCACGTAACGCCCACCGCCGAGTCCGAGGCGCAGGCCAAGGCCAAGCCGTCGATGGTGGCGTTTATCGGGCCACTGTCGGAGTTCCGCGTGTACCTGAGCAGCCAAGGCAGTGCATTGGTCAAGGCAGTCACCGCCTTGCAGCAGGCCATCGACAGCGGCGACCTGGCCCAGGCACAAGCGCTCTATGTGCCTGCGCGAGAGGCTTACCAGCGACTGGCCCCGGCGTCCCAACGCCTGGCGGAGCTGGACAATGCCATCAACGCCCGCGCCGACTACTTTGAAAAACGCGAACAGGACCCGGCCTTCAGCGGCTTCCATCGCCTGGAATACAGCCTGTTCCAGCAACGCAGCCTCGACGGCGTGGCACCGGTTGCCCAGCGCTTGCTGACCGACGTCACCACCCTCAAGCAACAATTGCTGGCCCAGTCGCTGCCGCCGGAGCAACTGGTGAGCATCGTGGTGCGCAACCTCAACAGCCTGGCCGATGTGCGCGCCATCAGCGGTGAAGAGGAACGCTACAGCCACATCGACCTGAATGGTTTTGCCGCCAACCTGGAGGCTGCCCACAAGGTTGTCGAACTGATGCGCCCGCTGCTGACCAAGTCCGCCGCCGACCTGCTGCCCAAGGTCGACAGCACCCTCGCCGCCTTCGATGCCGAGCTCCAAGGCTTGAAGGTCGACAAGGGCTACGCCACGTATGACAGCGTGACCGCCGATCAGCGCAAGCAGATCGCCGACAAGGCCAAGGCTCTGGCCGCAGCACTCGATGGAATCGACCCCGCCCTTGGCCTTTCCGGCCTGCAGTGAAGACGACCGCACACATGAGTGATTCCGCACAATTTGACCTCCAACGCCGCCGTGTCCTGTTGGGCATGGCCGCCACCGGCGCCGCGATTGCTGGCAGCACCCTGACCTGCCCGGCCATGGCCGCCGCTGCCGAGCAAGTCACCACCGCGCCACGCAGCGACAAGACCCAGGACCACCACGATTTTTTCGGCAAGCACCAGAGCGGTATCGTCACCCCACGCCCAGCCTGCGGCATGCTCGTGGCATTCGATGTGCTGGCCAGCGACCGCGAAGACCTGGAGCGCCTGTTCCGCACCTTGAACGAGCGCATCGCCTTCCTGATGACCGGCGGCACCGTGCCGCAAGTCGACCCGAAGCTGCCGCCCACCGACTCCGGCATCCTCGGCCCGGTGGTCACGCCAGACAACCTGACCATCACCGTGTCCGTCGGCGAATCGCTGTTCGATGAGCGCTTCGGTCTCACGGCAGTCAAGCCCAAGCGCCTGAGCCGCATGGTCGGCTTCCCCAACGATGCGCTGGAACCGGCGCAGTGCCACGGCGACTTGAGCCTGCAATTCAGTTCCAACACCCCGGACACCAATATCCACGCCCTGCGCGACATCGTGAAAAACCTGCCCGACCTGTTGCTGGTGCGCTGGAAGCAGGAAGGCAGCGTGCCGCCACAGGCGCCGGCCAAACCTGGCGAGCCGGCCCAGAGCGCGCGCAACTTCCTTGGTTTCCGTGACGGCTCGGCCAACCCGAACTCCAACGATGCCAAGGCCATGGACCAGATTGTGTGGGTGCAGCCCGGCAGCGACGAACCGGCCTGGGCGGCCAACGGCAGCTACCAGGCCGTGCGCATCATCCGTAACTTCGTCGAGCGTTGGGACCGTACCCCACTGCAAGAGCAGGAAAGCATCATCGGCCGCATCAAGCCGACCGGCGCGCCCATGGATGGCGACAAGGAAACCCAGGTACCCGACTACAGCAAGGACCCGGAAGGCAAGTTGACCAAGCTCGATGCCCACATCCGCCTGGCCAACCCGCGCACCCCGCAGACTCAGGCCAACCTGATCCTGCGCCGGCCGTTCAACTACTCCAACGGCGTCAACAAAAACGGTCAGTTGGACATGGGGCTGTTGTTCATCTGCTACCAGGCTGACCTGGAGAAAGGCTTTATCAGCGTGCAAACCCGGCTCAACGGCGAGCCCCTGGAGGAATACCTCAAGCCGGTTGGCGGCGGGTATTTCTTCACCTTGCCCGGCGTCACCGGGGCCCAGGATTTCATCGGGCGCACGCTACTCGCTGCAACGCACCCTCAAACCACTGCCAACACCTGATAAACATACCCAGAGCGGATACCGTCCCATGAAAAAGTCGACTATTGCGTTGTCGTTGTTAATGACCCTTTCGCCGTTGGCAGCGTTCGCCGCTACCGCGCCGCTGGACCTGGTAGGCCCGGTCTCGGACTACAAGATCTACGTCACTGAAGAAATCGGCGAGCTGGTCACCCAGACCCAGGCGTTCACCGATGCCATCAACAAAGGCGACCTGGCCACCGCCAAGAAGCTCTACGCACCGACCCGTGTGCACTATGAGTCCATCGAGCCGATCGCCGAGCTGTTCAGCGACCTTGATGCATCCATCGACTCCCGCGTCGACGACCATGAAAAAGGCGTGACCGCCGAAGACTTCACCGGTTTCCACCGCATCGAATACGCGCTGTTCTCGCAGAACAGCACCAAGGGCCTGGAAACCCTGACCGCCAAGCTCAACACCGACGTCAACGACCTCAAGACCCGCGTCGACGGCCTGACTTTCCCACCCGAGAAAGTCGTGGGCGGTGCCGCCGCGCTGTTGGAAGAAGTCGCCGCCACCAAGATCTCCGGCGAAGAAGACCGCTACAGCCACACCGACCTGTATGACTTCCAGGGCAACATCGACGGCGCGAAGAAAATCGTCGACTTGTTCCGTGGCCAGATCGAGAAGCAAGACAAGGCCTTCCTGGCCAAAGTCGACAAGAACTTCGCCACCGTGGACAAGATCCTGGCCAAGTACAAGACCAAGGACGGCGGCTTCGAGACCTACGACAAGGTCAAGGAAAACGACCGCAAGGCCTTGGTGGGTCCGGTCAATACCTTGGCGGAAGACCTGTCCACCCTGCGTGGCAAGTTGGGTCTGAACTGACCTGTTGCGTACGGGGCCGCTTACCCCAAACGGTGTGAGCGGCTCACGAATTCAAGTGGCGGGCGACGCAGGAGATTGGGTGGGGTCCGCCTGCCCCATCGCTATCAGGAAATAACCGCGCATTTTTTCCTCGGCGGTCTTCAGGTGAGGCATCGCCTTACCCAGCCCCAGGTGTCCGCCTGTCGTCAGCAGTGCTGGTAATTTACTCCCTCCCCGTGAAACGGCATTGATCAAGCGCGGGTAACCCTCAAGCGGGTTGAAGGCTGCGTTGAAAAACTGCGCGGTCTGCTTGCTGACATCAAAGGCTGCATCCCTGAACCTCACTTTCGGCGCCGTCAATGTCCAGGCTGGCTTGGACACGATCGGTGTTACGCGCGTAGTTACTTGTCGCAGTGAAGTTTGCAACCCCACCTGCCCCAGGTTTTTGACAGAGCGGAACAATGCATGTGCCTGTCCACCGGCGCCAATCGTCAGCCCGGCAAGATCTAAAGCCAGGCTCTGCAGGCCCTTGCCAATATTGCCCGCAGCAAAGTCCCGATAAGCCCCCACAAAGGGTACAAGTGACGTGAGCAGGTTAACGTCACGTGCATGCGCGTCGCGGCTCCTTTCCACCGGCAGTTGCCCCTTGGCCCGCGTCAGCATCTCTTCCACAGGTTCGTAGAAGTTATTCTCAGCGATTTCGCAGGCAATGAATTCGATACGGTCCGACTGATAGCTGTCGGGCACCAACGTTGCCGACGGCATGTTAGCGGGCAGCGGGCGAGCCGGGTCGCTGCGCCCGAGGCGATCGATAATGACATCGGCTGACGTCATGCCCGCACGCGGCGCGGCACCACTGGCATAGGCTTCAAAATCCAGCGGCACTTCATGGCCGCTGCGGATATAACGTTCACCTTGCAGCTTGTATTGGCCCAGGTAGCGCTTATCCCGGACGACACCATCCAACGCTTGGGTTACGTGCGGGTTGTCGTGCTTGATGACCTTGCCGCTGCTGAAGACCTCGTAATACGTCACGGCACCTTCATGCAGCACCCGCAGGAGCGAGCCTTGGCGGCCGGTGACCGCGGCCCGATCCTCTTGCGACTCCCATACGTATTGCTTGCTGGTTTTCTTGCGCAGCGTGAAAAGGTCCACCGCACCCCATTCGATACGCTGTCGATCGGCCAGCGGCAACCTGGAAAAGCTCAGCTTGAGTTGCGTGACGTAACCCATCTGCTGTTTGCGATGGTGGGTGGCAACAGCCTTTTCCAACAGCTCATTCAACACGGGCAGGCGCCGGATTTTCGCGTCCAGGGCCTGGCGTGGGTGCGCCGGTATCTGCACGGTGGACTGGAACTGAAACGGCGTACGCGCAGTGGGATTCCCAGTGTCCGTGACCTCGCTGCTGAGAACCCATTTGCCCGGCACCAGGTCGCCGGTCATGTAAGCCTCGATCAGCGAACGCGTGCGTGGCTCGGACGCCCTCAGGTTCCTGCGCTCATCCGAGTCGGCGAGAAAGACCGTCATGGCCTCTAACTGGGTGGCGTTGGTGTTCGGGAATACTTTGAGCAGTTGCTCCACCGCCAGGCCCTTGCGCGTTGGCAGCGGTGTGCAGGCGGCCTCAAACGCACGGGTGGCCAAGGTGCGTTGCCGGTTGAACACCTGCGAGGCCTTCTTGATCTCTTCCTGAGTGTGTTGCCCCTGGGGCTTGGCGATCAGCACGCCGTTGAGCACTGCCCAGTCCAGCAGCAAGCCCATGCCGTGCACCTGCATTATCGCGCGTTGTTCATCGGATGTCGGCGCAAGCGTGGTCAATGCAGCGATTTGCGCCCCGCTCATCACCCTCGACAGCCCAGGCGCCACCGTTTCCGCTATGGCGCAGCCCAGCCGGAGTGTCATCCAGGCCGGCGTACCGATCGCTACTTCATCCGCTATATCCCGCACCAGAAACTCGGGGGCTGTCCGGGCCAGTCCGATATGCGCCACCAACGCCGCAACATTGGGGGCCAGCCCTTTGTGTTCGCGCAAGTAGCGTTCCAGGTCTTCGCGCACCTCACCCAGGGAACGTCCCATGTTGGCGGCTTGGTAGGGTTCGTAACCGCCAAGGGTCCCGGCCGGCCCGTTCAAGGCTGCAGTCAGTTGTTGGCTGAATGCCGCCGCGTCGGTACTGTTGCGCAGGCGATCAAGCTGAGCCTCGACATCAAGTCGCAGGCTTTGTGGCGACTGCGCGGCCAACGTGGCAAGGGCGCGATAGTCGGGGTCAACCACCTCGCTGCTGATCAGATCGGTATAGTCGCCCATCGCTGGAGCCGGTGGCAGTGAAATGCGCAGCCATTGAATGACATGCCGGGTCGCCTCGACCGTGCGGGGCGAACCGAGCCCCTTGGATTCAAGCAACTGAGCAATGGTATGGGGCGCTGGCACACCGATCGTTTCGGCAGATGCCTGGGACACCAGCGTCGGCCATGTCGACCAGTCAGTGGCGCGGTTATCCGGCAGGTCCCGCACATGCTGTTCCAACACGCTCGCCAAGTAGTCGCGTTCATCCAGATCGGTGATTGTTTGCCTGATGCCATTGACTGCCGACGCCAGGCCAGCGGTCAGCGCCACGGCCTGGGCGCCCAACTGAACCTTGAGGGTTGCCACGTGCCCAGGCGTATCAGCCTGCAGACCGTAAGCGTGCAGCACCACGTGCAGCGGCACGCGCTGTTCGCGGGTAGCGAGGTACGGCATGCCCTTGTCTTCGGGATCGAGCACATCACGCATTGCCCGCAATCTTACGGATGCCTGCCACCAGCCACTGTCGTCTGTGGCGCTGAACTTCACGGCGGTGCGCAGGCCATTTACAGTGCTGAAGCCTTCAATGCTGTTTTTGCGCAGTATCAGGGAGTCTGCAGCAAGGCCCTTGAGTGTCAGCCATTCACGAACTTCAGGCCGGTCCAGCAACTGCCCGTAGAGTGCCACTATGCCGCCCAGGCTGCTGTTTTCCGGCACAAGCAGGTGGGTACTGCCATCGTCGATCGCGGTCGCCAGCCGATTCGCCAGGACGGCATCGCCGGTAGCGGTATCGGCGTTCGTAGGCGGCGACAGGCTCCAGGACGGCCCTGCGATGACGGGTTCAGCAGCGCGTTTTGCCCGAACGAGAGCCGGCGTGGACGCGTCAGGCATCGGCGCCTGGGGTGACGCTGGATAAACGGAAGAAGAGGCACTGGGCAAGGGAGGGATTGAGTTTGGCAGCATCGAATTGTCCTTAGTTGGCAGGCCCCAGTCGGAAAGCACCCGGTTTCCATGAACAACTGGGGCGGCCATTTGAGAACAGTCAACAAGGGCTATCTGTAGGCAACTGCTTAGCCTGCACCCGTGAACGCTGACAGTCAGCGCCACTGGATGAGGATTATCCTACGAACGAAGCTTGAACAGGCCTCGCCTCGCCATAAGCGTCACAAAATGCGATACAGCAACCGCTCGATCCGAACACGGCTGACCCGCCGCAGAAACTTGCCGACCGCCTCGGGGTAGTCCGGCAGTGTCTGCAAGTCCTGGTAACGCTCGATACGCGTGGTGTGCTGGAAAATCTGCGCCAGCTCGGTACGTCGCGGCTCAAGCCACTGGCCCTGGGGATCGTCGATCAACAAGGCGTTTTCCAGGTCAAGGCGGAACGCGCGTGGGTTGAGGTTATTGCCGGTCAGCAAGGTGTAGCGCAGGTCGACCCACAGGCCCTTGAGGTGGTAGGTGTTGTCACCGTCGCGCCACAGGTGCAGGTTCAACTGGCCGCTGTCGATCATCGGCTGATGGCGCTTGGCGAAGCGGCGCAGGCTGATTTCGTATAGGTACGGCAGCGCCGCGATGACTTTGAACGGCTCGCTCGGCGGGATGTAGAAGTCGTTGGCGGTCTTGTCGCCGACGATGATGTCGATCTTCACCCCACGCGCCAACGCGCGGTTGATTTCGCGGGTGACCGGCAGCGGCAGGTTGAAGTACGGCGTGCAGATGGTCAGCTGGTGCTGGGCGCTGGCGATCAGTTCGAGGATCACCCGGTTCAGCGGGTTGTTCTTGCCGACCCCGAGCAATGGGCTGACCGACAGATGGCCGTTGGGCAATTGCCCCGCGGTGGTGTCATAGGTCGCGTGTTTCAGGCGGCTGCGCAAGTCGCCGATATCGTTGCGCAAGCTGCGTGTGGTGGGCGGGTTGGGCAGGTCCAGGCGATTGACCGCCTTGGAGGCGACCAGCCCGTGTTCCACCAGGTGCTGCATCGAATCCGCCAGGGCTTTGCTGTGGACCAGGTGATAACGGTCGAAACGGTACTTGTCGAACTTGTGCAGGTACACATTGTTCAGGCTCGCGCCGCTGTACAGCACGCTGTCGTCGATCACGAAGCCCTTGAGGTGCAACACGCCGAACAGCTCGCGGGTTTGCACCGGCACGCCATACACCGGCACCTCGCTGCTGTGGCTTTGGGTCATGGCCTGGTACCAGGCGCTGTTGCCCGGTTGTTTGCCGGCGCCGATCAAGCCGCGCTGGGCGCGCAGCCAGTCGACCACCACCACGATGTCCAACTCCGGCCGCGCAGCCTTGGCTGCGTGCAGGGCGTCATAGATCTCCTGCCCCGCTTCGTCGTGCTGCAAGTACAGCGCGACGATATAGATGCGCCGGGTGGCGTGGGCAATCTTCTCCAGGAGGCAACGACGATAGGCGTCGGCGCCGGACAACACCTCAAGGGCGTCTGGAGTAAGAGGGAAACCGCGCAGTTTGGGCAACAGGGAGCGTTTGAAGAACGACGGCATAAGGCTCGCAGTGGGTCGAATCCAAAGAGTCCCCGAGCTTACACCATGGGGGTGCCCAGGTCTCGCTGTGGCGCATGGAAAAAATCTTATTGACCAAGAAGAATGATCGTTCTACTGTTCGCCACATGAACAATATTACTCAAAATGAAACCCGCGACATCATCCTCGATGTGACCGAGAAGTTGATCTATCGCCATGGCATCGCCGCCACGGGCATGGACTTCCTGGTGAAAACCGCCGGCGTCTCGAGAAAAAGCATTTACCGTTACTTCGCCAATAAAGACGACTTGGTAATTGCAGCCCTGCAACGCCGTGACGAGCGTTGGATGCAGTGGCTGCGCAATGAAGTGGAACGCAGTGAAGGCTCGGGCGAACGCTTGCTGGCGCTGTTCAGCGCGCTCAAGGCCTGGTTCGGCACAGCCGATTTCCGCGGTTGCGCCTTTATCAACACCAGTGGCGAAACCGGCGACCCGCAAGACCCGGTGCGCCTGCTGGCCAAGGCCCATAAACAGAAACTGTTCGAGTACGCACTTGAACTGTGTCAAGCACATGGCACCCCCGACCCCGAACGGCAGGCCGCGCAACTGCTGATCCTGATCGATGGCGCCATTACCGTTGCCCTGGTGATGGGTGATTCAACAGCCGCCGATAATGCGCAATGCATGGCGCGAACGTTATTGGGACTGTGACGCACAGGTCAGCGCAACTTTCGATTAAACCTTATTTTTTTGAGGAAATGCCCCATGTCATCTGCCGCAGAAACACGCCCGCCGCTGCCGCCGTTTACACGCGAGTCGGCCATCGAAAAAGTTCGCCTGGCCGAAGACGGCTGGAACTCCCGCGACCCCGAGCGGGTGTCCCTGGCCTATACCCTGGATACAAAATGGCGTAACCGCGCCGAATTCGCCTACAACCGTGAAGACGCCAAGGGCTTTCTTACCCGCAAATGGGCCAAGGAACTGGATTATCGATTGATCAAGGAGTTGTGGGCATTTACCGATAACCGCATCGCGGTGCGGTATGCCTACGAGTGGCACGACGACTCGGGCAACTGGTTCCGTTCCTATGGCAACGAGAACTGGGAGTTCGACGAGAACGGCCTGATGGCCAATCGGTTTGCCTGCATCAACGATCTGCCGATCAAAGCGAGTGAACGCAAGTTCCATTGGCCGCTGGGGCGACGCCCGGATGATCATCCGGGGCTGTCTGAACTAGGCCTGTAAACCTTGGCGGCGATGGCGTTGATGAAATCGCCATCGCCGCCAAGCCGGGTGCCTGCGGCGTGCATGGACCTTCAGTCCTGGTTCAGGCCGACCCGATACAGCACGCCATTGTCCTCGTCCGTCAGCACGTACAAGAAGCCATCCGGCCCCTGCCGCACGTCGCGAATCCGCGCTTTCAAACCACCGAGTAAACGCTCCTCGTGGATCACCTTGTCACCGTCGAACTGCAACCGGATCAGCTCCTGGTTGACCAGCGCGCCGATGAACACGTTGTGCTGCCAAGGCTTGAAGCGGTCTGCATCGTAAAACGCCATGCCGCTGATACCCGGTGATTTTTCCCAGACGTGATGGGGCGGCACCGTACCTTCCGCCGTCTTGCCCTTGGCTTCGGGAATCGGCGTCAGGGAATAGTTGATACCGTGGGTTGCCAGCGGCCAACCGTAGTTCTTGCCGCGCTCGATGATGTTGATCTCGTCACCGCCGCGCGGGCCGTGTTCGTTTTCCCAGATCGTGCCGCTCCAGGGGTTCAAGGCCAGCCCTTGGGGGTTGCGCTGGCCGTAGGACCAGATTTCCGGGCGCACGCCTGGCTGGCCGACGAAGGGGTTGTCATCCGGCACGCGGCCATCCGGGTAGATGCGCACGACTTTGCCTTGCAACTTGTCGAGGTCCTGGGCCGTCGGACGGTCGTTGTTTTCTCCCAGGGTCACGAACAGGTAGCCATCACGGTCGAAGGCCAGGCGTGAGCCGAAGTGATTGCCGGTAGACAGCTTGGGCTCCTGGCGCAGGATCACCTTGAAGTCGGTCAGGCCACTGAGGTCAGCGGCCAGACGCCCACGCCCCACGGCAGTACCAGCCTTGCCGCCCTCGCCACCGCCTTCGGCGTAGGACAGGTAGACCAGGCGGTCCTGCTTGAAGTCCGGCGACAGCACCACATCCAGCAAACCGCCCTGCCCTTTGGCCCACACCTCAGGCACGCCCGTCAGTGGCGCCGAAAGCTTGCCGTCCGGGCTGACAAAACGCAGGTGGCCAGGGCGTTCGGTGACCAGGAAGCCTTGCTTGTCCGGCAGAAAAGCCACCGCCCAAGGGTGGTCAAGGCCTTTGGCGATCGGGGTGGCGGTGATGCTGCCTTGTTCACTGGGGAACTGCTGGGCGTCGGCAGCGAAAGCGGCCGTCATCGGCAGCAGCGTGGTTGCACAAAAGGCGGCGAGAAGGGTTTTGCGTAGCAACATAGGGCGGGATCCTTACCGGCGATTGCCGTTGGCATCATAGGTGGGGGACTGGGTTTGAGTCGCTGGGCGACTGGGGGCGGCGTCGCGCTTGGGGTAACTATTGCCAATGCCACCGTTCTCCAGGGTGGGTGTGCGTGTGGTCGGCCCGGTCTGAATACCGCGAATGGCCGGCGCATTGGGCTGCGTACCCTGCATGCTGTTCGGGTTGGCCCGGTGGATCGGGCTGTTGTTGGAGTTGTTGTTGCCGGGCAGGTTTTGCGCAAGGGCCAGAGGCGCAAGGGCCAGACTCAGGACCAACGCAGCAACGTGACGCACACAGCTATTCATGACAAAGCCTCTCTGGGGGCCAAGGAGTACCTGCTTTCGATAACACGCTACGCCTTGGGTTCGGCTTTCGACACTAAATACTTTCTCATCAGGTGTAACACGATCTGTCCGCGCATCTGCCTGGGGAAACTTTTCACGCAGCGTCCGAGTCACCAGAACACAGCCTCTACTTAAGGAATCGCATATATGCCACGGTCAATCTGGAAAGGCGCCATCAGTTTTGGCCTGGTGCATATCCCGGTGTCGCTGGTCTCGGCCACGTCATCACAGGGCGTAGACTTCGACTGGCTGGACAAGCGCAGCATGGACCCGGTGGGCTACAAGCGGATCAACAAGACCACCGGCAAGGAAGTCACCAAAGAAAATATCGTCAAGGGTGTGGCTTTCGAGAAAGGTCGCTATGTGGTGCTCAGCGAAGAAGAAATCCGCTCGGCCCACCCCAAGTCGACCCAGACCATCGAGATCATCGCGTTTGTCGCCAGCGACCAGATCCCATTGCAGAACATCGACACCCCCTACTTCCTCGCCCCGGACAAGCGTGGGGGCAAGGTCTACGCATTGCTAAGGGAAACCCTTAAGAAAACCGGCAAGGTTGCGCTGGCCAACGTGGTGTTGCACACCAAGCAGCACTTGGCGGCCTTGATGCCCCTGGACTCGGCGCTGGTGCTGGTGATGCTGCGCTGGCCCGCCGAAGTGCGCAGCCTGGATGAACTGGAACTGGGCAGCGACGTGACCAAACCCACCCTCGCCAAGGGTGAGTTGGACATGGCCAAGCGTCTGGTGGAGGACATGAGCGCCGACTGGCAGCCCGATGATTACCGCGACAGCTTCCAGGAAAAAATCATGGCGTTGGTGGCCAAAAAGGCCAAGGCCGGCAAGATCGAAGACGTGGAAACCAGCAAAGACACTGAAGAGCGCAAATCCGCTGATGTGATCGACCTGACGGAACTGCTCAAGCGCAGCCTGGCCGGCAAACCCGCCAAGAAGCCCGCGGCGAAAAAATCCACCAAGGCCTCTTAAGTCATGCCAAAGCCCCTCAGCGAGTACAACCGCAAGCGCGACTTCGGCATTACCGGCGAGCCGGCAGGCAGTGCGCCCGCCGGCAAGCGCAAAGCATCGGCGCTGTCCTTCGTGATCCAGAAACATGACGCGCGCAACCTGCACTATGACTTTCGCCTGGAACTCGATGGCGTGTTGCTCAGTTGGGCGGTGCCCAAAGGCCCGAGCCTGGACCCGACGCAGAAGCGCCTGGCCGTGCACGTGGAGGATCACCCCCTCAGCTACGGCAGCTTCGAAGGCAGTATTCCAGCCGGCCAGTATGGTGCGGGCGATGTCATCGTGTGGGACCGTGGCGTGTGGCAACCCCATGACGACCCGCGCAAGGCCTACGCCGCTGGCAAGCTCAAATTCACCCTGGTCGGTGAAAAGCTTTCCGGTGACTGGACGCTGGTGCGCACCCGCCTTAAAGGCAGCGGCGACAAGGAACAATGGCTGCTGATCAAGGAAAAGGACCCGCAGGCACGCCCGGCCGACGACTACGATATCGTGCAGGCCCAGCCGAACAGCGTGGTCAGCGACGCATCGGTCGGCGCGCCCGATGCCAAGCCCCAGGCGAAAACCAAGGCCAAGCCCAGAAAAGCCGCGACGTCCGCCCTCCCCGAGCAATTCGCACCGCAGTTGGCCACGTTAGTGGACCGCGCCCCCGAGGGCGACTGGCACTACGAGATCAAGTTCGACGGCTACCGCATGCTCGCACGCATACGCGATGGCGACGTGCGCCTGTTCACCCGCAACGGCCATGACTGGACCGAACGCCTGCCGCGCCAGGCCAAGGCTCTGCAAGCCCTGAAGCTCAAGGACAGTTGGCTCGACGGCGAGGTGGTCAGCCTCAACGGCGACGGCCTGCCGGACTTCCAGGCGCTGCAAAACGCTTTTGATATCGGCCGCAGCCTGGACATTGTCTATTACCTGTTCGATGCGCCCTTCCTCAATGGCCAGGATCAGCGCCAGGCACCGGTCGAAGATCGCCGTGCGGCACTCAAGGCAGCGTTGGCTCGCAGCAGAAGCAAGCTATTGCGGTTCTCGGAAGCGTTCACCGCGCACCATCGCGATATTTTTGAAAGTGCCTGTGACCTATCCCTAGAGGGCGTGATCGGCAAGCGCCTGGGCAGCCCTTACGCTTCCAGTCGCAGCGCCGATTGGATCAAGCTCAAATGTCGCCTGCGCCAGGAATTCGTGATCGTCGGCTACACCCGGCCGCAGGGTTCGCGCAGTGGTTTCGGGGCGCTGTTACTGGCGGTAAACGACGACACAGGGCTGGTGTATGCCGGGCGTGTGGGCACGGGCTTTGATCAAGCGGCGCTGAAAGCCATCTACGCGCAACTCACGCCGCTGGAGTGCAAGGCATCCCCCTTGGCAAAACCGCTAACCAGCGCCCAGGCCCGTGGCGTGCACTGGGTGGAGCCGACATTGGTCGGCGAGGTGCAATTTGCCGAATGGACCCGCGAAGGCGTGGTGCGCCAGGCGGCGTTCGTGGGGATGCGCACCGACAAACCCGCAGCCCAGATCATTCATGAGCAACCGCGTACGGCCAAATCCATGAAACCGGCAAAAAAACCCAGCGCCGGGGTGAACATCACCCACCCCGACCGCGTGATCGACACGCAAAGCGGCACGCAGAAGCAGCAACTGGCGCAGTTCTACGCGGGGATCAGCCGATGGATCCTGCCCTTCCTGCACCACCGCCCGGTTTCACTGCTCAGGGCGCCTGAAGGCATCGACGGCGAGCAGTTCTTCCAGAAACACTCGGAGCGCCTGGCCATTCCCAATATCAAGCAACTGGATCAGGCCCTCGACCCTGGGCATGCGCGCCTGATGGAAATCGACAGCGTCAAGGCGTTGATCGGGGCCGTGCAGATGGGCTCCGTGGAGTTTCACACCTGGGGCGCCACCTCGGACAAGATCGAAACCCCTGACTTGTTTGTGCTCGATCTCGACCCGGACCCGGCGCTGCCGTGGAAAGCCATGCTCGAAGCGGCGCAATTGACCCTCTCGGTATTGGATGAAATAGGCCTGCAAGCCTTCGTCAAGACCAGCGGCGGCAAGGGCTTGCACCTGGTCGTGCCACTGGCGCGCCGAGACAGCTGGGACACCGTCAAGGCGTTCGCCAAGGCCATCGCCCAATTCATGACCGCACAATTGCCGGAGCGTTTTACCGCGACCTCAGGCCCCAAGAACCGGGTCGGCAAGATATTCATCGACTATTTGCGCAATGCGCGGGGCGCCAGCACGGTGGCGGCGTATTCGGTAAGGGCGCGGCCGGGCTTGCCGGTCTCGGTGCCGATCAGTCGTGAGGAATTGAAGGGGTTACGCAGTGCACAGCAGTGGACAGTCGCCAATCTGCAGCAGCGGTTGGACGGCCTGAAGGCCGATCCTTGGGACGGCTATGCCAATCGACAGAAAATCAGCAAGAAGATGTGGGACAAACTGGGCGCCCACCCACCGGAGTGAAGGCGCCCGAAGCGGTCAGATCAGCAGGAAGATAGCTGCCAAACCGGCGAAGATCGCCCACTTTTCCAGGTAGTAACGCGTGCGGTTGCGCTTTTTCAGCTCCTTGCCCCGCAGGCGAATCTTGTACAGGCGGGTAAAGGCACGATTGAGCCCGCCGGTCTTGTCGCCAGCATCATTGGGCGAGCCGGCAGCTGCCATCACATTACGGCTGAACCAGCGATTGAAGGCCGCAGCCCAGCGGTACTTCATCGGACGCTCGATGTCGCAGAACAGGATGATGCGGTTCTGCTGCGTGGTGTTCTCGGCGTAGTGGATGTAGGTCTCGTCGAACATCACCGGTTCGCCGTCACGCCAGTAATAGTTTTCGCCGTCCACATTGATATAGCAGCCAGGATCGTTAGGGGTATCCAGGCCCAAGTGATAGCGGTATGAACCGGCATACGGGTCACGGTGGCGCACTAGCTTGGAGCCCGGTGGCAGCTCGGCGAACATCGCGGCCTTGATCGAACCGATGCCCTGCACCAGCTCCGTAGTGCGCGGACACAGCTTCATCGCCGACGGGTGGCTGTCGCCGTACCACTTCAGGTAGAAGCGTTTCCAGCCCGACTTGAAGAACGAGTTGAAACCCACGTCGTTGTATTGGTCCGAGCGCTTGATCTCACCGGCACGCATCAGGTTCTGGCCCTCCTGGCGGATTTCTTCCCAGTGTTCTTGCAGCGGGCTGAGGTCGGGGAATTCGCTGGGCGACAGGTACGGTCGGCTGGGCAGCTTTGAGAAGAGGTAGAGAAAGCAGTTGACCGGTGCCAGGAAGGTGGAATGGTCACTGAGCTGGCGGCCCAGCTTGTGTCGCACCCGGCCACGCAGATGTACATACGCAATCGAGGCAACGTAGAGAACAACAATGATGAGTTTCAAGGGATTTCGTCACACGTCAGAAGAGAACAGGCTGCTCCTGCGTGCCCACGACGGCCGAGGTTGGATAGCAGCACCTGAAATCACAATTCACACAGTCGGCACTGCCCGTTAAGTCACGACGGGTTCATGGCCATTGGCAGTTATTTAGCCACAGGTTGTAACCAAAAGTTAACTAAGAATTGTGAAAAGCTGTCTTCTGAATGTGTTGAGCGGGCTTGCCTAGTGGCAGGCCCGCGGGGAGTTTGTTGCGGACTATCGGCCTGGCAACCGGCGTTCATCAAGCACCGCAAAGGGTCCGTTTTGCCTGCGCAAGTGCACGAAATGTCGCGTCAGCGCCAGCAAAATACCGAACATCAGCCCTGCCACCAGGCTTAACGCGATGATCAGGGACTTTCGTGGTTTGATCGGGCCCAGGGGTTCCAGCGCCAGCCGGTCCACGGTCACCAGTTTGAGCATGCTCATGTCGATATTGAGGCCGCGCAGCCGGGCTTCCTCCGCCCAGAGTGGCTCAACGTCTTGCAGGAACATGTCCTCATCCTTGCGACCGTTGAGCACCTCCACCTCACGATTGACGTCAAGCATGCGCAATTCCTTGCCAATCTCCGCGATGCGGTTATTGGTGAAGTCGTCGTTGGTGCGGCGTACCAGAGCCGCTCGCTCGGCCTCCAATGCCTCGGTGCCCAAGAAGTACAAGGGGACTTTCTGGTTGGTGACCTCAGTGCGCACCACCGGGCTGGAACCATTGAACGCATCAGCACCCATGGCTGACGGCGTGGTGGGGTTCTTGATGCCGATGGACTTGGCGATCGAGATCGCCTCATCCAATTCTGCCAGGCGGCTGCCGCGCTGCAATTTCATCTGTAGGCGCAAGGCGGTGAGTTCGTCCTGCAACTGCGCACGCTTGATCTTGTCCGCCTCCAGCAACCGGGCAATTTTCGACGCCTTGCCTGTTTCATAATTGGCACGCGCCGCATCGATCTTACCCTTGAGCTCGTTCAGGCGGTTATTGACGATTACCTTGAGGTCCGCCCCCACCTGCTTGCGTTGCCGCGCGATGGCGTAGGCTACGAACCCATTGAGAATTGCCACTCCGTCAAGGCCGTCGGGGTACTGCATCTCCAGGCGCAAGTAGCTGTTGGGCGAATCGGATTTCTTCGGATCCGGGAGCACCAGGTTGATGGCGGAGCCATTAAACGCCTCGAAGCTCTGCTCCAGGCTGCGTCCGGGCTGCTGAAAGGCCTCGAACAGCGCAGGATTAGCCCTGAAGAAATCCAAGCGGGCCTCATACGATTCGAGCTGAGAGCCAACTTTGGCCAGTGCATCGGCGGGTGGCAGCTTGTAGACTTCAGACCGGTTGAGGGCATCTAGCTCATTGATCGCCGCAGGCCGCAACACACTGCTGATTTGGTAAACCTTCGGCGACAGGTACGCGTAGCCTACTCCCAGAAGGCCCGCCAGAATCGTGCAACCGATGACCCATTTTTTTTGCTTCCAGATTGCATGAAACAGCTCAAAAAGATCGACTTCATCCGACGGTAAATATTGATGTAGCTGGGGAGTGTTATTCAAAGTTCATACACCCTGATGAATTGAAATTCAGCGCCCAAACAACTCAGACCTGAATAACAACCAAATAAACAGGGGGCAACGTCAGGACGCTCGATATAAGCGGCCCACTGTCGGCATAGGGACCACCCAGATCACTGAACCCTCATACCTAAGCAGTGGACGGTTTCATTTCAGTTACACGGGTGCCCTTACTGACAGGCACCCAGAGCATAGACGGTCCGTTACAAGACGTTACCCAGCGGGCAGGCAAAATAACGCCAATTGCCTGTCGTAATAACGAAAAATCGCATAAAAAATCAAAAAATAAGACTCTTCCTACGCTTGATTACGCATCAGGCGATCAACCCTTCAGCAAAAAGGAATTTGTATGTCATCCATTTCCGACCCAGATGTTCAAGCCCTTCAAGGTGCCTGGGAGCAAACCGCACTCGAAGACAGTGGCGTGCTCAACCCCATCGATGCGCACAGTGCCCCTGGGGCACTCACCACTATCACCGGCGATCGTTTCGAAGTGAAGACCGTCAACGGTGAGGTGTTGCTGGCTGGCCGGTTTTTCCTGGACAGCAGCACCGTTCCCAAGAGCATCACCTGGATCGACGCCATAGGGGAGGACGCAGGCAAGCAACTGCCCGCCAGTTATCGCCTCGAAGGGGACGAATTCGTGTTCATTGCCGCAGATGAAAGTATGCCCAGGCCAATCGAGTTCAATACTGGCCCAGGTCAAACCATGCGCACTTTCGTGCGGCGTACCTGATCAATGCGCCATCCGAATTTGTGACCACATTTTCACAAACCCTTCACTTTCGGGTCTATAGGGTGAAGCCTACCTACTCCAGTGAATCCCTTAGCCCGCCTCCCCTCGCGGGCTTTTTTTTGCCTACGGGAAACCCGACTGTGAAACAAGCACCAGCCCCGTAGGGGGCGGCTTGCCGCCGATGGTCGTCAACGATAATGCGTACTATCAGGACAACGGCAGCGCCCTTGAGTCGTTTCGCCGGCAAGCCGGCTCCTACACAGGTAGCGCGTCACTCGGCACGCTTGGTGGCGGTCAAGGTAAAACACATCGGCAATTGCGCCGGCTGATGCTCGTACTGGTCGTACAGCTCTTCGCGGTTCGAATGGGCATACTCTTGCAGATGGCTGATCTGCAAGTGCGCGCAGATCGCGGCACTGACAACGTCGCCCAAGGTGTGCACGTACCAATAGGAGGTCGGCCCGGCCACCTCGCCCTGGCCCTCGTAGACAATCGATTCCTGCAGCACAAAGGGCTCGCGCCGGAAGTAGGAACTGGCCGGCAGGAAGGGGTTTTGCGCACGAGGATCGAACACTTCCAGGAACGGGTGGGTTTCATACATCACCAGCGTACCGCCGGGCTTCAAGGTGCTGGCCACGTGGCGCATGAATAACGCTACGTCCGGCATCCAGCCCAGCACGCCGATGGTCACCAGCGCGATGTCAAAGCGCTCATGCAACTGCGGCGGCAGGTGGTGGATATCACTTTCAACGAATTCAGGGCTGTGGGGCGAGACAGCCGCCAATTCGCAGGCCTGTTGGAGAAAGGCCCGGGATTGGTCCACCCCCACCACCGAGCGTGCGCCCAGGGCAAACAATGAGAGGCTCTCACGGCCATTGTTGCAACACAGTTGCACCACATCTTTACCGGCCACCCCCACGTCTTGCAGTACGCCGGTGAGGGTCGGGTCCAGGCAGGAAAAATCAGCCGCACCCACGCGGTTGAGCAGCGCGTTCCAGGTGTCGGTGGTTTTGTGCAGGCTGGCGGATTGGTCCCAGGCGTCCTTGTTACTGGCGATTGCCTGTTGAGCTGAGGGCATGTCCATTGCGTCTCCAGATATTCAATACAGCGGGGTGGAGAAAATAAGGCAAGTGCCCACGGATTAAAAGCCCACCAGGCAGGCGAAACTTAACGCAGGCCCCGGGGGTCATTAACGCATGCGTGTC
This sequence comes from Pseudomonas sp. AC112, assembly GCF_979253545.1. Taxonomy (NCBI): domain Bacteria; kingdom Pseudomonadati; phylum Pseudomonadota; class Gammaproteobacteria; order Pseudomonadales; family Pseudomonadaceae; genus Pseudomonas; species Pseudomonas sp. AC112. The sequence goes on from NZ_CEEDCM010000001.1 coordinate 5,716,439, forward strand.
CAGCCCTTGGACGCCGCCTGCGAAGCCTTTGCCGTGGCCAATCATTCCGACTTGCGCACTACCCTGTCCCTGGACAGCCTGAATTTCTTCCTGGCGGATGTGCGCGACGGCCTCGGCCCCTACCTGGCCATTTACTTGCTGGCCGTGCACAAATGGGACCCTGCCAGCATCGGCGTGGTCATGACCCTGGCCGGTATCGCCGCCTTGCTCACCCAGGGCCCGGCGGGCGCTTTGATCGACCGCGCCCGCAGCAAGCGCGCCGTGATCGCGCTGGCGGCCATCGTAGTGACCGGCAGTTGCCTGCTGCTACCCTTTGTCAGCTCGTTCAGCCTGGTGGCATTGACCCAGGCCGCCAGTGCCGTCGCCGCCTCCGTGTTTGCACCGGCGATCAGCGCAATCTCCCTGGGCATTACCGGACCGCGTGCGTTCACGCGCCGCACCGGACGCAACGAGACCTTCAACCACGCCGGCAATGCCGTGGCGGCGCTGTTGGCCGGGGGCCTGGCCTACCTGTTCGGGCCTGTGGTGGTGTTCTACCTGATGGCCTTCATGGCGGCGGCCAGTATCCTCGCGATCAGTTGCGTGTCGGCTTCAGCGATCGACCATGACGTCGCACGCGGCTTCGACCCGGCGCATCACAGCGATCAGGAACAACCTTCCGGCATGCGGCTACTGCTGGCTAACCGCCCGCTGCTGCTGTTCGCCATCTGCTGCGCCCTGTTCCACCTGGCCAATGCGGCGATGCTGCCGTTGGTCAGCCAGAAACTCTCGCAGATCAACCTGCAGATGGCCACGCCGCTGACGTCGGCATGCATCGTCGCCGCGCAATTGGTGATGGTACCGATGGCTTGGCTAGTCGGGCTCAAGGCCGACATCTGGGGACGCAAACCCTTGCTGATGGCTGGCTTCATGATCCTGCCGCTGCGGGGCGTGCTCTACACGCTGTCCAGCGATCCGTACTGGCTGGTGGCCGTGCAGATGCTCGACGGCATCGGTGCGGGGATCTTCGGTGCGCTGTTCCCGGTGATCGTCAAGGACCTGACCCAGGGCACCGGACGTTTCAACGTCAGCCTGGGCGCCCTGTCCACCGTCTTCGGCCTAGGCGCCGCGTTGAGTAGCAGCCTGGCCGGTTTCGTGGTGCAACAGGCCGGCTACAACGCGGCATTCCTGACCCTGGCCGGCGTGGCGGCGCTGGCGTTGGCGCTGCTGTGGCTGGCGATGCCAGAGACCTTGGCGAAACCATCCTTCGCCGGACATACAACTGTCGCCTGACATATGCGACAATGCGCGCCAAATTCCAACACACATCCCCAATTTTCTGCTCAGCGACCGGGTTTCGCGCCTTGATGTCGCTGTTGACGCATGCCTGATGGCTCCTGCCGTCACGCTCGCAACCCATTGATAGGTAAAGTAATTGATCTCCACAGCTAACATCACCATGCAGTTCGGCGCCAAGCCGCTCTTCGAGAACGTCTCGGTCAAGTTCGGCGCCGGCAACCGTTATGGTTTGATCGGTGCCAACGGTTGCGGCAAGTCGACCTTCATGAAAATCCTTGGCGGCGACCTCGACCCGTCCGGCGGCCAGGTCATGCTGGAGCCGAACGTACGCTTGGGTAAACTGCGCCAGGACCAGTTCGCCTACGAAGAATTCACCGTGCTCGACACCGTGATCATGGGCCACGAAGAACTGTGGAAGGTCAAGGCCGAGCGCGACCGCATCTACTCGCTGCCGGAAATGAGCGAAGAAGACGGCATGGCCGTGGCCGAGCTGGAAACCGAGTTCGCCGAAATGGACGGCTACACCGCCGAATCCCGTGCCGGTGAACTGCTGCTGGGCCTGGGCATTCCCCTGGAACAGCATTTCGGCCCGATGAGCGAAGTGTCCCCAGGCTGGAAACTACGCGTATTGCTGGCCCAGGCGCTGTTCTCCGATCCTGAAGTGCTGTTGCTCGACGAACCGACCAACCACTTGGACATCAACACCATTCGCTGGCTGGAAAACATCCTGACCCAGCGTTCCAGCCTGATGATCATCATCTCTCACGACCGTCACTTCCTGAACAGCGTGTGCACCCACATGGCTGACCTGGACTACGGCGAGCTGCGCCTGTTCCCGGGCAACTACGACGAGTACATGACCGTGGCGACCCAGTCCCGCGAGCAACTGCTGTCGGACAACGCCAAGAAGAAGGCACAGATCTCCGAACTGCAATCCTTCGTCAGCCGCTTCTCGGCCAACGCCTCCAAAGCCAAGCAGGCCACCTCCCGCGCCAAGGCGATCGACAAGATCCAGCTGGCCGAAGTCAAGCCATCGAGCCGCGTGAGCCCGTTCATCCGTTTCGAGCAGAACAAAAAGCTGCACCGTCAGGCAGTCATGGTCGAAAAAATGGCCAAAGGCTTCGACGGCAAGCCGCTGTTCAAAGACTTCAGCTTCCAGGTTGAAGCCGGCGAGCGCGTGGCGATCATCGGCCCGAACGGTATCGGCAAGACCACCCTGTTGCGCACCCTCGTCAACGAACTGTCCCCGGACGCCGGCAGCATCAAGTGGACCGACGCGGCGGAACTGGGCTACTACGCCCAGGACCATGCGCATGACTTCGAAGACGACGTCACCCTGTTCGACTGGATGGGCCAGTGGACCCAAGGCGAGCAGATGATCCGTGGCACCCTGGGCCGCATGCTGTTCTCCAATGACGAGATCCAGAAGTCGGTCAAGGTGATTTCCGGTGGTGAGCAAGGCCGCATGCTGTTCGGCAAGTTGATCCTGCAAAAGCCGAACGTGCTGATCATGGATGAACCGACCAACCACTTGGACATGGAATCCATCGAGGCGCTGAACCTGGCGCTGGAGAACTACCCGGGCACGCTGATCTTCGTCAGCCACGACCGCGAGTTCGTATCGTCTTTGGCTACCCGCATCATCGAGTTGAGCGCTACTGGCGTGATCGACTTCAGCGGCACCTATGACGACTACCTGCGCAGCCAGGGCGTGGTGTTCTAAGCACCGCGCGCCGAATAAAAAACCCCGTCCTACGACGGGGTTTTTTATTGGGAATGCATGCCCTGTAGGAGCCCACCCGAGTTTATCGTTAGGCAGCTTCCTTTTCTCTCCTCCCCTTGCCATGATGCCCTCACCGCCCGCCCGCGAACGAGTGCCCATGTCTGCCGCCGCCCCCAGCTCCCTGTCGATCACCCTGCAGATCGTCTCCATCGTCTTCTATACCTTCATCGCGTTTATCTGCATCGGCCTGCCGATTGCGGTCATCCCAGGCTATGTGCATGAGCAACTGGGTTTCAGCGCCGTGGTGGCCGGGGTCACGATCGGGTCGCAATACCTTGCCACCCTGCTCAGCCGTCCCATGGCCGGGCGAATGTCGGACAACGTCGGCACCAAGCGCGCGATTGTGTTGGGGTTGGCGGGAATTCTGGTCAGCGGTGTGCTGACGCTCTTTGCGACATTGCTACAGAGCATGCCCGCCTTGAGCCTGGGCATTCTGATCGTCGGCCGACTGTTGCTGGGCGTGGCTCAAGGGCTGATCGGCGTAGGCACCATCAGTTGGTGCATGGGCGCGGTGGGCGCGGAACACACGGCGCGCTCGATTTCGTGGAACGGCATCGCTTCCTACGGCGCCATCGCCATTGGTGCGCCGTTGGGCGTGGTGATGGTGGCCGAATACAGCTACAACAGCCTCGGCATTGCACTGGCCGTATTGTCCGCGCTGGGCCTGGTACTGATCCGCAATAAACCCTCAGTGCCGGTAGTGCGCGGTGAGCGTTTGCCGTTCTGGGCGGTGTTCGGGCGTATCGCGCCCTTTGGCGCCAGCCTGTGCCTGGCCTCCATTGGCTACGGCACGCTTACCACCTTTATTACGCTGTACTACCTCAATCGCGGCTGGGCCGGTGCGGCGTACTGCCTGACGGTGTTTGGCGTGTGCTTTATCCTGTCGCGGTTGGTGTTTATCTCTGCCATCAGCCGGTTTGGCGGCTTCCGTGCCGCCATCGCCTGCATGACCATCGAGACCCTGGGCCTGACGCTGCTATGGCTGGCGCCGTCGACGGGCGTGGCGTTGATTGGCGCAGGGCTGACCGGTTTTGGCTTGTCGCTGGTGTACCCGGCGCTCGGCGTAGAAGCCATCAAGCAGGTGCCCAATAGCAGCCGTGGTGCAGGCCTGAGTGCTTACGCGGTTTTCTTTGATTTGGCCCTGGCGATTGCAGGACCGCTGATGGGCGCCGTGGCACTGAACCTCGGCTATGGCTGGATCTTCTTCTGCGCCGCGTTGTTGTCAGTGACTGCCTTGGGCGTGACCGTTCTGCTCAAGCGTCGCGCTTACTGATCAGCCGTCTGCATTCCGGCGCGGGTGGATTGGCCGAGGGTGTGGCTGAAAAAACGCCCCGCCTCGGAAATCAGGTCACGGTGAATGCCTTCGCGGTCGACACCATCGGCATCGGTGCAAATCGCGGGCATGGCCGCCAACTGATCGCTGTCACACGGCGCCATGAACACGAAGTGCCCTGCCCCGGCCAGCAGTTTGAAGTCCGGCGGTTCCGGCAGCTTGCGCGCCAGGGCCGCCGCGTTCTTGTCCACGGCCACCAGCTTGTCGCCGTCACCGCTGTAGAGCAGCACCGGCACATGCACGTCGGCCAGGGTGTGGCGACCGAACATCAGGCTCAATGGCGCCATCAACATCAAGGCATGAATACGCGGGTCGGATTGCGGTTGCAGGTCGTCACGGTCCACCACCAGTTCGCCCTTGGTGGTGCAGGCGTCGCGGTCTTCCGGGCGCTCCTGGCAGTAACGGCGCAAGCGGTCGAAATCCGGCTTGGCACCGGCCAGAATCAATGCGGTTTCGCCGCCGGCTGAATAACCGATAACCCCCACCTGGTCGACGTTGACGAACGGCGACAGCATCGGATCGCCCAACGTGGCGGTGATCGCTTCGGAAATCTGGATCGGCCGGCCATACAGGTTGCTCACCGTGCCCAGTCGGCTGTGGTCCTTGTAGTTGTCGCCAGGGTGCAGCACCGCCACCACGACGAAACCCTTACGCGCCAGCGATGTAGCCAGGTCGTGCAGGGCCAGGGGCGTGCCGGTGTTGCCGTGGGACAACATCAGCATTGGGAAACGGCCGATGGCGATCTTCGAATCTTCGGTGGCGGCGACGTGGTACGCGCCCAGTTGCGTGGTGTGCTCAAGCCCGGTGGACGGGTAAAAGGCCACGGCTTTCATCGGCTGCAGGTCCAGCGGATCAAGAAACGTCATGCGATGGAAGCCCACACTCCAATGCGGGTGCGGCGCGGGTGCAGCGTGCACTGAAATCAGGCTGCCGAGCAGGGAAAGAACCATAACAGCACAAAGACGCATCATGGGGATGTCCACCTTTGCTGCGTGAGAACCGACATATCGGAGAAACGTCCAGGTTGTTAAACCCATGCTTGCACAACCTGGGCCAAAGTAATGACAGCGGGTAAACGAAAAAACTCCGTACTCCGGTCGTTTTGAGGCGAGCAGAATACAGAGTTTAGGCGCCCGGCTTCAGATTGAAACCGAGGAAAGGCGAAATTTACACAAGCCTTACGCGGCGGCGAACAATTGTTCGTTGATCAGTACGTTGGCGTCGTTCAGGGCTTTGCTGCGCACTTCGTCACCGTAGGCCAGGCCTTCGGCACGCACGATTTCGATGTCGGTGATACCGAGGAAGCCGAACAGCAGCTTCAGGTAGCCTTCATGGGCGGCACCGGACGCTTGACCGGCATGCAGGCCACCGGCCGTGGACACGATGATGACTTTCTTGTTGCCGCACAGGCCTTCGGGGCCGGCTTCGCTGTAGCGGAAGGTCTGGCCGGCGACAGCGATGCGATCGATCCAGGCTTTCAACTGGGTTGGAATGGTGAAGTTGTACATCGGCGCACCGACCACCACGGCATCGGCGGCGAGGAATTCAGCCAGCGATGATGCACTCAGTTCGGCTTCGTGTTTCTGCGCGGCATCACGCAGTTCGGCAGCGGTGCCCAGGGCGCCCAGGGTCGCGCCGGAGAAGTGGTTGATGCCTTCGCTGGCCAGGTCGCGGTAAGTCACTTCCAGGCCCGGCTCCGCCGCTTGCCAGGCCTTGACCACACCCGCGCTGAGCTGACGGGAGGCCGAGTTGTCGCCGAGGATGCTGGAATCGATATGCAACAGTTTCATGGGTGAACTCCAAGTGAGGATCGCGACGTGGCGATCAAGTGGAGTTGATCCTACAGATGATCCGAATAAACGATTAGAGGGCCAAAATGCGACTGTTTGTCCCGCTGATGAGACAATCCAACCAGCGGGCAGATTGCAATGCACTCCCAACTCACCCTGCTCAGTGGGACGACACGTAAATCGACGCCGACGTAGGCGCCGGCAATGCATAGGTGCGCTTCATCCACTGGATCTCTTCCTGGGGCGTGCGGCCGAAGAAGCGCTTGAATTCGCGACTGAACTGCGAAGCGCTTTCATAGCCGACCTTGGCGCAGGCCGAGGCGGCGGTGATATCGCTGCGCAGCATCAGCAACCGCGCCTGGTGCAGGCGAGTGGACTTGAGGTACTGCATCGGCGAGGTGTCCGTCACCGTGCGAAAATGCGCGTGAAAACTCGGCACGCTCATCATCGCTTCCTTGGCCAGTTCTTCTACGTCCAGGTGCTGCTCATAGCACCCATGGATCTTGCGAATCGCCCGCGCCACCTTGCCGAACTGGCCTTGGCGATTCAACGCGGCGCGCATCGAACCGCCCTGCTCGCCCGTGATGATCCGGTAGTAGATTTCGCGCATCAGCGCCGGGCCGAGAATGTGCGCATCCATCGGCACGCTCATGGCCTCCAGGAAGCGCAACAACGACTCACTGAGCAAGTCATCCATGGGCGACGAATACATGCCCCGAGGCTTGGCTTCGACCAACGCCGGAAAGTCATCCAGCGCCACCATCAACTCTGCCGCAACGGTGAAGTCCAGGCGCAGGTACACCGCCAGCATCGGCTCGGCTTCGCTGGCGTCGGTCTCCATGGTGAAGGGCACCGGCACTGACACCACCAGATAGTGCTGGGCGTCGTACAGGTAAATCTCATCCCCCAGGAAACCGCGCTTGCGCCCTTGGCAGACGATCACAATGCCAGGGTCGTACAGCACCGGCACGCGGTGCAGTGGGCGGTTGGACCGCAGGAAGCGCACGTCATCCAATGCGCTCAGGTTATAGCCTTCGACAGGCGCCAGGGTGCCCATCAGCTCGATGATTCTGTCTGTACGGTCCATGGTCACGGGCCCTTGGTTAAAGCGCCACGGTACCCCGTGACCGGCAGCGACGCTACGGACTTATAGGAATAGGCAATCAGCACATTGGAATGGATATTCGCTCGAACACCGCATGCCCGTAGCCTGAAACCGTACGTTCAGCCCTCGGAGATCCCCCATGCTTATCGTCTACAACCCTGCCACCGGTGAAGAAATCGGCCGCGTCGCCAAGAACAGCGCAGACGAGGTCAAGGCCGCCGTCGACCGTGCCTGCGCCGCGTTCCCCGAATGGTCCTCCAGGCTCGCCAAGGAGCGCAGTGAGCTCCTGCGCCGCTGGCATGACGCGGTGAAGGCTGACAAAGAAGCCTTCGCCGAACTGCTCTGCCGCGAAAACGGCAAATGCCTCAGCGAAGCCCGCGGCGAAATCGACTACGGCCTGGGCTTTATCGAGTGGTACGCCGAGGAAGCCAAGCGCGTCTACGGCGACACAATCCCCACCCACGACCGTAACGCCAATGTGGTGGTGACCAAGGAAGCCATCGGCCCGGTGGCCGCCATCACACCCTGGAACTTCCCGTTCATGATGATCACCCGCAAGGTCGCCACTGCTCTGGCGGCCGGTTGCACCATGGTGATCAAACCCGCCGAGGACACCCCGCTCACCGCCCTCAAGCTGCTCGAATACGCCCGCCAGGCCGGTATCGCGGAAGGTGTGCTAGAGGTGGTGGTGGGCGACCCCAAGGAAATCGGCCTGATCCTCACGGGCGACCCGCGCATCCGCAAGATATCCTTCACCGGCTCCACCGGCGTCGGCAAATTGCTCGCTGCACAATGCGCGGCGAGCATCAAGAAGATGACCCTGGAGCTGGGCGGCAACGCGCCGTTTATCGTGTTCCAGGACGCCAATCTGGATGAGGCGGTGAAGGGACTGGTCAGCGCCAAGCTGCGCAACTCCGGCCAAGTGTGCATCTCGCCAAACCGGATCTTTGTGCAGCACAGCATCCTTGAAGACTTCATCAAGCGCGTAAAGCAGGCCGTGGCCGAGATCGAAGTGGACCAGGGCCTGCGCGAAGGCTTCGTGGTCGGCCCGCTGGTCAATCAACTGGGTTTTGACAAGGTTGTGCGCCTGGTGGAAAACGCCAAGGCCGCCGGCGCCAAGGTCTTGATGGGGGGCAAGCCTCACGCCAAAGGCGGCCTGTTCTACGAGCCGACGGTGTTGACCGGCCTGCAGGACGATTCTGCGCTCGCGACCGAGGAGATCTTTGGGCCGGTGTTTGCGATCTATTCCTTCAAGGACGAAGACGAAGTGATCGCCCGTGCCAACCAGACCGAATTCGGCCTGGTCGCCTATGCCTACACCAGCGCGCTGGGGCGGTCGTTGCGCCTGTCGCGCCAGTTGGAAGCCGGCATGGTGATTCTCAACTCCGGCTCGGTGGGCACTGCCTCGGTGCCGTTTGGTGGGATCAAGCAATCGGGTTATGGCCGTGAAGGCAGCTATTACGGGATCGAAGAGTATGTGCATGTGAAGTATGTGTTGATGGCGGGCGCACAGTTCTAGGCAGTTCCGCCGAAAAAAAAGCTAGCGCCCACAAGGTGCTGGCTTTTTTTCTGGTGGATTTGCACACGCCAGGCGCGGATAGTTCGTCCCATTGACAGGACAATAGGTTGATCATGCAAGACCTCAACGACCTCTACTATTTCGCCAAAGTCGTGGAAGCCGGTGGCTTCGCCGCAGCCGGGCGACTGCTGGGGATTCCCAAGTCGCGGCTGTCGCGGCGCATTGCCGAGCTCGAAGAACGTCTCGGTGCACGCCTGCTGCAACGCACTACCCGCCAGTTGACCCTCACCGCCGTCGGCGAGCGCTACCTGCGGCATTGCCAGGCGATGCTGCTGGAGGCGGAAATGGCCGATGAGGCGGTGGCCAGCATGTCCAGTGAACCCCGTGGGCGACTGCGGGTGAGCTGCCCGGTGGGCATGGCCCAGCACATCCTGCCGGAGTTGGTCGCAGGTTTTCTCGCCGCCCACCCGCAGGTGCAATTGGAGATGACCCTGGTCAACCGCCGCGTCGACCTGGTGGCCGAAGGCATTGATGTGGCGTTGCGGGTACGCGAACTCGGCGATGAAGACCCGCTGCTGGTCACCAAACGCCTGCGTCAGGCACAGACCGTGCTGGTAGCCAGCCCCGCGCTGATGCTCGGTCGCCAGGTGGCAACCCTGGATGACCTCAAGCAATTGCCGATCCTCGGTGCACTGGAGGCGGACCGCTTGGTGCATCAACGCATTCTCGATCCCCAGGGCAACGCTCACGATTTGGCGATGGAGGCTCGGCTGGGGATTGACGACTTTATTGTGCGCAAGGCCAGCGCCATCATGGGCCTGGGCTTTACCGTCTTGCCGATGATGTACTGTGAAGAGGAACTGGCCAGTGGCCGCTTGGTGCAATTGCTGCCGGAATGGTCCTTGCCGGGTGGCTGGCTGCAAGCGGTGTACCCGCATCGCCGTGGCGTGTTGCCGGCCATTCGTGCCTGGATCGATTACCTGGAAGAAGGGTTCAAAGGGTGTGGAGACCGCCTGTTATGAAGATGAATGAAGCCCAAGTCGCGACGTTCTGCCTGAGCCTGCCGGGCGCGCGGGAAGACTACAAGTGGGGTGGCGTGCGGGTGTTTTCGATTGCGGGCAATAAGATGTTTGCGCTGCAGAATCTGCGCGGTGAGTCGTTGGCGTTCAAGGTGGACAAGGAGTTGTTCCTGGGGCATGTGGATCGCCCAGGTATTCACCCGGCGCCGTATCTGGCGCGGGCGCAGTGGGTGATTATGAATACGCCCTATCCGTTGGGGGCTGAGGAGTTGCGGGGTTTGTTGCGGCGGTCACATCAGTTGGTGGTGAGTAAGTTGCCTAAGCGTACGCAGGTTGGGTTGTTGTTGGAGGCGTAGGTAGTTGGGTATGGCGAGGGGCCTGACAGCCGAGGATTCTCTAACTGTTGCCCCGCGATCCAAAAATGTGGGAGCTGGCTTGCCTGTGAAGGCGGCCTGACAGCCGACCACTCTCTAACTGTTGCCCCGCGGTCCAAATGTGGGAGCTGGCTTGCCTGCGAAGGCGGCCTGGCAGCCGACCTGGATGTTGGATCAGACCGGGTACATATCCGTTACTTGGGTAACGGCTGCTATGGGTTCCGCCCTTACGGCGGGTCACTTTTGAAAAGAGCCCAAAAGTAACCAAAAGGCTCTTGCCCCAACACTCGGCACCTCGCTCACGCTCGGTGTGCCCGTAATCCGACAGGTATTTGGGGGGCCGCCGCCACGCGCCATCCATGGCGCGGGGCGGCTAAACCGGCATCCCTGCCGGTTTACCCCCCAAATCCCTGTCGAATTCCGGCCAGCGTGTTTGATGGGGCGCTTAAGATCAAAAGCCAGATCAACATCAAGAGCGGCTCGCTTCGCATCGTGGTTGGCGTGGTTGGCGTTGGTTGCTACGAAGTTGTAGTTATAGGACTGACCACAGGGTGCCGCCCAGGAACAGTTGGTCCAACCAGAACACTTGATGCAACAGCACGATCACCCAGAACAGCACTTGATAAGACACCTTCCGCGTCTTGTGCCGGAATACTTGTTGGGCAATCAGCGCTCCTGGCCAGCCGCCCGCGAGTTCGACGGCGTGGAGAATGTTTTCCGGCGTGCGCCAGCTGTCGGTGCGCGCCTTGCGTTTGTCGCTCCAGTAAAGGAAGAACGCGATCACGCTGACAAGGCCATAGGCCGCCAGTGGGATAACGGTTTCGCCGCGTTGCCACACCAGCACCGAGCCCAGCAACGGCGCAGCACACAGCAGCGCGAAGATCGCCGCTTTCAGGCGGGGGTGCTGGATCATCATGCCTTGGCGGCCGCCCAGTCGATCCAGCCGAACTGCCAGGTCGCCAGGATCAGCAGGCCGAATGCGATGCGGTACCAGGCAAACGCGGCGTAGCTGTGGCTGGCAATGAATTTGAGCAGGCCCTTGACGGCAATCATCGCGAAGATGAAGGAGGTCACGAAGCCGATGGCGAACACCGGCAGGTCCGCGGGCTGGAACAGGTCACGGTATTTATAGCCCGAATACACCGCCGCACCGACCATGGTCGGCATTGCCAGGAAGAACGAGAACTCGGTGGCGGTCTTGCGGGACAGGCCAAAGAGCAGGCCGCCGATGATGGTCGAGCCGGAACGCGAGGTGCCCGGGATCATCGCCAGGCACTGGGCCAGGCCGACTTTGAGCGCGTCTTTCCAGGTGATGTCGTCGACGGTTTCGGCGTGTACTTCGTGCTGGCGGCGTTCGGCCCACAACATGATGATGCCGCCCACCACCAACGCCGTGGCCACGGTGATCGGGTTGAACAGGTAGTGGTGAATCAGGTCGGCGAATATCACCCCCAACACCACCGCCGGCAGGAAGGCGATCAACAGGTTGACGGTAAACCGCTGGGCCTTGCGCTGGGTCGGCAGCCCGCTGACCACTTCGAAAATCTTGCCGCGAAATTCCCACACCACCGCCAGGATTGCGCCCAGTTGGATAATGATGTTGAAGGCGTTGAAACGGTCGCCGGTAAAGTCGAGCAAGTCGGCGACGATGATCTGGTGGCCGGTACTGGAGATCGGCAGGAACTCGGTAAGCCCCTCCACAATGCCAAGAATCAATGCCTGAATGGCGGTCCAAAAATCCATGCTTCCCCCAAAGGTCATGCTCAACGGCATGCCTTATTAATCTTTTTTAGTGGTTCACTGACGACAGAGGCCGGTGCTGATTTTCAACGCCGGCCTGCAAAAATTTCGTGAAAAATCAGACGGTACTCAGGTTTTGCGATTACAGGCCGAAAGCCTATCAGACAAGTCGGAAAAGTCGATGCAGCCCCCACAATTATAAAAAGCACGGAGTGACAGGACGATGAACAGTTTGCGCAATATGTCGATCAGCCGGCGCCTGTGGCTGATCCTGATAGTCGCCGTGCTGATGCTGCTGGCCCTGGGTTTGCTGATGCTCAAGCAGATCCATGACGACCTGTACCAGGCCAAGCGCCAGCAGACCCAACACGTGGTACAGACCGCCAGCGGGATCCTGACGTTTTATCACAGCCTCGAAACCACCGGCGTGATGACCCGCGACGCTGCCCAGAAGCAGGCCTTGAGCGCGGTACGCGGCTTGCGCTACGACCATGACGACTATTTCTGGATCAACGACCTCACGCCCGTGATGATCATGCATCCGGCCAACCCCAAGCTCGATGGCCAGAACCTCTCGGCCATCCGCGACCCGGACGGGTTTGCCGTGTTCAATGAGTTCGTGATCCTGGCCAAGGCCAAGGGCGCCGGCATCGTCAATTATCGCTGGCCCAAGCCCGGGGCCGACGCGCCAGTGGCCAAGACCTCGTATATCCAGCTGTTCGAACCCTGGGGCTGGATTATCGGCTCGGGCGTGTATGTGGATGACGTGCAGGCCGAGTTCAGCGGCCAGGTGTGGAAAGCTTCGTTCATCGGCCTGGGGATCGCGCTGGTCATGGCGTTGCTGGTGTCACTGATCGCGCGCAGTATCGTGCGGCCTTTGCAGGATGCGGTGAACGCCATGGGCAACATTGCCAGCGGCGAAAGTGACCTGACCCGCAGCCTCGACACCCATGGCCGGGACGAAGTCACCCAACTGTCCCAACACTTCAACAGCTTCACCGCCAAGCTGCGCCAGGTGGTGAGCCAATTGCAGGTGTGCGCCAACGCCCTGGGCCAGTCCTCGCAGGAGCTGGGCAACAACGCCACCCAGGCTCACGACCGCAGCCAGCAACAATCGCAGCAGATGGAGCTGGTGGCCACCGCCATCAATGAAGTCACCTACGGCGTGCAGGACGTGGCCAAGAACGCCGAACACGCCGCCAGCGAAATGCGCGACGCTCAGGCCCAGGCGCAACAAGGCCAGGTCAATATCGACGGCAGCCTGCAGCAGATCGACCAGCTCTCCGGCACCATCAGCCAGGCGGTGGAGGTGATCCGCACCCTGTCCGCCGAAAGCACCCAGATCGGCAGCGTACTCGAAGTGATCCGCTCCATTGCCGACCAAACCAACCTGCTGGCCCTCAACGCCGCGATTGAAGCCGCCCGCGCCGGTGAACAAGGCCGTGGCTTTGCCGTGGTGGCCGATGAAGTGCGGCTTTTGGCCCAGCGCACGCAAAAATCCACTGCCGAGATCCAGGGCATGATCGAACGCCTGCAAGGCCACTCGGAAGCGGCAGTCAAGGTCATCAGCGACAGCCACAGTGCCTCGCAACTGACCATCGAACAGGCCGGCCAGGCCGGTGCCAGCCTGACTGCCATCGGCCAGGCCCTGCGCAACCTCAACGGCCTCAACGCCTCGATCGCCAGCGCCACCCTGCAACAGGCCCATGTGGTCGAAGACATCAACCAGAACGTCACCCAAGCCGCCGGTCTGTCCCACAGCACCGCGTTGGCGGCGGAACAGTCGAGCGTGGCAAGTGCGCATTTGCGCGGCCTGAGCGACCAACTCGATGGGCTCTTGCGCCAATTCAAAGTCTGACACTCCACTTGCAGGATCCGGCTTGCCGGCGATAAGGCCCTTGAGACCCGCGCAACACTCAAGGCCGCCATCGCCGGCAAGCCCGCTGCTACAAATGATCATCTTTGGTTACAATCCCCGCCCTCTCCCACGCTCCCAAGGAACCCTCATGTCCGGGCTTGAACTGTTCGCCGCCGCCCTTGGGGTGATCGCCGTCTGGCTGACGGTCAAGCAGAACCCATGGTGCTGGCCCATCGGGCTGGTAATGGTGTTGCTGTACACTTGGGTGTTCTTTGACGTGAAACTCTATTCCGACATGCTCTTGCAGGTGGTCTATGCCGCGCTGCAGGTCTACGGTTGGTGGCAGTGGACCCGCGCCGGCGCGGTCAAGCAGGGCCGGCAGGTCACCAGTCTGGGCGTGCCGGCCATCCTCGCCAGCCTGGCGGTGGGCGCCCTCGGCAGCCTGTTGCTCGGCGCCGCCATGGCGCACTGGACCGACGCCGCGCAACCCTGGCTCGACGCCGCCCTCACCGGTTTCAGCCTGGTGGCGCAAATGTGGATGGCGCAAAAGCGCGTGCAGTGCTGGCCGCTGTGGATTGCCGTGGATGTGATCTTCGTCGGGCTGTTCCTCTACAAAGGCCTTTACCTTACCGCCGCGCTCTACGCGCTGTTTACTGTGATTGCCGTGCAAGGTTGGCGTGAATGGCGCACCGACCCGGCGCTGCACGCATGAAGGTGGTGGTACTGGCCGGCCCGGAATCCAGCGGTAAAAGCTGGCTGGCGGCGCAGCTGCACGCGCAGTTCGGCGGGCTGATGGTGGGCGAATACGTGCGGCACTTCATCGATCACCATCAACGCGACACCACCCTGGCCGACATCCCGGACATCGCCCGTGGCCAACTGGCCTGGGAAGACGCCGCGCGCGCCAAGCAGCCGCAGTTGCTGATCCTCGACACGCACCTGCTGACCAACAGACTCTGGAGCCAAACCCTGTTCGGTGACTGCCCGGCCTGGCTCGACAGTGAACTGCTGGCACGTCACTACGACCTGCACCTGCTGCTCTCGCCGGAGGATGTGGAGTGGACCGCCGACGGCCAACGCTGCCAACCGGAACTGGCGGACCGCCAGGCGTTTTTCCAGGCCAGCCTGGACTGGATGCGGCATCACCACCAACCGTGCGTGGTGATCGGTGGAGATTGGGCACAGCGCCGCGTCATGGCCTTCGCGGCTGTGGCGAAGTTATTGGCGTAGCGACCGACCATCGGGCCGACGCAGTTCATCGCCCTGCCCGTCAGTCAACCTTCTAAAGGAGACTGGCCCATGAATATGCGTATCGTTGCCCGCCTGATCAACCTGCCTGAAAACCGGGGTGTGCGTGTCGAGACCGCGACGCACCCCATGTTGCTGGTCCGCGTCGGTGACCAGGTCCGGGCCTTCCAGGCCGACTGCCCGCACGCGGGTGCGCCGCTGGAAAAAGGCGTGATCTGCGCAGGCCGCATCGTGTGTCCCTGGCACAAGGCCGCGTTCGCCGTGGACAGCGGCGCCGTGCAGGAACCGCCGGCGCTGGTCGGGCTCAGGCAATACCCGGTACAGGTTCACGATGGCGTGGTAAGTGTCGGTGACGAGCCCATCAGCGCCGAGCCCACGCAGCCCCGCGAGGACACCCGCTGTTTTGCCGTGATCGGTGCAGGCGCCGCCGGTGCCGCCGCCGTGGCCACCCTCAAACGCCACGGGTTTGCCGGGCGCTTGCTGTGGATCGACCGCGAACAGCAGCCCGCCTACGATCGCACCGCCCTGAGCAAATTCGTGATTGCCGGTGAAATGGCAGCCGAGGACACCCCGCCCCTGCTGGACGAGAGCGCGAACATTCACGGCGAAGTGCAGCGCCTGGACGCCATCGGCAAGCGCATCGAATTGGCTGATGGCCGCCAGTTCGACTACGACGCCGCACTGGTCGCCACCGGTGGCAACGCACACCCCCTGGATATCCCCGGTGCCCAGCTCAATAACGTGTTCGTGCTGCGCAGCCGCGAAGACGCCGCGCGTATCAGCGCGGCCGCAGAACACGCCACCTGCGCGGTGATCATCGGTGACAGTTTTATCGGCCTGGAGGCGGCGTCGGCCCTGCGTCAACGCGGCCTGGTTGTGCAGGTGGTCAGCCGCCACACCATCCCGCTGGCAGCGCAACTGGGCAAGCGCATCGGCGGCGCCCTGCGCCAGTTGCACGAAGACCACGGCGTGATCTTTCACAGCAACACCGAGCCCGAACGCCTGGACGGGCATGGCGCCGTCAGTACGGTGCTGTTGAAAAACGGCAATCGCCTGGCGGCCGACCTGGTGTTGATGGGCGTCGGCGTAACACCCGCCACAGGTTTTATCGACGGCGTTACCAAAGCCGAGGACCAATCACTTGTCGTCGATGATCAACTGCAGGCTGCGCCGGCCCTCTGGGCCGCCGGCGACAACGTGACCTTCCCCTGGCAGCACCAACCCACGCGCATCGAACACTGGCGCCTGGCCCAACAGCTCGGCGTGCTGGCGGCGCGCACTATGCTCGGTGACACCCAGGTGTACGCCGACGTGCCGTTCTTCTGGACCTATCACTTCGACAAGACCTTCGAGGTGCTCGGCCACCCGCAGCACTGGAACCGACTGCACCTGGAAGGCGACCTGCAACAGCATGATTTCATCGCCCTGCTCTGCCATGACGACCAGGTGGAAGCGGTGATCGCCTGCGCACACCCGCAAGCGATGGCGCGCCTGTCACAACGCATGCAGCAGCCCCTGGGCAAGACCGAAGCCCTCGAACTGATCCGCAGCCGTTAGCGTTTTTTACGTGTGCCCAGTTGAATCCACGTCGGCGCATGGTCGCTGGCGTGGGGCTCGTTGCGCACCCAGGCATCCACGCCGGCGTCTTTCAGATAAGGCGCGAGCGCCGGGTTGAGCAACAGGTGATCGATGCGCAGGCCTGAATTGGTTTGCCAGTGCTGGCGGAAGTAATCCCAGAAGGTATAGACGCGCGCCTCGGGGTACAGGTGGCGCACCGAATCGGTCCACCCTTGGTCCAGCAGGCGCTGGTAAGCCTCGCGGCTTTGCGGTTGGAGCAAGGCATCCTTGAGCCAGGAACGCGGGTTGTAGATATCCAGGTCAGTGGGCACCACATTGAAATCCCCGGCCAGGAGCACCGGATGCTCACTGGCTTGCAGCGCTTTTGCATAGGCAATCAAGCGCTCGAACCACGCCAACTTGTACTCAAACTTCGGCCCGGGTTGCGGGTTGCCGTTGGGCAAATACAGGCAGCCGACCAGTACGCCATGCACGGCGGCCTCGATATAGCGGCTTTGCGTGTCGCTGTCATCACCGGGCAAACCGCGCCGACTCTCCAGCGGCTGGGCATCCCGCGCCAGGATCGCTACCCCGTTCCAGGACGCTTGCCCCAGGCAGATCGCTCCATAGCCGGCCGCTTCGAAGTCAGCATAGGGGAATAAGCTTTCGGGGGCCTTTAGCTCCTGCAGGCACACCACATCGGGCTGTTCCCGCGCCAGCCATTGCAGCAGGTTCGGCAGCCGGGCACGAATGCCGTTGATATTGAAGGTGGCGATTTTCAGGGCTTTCATGGGGTCCGGTCCTTCCAGGGCTCTTGGGGTAGAGCCCTGGAGAGGAACGGATGTTCAATCCAACAGTTTTTTTACTGCGTCAGGCCTTAATAGCCGAGCGACAGCCCGGTGTTGCGACGCGGATCATTCGCCCCATAGAAACGGTTGTTACCCACCGGCTTGCCACCCAGGGACGGCGCACCGACCAGGATCGCCGCCAGGTGGTTGGCATCCTGAGGCCCGGCAAACTTGTGGCCCCAGCTTTCGAGGATCTTCTGGGTATCCGGGCTGACCGCGAAGGTCTCCAGGTTGGTGGTTTCCGGCATCCATTGCTGGTGGAAACGCGGCGCATCCACGGCTTCCTGGATGTTCATCTTGTAGTCGATGACATTCAGGATGGTCAGCAAGGTCGCGGTAATGATGCGGCTGCCACCCGGCGTGCCGACCACCATCACGGCCTTGCCGTCCTTGGTCACGATGGTCGGGCTCATCGACGACAGCGGCGCCTTGCCGGGTGCGATGGCGTTGGCTTCACCCTGGACCAGACCGTACATGTTCGGCACGCCGACCTTGACGGTGAAGTCGTCCATTTCATCGTTGAGGATCACCCCGGTCTTGCTCGCCATCACGCCCGCACCGAACCAGTCATTGAGAGTGTAGGTAACCGACACTGCGTTGCCCCACTTGTCGACGATGGAATAGTGGGTGGTGTTATTGCCTTCATGGGGCGACACGCCCGGCTTGATCGCCTGGGAGTCACCGGCTTTTTGCGGTTCGATGGCGTCGCGCAGTTTTGCCGCGTAGTTTTTGTCCAGCAGGTGCTCGATCGGGTTCTTCACGAAGTCCGGGTCGCCGAGGTAGCTGTTGCGGTCCACGTAGGCGTGGCGCATGGCTTCGATCTGGTAGTGCAGGCCCTGGGCCGAGTGATAGCCGAGGTCGGCCATCGGGTAGCCTTCGAGGATGTTCATGATCTGGCAGATCACCACGCCACCGGAGCTCGGAGGCGGTGCCGAGACCACGTGGTAGCCACGGTAGTCGCACTCGATGGGCGCCAACTCGCGGGTCTTGTACTTGTCGAGGTCAGCCTGGGTGATGATGCCCTTGCCGGCCTGGCTGGAGTCCACCAGGGCTTTGGCGACCCAGCCTTTATAGAAACCGTCGCTGCCCTTGGCCGAGATTTCCTTGAGGGTCTTGGCCAGGTCTTTCTGCACCAGCTTCTGGCCCACCTGCATTGGCTGGCCGTTGTGCAGGAAGATGCCGCGCATGTCCTTGTCTTTTTCGAACTCGCCGGTAGCAGTGTGCAACAGGTCGATATCGCCCTGCTCCAGGGCAAAGCCGTTTTCGGCCAGTTTGATCGCCGGGGCGATGACCTGGGCGCGCTTGAGGGTGCCGTATTTGCTCAGGGCCAGTTCCATCCCCGACACGGTGCCCGGTACACCCACGGCCAGGTGGCCTTTGGCGCTGAGGCCTTCGATGACGTTGCCGTCTTTATCCAGGTACATATTGGCGGTGGCCGCCAGCGGGGCTTTTTCGCGGAAGTCGAGGAAGGTCTTGCGCCCGTCCGCCAGTTGCACGGTCATAAAGCCACCGCCGCCCAGGTTACCCGCCGCAGGGTAGACCACGGCCAGTGCGTAACCCACGGCCACGGCCGCATCGACCGCATTGCCGCCGGCCTTGAGCACATCCACGCCGACATGAGTTGCCAAATGCTGGGCCGTTACCACCATGCCATTTTCACCGGCC
Source organism: Pseudomonas sp. AC112 (assembly GCF_979253545.1). NCBI lineage: Bacteria > Pseudomonadati > Pseudomonadota > Gammaproteobacteria > Pseudomonadales > Pseudomonadaceae > Pseudomonas > Pseudomonas sp. AC112. The sequence goes on from NZ_CEEDCM010000001.1 coordinate 5,735,556, forward strand.
ACCGGGGCCTGGGACGCGGCGTGTACACCACTGACCGTCAACACCAGGGTGGTGGCAATCAAGGTACGGCTGAAGGGTTGGTATTTCATCCATGGCTACTCTAGTTATTAAGACGCACCAAAATAGCCCGGCGCGGATTGAATCCCCAGCGCAATGGCGTTTTTATTACAGAACTTGTCGGTCACAGAACGGACCCGAAAAACCCCATGCTATATTTCGCGCCCAGACTGTCTTGCAAGGCCCCTTTGACATGGCGATCAAGAAGACCGGCATCCGTGCCCAACAGGCCGACCAGACCCGCGCGCGCATCCTCCAGGCGGCGGTCAAGGTGTTCACCCGCGACGGTTATTCCGGCGGGCGCGTCGACACCATCTCCAAGGAAGCCGACTCCAACGACCGCATGCTCTATTACTATTTCGGCAGCAAGGAACACCTGTTTGTCTGCGTGCTGGAACACACCTACGAGCAGTTCAACAAAGCCGAAAGCAAGCTCAAGCTCAACCTCGACGCACCGGAGCAGGCCCTGCGTGACCTGGTGGCGTTTATCTGGAACTACTACGTCAAACACCCGGAATTCGTGGCGATCCTGAGCATCGAGAACCTGCACCAGGGCAAACATGCCCAGCAGTCTGGCGAGATGCGCAGGTTGTCGGGGGAAGCCGTGGGCGTGCTTAAGCCGATCATCGAAGCCGGCCAGGCCCAGGGCGTGTTTCGCCAGGATGTGGACCTCAAGCACGTGTACTTGATGATTGCGTCACTGTGCTACTTCTATAACTCCAACCGGCACACGCTGAGTTCGTTCCTTGGAGAAGACCTGGCGGACAAGGGGCAGCAGCAGGATTGGCTGGGGTTTATCAGTGATTTGGTGGTGCGTGGGGTATCTCCCCTCCCCCTGTAGAAACGCAATCCAAAGGTGGGAGCGGGCTTGCTCGCGAACGCGGAGTGCCAGTCGCTGCAGAGGTTGACTGGACAACCGCATTCGCGAGCAAGCCCGCTCCCACAGTTTTTATCGCGCAGTGTCAGTGGGTACCGGGGTTGGCGCGCAGGTGGGCGACCTTCTGTTCCAAGCCACTCCACTGTGGCGCATTCGGCGCGAACTTGCCGCGTAGGTAGGCCACCAAATCCGCCACCTGGCTATTGGACAAACTGTCCTTGAACCCCGGCATATACCCCAGGTCCTTGGTCGCCGGGTTGCTGATGCCTTGCAGAATTACCTTGATCAAATTATCCGGCTGATCGCTGTGCACATTGGTGTTGGTCGCCAACGACGGGCTTACCCCAAACAATTTCGGCCCCAGGCCGTCGGCATGGCAGGCCTTGCATGAGCCTTCGAACACCCGCCGGCCATTGGGATTTGGCACGGTAACGGCAGCGGCCACCTGGGCCTCGGCCGCCGCTTCGCTGTTAAGCGACGCCAGGTACACCGCCATGGCGCGGATATCCGCCTTGGGCAATTTCGACAACTCACCCACCACCGGCCCCATCGGGCCTGCCGCTACGCCGTGGGCATCGGAATAGCCAGTGCTCAGGTAAGTAAACAGTTGATCTTCGGTCCACGGCGTCGGCGCCTTCGACAGCCCCGTCAACGCCGGCGCCTCCCAGCCGTCGACCCTGCCGCCCGCCAGGAACGCCTTGCCGCCCTTCTCCGCGCCCAGCAGGTTACGTGGCGAATGGCACGCGGCGCAGTGGCCCAGGCCATTGACCAGGTAATTCCCACGGTTCCATTGCTCGCCGCGTTCAGGCTGCGGCGTGATTTCACCGCGCCGAAGATTCAGGGCGTTCCACCCCGCCATCAATGGCCGGATATTGAACGGAAAGCGCATGGCATTTGGCGTCGGCGCCTGGCTCACCGGCGCCTGGGACATCAGGTAGGCATACAGCGCCTGCATGTCCGCCTCATTGATATTGCGAAACGCCGTGTAGGGAAACGCCGGGTACAGGTTGCGCCCGTCACGGCCAATACCGTCGCGCATCGCCCGCTCGAAGGCCGGGTACGACCAGGCGCCGATTCCGGTCTTCACGTCCGGGGTGATGTTGCTGCTGTACAGCGTGCCGAACGGCGTTTCCATGGCCAGCCCACCGGCATTGGTCGCACCGCCGGGCGCCGTGTGGCACACCGCGCAATCCCCCACCGCCGCCAGTAAACGCCCGCGCTCCAGGGTGGCCTTGGACCAGGTGCCGGCACCGGGCGGAGCAATCGGAGCGATTTCATTGTGGAACGGCCAGGCTGTCGCCAGCACCGCGCCCAGGGTGGCGAACAGCGCGCCGAACCACCACTTCCTGCGTTTTTGCGGCGACTTGGCCGGTTCACCCAGGGTCGCGGCATTCAGTGCCGCCAGCACGCGCTCCGGGGTGATCGGCAATTCGCGAAACCGAATGCCGGTGGCGTCGTAGATGGCATTGGCGATTGCCGCCGCGCTGGGCACCGACGCCGACTCACCGGCGCCCATCGGCGGCTGGTCCTGGCGCGGCATCATCATCACGTCGATCTTCGGCACTTCGGGGAAGGTCAGGATCGGATAGCCGCCCCACTCCTTGCTCGCCACCGTCGACTCTTCAAACGTCACCCGCTCCTTCAGCACACGGCTGGTGGACTGGATCACGTTGCCGTGGATCTGGTGCTGCACCCCGGTCGGGTTGATCATCATCCCCGAATCGTGGCCGATCACCACACGCGTCACCGACACATCGCCGGTCTGCTTGTCGATGGCCACATCCGCCACCCACGCTGCCCAGGCCGCGCCGAACCCCGGGAACTTGCTGTGGATGTAGCGCGCGTAGGCAAAGCCACGGCCACGCAGCAGATGGTCCTCGTTGTCGGTTTGCATCGGCGCGGTGCGCGGTGCCCAGTTGGCGCGTTCGGCGGTGGATTTCACCAGGTCGATGGCGCGCTCGTCCTTGAGGTAACGCAGGCGGTATTCCACCGGGTCGACGCCGGCGGCGAAGGCCAGCTCGTCAATATAGGATTCGTGGGCAAAGGTGTTGGGCAAGGCCGATACGCCACGCATCCACGAGGCCCGCACGATGGGCGCCATGTCGTTGATGGTCACGCGCAGGTTGTCGATGTCGTAGGGCGGGATGGAGGTGCGGTCGCCCATTTCGAACATCGCCGCCACCGGCTCGACGCGGCCGGTCAGCAACAGTGCCAGGGTCGGCGCGCCATTGGAGGGGTAACTGGTTTCAAAGTCGTAGGCGGCGATGCTGCCATCGGCGTTGAGGCCGCCGTCCACATCCATCAATTGCGCGGTGCCCTTGGGCTCCCACAGATGCTCCTGCTCGCGGGTCAGCTGCACACGCACCGGCTTGCCGACCGCACGGGACAACAGCAAGGCATCGGCGCACACATCGTCGGCGCAATTGCGCCCATAACAGCCGGCAGCCTCCATGCGGATCACATCGATCAGGCCTTCTTCGCATTCCAGCAACCACGCCAGGTCGGCGCGCAACAGGTGCGGGTTCTGGCTGCCCGACCATACCCGGCTGCCGGCCGGCGAGTAATCCGCCACGCTGCAAGACGGACCGATCGAGCCATGCATCTGGTACGGCCATAGGTAACTGCGCGCCATGCGTTGGCTGGCATTGGCCAGGGCTGCATCCACGTCGCCCTGGTCGAGGACGGTGCGGCGCACACGGGGGTTGTCGCGGATGGCCTGCTCGACATCGCTCATGTCCGGCAAGGCGTTGTTCCAGGGTTTCCACTGCACCTGCAGGTCGGCGGCCGCCTTGATCGCCTGCTCTTCCCGCAACGCCACCACCCCCACGAAATCGCGGATCACCACCACCGCGACCACGCCAGGGATGTGTGCGATGGACGCTTCATCCACACTCAACAGGGTGTTGCCGACAAAGTCGCCGCAATCAAGCCCGGCATACGGCGGGCGAATCACCCGGCCATGGAGCATGCCCGGCACGCGCATGTCATGTACGTAGGTCAGCTCGCCAGTGGCTTTGCCGGGGATATCCACGCGTGCGGCGCCCTTGCCTACCAGGCGGTAGTCCTCGACGGCTTTCAGCGGGGCATCGCCGCTGATGCGCAGTTGGTCATGCTGGCCGCTGACCAGTTCGCTGTAGGTGGTGGTGCGCCCGTCAGCGGCCTGGATAACGCCGGCGTCGACCTTAAGACTGCCGGTACTCACGCCCCAGCGCCCCGCCGCCCGCGCCAGGAGAAACCGCCGCGCCTCGGCTGCCGCATTGCGCAGGGGCACTGCGGAAATCTGCAGCGTGGCGCTGGCAATGGTCGCGCCCTGGTTGGGTACGCGCTCAGTGTCGCCGAGCACCATCTTTACCTGGTCCATCGCCAGGTCCAGTTCTTCGGCGACAATCTGCGCCAACGCGGTGCGAATGCCGGTGCCCAGGTCCACATGGCCATTGAACGCATACACCAGGCCGTCGTCGTTCACCGCAATGAACAGCCCCAGTTCCTTGGGTTTCACGGTGGGGGTGCCACCCTTGGCCACCGGCCCCGAAGGCGGCAGCACATCATCGACGATCAACAATACGCCGGCCTTGGCCAGCCACTGGTCACGGGAAAGCGGTGTGTCGATCATGGTCATCAATCCACAGTCATCAGGCGGGCCGCACGCAGCACGGCGCGCAGGATTTCGATATGGGTGCCACAACGGCAGAGGTTGCCCGACAGCGCGTAGCGCACCTCGGCTTCGCTGGGGTTGGGGTTACGGTCGAGCAAGGCCTTGGTGGTCATGATCATGCCGTTGAGGCAGTAGCCGCATTGCGCCGCCTGCTCATCGATAAAGGCCTGCTGCACCGGGTGTGGCACTTGGCGCGTGCCCAGGCCTTCCAGGGTGACAATCTCGCGGCCTGCGGCGCCCGACAACGGAAACACACAGGAACGGGCCGCCACCCCATCGATGATCACAGTGCATGCACCACACTCCCCGAGGCCGCAGCCGTATTTGGGGCCATTGAGTTGCAGGTCATTGCGCAGCACCAGCAAAAGCGGCGTGTCCGCCATGGCGCTGACGTCGCTTTTTTGCCCATTGACCTCAAGCGTTACCGTGATGTGCTGGCTGATCATTCGCTTCGCCCGTAACAGTTGGTGAAGTGGTCACTACATCAAATAGTCAAAAAAAAGCGTCGCGGACCTGGGGTCTCACGACACACTTGACGGATGAAGTGGCTACTACATGAACTCAAAGCAAAAGCGGTGCCAGAAGGCGGATAGATACCCTGTGGTGAGCGGGCTTGCCCCGCGCTGGGTGGCGAAGCCGCCCCAATAATGCCACCGAGTGCTTCCAGATGAATGGCGGTGTCTAGTTTCAGGGCCGCTTCGCGCCCCAGCGCGGGGCAAGCCCGCTCAACACGATTATTCCTGCGGGTCGTCGATCATTTTGCGCAGCAGGAACAGCACCGCAACCCGTTCGGCGGGGTTGAGGTTGCTCATGGTCAATTCGCTGATCTGCGCGGCGCGGGGTGCGGTCTGGGCCACCAGTTCGGCGCCTGCCGGGGACAAGTCCACCACCACTTTGCGCTTGTCCTGCGGGTCCGGTTCCAGGCTGATCAGTTCCTTGGCCTTGAGCCGTTCGACGATGCCGCGAATGGTCGCCTGGTCCACGGCCGTCGCCTTGACCAGCTCGGTCAGCGAACTTGCACCGTGATCGCGCAGCGCGCACAGGGTCACGAACTGCACGGCAGTGAGCTGGGAATCGCCGACATTCTGCTGAAAGATCGCCAGGTGGCGCTGGTAGGCCTTGCGCAGCAGGTGGCCGACTTGTTCAGAAAAGACGTAGGAATCTGTCACGGCGGAGCTCGAAAGATGGCTGGCGATGGGGAGGCATGATAACGGGATGTGCCGCAAACACCTACCCATGTAGGAGCCGGCTTGCCGGCGATGAGGGCCCTGAATCTTGCGCTAGGCTCAGGGACGCCATCGCCGGCAAGCCGGCTCCTACAGGGGGATGTCAGCGGGCCAGGGAGGCTGGCGGCGCAACCACATCACCGGCGATGACCACCGCTTCATCATCCAGGTACACATCGCAATTACGCAGCGGGATGTCCATATGGCACGGCGTCTTGCGCGTCCCGCCCACTTCAGTATTCGGCCCGGTGGAGAACAGGAAGTTGCCATAGAACGCCCGCGCGTCCATGCACATGCCATCGTTCTTGTCGTGCAGGCCCATCGCCGTCCACTGCGCCCGTGGCTGCAGGCCCCAGCCGATATGGGAGATGCCGTACACCTCGGGGTCGTTGAAGTACTTCATGTAGTCACGCAGGTACTCGGCCTCGAATCCCCCGTGGATCTTGGTGATGAAGCCCTTCTCGATCTCCAGGGTGATCTTCTCGCGGGTGTAAGTCTTGAACGGCAGCAGGATGTCGCCGATGTCCAGCACCAGCACGCCTTCGGCGGTTTCTTCGTTGGGCCAGGAGAACAGGAAGCCGCTCGGCCAATGGTCCCAGCGCCCTGGCTCGTCGGCAAAGCCGTATTCGGTCACCGACGGGTATTGTCCCAGGGCAGCGCGAAAATCACTGCCGGCGCGGGATTTCACGTGGATTGAGCGTGCCTTTTTCAGCAACTGCTCGGCCGCCAGCACGCGCACTTTGTCTTCTTCGGTGGGCAGCATGCGCGCCAGCACTTCCGGCGGCTCCACGGCCAGCAGGATGCGCGTGCCAGTCTTGAGGATCTGCTCCTGCTCCGGCGAGTGCAGCAGCATCATGGTGTCGACGATCAGGTCGGCGGCTTCCAGTGCGCGTTGCGCCGCGATATTGCCGGTGAGCGCGGTGTCGCCGCAGTAGGCGGTCATGTCGTTGCCCATTGCGCGTGGATGGTTGAACGACGGCAATTCCACTGCATACACCTTGGCCCCCAGGCGCTGCGCAGCGTCCATCGCCGCACGCACGGTGCGCGGGTCGGAGTAATGGCTCTTGAGCACGGCAACGCTCTGGGTCGGGTCGACCTTGGACAGCGTCAACACGTGTTCAAACATCTGGGTCAGTTCGCAATCGCTTACCGGCATTTTCCTGTCTCCTGTGGGCCTGCACCAAGTTCAAGCACTGCGCTTCACTCTAGTGCATTTTTATAGCGTATACGCCATTTAATAACGATAAGACCCGAATTGCGGACAGACTGCAAGCGGCGCGCCAAAACGTTACCTATCGAAACAAGTCCAATATTTATTGGCTACATCGCGTTACACAGGACAATTATGGCCAAAAAATAAATTTGCACAGGCAGGCTTCCCATTTCAAAAAATGAGCGTATACACTTTAAAAACCTTGCGGACAGACGCCGCCAAAAATCAAAAAGAGAGAGGAACACGCCCCATGGGAAGCACTCAGAAAATCGCCATCGTCGGCGCCGGCCTTGGCGGTGCCGCCGCTGCCACCCTGTTGCAGCAAGCTGGTTTCGACGTGGATGTGTATGAGCAGGCGCCGGAGTTTTCCCGCTTGGGTGCCGGGATCCACATGGGTCCCAACATCATGAAAATCTTCCGCCGCATGGGCATCGAAAAACAGCTGGACCTGATGGGCTCGCACCCCGAGCACTGGTTCAGCCGTTGCGGCGAAACCGGCGACTACCTCTCGCGCATCCCGCTCACCGGCTACGGCGCGTCCTACATCACCGTGCACCGTGGCGACCTGCATGCGCTGCAGATGTCCACCCTCAAGCCCGGCACCCTGCACTTCAACAAGCGCCTGGAAACCCTTGAAGAAACCGACACCCAAGTGCGCCTGACCTTCGCCGACGGCCAGGTGACCTACGCCGACATCGTGATCGGCGCCGACGGCATCAATTCCAAGATCCGCGAAGAACTGCTCGGCGTGGAAAAACCGCTGTACAGCGGCTGGGTCGCACACCGTGCGCTGATCCGTGGCGACCAGTTGGCCAAGTACGACCTGAAGTTCGAAGACTGCATCAAATGGTGGACCGAAGACCGCCACATGATGGTCTACTACACCACCGGCAAGCGCGACGAGTACTACTACGTGACCGGCGTGCCCCATGCCGAATGGGACTTCCAGGGCGCGTTCGTCGACAGCAGCCGCGACGAGATGTTCGACGCCTTCAAGGGCTACCACCCCACCGTCCAGGCCCTGATCGAATCCACCGAAAGCGTGACCAAATGGCCGCTGCGCAACCGCAACCCGTTGCCACTGTGGAGCCGTGGTCGCCTGGTGCTGCTCGGCGACGCCTGCCACCCGATGAAACCGCACATGGCCCAGGGCGCCGGCATGGCCATCGAAGACGCGGCGATGCTCACCCGCTGCCTGCAGGAAACCGGCATCAGCGACTACCGCACCGCCTTCCAGCTCTACGAAGCCAACCGCAAGGAACGTGCATCGCGGGTACAAGCGGTGTCCAACGCCAACACCTGGCTGCGCACCCAGGAAGACCCGGCCTGGGTCTACGGTTATGACCTGTACGCCCAGGAACTCAAATCGGGGGTGGCCGCGTGAGCACCTTCCTCTACGGCGGCAACGTGCAGGCCAATGGCATTCGCCAGCACTACCTGCGTTATGGCGGCAAGGGCCCGGCGCTGATCCTGATCCCCGGCATCACCAGCCCGGCGATCACCTGGGGCTTCGTGGCCGAGCGCCTCGGCGCGCAGTTCGACACCTACGTGCTGGATGTGCGTGGTCGCGGCCTGTCGTCCACCGGCGCCGAGCTGGATTACAGCGCGGACACCTGCGCCGCAGACATCGGTGCCTTTGCCGATGCGCTGAACCTGCACAGCTACCATTTGATGGGCCATTCCATGGGCGCGCGCTTTGCCGTGCGCAGCGCGGTACTGCACCCCCAGGGCGTCAACCGCGTGGTGCTGATCGACCCGCCGGTGTCCGGCCCGGGCCGACGCGAATACCCGAGCAAGCTGCCGTGGTACGTCGATTCGATCCGCCAATCCCTGGAGGGCATGGACGCGGAGGCGATGCGCGCCTTCTGCGCCACCTGGACCGACGAACAACTGCAACTGCGCGCCGAATGGCTGCACACCTGCTATGAGCCCGCCATCGTGCGCGCCTTCAATGACTTCCACACGGTGGACTTCCACCACGACCTGCCCCGCCTCAAGGCTCCTGCGCTGTTGATGGTGGCCGGGCGCGGCGGCGTGATCCTCGATGAAGACATTGCCGAAATCCAGGACCTGCAACCGGCCATCCAGGTGGCCCGCGTTCCGAATGCCGGGCACATGATTCCGTGGGATGACGTCGACGGTTTCTTCCACGCCCTTGGCGACTTCCTCGAACAATAACCATGGAGACCACCATGCAGAAGCCTTACCGCATCGGCCAGATCGTGCCCAGTTCCAACACCACCATGGAAACCGAGATACCGGCGATGCTTACCGCACGCCAGGCGATCCGCCCTGAGCGTTTTACCTTTCACTCCAGCCGCATGCGCATGAAGCAAGTGCGCAAGGAAGAACTGGCGGCCATGGACGGCGAATCCGACCGTTGCGCCGTCGAGCTGTCCGACGCCAAGGTCGATGTGCTGGGTTATGCGTGCCTGGTGGCGATCATGGCCATGGGCCTGGGTTATCACCGCAACTCCGAACAACGCCTGCGCAAGGCCACCGCCGACAACGACGCCAACGCCCCGGTGATCACCAGCGCCGGCGCGTTGATCGAAGGCCTGAAAGTGATGGGCGCCAAGCGCATCGCGATTGTTGCGCCGTACATGAAACCGCTGACCGAACTGGTGGTGAACTACATCCGCGAAGAAGGCTTTGAGGTGGTGGACTGGCGTGCGTTGGAGATTCCGGACAACCTTGAAGTGGCCCGCCACGACCCGGCCAACCTGCCGGCCATCGTCGCCGGCATGAACCTGGAGGGCGTCGACGTGATCGTACTGTCGGCCTGCGTGCAGATGCAGTCGTTGCCGGTGGTGGCCAAGGTCGAGGCGCAAACCGGCAAACCGGTGCTCACCGCTGCCATCGCCACCACCTACGCCATGCTCAAGGCCCTGGACCTGGAACCCATCGTTCCCGGTGCTGGCGCCCTGCTTTCTGGCGCCTACTGAGGGGAGTGAAACGATGAGCGAACAATCCGCCGACGCCAACTATCAAGGCGTATGGGGCAACCGCATCGGCTTCGGCAAAAAGGCCGCACTGCTGATGATCGACTTCATGCAGGGCTACACCACCGAAGGCGCACCGCTATTCGCGCCGGGGGTGGTCACGGCCGTGGCTGAAAGCGTCGAGCTGCTGGCCACCGCACGCAAGCACGGGATTGCGGTGGTGCACACCAATATCCGCTACCATCCCGGCCATTTCGTGGACGGTGGCATCTGGGTCAAGAAGGCCCCGGTGATGAAAGACATGGTCGAAGGCAACCCACTGGCGGCGTTCTGCGCCGACGTATTGCCCCAGGCCGATGAAGTGGTGATCACCAAACAGTACGCCAGTGCGTTCTTCGGCAGCAGCCTGGCGCCGATGCTGCATGCCCAAGGCATCGACACCGTCGTGCTGGCCGGTTGTTCCACCAGCGGCTGCATCCGCGCCACGGCGGTGGATGCGGTGCAACACGGGTTTCGCACCATCGTCGTGCGCGAATGCGTCGGCGACCGGCACCCGGCCCCCCATGAGGCCAACCTGTTCGATATCGACAGCAAGTATGGCGACGTGGTGAGCAAGCAGGAGGCGATGCGCAAATTCAAGGAGCAATAAGACGGTACTGAGAACCGCGCCATAGAGTGCGGTCTTGAACAAACTGAGGCCCGGCCTTGGAACACATTCAAAAGTGGAAACCGATCCCTGTGGGAGCCGGGCTTGCCCGCGATGCAGACGCTGCGGTGTAACAGTGACACCGCGCCGATGCTATCGCAGGCAAGCCAGCTCCCACATAAGCCCGGCGTCCATATGGAGCGTGTCCAGCCGCCGCCCTCAGTCTTCTGACACTGCCTTTGGAAGTCGCTTCTACAGCACTCCGAAGTGCTGGAACAAAAGCGGCTGTATAAAAACCATAAGTCACCGCCAGGAGACACCCAATGCCCATTGCGAATGCAGCGCCCGCGACCACGGTCGCAGACCCCGTCAACACGCTTTACCACAAGATCACCTGGAAACTGATTCCGTTCCTGTGTTTCTGCTACCTGGCCGCCTACCTCGACCGCATCAACATCGGCTTCGCCAAACTGCAGATGCTCGACCAGTTGCAGTTCAGCGAAACCGCGTTCGGCCTCGGTGCCGGCCTGTTTTTTGTCGGCTATATCCTGTTCGAAGTGCCGAGCAACCTGGTGCTGGAACGGGTCGGCGCGAAGATCTGGATCGCACGCATCATGATCACCTGGGGCCTGCTCTCGGCTTGCACGATGCTGGTCACCTCCACCACCCAGTTCTACATCCTGCGTTTTCTGCTCGGCGCCGCTGAGGCGGGCTTTCTGCCGGGCGTGCTGTACTACCTGACCACCTGGTTTCCCACCCACCGACGTGGGCGCATCATTGCGTTGTTCATGATCGGCCTGCCGCTGTCCAGCGTGATCGGCGGCCCGCTATCCGGCTGGATCATGGGCCACTTCGATCATATGGGCGGGCTGCGTGGCTGGCAGTGGCTGTTCCTGATCGAAGCGGTGCCCAGCGTGTTGCTGGGCGTGCTGACCTTCTGGGCCTTGCCCAACACCTACCAGCAAGCCAAATGGCTGTCGGACGAGGAAAAAGCCCTGCTGGAAACCGAGTTGCGCAAGGACGACGCCGACGGCGCCGGCAGCAAGCACAGCTTCCGTGACGGCTTCTTCAACCTCAAGGTCTGGATGCTCGGCGGTATCGACTTCTCGATCCTGCTCAGCGCCTACGCCATGGGTTTCTGGATGCCGACCTTCATCCGCAACGCCGGGGTCACCGACACCTTCCATATCGGCGTGCTCACCGCGCTGCCAAGCGTCGCCGCCCTGCTCGGCATGCTGCTGATCGGCGCCAGCTCCGACAAGCACCGCGAACGCCGCTGGCACATCATCGTGCCGTTTTTCATCGGCGCAGCGGCCATGGCCACCAGCACCTTTTTTACCCATAACGTGGCAGCCACCGTGGCACTGTTTGCGATTGCCTCGGCGGCGATCATCGGCGCAGTGCCGGTGTTCTTCAGCCTGCCGGCAACCTTTCTCAAAGGCACCGCGGCGGCCACCGGCTTTGCCCTGGCCTGCTCGGTGGCGAATATCGCAGGCCTGGTGAGCAACTCGTTGATGGGCGTTGCGATCGACGTCACAGGCAGCAGTGCCGGTGCCTTGTGGTTTTTCGCTGGCTGCCTGATTCTCAGCAGCTTCCTGGTCATCGCCTTGCCGGCGAAACTGGTGAACCGTTGATAACAACAACTTTTTCGGATGAATCACCATGCAAGGCTTCTTGAAACGCTGTGCGTTGCTTGTGGCGGTCGGCCTATGTGCCGGCACCGCGCAGGCCGCGGAAAAAGTCATCTTCGACACTGACTTCAATGTGCTCAACGATGACGGCCAAGCCTTCATCATGCTCGCCCAGTTGCACGCGCAAAAACGCATCGAGCTGCTGGGCATGACCCTGGTCAGTGGCAACGCCTGGGTCGACCAGGAACAGGTCGATGCGCTCAAGGCCGTGGAACGCATGGGCGTGGAGAAAGAGGTGGGCGTCTACTCCGGCGCCGCCTACCCGCTGCTGCACGACTACGCCACCTACGAGGCGGAAAAAGCGCTGTTCGGTTCCGGCTGGCCGGGGGCATTCAAGAACCCCCGCCCAACTTCGCCCAAGCAGTTGATCGCGCCACCTGATGGCCTGGCGACACACACCCAATTGCGCAAGGAAACCGCCGCGCAATTCATCGTCGACAGCGTGCGCGCCAACCCGCACCAGGTGACGATCCTTGCCGTCGGCCCGCTGACCAACGTCGCCCTGGCGATTCGCTCGGCGCCGGATATCGTGCCGCTGATCAAGCGTATCGTGTACATGGGCGGCGCCCTGGAGATCCCGGGCAACACCACGCCGGCGGCGGAATTCAATTGGTGGTTCGACCCGGAGGCGGCGAAGATCGTATTGCGCGCGCCGATCGAGCACGTGATTTTCCCCAACGATGTGTGCGAGAAAGTCACCTTCGACAAAACGGTGTACCAGCGTGTGATTGCCCAGAAAGGCGCGATTGCGGATCTGTACAAGCACGAGTTCGGCCCCTTGTTCGACAAGGACCCGAGCTACCACAGCTTTACCTGGGACAGCTTGCCGGCGCTGTACCTGGTCAATCCGGATATCGTCACCGAATCACGGGAACTGTGGGTAGATGTGGATGCCACCTTCGGAGCCGACTACGGCCGCGCACTGGGCTACCAGAAAGGCGCCCCTGTGGGCACGCAGAAAGCCAAGGTGGTGTTCGGCGTGGACCAGAAGAAATTCTGGGATGGCTACGTCAACCTCGTGACCCTGCCGACGCCGGTCAAGCACTGACCGGTTGCGCGCTCCCACCTTGCGTGGGAGCGCGCTCCCTTCACCCTGCCAACGCAAACCCGCGCTGCAGGTCCTCGATCAACGCCGCCACATCCTCCAGGCCGATATGCAGGCGCACCACCGGGTTCAGCGCACGGTCCGCCGCGCTGTCGCGGTCCTGGGTATCGGCCACGGTGACCAGGCTTTCATAGCCACCCCATGAAGCACCCAGCCCGAACAGTTGCAGGCCGTCGATAAAACGCTCGACGTAGGCCGGTTCACGGCTGTTCAGTTCAAATGACAGCAAACCGTTGCTGCCGGTGAAATCCCGACGCCACAACGCGTGACCAGGGTGGCCAGGCAATGCCGGATGGAACACGCGCTTGACCTGGGGTTGAGCCTGTAGCCACAACGCAATGTCCAGGGCCTGGCGCTCATGCACATCCAGGCGCGACGCCAGGGTGCGCGCACCGCGCAGGATCAGGTAGGCATCGTCGGCACTCACGGCATTGCCAAAGGTGTCGCTCATGCGGCCCAGCGCCGGCCAGGCTGCCTGGGTGGTGCACACGCTGCCCATCATCACGTCGCTATGGCCGCCGAGGTATTTGGTGAGGGCCATGATGGAAATATCCGCGCCCAACGCCAACGGCCGGTACAGGTAGCCCGAGCCCCAGGTGTTGTCCACGGCCAGCAGGATATTGCGCGGCTTGCACAAGGCAGCCATCGCCGGCAGGTCGCACAATTCATAGAGCAGCGAACCTGGCACTTCGGCGTAGACCAGCTTGGTATTGGCTTGCAACTGCGCTTGCAGGTCTTGGCCTTCGGGGGAGAAATACCCGACCTCGATCCCGAATGGCTGCAGGAACTCGCGGGCCAACTTGCGCACCGGCGAATACACCGCATCGGTGATCAACACATGATCGCCGGGGCGCAGGTAGGCCAGGAACACCTGGGCAGCGGCCGCCAGACCGGTACCATAGAGACGCGTGCGGTAGCCACCTTCCAGTTCGGTGACCAGGTCTTCGAGGGCGTGGGAGGTCGGGTTGCCGCGCGCGCCGTAGGTCAGCACCCGCTCGCTGTCACGGCGGGCACGGGCGTCGCGCATCTGCGCCAGGTTGTCGAACAACACAGTGCTCACGCGCGTGATTGGCACGTTGACCGCACGGCCGCCATGGCCTTTTTCGGTGCGGGCCGCGTGGATCAGCCGGGTGCGCACCCGCGATGGCGCGGCCAACGGCTTGAGGCTGGCGATTTCCGCCGTGCTCATTTGCGCCAACAGGCCGATTTCCCAGGCCAGGTACTGGCGCGCGGCGTCCTTGTTGCCGCTGTGACGGTCGTGGGTGAAGAACAGGAAGTCGATGCACTGCGCGTCGGGCGGGTTTTGCGAGTCTTCAGTCACCGGCAGGCCAGCGGCGGCCCAGGCGGCAACACCGCCGTCGAGCAATTGTGCCGACAGGCCTTCGGCAGCAAAGGCCGCCAACGCAGGATCATCCGCTACCAGCACCAACGGGCGATGGTCGGTTTTGAGCAGCGGGCGAATCGACCAGCGCGAACCTGCAATATGACCTTTGCGAAACGCCATGCTCGGGCGCAAGTCGATCAGGTTCACATCGTTCAATTCAAGGGCCAGCGCCTGGGCATTGATCAACGGCAGCGGCTCATAGGCCACCGGTTGCAACATCGGCAACACCAGGCCGCTGTCGACTCCACCGTTCAATACATACGCCTCATGCCCCAACTGGCGCAGCCAACTGGCAACAATCGGTGCACGCACACCATCACTGTCCACCAGCACAATGCGCGCCTGGCGCACGCCGATGTACAGGTCGGTGGACTGGATCAACTGCCCGCCCGGCGTATGTTGCGCGCCCGGCAGGCGGCCGGTGGCAAACTCTTCAGCGGTGCGCACATCACACAGGAACAGGCTGCGTTGCGCGTCATCAGCCCACTGACGCACCTGGTCCGCCGCAACCGTCACCACCCCTGCCCGTTCGGCCAGCTGGCGTGCGGCCTGGCGCTGCTGGGCCAGGTCGGTGCTGACCCGGTCGGCATATCGCCGCGTGCTGCCGTGCTCCAGTTGCAAGTCTTCCAGGTACCAGCCCTGGGTGCCGTTTTCCAGCGCGTAGATCGGGTTCTTCAGCCCCAGGTTGATCAGCGTCTGCGCGCCGATAATGCTGCGGGTACGGCCCGCGCAGTTGACCACGATAGGCGTGCTGTCGTCCGGCACCAGGTCGTGCACACGGTAACCGAGCTCGCCGTTGGGGCAGCAGATGGAACCGGGGATGGTCATCTTGCGGTACTCGTCGAACGGCCGGCCGTCCAACACCACCAGCGGCTCACCGCGCGCCTGCCACTGCGCCAATTGCCGAGCAGTCACATGCGGCGTGTGGCTGGCCTCTTCGACCAACTCGCCAAAGGCCTTGGACGGCACATGCACCCCGGCAAACAGCTGCAAGCCGGCTGCCTGCCAACCGTCCGCGCCACCTTCCAGCACATGCACACGGCGATAACCCAGCGCCTGCAAACGCGCGGCCGCACGCGCCGCCACATCACCGCCATCTTGGTCATAGATCACCAGGCGCACCTGCGGATTGGGCGCCAGGCGGCGTACTTCCAGCTCCAGGCGGCTATAGGGCAGGTTCACCCCATGGAACAGGTGGGCTTCCCCGTATTGCCCGTGTTCGCGCACGTCGAATACAGCGATTTCCTGCCCGTCGAACAGCCATTGCTGCAGTTGACTTGGGGTGATGGTCTGGCTCATGGAAGTCCCAACAAAGTAAAAGTAAGAGTTACTGCAACGCCAACGAACGCTCGCCCGCCGCCACTTCGCGCCCCTTGGCATAGGCACGCTGCACCGCTGGCCGCGCCTTGATGCGCTCACGCCAGGCCTGGATATGCGGGTAGTCCGTCAATACCTGGCCTTGTCGCAGCGGCTGGATCCACGGGAAGATCGCCATGTCTGCCACCGAGTATTCACCCGCCACGTAGGGCACTTCGGCCAGGCGCTGATCGAGCACCCGATACAGGCGCGTGGCTTCGGCGTTCAGCAAGTCGAGGGCGAAGGGAATCGGCGCCGGCGCCTTCTCCTTGAACACCTGCAACTGGCTCAAGTACGGGGTGATATGCCCCACCTGCCAGAACAGCCATTCCTGCACCTTTTGCCGCTCCACACTGCCCACCGGCGGCAGGAACTGCCCGGCGCTGTCGGCCAGGTAATTGAGGATCGCACCGGATTCGAACAGGCTCAGTGGCGCGTCAGGACGATGGTCGACAATCGCCGGGATCCGCCCATTGGCGCTGATGCGCTGGAAATCGGCATGCTTCTGCTGGCCTTCGCGGATATTCACCGGCACCAGGCGATACTCCACGCCCAGCTCTTCGAGCAGGATGCCGACTTTCAAGCCATTGCCCGTCGGCCAGTAATACAGATCAATCATAAAAACCCCTCAGTCCCCAGTAGGAGCCGGCTTGCCGGCGATAGCGCCAGTAAGCCAGGTGGTGGCCCATCGGACGCCATCGCCGGCAAGCCGGCTCCTACAAGGGTTTTATGCGTAAGCCTTGATAGACGGCGCCATCTGCGAGGCGTTGTAGTTGAGGATGCGACCGTCGGCTTCCACGCCATACCGGCCGTTCAGGGATTCCAGCGGCAAGCCATACAGATGGAAATGCAACGTCGCCTGCTCACCCTCAACCTTGATGCCATGCAGGTCCTCACCGAGGAACGAGATCGACGTGCCCGGTTGCACGATCACTTCCTTTTCCAGGCTCAGGGTGGTGAACCCCGGCTCGCGGCCTTCGTCACTGCGCGCGTAGACGTAGTTGATCTCCTGGCCTTCGATGGCGCTGATGATCGCCCAGGTCTCGTGGTTGTGCGGGATCGTGCTTTTGCCCGGCAGCAACGAGTTCAGGTACAGGGTCGGCGTATCGCCGTCATCGTTCAGGCGATAGCGAAACGCAGTGCTGCCCTGCCCCGGCACCGGCGCGGGGAATGCGTCGAAGTTGAACAGGTCGCGACGTTCTGCGAGGTTTTCCAGCAGGCCAACGATTTCTGCCAGGGCCGCGCGGTCTACGCCGCGTTGGTTGATCACGCGGATCTGCTGCAAGAACGCCTCGATAACAGCAGCACGGTTTTCGATACTCATCACGAATTTCCTCTTATCAGACAGACAGGCTGTAACGGCTCAAATTGGTCAACAGGTACGGGTCGTGAGCGATGGGGCCACGGCGCCCCGAATCGCCCAAGGCATGACGCAGGAACGTCTGGGTGCGTTCGCTGGTTGGGTTCTGGAAGATCTGCGCGGCGCTGCCATGCTCGACAATCACGCCGTTCTCGGTGAAATACACCACGTCGCTGATCTCTTCGGCGAAGCGCATTTCATGGGTGACCAGCACGCAGGTCATGCCCTCCTCGGTCAACTCGCGGATCACCGTCAGCACTTCGCCGACGGTTTCCGGGTCGAGGGCCGAGGTCACTTCGTCAAACAGGATCAGCTCCGGGCGCATCGCCAACGCGCGAGCAATCGCCACGCGTTGTTGCTGGCCGCCGGAGAGCTGGCCGGGATAGGCGTCGGCCTTGTGCTCCATGCGCACCTTGGCGAGCAATGCACGGGCGTCTTTCTCGGCGTCGGCTCGGTTGCGGCCCAGCACCTTGCGCGGCGCGATCACCAGGTTTTCCAGCACCGACAAGTGCGGGAACAGGTTGTACTGCTGGAACACAAACCCGACGCGTTTGCGCAGTTCGATGCGCTGGGCCTCCTGGGCCAGGGTGTCGACCTGGGTCTGACCCACGCGGAGGCTGCCACGCTGGGGCTGCAACAGCCCGGTGATGCAACGCAGGATTGTCGATTTGCCCGAGCCCGACGGACCGATGATCGACACGGCCTGGCCGCGCAGCACGTCGAGGTCGATGCCCTTGAGCACCGGGTTGGCGCCGAACGACAGGTGCACGTCCCGCAGGCTCACCAAGGGTTCAATAGAAGGCATAACGGCGCTCCAGGTGTTGGGTGAGACGGGAAATCGGGTAGCAATAGGCAAAGAACAGCACCAGCAGGCTCAGGTAAATCACCACGGTGAAACCGGTCATGTTCACGGTGTTGCTGGCGATCTGCGCGGTGTCGATCACGTCATGAACGCCCACCAGCGAAGCCAGCGCGGTGCCCATGGTGACCACCGCATACAGGTTCATCCACGGCGGCAACATGCGCTTGAAGCACTGCGGCAGGATGATCGAACGGAACAACTGGCTACGGGTGAAGGCCAGCGAACGTGCGGCTTCCCACTGGGTGCTGGGGATCGAGCCGATGGCCCCGCGAAAGATCTCCGCCACGTTGGCGCTGGCAGGCAACGCCAGGCCGATGGTGACCTTGACCCAATCGGGGAACGACACGTAGCTGCTGCCGATGTGGATCTCGAACGGGAACACGTAGGTGGTGAAATAGATCAGTACCAGCCACGGCGCGTTGCGAAATACCTGCACCCACAGGCGCGCGACAAAGCCCAGAGGCGACAAGGCCAACGCACCGATCAACAAGCCCAGCACCGAGCCCAGGGCAATCGCCACCACGCTGATCAGGATGTTCTGGCCGAAACCGGCCACCAGCGCCGGCGACCATTGCAGCAACGCCGACAGCACCGGGAATGAATCAATGGCCATAGCCGGGCATCCTCAGGCGCGCTTCAAGCCAGCGCCCCACACAATTGACGATAAAACTCAGCAGGCCGAAAAAGCTCAGGATCAGGATCATCAGTTCCAACACGTTATCGCTCTGGGTCCAGATCATGATGGCCGCGTAGGTGATATCGCCCACGGCAATGGCGGAGGCCACGGCGGTCATCTTCACCAGGTCGATCAGGTTGTTGATCAGCGACGGCAAGGCAAAGCGCAACGCCAGTGGCAACTGCACATTCCACAGCAACTGGCGGCTGCTGAAAGCCAGGGAACTGGCAGCTTCCAGGGTCACGGCAGGCACTGCCTCGATGCCGGCGCGCAAGGCCTCGGCATGGAACGCGCCTTTGTGCAGGGAAATCACGATCACCACCCAGGCAAACGGCGTCAGCGGGTTGGCCGCGCCGACCGCCTGGGTCAGCAGCATGTTCAGCACCAGAAACGCGCAGTACAGCTGCACCAGGGTTGGCGTGTTGCGCGTGACTTCGACGAACACCCGCGCCGGTTTGGCCAGCCACGGGTTGCCCGAGGTCAGCATCGCCGCCAGGGTGATGCCCGCCAACAGGCTGCCAATAATGGTGAACAGGCACAGCAGGCCGGTGGTCAGCGCGCCCTGGACCAGGGTGCCGCGCTGGTAGGCATCCAACAGGAAGTTGTAGTTGAGGCCAATACCCGCAGCCCAATGGACAAAAAGCTCCATCATCGCAGTTTTCCGCAGGCGCTTGCGATACGCCGCCCAGCCTCGGCAACGCTGTCGGTCGCGGTGGCGATGGATAGGCGGAACCACGGCGACAGGCCATAGGCACTGCCGGCCACACCGGCTACGCCCTCCTCCAGCAGCCACGCCACCACATCACCATCGTTGTCGATGCGCTGGCCGTCCGGACGCACACGCCCCAGCAACCCGGCGCAGCGCACAAAGACAAAGAAACCGCCCTGGGGTTCGAGCACTTCCAGGCCGTCGACGTTGCTCAGCGCCGCCACCAGAATGTCCCGGCGCAACTGGTACGCGGCGACCTGCTCGGCGAGGAAATCCAGCCCGCCGTTGTAAGCCGCCAATGCAGCGGCCTGGCCCACAGAGGAAGCGCCAGAAGTGGATTGCGATTGCACCACCGCGATGGCCTCGGTCAGGATTTTCGGCCCCGCCCCAAAGCCAATGCGCCAGCCGGTCATGGCGTAGGTCTTGGACACGCCACCCACCAGCAGGCAGCGGTCGAGCAAGTCCGGCGCGACGTTCAGCAGGCTTTGCGCAGGGCGGCCGTCGAAGCGGATGTGTTCGTAGAGTTCATCCAGCAGGACCAGCACCTGGGGGTGACGGCGCAGCACCTCGGCCAACTCGCGCAACTCGGTGTCGCTGTACACCGCGCCACTGGGGTTGCCGGGGCCGTTGAGGATCAGCCAGCGCGTGCGTGCGCTGATGTGTTGTTCCAGCTGCGCCGGCAGCAGCTTGCAGCCCTGCTCCAGCCCGCATTCGATGAAGACCGGCTCACCGCCATTGAAGCGCACGCTGTCGGGGAACGACGGCCAGTACGGCGTCGGCACCAGGACTTCGTCGCCGTCGTCCAGAGTGGCGGCAAAGGCATTGAAGATGATCTGCTTGGCGCCGTTGGCGATCACAATGGACGCCAGCGGATAGTCGAGGTGGTTCTCTTCGGCCAGCTTGCGCTGCACCGCGACGCGCAAGGCCTTCACGCCCGGCGTCGGCGTGTACTTGGTAGCGCCGCCAGCAATGGCCTTGTAGGCGGCCTGCTTGATGTGTTCCGGTGTGTCGAAGTCCGGCTCGCCCGTGGTGAGGTCGAGAATATCGCGACCCGCCTCGCGCAATTCAGTCGCGCGGGATTTGGCCGCAGCGTTGGCGGACAGCGACACCCGCTGCACGCGTTGAGACAGGCGAAGGGTCATGGCTGTACCTCAAGGACTTTGCCGGGGTTGAGCAGGTTGTGCGGGTCGAGCGCCTGTTTGATGCGGCGCATCAGGTCCAGCTCCACCGGGCTTTTATAGCGGCCAAGCAGGCCGACCTTGCGCTGGCCGATACCGTGCTCGGCACTGATCGAGCCGCCATGGGCATGGGCGCTGTCGAGCACCAGGGCGCTCAGCTCGGCGTAGTGCGCCATATGCGCCTCTACGGTCGAACCCAGCGGATGGGCCACGTTGTAATGCAGGTTGCCGTCACCGAGGTGACCGAAAGTGAAGTTGCGCACACCGGGGAAGTGCTGCTGCAACAACGCATCGGTATGGGCCACGAAGGCCACCACCTGGGAAATCGGCACCGAGATATCGTGCTTCATGTTGCGCCCGGCGCGCTTTTGCGCCTCGCTCATGTTCTCGCGCAGCTGCCACAGGGCTTCGCTTTGCGCCAGGCTTTCGGCGATCAGGGCATCACTGATCAGCTGCTGTTCGAAGGCATCCCCCAAGACTTGCTCGAAGGCTTCGCGCGCATGGCTTTCGCCGTGGTTGTCGGAGAGTTCGATCAAGGCGAACCAGGGCTGGCTCGCGGACTTGAACGGCTGTGGGCCTTCCGGGAATTGATCGCGCAGCAGGGCCAGGCAATCGGCGGTGAGCAGTTCGAAGGCGGTCAGGTTCGCACCGAAACCGGCACGGGCATGGGACAGAAAGGCGACGGCCTGGGCGAGTTCGTCAAACGCCAGCAGCGCAGTGGCCTGGGCCTTGGGCAGCGGGAACAATTTCAAAGTCGCAGCGGTGATGATGCCGAGCGTGCCTTCGCTGCCGATGTACAGGTCGCGCAGGTCGTAGCCGGTGTTGTCCTTGCGCAGACCGCGCAGGCCGTGCCAGATCTCGCCTTCGGCGGTCACCACTTCCAGGCCCAGGGTCAGCTCGCGGGTGTTGCCATACCGCAGCACGCCGGTACCGCCGGCATTGGTGCCGAGGTTGCCGCCAAGGGTGCAACTGCCTTCGGCACCCAGGCTCAGCGGAAACAGGCGATCGGCTGCGCGGGCCGCGTCCTGAACGTTTTGCAGGATGCAGCCGGCTTCCACGGTGAGGGTGTCGTTGTCGGTATCCACCGTACGCACGCGGTTCATGCGGTCCAGCAACAGCAGCACCGAACGCCCGCTGGCATCCGGTGTGGCGCCGGCCATCAGGCCCGTATTGCCACCCTGCACCACGATCGGTGCCTTCAGAGCCACGCAGGCACGCACCACCGCCGCCACTTCTTCGGTGTTGGCCGGGTGCACCGCCGCAACCACCTGGCCAGTGTAGCGGCCCTGCTTGTCGGTCAGGTAATGCGCCGCTGCCTCGCTGGTTTGCACATGGTCTGCGCCGAGCAGCTGTTGCAAGGTGGCGAACAGCGCATCACTCATGGCTGTATTGCTCATGCAGATCACGCAGGGCCTGGGACGGTGCCATGCCGGTACGCTCGCCGAGGGCGATCAGGAAACCGCTTTTATGCCAGCCCTTGACGATGGCATCGAGCTTGGCCTGGGTGTCGTGTTCGCCCTTGCGGATCCAGATCACCGAGTTGGACGGGATCAGGTCGCCCGGCAACGGGATCTCGTAGCCCGCCCACTCCGCATCGCTGAGCAGCGCGTGCATGGTCGGGCTGACGTGCACCGCGGCCACGCAGCCATTGCCACGCAGCGACAGCAGCGACTCGGACTGGCTGCGGAAGGCCTTGATCTGCGCGCCGTAGGTCTCTTGCAACGGCTTAATGAAGTTGCTGCCCTGGGACACGCACACCGGCTTGTCCTTGAGGTCGGCCCACTGCTTGATGCCGGCGCCTTTGCGAATCAGTGCCGCGCCGCCCACTTCTTCGTACGGCGTGGGCACGTAATCGAGGATCTCGGCGCGCTCTTCGGTGAACTGCATATTGGCGATCAGGATGTCGACCTTGCCCTGCTGCAGGAACTGCACGCGGTTGGGCGCCAGCACCGAAACGGTCTTGGTTTCGACGCCCAGCGCCGCGCCGATGCCCTTGGCCAGTTCGACGTTGTAGCCCAGGTGTTCACCGGTCTTGGGGTCGAGGGTGCCGAATGGCGGACCGCTGAGGATCACCCCAACGCTGATGGCGTGGCGTTGCTGGATCTTGTCGAGGGTGGCGTCGGCATGGGCGAAGCCTGCGCACAAGGTCAGGCCGAGTGCGGTGAGGGTCTTGAAATGCATGTCAGGCGCCCTTGAACTGTTGCTGCAATTCCACCAGCGCAGGCGATGCCGGGCTGATACGGTTGCGGGTCTGGGCGTCGATCAGCCAGCCGCTGCGGTGCAGTTCCTTGACGATCGGATCGAGTTTGGCCTGGGTGTCACTTTCACCGCGACGGGTCCAGATCACCGAAGGCGCCGGGTTGAGTTCCGGGCCGATCACGCGGTAGTCCTTCCACTCGGCGCTGTCGTTGATCAGCGGATTGATCAGGGTAGAGTCATGCACCGCCGCCACGCAGTTGTTGCCGCGCAGGGCCAGCAGCGATTCCGAAGAGCTCTTGAACGCCTTGAGTTGTGCACCGAACTCGGTCAGCGGCTTCACGTAGCTGCTGCCCTGGGAGGTGCACACGGGTTGATCCTTGAGGTCTTCCCAGCGGGCGATCTTGCTGTCCTTGAGCACCGCAGCGGCGCCGCCGATGCGGTAGAACGGGGTCGGCACAAAGCCGAGGATCTCACCGCGCTCGGCGGTCCATTCCATATTGGCGATCAACAGGTCGACCTTGCCCTGCTGCAGGAACTGCACACGGTTGGCGGGCAGTACCGGTACCAGTTGCACCTCAGCCTTGAGTTGACGGCCCAGCTCGTTGGCCAGGTCGACGTTCAGGCCCTTGGGCTTTTGCGTGGCCGGATCGATGCTGCCGAATGGCCCGCCAGACAACAACACGCCGACCACCAGCACGTGGCGCTGTTCGATCTTGTCCAGGGTCGCGTCGGCCTGCGCCGCCACGCTGCCGCCCAACGCGATGATCGACCCGAGGGCCACCGGCAACCATTTGTTCAACTTCATTGGACTTCCCCCTGGCAAGTGATCGGCGTACCCCGACCTGATGGAGGGGCATGCTAGGGAGAGTGCGGGGGCAACGGAAATGCAAATATCTCATATCGTTATAACTTGCCGTATACGCACGACCTTCATTTACGGCATAAACCATGTTTTGTTGGACTCTATAAAATTACGCTTCACCAATACATAAATATCTGTAATGTTTAACTTCACACCCTTGATATAAAAACCGCCTCTGGAGCCGGCCATGTCGACCCTTGACCTTGAACTGCTGCGTACCTTCATTGCCGTGGTCGACCACCACAGCTTCGCCGGCGCCGGCATGCACCTGGCGCGCACCCAATCGTCCGTGACCCAGCATATGCAGCGTCTGGAGCAGCAAGTGGGGGTCAGTCTGTTCGAGAAACGTGGCCGGCAGAAGCAACTGACCGAGCCTGGCTTGCAGTTGCTGCGCCATGCACGGCAGATGCTTTCGTTGAATGACGATGCGTTGAATTCGCTGCGTGAGAGCAGCTTGAGTGGTGTGTTGCGCATTGGCTCACCGCACGATATTGCTGACACGATATTGCCGCCGATCCTCAGTCACATCGCCCGCTCGGCGCCGCGTTTGCGGTTGGAAATCGATGTGGGGCGCAGTCCGTTTTTGATGGATGACTTGCATCGGGGCAAGGTGGACATGGTGATTTCTACGCGGTCCGATCCGAACCTTGAGGGGTTTGCGTTGCGCACGTCGCCGGTGTGGTGGATTTGTTCTGCGCAGTACATTCACCAGCCGAGTGAGCCGTTGCCGTTGATTCTGGTGGATGAGCCGAGCATTTATCGGCGTTATGCGTTGGAGGCGTTGGAGCGGGCGAATATTCCTTGGCGGCAGGCGTATCTGGCTTCGAACCTCATCGGCATCAAGGCCGCCACGCGCGCGGGGTTGGGGGTGACGCCGCGGAGTATGGAGATGTTGGGGCCTGATATGCGGGTGTTGGGGGAGACGGATGGGTTGCCGCGGTTGCCGGAGGTGACGTATTACCTTTGGATTCGGCCGAATACGGCGAATCCGATTGCGCGTAAGGCTTATGATTTGATTCGGGGGAGTCAGGGGTTGTGATTGGGGGCATATCCGTTATTTGGGTGATGGCTGATATGGGTTCCGCCCTTACGGCGGGTCACTTTGGAAAAGCCCCAAAGTAACCAAAGGGCTCTTGCCCCAACACTCGGTACCTCGCCTAGGCTCGGTATGCCCGTAATCCGACAGGTATTTGACGGGGCGCCTAAGATCAAAATCAAAAGCAAGAGCACAGCGGCCTGACAGCCGGCTTGAGTGGTGTGAAGCAAAGGCAGAAGCAAACGCGGTCCTGTAGGAGCCGGCTTGCCGGCGATGGTCTTCAACGATGACGCGGGGAATCAGACAAAACGCGGCGGTGTCACGTTTTTCGCCGGCAAGCCGGCTCCTACAGTGGACCGCGTATCTACGATGCGAAGCGAGTCGCTTTTGATCTTGATCTTGATCTGAGGCGCCCCGTCAAACACGCTGGCCGAACGCAGGCTTGAATCCGTGGGTAACCCGGCAGGACGCCGGGTTAGCCGTCCTGGGCCAAGGATGGCCCATGACGGCGGCCCACGGATTCAAGCCGGAGTGAGGGCACACCGAGCCTAGGCGAGGTGCCGAGTGTTGGGGCAAGAGCCCTTTTGGTTACTTTTGGGGCTCTTTTCCAAAAGTGACCCGCCGTAAGGGCGGAACCATAAGCCGCCGTTACCTAAATAACGGATATGCCCCAACCCACATGTCCAATCATGCCCCTGTCCCACCTCAGCCATACCCACGACAATGGCATATCCCTCACCACACAAAGCCCCCACCATGAATGACCACACCGAATTCGCCCACCTGGAATCCGACGCCGACCTCATCGCCAGCTTCCCAGTAATGCACCAACTGCGCCCCCACCTCACCGACGCCCCCACGTTCGCTGCACAAATCCAGCGCCAACGGCAAAACGGCTATCACCTGCTCGCAGCAAAAGAGCACGGCAAGGTAATAGGCATGGCCGGCTATCGGCTAACCGAAAACACCCTGTATGGCCGCTTCATCTACGTGGATGACCTGGTAATAGACGCCACACAACAACGTCGCCGCCTGGGCGAACAACTGCTCGACCGCGTACGCGAAGAAACCCGCGCCCGCGGCTATCGCTGGCTGGTGCTGGACACCGGCATGCACATGGCCCTGGCCCAACGTTTCTATTTCCGCCAGGGCCTGCTGCCCCTGGGCATGCACTTTTCCCAGGACCTGAGCCAATGACCCGCGCCCTGCTCCTCAGTTTCAGCCCCCACGGCAAAGCCGCGCAAACCTTCAAACTGGCCCGCGCCTTGTTGCGCGACCTGGTCCCCGACGCCGAGGTGACCGAGCGTGACTACGGCGCCCAGGCACTGCCGCCCTTGACCCGTAAATATGCCAACGCGCTGACCACCCCCGGCGCAATCACCAGCAGCGCCACGGCTCTCTCGGAACAGTTGATCGTGGAGTTGGAAGCCTGCGACCTGCTGATCCTGTGCACCCCGGTGCATAATTTCACCGTGCCGGCGGCGCTCAAGGCCTGGATCGACCATGTGGTGCGCATCCAGCGCAGTTTCACGGTGAATGCGCAGTTCGCCAAAGTCGGCTTGCTGCAGGATCGACGCACCTTTGTGCTGGTCAGTTCGGGTAACGCCCGCAAGGGCCATGAGCCGGACTTTCTCACGCCCTACCTGACCGCCATCCTGGCGACAGTGGGCATCCATTCGGTGGATTTCGTGTACCTGCCAGCCATGGTGCGCGGCGAGGAAGCCGTCAACCGCGCCCTGGAACAGGCGCATCGGCAACTGTCGGTGGCAATCAGCTCTGGCCTATAAAAATAATGGCGCTAGAATCAGCGCCATTCCTGCGCCTGACGCCCTGATACGAGCCCCCCATGAGCTTTGATTTCGACACCATCCACCCCCGCCTCGGCACCGGCAGCACCAAGTGGAACCGTTACCCGCAAGACGTGTTGCCGATGTGGATCGCCGACATGGACATCGCCGCCCCACCCGCCGTGCTGAAGGCCCTGCACGCACGCCTCGACCAACAGGTGCTGGGCTACAGCGTCGCGGGGCCGGATGTGCGCGAGGCGATCATTGCCGACCTGTGGAACAAGTACGCCTGGCGCGTGCAGCCGGATGAGTTGCTGTTCCTGCCGGGCGTAGAACCGGGCTTCAACATGGCGCTGCACGCGTTTGTGCAGCCGGGCCAGCCGGTGGTGTTGCAAACCCCTAACTACCGGCCAATCCGCCTGGCGCCGGCACACTGGAACCTGCCGCGCATCGAAGTGCCCTTCGAGCCAGTCAACGGTGAGTACGTCACGCCGATGCCGGCCCTGCGCCAGGCACTGAACGGCGCCGGCGCGCTGCTGCTGAGCAACCCGCACAACCCCGTGGGCAAAGTCTTCCCCCGCGAAGAACTGCTGGCAGTGGCCAATGCCTGCCTGGAACACGGTGCGTTGATCATTTCCGACGAAATCCACGCCGAGCTGTGCTTCGACGGCCGCCGTCACATCCCCACCGCCAGTCTCAGCCCCGAGATCGCCCAGCGCACCATCACGCTGATGTCGGCGAGCAAGGCCTATAACGTCGCCGGCCTGAAGACCTGCTTCGCCGTGGTGCAGAACGCCGAGGTCCGCGAGCGCTTCAACCAGGCCCGGTGCGGCATGGTCGACAGCGTCAGCCCCCTGGGCCTGGAAGCCACCCGCGCCGCCTACAGCGAATGCACTGACTGGCTCGATGCACTGGTGCAGTACCTGCAAGCCAACCGCGACTACCTGCTCGACGCCGTACAAACCCGCCTGCCCGGCGTGGTCATGCAAGCGCCGCAAGGCACCTACCTGGCTTGGCTCGACTGCAGCGCCCTGGGCCTGGATGACCCGCAGCAGTTTTTCCTCGAACAGGCCAAGGTCGGCTTGAGCGCGGGTATCGAATTCGGCGACGACAGCCAACAGTTCGTGCGCCTGAACTTCGGCTGCCCACGGGCGATGCTGGAAGAAGGTCTGCAGCGCATGGAGCGCGCCCTGCGCCACCGCCAGGCCTAATTCACAACTTTTCGCAACGAGCGCCGAACCCCTGCTGTTACTGTTTTTGCCGACCGCCGCAATCGGCAACAGCAGGAGTTCCATGGCATGACGACCCAGCCCCTCGATCGCTCGTCCGACCCCAAAGCCCTTCCCCGCACGCCACCCAAGTCCGGCGCGCCGTTTCACGTGCTGCTCAAGAACAGCGCCAATAACAAGAAGGTCGAGGCCCACGACAAGACACCGTCCGGGCTGGATGCGAGCAAAAAGGACGGCTATGAGCTGGCCGCCAAGGATGCGACTCCACCGCCGGCCCTGGCTGACTACAAGGCCATCGGCCCACCCGATGAGGTCGGCTCCGGGTTGATTCGCTATGAGACCCAGGACGGCAAGAAAGTCATCGTCAGCGAGCACGACAGCCCCGAGCTGTTCAAGCAGGTCAGCCAGGACTTCAAGTCGCTCTCCGGCGTGGTCGCCAGCCAGAACGCCGGCTACCAGAGCCTCGGTGCCGATGGCAGCGCGCCGGCGAAACTCGCCGATTACAAGTCCCTCGGCCCACCGGATGAAACCGGCCCGGGTGTGATCCGCTACGAAACCCAGGACGGCACCAAGGTCGTTATCAGCCAGCGCGACAACCCCGAGGCGTTCCAGAAGGCCAAGGAAGCCTATGAAAGCTTCACCGGCCTGGCGACCAGTGAAGACGCCGGCTACAAGCGCGCCAGTGACAATGAGGTGTGGCCACCCTACGGCGGCACCGCCGTTGGCCCTGTCGATGAAGTCGGCCCAGGCTTGATCCGCTTTGAAAGCAACGGCCAGAAGATGGTCGTGGCTCGCGATGACAACCCCAAGCTATTCGACTACCTGGCGGGCCTGCACGCGGTCTATACCGACCCCGGCAAGAAAGCCGTGGTGGAAGGCGAACTCAATAACGGCGCGGTGCTGGCGGATGCCAACACCCCGGTGCCGGGCCTGAACGACTACAAGAACTTCAGTTGGAACAACGACCAGAAAGACCACATCCTCACCTACGAGCTGCATGACGGCACCAAGGTGGTGGTGTCGTCTGACGTCAGCCCCGAGCTGTTCAAAAGCGTCGCCACCGCCAACGACACCTGGTCAAAAATCCACACCAGCGAGGGCGAAGGCTACAAGCTGGCCGGGCCGAACGACTTCCTGAAGAACACCGACATCACCTTCGGCTCCCCGGATGAGCTGGGCGATGGCCTGATCCGCTACGAAACCAGCGAAGGCAAGGTGATCGTCTCCAAGGAACTCAGCCCGCAGCTCTACGACGATGTGGCCGCCAAGTGGGAAGCCTCCAGCGCCAGTTCGGTGGACGACACCCGCGCCAAGCACAACCTGCCCAAGTCCGGTGAGCTGGATGTGCTGAACATGGACACCGGCGTGCACGCCGATGAAAAGGATGACAAGTCGCCGACCCTCAGCGTCAGCGAACTGGCCACCACCCAATTGATCGACACCTACCGTGCCGGCGTGAAGGATGGCTCGATCCCCAAGGACGACCCACGGGCCAAGCTGGTACGTGCCCTCGAAGCCCAGGCCGCCTACCAGAACGGCCATGGCATCACCGGCTACGAGGAAGCCAAGCGCCCGTTCAACACCACCTGGCGTGAGTTCGATGACAAGCAGACCGAGCTGACCTCGGCCGACATGCACGACATCATCGACGGCAAGGCCGTGCAAAAGCAGATCGGTGAACTGTTCAACGACCCTACCGTGCAGGCCGACTACAAGTCGAAGATGGACGAGGCGATCAACAAACTGCCGAACAAGGACGAGATCAAGCAGAAGCTGCTGGACCTCACCTCCAACCCGGAATACGTGCTGTACCTCAAGGACCTGCAGAGCCAGGGCAAGACCTACGAGGCGCAGAAAGACCTGAGCGACACCCTCACCTCCTTGCAGCTGTTCGACCCGGAGGCGGCGAGCAAGGCGGCGCAGAATATCCAGGCCGACGGCCTGACCACTGACCTCAATGCGATCCTGGCGGACCCGAGCAAGATCTCCGACGAGAACAAGGAGTTGGCCACCAAGGACTTGTTCGGCCTGCTCAAAGGCGTGCTCAAGGGCAACGTCCTGGACTTGCCGCGTCGCACCCAGGAAACCCTGGAAAAATTCCTCAACGAAGGACTGCAAGGCAAGGAAAAATCCGCCGCCGTCACCAAGGCCCTTGAAGAGCTGGGCGACGTGTACAAGAAAAACGGCGTGATCAGCGAAACTGACCTGAAAACCGCGTTGAGCAAACCCTACATCCCC
This sequence comes from Pseudomonas sp. AC112, assembly GCF_979253545.1. Lineage (NCBI taxonomy): Bacteria > Pseudomonadati > Pseudomonadota > Gammaproteobacteria > Pseudomonadales > Pseudomonadaceae > Pseudomonas > Pseudomonas sp. AC112. The sequence continues at coordinate 5,765,844 of NZ_CEEDCM010000001.1, forward strand.
GTGGCGGATCGCGGCATGCTCGGCGAGGTATTCAACACCCTCAACAGCAAGGGCATCCTCGGCTCGCTGGGTGCCGGCGTGAGCCTGTTTTCCGGGATTTACCAGCTGGTCGGCAAGGGCGGCAAGCTTGGTGAAACGCCAGCCCAGCGCATGACCATTGCCAAGGACTTCCTGAGCTTTGCCGGCGGCTCCAGCCACTTCGTGCGCCTGGGCGACAAGATTGGCGAGAGCCTGGGCAAAGGCGGCCTGGTGGACTTCCTTGGGCTGGACAAGACCCTGCCGGAAATCTGGGGCAAGACCGGCATGCAGGAGCCGAATTTCGAGTTCCGCGTCAGCGAATTGCCGTCTGATGTCAAATCCAAGATCGCCACCGCGCTCGACGCCGTGCCGGACAGCCAATACGACGGTATCTCAACGCTGTTCGGCGAGGGCGACAAAGCCGTCACCGAGGCCACCGAAGGCCTGGCCACGCACTTGGATGACGGCCTCGCTGCTGCGGGGGCGGCCAAGCTGGGCGCGTCCAAGTCGGCGAAGATCGCCGGTTCCGTAATCAAGGTACTGGGCCCGGCCACGGACATCGCCGGGGGGTTTGCCGACATCGTGCTGGGTGCGCTGGCGATCAAGAGCGGCGTGAAAGACAAGGACCCCTTGGCCCAGGCGGCCGGTGGCCTGCAAGTGGCCGGCGGTGCGTTCGGCGCCTCTGCCGGGGTACTGGGGGCGGCAGCGCTGTTTGGCGCAGGCACGGCAGCGGCACTCACCGGGCCGTTGTTCCTGGTGGGCGTGGTGCTGGCGGTGGTGGGCGGGATCATCGGCTACTTTGTCGACCACAACAAAAAGCAGAAGGCCACCGAGAAGGAAAACGACTGGTACCGCGACCTGGCGGGCGACGGTCTGTTGCAGGACAACTGGGCCGACAAGGTCGAATACGCCCACTACGAGATCCACCATTACGGTGGCCGTGACGCGCCGACCGATGACAGCATCTTCCGCTTCCAGCAATCGGAGTGGGAACACTTTGACGAAACGCCGCAAAAAGGCGGCTCGTCGAGCAATCGCCTGGATGGCGGCTTGCACAAGGACTACAAGGATCCGAACGAGAAACCCAAGAACCTGCCCAGCGATGCCCCGCCGGAAAGACCGCAGCCCCATCCACCCGGCGGTTCAGGCCCGAAAATCGCCTGACGACTCGCACCCCCTGTAGGAGCCGGCTTGCCGGCGATGGCGACCGCAAGATCAACGTTGATCCTGCTGGACTCATCGCCGGCAAGCCGGCTCCTACATGGGGTGTGCGGGGTTTTAGAGTTTGGCGATGGACACTTCGGTGGACTTCACAAAGGCAATCACTTCACTGCCCACTTTCAATTCCAGGTCACGCACCGAGCGGGTGGTGATCACCGAAGTAACGATGCCGGACGCGGTCTGTACGTCGATTTCCGACACCACTTCCCCCAGTAGGATCTCCTTGATCACGCCCTTGAACTGGTTGCGCACGTTGATCGCTTTAATGGTCATGTCGGCTTTCCTTTTGGCTGTTGGGTCAATCCGCACGAATGCGCAGGCCCTCAAAATGCGCCATCGACGAAGACATTAAAAGGAATATATAACTCTTTATTTATTCGATACAGATATATGCAAGCTGTTGCACCACCGACAGTTGATCAACAGTTTGCCCGTTCCCGCTACAGCCTCATCCTCCGCAAGCCCAGCAAACACGCGTCCGATAGAGATGGCACAGAGACTGCATATTCCTGAAAAGCATGATGGAACATGCCGATTCATTTTTCTGAATATAAGAAAAACCTTCTCTCAACGCCTTGCCGGAGCTGTTCCATGAAACCCTTCACCCAACGCTTACTCGGCGCCTGCGCGCTCGCCCTGTGCCTGCAACCCCTGGCCCATGCCGCCGAAACCGATCCCGCCGAAGTCAATCTGGACTATGCCTACTACTCACCCGTCAGCCTGGTGCTCAAGCATTTCGGCTGGCTGGAACAAGCCTTGCCGCAATCCAAGGTGGGCTGGGTATTGAGCCAGGGCAGCAACCGCTCCCTGGAATACCTCAACAGTGGCGGTGTGGATTTTGCCTCGTCAGCCAGCCTCTCCGCCGTACTGAGCCGCGCCAATGGCAGCCCGATCAAGTCGGTGTACGTCTACAGCCGCGCCGAATGGACCGCCCTGGTGGTGCGCAAGGATTCGCCATTCAAGAGCGTCACCGACCTGAAAGGCAAGAAGATCGCCGCCACCAAAGGCACTGACCCGTACCTGTTCACCCTGCGCAGCCTGCAAAAGGCCGGGCTGAAAAAGGACGATGTGGAACTGGTGCACCTGCAGCACCCGGATGGCCGCACCGCCCTGGAGAAAGGTGACGTAGACGCCTGGGCCGGCCTCGACCCGCACATGGCCGCCAGCGAAATCCAGGCCGGTTCGCGCCTGCTGTACCGCAACAAGGATTTCAACAGCTACGGCGTGGTCAGCGTCACCGAGAAGTTCGCCAAAGCGCATCCGCAGACCATCACCAAAGTGCTGGGCGCGTATGAAAAAGCCCGGGACTGGGCGGTGAAACACCCGGATGAATTCGCCAAGCTGCTGGCCGACGAGTCTGGCCTGCCGCTGGAAGTGGCCAAGCTGCAACTCTCGCGTACCGACCTGAGCACACCGTTCTTGAGCAGCAAGGATGTAGTGTCGTCCAAAGCGGCGGCACCGATCCTGGTGTCCGAAGAGTTAGTGCGCAAAGGCGTGAATGTGGATCAGGTGATCGACCAGTTGATCGACACCTCGTTCGGCCACTAAGGAGCGCGTGATGACCAGCAAAACCCAAACATTGTCCCTGGCAACACCCGTGACGATCAACCGCAGTGCCTGGCCGAGGCGGCTCAAGGGCCTGGTGTTGCCGGTGCTGATCCTGCTGGTGCTGGAGGTGGTGGTTCGGGTGGGCTGGCTGCCGTCGTACCAGATGCCGGCGCCCAGTGAGATCGCCGTGACCCTCACGGATCTCGCTGAAGGGGCGTTGTGGAAACACATCAGTGCCAGTCTCGGCCGCGTGCTGCTGGGCTTCGCCATTGGCGCCAGCCTGGCGTTGGTATTTGCCGCCTGGGTCGGCTTGAGCCGTGAGGCCGAAGCCTATCTGGAACCGACCTTCGCCGGGCTGCGCTCGATCCCGAGCCTGGCCTGGGTGCCGCTATTGCTGCTGTGGCTGGGCATCGACGAGACGTCGAAGATCGTGCTGATTGCCATCGGCGCGTTTTTCCCGGTGTACCTCAATGGTGTCGCCGCCATTCGTGATATCGACCGCAAGCTGGTGGAAGTCGGGCAAATGTATGGCTTCAGTCGCTGGCGCCTGGTGCGGCGCATCTTGTTGCCGGCCGCCCTGCCCGGCCTGTTTACCGGGTTGCGCAGCGGCTTGAGCCTGGCGTGGATGTTTCTGGTGGCGGCGGAGTTGATCGCGGCCACCAAGGGCCTGGGTTACTTGCTCAGCGATGGGCGTGAAACTTCACGGCCGGACATCGTGCTGGCGGCGATCATCGTGTTGGCGCTGCTGGGCAAAGTCAGTGATGGCCTGCTCGCCGCGCTGGAAAAGCGCTGCCTGGCCTGGCGAGACACATTCCAGGGAGCAGCACAATGAGCACGCAATCGCTGTTGGACATTCACGTCGCGCGTAAAAGCTTCGCCAGCACTACCGTGCTGAAAGACGTGCGCCTGGCCCTGCAACCTCGGGAAGCCGTGAGCCTGCTGGGCCCCAGTGGTTGTGGCAAAAGCACTTTGCTGCGCATCGTCGCCGGCCTGGAAAAAGACTTCCAGGGCGAACTGCGCAGCCCCGATGGCGAAGTCGCCTTTGTGTTCCAGGAGCCCCGGCTGATGCCCTGGCTCACGGTGGAACAGAACATCGGTTTCAGCGATGACAAGCACTACGACAAGGCCTGGGTTACGCAACTGATCGACGAAGTCGGCCTCAAGGGGTTTGCCCAGGCATTGCCCAAGGCGTTGTCCGGCGGCATGGCGCAACGGGTGGCCATCGCACGGGGCCTGTATTCACGCCCGCAGGTGTTGCTGCTGGATGAACCCTTCAGCGCGGTGGATGCCTTTACCCGCATGAAGCTGCAGGACCTGCTGCTGCAATTGGCCGAACACCATGCCATCGCCCTGCTGTTGGTGACCCATGATGTGGACGAGGCGCTGTACCTGAGTGACCGGGTGCTGGTGATGGACAACCGGCCGAGCAGTATTCGCCAGGCGCTTGCGGTGGATTTGCCCCACCCCAGGGACCGGCGTGATCCGCTGTTGGCGCAGCTCAAGGCGCTGTCCTTGACCGAGCTGCAACGCGCCCACGTTATCTGACCCCACCCTTGTAGGAGCCCGGCTTGCCGGCGATGGCGATTTTGAGGACGCCATCGCCGGCAAGCCGGGCTCCTACCGGGGGGTGTCAGGTCAGGGAGTTGCGCGGCGTGAGGGTGACCCAATAGCGCGTGCGTGCGTGCAATTGCAGCCCTAGGGTCGAGGCCAGCAGGTTGAGGATGCGGTCAGTTTCGTCCAGGCGAAAACTGCCGGTAACCCGCAGACTTTCCAGGCTCGGCTCCCAACGCAACACACCCGGCCGGTAACGCTCCAGCTCCCGCAGGAAGTCACCCAGCGCCTGGTTCTGCGCGGTCAGCACACCGTCGCGCCAGCCCAGTTGCAATACATCAAACGGCGCCCAGGCACCCAGCCCATCGGCGTTCAGCGGCGCTTGCTGCCCACCCTGCAGCGTTGCCCTGTGTCCGCTCAGGTCGCGCACCTGGACCGCGCCCTTGAGCACCGACACCAGGCAGCCGCTGGCCAGTTGGCGTACGCACACTTCGGCTTGGCTGACGCTCAACTCGCCATAGCGGGTCTGTACGGTCATGGCCGTGCCACCGGGTAGATTCAGCGCCAACTCACCGTCCACCAGGGTGATGCGCCGCTGCGCCAGGTCCATATCCACCGCTGTCGCGGTATTGAGTTGCAGGCTACCGCCGTCGGCCAATGGCATGCGTTTACGCTCGCCGGTGGCGGTGTGCAGGTCGGCGCGCCATGCCTCGAGGGGCAATTGACGGCTGACCAGCCAGGCGGTCGGCACCAGTGCAGCGATACCCAGGGCACGCTTGAGCACGGCACGGCGTCCCGGTTGCGGACGGTCGAGGCTGGCCATCGCCAAGGCCTGGGGCAAGTCGCTGAAACGCTGGCGCAGGGTCTGGGCTTTTTGCCAGGTCTGTTCATGCTGGGGATGGCTGTCGCGCCAGTGCTGCAACGCGGCGTGATCGCGCTCGGAGGCTGCGCCGGACTCCAGCAGCGCCAGCCACTGCGCGGCGGCACGGGCAACGTCACGACTCACAGGTCCACCAGCAGGCAATGCTCGTAGGCCTGGGCCATGTAGCGTTTGACCGTGCGCTCGGACACGTCCAGGCGTTCGGCGATCTGCCGATAGCCCAGGCCTTCCAGTTGGCTCCACAGGAACGCGCGGCGCACCAGCACCGGCAGGCCATCGAGCAACTCGTCCAGGGCTTGCAGGGTTTCCAGCACCAGCCAGCGCTGCTCGGGCGACGGCACGCAGGCTTCCGGCAGGCTCGCCAAGGCATTCAGGTAGGCCTGCTCAAGGCTACGGCGCTGATGGAAATTCACCAGCAGGCGCTTGCCGACGGTCACCAGATAAGCGCGCGGCTCCTGCATCTGCGCGATCGGCTGGGCGCTGGCGAGCACCCGCAAGAACGTATCCTGGCTCAGGTCCGCAGCATCCCAGGCATTGCCCAGGCGCCGACGCAGCCAGTTTTCCAGCCAGCTACGGTGGTCGCGATACAGGCTCGACAGCGTGAGTTCGGGGGCGTGGGTCGGAACAACAGCATCATTCATGGCTAGCGACCTGCGCGGCGCGAGTGAGTCTCAAATGAGATTCATTCTATTTAATATCGTGCCGACACACCATGCCCTTTTCAACATTGCGTTTATACGCAGGCTTCTCCATCAAACACCTGCCCGCGTCCTACCACACTCCCCGGCGTGAGTACCGCCCCCGGCGCCAGTACGGCATTGGCGCCGATACGGCACTGGTCACCGAGCAACGCGCCAAATTTGTCGCAACCGGTGCGCTGCAAGGTGCCGTCGACCCGCACCCGCACTTCCTTGTCATCGCGTTCATTGCGGTAGTTGGCGACGATGCTCCCCGCCTCCAGATTGATCCCGTGGCCCAGCACGGAATCACCGACAAAATTGAAGTGCGCCAGTTTGCCGCCGCTGAACATGAAGGAGGTTTTCAATTCGGAACCGGGGCCGATGATGCAATGCTCATCCAGCCAGCATCCGCCCCGCAACAGCGAACCGCTGGCGATAAAGCAATGCGCGCCGATGATCAGGGGCGGCTTGAGCAACGCGCCTGCCTCCACAGTGGCGGTACGGTGGATGGCGATTTCATCCTGGATGACGTATTCGTCGGCGGGCAGTTCAGCCAACAACTGGCGAACGACCGCAGGCGCCTGGGTGGCCAGTGCCCAGGGCGTCAGCGCAGCCCAGGGCGCCAGCACCGAGTCGCAAATATAGGCGATGTAGTCAGCAAGTCGGATCAACGTCGAACCCTCCAGCGGTCAGGGAAGTTCGAAAACCTAGCATTACTGACCGTCGAGTAACACCGGCTTGCCCAGTTCGCCGATTTTTTCCAGGCGCGCGCGCACGATATTGCGGCTGATATTCAGCAAGCGGCCGGTCTGCAGCTGATTGCCGTGGCAGTAGCGATAAGCCGCGCGAAAAATCGTCTCTTCGATGTGTTCGTAGAGGTCGGGAATGTTCTGCTCGAACAAGGCATTCAGCGCGCTTTCCAGATCCACGGGCCCGCTCAGGGCCGGCGGCGCGTGGTTGGCTTCGTCCTGGCGAATGCCCGAGGAACGCATGTCCACCAGGTGCAAATCCGCCGGCTGTACGCGCTGGTTGCGGCACACCAGCAAGGCGTGGTGAATCGCGTTTTCCAGCTCACGGATGTTGCCCGGCCAACTGTGTTCGAGCATCTTGCGCTCGGCTTCCAGACTCAGGCTCGCACGGTTGTAGCCCAGGCGCTGGCAGTGTTCTTCGAGGAAGAACTCGGCCAGCGGCAGGATATCCCCCGGACGTTCACGCAGCGGTGGCAGGCGGATAGTGGCGACGTGTAAACGGTAGAACAAGTCCTCGCGAAAATGCCCGGCCACCACCGCGTCGGCCAGGTTGACGTTGGTGGCCGCCACCAGCCGCACGTTGATCGGAATCGGCGTGCGCGAACCCAGGCGCACCACTTCACGTTCCTGCAGCACGCGCAGCAATTTGACCTGCATGTTCAGCGGCAAATCACCGATCTCATCAAGGAACAACGTGCCGCCATTGGCCGCTTCGAACCAACCAGCCTTGTGGGTGGTGGCGCCGGTAAACGCGCCCTTTTCATGGCCGAACAGTTCGCTTTCCACCAGGGTTTCGGCAAACGCACCGCAGTTGACTGCGACAAAGGGTTCACGGCCACGACGGCTCAGATTGTGGATATGCCGCGCGACCAATTCCTTGCCGGTGCCCGTCTCGCCGATGATCAAGGTGTTGGCTTCACTGGGCGCCAGGCGCTCGATGCGCGCGAGTAATTCCTGTGAGCGCGGGTCCTTGAAGACCAGCACGGTGGCACGCACCGACTTGGTCAATTCGCGGGCGTTGGGATGGGTGATCAGCGACATGGTGCATTCCTGGCATTAAAAGCGCGTGCTCAATAGTGCATGAAGTTTTCTATACCATTTAATTATTAATTAATATTTATATATTCCCTGATCGAATATACCAACACCCCGCCCATGGACTGCTGCTGGAGCAGCAATCGGCCAGCACTTGCGTGTTTGCACATCAGCAGCGGGGGTGAGGCGGCATCCGCGCAGCTACCGCTGAAACCCTTGCAGCATGCTGCCTAGAGCGATTTTCCCAGCGACTGGCATGCAATCTGCTCTCTTCCTGCCAACACAATTCCCGTGTAGGAGCCGGCTTGCCGGCGAGAGCGTTTTTTCAGGCGCTGCAAGGCTCAACGGTCTCATCGCCGGCAAGCCGGCTCCTACAGGGGGGTTGTCCATTCAGGTAGGGAGAACGCCCATGAAAAACCTTTGGCGCAAGACCGTCGCGGCGCTGTTCGGGGTGCTGGCATTCAGCACGGTCCACGCTGAGCCGGCCTCGGTAAAAATCGCCATCGTCGCCTTTACCCAAGGCGGTAAACCGGTATTCGGCGGCATCGCCGGGCGGGTGATCGAAGAGGGATGGCTGGAAGCGCAATTGCGCGAGCGCGGCGTGAAGCTTGAGTGGATCGCCCTGCCCCACGCCGGCGCCGGTCCGCAGATCAACGAAGGTTTCAGCAACAACAGCCTGGACTTCGCCGTACGCGGCGACTTGCCCTCGGTGATCGCCGGGGCCGGTGGTGTGCCGGGCAAGCTGATCGTGCCCGGCGGCAGCGGCAACAACATCTACCTGGTGGTGCCCGAAGGTTCCAGCGCCAAGACCATCGAAGACCTCAAGGGTAAGCGCCTGGCGCTGCACCGGGGGCGACCATGGGAGTTTGCGTTCAGTAACTTCCTGGCCAGCAAGGGCTTGAAGCTCGACGACTTCAAGATCGCCAACCTCAACCCGCAGGTCGGCGCGGCGGCGGTGTCGGCCGGCAAGGTCGATGCGGCCATGCTGCTCAGCGAAGCCTATGCCCTGGAAGACAAAGGCGTGGGCAAGATCATCTGGTCGACCAAGCAAGGCAGCAATGACTGGCGCCTGGTCTCCGATTTATGGGGCACCGACACCTTCGTCCAGCAGCACCCGGACATCACTCAATTACTCGCAACCGCTTGGGTCAAGGCCGCCTGGTGGATTTCCCAAGCACAGAACCAGGATGCCTATTACCAGCTGTCCTCCCGCGCCGGCACCGCCGAAAGCGTGCTGCGCCGCGACGACCAGAACGACCCAGTGGCCTGGAAAGAACGCTGGGCGCCAAAAAGCGATGCGCAACTCAAGGCCCACTACCAGGCGCTGACCGCCTACGCCCTGGCCAACCACCTGATTCGAGATACCTACGACATCGGCCCGTCTCTGGCCACCGGCTTCACTAACCAGGCCCTGATCGACCTGAAACTCACCGACTACTGGCCGGCCCTGCGCGGCCAGGTCAGCACTAATCCTTGATAGGGAAATGATTGATGAAACTGCCACACTCCTTCGCGTTCGGTCTCAGCGTACTGGCCTTGTCCATGAGCGTCTTTGCCGCCGATGTGCATGCACCGAAACCCGACCCGCTGCAAGGTGACGGCCGCGTCTCGGCGTTCTACACCTGGGAAAAAGCCATCCCGGCCACACCCGGCAAACTGCTGCGCAGCGAGCCGCTGGACAAGACCCTGAGCCTGGCAAATGCCGCCAGCGCCCAACGCATCCTCTACACCTCCACCGATGGCATCGATAACAAGACGCCGATCGTGGTCTCCGGCGCGCTGTTCCTGCCCAAGGGCAAGGCGCCTGCGGGGGGTTGGCCGGTGGCGAGCTGGGGCCATGGCACCGTCGGCGTGGCGGACGTGTGCGCGCCGTCCTGGCAAGGCCGTTCCTACCGCGATGTGGCTTACCTCAATCGCTGGCTGGAAGAAGGCTTTGCGGTGGTCGCCACCGACTATCAAGGCCTTGGTGTCCCCGGCGGCCACCCATTGCTGAACAGCCGCATGGCCGCCTACGGCATTCTCGATGCCGCCAAGGCCGTGGTCGCCAGCGTCCCCGGCCTGGCCGACAAAGTGCTGATCGTCGGCCAGTCCCAGGGCGGTGCCGGTGCCTTTGCGGCAGCTGCCTATGCCGCTACCTACGCCCCCGACCTCGGCGTCAAGGGCAGCATCGGCACGGGCGTGATCTACACCCTCGACTACGCGAAAAACCCCAGCGAAGAGGTGCGCAACAAGGTCGACCCGACCCTGGCCTACGGTTTCTACACTTTGCTCGCGGCCCAGCAATACGACCCGAGCATCAACCCGGCGGACTTCTACACCGACAAGGCTCTGCCGATCTTCGAACAGGCTCGCACCAGTTGCCTGTTTGCCCTCGAAGGCGACGTCGAAGGCCTGGGCCTGAGCATCGCCAACACCAAGAAAGACTATAAGGGCAAGCAGCTCGCACCCTGGTTGGCGCAGGTTTCGTACCCGACCCTGAAGACCTCCAAGCCGATCTTAATCGGCACCGGCGCCGATGACACCACCCCCGCCGCCGCCACCCAGGTCAAGTTGATGCAGGACGCGTGCAACGCAGGTTCCGTGGTCGAAGGCCACCTGTACAAGGGCCTGGGCCACAGTGCCACGGTCAATGCGTCGCTCAAGGACTCGATTCCGTTCGCCCACAAGGTCATCAACGACCAGCCGATCACCCCGGTCTGCGCCCCGACCGCCCAGTAAGCAGGAGGCTTCATGAGCATTGAATTCTTCACTCGCCTGCCATTGCACGGTGAAACCCAGTTCCTGCCCGGTGACCCACGCAACCGTGGCGACTGGCATCGCGGCGGCGCCAACAGCACCGGCGCGGTCTCCGGGTTCAGTGTGGGCGACCACTTCACCTACATCGACTACCTGGGCCAGATCGCCAAGGCGGCTGAGATCAACGGGTTTGGCGGTGCGTTGATGGTCAACGCGCCCACCGGCGAAGAGCCGTGGACGGTCTGCTCGCTGCTGGCCCGCGAGACACGCACCCTGCAGTTCGTCACCGCGTTCCAGCCCTACCACTACACCCCGTGGGTGGCGGTGCAACAAGCGGCCACCTACCAGCGCGCCACCGGTAATCGCCTGGTGTGGAACATCATCAACGGCGGTTCGGATGCGATCCAGCGCCAGGTCGGCGACTACAGCGACCATGACGAGCGCTATGCACGCGCCACCGAGTTCATGGACGTGGTCAAGGGCTATTGGCACAACGAGACCTTCCACTACGACGGCACCTTCTACAAAGCTGACGGCGGTGGCCTGCGTGGCCCGTTGAAAAAGGCCCAGTTGCCGCTGATCTGCACCGCCGGTTCCTCGATTGCCGCGCGGGAGTTTGCCGCCAAGCACGCGGACTTCTACCTGATGCGCGCCGAGCACCCGGATGAAATCGCCGCGCTGATCGCCGACCTGCGCCAACGCGCACTCAAATGGGGGCAGACCGACATCCGCTTCGGCCTGTCGATCGACGTGATCACCCGCGAAACCGAAGAGCTGGCGCGCACCGAGGCCAAGCGTTTCTTCGACGAAGGCATCGCCCGTGGCGCGGTCAAGGCCGTGGCCGCCCATGCCGGGCTGCGCACTGCGCGCAAGCTGAGCTACGAGCATGGCTTTGCCGAGAAGAACGAGGCCCAGGGGTTTGATGACTTCTTCATTCACCCGAATGTGTGGACCGGCTTCGGTTACATCGGCATCCCTCCCGGCTGTGCACTGGTGGGCAGCTACGAAAACGTGGTGGCGCGGATTCGCGAGTACAACAGCATCGGCATCGATCTGTTCTTCCTCGCCGGCTACCCGCACCTGGAAGAAGCCTATCGCCTCGGCGAGCACATCCTGCCGCACTTTCGCAGCGAGCGCGCCGAATTGAGCCGCGCACAGGAACCTCTGCGTGAACTGCACTCGGCCAACGGTGGAGCCTGATGCGATGACCCTACTCTTGAGCCGCCGGGACTTTCTCGGCTACAGCGCAACGGTCGGCGGCGGCCTGCTGCTGGCCGGTTGCGGCCCCAGCGACGCGCCTGCCGTGGTGGCCGGCGACGACCAACCACGTTATGGCGGGCGGCTACGCCTGGGCATTCTCGATGGCAACCAGAGCGGCAACCTGGACGCGCACAAACCGGTGGGCAGCGGCATCGTTCGCGGCTTTGCGCTGTACAGCAAATTATGGGAGTGGGACGAGCAGATGCAACCGCGCCTGGCCCTGGCTGAACTGGCCGAGCCGAACGCCGATGCGAGTGCCTGGACCTTGCGCTTGCGTCCGGGCCTGGAGTTCCACAATGGCAAGACCATCGACGCCGACGATTTGATCTTCTCGATCCGTCGCCTCACCGACCCGCAACTGGCCTCGCCCTATGCCGCGCTGTTGCACTGGGTCGACCGCGACAACCTGGTCAAGCTCGACAACCGCACCGTGCGCCTGAGCTTCCGAGAAGGTCGCAGCTACATGCCGCTGGCGGAAACCTGGGTCAATTTCGGCGGCATCGTGCCGGTGGACTACCACCCGGTCACCAACCCGGTGGGCGCCGGTCCCTATAAGCTGAAAAGCTTCACCCCCGGCCAGCGTTCGCTGTTCACCCGCTTCGAAAACTACTACAAGGACGGCAAGCCCTACGCCGATGAGCTGGAAATCATCGACTTCAAGGACCAGGTCGCGCGCCTCGCCGCCCTGCGTGCCGGGCAGATCGACATGGCCAATGTGCTGCCCACCGAGCAACTGCCGATCCTGCAAAAAGACCCGCGCCTGCAGGTGATCAAGTCCGTGACAGGCAACTGGCTGTCCTTCGACATGAACCTGGACAAGCCACCCTTCAACGACCCACGGGTGCGCGAAGCGTTTCGCCTGCTGGCCGACCGTGAGGAACTGGTGCGTCGTGCACTGAACGGCCAGGGCCGGGTCGCCAACGACTTGTATGCGCCAAGCGACCCGACGTTCAACCACAGCCTCGGCCCACGCCCCTACGACCCGCAACGCGCGGCGCAACTGTTGAAGGAAGCCGGCCAGGAAAACCTTGAGGTGGAACTGATCACCACCCCCGGCCCCGGCCTGAGTTCCGCGCTGGTGCTGGCCGAGCAAGCCAAGCGCATTGGTGTGACCCTGAAGGTCAAGCAAGTGGACCTGGCGACGTTCCAGGGGCCACTGAAAAACGACTGGACCCTGAGCACCGGCGGCAGCATCGGCGCGCCGTTCCTGGCCAGTGCGATCCACACCGATGCGCCCTTTGCGGTATCGAACAAGACCCACTTCAACGATCCGCAGTTCAGCGAGCTGTTCCTGGCGGCCATGGCCCAGCCCGACCTGGAAAAACGCAAGGCCCTGGTGCACCAGGTGCAGCAGATCCAGTACGAACGCGGCGGCATGTTGATCTGGGGCTACGCCGACCTGCTCGACAGCGTGTCCACCCGCGTCGGCGGTGCGCAGTCGGAAGCGTCATTGTTCAGCACCTGGCGCTTCGAGAAGCTCTGGCTCAAAGACACCGCCTGACCCAATGAAACCGCACCCCCCTCTGTAGGAGCCCGGCTTGCCGGCGATGGGGCCCTCAAGCCCTGCGCCGATCAAACGGACGCCATCGCCGGCAAGCCGGCTCCTACAAAAGATCGTGCGCCCTTCACTCATTTTTTATGGGGCATTTCTGCCATGCACGCTATCGCCTTGCGTTTACCCCTGCTGCTGGCCGCAACGCTGCCGCTGCAGGCTTTTGCCGCCGACACCCAATTGCAGACTGTCACCGTGCAGGCCAGCAGCAGCGAGTCGGATGACGACGCCCTGCCCACCCGTCCACCGACCTCGGTGTATGGCGGCACCGAGACCAAGGTGCTCGACACCCCGCGCTCAGTGGTACAGATCAACGCCGAACAGTTGGCCAACGGCTCGATCCACAGTGCCGACGACCTGGTCAAGTATGCACCGGGGATCACCCGTGGCGGCGGCCAGAATGCCGGGATCGCCCCGCAGTTCCGTGCCCAGGGGTCGGAAATTTTCCAGGACGGCCAGCGCGGTTATGCCGTACGTCACCCCGCCAACTTCAATGCCTATGAAGGCGCCGATATCGTTGCCGGGCCGTCCTCGGTGACCTACGGCTCGGTGTCCGGCAGCGGCGGCTACGTCAACTACCTGAGCAAAAAGCCCAACTTCAATGAGTTCAAGACCAAGCTCAGCGGCGAACTGGGCTCATGGGTACCGGACGGCACATCGCGCAACTCCAACAAGTTCAGTATCGACAACACCGGCCCCTTGACTGACAACCTGGCCTATCGCCTGAGCATCACCAAGCAGCGCCAGCAAGACTTCTACGACAACGTCGACAACAACTTCGACGCGTTCTACGGCGCCCTGGCCTGGCGCAACGACAATGTGCGCGTGGACTGGAACGCCAGCTACGACAACTACTACGACTACAACATCACCCACGGCTGGAACCGCGCTACCCAGGACCTGGTAGACCACGGCAAGTACTACGCCGGCCGTGCCACGCCGATCATCCAGAATGGCAACACCCTGTGGTCGCCGGTACTGGCCTCCGGCGCCGCCGATGCCCCCACCCTTGGCTGGGTGCAACGCCAGCGCAATGCCCAGGGCCAGTACAGCGTGGTCGACGGCAGCTTCCAGGCCGCTTCCCCCAATACCCAGGCCAACCCCGGCAGCCTGCGCGGTTGGGTGTATGACCCGACGCTGGCAGGCAATGGCGAGCAGTCCTTGTCCTCCCAGGCCGGGCAGCGCAAGGAAGATGAAAGCAGCTCGCGGCGCTTTACCACGCAACTGCGCATTGAAGCCGACCTGTCGCCCACCATCACCGTGGCCAACAGCACGTTCTATGAACGTTCCAAGGACATCACCGATGCCGTGGGTGCCTTCCAGGTGCAATCGAAGGACACGATTTTCGATAACCGTTTCGAGTTCCGCTCGCGCAACGAAACCCGGCTGGGCGGCTGGACCCTGCGGGACGACAGCAACACCGGCCTGATCTACCGCCGCGAATTCAACCAGTCGATTGCCGCCAACAATAGCTTCGGTTCCACCATCAACGCCTACGACCTGACCCAGAATCCTTCCGGCAAAAACCCCGGCGACCTGTTGGGCCTCGACGGCAGCAACCCGGCCGGTGGCAACGGCACGTGGATCGGGCAGCCCGGCGTGCCGCAATATTCCAACTACTACGGCTGGCTGAACCTGCCGCCGATGTACGCGGCCGGGCATGGGCTGTATGCCGAATCCCTGGCGCCCTACACCGCGGAAAGCACCTGGACCACCAAGACCCTGTTCAGCCAGCACAACCTCAAGTACGGCGATTATGTCGGCCTGAACATCGGCGCCAGTCGCAGCTGGATCGACGCCGAGATCCATAACCCTTTCACCCTCGCGGGCGGCAATCGGCGCCAGGACAGCGACAACTATCGGTTGTTTGCCTTCCAGGTCAGCCCCTACGTAAAACCCACTGAAAACACCACGCTGTACTACACCTTCGATCGCTCGCTGGCGGTCAATACCGGGTTCTTCTCCAACGGCCTGGGCTGGGGCAGTGGCGCCGGCGCCAACCAGCTCAACCCGCTGGCGTTCCAGAGCCTGAGCGTGTTGCATGAGGTCGGGGTCAAGGTCGAAGCGGTGCCCAACCAGCTGTTCATGACCTTGGCGGCGTTCAAGCAAGCCCGGGACCAGGCGCCCGACAGCAATAACAATATTGCGCGGCTGCAGATCAAGGGCGTGGAAGCCACCGTGCGCTATCAACCGGATGACCACCTGCGCAGCGGCCTCAACCTGTCCAAGCTCAGCGCCTACAACGAGTTCACCTCCCAAGCCGGGTTTGCGTCCGCCGGGTTCATCCCCGACAACGGCACGGTGTTTGGCGATAACAACAGCCTCAATCAGCGGCCTTCCGGACGCTATGACGCGGTGCAGATTCCCGAGTACACCGCCAGCGGCTATGTCGACTACCGCTTTGATTCCGGCTTTGGCGCCGAACTCTCCGGCTGGTGGACCAGCAGCTGGTACCTGAACCTGAGCAAGACGGTAAAGATCCCCAACGAGTACAACCTCGACCTCGCCCTGTACTACCGCCAGCCGCAGTGGAGCACCACCTTGCGGGTGCTCAACCTGACCAACGAACTCAACTTCGTCAGCGGCCTGGCCGGCTCCACCAACACCTTTTTGCAACCCATGCCTGGCCGCACCTTGCTGGCCCAGGTCGACTATCAATTCTGATCCACCCCAGGAGCGTCCCATGTCCATTGAATTTGTCGGCATGATTTTCCCCCGCCAGTGGTCTGAAACCCGTGGCGTGCGCAGCCCGGATTTTGACCTCGACTTTATCCGCCATCATGCCCGCGCCCATGAGCATGCCGGCTTCGACCGCGTACTGATCGCCAGCGGCCCGGGCAGCGCCGACAGCCTGCAGATCGCGGCCTACGCGGCGGCGCATACCGAGCGCCTGGGGTTCATGATTGCCCACCGCCCTGGCCTCACCGCGCCCACCGTTGCCGCCCGAGCCTTCGCCACGCTGGACCACACCACCGGTGGCGGGCGCATCCGCCTGCACGCAATCACCGGGATTACCGCCGAGCCGCAGGAAGGCGACTTCCTGCTGGACAAGACCGAGCGCTACCAACGCACCGATGAGTACCTGGAGATCGTGCGGCGCACCTGGACCGCCGACGAGCCGTTCGATTTCGAGGGCAAGTACTTCAACATCAAAGGCGCGTTTTCACCGGTCAAGCCGTTGCAACAGCCGCACATCCCGATTTCGTTTGGCGGGTCTTCGGACATCGCCTACCAGATCGCGGTCAAGCACGCGGATTTGTATGCGCTGTGGGGCGAGCCGTTGAGTGGCGTGGCGGAGCAGATTGCCAAGCTCAAGGCCGCCGCTGCGGCAGCGGGCGTTGAAGCGCCACGGGTGAGTTTGTCGGTGCGTTTGATCCTGGGCGCCACTGAGGAACTGGCCTGGCAACGTGCCGAACAGATCCTGGAACAGATCAAGGCCAACCCACAGTTTGCCGCCGGCAGCCCCTGGCAGAAACGCATCAAGGGCACCGGCTCGGAACGCCTGCTGGCCGCCGCAGCCTTGGGCGACCGGCACGACCGCGCTCTATGGATGCCCACCGCCACCGCCGTAGGCGCCTACGGCGACACCACCGCCCTGGTCGGCACCCCGGAAACCGTCGCGCAGGCGTTGTTGGATTATGTGGACCTGGGCGTGACCACGTTCTTGAACCGGGGGTATGACCCGTTGTACGACACGGTGGATTATGGACGGTGGATCATCCCGGCGGTGCGTGAAGAAGCGCGGCGCAGGCAGGCACGCGTTGCGTAGCGGCGCATGACGCCATCGCCGGCAAGCCGGCTCCTACAGTGGATCCTGTGTACCGATGTTTATGCGTACGACACACACCTGTAGGAGCCGGCTTGCCGGCGATAGCGTCCGTCCAGTCACATCCAGCGCCAAAGTCTCACCTCAAATCCCCTGCCGCCGCACTAGCCTTATCTGCCTGTATTCATATCAGGAGGACAAGGATTGTCCACACGCCCCCACGCTAAACACCTTCGCACTGGCCGTTACTCCGAAAGTGGTCAGATCTACATGCTCAGCGCTGTCACCCAACACCGCGAGCCTGTCTTTGCAGACTGGCAAGTCGGTCGTTTAGTGGTTCATCAATTTCGTCAGGCACAAATCGAAGGCCTTGCCGACTCGCTGGCCTGGGTGGTGATGCCGGATCATTTTCATTGGCTGCTCGAGCTCAAACAAAGCACCTTGCCAGCGCTGATGCTGGCGACAAAATCCCGTAGCGCCCGCGCCATCAATGCGCGCCTGGGGCGGTCGGGTCGTTTTTGGCAAAAGGGTTTTCATGACCGCGCCATCAGGCGGGAGGAAGATTTGCAGGCCGTTGCGCGCTATATCATCGCCAACCCATTGCGGGCCGGTATTGTACGGCGCGTGCATGATTATCCGTTGTGGGATGCGATATGGGTGTGATTGTTGAGGACGCCATCGCCGGCAAGCCGGCTCCTACAGTGGATCGCGTGTACATGTGTACGACACACACCTGTAGGAGCCGGCTTGCCGGCGATCACCGCGCAGCGGTGCCCGTCACCCCAACGACGGCGAATGCTCCAGCAACGTGCGGGTATACGCCGCCTGCGGCTGGTCCAATACCTCATCCACCGCGCCCTGCTCCACGACCCTGCCCACCTTCAACACCAGCACGCGGTCCGCAATGGCGCGGACGACGCCGAGGTCGTGGGTCACGAACAACAAGGTCAGCCCTTCGCGCTGCAATTGGCGCAGCAGGTCGAGGATCGATGCCTGCACCGACACGTCCAGTGCCGAGGTGATTTCATCGCAGATCAGCAGCCTGGGTTCGCACAGCAGCGCACGGGCGATGGCCACGCGCTGGCGTTCGCCACCCGATAGGCTGTGGGGGTAAAGATCGGCCACCGAGGCCGGCAGCGACACGCGCTTGAGCACCGCCTCGACCCGCTGCCGCGCCGCAACGCCTTTGACCGCGAAGAAGTGTTCCAAGGGCGCGCTCAGCGTCTGGTACACGGTTTGACGCGGGTTCAACGCGCGATACGGGTTCTGGAAGATGTATTGGATCTGGTGACGCAACCCCGCATCGCGCTGGCGTGCCTGCAACGGCAGTGGGCGGCCAGCGTAGTGCAATTCACCCAGGGCATTTTCCCCCAGGCCGGCGACGGCCCGTGCCAGGCTGGTCTTGCCGGAGCCGGACTCGCCCACCAACGCCAGGCACTCCCCCGGCTGCACCTGCAATGCAATGTCGAACAGCACCTGCCGGTCGTAGGCTACGTTCAAGCCGCGGATGGACAGCAACGGTGCTTCGGCCTGCGCGGTAACAGCCGCAATCGGTGTCAACGCGATTGCCTGCAACGGCTGGTCATGGGGGACGAGACAGGCCACCGCATGGCCCGGCTCCCGGACCTGCAACGCCGGCTCCTGCAACGCGCACACTGAGGCAAACCGCTCGCAGCGCGGCCCGAAACTGCACCCCTGTGGCCGTTGCCCCGGTGCCGGCGCGTGCCCGGCAATCGCTTGCAACGCGCGACGTCCCGCCACATCCGGGATCGCCGCCAGCAACCCTCGGGTATAGGGATGGGACGGCCGGCTGAACAGCGCATCGCGGCTGGCAGTTTCCACAATGCGCCCGGCATACATCACCATCACCCGGTCCACCAGGTCCTTGATCACCGCCAGGTCGTGGGACACATACACCGCCGCCACACCCTGGCTTTTACACAGGCGCCGCAGCGTGGCGAGGATATGCGCCTGGGTGCTGACATCCAGCGCGGTGGTCGGCTCATCCAGCACAATCAGGCGCGGGCGCAGCACGAATGCCAGCGCCAGCATCACCCGCTGTTGCTGGCCCCCGGAGAGTTGATGGGGAAAGCGCCGCAGGAACTCCGGATCGTCCGGCAGACCGACGTCTCGCAGCGTTTCATTGATACGTTGCTGCTGAGCCGCACGATCCAGGCCCGACGGATGCACCGCCAGGGTCTCGCGCAACAGGTGACCGACGCGCAGCGCCGGATTCAGCGCGGTGGCCGGGTCCTGGGCGACATAGCCGATCAGGCTGCCACGCGCCCGGCGCAAGGCTTCGCCCTCCAGGCTCAACAGCGCCTGGCCGTCGACCTGCACCTGGCCGCCAACAATCCGCGCGCCGCGCCGCGCATGGGCGAGCAAGGCGGTGGCCAGCGTGGTCTTGCCCGACCCCGATTCGCCGACCAAACCGAGGATCTCCCCGGCCTGCAGGCTGAACGAGATGCCCGACACCACATCCACCTGCCCCGGCAACTCCACGCGCAGGTCATGCACCTGCAGGACCCCGGTGTCGATTTCGGTGATTGCGTTCATGGCTGCTTTTCTCCCATCCGTGCGCTGCGCCGGCCGATGCCTTCGGCAAGGATATTGGTGCCGTAGGCAAATACCCCGATCAGCACCGCCGGGGCCAGCACCGCCCAGGGCTGCACCAGCAGGCCGGCCTGGTTTTCATTGATCATCAGGCCCCAGTCCGCCGTGGGCGGCGCCACGCCATAACCGAGAAAACTCAAGCCCGACAGCATGCCCACGCCCCAGGTCAGCATGTTGCCGAAGTGCACCAGCAACGGCGTGAGGATATTCGGCAGGATCTCCTTGAACAGGATGCGCCAGCGCGAGTAACCCATCATCTGCGCCGCCTCGACGAACTCCTGTCCCGCCACCGCCACCGCACTGGCACGCGCCAGGCGGATCACCCCGGGAATGAACGCGATGGACACGGTCAACACAATCAGCCATGGCGCGCGGCCCAGCATCGACACGATCAGCAGCACCAGGATCAGGTCGGGAAACGCCAGGGACACGTCCGCCGACCAGGTAATCAACTGGTCCAGGCGCCGCCGCGACAAGCCCGCCAGCAGGCCCAACGTGCTGCCGACCGCCAGCGCGATACTCGCGGCGGCCACCGACATCCACAACACCGACAAGCCGCCATTGAGCAACCGCGACAGCACATCATGCCCAAGAAAATCAAACCCCAGCCAGGCAGCCCCGGCAGGCGCGCCATACACCGGGCCGACCATGTCCGTTGAACCATGGGGCGCAAGCCAAGGGCCGAACAACGCGAAGGCAACCACCAGCAATGTGATCAGTGCGCCTTTACGGATTTGCGGCTCGTTCATGCATCACCTCGGGAACGGCGCCACCACGGCGTGATGCCCCGGCGGTTGCGTTGAATCAGCGTGACCCGGCGCGCGGTGCGCAGCTTGGGTGTGAGCAATACAGTGAGCAGGTCGGCGAGCAGGTTGACCAGCACCACCGCCAGGGTGATCACCAGCACAATCGCCTGGATCATCGGCAGGTCGCGCATCTGGATCGCCGCGTTCAACGCCGTGCCAATGCCGGGGTAACTGAAGATCACCTCGGCCAAGACCGCGCCGCCGATCAGCGTGCGCAGGGTCAGCGCCACGCCCTGGATCGCCGGCACCAGCGCGTTGGGCAAGGTGTGCAGCCACACAATGCGCCGGTGCGGAATGCCGCGCAGGCGAGCGGCGATCACGTAATCGGATTCCAACGCCTCGATCATCGCCGCCCGCACCATCCGCGTTAGATAAGGCAATGCGGTGAGGCTCAGGGCCAACACCGGCAGGGTCAGAAACTTGAGCTGGCGCAGCAGCGACTGGTCCGGGTCGAGGATCGACACCGCCGGCAAGAAGTCCATGTGCGGCATGGAAAACAGCAGCACCAGGCCTATCGCCAACAGAAAGCCCGGCGTGGCCTTGAGAAAGATCAACAGCGACAGGCTCCAGCGATCCAGGCGACTGTCCCGGCGCAACGCCAGCGCGACACCCAGCGCCAGCGCCACCGGCACCACCACCGCGATCACGCCGGCCAGCAATGCCAGGGTGTAGCCGAAGCGGTCCCACAGGATATGACTGACGGGCGCATTCGAATCCAGCGACACACCGAGGTCGCCACGCAAGACGGCGCTCCCCCAGCGCAAGTATTGCCACAGGATCGGCTGGTCCAGCCCCAATTGATGCTGCAGGGTAAGGATGCTGTCCAGCGGCGCATCCGGGCCGAGGATCACTCGCGCCGGGTCCGAAGGCAGGGCCTGGGTGGCGATGAATACCACCAGGCTGATGACCCAGGCGGTCAGCAGACCGTAGCCCAGGCGCCCGATAAACCACGACAGCCACGCCGGCGTGCGTGGGGTTTTGCATTGCGGCTCAGACATGGTTCAACCACAACTCATCAAAACGCCAGGAGGCGAAGGTGGTCTGCTCAGGATTCAGGCCGCCGACCTTCACGGAAGCCGCGTCCAGCACATCGCTGAAACCCCAGATCAACAGGCCGCCGCGTTCGTGCTGGATCTGCTGGGCCTCATGCACCAGGCTTTTGCGCCGCTCAAGATCGGGTTGGGCCAGGGCCTGGCGATACAGGCTGTCGAAGCGCTCATCGCGGAAATTGCTGCGGTTGTAGATCGCCAGCGGCGCGTCGTTGTGCAGCGCCGAAGCCAGGAAGCCTCGGGCAGGTGTCGAGCCTGGCGACAGTTGCCATTGCTCTCGCTGCGGGCCATTGAACACGGCGCCGTCGACCTGGGTCACATGCACCTCCACACCAGCCTTTTTCGCCTGCTGCGCCAATACCAGCGCGGCATTCACACCTGGCCCTGGGGTGGTGGTCAGCTCCACGCGCAAATCGGTGTGCCCGGCCTGGCGCAACAACACGCGCGCCTGGTCCAGGTCGTACGGGCGCTGGGCGATGGCGTGGTTGTAGGTGGGGTCATGGGGCGAATACAGGTCGTTGGCGACGCGGCCAAAGCCATTCAGGCCACGGTCCACCAGTTCCTGCCGGTCGGCCAGCAGGCGGAAGGCCTGGCGCACGCGCACGTCATCGAACGGCGGCTTGGCCAGGTTGAGGTTGAAACCGGTAAACGAAGTGCTCGGCGAGACGCACAACGACAGGCGTGAATCGGCCTTGAGCAACGCGCTGTGCTCGGCCTGCACGCCGCTGGCCACGTCGATCTGCCCGGCGCGCAAGGCCGCCACGCGGGAGACCTGGTCCTTGAACTCGATGATTTCCAGCTCATCGGCATACGGCTGGCCGGGTTTGTAGTAGTTCTCGAACCGCGTGTACAGCGAGCGCTGGCCGGGTACAAAGCGCTTGAGCTTGTAGGGGCCGGCGCCCACCGGATTGGTGATCGGGTCGTAGTCGGTGGGCACGATGCCGCCGAAGCTGATCAGGGTTTCATCCAGCGGGAAGAAACTCTGGCCTTGTTTGAAACGGATCTCGATGGTGCGTTCGTCCAGCTTGCGCAAGGCATTGCGGTCGATGGCGCCGACCAGCCCGGCAAAGGGCGAAGCCAGCTTGGGATCGGTGAGGCGCAAGAGTGAGAACAGCATGTCGTCGGCGCCGATGGTCTTGCCATGATGAAACTCCAGGCCCGGCTTGATGCGAATGGTCCAGGCGCTGGCGTCGGCGTTGGGCTCGGCAAACTCGGCCAGGGCCAGGCGCGTGCTGACGTCGGTGTTCCATTCCCAGAACTTGCTGTACAGCGCCCAGCCACGGATGATCCCGCCGCCCACCGGTTTGTGCGCGTCGAGGTTGCCGGACTGGTCGCCGTCGATAATGCCGATGCGCAAGCGCCCGCCCCTCACAGGTTTACCCAGCAAGGCCGTCGCGCCTTGGGAGGCCGCACCGCTGTCGCAGCCGCCCAGCAGCAAGCCGCCGCCGACCACCAGGCTGTTGCCGAGGAACACTCGGCGGGAAAATCCGTCACTCATCACTCAAGCCTCTTCGCGCTGTGCAGCCTTGTGAGTCACGCCCAGGCGCGGTACGTCGAAACCGTGGTCGAGGTCCAGCAGTGGGAACAGCAGGTCGGCCACGCGGTGGGCTTCATCGATCAGCGGGAAGCCGGAGAGGATGAACGCCGAGGTGCCCTGGGCTTCATATTCGCGGATGCGCTCGGCGACCTGCTCGGCACTGCCCACCAGGTAGGTGCCAGCGGCCGGGCCGAGGATGTTGAAGCCGAACAGGCTCGGGCCGAGCCACACGTTGGGGTAGATCTCCAGTTCGCGCGCTGTGGGCAGGCGCCCGGCTCGAAGGGTCTCGACATTGCGCTGGGTTTGCGGGTCGTCGCTGTGGAAATCCTCGAAGCTCACGCCCGCTGGCAACTGGCGCTCAATGGCGTTGCGCGCGGTCTGCAGCGAAGTACGTTGCAGCAGTTTCTCGGCGTGGGCCCAGGCTTCCTCCTCGGTCTCGCGCACGATGATCTGCAGGCGGGTGCCGAAGGTCAGTTCGCGGCCAATCTTGGCAGCTTCGGCGGCAACCTTGCGGAACTTGTCGCCAAGTTTCGGCGGGGTATTGGCGAAGCTCAGGTACACGTCCAGCAACTGCACCGAGTGCTCGACGCCAGGCCCCGATGTGCCGGCGCCCCACAAGGGAATCCCGGGTTTCTGGTAAGGCGGATGCCAACCGCCAAGGGGATGGCTGGCCGCGCCGGGCGAACGCGGGGCAAGCTTGACGTACTGGCCGTCATAACCGCGCGTGTCGCCGGCGTAGAAGCCCTGGAATGCGCGCCAGTATTCGAGGCTGAACGCATAACGTTCGTCATGCGGGTAATGCACCCCCAGGGTGGCCAGGCCGGCGTCGTTGCCGTTGACCACGTTGAACAGCAGGCGGCCGTTGGAGAACTGGTCAACCGTGAGTGCCCACTTGGCCAATACCGCCGGCGACAGCTCGCCCGGGTGTTGCGCCACCAGGAAGCGCAGGCGCTCGGTGGCGTCGATCAGCGAAGCGGCCACGGCCAGGCTTTCATTCGGGCTGGAGCCGAGCAACGAGCCGTAGTAGCCGAGGCGATCGCTGGCGACCGCGAGTTGCTTGAGGTGTTGAAAGTCGGTTGTCCAGCGGCCTTCGGGTTCCCATGGATAAGGTCCGTCAGGCGTAGTGAGGTACCAGAGAATTTTTACAGCCATGACAAACATCCTTGAATATATCGCCATCCCTGTAGGAGCCGGCTTGCCGGCGATAGCGGTGCATCAGGCAACATCAATGTTGGATGTACCGCCGCCATCGCCGGCAAGCCGGCTCCTACAAGGGGTTCGCGGTGTGTTTAGTTTTTGCGGTCGATAGCGGGTACAAGGCCCAGCGCGGTGGCCTGCTCGAACAACCCGCTCATCTTCCACTGCTGGGTCAGTACGCCCGGTCCATAAGCGCGGGAGCCACCCAGCGCATCCGCGAGCAATTGCAGCTGTGCGCCCTCCTCCAGCAACAGGATGAATTCCGCGGTGGCGCGCAGCCCTTGCTTGCCCCACACAGTGGAGCCGCCGTTGGCTTCAAGGATTGCCAGGTTGAAGGGGTTCTCGGCGATCTTGTCGAGGATGAAGTCCACTTCCTGCTGGCGGCGGTCGATGTACACCGGCAGTTCCCGCGCCAACTGGTAGCGCTGCACCGGTACGTAGT
The DNA here is from genome assembly GCF_979253545.1 of Pseudomonas sp. AC112. Lineage (NCBI taxonomy): Bacteria > Pseudomonadati > Pseudomonadota > Gammaproteobacteria > Pseudomonadales > Pseudomonadaceae > Pseudomonas > Pseudomonas sp. AC112. The sequence continues at coordinate 5,790,484 of NZ_CEEDCM010000001.1, forward strand.
GGAACGGCAAGGTGCGATGGGTCTGGGCCCAGGCGCCCAGGTACGGCGAGTGCACATGGGACACGGTGGTCACGTCGGCGTGCTGCTGGAACAGCTTGGTGTAGCGGCCCAGGCCCCCCTTGCCCTTGCCGAGGATGACGTTGCCGGCAAAGTCGGTCACCGTGGCTTGCAGCGGTTTGCGGTAGTTCCACGGGCCGCCGTAGTTCACCGACACCAGCAACTCCTGGCCGGGGACGCGCTCGATAAAGCCAACGGTGCCGTTGGCGGTAATGGTGTTGGTTTCACGGAATACGGTGAAAGCCTCTTCGGCCTCCAGCAGCACTTTGTCGACAAAGGCCTGCAGTTCGAGGCTGATGGGTTGAGCGTGGACAATGGCAGTCATGGGAGTTCTCCAGGTTCAGGCGCGGCGTTTGGCCAACAGTTCATGGGCGGCTTGCAGAGGGCGCGGATCGACCCAGTCGGCGATGGAAAAATCGCGCTCCAGGAAGCCGTGCAGGTAAAGAAATTCTTTTTGGGTGCCGAGGAAATCCAGGCGCTGGGCCGACAGGTCCGGCGCCAGGGTGGTGTGGAAATCCCCGCGATAGGCTTCGGCCACCCCGGCGCTGCCGGCGCGGGTTTCTTCTTCGAGGATGGCGTTGAGGCCGTCGCGATTGTTCGCCGCCCACTCGGCCGCACTGAGGGTTTGCGCGAGAAAGCGCACCACCAGGTCAAAGTGGTTGTCCAGCAGGCTCTGGTGCACGGTGATCGGCCGTGGCGTGCCGTTGTTGATGCGATAGCGCGGCTCGGCGATCAGGTCCAGGTCGATGCCCACCACCAGCCCCAGGCGCCGCGCGGCGTCCGCTGCCGACGCGCCCTTGACGTACACCGCGTCCACCTCGCCGCGCACTAGGTAATCCAGGCCCGACCACAGGCGTTGCAGGCCCTGTTGCGGGTCCGGGGCTTGGGACTGGTCCTGCAACGCCACTTCCACCAGCTCGACATCGTCGAACCCAAGACCCGCCAGGCTCAGCGCGCCCTTGTAGCCGTGCAGGCTCATGGCGCGAGCGATGCTGCCGGGGCGGCTGTCACCCCAGGCCGGCAGGGCCAGGCGCTTGCCTTTCAAGTCTTCGGAGCGGGTGATGCCGGAGTCCGGACGCACAAGGATGGTTTGCCATTCTTCGATCCAGGTCAGGCCGATCAGCCGGCTTGGCGCACCGGCAGCGCGGGCGGCCAGGGCCGGGACGTTGCCGCCTTCGCGAAACAGCCCAGGCAGGTCGTGATCGTAGTGATGACGGCCCAGCTGGCGAGCCTCCTGCAACGTCGACACGGGCAAGCCGTCCGGCGCGAACTCTTCGGTCAACCACCCCAGCTTGTAGGCGATGCCGGATGCCGTCGGCACCGGGCAGCGGGTAAACCAGATCTGCTCAAGCTCGGGCGTGGGCAGGACAGCGGAAAGGGTCATGGGCAGCTCCATTGAATTGGGCAAGTCAGTGGAGGGTGCTATTGCAGAGGCCGTGCCAATCGGCGCGCCCCCCGGTTTACAAGGGTATTGGTGCTTGCTGGAGCAGGCGACTGCTGACCTGCCAACAGCACTGTTGCTGCGCCAGCAGCCACTTGCTCGAGCTGCTTCTCCAGCAGCACCCGAGCCTGCGCAGCCCCTGTACAGCATGGCTTTTCACATTGGCTTGGAACTTGCTCAAGCCCATTCCAACACCGCAACCCCTTGTAGGAGCCCGGCTTGCCGGCGATGGCGTTCTTGAAAACGCCATCGCCGGCAAGCCGGGCTCCTACAGGATGCGAATCAAAACAGAAGGATGAATGCATGACTACGTTTGAACAGGCGCCTATACGCCAACTGCACAGTGAAGCCGAGGCCATCGCCGCGGCCAAGGAGATCGCGGTGGAGATCGCCGCCATCGCCGCCGACCCCGAGCAAAACGGCCAGCTGCCGTGGCGCCAGGCACAGCTGTTATCCGAAAGCGGCATCACCGCTATCGGCGTGCCGAAAGCCTTTGGCGGGCTGGGAGCTTCAGTGCAGACCATCGTCGAGACCGTACGGATTATCTCGGTGGCCGATGGTGGCGTCGGCCAACTGCTGCAGATCCACAACGTGATGCTGCGCGGGATTTTCAACGGCTACCCAGACGCGGTGCGTGATCGACTGGTCAGTGATGTGCTGGCCGGCAAGCGCTTCGGCAACGCCCTGGCCGAAGTCGGCGGCAAGAATAAGTTCGCGCTCAAGACCCGCGTCGAACGCCGCGAGGACGGCGCGCTGGTGCTCAATGGCAGCAAGTTCTACTCCACCGGTTCTTACCTGGCCGAATGGATCTCGCTCACCGCTGCCTCGGACGACGGCGGTGCGGGTGTATTGCTCAACCGCGATACCCCAGGCCTCACGCTGGTGGATGACTGGGCCGCTTTCGGCCAGAAGAACTCGGTCAGCGGCACGGTGAATTTTGACAATATCGTGCTGGATGAAGACTACGTATCGCGTCGCAAAGGCCCAATGAAACGTACCGGGCTGACGTTCCCGCAGATCCTCCACGCCGCCATCGACACCGGCATCGCCGCCGGCGCCTTGGCCGCCGCCGTCGACTACCTCAAGCACAACGCACGGCCGTGGGTGGAAAGTGGCGTCGACCATGCCAACGAAGAGCCGCACATCATCAAGCAGATCGGCGAATACGCAGTGGCCCTGCGTGCTGCCGAATCGCTGCTGCGCGACGCCGCGCGGGTGTTTGATGCCCATGAGTTGGACCCGGAGAACAAAGAACTGCAGGACGCGTTGATCCTCTCGGTCGCCACCGCGCGTGCGCATTCCGACAGCGCTTCGCTGAAGATTTCCAGCGATATCTTCTCGTTGCTGGGGGCCAGTTCGTCGCTGAGCAAATGGAACTTGGACCGCTTCTGGCGCAACGCGCGGGTGCACACCACCCATGACCCGATCCGCTGGCGTTTGCACCACGTGGGCAACTACTACCTCAACGGGGTGGACCCGGGCGAATACACCGCGATCCTGAATGCCAAGGAAACCCAAGGCGCCACCCGCACATAAAACCCTAACGGTAGGAGCCCGGCGTGCCGGGCTCCTACCGGTTCGGCATCCTCCCGTTTATGCCTACGAGCTTTTCATGATTGAACAACACCCTCTTTTACGCAGCCTGGCGATCTACCGGGAAATGCCCTGGCGGTTCGCGCTGGTGGCGGCGCTGTACGTGGCGATCAACCTGGGGCTGGTCTGGCAGCAATGGCTGATCGGCCACGCCGTGAATGACGTGAGTGCCGGCCGCGCAGTCGTCCATGCGCCTGACGGCAGCCTGGATGCCAGCCTCGGCTGGTACTGGCTGGCGCTGATGCTCGCCGTGGCGGTGGGACGCGGCGTACTGCAATACATCGCCAGTGTGCTGTCGCTGGTGATCAGCCAGGCGCTGCTGACGCGCCTGCGCGAACGCATTCTGGCCCAGGTGCAAAGCCTGCACCTGGGGTATCACTGGCAGCACGGCATGGGCGAGATGATCACGCGCACCACCCGCGACGCCGACAAGGTTCGCGACGCCTTGATCACCTTCTGGCGGCAACTGGTGGAAACCCCGCTGGTGGTGCTCGCCACCGTCGGCCTGTTGGGCTGGTATGACCTACTGCTGGGGCTGGTGCCCTTGCTGCTGACAGTCACCGGACTGTGGATTTTCGTGCGCCAGACCGAGCGCCTGGTCAGCCTGGACCGTGCGGTCGGCAGCGCCTATGACCGCGTTAACCAAGACCTCAGCGAAGGCATTGGCGGCGTGCGCGTGATCAAGTCATTTGGCCTGGAACAGCAGCGGATCCAGGGCTTTGCCGATCAGGTCACGGTATTCGCCTCGTTGGCCCGCCAGGCCCTGGCGTATTCCAGCTCGCGCATTCCGCTGCCTCAGGCCGTGGTTGCCCTGGGCCATGTGTGGATCCTGGTGTACGGCGCGCACCTGGTCGCCGCCGGGCAACTGGGGATTGGCGAACTGGTCACCTCGCTGCTGATCGCCACCACGCTGGTGTTTCGGATCGAAGGTATCGGCCGGGTCATGCAGACTTTTGCCGACGCGCGTGCGAGTGCCGAACGTATCTGGCAACTGCTCGATGCGCCCTCGGCGATCCTCAGCGGCAATGGCGCCCTGCCCGCTGGCCCGCTGGGGCTCAAGCTGGAGCATGTCAGCGTGTCGGCTCCGGGGGGTGGCCGCGACATTCTGCATGACTGCTCGCTGACCTTGCAGCCCGGTGAAATCGTCGCACTGGTCGGCGCCACCGGCACTGGCAAAAGCCTGTTGGCCAGCCTGTTGCCGCGCCTCAGCGATGTGACCGCCGGGCGCTTGTTGCTGGGTTCGGATGCCAACGGCTGGCAGGACATTCGCGACCTGCAGCTCGGCCCGCTACGCCAACGCGTGCACGTGGTGCCCCAGGAAAGTTTCCTGTTCGCCGGCACCCTCGCCGCCAACCTGCGCCTGACCGCCCCCGCAGCTACAGACGAACAGTTGCGTGCAGCCTTGCACCTGGCCGCTGCCGAAGACGTGTTGCAGCGCCTGCCCCAGGGCCTGGAAACCCCGTTGGGCGACCGTGGCGTGACCTTGTCCGGCGGCCAGCGCCAACGCCTGTGCCTGGCCCGCGCGCTGCTGGGCTCCCCGGACATCCTGTGCCTGGATGACGCCACCAGCGCCCTTGACGCGATCAGCGAACGCCAGGTGCTGAATAACTTGCGACAACTGCACGGCACCACAGTGTTGGTGATCTCCAGCAAGCTCTCGACCATTCTGTTGGCCGACCGCGTGCTGGTGCTGGACGACGGCAGGATCACCGCTCACGGCCGTCACACCGACCTGCAATCCACCCATGCGCATTACCGCGACCTGCTGGGGATCGACCATGGCTAACCCACTGCCAGGCAAAGCCTTGAGCGATATCGAAATCGAAGAAATGCTGGCCAAGAAAGCCCTGGACCGCAGCATGTTCAAGCGGCTGCTGCCCTTGCTACGGCCAATCCGTCGGCAGATTGTGGCGGTGATCGGCATCGAAATCCTGCTGGTCTTTACCGTGTTCCTGCGGCCGTGGTTCGTGCGTGAGCTGCTGGATCGGGGGCTGATTCAACAGGCCGACCACTGGCTGCTGGACGAGCGCCTGGTGCTGTGGCTGGGCCTCGGCCTCGCAGCGAGTTGGCTGGTGCGCTTCCTGCTGGCCGGCGTCTCGCAATTCGTGGCAGGCGGCGCGGCGATCCGCGTGCTGAACGCCCTGCGCGTGCAGGTGTTCGCCCATGTGCAAAGCCTGAGCGTGGGCTACTTCGACCAGACCCGCGCCGGGCGCATCATTTCCCGGGTCGACCGCGACGTTGACGCACTGGAACCGCTGGTGATCCAGGGCCCACCGGAACTGCTCGGCGCTCTGCTGCGCTGCGGCCTGGCCGCCGTGATGCTGTGGCGCATCGATCCACGGTTCTTCTTGAGCCTGGTAGCAACAGTGCCGCTGCTGGTGCTCGCCACCTGGAGCTTCAAGCGTATCTCCCAGCGCAACTGGGCCAAGGTCGCGGAAAACCGCAGTCGCTTTACCGCCCACCTGGTGGAAAGCGTCAGCGGCGCGCGCCTGCTGCAACAGTGCGCCCAGGAAGCACCGAACCTGCGGCGTTATCGCGTGCTGCTGGATGACTTCAACCAGGCGCTGATTCGCGGCAGCCTGCGCTCGTCGTGGTTTGCCCCGTTCACGGCACTGCTCAGCTCGGCGGGGATTGCAGTGTTGCTGCTGGTGGGCGCGTACGGGCTGGCAGCGGGCGAAGTGAGTGTCGGCCAGGTCGCGGAAAGCCTGTTCTATGTGTTTCTGTTCCTGGGGCCGTTGCAGGAATTGTCGGACCTGTTCGAGCGCTACGCCACCGGCTCGGCGTCGGCGCAGCGGATTTTCCTGCTGCTCGATACCACCCCGCAGATTATCGACCGTCCCCAGCCACGTCCCTTGGAACGTGCACGGGGCGAGGTGCATTTTGACCACGTGGGCTTCAGCTACGGGCAAGCGCCGGTTATCAACGGCCTCAACCTGCATATTCCGGCGGGAGAAGTGCTGGCGATTGTCGGGCCCTCTGGCCATGGCAAAAGCACCCTGGTGCAGTTGCTCACGCGCTTCTACGAAGCCCAGTCCGGCGCGGTGCGACTTGACGGCATCGACGTGCGCGACCTGGCCCAGCACACCCTGCGCCGCCATGTTGGCGTGGTGTTGCAGGACAACGTGCTGTTCAGCGGCAGCATCCTCGACAACCTGCGCCTGGCCGCGCCGTTGGCCGACGACGCGACCTTGATCGCCGCTGCCCGTGAGTTGGGTGCGGATGAAGTGCTGGAGCGTTTGCCCCATCAGTACTGCACCGAAGTCGGTCCTTTGGGGGCGCATTTGAGCCACGGCCAGCGGCAACTGGTGTGCCTGGTGCGGGCGTACCTGGCAGACCCGGCGGTGCTGGTGCTGGATGAGGCGACATCGGCGGTGGATATTCATACCGAGCGCCGGATTCAGCGGGCGCTGCGACGGCTGTGCGAGGGGCGGACGGCGATCATCATCGCGCATCGATTGGCGACGATTCGCGATGCGGATCGGATTGCGGTGGTCAGGCATGGTCAGGTGGTGGAGCTTGGGCCGCATGCGGGGCTTATTGCTCAGGGGGGTGCGTATGCGGCGTTGTATCAGACGTATTTGCGCAGTGCCCATGTGCGTGAGGGGGATGTGGTGGTTCTTTAGGTGATGGGGTGGATTGGAGTACATATCCGTTTTTTGGGTGATGGCGTCTTATGGTTCCGCTCTCACCCCGGCCAGCGTGTTTAACGGGGCGGCCTAGTAGCCGACCGATATTGAAAGCCGATCTCGGTCAACCTGTAGGAGCCGGCTTGCCGGCGATGGCATCACCTGGGTGAGCCTGCTGTACCGAGTCGCCTGCATCGCCGGCAAGCCAGCTCCTACACGTATCTGCCTTTGATCCAACCACTCACTTTTGATCGTAGGCGCCCCGTTAAACACGCTGGGCGGAACCCATACCCGCCGTTACCCAGATAACGGATATGTGCCCCACCCCCTGCTGCCCCCCAAACACCCACTGCTGCAAAGGTGCTGCTACAGCAGCACCCTCCCTCCAGAACCACCACCAACCCCCTGCAACCATTGCCCCCAACCCCAATGGCATGCCCGTTGCACGCATCCCTTCAATCAGGTCCAAGCCCCCTGCACGACTCAAATCAGGAGCACCCATGAGCACTGAATTCTTCTGGCGCCTACCCCTGGGCACCGACGGCCCGCAGCTGACCACCGACAAACACAACCGCGGCAACCCCAACTACCGCCCCGGCCACATCGCCCCAGGTCGCCTGCCCAACGGTGAACCCGACGACTTCACCTACATCGATTACATCGCCCAAGTCGCCAAGGCCGCCGAACTCGCCGGTTTCGAAGGCGCCCTGCTGCCCACCGGCCCCGAGCCGTGGATCGCCGCCGCCGCGCTCGCCCGGGAAACCCGGCGCATCAAGTTCCTGATCGCCTTCCAGGCCACCTGGACCCTGCCCGCCTACGCCGCACAACAGGCCGCGATCCTGCAGAACCTCAGCCGTGGCCGCCTGGAGTGGAACATCATCACCGGCGGCAACCCCGCCAGCCAACGCGCCAATGGCGACTTTCTCGAACATGACCTGCGCTACAAGCGCACCGGCGAGTTCCTCGACATCATCCAGGGCCTCTGGGAAAACGAAAAATTCTCCTACGACGGCGATATCTACCAACTGGAAAACGGTGCCCTGCCCGTCGGCCTGCGCAATGAGCGCAAGCCCGGCGTGTATTTCTCCGGTTTCTCCGAGGCCGCCCTGGGCGTGGCAGCCCGGCATGCCGATGTGTACCTGAATTGGGCCGAACCCATCGACAAGCTCAAGCCGCATATCGACCGGGTACGCGAACTGGCTGACAAGCAAGGCCGCACCGTGCGCTTCGGCCTGCGCGTCGACCTGTTCGCCCGCGAGACCGAAGAGCTGGCCTGGAAAGACCTGCGTCGCCAGTTCGACAAACTCGACGGCAAGACCAGCGCGGTCGCCAAGGGTTTTACCAATGGCTCGGATTCAGTGGGGGCTGCGCGGCAAACCGCTTATCACCAGAACGTCGACCGCTTTGATGACCTGATCATCGGCCCCAACCTGTGGGCCGGTTTTGCCAAGGCCAAGCCGGGTCCGACCGTCGGCTTGGTGGGCAGCCACGAAAACATCGCCGAGCGCCTGGTGGAATACCGCGACGCTGGTTTCTCGACCTTTATCCTCGCCGGTAACCCGCACCTTGAAGAAGCCCTGCGCATTGGCCAGGAAGTCTTGCCGCAGGTGCACCAACGCCCGGCGATCCAACCCTTGAAAGCCAGCGCCTGACTGCTGGGGAGATTCCTTGATGACACAACCTCTCGACACGCTCTGGTACACCCGCTGCCCCGTTCCCACCGGCCTGGGCATTGCCGTGCAGAAAGGCTGGCTGCAAGACACCGTCGGTGCCCTGGGTACCGAGGTGCAGTCACTGCGCGAATCGAATGACAAGGCGGTGCGCGAGTCGCACTTCGACCACACCCTGCAGAACTCCGTGCGCCATGGCGGCAATATCCCGGCGATCTGGGCCCGCGCCCAGGGCCGTGAAACCCGCGTGATCGGCCTGTCCTGGGCGGATGAAGTGCAACTGATCCTGACCCGCCAGGACAGCGGCATCAGGACCGTCAAGGACCTGAAGGGCCGTACCTTCGGCCTGCCGGACTGGGCCGGCGCGCAGATCGATTTCACCCGCGCCCAGGCGTTGCGCGGCCTGGAGAATGCGCTGTCGCTGGAAGGCTTGAAAGTGGGCGATGTGAAGCTCAAGAACTTCAGCTATGGCGGCACCTTCAGCGACAGCGCGGTGCGCAATGTGGCCGGCACACCGGTCAATGCACAGGTGACTGAACGCAACCTGGAGCTGATCGGCCTGCTGCGCGGCGAAGTCGATGCGATCTTCCTCAAGGGCGCCAGCGCGGCGCAGCACGCCCATGATTTCGGCCTGCACACGGTGATCGACACCGGCGCTCACCCCGACCCGCTGATCCGCAGCAACAATGGCACGCCGCGCACACTGGCAGTGGACCTGAACCTGCTGGACAAGCATTTCGACGTGGCCACCGGCATCCTCGATTCAGTGCTGCGCGCCGAGCAATGGGCCCACACCCACCCGGAAGACACCCGCCGCTACCTGGCCCGGGAAACCAACAGCAGCGAATACTGGGTGACCGCCGCCTATGGCGACGATGCACACCTGCGCCTGCGTACCGAACTGGATGAACAGGCGATCGTGGCATTGCAGGACTTCACCGACTTCCTGCACCGCTGGCGCTTTATCCCGCAAACCTTCGATGTGCGCGAATGGATCGATGCACGGCCGCTGAATGCGCTGCTCGACAACAAGACCGCACTCGCCGGCTAACCCGCCCCCTGTCGGAGCCGGCGTGCCGGCGATAGCGTGTTCAAGACCGCCATCGCCGGCACGCCGGGCGCCTACAGACGGCTTCATGGATTTGAACGAAGAATTTTATGAGCAAACCACTCGATACTCTCTGGTACACCCACAGCCCGGTCCCCACCGGGCTTGGCATCGCGGTGCAATCCGGGCGACTGGCCGAAGCCTTCCTGCCTTACGGCACCAATATCCAATCGCTGCGCGAATCCACCGAGCGGGAAGTACGCGAAGCCCACTATGACCATCACCTGCAGAATTCGGTGCGCCACGGCGGCAATATCCCGGCAATCTGGGCCTATGCCAGCGGTGTCGAAACCCGCGTGCTGGGGCTGTCGTGGAGCGATGAAGTGCAACTGATCCTGACCACCGCCGAAAGCGGTGTGAAGAGCGTGCGCGACCTGAAAAACCGGCGCTTCGGCCTGCCGAAATGGGCCAACGTGCAGATCGACTTCACCCGCGCCCAGGCCCTGCGCGGGCTCGAAAACGCGCTCAAGCTCGAAGGCCTGGAAGTCGCCGATGTGGAACTGGTGGACTACCCCTACGGCGGCACCTACAGCGACAACCAGACCTCCTACGTGTATGGCCCGGAGGTCAGCCTGGGCGTGAGCCGTTTCAGCCGGCGCAACAACGAACTGATCGGCCTGTTGCGCGGCGACATCGACGCGATCTTCCTCAAGGGTGCGCATGCCGTGCACCTGGCCAACGAGTTCGGCCTGCATGTGGTGGTCGACACCGGCTCCCACCCGGACCCGCTGATCCGCTCCAACAATGGCACGCCGCGCACCCTCACGGTGGACACCCACCTGCTGACGGAGCATTTCGACGCCAGCGTGAAGATCGTCGACACCGTGCTGCGCACCGAGCAATGGGCCTGGGCCAACCCGGACGAGACCCGGCGCTTCCTCGCCAAGGAACTCAATACCAGCGAGTACTGGGTCACGGCGGCGTATGGCGAAGATGCCCACAGGCGTCTGCGCACCACCCTCGACTCACGCTCGATTGATGCACTGCAGGATTTCACCGACTTCCTGTTCCGCTGGCACTTCATCCCCCGACGCTTCGATGTACGCGACTGGATCGACTTCAGCGTGCTGGAAAAAGTCATCGGCTCCACCTCCCGCGTTGCCGTTTAACCCTGGCATCACACACCCCCCCTTGTAGGAGCCCGGCTGGCCGGCGATGGCGTTTTCGAGACCGCCAACGCCGGCCAGCCGGGTGCCTGCCATGTTGGCCAGGCAACACCTCCCCTGCTGCTCCAGCAGCACCCTCCAAGCACTTTTTGCTGATTGCTCCACAGGCCTGTTCAAAGGCCTTTTTTCGGCGGGTTATTTTCGCCACAGCGCATTTTAATATCATTTAATTTCAATGACTTGCAAGATTGTATCAACCCTGAAATCCCGTTGGCACGATCTCTGCTCTACCGCCTTCAAGGACACATTTTCCGGGGGAGACTGCAATGCATAACATCAATCCAATCACCAAGGGCTTGTGGCTCGCTTTGCTGGTTGCCGGTGGCGCCCAAGCCGCTGACGAAGACACCAGCAAAACCGAGCCGTCACTCAAGACCGTGACCGTCACCGCACAACACCGCGAGCAAACCCTTCAAGAGGTTCCGGTGGCGGTTTCGGCGGTCCAGGGCACTAATATCGTCGCCGATGGCGTGCGCAACATGGGCGATATCACCACCTTCATTCCCAACGCCTCGGCCAAGAACCCTGACGGCGACGGCCGCCCGCGCTGGTACATCCGTGGCCTGGGCACCGGCGATACCGGCGCCGCCACGGTTTACCCAGTGGGCATCTATGCCGATGACGTGTACCTGAACGCGCCGATTGCCGGTGGCGGTCCGCTCTGGGACCTGGAGCGCATCGAAATCCTGCGCGGCCCGCAAGGCACGCTGTATGGCAAGAACACCACGGCTGGCGCGGTGAATATCATCTCGAAGAAGCCGACTTTCGACACCGACGGCTTCGGCACGATTGGCTTTGGCAGCAAGAACGAACGCATCCTCAGCGGCGCCTTGGGTGGCGCGCTGGTGGATGAAAAACTCGCGGCGCGAATCTCGCTGTATTCCGAGGAGCGCGATGGTTTCCAGAAAAACCTGGTGGACGATCACACCTACGGCGATGTGAACAAGAAGGCCGTGCGCCTGCAGTTTTTTGCCCAGCTCAACGACGACCTGGATGCGCTGTGGAAGATCCACAGCCGCGAGTTCAAAGGTGATGGCGCCAATGGCGCGCTGACCCTGGGACGCTATTACAACGTGGGCTACCAGCGCCCGCTGGGGCGTAATATCGCGTTGAACGTCAAGGACGATTCCAAGCTCGACCACGACGGCACGTCGCTGACCCTCAATTGGCACCTGGGCGACTACACGCTGACGTCCATCAGTGCCTATGACTACATTCGCGGCCAGTCCAGCAGCGATGCCGACTACACGCCGTACGAGGTCAACGGCACCTCCACCGCCGACAACAAATACACCCAATACTCCCAGGAAATCCGCCTGGCCTCGCCCCAGCAGGAAACCCTGCGCTGGCTGGCGGGCGCTCACTATTTCCACGAAGACCTGGACAGCACTGCCGGGCGCTTCATCCAGCCAGGCCCGACACCCAATGGCACCGGTTCCAACCAGATCAACGGCGCCACGGATTTCCGTGACCTGAGCTACGACCACAAGACCGACAGCTACGCGTTGTTCGGCAACCTGACCTACGACTTCACTGACAATTTCAGCGTCACCGGTGGCCTGCGCTGGACCCAGGAAAAGAAAGACATCGACCTCAGCCTCACCCAGCTGACCCGCGCCACCGCCAACGGCCCGTTGATCCCGCTGGGCGGCGTCGGTACCAACGGCAACCGTCAGGAAGACAAGACTTGGGAAGCCTGGACCTACGACCTGACCCCGGAATACCGTATCAACGACAACGTGCGTGTGTTCTTCCGCTACGCCCATGGCTTCCGTTCGGGCGGGTTCAACACCGGGCTGTCCACCAGCCTGTCGCAGTTGACCACGGTGGACCCGGAGCAACTCGATGCCTATGAGTTCGGGGTGAAATCCGAGTGGTTCAACCATCGCCTGACCGCCAACGCGAACATCTTCTACTACGACTACTCCGACATTCAGGTGAACCTGCTGACGGTCAACAACGGTGTGCTGACCACCGCGTTGACCAATGGGGCCAAGGGCAAGGTCAAGGGCGCCGAACTGGAGCTTGAAGGCCAGCCGACCGACTACCTGCACCTGCGCGCAGCGATCTCGTTCCTCGACACCGAATACACCGACTTCAAGAACATCAACCCCAGCACCGGTGCGGTTACCGGTGACTACAGCGGCAACAGCTTCGTGCGTTCGCCGCGCAACGTGGTGTCCCTGGGTGGCGACTACACCATCCCATTGGAAATCGGCGGCAAGCTGGTGGCCGGTGCCGACGTGAGCTTCCGTGACAAGGAATACTTCCTCGCCGACCGCCAGAGCAGCGCCGACAAGGACCTGAGCCAACCGCACTACACCTTGGCCAACAGTCGCCTGACCTGGTACAGCCCGGACGAAAAACTCAGCGTCACCGGTTTCGTCAATAACCTCACCGACCGCCGCTACCAGGTGCATGGCCGGCCAAACGGTGGCCTGGGCCAATACGTGATCACCTACGGCGACCCACGCACCGTGGGCCTGAGCGTGACCAGCCGCTTCTAACCTCTAATTCCCACCACCACCCACTGTAGGCGTCCGGCTTGCCGGCGATGAGGCACTGAAGCCATACATCGCCCATCCGGACGCCATCGCCGGCATACCGGTCGCCTACACGTTTGGTGGTTTCTGAAAGGACCTAGTTATGTTCCAACGCACTCCGTTGGCCGGCGCCATCGCGCTGGTCATGGGCAGCCTTGCCGTGCCTGCCTTTGGCGCAGACGACAACCAGCCCACCGCCAAAAACGATCACCTCGACACCGTGGTGGTCCTCGGCACCCGTCGCAGCGACCTGACCGCCTTGCAAAGCGCGGCACCGGTGGACGTGCTCTCTGGCGAGCAATTGCAGCAGACCGGCGCCACCGACCTGTCCGGCGCACTCACCGCGCTGTCACCGTCGTTCAACTTCCCGCAGTCGCCCCAGGGAGCGTTTGCTGGCTCCATCGCCCAGGGCGCCTCGTTGCGGGGCCTGGCCTCTGACCAGGTGCTGGTGCTGGTCAACGGCAAGCGCCGCCACAGCAGCGCCAACATCACCCGCCAAAGCCTGGTGAACGGGCGTGGTGCCGCGGCGGTGGATTTAAGCTTGATCCCACTCAGCGCCATCCAGCGCGTCGAGATCCTGCGCGACGGCGCCGCCGCGCAATATGGCTCCGACGCCATCGCCGGGGTGATCAACATTGTGCTCAAGGAAAACGACGACGGCGGTAACCTCGGCTACCGCTTCGGCGGCTATGACAAAGGCGATGGCATCCAGCGCAAACTCAGCGGCTGGAAAGGTTTCGCGCTGCCCAACGACGGTTTCCTCACCCTCAGTTTCGATGCCGGCAGCCAGGACCCGGCCAGCGACACCAACCCCGACAACCGGATCTTTTACCCCGGCGACACCAGCGTGAACACGCCGCGCGAGCAGAACAACCGCTACCGCACCTGGCGCTGGGGCGCGGGCAATGTCTCGGACCAGTACAACGTCGTCGCCAACAGCGAAATCGGGATCGGCGAGGGCCTGACCGCCTACGGCTTCGCCACCTACGCCCACAAGAATACCGACGCCGAAGGTTTCTTCGACCCGCCCACGACCCTGCGCAACAACTACGGCAGCAATGCGTTGGCGCGCTACCCGGACGGCCGCTTGCCGATCACCCGCTACGGGCTGGAAGACTATGCCGTCACCGGCGGCTTGCGCTTCGAGAACGAGCAACTGGGCAAATTCGACCTGGCGTTGAACCATGGCAACAACACGCTCAAGTCCAACGACCGCAACGCGATCAACCCCAGCTACGGCGCCAACAGCCCGTCGAGCATCTACACCGGCAAACGCGAAAATGACCAGACCAACCTGACCCTGGACTGGGTGCGCGACTTCCCCACCGACCTGCTGTTCAAGCCGCTGACCCTGTCGGCCGGCCTGGCCTGGCGCAAGGAGAACTACCAGTTGAGCGCGGGCGAAGCCGCCGGTTGGCAGAACGGGCCGCTGTTCAACACGGTTGACCCGATCACCGGACGACGTGTGCCCGGCTACTACTCGGGCATCACCCAGGTGGACGCGGCGTCCCTGGACCGCAAGGTGCTGGGCGCCTACATCGATGTGGAAGGCCAGATCACCGAGAAATTCCAGGCCGGCGTGGCCGTGCGCACCGAGCACTATTCGGACTTCGGCGACACCACCAACGGCAAGCTCTCGCTGCGTTATGACTTCACCCCGCAGATCGCCGCGCGGGCCACGGCCAGCACCGGCTATCGCGCGCCATCGCTGGTGCAGAGCGGCATGTCGTCGTTCAGTGTGCAGGTGGTGGAGCAGCCGCCAGGCAGCGGCAACTACGTCGAGGTGCAGCAACGCACGCTGCGCGCCAACAGCCCGGAAGCCCAGGCACTCGGTGGCAAGGCGCTCAAGCCGGAGGAGTCGACCAACTATTCCCTGGGACTGGTGTGGCGCCCGCTGGAAAACGCCTCGGTGACGGTGGACGCCTATCGCATCAACATCGACAACCGCATCACCCTCTCCGACCAGTTGCCCGCCAGCGTAGTCACGCCGATCTTCGCCGGCACGCCCTACGCCAACATCCAAAGCGCGGCGTTCTACACCAACGTCGCCGACACCCGCACCGATGGCATCGAGTTGACCGGCAACTACCAGTGGGACCTGCAGCGCTGGGGCCGCCTGAACCTGAGCAGTGGCTTTGCCAAGAACAACACCACCATCACCGGCCTGCGCGATGTGGGCAACATCAAGGGCTCGCAAATTGTCGGGCGCAACACCCAGGGGCTGATCGAGGATGGCACGCCGGACTCCAAGCTGACCCTGAGCGCCAACTGGCTGTATGAAAACTGGGGCGTCACCGTGGCCCAGCGCCGGTATGGCGAATGGAAAAGCCTCAACGCCACCAACCCCAGCCTGGACCAGACCTACAGCCCGCAATGGGTCACCGACCTGGATGTGTCATACACCTTCTACAAGGGCGTGAAGGTGTCGGTGGGCGCGATCAACCTGTTCGACACGCATCCGGACAAGGCCGATGGCGCGCAGTTGTACGGCGTGCCGAAGTACTCGATCACCAGCCCGGAGGGTGCGCAGGGGGCGTTCTACTACACCAGTGTGAGCTACGACTTCTGAGGGGATTGCTGAATGAGTGCTGCTGTAGCAGCACCCATTCACCATTTCTGTGATTCCCCCCTGTAGGAGCCCGGCTTGCCGGCGATGGCGTCCTCTGTTTATGCACCCGTCTCGGGGCCTCATCGCCGGCAAGCCGGGCTCCTACGGTTTGTGGCACATGTCTTGCGATAGCTGCCAGGTACTTAGCCCAATTAAGACCTGCCATGCGCCTCCTTCGACTACTCTCCTGGCTTATCTCGCCCCTCGCCCTGCTCGCCACCTGGGCGCTGGTGGCCCATCTCGGCATCTTCCCGCGCAACCTGCTGGTGCCTCCGGCCCAGGTGTTGCAAACCTTTGAAGAGCTGCTCGCCAGCGGCGAACTGCTCGACCACCTGGGCAATAGCCTGTCGCGCCTCGGCCTGGGGTTTGGCATCGGCTCGTTGTGTGGCCTGGCGTTCGGCGTGCTGATGGCCACGTCAAAGAGCGTGGAGGTGTATTGCGGGCCGCTGTTCCATACCTTGCGGCAGATCCCCAGCATCGCGCTGATCCCGATGTTCGTGCTGCTGTTCGGCATCGATGAAACCTTCAAGATCATCATCGTCGCCAAGACCGCGTTCTTCCCGGTGGCCTTGGCGGCGGGTGAAGGTGTGCGTGGCATCCCGCGCAGTTATTTCGAAGTGGCCGACGTTTACCGCCTGCGCTGGCCGACCTTTGTGCGCCTGGTGGCGCTGCCCGCCGCCGCGCCGCCGATCATCACCGGTTTTCGCATCAGCCTGACCCGCGCCTGGGTGGTGCTGGTCGCCACCGAACTGCTGGCGGCCGACAGCGGCCTGGGCCAGATGATCGAGATGGCCCGGCAGATGCTGCGTATCGATGTGGTGATGGTTGGCGTGGTGGTCACGGGCGTGATCGGCTTTGCCCTCGACTACGGGTTTCGTCGCCTCGAACAACACCTCTTCCGCTGGCAGACCCGCTAGGAGCCTTGCGATGTTGTCTCTATTGAAAAAAGCCCGGGGCCTGTTGCTGCCGTTGCTGCTGGTGCTTGCCTGGGAATACGCCTCGCGCCAGGACGCCGCCGGCGCTTACGCCTTTGTACCATTGTCGGCGATTGGCACCGCGTTGCTGGAAATGCTCGGCAACGGCGAACTGCTGGTCAACCTGCTCGCCAGCCTGGCGCGCACCAGCAGCGGCCTGGTGCTGGGCATTCTGTTCGGCGTGACGCTGGGGGTGCTGATGGCGCTGTCCAGCGTGGCGAACCGCCTGATCGGCCCACTGTTCCACTCGATTCGCCAGGTGCCGATGCTCGGCTGGATCCCGTTGATTGCCATGTGGTTCGGCAACGGCGAGTTTTCCAAGGTGTTGATCGTCACCCTTGCGGCGTTTTACCCGATGGTGCTCAACACCTACCAGGGCTTCAGCCATGTGGAGCGGCGCTACCGTGAAGTCGGCCAGGTGCTGGCGCTGACGCCCCTGCAGCAGTTCACCCAGGTACTGCTGCCGGCAGCGCTGCCGAGTATCGCCACCGGGGTGTTGCACGCGCTGGCATTTGCCTGGGTCACGGCCATCGGCAGTGAACTGTTCCTGTCTTCCGGGGCGGGACTGGGCAACCTGATGATGAACGCCGAAGCCGGCTCGCGTATGGAGGTGATCGTGCTCAGCGTGCTGTGCATCGGTTTGCTCGGTTACCTGATGACCCTGTTGTTCACCCGTTTGAGCCGCCACTTGCTGCGCTGGCGCAACCTCCGTTGAAAGGCCCCGCTATGAATGCAATCGCTTACCCCACTCATGTGCACACCGGCGCCCTGCAGATCAGGGGCCTGAACAAGGCTTACCGGATCGAAGGCCGCGACCTGCCGGTATTGCAGAATATTCACCTGGATGTGCGCCCTGGCGAGTTTGTCAGCATCGTGGGCGCCAGCGGCTGCGGAAAATCCACCTTGCTGCGCCTGATTGTCGGGCTGGAGGCCGAGTACGAGGGCGACATTCTGCTGGACGGCAAACGCATCGCGGCCACCAGCCTGGAACGTGGCATCGTATTCCAGGACCATCGCCTGTTCCCGTGGATGACCGTCAGCCAGAACATCGCCCTGGCGCTTAAAAACTACACGCTGCCCCAGGCCGAGAAGGATCGCCAGGTGGTCGAACATATCGCATTGGTCAACCTCAGCGGCTTTGAGCATGCCTACCCGCACCAGCTCTCCGGCGGCATGGCACAACGCGCAGCCATTGCCAGGGCGCTGATCAACAAACCCAAGGTGCTGTTACTGGATGAGCCGCTGGGCGCCCTGGACGCCTTGACCCGCGTGCACCTGCAACGCGAGCTGCAGCGCATCTGGGTGCAGCAGCGGTGCACGGTGATCATGGTCACTCACGATATCGAAGAGGCGCTGTACCTCGGTGACCGGGTGATTGTGATGGACGCGCACCCCGGGCGGATCAAGCATGAAATCCGCGTCGACCTGCCCCACCCTCGGGACCGCGCCTCGCCGGTATTGCAGGGCTACAAAGAGAAATTGCTTGAGGAACTGGTGGGTCACTGAACCCAGGCAGATCTTTACAACTTGTCTTGTTATGGATATTTTATCCAGAACAAGACAACGAGGTCCGCCCATGCCATCGCCCGTTTACCCAGACGTCATCGACGCCGCGCAACGCCTGGAAGGCATTGCCCACCCGACGCCGGTGTTCACGTCGCGCACCCTCGACGCGCTGACCGGCGCCCAGGTATTCATCAAATGTGAAAACCTGCAACGCACCGGTTCATTCAAATTCCGCGGTGCCTTCAACGCGCTGTCGCGCTTCGACGAGCAGCAGCGCAAGGCCGGGGTGGTAGCGTTTTCGTCCGGCAACCATGCCCAGGGTATTGCGCTGGCGGCGCAATTGCTGGGCATACCGGCGACCATCGTGATGCCCACCGATGCGCCGGCTGCCAAGGTCGCCGCCACCCGTGACTATGGCGCCCGCGTGGTGCTGTATGACCGCTTTACCGAAGACCGCGAGCAGATCGGCCGCGACCTGGCCACTGAACACGGCCTGACGCTGATCCCACCCTACGACCATCCGCACATCCTCGCCGGGCAAGGCACGGCCGCCAAGGAGTTGCTGGAATTCACCGGTCCGCTGGATGCCTTGTTCGTCGGTCTAGGCGGTGGCGGCATGCTCTCGGGCACTGCGCTGAGCACCCGTGCCCTGGCACCCGACTGCCTGCTCTACGGCGTGGAGCCGCAAGCCGGCAATGACGGCCAGCGCTCATTTCGCAGCGGCAGCATCGTACACATCGACACACCCGCCACCATCGCCGACGGTGCCCAGACCCAACACTTGGGCAATTACACCTTCCCCATCATCCGCGACAAGGTCAACGACATCCTCACCGTGTCGGACGCCGAGCTGGTGGCGGCGATGAAGTTCTTCATGCAGCGCATGAAGATGGTGGTGGAACCCACCGGCTGCCTGGGCCTGGCGGCGCTGCTCAACGAAGGACAACGGTTCAAGGGCCAGCGGGTGGGGATTATCGTCACCGGCGGCAACGTCGATATCGCCAAGTACGCCGCGCTGCTCAGCGAGGCCTCATGAACATCATCCAGACTGCGGCTGCCGCACCACCTGCCGGGCACTATTCCCAGGCGATCGGCCACGCCGGCACGCTGTATATCTCCGGGCAATTGCCGGTGAGCCCGGATGGGCGGCATAACCTGGCGGCGCCGTTTGCCGAACAGGCCCAGGTCGCGCTGAATAATCTGTTGGAAATCCTGCGGGCCGCAGGCGGCAGGCCGGAGGACTTGGTGAAGGTCACGGTGTACGTCGCTGGCGTCGAGCACTGGCCCGCATTCGATGCGGTGTACGCCGCCGCACTGGGCAGCCACCGCCCTGCCCGTGCGGTGGTGCCGGTGCCCGAGTTGCACCACGGCTATCGGGTGGAGATTGAGGCGGTGGCGCGCTACTTGGCGTAGGTGTAGACCGCCGCACGCGATACACCCAGGTGCGAGGCCACGGTTTCCATGGCCCGGCGAATATCCAGGCAGCCCGAGTCTTTCAATTCCTGCATGAGCACACGCCGATCCGCCGTTTTCAGCGCGCGCGGCGTGGTCGCCAGGCGTGCGGCGAACTGGTCGATACGGGCGCGGATCACGTCGGCGCCCGAAGGGTCCAGGGACTCGATGAGCTTGTCGCCGCTGACCGAGCCGAACTGCTCCAGCATGCCCTGCAAGCCCCGGAACAATGAGAGATCGACGTTCATGCACAACGCCGCGACGTACTCGCCGCCGGCGCCCTTGATGCCGATCGACGTGCTCTTGACCTGGCGACCGTCACTGAACTGGTTCTGGTAATTGGCGATGACTTGCGGGTAATCCGGGTCGGCAATCCGCGCCAGGCCCAGTTCGGTGGTCGGGTCACCTGCGGTGCGCCCGGACAGGTTGTTATGGATGGCCAGGATCGAGTGCTGGGGGTCGCGCAAGTCGTGCAGCACCACTTCGCAGAAGGGGCTGAAGGTCTTGCTCAGGCCCTCGGCAATCTGTTCGAGCTGGCTGATCAAATGAGTATCGTCGGGAGAGGTGTTTTTCATGCAAGACAACATATCCAGTCCTGGACAGGGCGTCAATTTCAGCACTGTCCCCTCTTGTGGAGCCGCAACCTTGGACACGCCTGCCGCACTGATTGATACCGTGAAAATGCAGCGCAATATCCAGCGCATGCAACAGCGTGCCAACGGCCTGGGCGTGCAGTTGCGCCCCCATGTCAAAACCCACAAGTGCGCCGAAGTGGTGGCCGCCCAAATCGCCGCGGGCGCCAGCGGCATCACGGTGTCGACACTGAAAGAAGCCGAGTATTTTTTTGACCTGGGTATCACTGACATCCTCTATGCCGTGGCCATGGCCCCGCACAAACTGCCCCAGGCCCTGGCGCTGCGTCGCCGGGGTTGCGCCCTGACGCTGATCACCGACAGCCTCGCCGGCGCCCAGGCCATTGTCGATTTCGGTCGGGCGCATGGCGAAACCTTTGCGGTGATGATCGAGATTGATTGCGACGGCCATCGGTCCGGGGTCAAGCCACAGGATCCACGCCTGCTGGAGGTTGCCCGACTGCTGGGCGACAGCCTGGTCGGCGTGCTCACCCATGCCGGTGAGAGCTACGGGCTGGATACGCCTGAAGCCTTGCAAGCCATCGCCGAACTGGAGCGCGCACGCTGCGTTGAAGCGGCCGAGCGTATTCGCGCAGCCGGGATGGCGTGCGCCCAGGTCAGCGTCGGCTCCACGCCTACCGCGCTGTCGGCGGTGAGCCTGGAGGGCGTGACCGAGTTGCGTGCCGGCGTGTATGCGTTCTTCGATTTGGTGATGCACAACATCGGCGTATGCCGCCTCGACGAACTGGCCTTGAGCGTGCTGACCACCGTAATCGGCCATCAGCCGGAAAAAGGCTGGATCATCACGGATGCCGGCTGGATGGCCATGAGCCGGGATCGCGGTACGCAAGCGCAGAAAAACGACTTCAGCTACGGCCAGATCTGTGATGAGCGCGGAACGCCGATCCAGGGGTTGCTGTTGAACAGCGCCAATCAGGAGCATGGCGTGGCGCACGTCCAGGACCAGGACGTGGTCGCGCAATTTCCCTTGGGTACACGGCTGCGCATCCTGCCCAACCATGCGTGCGCCACCGGAACCCAGTTTGGGCATTACCACGCGTTTTTAGACAATGGCGACCAACAGGTGTGGGAACGCCTGCGCGGCTGGTGACGCACTTTAACGAAGACGTGGGGTATCAGGGCAAGCGCGGCGGTGTTGGGGTTTTTCGCCGGCAAGCCGGCTCCTACGGGGTGCGGGTTTCAGGTCTGAATGCGCGGGGTCTGGCCCGGCAGTTTCTGTAGGAGCCCGGCTTGCTGGCGATGGCGTGGTTAAGGTCAGCGCAGGAGTCGAAGGCGCCATCGCCGGCAAGCCGGGCTCCTACAAGCGTCAGTGGGCATCCTCCAGGATCAGGTCGGCACCCTTCTCTGCCACCATCAATACTGCCGCATGGGTATTGCCCGAGGTTACGTTGGGGAAGATCGATGCATCGACGATGCGCAGCCCCGCCAGCCCGTGCACCTTCAGGCGCTTGTCCACCACCGATACCTGCGGGTCCGAGCCCATGGCGCAGGAGCCGCACAGGTGGTAGATCGAGCCGCTGTTTTCGCGGAAGTATTGCAGCATCTGCTCATCGGTCTGCACCGCTTTGCCGGGCAATACCTCATCGACCGTGATGCTCTTGAGCGCCGGTGCCTGCATGATCTTGCGCATCAACCGGCTGCCCTGGATCACCTCGTCGATGTCCTTCTGGGTGCTCAGGTAGTTGGGGTCGATCAAAGCCGCGTCCCGTGGGTTCTTCGAGGCGATACGGATGGTGCCGCGGCTGGTCGGCCGGCAGGGGTTGAAGCACAGCAGGAAGCCGGAATACGGCTCGGGCTTGAGGCTGGCCTTGTTGTTTTTCGGGATCTGGTACGACAGCGGGTTGAAGTACAGCTGCAGGTTCGGGTCCTTCTGCTCATCGTTGCCGCGAAAGAACCCACCGGCCTGGTTGACGCTCATCGCCAGCGCGCCCTTGCGGGTCAGCAGGTACTTGAGGCCGAGTTTCAGTTGGCCGAACAACGAACTGAGCTCGTCATTCAACGTCGGGATATTGGCCTTGTAGTAGTAACTGGCGCACAGGTGGTCCTGAAGGTTTTCACCCACGGCCGGCAGGTGCTTGACCAGCGGGATGTTGTGCTCGGCCAACAGCTTCTGGTCGGCCACGCCGGACAGTTGCAGGATCTTCGGCGTGTCGACCGCGCCGGCACACAGGATCACTTCCTTGCGCGCGGTGAAGGTGCGGGCCACGCCGTGTTGGGTGACGGCAATGCCGGTGGCACGCTGCTGGTCGTCGAACAGCACGCGGTCCACCAAGGCGTGCAGCTCCACCGTCAGGTTCGGGCGCCCCAGCGCCGGGTGCAGGTGCGCAAAGCTGCTGGAACAGCGTTCGCCATTGCGGGTGTTGACGTCATACAGGCCCGCGCCTTCGAAGTTCGGGCCGTTGAAGTCATCGCTGTGGGCATAACCCAGTTGCTCGCAGCCCTTGAGGAACACGTCGCAGATCGGGTGGGTCTGGCCCTTCATCGGCGTAATGCTGATGGGACCGCTGCCGCCGTGGTACTCGGTATCGCCCAGCGGGTGGTTCTCCAGCTTGCGGAAGTACGGCAGCACGTCCTTGAAGCCCCAGCCGTCGTTGCCATTGGCAGCCCAGTCATTGAAGTCATGGGCCTGGCCGCGCACGTAGATCATCGCGTTGATCGAGCCCGAGCCGCCCTGCACTTTGCCGCGTGGCGCGTAGATCTTGCGGCCCGCCAACTGTTTTTGCGGCTGGCTGTAGTACATCCAGTTGAAGGTCGGGTTGTAATACATCTTGGCGAAACCGACCGGGATCTTGAACCACCAGGAACTGTCCTTGCCGCCGGCTTCCAGCAACAACACGGAGTGTTCGCCCGAGGCGGACAACCGGTTGGCGAGGATGCAGCCTGCGGCGCCAGCGCCGGCGATGATGTAGTCATATGTCATTCACGGTTACCGCATCAGTCGTTTTTTTTAGCCCTTGGCGGGCGAAGTGTCTTTCACGTCAGCCGGGGTCGGCGCCATTTGCAGGTGCAGGCGCTCACCGATGTACGGCGTGTGCTTGCGCACCACGTCCATGTTCAGTTCCACGCCCAGGCCTGGCTCGGTGGACGGGATGATGTAGCCGTCCTCCCAGTGCAGCGGCTTGGTCAGGACTTCGGCATGGAAACCGCCCCAGGTCATGATGCTTTCCTGGATCAGGAAGTTCGGCGTGCAGGTGGCCAGCTGGAAACTCGCCGCCGCGCCAATCGGCCCGTTGTACAAGTGCGGCGCGATTTGCGCGTAGTAGGCCTCGGCCATGCTCGCGATCTTCTTGGCCTCCAGCAGCCCGCCACAGCGCGCCACGTTCATCTGCAGGATCGACGCCCCGCCCGCCTGCAGCAGCTTGAAGAATTCATACTTGGTGGTCAGGCGTTCGCCGGTGGCAATCGGGATGCTGGTCTTGGCCGCGACCTGGGCCATGGCGTCTTCCTGGCCAGGCGGCACGGGCTCTTCGAACCACAGCGGGTCGTATTTCTCCAGGCGCTTGGCCAGGCGGATCGCCGACGAAGGCACCATCTGCCCATGGGTGCCGAACAGCAGGTCGCACTTGTCGCCCACCGCTTCGCGGATCTTGCGGCAGAACGTCTCGCAGCGCTCCAGCACTTCCAGCGAGATCTGGTGGCCGGAATACGCGGTGTACGGGCCTGCCGGGTCGAACTTCACGGCGGTGAAGCCTTTGTTCATGTTCTCGATGGCGCACTCGGCGGCCAGGTCCGGGTCGTCGTAGTCGTACTCGCCCTTGCTGTTGACCGGGTACAGGTAGGTGTAGGAACGCAGGCGCTCGTTGACCTTGCCGCCGAGCAGCTCGTAGACGGGCTTGTTGGCGGCCTTGCCGATAATGTCCCAGCAGGCCATTTCCAGGCCGCTGACCACGCCCATCATGGTCAGGTCCGGGCGTTGGGTGAAGCCGCTGGAATACGCCTGGCGAAAGAAACGCTCGATATGGTGCGGGTCGTGGTTGAGCAGGTAACGCTCGAACACGTCCTCGACGATTGGCAGCATGGCCTTGGGGCCGAAGGTGGCAGCGTAGATCTCGCCGACGCCTTCGATGCCGCAGTCGGTCTTGAGTTTGACGAACAGCCAGTACATGCCACCGATGTGGGGTGGCGGAACAGCGACGATATGGGTTTCAAGGGCGACGATTTTCATCTCAGGCACCTGTCTGGTTGAATTTTTTACGATTGATTCGGGCGCGCAGGGTCAAGGCCGCAAGGGTGCCGAGCACGCCGATAAAGGCGATGTAGCCGAAATACAGGTTGTAGCCGGCCTTGCCTGGGTAGGTGTCGGTCAGGTAGCCGTTGATCAGCGGGATAAAGGTGTCGGGCAGGTAACCCACCACCGAGACAATGCCGATGGCCAGGCCGGTGATACGCAGCGGGATGTCGCAGCTGTCGAGGATCGCCCAGTACAGGCCACGGATCGCGTAGGTCATCAGGCCGATGAAGATCACCGTGCCGATCAGCAGGCCCAGGCTGTTGAGTGCCGGGAACACGATCAGCCCGACCATGGCCAGGGTCACCAGCACCAGTGCGACGATCAACACCGAGATGTTCGAGAACTTATCCCCCAACCAGCCGCCGCCGATGCCGCCGATGGGGCGCATCCACAGCTTGATGGTGGTGATGGTGCCGGCCATCACGGCGGTCATGCCGCTGCCCTGCAGGTAATCGGAGAAGCTGTAGGTGGCCCAGAACATGTGGTAACCGCAGAACACGATGGCGGTCACCAGCCACAGCTCGGGGATTTTCACCAGGGTGGTCAGGTCAGCGACCAGGTTGAACTTGCCCTTCTCCACCGCCGCCGTCTCGGCCATGGACTTGGGGTCCTTGAGCAGCACCAGCACGCAGCCGATGGCGATGCACACAATGGAGTACAGGTAGACCACGTGCTTGAAGCCTTCGGCAGCCGTCTGGCTGCGGGTTTCGGTGGCGTAGGCGAACAGGCCCAGGGCCACGGTGGCCAACAGCGCCTCGACCAGCCCGCGACCGCCATCGAGGATGCCAAAGAAACGGCCTTGCTCGCTGTGGTGGGCGATCATCTTCACGCGCTTGAGCACCGAGGCCCAGAACGTCAGGCCGGTGGTCAGGCCCCAGCAGCCGAAGATAATCATCAGGCCGGTCATCGACGGCACGGTGGAATACCACAGGCCCAAGGCGCCGGTGGCAACCAGCGAGAAGAAGATCAGAAAGCGCGGCGGCAAGCGGTCCGCCAGCCAACCGCTGGGCAGGTAACTGAGCAGGAAGATCGTGCCGAGCATGGAGTACAGGTATCCCAGCTCGCTGTGGTTGATGTGGAACACGTCGAGCATGGTGGTCTGGTAGACCTGGCGCAGGTAGAGGATCGGGTAGATCGCCCCGGCGGCCAGCACCAGCAACATCAATTGGAAATAGCGACTGGCTGTGTCGCTGTTTGCCGCAGGCACGGCAGCGGGAACCTGGGCAACGGGTGCAGGCTTGGACATCATTCGGACCTCAGGCACCCGATGCACGGGTGCCCCGATAATTGTTTTTATTAAGGGTGTTGCGGGTATTCGTGGATCAGTACTTCATGACCACCAGGCGGGTCTGGGTGAACTCAAGCATCCCGTGCTTACCGTCATCGCCGCCCAGCCCTGAGCGTTTCCAGCCGGCATGGAAGCCCTGGTAAGGGTCCGCCGGGGTGCGGTTGACGTACAACTCGCCAGCTTCGATGGCATTCGCCACTTTCATCGCCGTGCGGTAGTTCTCGGTGTAGAGCACCGACGACAGGCCGAACTGGTGGTCGTTGGCCATGGCCAGTGCTTCGTCGATGTCGCGGTACTGGAGCACCGGCAGCACCGGGCCGAAGATTTCTTCCTGGATGATTTCCATGTCCTGGCGGCAACCGCTCAACAGGGTCGGCGGGTAGAAATGGCCCGGGCCTTCGGGCAGCACGCCACCTGTTTCCAGTACAGCACCGGCGGCCACGGCGCGCTCGACCATGGCATGGATATGCTGTTGCGCGCTGGCATTGACCAGGGGGCCCATCAGGTTTTCGTCGCTGGCGCGATCGCCGAACTTCACCGCGCTGATCTTGCTTTTCAGCAGCGCCAGGAACGGCGCGTAGACGCTTTCATGCACATACACCCGCTCCACCGCCGTGCACAGTTGGCCGCAGTGGGTGGTCTTGGAAGCGACGATGGCGCTGGCGGCCTGTTCCAGGTTGGCATCCGCCTCGATGATCGCCGGGGTCTTGCCGCCTAATTCAAGCGACGGTTTGGCGATATTGGCCTTGCAGTAGTCCAGCACAATGCGCCCGGCATTCACGCTACCGGTGAGGGTAATCAGGCCGACGGCCTTGTGGGTGCAGACGCTGGCGGCGGTGGCGTGGTCCATGGTCAGGATGTTGATCACGCCGGCTGGCACCCCGGCCTGGACCACGGCCTTGGCGATTTCAAACGCCGACAGTGGCGTGTTGTTGCTCGGCCGCACCACCACGGTGTTACCTGCGATCAGCGCCGGGGCGATCTTGCGCAGCAGGGTGTAGACCGGGTAGTTGAACGGGATCAGGCAAGCCACGACGCCAATCGGCTCGCGTTGCAAGAACAGGTTTTCGTCCGGGGTATCGCTGGGGATGATCTCGCCTTCGATCCGGCGCGCCCATTCGGCGTGGTAGCGGGTGATCTGTGCGGCGTAGCGCGCCTCGTTGCTGGCATCGCTGACACTCTTGCCGGATTCGCTGGCCAACGCGGTGCCAATGGCTTCGGCGCAGGCATCCAGCGCATCGGCGAATGCACGCAGGTGCTCGGCGCGTTCGATACTGGTGAGTTTGCCCCAGGTTTTCTGGGCAATGGCGGCGGCGTCGACGGCGGCAATCGCTTCATCCGGCGTGGCGGCGCTGACGTGGCCCACCAGGGCTTCCGTGGCGGGGTTGTAGACCGCGATCAGTGCATCGCTGGCAGGTTCGACAAATTGACCGTTGAAAAAATTGCGCTCGAGTTGCATGTGGTTTGCCCAACGTTGTTGTTATCCGAGTGACATGCAGTTTTGTCATCGGCCAGCCGTTGGACAAACGATTTATTGCGTGGGGTAACGTGCGAAAAACGCAGGTTACTCGGCTTCAGCCCTCAAAGACCGCGCTGGCGCAGCCACTGCAGGAAGCCTTTCTTAACCGGCACCACCGGTGCCTCCTGGGTCAGCGCCTGCGCGGCGTGCAGGCGGAAATCCAGCAAAGTCTTCATGGCTTCGCTGATGTCGTGCCGCGCATCCAGGCACGGCTTCAAGTATTCCTTCTCGATGCGGTACAGGGTACAGAACGTCTTCGCGGTGAAATCCGCCAGCGCCGCCTGGTCGGAGAGAATGCCCGCCTCGCCGATCACCTCTCCCGGCCCCATGCGCCCGGCCTCGAACTTGTGCCCGCCCTTGGTCAGCATCACCGAGACCACACCGGACTCAACAATGAACAAGTGATCGCTGACCTCCCCCGCCGGCAGGATCATCTCGCCCGCGCGGTAGGTGTGCAGGGTCATGTTCTGGCTGAAGGTGTCTTTTTCTTCCTGGCGCAGGGTGGAGAAAATCGACGACCGCTCCAGCAACGCGCGCGCGGCAGACATGCTCGGTGGCGCACTGCTTTCAGTCGCTGACAGCAAGCCGACCCCCGCCGCTTGCAGGTGACGGAAGGCCAGGTCGTACAGTTGGTTGCGCACCTCGCGCTTGAGGGTCATGGCCGGCACGAACCCGCTGATTTCATACTCGACGCCGCCACTGGCCGAGGTCTTGAACGCCACGCTGGGTGCCGGCTTGGCCAGCAGCGGCCGACACCCTTGCATCGCCCGTTCCAAGGCCTCGATGACTGTCTGTGGCCGCGCGTGGGGGCTGACCTGCAGGCTGACCGCCAGGCCGAACATATCTGCCGGGCGCGAGAAGTTGATGATCTTGGCCTTGGCCGCCAGGGAGTTGGGGATCACTGCCATGCTGCCTTGGGAAGTTTGCAGGCGCGTGGCGCGCCAGTCGATGTCCGTCACCCGACCTTCGGTGCCGTCGATGGAGATCCAGTCATCGAGCTGATAGGGCTTGGTGGTATTGAGCACGATCCCGGAAAACACGTCGCTCAGGGTGCTTTGCAGCGCCAGGCCGACGATGATCGCCACCGCGCCGGAGGTGGCGAGCACGCCTTTGACCGGCAAGTCGAGCACATAGGCCATGGCGGCAATGATCGCGATCAGGAAGATCACCGCCCCCATCAGGTCCTGCAATAACCGCCCGGTGTGCCCGACCCGCTGCATCATCACCGCACCCAGCAATACCGTCAGCGTTCGCGCCGCGAACAGCCACCAGCCGATCTGCAACGCCGTCGCCGCCAGGTGCAAGGCCGTGTTGTCCGCATAGGGCGCGAGTTGCATGGGGTTCATGCCGTCGTTGAACAGCACGGCACTGAACACGGCAAAAATCACCAACCGCGCGGCCAGCTTCCAGTTGGCGAGGTTGACGGAGATAAGGCGCCACACGGCGATGTCGATAAATATCAGCGCCAGGGCGCACAACATCGGGTGATCAGCGATAAGTGAAGGCATCCAGGCGACTCCAGGGGCAATGACGGGAAGATCGCATGAAATGAGAACGCTGGAAACAAAATGTGGGAGCTGGCTTGCCTGCGATGCAGGCGCCTCGGTGTATGCGTTACACCGCGCTGATGCTATCGCCGGCAAGCCAGCTCCCACAGGGTTTTGCAGCGGGTCGTCAGGCGTGCATCTGCCCGAACTTGCCCGAGTGGAAATCGGCAAACGCCTGATGAATCTCCCGCTCGGTATTCATCACGAACGGGCCATGCCCGACGATAGGCTCATCGATGGGTTCGCCACTGAGCAGCAACACCTTGGCGTCGTCGCTGGCCTCCAGCGTCAGTTGACTACCATCACGCTCGAACAGCGCCAATTGCCCTTGGCGCGCGACTTCCCCGCCATTGACCATGACCGTACCGCGCAGGATCACCAGGGCGGTGTTGCGCCCCTCGTGCAGGTCCAGGGTGACGGGCTTGCCGGCGTTGAGGCGCAGGTCCCACAGGTCGATGGGCGTAAACGTTCGGGCAGGGCCCCGGGTACCGGCGAACTCGCCGGCAATCAGGCGCAGTTGACCGGCGTTGTTGGCCAACGGCAGTGCCGGAATGTCGCCATCGACAATCGTCTGGTAACCGGCGTCGGCCATTTTGTCCTTGCCCGGCAGGTTGACCCACAGTTGCACCATCTCCAACGCACCGCCACTACGGGCGAAGGCTTCGGAGTGGAACTCTTCGTGGAGAATGCCTTTGGCGGCAGTCATCCATTGCACGTCGCCGGGGCCGATGGTGCCACCGGCGCCGGTGGAGTCGCGGTGTTCGACTTCGCCATCGTAGACGATGGTCACGGTCTCAAAGCCGCGATGAGGGTGTTGACCGACGCCGCGACGTTGTTCGGTCGGGGTGAAATCTGCCGGACCGGCGTGGTCCAGCAGCAGGAATGGGCTGATGTGCTTGCCCATGGTGTCGTAGGAAAACAGCGTGCGCACCGGGAAACCGTCGCCGACCCAATGGCCGCGAGGGCTGGTGTAGATGCCGATAAGCTTTTTCATGGTGTACCTCCAAAGTGCATACACCATAAGGCCGCTGGCCGTTGGGCACTAGCCGGCAAAAGCGGCCTGGATCGTCCTACGTATAGGACAATCCATCGACCTGGCGCTGACGCAACAGGTGAAACGCCACAAACGCCGTCAGCGCAAAACAGGCCTGGATGATGATCATCGGCGCGGCACTGCCATCGCGCAGTTGGCTCAGCAAGACACCGCTGCAGGTGGCGCCAAACATCTGCGCAAACCCCATCAAGCCTGCAGCCAGACCAGCGCGGTGTGCGTTGGGCATGACGCCACCCGTCACCGACCCCGGCAGCACCAGGCCGCCGCCCAGGGTGACCAGCGCGATCGGAATATCCAGGCCGAGTACCGACAGGCCAAACAGCGCATAAATGACCAGTGCTGACACGCCGCCGATGGCCACCATCGTCACGCCCATCGCCACAATCCTCTGGGGCCCCAGGCGCAGAATATTGCGTCGGGTGTAGGTGGAACCGACGATGAGCATCGACACGATCAGGCCGAAATTGATCCCGTACTCAAGCGTGCTGAAGCCCAGCAGGTTGATGAACACCGCCGACGAACCGGCGATCACTGCAAACATGGCGCCATAGGTGCACGCCAGGGCCACGGCGAACGCGCGGTATTGGCGGCCCTTGAGCAGGTCCAGGTATTGGCCGCCAAGAGTGCGCCAGTGGCCGGCCTTGGGATCGAGGTAATGGTTGCTCTCGCGAAAGAACAGCAACGCCAGCAGCAACACCACGCTGCCAATCACCAGCGCCAGGACGATCGGCGCGTGCCAGCCGAAGAGTTTTATCAACAAGCCGCCGACCATCGGTGCCACCACGATGGCGTAGAGCATGCCGATCATGGTCAGCGCCAGCGCCGGCCCCGCTTCGGCCTTCCACACGTCCCGTACCACCGTGCGCGCCAATACCAGCGCGGCGCAGGCGCCCAGGCCTTGCAACACGCGCGCTGCAATGAACTGGTGGATGTCCTGCACCAGCAGCATCGACAACGTCGCCAGCACATACAGCGCGAGGCCGCCGATGAGCACCGGGCGTCGGCCAATGCGATCCGACAGCGGGCCGAACAGCAACTGCCCGAGGCCGAACGCTGCCACAAACGCCGACAGCGCCATCAAGGCCGATCCCGCCGGCGCAGCCAGCGCCTGCTCGATGGCGCCAAGGCCGGGGATGATCAATTGGGTCGAGACCTCACCCAGTGCCGTCAGGGCCACCAGTAAAAACAACAGGCTTCGCGATGGGACCGGGGCGTTTGTCATGGGGAGCATCCGGGGGCTGGATTAATTTATATTTCGACCATAATATGCGTAAAAAATTATGTCCATAATTTTTTGCCCAATGGTTATCCCTCGGAGCCCGCCATGTACCCTCTCCCCTTGCGTCTTCTCACGCCCCTGGCTTTGTTGATTATCCTCAATGGTTGCAACAGCAAGGCCGACACCGCCGCCGATGTGCCCCTGCCGCGCCCGGTCCTTGCCGCCAAAGTCGAAGCCGCCGGCACCCAGCAAAGTGCCTATACCGGCGTGGTCGCTGCGCGTACCGAAAGCGACCTGGGCTTTCGGGTCAGCGGCAAGGTCATCGAACGTAAAGTCGACCCCGGCCAGCACGTGTCCCGTGGCGACACCTTGCTGGTGCTCGACATCGGCGACTTCGAACTGGCACTGCGCTCAGCCAAGAACCGCGTCAATGCCGCCCAGGCGCAACTGCGCCAGCGCCGTGACGACGAAAATCGCTACCAGCGCCTGGCCAACACCGGCGCCGTGTCGCGGCAGATCTTCGACCAGTCGGCCACCAACCTGCGCGTCGCCGAAGCCGAACTGGCCTCGGCGCAATCCGACGCCAGCCAGATCGAAAACCGCCGCACCTATTCGATCCTCAAGGCCGATGGCGACGGCATCATCACTGACGTACGCGCAGACCGTGGCCAGGTTGTAGCCGAAGGGCAGATCGTCGCGCGCCTGGCCCATGACGGTGCCCGCGAAGCCATCGTCAACCTGCCGGAAAACCAACGCGACCTGGCGTCGCAAAAAGCCCTGGCCTTCCCCTTCGGCGCCCCGGACCAGGCGGTGACCGCCACCCTGCGCGAACTGTCCGCCAGCGCCGACCCGACCACCCGCACCTACCGCGCCCGCTACGTGTTGCATGGCGCGGTCGACCGTTTCGCCCTCGGCTCGACCATCACCGTGCGCCTGCAAGGCAACGGCCAGGCGCAGCAGACCCGAGTGCCCATCGGCGCCTTGCAGGATGCGGGACAAGGTACCGGCGTCTGGCTGATCGGCGCGGACGACAAGGTCAGTTTCGCCCCGGTGAAAGTCGCCAGCCTCGGCCAGGAAGACGCCTTGCTCGACAGCGGCGTAGCCCCTGGCCAGGTGATCGTGGCCCTCGGCGCACACCTGTTGCACAGCGGTGATGCGGTGCGCCTGCTGCCCGCGCAAGCGCTGGCCCTCAACCGCAAACAGGACAATTGAGCATGCGCGGTATCAACCTCTCTGAACTGGCGGTCAAGCATCGCGCGGTCACGTTGTTCCTGATCATTGCGATCCTTGCCGCCGGGATCTTCTCGTTCGGCAAACTCGGGCGCGCCGAAGACCCGTCCTTTACCGTCAAGGTGATGACCATCACCGCCGCCTGGCCCGGCGCCACTGCCCAGGAAATGCAGGAACAGGTGGCCGACCGCCTGGAAAAACGCCTGCAGGAACTGGACTACTACGACCGCGTCGAAACCATCGCCCAGCCGGGCTTCGTGTCGATGCGCATGACCTACAAGGAGTCCACGCGCCCCAGCGAAATCCAGGACCTGTTCTACCAGACCCGCAAAAAGCTCAGCGACGAAGCCGCCAAACTGCCCAAGGGGGTGATCGGGCCGTTCTTCAACGATGAATATTCCGATGTGTATTTCGCCCTGTACGCCCTGGAGGCCGAACACTTGCCGCATCGGCAACAAGTGCAGATGGCCGAAGCGCTGCGCCAGGACTTCCTCAACCTGCCGGGGGTGAAGAAGGTCAATATCCTTGGCGAGCAGGCCCAGCGCGTGTTTGTCGAGTTTTCCTATGAGCGCCTGGCGACCCTGGGCATCAAGCCGGACCAGATCTTTGCCGCCCTCGCCGCACAGAATGCCGTGGCGCCGTCGGGCTTTGTCGAGACCGCCGGAGCTCGCGCCTACATCCGTATCGACGGCGCGTTCGACAGCCTGTCGCTGATTGAGAACGTGCCGCTGGAAGTCAATGGCCGCGTGTTGCGCATCGCCGATGTGGCCACCGTCAGCCGGGGTTATGAAGACCCGCCCAGCTACCGCATCCGTCACCAGGGCGACCCGGCGTTGATGCTCGGCGTGATCATGGAGAAACACTGGAACGGCCTCGACCTGGACAAGAGCCTCAAGGCCCAGGAAGCCAGGATCCAGGCGGACCTGCCGCTGGGCGTGAACTTCGCCAAGGTCTCCGACCAGGCGAAAAACATCAGCCTGGCAGTCAACGAGTTCATGTTGAAGTTCTTCGTCGCCCTGGCGGTGGTGATGGTGATCAGCCTGTTGGCCCTGGGTTTTCGCGTCGGGCTGGTGGTGGCCGCTGCAGTGCCGCTGACCTTGTCGGTGGTGTTTGTGATCATGCTGCTCACCGGGCGTGAATTCGACCGCATTACCTTGGGCGCGCTGATCATATCCCTGGGCTTATTGGTGGACGACGCGATCATCGCCATCGAGATGATGGTGGTGAAGCTGGAGGAAGGCTTCGACCGCATCCACGCGGCCACCTTCGCCTGGAGCTCCACGGCGGCGCCGATGCTCACCGGCACGCTGGTCACCATCATCGGCTTTCTGCCGGTGGGTTTTGCGCGGTCCGGAGCGGGTGAATACGCCGGCAATATCTTCTGGATCGTCGGTTTTGCGCTGATTTCATCGTGGCTGGTGGCCGTGGTCTTCACGCCGTACCTGGGTGTGAAACTGCTGCCACAGATCAAGCCGGTCCCCGGCGGCCATGATGCGATCTACGCCGGGCGCTACTACCAGAAACTGCGCACGCTGGTCGAAGCTTGCGTGCGCAAGCGTTGGCTGGTGACCGGGCTGGTGGTGGCCGCGTTTGTACTGTGTGGGTTGGGCATGGGCGTGGTGAAAAAGCAGTTCTTCCCCAATTCCGACCGTTCCGAGCTGATTCTTGAGGTGTACATGCCGCCCGGCAGCGCCTTCAAAAGCACTGAGGCGGTGGCCGCACAACTGGAAAAAGCGCTGCTGCAGGAACCGCAAACCACCCTGGTCGACACCTATGTGGGCGGCGGTGCGCCGCGCTTTTTCCTGTCGCTGAACCCCGAACTGCCGGACCCGGCGTTCGCCAAACTGATCGTGCAAACCCCGGACTCCCACGCCCGCGACGCGTTGAAACTGCGCATGCGTGAACGCATCGCCGCCGGTGAGTTTCCTTCGGCGCGGGTGCGCGTGACGCAACTGCTGTTCGGGCCGCCCGTGCCATTCCCGGTGGTGTTCCGCGTTTCTGGCCCGAATGTGGATGTGCTGCGGAGCGTGTCCGAAGACGTGCGCAAAGTCGTCGCCGCCAACACGCTGACCAAGGATGCCTTCCTCGATTGGGGCGAGCGCACCAGCGCTTATCGCCTGGTGCTGGATCAAGATCGCCTGCGGTTGCTGGGCTTCACCCCCAACGAGGTGAAGTCGCAGCTAAATGCCCTGCTCAGCGGCAACCCGATCACCGAAGTGCGCGAGGGCAACCGTACCGTCTCTGTGGTCGCCCGTGCCCAGGGTCGCCAGCGCGAAGACCTCGGCAACCTCAACAACATGACCCTCACCAACAGTGCCGGCACCTCCGTGCCGCTGGCACAGGTCGGGCATTTCCAGGCGGTGATGGAAGAACCGATCCTCAAGCGCCGCAATCGTGCGACCACCGTGGAAGTGCGCGCCGACATCATCGACGGCGTGCAACCGCCCGACGTGGAGATGGCCGTGTTCAAGGACCTGCAACCGCTGATCGCCAAGCTGCCCGCCGGGTACCAGATCGACATCAGCGGCCCGGTGGAAGAAAGCGCCAAGGCCAACGTCGCCCTGGCGGCACTGTTCCCGATCATGATCCTGCTGACCCTTACGGTGATCATGTTCCAGGTGCGCTCGTTCGGCGTGATGCTCATGGTCTTTGCCACTGCGCCGCTGGGGTTGATCGGTGCGGTGCCGACCTTGTTGCTGTTCAACCAGCCATTTGGGTTCAACGCGATCCTGGGCTTGATCGGCATTGGTGGAATACTGATGCGCAACACGCTGATCTTTACCGACCAGATCCGACAGAACCAGGACCACGGCATGGCGATTCGCGAGGCGATCATTGAAGCCACGGTGCGGCGTGCGCGGCCGGTGATCCTGACCGCGTTGGCGGCGGCACTGGCGTTCATTCCGTTGACGCTGTCGGTGTTCTGGTCGTCCCTGGCCTATGTGCTGATTGGCGGCGTGCTGGTGGGCACGGTGTTGACGCTGTTGTTCTTGCCCGCGCTGTGCAGCCTGGTGCTGGGGCGGGAGAAGACAAAAGTTGTCGAAACTTCCCACGTAACGGCCGGATAAGCTCTACTCCCCTCCCCTGAAAAGGTCCGCAAAGTCCCTCGCCTGACTACACAGCGCGAGGGATTGCAGATGGATTTTCTGATTGGAGCGGGTTCTTGAACCCGGCCATTGGCAGGCTGGCCCTGACCCCAATGGATGTGAAGACGGTCGATGTAGAGGGCGTCTTTCGCGATTTCCGGGAATGCCTGAACACCTTTGATGACTGGGCGGAAAGCTTCTGGAGCTTTTCCGCGCTGGATATCGAACAGGTCTTCAAGGTGGGGGATGAGGTGGCGCTGGTAGCGCCGATCAAGCGCTCCCTGTTCGCGAGCAGCACCGTCGCGAGCTGCCAGGCTAACGGCAAGCTGACCCTGGTGCACATGTTCCAAAGCACCGCATTTGTACCCATCGGCAACACGCCGGTGGTGTTGCAGCGCGTCGCCCCCAACGGCGGCCCACTGGGCGAGCCGATCCACAAGACCATCGGCCCGAGCGGCATTCTCGACATCGACGAGTGTGAGCGCGACCAGCGCTACCGGGTCAACTTCTACCCCAATGTTTCCAAGGACCACTTCAAGGCGCTGTATGCCTCTTATCAATCGGTGATTGATGCATTGGAAGTGCGCCTGCGCGAAGAGTGGGAGAGCACCTTCAAGGCGCAGTGGAAGGACTACACAGACGCCAACCCGCTTGATCAGCGCAGGATGCTGGAGAAGGCGTTTCTTTACGGAATGGGTAAGGCGCTTTACAGCGTTTGGGACAATTTCACGCAATTGTACGACCTGGTGGCGGATATCCAGACCCACAGTGAGACGTTGCTGCGGTACATCTCCCAGACCGAATTGGATGAACTGCTGAAACTCAGCAAAGACTCGATTGCCCGCGGCCTGCTGGTACTCAGCGATGAGCCGCTGATGTTTATTTATGTGTCGGCGATATCCAGCTGGATACGGATGTTGCCACCGCAAGAAATGAACGAGGTGATGGGGGAAATCACCGGCGAGGTGTTGATCAGCCTGTTGCTGATAAGGGCCATGGGGGCAATGGGTGTGACGGTGCGCCTGGGTGCCCTGGTGATAAGTCATATCAAGTCTGGCCGGGCACGCCAGTGGCTGGAGAGGCTGGCCGATCAACTGGTCGGACCTCGGTTGGAAGCGCATGTCGAAGCGGCCAAACCGTTGTTACTGGGGAGCGCGGGGACACCGATCAAGGTGATTCCGGATGCGCCGTTGAAGGCTGGGGATCAGTTGGTTTCCAACCCGGTGCCGATGGTTCGGGACAAGGCCACGCAACGGACGGTGTTGGTGCGGCAAGAGCCCGTGGATGACGTGCCGGCTGTTGCTAAGAACCCGGCTGGGGATGCGGCCGCCTCTTCTGACAAGACAGCCACCAACGGCTGCCCGGTGTCGATGGTCACGGGCGAAGAACTGCTGACCCTCACCGATGGGGCGTTGGACGGCATTTTGCCGTTTGAGTGGACCCGGTTGTACCGCACCAGTGCGGTGGAAATGGACTGCGGGTTGGGGTTTGGCTGGAGTCACTCGCTGGCCCATCGGCTGAGTGTTTCCGGTGATTCGGTGGTGTGGACCGATCATGAAAATCGCTCGACCACCCTGCCCTTGCCCACGGTTTCCCGCCCCGCAATCACCAATAGCCTGGCTGAAGCGGCGATCTATCTCGGGTCGTTGCCCGATGAACTGGTGCTGGCTCAGGCGTCACGTTTCTACCACTTCCGCGACGGTGTGCTGACAGCGATCAGCGACGCGTATGACAACCGACTGCGTGTTGCCCGGGATTTTCTGGGGCGCATTGAGCGGCTCGATAACGGCGTGGGGCGCTCGCTGTTGTTGCGCTACGCGTCGGGCCGCATTGAGGCGGTGGACTACCAAGTTCAACGCATCGTGGATGAGGGTCCGTATGTTTGGGTGACGGAACAAACGGTTGTTTCCTACGCCTATGACGACCTTGGGCGACTCGTTTCAGCGACCAATGCAGTCGGTGAAAGCGAGGTTTATCGGTACGACGATCAGCACGTCATTCTTGAACGCGGCTTGGCCGGTGGGGCGAGTTTCTACTGGGAGTGGGAACGAGCTGGCAAGGCGGCGCGGTGTGTCCGGCATTGGGCGAGCTTTTCGCAGATGGACACGCGCTATGCCTGGGACGACAACGGGCAGGTCACGGTGTTTAACGCCGATGGTAGCCAGGAAGTCTACGTGCATGACCAGCGCGCACGGCTGGTGCAACGGGTGGATCCGGACGGGGCCGAGCACTTCAAGTCCTACGATGACAACGGGCGGCTGACGGTTGAGCAGGATCCGCTGGGCGCGATCACGGCGTATCAGTACGACGAAGCTGGGCGCTTGGTGGCGTTGTTTCCGGGGGATGATGAGCCAACGACCTACGAGCATGACAATGGATTCGTACGGGTTGTAAGGCGGGATAAGGCGGTTTGGAAATATGAGCGTAATGACCAGGGCGACGTTACGCGTAGGACCGATCCTGACGGCCATTCGACTGAGTACAGCTACAACAAACGCGGGCAACTGACGCAGGTTTGGTATCCCGATCACAGCTGTCATCGGCTGGTTTGGAATGAGCGTGGTCAGTTGCTTGAGGAGCAGTTGCCGAATGGCGGCGTTAAGCGCTATCGCTATGACGGCCTTGGACGGCGGGCTGCGCGCGAGGATGAACATGGCGCGCTGACCCAGTATCAATGGGACGCCGCAGGCCGCTTGCTTAAACTGACTCAGCCCGGCGGTGCCACACGGGAATACAGCTACAACGCGTACGGAAAAATCACCTCCGAACGGGATGAACTCGGCCACGTCACCCGCTACGAATACGCCAACGGCCTGCACCTGATCAGCCGGCGCATCAACGCTGATGGAAGCCAGGTCAAATACCGTTACAACAACGCGCGTTTGTTGCTGACCGAGATCGAAAACGAGGTTGGCGAAACCTACCGACTCCAGTATCACGCCAATGGCCTTATCCAACAGGAAACTGGGTTTGACGGTCAGCGCACGGCTTACGTCTACGACCTCAATGGCAACCTGCAGGAAAAGACCGAACACGGTGATGACGGTAGTCAGCTGGTTACCCGCTACGAACGCGATTATGCCGGTCGGCTTGTACGAAAAACCCTGCCCGACGGCAACAAGGTTGATTACGCCTACGACCGCCAGGGCAACCTCCTAAGCGTCGAGGACGGCCACTGGGCGTTGGCCTACGAGTACGACAGCCAAAACCGCCTCACCGCCGAGCACCAAGGCTGGGGCACCCTACGCTACGGCTACAACGCCTGCGGCCACCTGCAAAACCTACGCCTGCCTGACAATAACCGCCTCACGTTCAACCACACCAAAGGTGGCCATCTCGCCACCGTCGAACTGAACGGTGAAGTCCTTACTTCTCATCTATTCAAAGCCGGCCAGGAACACCAACGCCAACAAGGCCAACTGATCAGCCATTACCAACACGACCACCAGGGACGCCTGCTCAACCAGAGCATCAACGACGCCGAAGGCCCGCTATACCGCCGCCACTACGACTACGACAAATCCGGCAACCTCACCCGCCTGCTCGACACCCGCAAGGGCGACCACCGCTACCACTACGACCCCCTAAGCCGCCTCACCCGCGCCGACCACACCCAAGACGAGCAAGAGCGCTTCGGCCACGACCCCGCCGGCAACCTGCTCATGCAAAACCGCCCCGGCCCCGACATCGTCGCCGGCAACCGCCTGATGATCCAGGGCGACCACCACTACGACTACGACGCCTTCGGCAACCTCATCCGCGAACGACGCGGCAAAAACCATCAACTCGTCACCGAATACCGTTTCGACTGCCAGCATCGGCTGATCGGCGTTAAGACGCCCAACGGCCAAACCGCGAGCTATCGCTACGACGCGTTTGGGCGGCGTATCAGCAAGACCGTCGACGGCATCACGACTGAGTTCTTCTGGCAAGGCGACAAACTCATCGCCGAACACCACGCGAACCGCCACCGCAGCTACCTCTACGAACCCGACAGCTTCCGCCCGCTGGTCTTGTTGGAAGGCTTCGGCCCAAAGGAAACCAAGCCCTACCACTACCAACTCGACCACCTCGGCACCCCACAGGAACTCACCGCCCCGAATGGCGAAATCGTCTGGTCAGCGCATTACCGCGCGTATGGCGAAATCAGCCGTCTCGACATAGGAAAAGTCGACAATCCGCTGCGCTTCCAGGGACAGTATTTCGATCAAGAAAGCGCACTGCATTACAACCGTCATCGCTACTACAATCCAGATGTTGGTCGTTACCTCACGCCAGACCCGGTGAAGCTGGCGGGTGGGATCAACGGATATCAGTACGTACCCAACCCTACTGGATGGATAGACCCCCTAGGACTGAGCTGTAAGGTTGGAAATTGCCCTGGCGGCATACTAGATGCACATGAAAATGCAGGCGGGCACTTGATTCGAAAGCATGTTGCGCAGACGGAAGCACAACTGATTGCAAGGCTTAATCTGGAACCGCATATTCCCGCGGCATCAACCTTCAAAAATCTAGAAGAAGCAGAATCCATTGTGTCTGGGAGCTTGAACAATCACCGGAACGAAATCATAGAGTTTTTAGAAGGGAATATGGAAAAACATATAATCAACGACAGCTCTAGACAGCCTGTTGGCGTGAGTATTATTAGAGGCACTGAAACGCCCGAGCTTGTTTACAATTTCATTCTAGTTCTGAAGAGAAGGCCCAGCATGCCAGATGGCTATCTATTACTGACGGGATACCCGGAAAAATGAAAATTCCATTAACAGAACTGCAGCAATTTTTCGGCGCTTACTTTCATCAGGATTGGACCATAGAACATTCGACAGCTGACGAAGTGATAGACGCCTTCCTGTTTGATTCTTCAAGAGACACAATAACAATTGTAAAAAAAGGAATACTAGAATTGATAAATGACTATATAGACGAGCCTACCCTTCAAAAGATTTTACTGCACAAGCAGCATTGTTATTACTACTACCCCAGCCAATGGGCTTCAGGATTATCCTGGCTGAATCACATTATCGTGAAATTCGATAATTACTTAGTTAAACAAGAAAACCCTGTCTGAAACGCGCCCCTGTGTCGAGCGAACTTGCTCGCGCTGGGCCACGCAACGCCCACACTCCAGGCAGTAGGAATATTTTAGGCAAATCGGCATCGCCTCTTCGGAGGCTCGACAGATGAAAAGAAAACCAAGCCTCTCGGTTTTGAATCAGTGTTCCATCTTCTCGACACGCATTTTGAAGACGAGATCGCCGAAAAACGGCGCTTCATGAAAGTGCTGCTAAAACGCCATAAAAAATATCATAAAGAAGCAACCTTAAAAAAACCGACATCTGATTGACATACAAGCAAACACACTGAAGGACTATAAATAATGCAATTGAGCACCCAGTTCAAAAGTCATAAAATGCAATTCGCTGCTTTAAATGAAGCTTCCACACGCACAGTTCGAAAACTCGACCCGTTTACCGGAGAGGACTATTACGGAAATCCCATCGTCCGGATAGAAATGCAAGGTTGTGGAAGAGGATACATACCGAACCCCACAGATTTAAACAAACCGATACTTGATGAAAACATGAATACGGCCATTGCTAAATTTGATCGCGAGACAAAGAAACTTTACACCGTATTTCCGGTGAGCGACTATCAATGTTAAAACACCCTTTTCTGAATATCCCGTACCAGCCAAAGCTTCGATACTTCCTCGGACCTTTCGACATCTACGACCGCGAAGAGACGTTAGGTAAAGAGTTCGAAACTTATGACATAAACAATGATGCCGACAGGGAGCGACTAATTAAAAAACACATAATAGACAAAAGCACAGATTTAAATTATCGACATCGAAAAGTCTTAGTTGACAAATTGAGCGTTGCGCTAAATGACGAAGCATATGACTTTTCGCACGTCCTACGCCAGGCTCCTGGGTTCTACTGTTCCCTGCCCTGGGGATGGAGCGACATGGTAAGGCCTCGAGGCTTTTTCGAGGATATACATCGGCTAGCGAATGAATGGTGGAAAGACGATCTTCAAAAAGCCAGCCTCGAGGACCAATCAACTTGGTAATACAACTCTCCAAGGCAACACAGCCACCTCGTGGCGAGCTGGCTTGCTCGCGTTGGGCCGCTCAGCGGCCCCACTCCAGGTAATGGGGTTTTCAGGTGGATCGGCATCACCTGTTCTGGGGCTGCTGCGCAGCCCAACGCGAACAAGCCTGCTCACCACAAAAGCTCCACAGGATATGCTCAGTGAGATAAATGGGGGCTCACCCAAAAAAAATGAATACCCCCACCCCTATCACCGCTTCGAAAGCTCCATAATCATCCGACTCAGCAAATAAACCCGCGGCACCACACTCTCCACCTCCGCATACTCCTCCGGTGTGTGAATATTCCCGCCAACAATCCCAAACCCATCCAACGTCGGCGTCCCTACCCCGGCTGACAAACTCGCATCCGCCGCGCCACCACTGCCTTCAATCGTCAACGTCTTACCCAATTCACCATAAATGCCCTGGGCAATCGCGACCAATTTGTCCGACTCCGGCGTCTGCGGCATCGGTGGCAGCCCACGCTGCAAGCTGGTCTTCACTTCGGTCTCGGGGATCAGTTTGTTGGCCGATACGCGGGCCAGGTCTTTCTCGATGCGGTCAAATTCTTCTGGCAAGGCCGCGCGTACGTCGGCCTTGGCGGTGGCTTGGTCGGGGATGACGTTGGTGCGGTCGCCGGCTTTGATTACGGTGAAGTTGATGGTGGTTTTCTTCTCTTCGTCGCCCAGTTTGCCCAGTTGCAGGATCTGGTGCGCCGCTTCCATGGCGGCGTTGCGGCCGAGTTCCGGGGCGACGCCGGCGTGGGCGGCTTTGCCTTTGACCTCGACCACGGCGGTGGCGCTGCCTTTGCGCCATACCACCAGGCCATCGGCTGGACGGCCAGGTTCAAGGTTAAGGGTGACGTCGTGGGCCTTGGCGGTTTTGCGGATCAGCTCGGAGGCGGCATCGGAGCCGGTTTCTTCGCTGGCGTCGAGCAGGAAGGTGATCTGCGCGTAGTCCTTGAAGCCCTGGTCCTTGAGGACTTTGAGCGCGTAGATGCCGGCGACGATGCCGCCCTTGTCATCCATCACGCCCGGGCCATAGGCGCGACCGTCCTTGATATGGAACGGGCGCTCGGCGGCCGAGCCTTCCTTGAACACCGTGTCCATGTGCGCCATCAGCAGGATCCTGGCCTTGCCGGTGCCTTTGAGGGTGGCCACCACGTGACTGTTGTTGGCCGCTTTGTCCGGCACCAGCTCGATGGAGAAGCCCAGCTGTTTCAGCTCATCCACGGCAATGTCGCGCACTTGCGTCAGGCCCGGCTCATAGCCAGAACCCGAGTCGATATTCACCAGGCGCTCCAGCAGTTTCAGGGCGTCGGCCTTGTACTGTTCGGATTGTGCCTGGATCTGTTTATGGGGTTCGGCGCTGTAGGCCGGCACGGCGAAGGACACGGCCAGGGTGGCGGCCAGGAGGGTGCGGGAGAAGGTGAAGAGCATGAACCGATCCTTGATTGTTGTTGGAGGGGCTGCCACACCCTACCCCACTAGACCGATCGCAACCAACTCCCCTGCACGGAACTCACACGGTTTCGCCCGCTGCTCTTGGCCTCGTACAAGGCCTGGTCGGCATCGTTCAACCAGCTTGTCGAATCTGCATGGTTCGGTTGATACGGCGCCAGGCCGATACTCAGGCTGACGCGTAAGGTCGGATCCTGGGCATAGGCCAGGGCGTTGAAGCGGTCGCGCAACGCGTCCATCACTTCGGTGGCCCGGTTAAGGGCCATGTCCGGCAGGATCACGCAGAACTCGTCGCCACCGTAACGCCCGGCCAGGTCGGTGGCGCGCAGGTTCTGGCGCAGCACTTTGCTCAGTTGGCGCAGGACAATATCACCGGTGACATGGCCGTAAGTGTCGTTGATGACCTTGAAGTGGTCGATGTCGATCAACGCGATGGCGGCGCCGGCAGAGCCACGGCGGCAGCGCTGGAACTCGATTTCCAGATGGTCCTTCCAGGCACCGTGATTGAGCAGGCCGGACAGGCTGTCGGTGCGGCTCAGCGCCAACAGCTCACGCTTGTGTCGCGCCAGGGTCACCGCCTGGCGGTAGCAGATCCAGCCCAGGGCCAGCGGATACAGCATCAGGATCGGCAGGCAGGCGTAGAGCTGCGCCTGGGTAGTCACCGCGATGAATGCCGGGGCGAACACCAACAATGCCGCGCCGATGCCCAGCGCCTGCGCCACCCACCCCGCCAGCATGAAGCGCGGGCCGCCGATGGCCACGTTGTTCATGGTCATCATCGACAAGGTGGTCACGCTCGGCAGCGGGTTGAAGTGCATGGCGCCGACCCAGAACCCGCCGCAAAACGAGTCGAACAGCAGATTGCGCCGTTCGCTGCGCAGGGCGTTGGCGCTGCGCAGGGACAGTTGATAAGCCAGGTGCGGCCAGGCAAACGCGTTGATCAGCATCCACGCCCATACCCACCAGGCGGGGTCCAGGGGATACATCCCGAACACCACGCAGACACATCCAAGCGTCAACCCGAGGGTGCGGGATTTGTACAGCCGTGAAGCGAGCGGAAGTCCGTTTCCTTCTGCAGCTGACATGGCGGGGTGAGATCCTGAGTGAATGCCTGGAGTCTATCAGGGCGCCAGTAATTCGCCACTACCGCTCATGCGTTCAAAACGCTCAGTGTGCAAGGCCCCGCGCCAGCATCAACGCCACGCCCAGCAGCATCACGGCGGTGATGCGCTGCAACAGCACACGGCGCTTGGGGTCTTCCAGCACATGCTTGATGCGCTGGCCGAAATAGCAATACAGGCAGCCGCTGGCGAACTGCAGCACCAGGAAGGTCAGGCCGAGGATGGCGACGTCCAGCCTCGAACCGTGCTCACCGGTCCCGGCAAACTGGGGGAATACCGCGCTGAACATGATGAGGGTCTTGGGGTTGGAAAACCCCGTCAGCAAGCCCTTGCCAAACAAGCTACGCGCCGCTTCCACATGGCCGATGCGTTCGATCACTACGCCGCTGCTGGTCCACTGTTTGTAGGCAAGGTGGAGGACGTACGCGACGCCGATCACCTGGATGGCCTGGGTGATACCAGGGTGGCCCTTGATCAACTCGGAAAAGCCCACGGCAAAGATCAGGATCGCAATCAGGTACGACACACTGGCGCCGATCTGCGCGGGAATCGAGCTGCGCAGGCCGTCGCGCAGGCCCAGGCTCAACAGCAACAAGGTCATGGGGCCGGGGCTGAACGTCATGGTGGCGCAGAACAACAGAAAGTAGAGGAACGAAGAGAGGGTT
Organism: Pseudomonas sp. AC112; assembly: GCF_979253545.1. Lineage (NCBI taxonomy): Bacteria > Pseudomonadati > Pseudomonadota > Gammaproteobacteria > Pseudomonadales > Pseudomonadaceae > Pseudomonas > Pseudomonas sp. AC112. Next base: position 5,835,401 of record NZ_CEEDCM010000001.1, read on the forward strand.
AACGCACTTGTCATGGCCGAGGACCTGGGGAAGAGAGCGGGCAGTCTAGGCACTTGGCATTGCGCGAGGCAGGTAAAGTGAGGCCTAATTCGCCCGAACTTCACCGGTAAAATCGCCATTAAAGATAAGGAAGTCCCATGTTCGTATCGGCCATCGCCTTTGTGGCGGGTACCCCCAAGGTGCAACAGATTGTCGAGGCGTTCAGCCAGGCCATCGAAAACGGCGAATGGGCCGCGGGCAGCAAGTTGCCGTCGGTGCGCGAACTGACCCAGGTGCTGGGCGTAAGCAAGTTCACCCTGAATGAAGCCCTCGACCGCCTGCGCGGGCGCCACCTGCTCACCTCCAGCCAGGGCCGTGGTTACTTCGTGGCTATCGATCGCACCCATACGGCCACCACGAACTGGGTGGATTTACTGCCCCAGGACTTGCTCAGCGTACTGCGGCGCCCGCTCGCGACGATCTCCGGCGACCTGCGCCCCGGCGGCGGCCACTTGCCCGAGGCCTGGCTGGACAGTGACGCCATTCGCCAAGCCATGCGCAGCGTGGTGCGCGCACCGTCATTGCGGATCGCCGGGCTGGGTACGCCGGCCGGGCTGCTGCCGTTGCGCCAAGCCCTGCAACAAAAACTGCACGGCGAAGGCCTGTCGGTGCCGGTGGAGCAGATCATCACCACCCCCAACACCGTGCAAGGCCTGGACATGCTCATGCGCCTGCTGTCACGGCCTGGCGACACGGTGCTGCTGGATGCGCCGTGCTATTTCAACTTCCACGCCAACCTGGCCCTGCACGGGGTCAAGGTGGTGACAATCCAGCGCCGCCCCGACGGGTTTGACTTCACGGCCCTCGAACAGCTATTGGCCGAACACCGGCCCAGCCTGTACCTCACCACCAGCGTCCTGCAGAACCCGACTGGCCATTCCTTCAGCCCGGGCCAGGCGTTTCGCCTGTTGCAACTGACCCAGCGCTACGCGTGCCACATCGTCGAGGACGACCTTTACGGCGACCTGCACCCCAACCCAGCACCACGCCTGGCCGCCCTCGCCGGTCTTGACCAGGTCACCTACCTGTCGGGGTTTTCCAAGATTCTCAGCGCCAACGCGCGCGTCAGCTATGTGGTGGCCGCGCCGCAACTGGCGGCCAACCTCACCAACATGAAGCTGATGAGCGGCGGCTTGACCTCGGAGTTGTTCGAACAGATCGTCTATCGCATGCTCAGCGAAGGCAGCTACGCCAAGCACCGCAAGCGTACGGTGCAACGTTTGATGGAGGCCGGTGGGCGCGTCGAGCAATGGCTCAAGCGGTGCGGCTGCGAACTGCCGCTGGGCTATGAGGGCGGGATGTTCATCTGGGCGCGCTTGCCGCCGGGAGTGAGGGGCGAATTGCTCGCCCAGGCGGCGTTGAAACAGGGCATGGTGCTGGCACCGGGCGTGCTGTTCGGCAACGACCCGGCGCATCGTGATTCGATGCGTTTCAATGTGGCCCACAGCGATGAGCCGCAGGTGCAACAGGTGTTTGAATCACTGCTGCTCAGGGCTTCGCACGCCCCTTGAGCATGCCGTGATTGACCAGTAACGTGCGCATGGCGTTGCGGGTGATTCCCAGCAGATCCGCCGTGCGCAGGTCGATGTTGGTGGCGGTCACCAGGCGGATATTGATCTTGATCGGCTTGCGCGAGCCCACGCGCACCACCTCCTGTTCCTGCAACACTCGCAGCAACTTCACCTGCAGGGGCAATGGCAGGTCGCCGATTTCATCCAGGAACAAGGTGCCGCCATCGGCTTCTTCAAACCAGCCGATACGCCGCCCCGACGCTCCCGAGAACGAGCCGGCCTCATGGCCAAAAAACTCACTTTCGACGAGATTCTCACTGAGCGCGCCACAGTTCACCGGCACAAACGCCCCCGTGCGTCCGCTGGCGCTGTGGATGTAGCGCGCCACCAGTGCCTTGCCGGTGCCGGTCTCGTCATTGATCAATACCGGCGCTTCGCTGGGGCCGACGCGCTTCAGGTATTCGAGCAGCTGCAGCGAGCGCGGGTCGGAAAACACCAGGGCCTTGGCGCGGATCGACAGCGGGTCCTTTTCACCCTGGGGCAAGGTCAGGATCGGCGTGGGCTGCCCGTGGGGACGGTTCATGAACAATTTCCCGGCGGCAAGATAGACAAAGTAGGGGCGACTTTACCCAGCCACATATATAACTAGAAGTATTAAAAATTCACTAGTACATAACCGTTTATCGGCAATGCTGCGGAATAGAGCCTGTCGTGCCGGCAATTTTGCTTCGTCGTGTATCTCCTTATCGCCAGATACACTGCAATACAAAGGGCACAAGGCAAGGCCGTCGCCAGTGGCTAGACTGCGGCCCAATCCGTATTTAACGAGGAAGGCAGCATGGATCATGTCGATCACATCCTGATCGTCGACGACGACCGGGAGATCCGCGAGCTGGTAGGCAACTACCTGAAGAAAAACGGCATGCGCACCACGGTGGTTGCCGACGGCCGCCAGATGCGCAGCTTCCTCGACACCACCCCGGTGGACCTGATCGTGCTGGATATCATGATGCCCGGCGACGACGGTCTGCAGCTGTGCCGCGAGCTGCGGGTGGGCAAGCATAAAGCCACGCCGGTATTGATGCTTACCGCACGCAATGATGAAACCGACCGCATCATCGGCCTGGAAATGGGCGCCGACGATTACCTGGTCAAACCCTTCGCCGCCCGTGAACTGCTGGCGCGCATCAACGCGGTGCTGCGCCGCACGCGGATGCTGCCGCCAAACCTGGTGGTGAGCGAGACCGGCCGGCTGATCCGCTTCGGCCGCTGGCGCCTGGACACCACCGCCCGCCACCTGCTGGATGAAGACGACACCCTGGTGGCCCTGAGCGGCGCCGAATACCGCCTGCTGCGGGTGTTCCTCGACCACCCCCAGCGCGTGCTCAACCGCGACCAATTGCTCAACCTGACCCAGGGCCGCGATGCCGATTTGTTCGACCGCTCCATCGACCTGTTGGTGAGCCGTCTGCGCCAACGCCTGCTGGATGACGCCCGCGAACCCGCGTATATCAAGACCGTGCGCAGCGAGGGTTATGTGTTCTCCCTGCCGGTGGAAATCCTCGGGGCCGAGCAATGAGCTTCAGATTAGGTTGGCCGCGCACCCTGGCATCGCAGTTGACGCTGATCTTCCTGATCAGCCTGGTGTGCGCCCATGGGTTGTCGTTCAGTGCGCAGTTCTACGAGCGCTACATCAGCGCGCGTACCGCCATGCTCGGCAACCTGGAAAACGACGTAGCCACCTCGGTGGCGATCCTCGACCGCCTGCCCGCCAACGAACGCGCCAGTTGGCTGCCGCGTCTCGACCGGCAAAACTACCGCTACCTGCTCAATGCCGGCGAAACCGGCGAGCCGATGCGCAGCGACGACATGCCCATGGCCGCCACCTCGATCGCGGATGCGCTGGGCGAACACTACGCGCTGACTTTCCGCGACATCCCCGGCATGCAGAAGCACTTCCAGGCACACCTGACCCTGGCCGATGGCAGCCCGATCACCCTCGACGTACGCCCCGCCGCCCTGCCCGTCGCGTACTGGCTGCCGGTGGTGCTGGTGCTGCAACTGGCGCTGCTGCTGGGCTGCACCTGGTTCGCCGTGCGCCTGGCCATCCGCCCACTGACCCGCCTGGCGCGCGCCGTGGAAACCCTCGACCCCAACGCCCACCCCACGCCGCTGGACGAAAAAGGCCCCACCGAAGTGGCCCACGCCGCCGTCGCGTTCAACGCCATGCAACAGCGCATCGCCGAATACCTCAAGGAACGCATGCAGATCCTGGCGGCGATTTCCCATGACCTGCAAACCCCGATCACCCGCATGAAACTGCGCGCCGAATTCATGGACGACTGCGCCGAACGCGACAAACTCTGGAGCGACCTGGGCGAGATGGAACACCTGGTGCGCGAAGGCGTGGCCTACGCGCGCAGCGTCCACGGCACCACCGAAGCCAGTCACCGCATCAACCTTGACGCCTTCCTCGACAGCCTGGTGTTCGACTACCAGGACATGCACAAACAGGTCAGCCTCAGCGGCAAAAGCGCCGTGGTACTCGACACCCGCCCCCACGCCCTGCGGCGGGTGCTGGTCAACCTGGTGGACAACGCCCTCAAATTCGCCGGCGCCGCACAATTGGAAGTCGGCTCGACGGCCGAGGGTGAACTCTCAATCAAAGTCCTGGACAACGGCCCCGGCATTGCCGAGGACGAACTGGTGCAGGTCATGCAACCGTTCTACCGCGTGGAAAGCTCACGTAACCGCGGCACCGGCGGCACCGGCCTGGGCCTGGCGATTGCGCAACAACTGGCCGTGGCCATCGGAGGCTCCCTGACCTTGAGCAACCGCGCAGAAGGCGGATTGTGCGCACAGATCAAAATCAAGTTGTGACGTGGCACCGGTTAAAACTCCGCATGTAGGAGCCGGCTTGCCGGCGATACAGACACCGTTGCAATCAGCCAGACCGAATCGATGCCATCGCCGGCAAGCCGGCTCCTACAGGACCGCGTATCTACGATGCGAAGCGAGCCGCTCTTGATCTTGATCTGGCTTTTGATCTTAGGCGCCCCGTCAAACACGCTGGCCGGAATTCGACAGGGATTTGGGGGGTAAACCGGCAGGGATGCCGGTTTAGCCGCCCCGCGCCATGGATGGCGCGTGGCGGCGGCCCCCCAAATCACTGTCGGATTACGGGCACACCGAGCCTAGGCGAGGTGCCGAGTGTTGGGGCAAGAGCCTTTTGCTTACTTTTGGGCTTTTCAAAAGTGAGCCGCCGTAAGGGCGGAACCATAAGCGGCCATTACCCAAATAACGGATATGTACTCAATCACTACCAACACCCCAACCCCCATCAGCTAACCGCCGTAGAAGGCTCCAACTGCCGCTGCGCCAACCAAATCTCCTCCTGCAACCACTGCCCAAACACCTGCAACTGCGGCATATCCGTCTGCTCTGGCCGGGTCACCAACCAATACGACTGATGCCCCTCCACATGCACATTCAGCACCTGGGTCAACTGCCCAGCCGCCAACTCCGCCGCCACCATATGCCAGTCGGCAATCGTAATCCCCAACCCATCGGTAGCCGCGCGTATCGCCAGGTCCAACAAATCGAATTCATACCCCCCCTGAGTGTCCACGCCATGAATACGCGCCGCGTCCAGCCAGTGCTTCCAAGTGAGGTAACGCTGGTCCTCACTGGCCAACACATGTAGCAACGTCATGCGATTGAGGTCCACCCCATCACTGCACTCACGGGCATACAGCGACGGCGCACACACCGCAATGTGCCGCTCCTGAATCAACAGCGAACTGTCCAACCCATCCCACTCACCATTGCCAAAACGAATCGCGCAATCGAGGGTGCTGGTCTGCGCCAAGCTGTCCTGCAGGCACGTGGTGATGCTCAATTCCAGCTCGGGATGAGCCTCGCGCAGACGCCCCAGGCGCGGCATCAACCAGCGGCTGGTGAAGGTCGGTGGTGCGTTGATGTGCAGGCGGTTGGAGTGGGTTTTCTGCTGGATACTGCGCACCGTCAGCTCGATCTTGTCGAACGATTGGTGCAATGCGCGCAGCAATACGCGACCGGCGCTGGTCAGTTCCAGGTGGTGGTGGCGCCGCTCCAGCAGGTGCTCGCCCAGCTGTTCTTCCAACTGCCGCACCTGCCGGCTGACCGCACTCTGGGTCACGTTCAACAGCTCGGCAGCCCGGGTAAAACTGCCGGTACTGCCGGCCACTTCGAAGGCCTTGAGGGCATTGAGACCGGGCATTTTGCGTTTCATGAAGGGCACTCGAAGACGGCTGACGAGGTGCCAAGCATCCCACGAGCCAGAGGATATTTCCTAGCCAACATGATTTTTTGTATCAACCGGCGCGTCTATCTCGACGCGTTGCACCCATGGCGCGGACTAACATGCGTTTAACGAACGTTTAACCCCTGAATTAATCGTTTGTCGATCTTTGCGCGGATGACAAAACTGCGGCCATCTCTAATAAAAACAACATGAGAGCAGCCCCATGTCCGACTCCAACGTTCTTGCGACCCTGGACGGTAACGCGCCGCACCCCGCCGTCGACGCCTTGTGCACCCAGGTGCAACGCGGCGAAATCAACCGTCGTCAATTCCTGCGCACCGCCGCTCTGCTCGGCATTACCGTGGCCAGTGCCTCCAGCTTCATCGGCTCGGCCCTGCTGGGCAACGACGTTCAGGCCGCCGATGGCACGCCGGCCCGCCAAGGTGGCAGCCTGCGGTTTGCCTGCGCCATCCAGGAAATCCAGGACCCGATGCTGATCACCTGGATCGAAGCCTCGAACCTGCTGCGCAACTCGCTGGAGTACTTGACCTGGGTCGATGCCGATAACATCACCCACCCTTACCTCGCCGAAAGCTGGAGCCCTTCCGAGGACCTCACCACCTGGACCTTCAACCTGCGCCAGGACGTGAAGTGGAGCAACGGCGACAGCTTCAACGTCGATGACGTGCAGCACAACATCCAGCGCTGGATCGCCGCCGATTCCAAGTCGGTCAACCGCACCGCGTTCCAAGACATCAAGGCCTTCGAGAAAGTCAGCGACTACCAGTTTCGCCTGCACCTCAAGCGGCCGATCCTGGCAATCCCGGAGATGCTCAACGCCTTCACCTGCGCCCTCGTGCACCGCAGCTTCAAGGCCGGCGATGACTGGGCCAAGAACCCGCTGGCCACCGGGCCGTTCACGCTGGTGTCATTTGCGGTGAACAAGCAGGCCACCTTCGCCAAGCGCGCCGATTACTGGGGCAAGCCCGCCAACCTCGACGAGCTGCGCTACATCGACATGGGCACCGACGTGTCCACTCACCTTGCCGCCCTGCAAGCCGGGCAGGTCGACGTGCTGTACCGCGTGACCGTGGCCGAACTGGACCTGGCCAAGCGCCTGCCCGGTGCGCAACTGCTGAGCTGTAAATCGGCGCAGACCGTGGTGATGCGCATGGCCTGCGACCAAAAGCCGTTTACCGATGTGCGGGTGCGCAAAGCCGTGGTGCTGTGCGCCGACAACGCCCAGATGCTCAAGGTCGCCTATCGCGGCATGGGCACCCTGGGTGAAGACCACCACGTGGCGCCGTCCCACCCCGAATACTTCCCCCTGCCCAAGCGCGAGCGCGATGTGGCGGCGGCGAAAAAACTGCTGGTCGAAGCCGGCTTTGCCAATGGCCTGGACATCGACCTGATCGTCGGCAACACCCAGGGCCGTTATGAGCAGGACTGTGCGCAGATCCTGCAACAGAACTGCCTGGAAGCCGGCATCCGCATCAACCTCAAGGTCGTCCCCGCCGCGCAGTACTGGCCAATCTGGGACAAGGCCGCGTTCAGCCTCACCTACTGGGCCCACCGCCCGCTCGGGGTGATGTCCCTGGAACTGGCCTATCGCGGCGGCGGTGCCTGGAACGAAAGCCACTACAGCGACCCGGCCTTCGACGCGGCCCTGGACAAGGCCATGGGCATCATCGACCCGAAACAACGTGCGCAGGCCATGCAAAGCGTCGAGCAGATCCTGCAGGACGCGTGCGTGATCGTGCAGCCGTTCTGGGGCGACAAGTTCACCGCCGTGAGCAAAAAGGTGCAGGGCTTCCAGGTGCACCCTTCCGACTTCTATCCCATGGGCAATGTCTGGCTGAGCGCCTGATTTATAAGCGCTGTAACCCCTTCCCTGTCGGAGCATGCACCTGATGGCTCATTTTCTATTGCGCAAACTGCTGATGCTGCTGGCGACCCTGCTGTCGGTGTCGCTGATTGTGTTCCTGGCCCTGGAGCTGAATATCGAGGACGTGGCAATCAACGTCCTCGGCCCCTACTCCGCCGCCGACCAGCGCGCGGCGTGGCTACTGGAACACGGCTACAACCAACCTTTCGTGTGGCGCTACCTGGTGTGGCTCAAGGACTTCGTGAGCGGCGACTGGGGCACCTCGGTGTACTTCCGTGAACCGGTGCTCAAGCTGTTGCTGCCCAACCTGTGGCAAACCTTGACCCTGGCCGGCCTGGCCCTGCTAGTGATGGTTCCGGTGGCGCTGACCCTGGGCGTCCTCGCGGGGATTCGCCAGGGCTCGCCGGTCGACCGGCTGGTGTCGTTCCTGTCGATTGTCACCACCTCGATCCCGGACTTCGCCAGCGCGGTGTTCGTCTCGGCGATCTTTGTGTTCTGGCTCAACTGGCTGCCCGGTGTCAGCAGCATGAGCGACGGTTTCAGCGCGGTGGAACTGGTGCTGCCGCTGATGGTGCTGTGCCTGTTCGGCATCGGCTACCTGGCGCGTATCACCCGCGCCTCGATGGTCGAGGTGATGCAGGCGCCGTACATCCGTACCGCGCGGCTCAAGGGCGCCTCCACCCCGCGCATCGTGCTGCGCCATGCGCTGCGTAACGTGCTGATCGCGCCGGTCACGGTGATCATGCTGTACATCCCGTGGCTGCTGTCGAACGTGATCGTGGTGGAGGTGTTTTTCGCCTACAAGGGCTTCGGCTCGCTGCTCTACACCGCGTCGCTGAACCACGATGTCTACCTGATCGAAGCCTGCGCGATGATCAGCGGCGTGGTGGTCGGTATCAGCAAGATCTTCTCGGACCTGGCCTACACCTGGCTCAACCCGCGCATCACCCTGCGCAGTCTCGGCGGAGGCCGCCAATGAACCTGCTCAAATCCTTCAAGCATCCCCTGGCCCTGCTCGGCTTGCTGCTGGTCGGCGGTTGGGTGCTGGTCGCCCTCTGCGCGCCATGGCTGGCGCCCCATGACCCACTGGAAAGCTTCACCCCGCTGCTCTCGCCGATGACCGCCGGGGAAGACGGCGCCCGCTTCCTGCTCGGCACCGACATGATCGGCCGCGACATCCTCTCGCGCCTGATCTGGGGCACGCGCACGGTGCTGTTCTGGTCGATCCTCGCCACCCTCACCGCCTTTGCCGTCGGCATCGCCATGGGCCTGTGCGCCGGTTACTTCAATGGCTGGGTCGACGCAGTGCTGTCCTACGTGGCCGACACCGTGCTGTCGTTCCCGGTGCTGGTGCTGTACATCGTGATCATCATCGCCCTCGGTGCGTCGGCGCTGAATATCCTGATTGCGGTGACCTTCACCAGCGCCCCGGCGATCTTCCGCATCATGCGTGCATTGACCATCGACCTACGCTCGCGCGACTACGTGCTCAGCGCCATCACCCAGGGTGAAGGCTCGCTGCGCATCATGCTGGTGGAGATCCTGCCCAACTGTGGCGGCCCGCTGATCGTCGATTTCTGCCTGCGTATCGGCTACACCGCGATCATGATCGGCGCCCTGGGCTTCCTCGGCCTCGGCCTGCCGCCGCCCACCCCGGACTGGGGCGGCATGATCAACGACGGCCGCGCCATGGCCATTTCCTTTCCGCATTTGGTGATCTTCCCGTGCATCGCCATCTCCACCCTGATGCTCGGCCTGAGCCTGCTCGCCGACGGGCTGGATGAACACGCGCAGCAAGGCGCAAGGAGTTGAGCATGAGCCGCCATCAAACCGTGTTGCGGGTCGATAACCTCTCGGTCGAACTGCCAATCGGCGCCGACCGCAGCCACGCCGTGCAGGGCATCAGCCTGGAGGTGCGCAAGGGTGAAATCCTGTGTGTGATCGGCGAGTCCGGCTCGGGCAAGTCCGTGCTGTCGGCGGCGATCATGGGCGATTACGCCAAAGGCCTGCGGCATGCCGGGGGCGTGATCGACTTTCTCGGCGAGGATATCTGCACCCTGGACGACGCCCGCCTGCGCGCCCTGCGTGGCAACCGCATCGCGATGATCTTCCAGGAACCCATGGCGGCGCTGAACCCGGCGATTCGCATTGGCAAGCAGGTCGAAGAAATCTTCGACATCCATGCCCCGCAGATGCCCGCCGCCGAGCGCCGTGAACGCATGCTCGCGCTGCTGGAATCCACCCAACTGCCGGACCCGCCACGCATTGCCAACAGCTTTCCCCATCAGTTGTCCGGCGGCCAATGCCAGCGGGTGGTGATCGCCATGGCGTTGGCGATGAACCCGGACTTGCTGATCGCCGACGAGCCCACCACGGCCCTCGACGTCACCACCCAGGCCCAGGTGCTGAAACTGGTGCGTGACCTGCGGGGACGCGGCCAGCACGGCATTCTGTTTATCACCCATGACTTTGGCGTGGTGGCGCAGATTGCCGACCGTATCGCGGTGATGGAGGGCGGCCGCCTGGTGGAGATCGGCGAGCGCGACCAGGTGCTGAACGCGCCGGCCCATGCCTACACCCGCAAACTCATTGCGGCAGTGCCGGCGCTGCACCCCGAACTGCATGTGCCGAGCGTCGATGGCGAAATGGCCTTGCGCATCGAGCACCTGACCAAGACCTACACCGTCGGCGGCAGCTCGGTGGCGGCGCTGCGCAATGTGTCGCTGAACCTGCCACGGGGCAAGACCCTGGCGATTGTCGGCGAGTCCGGCTCGGGCAAGAGCACGCTGGTCAAGGCGGCGATCCGCCTGGTGGACAGCGACAGCGGCCATGTGTGGGTTGGCGATACCGACTTCCTGGCCCTCAGCGGCGCCGCGCTGGCGGCCAATCGGCGGCGGATCCAGATGATTTTCCAGGACCCGTATGGCTCGTTGAACCCACGCCACCGCGTCGGCGACATCATTGCCCGCGCGGCGCAATTGCGTGGGTTGTCGGCCAAGGACGCCTGGGCCGAGGCCGGCGACTTGCTCGAACAAGTCGGGCTCAAGCGCGACGCTCTGCAGCGCAAGCCCCGGCAGTTTTCCGGTGGCCAGCGCCAACGCATTGGTATTGCCCGCGCCCTGGCGATGCGCCCGCAAGTGCTGATTGCCGATGAGAGCGTCTCGGCGCTGGATGTGTCAGTGCAAAAACAGGTACTGGAATTGCTCGCCGACCTGCAACAGCAACTGAACCTGAGCATCCTGTTCATCACCCATGACCTGCGGGTGGCCGCGCAGATCAGCGACCACATCGCGGTCATGCGCCAAGGCGAAGTGGTGGAGTACGGCACCGCCGAGCAGGTACTGCTGCGTCCGCAAAATACCTACACCCAGGCACTGCTGGCGGCGGCGCCGGGTGCGTCCGAACTGCCCGCTGCCGGGCCGCCCCTGCGGCTGATCCGCCCCGCCGCGCACTGAGCCCAACCCTTTTCCCCGCGCCGCAGCGTTCGCTGCGGCAACGGGCTGCTGTTGCCCAAAAAAACTAAAAACGAGAGTAAAACCATGCGACCAACGATGCGCTACTTCACCCTCATCCCCGTGCTCGGCGCCCTGGCGAGCCCGGCCATGGCCGTGCAGGTCACCGACAACCTCGACCTCGGCGGCGCCATCCGTGCGCGCTGGGACTACGACCCGGACCGCGACATCCAGAAGTTCGGCCTGGACACTGTGTTCCTCAGCGCCAAGTACAACTCCGACAGCTGGATCGGCGAGGCGCAGTACCGTTTCTACGGGCGTTCGTACCCTTACCAGTACACCAAGAACTACGGCGATATCCAGTTCGCCAAGTTCGCCTGGGTCGGCTACAAGTTCAACCCCGAGCAGCAAGTGCAGGTGGGGTTGAACACGGTGCCATTCGGCTTGCAGCCCTACTTCGGCAGCACGTTCTACGAAACCCTGGGCAACGTGATCGGCCTGGAAGACGTGCAGCAGGTCGGCGCCAAGTACGTGCAGCAGACCGGCGACTGGAATATCCAGGCCGGCTATTACCTGCGCCCGGCCTGGCAAGGCAAGGGCACCAGCAAGGGCGTGACCTATTCCAGCGTGGTCTCCGGCGCCGACAGCTACGTGGCCGACGGCAGCGACAACCAGGAACGCAACACGGTGGTGCTGCGCGTGGCCAAGGCCCTGGACCTGGGCGACTGGAAGTCCGAAGTGGGCCTGTCGGGCCTGACCTCGACCCTGGAAAACAAAGACACCGGCAACGACGGCCGCCGCAACGCCGTGGCCATCCACTACCTGGGCAAAAACGGTCCGTGGGGCCTGCAACTGCAGGCGGCGCGCCAACAGATGTCGCCACGCAACGCCGGCACCGACGAAGTGGTGACCCTGGGCGGCTATGACGGCACCTTCAACGTCGCCAGTCGCGGCAACCTCTATGTGGCGGACCTGAGTTATGACGTGGGCGGCAAGTACCTGTGGGATCAGGTCAGCGGTGTGAAGCTGTATGCCAACTACAGCGCCTTTGATAAATCTGCCGATGAGTTCAAAACGTCGCAGCGGGTGATCCTCGGCACGTCGTTCTCGTTCAGCAAGTTGTGGATCGCCACCGAATGGTTGATCGGCAAGAACGACCCCTACATTGGTGGCAGCAGCTATACCCAGAGCCTGGGGGCTGGGGGTAGCAACCAGTGGGAGAATCAGCTGTACATGAACATTGGGTATTATTTCTAATCAGGCAGCGTTTTCGAAACCGCCATCGCCGGCAAGCCGGCTCCTACAGTTGAAATACGGCCCCTGTAGGAGCCGGCTTGCCGGCGATGGCGTTAGCACAAACACAATAAAAACAATGTGTGGGACTCCAACCATGCGCCACCTCCCCGCCCTTACCATGCTCCGCGTCTTTGAAGAAGTCGCCCGCCACCGCAGCTTCAGCCAGGCTGCCGTGGGCCTTAACGTGACCCAGGGTGCGGTCAGCCGGCAGATCAAGCAACTGGAAGACTACCTCGGCGTTGCGCTCTTCATCCGCACCCCTCAAGGGCTGTCCCTCACCGAAGCCGGCTTCGCCCTCTCCCCGCACTTGAGCGACGCCTTCGACCACATCGAGCGCGCCCTGCAAGCCGTGCGCGTGCCCAACCTGCGCCAGCGCCTGCGCGTCGTCGCGCCGCCGACCTGGGCCACGCGCTGGTTATCCGCGCACTTGCGGCGTTTCTGCGAGCGTTACCCGGACATCAACCTCAGCGTCACCCACCAGGCGACCCACGACAGCCTCGCGCAAATCGACTGCCAGATCCGCTTCGGCCTGGAACCGGCAGCGCATTGCAGCAGCGAGCTGCTGGTGATGGAGCGACATATTGCGGTTGCCAGCCCGGAATTGTTCAGCGACGGCCAGCCGCCGGATCTGCGGTGCTCCCCGTTGCTGCACATCCTGCACGACGGCAAACGCTTGAAGGTCTGGGAGAACTGGTTGGCGGCCATGGGCCGGGAGGATATCGATGCCGACCAGGGCCTGGAATTCAGCACCCTCGACCAAGTGATCCATACCGCCCTGGCAGGCGGTGGCTTGGCGGTGATCGACCGGCAGATGATCGAACGCGAGCTGGCCAACGGCAGCCTGTTGCCGATCACCCCCGTGGAGGTGATCGGCCCCTATGGCTATTGGCTGGATGTGGCGACGGACAAACAGGGTTTATCCAAGGTGCGGTTGTTTACGCAGTGGCTGGGCCAGGTCAGCAACCCCTGACACCGGGGGCGCCTCGGCCTTGCACGCCTGGCTCAGGGTCAACGCCTTGGTTTCCGGCGCCCAGGCCCAGGAAATGATCGCGCCAAATACCAGGATCGCCGCGAGAATGCCCATGGTCGGGCTCAAGCCGATCCCGGCCACACTCACCGGCAACAGAAAGGTGCTGATCGCCGAGCCCAGGCGACTGACCGCCGTGGCCAGGCCGATGCCACTGGCGCGCACTTCGGTGGGGAAACTTTCTGCCGGGAATACCCCCACCAGATTGCTCACCGCCGACAGCACCAAGGTAAATACGCCGAAGGTCAGCACCATCAACCACGCCAGGCTCCCCGGCAACACCGCCAACAGAAACAACGCCGCCGCAAGGATGATGAACGCGTTGATCAAGAAGCCCCGGCGCGAGAACTTCACTGTGCACCAGATGCCAATCAACGCGCCGACAATCAGCAGCAGGTTAAGCAGCAGCTCGGTGCCAAAGCCCTGGGACAGCCCCATCTTCTGCAGGATCGACGGCAGGAAGGTATAGATCGCGAAATACGGCATGACGATGCACACGAAGAACAAACAATTGAACGCGGTACGCTTGCGGTATTCACGGCTGAACAGCACGCCGTAGCCGGAACGGGCCTGGGTCGACGGTTCTTCATCCAGCACCACGTGCTCGCCAAGGTGTTTCTTGACGATAGCGCGGGCCTCGGCGATGCGCCCACGGTTGACCAGCCAGCGCGGCGATTCCGGGGTGCCGATGCGCGCGATCAGGATCAAGCCGGCGGGTATCGCCGACGACGCCAGCATCCAGCGCCAGGCATCATCGCCCAGGCTGAGCATGGCGGTGCCGACAAAAGTCGCGGCCACATAGCCGAAGGTCCAGATCACGCTGAACGAACCGAGCAGCACGCCACGGTGTTTCTTCGGTGAAAACTCGGCCAGCATGGCGTGGCCGACACTGAAGTCGCCGCCCAGGCCAATGCCGATGAGGATGCGGCACAGCAGCAGGCCCATGGCCGTTTCGGCGTAGAACTGCATGACCGAGGCCACGGTGATCAGCACAAAGCTGACCAGGAAGATTTTTTGCCGGCCGAGGGTGTCGGAGATCCAGCCAAAAAACAGGCTGCCCAGGAACAGGCCGATCAGGGCCGAGGCGCCGATCAGGCCTTGCCAGAAAGCATCGAGTTGCATCTGTGGGCTCAGCAGGGTGAAGGCGATACCGATCAGGCCGAGGATATAGCCGTCGGTGAAATGCGCGCCAAAGGTCAGGCCGGCGATTTTCAGGTGAAAACGGCCGATCGGCAGGTCGTCGATTTTGATCGATTGAGCAGTCATGGTGTTCTCCATATTGTTGTTCTTGACGGAGTAACGAAAAGCGAACTTTTGTAGCGAGCGGGATGTTGTGGTGAGCGGGCTTGCCCCGCGCTGGGCCGCGCAGCAGCCCCAAAACCTGCCAATGAAGCCTGGCTGGATGACTGAGTTGTCTGAATGAGGGCCGCTTCGCGCCCCAGCGCGGGGCAAGCCCGCTCACCACAGCAAAATCACAGCGGATTAGAGGCCGCCCATCAGCAGGTACTTGATCTCCAGGTAGTCATCCAACCCGTACTTGGAGCCTTCGCGGCCCAGGCCGGATTCCTTGATGCCGCCAAACGGCGCGACTTCGGTGGAGATGATCCCTTCGTTGATACCGACCATGCCGGCTTCCAGGCCTTCGGCCATGCGCCACACGCGGCCGATGTCGCGGCTGTAGAAGTAGGCGGACAAACCGAACGGCGTGTCATTGGCGCGTTGCAGCACGTCGGCTTCGTCCTTGAAACGGAAGCACGCGGCCACCGGGCCAAAGGTTTCTTCCTGGGCGATGAGCATGTCGCCGTGGGCTTCGGTGAGGATGGTCGGTTCGAAGAAGGTGCCGCCCAACGCATGGCGACGGCCACCGCACACCAGCTTCGCACCCTTCTCCAAGGCATCACCGACATGGGCTTCGACCTTGGCCAGGGCGGCGGCGTTGATCAGTGGGCCTTGCTCGGTGTCGCCGTCCAGCGCGCTGCCGACCCGCATGGCGCCCACTGCCTCTGCCAGTTTGCGGGTGAAGGCGTCGTACACGCCGTCCTGGATAAAGAAGCGGTTGACGCACACACAGGTCTGCCCGGTGTTGCGGAATTTGGAGGCCATGGCGCCTTTGACGGCGGCGTCGAGGTCGGCGTCGTCAAACACGATAAACGGCGCGTTGCCGCCCAGCTCCAGGGAGACCTTTTTCAGCGTGTCGGCCGCCTGGCGCATCAGCAGCTTGCCGGTGCGGGTGGAACCGGTGAACGACAGCTTGCGCACCACGCTGGAGGCTTGCAGCGCACCGCCAATCGCCACGGCGTCGCCGGAGACGATATTGAACACGCCGGCCGGAATTCCCGCCTGTTCGGCCAGCACCGCCAGGGCAAACGCCGACAAGGGCGTCTCTTCCGATGGCTTGAGGATCATGGTGCACCCCGCCGCCAGCGCCGGGCCGACCTTGCGGGTGACCATCGCCAGCGGGAAGTTCCACGGTGTGATCGCGGCGACCACTCCGATGGCTTCCTTGACCACGATGATGCGTGCATCCGCCTTGTGGCTCGGGATCACGTCACCATAGGCGCGCTTGGCTTCTTCGCCGAACCACTCCAGGAAGCTCGCGGCGTAGACCACTTCGCCCATGGCCTCGGCCAGCGGCTTGCCCTGTTCCAGGCTGAGCAGGTGCGCCAGGTCCTTCTGGTTGCTGAGCATCAGCTCGCTCCAGCGCTTGAGGCGCTGGCTGCGTTCCTTGGCGGTGAGCTTGCGCCAGGCCGGCAACGCGCGGCTGGCGGCGTCGATGGCCAGGTTGGTTTCTTCGGCGGTGGCGCGCTGTACCTCAGTAATCAGCGCGCCATTGGCCGGGTTAAGCACCGGGTAGGTCGGCCCACCGCTCGACCATTGGCCATCGATGTAGTTGCCATTGTGGATCAGCGGGTTCATGCCACGGCCTCAATCAGGTTGAAACGTTCCAGGCCCGGGCGGGCCGCACGCAGGATGCGCTTGCCGGCGGTGTAGTCGTTGATCACATCGCACGGGGTGTAGTTGCGTTCCAGCTCGTGCAGCTCCTCGGCATCCAGTTGCGTGTCGAGGGCTGCCAGGGCGCTGTCGAATTGCTCGGTGGTGTCGGCGCCGACCAGCATCACATCGACGCCTGGGTGGTTGGCGACCCAGGCCTGGGCGATCTGTGCATTGGAGACGCCACGGGCGCGGGCCACGCGTTGCACCGAGTGCGCGATGTCGAACGAGGCCTGGTCGCTGTACATCTGCTGGGTGAAGAAGTCGGTCTGGTTGCGGGTCGACTGCACCTCGCCGGTGAGCAAGCCACGGGCCAGCGGGCTGAACACCGAGACGCCCAGGCCCTGGTCGCGGCAGAACGGGATCATCTCGCGCTCTTCTTCGCGGTAGGCGCAGTTCAGTTGCAGCTGCATATTGATCGGCTTGACCCAGCCATTGCGCTCGCAGGCCATGAGGATTTTCGCCAACTGGCCGGTGAGCATGGTCGACACGCCGATGTAGCGCGCCTTGCCGGAACGCACGATGTCGTTCAATGCGCTCATGGTTTCTTCCACGGGGGTGTTCACGTCGAAGTAGTGCAGCATGAACACGTCGACGTAATCCATGCCCAGGCGGCTGAGGGACGCGTCGATGCTGTCCATGATGTGCTTGCGCGAATGCCCACTGGCGTTGATGCCGCTGCGGGTGCCGTAGCCGACCTTGGTGGTGACCACGATGTCGTCACGCCGCGCCACGCGCTTGAGGATGCGCCCTACCACTTCCTCGCCGACGCCGGCGGAATAGAAGTCAGCCAGGTCGATGAAGTTGACACCGTTGTCCAGCGCGTGGGCGACGATGGGCTCACTTTGCTTTTCGTCGAAGATCCACGGTTTCCAGTCCGGGGTGCCCATGTTCATGGTGCCCAGGCACAGGCGCGAGACTTGCAGGCCGGAATTGCCCAAACGGATGTATTGCATGGGAATCTCCTCAGGCCTTGGGCGTGTAGAAAGGGTTGCTGATGTGGTTGACCACATCCGCCAGTTGCGCGGTGAACGGCGTGCCGGTCAGGGCGGCGCGGATCGCGGTGCGGCAGGCGTTGTAGTTGTTCAGGTAGACGGCGTCGAGGTCATCGCAGGCGGGGTTGACCCAGTTGGCGGTGACAATGGCCCACTCGTCTTCGGCCTCGGCCGGCAAGGTGCCGTCGAGCAAGGCTTCTAGCACAGCCTTGGCGATGCCGGCCTGGGACGCGCCCCAGGTGGCGTTGCCGTGCAGGTCGCTGCTGATTTCAGCCTTGTTGACGTACAGGGTCATGGGCTTGACCGGGATATTCGGCTGGGCGATCACCATGAACGGGCAGTGCCCCTGGCTGGGGGAAGCGAGACTGTTAGCGAACGCCTGGCCGGCCGGGCCGTTGCGTGGGCCGATCAGGATGTTGATATGGGCCGCGTTGACGCCCGGGCCTTCGAAACCTTCGCCGATGTAGAGATCCAGTGTTTTCATTGCGCAAACGCTCTTTGTTGTTATGGGGAGCTGGTTGGCAAATTTTTAGCACTGGGGAGGAAAGCGGCCGTAACCATTAAAAGTCATGGGGCTGTGAGTTTTGCTCATACCCCTGCGACATCGGCAGCCGTCTTGTGCGTTGACCATCGTTGTTACACACCATATAGTGTGCCCACAAACACAACGGACCACTACATAGTGTGCAGTATCGGTATTTACCGACCACACTATGCGCAGTATTTCAATGCCTTGAAGCCTGCAAAAACACTTATTTTTCGAGTACCAGGAAGGAGAATTTCAATGCTGAGTTGGGATGAAGTCGACAACGAAGACACCGGTGCAGCGGTGATCAAGGGCGCCAACGCCGGCCACGCCAGCGAAGCCAACATGGACCGTCTTGACGGTGCCGGCGCCGCCGCTGCGCTGGAAGCCCGTAACGTGACCGCCAACGACTCCGCCGCGATCATCCGCGCCAAGGCCGCCCTCGACAAACTCGACGTCGCCGAAGGCCTCGCCGAGCTGGAAGGTTCCGCCGCCCGTGTCGCCGTTGACGAAAAGCGCATGATCAACTGCCGCGCCGACCTCAACCAACTCGTGCCCTTCAAGTACGACTGGGCCTGGCAGAAGTACCTCGACGGCTGCGCCAACCACTGGATGCCGCAAGAGGTCAACATGACCGCCGACATCGCCCTGTGGAAAAACCCCGAAGGCCTGACCGACGACGAACGTCGCATCGTCATGCGCAACCTGGGCTTCTTCTCCACCGCCGACTCCCTGGTCGCCAATAACCTGGTGCTGGCCGTGTACCGCCTGATCACCAACCCGGAGTGCCGCCAGTACATCCTGCGCCAGGCCTTCGAGGAAGCGATCCACACCCACGCCTACCAGTACTGCATCGAATCGCTGGCCATGGATGAAGGCGAGATCTTCAACATGTACCACGAGATCCCATCGGTCGCCAAAAAGGCCGCCTGGGGCCTGAAGTACACCCGTTCGATCTCCGATCCGAAGTTCGAAACCGGCACCGTCGAGACCGACAAAGAGCTGCTGCGCAACCTGGTCGCCTACTACTGCGTATTGGAAGGCATCTTCTTCTACTGCGGCTTCACCCAGATCCTGTCCATGGGCCGTCGCAACAAAATGACCGGCGTCGCCGAGCAGTTCCAGTACATCCTGCGTGACGAGTCGATGCACCTGAACTTCGGTATCGATGTGATCAACCAGATCAAAATCGAAAACCCACACCTGTGGGATGCCGAGATGAAGGAAGAAGCGACCCAGATGATCCTGCAAGGGACTCAGCTGGAGATCGAATACGCGCGTGACACCATGCCGCGCGGCGTGCTGGGCATGAACGCGGCGATGATGGAGGATTACCTCAAGTTCATCGCCAACCGTCGTCTGTCGCAGATTGGCTTGAAGGAAGAGTACCCAGGGACGACGAATCCGTTCCCGTGGATGAGCGAGATCATGGACTTGAAGAAAGAGAAAAACTTCTTCGAGACCCGTGTGATCGAGTACCAGACTGGCGGCGCGCTGAGCTGGGATTAATCAACGACACAGACCTAACTGTGGGAGCGGGCTTGCTCGCGAAAGCGGTGTATCAGTTACCAGATTTATCAACTGACACTCTGCATTCGCGAGCAAGCCCGCTCCCACATTGGGTCTGCGGTGTTTTACAGACTTTGCAAATTGCCACTTATGCCCAATCACACGATCAAGACGCCCTGCGTCGGCCTGTGCTCCACCGTTTACGGGGACCTGGTCTGCCGGGGTTGCAAGCGTTACCACCACGAAGTGATCCAGTGGAACGGCTACAACGCCGAGGAAAAACAGGCAGTGTGGCTGCGCCTGGAGCAATTGCTGGTGCAGGTGATGGCCAGCAAGCTGGAGGTGTTTGACGCGCACCTGCTGCGCCAGCAACTGGAAAATCGCAAGATCCGCTTTATGCCGCACCAGTCCCCGTATTGCTGGGCCTACCAGTTGATTGCACGGGGCGCGCGGGTGATCTCCAAGCTGGACGCGTATGGGCTGGCATTGCTGCCGGAGTTTCGTGAGCGCAGCCTGGCGGATTTGCGTGATGCGATTGACCGGGAGTTTTTCCTCTTGTCCGAAGCGCATTACGAGCGGTACATCGCCCCCGGCTTCCTGAAGGAAGCGTTCGGGCCCGCCCTGATCGCCACTGTCTAAAAACACCACAAGCTCCCACATTTGGATGTGCGCCAGTCAGCGCGTCCAGGAGGCTTCGCGTTCTGTTTGCAGGCCGTAGCGTGCAATCGCCTGTTGGCACACCTGCGGCGGCAGGCTGCCCTGCTCGACCAGCGCCGTCAGTGCTGCCAGCACCAGGTGATGGCGATCTACCTCGAAGAAATCCCGCAACGCCGCCCGCGTATCACTGCGGCCAAAGCCATCGGTGCCAAGTACCGTGTAGCGCGAATCCAGATACGAGCCGATCATCTGTGGCACTGCCCGCACATAGTCGGACACCGCCACCACCGGCGCGCCGCTGGGCAGGCACTCATTCAGGTGGCTAACCCGTGCGACCGCCTGCGGATGCAAGCGATTCCACCGCTCCACCTCCCGTGCGTCCCGTGCCAGTTCGCTGAAACTGGTGACACTGAACACCTCGCTCGCCACCTGCCAGTCCTCCGCCAGCAACTGCGCAGCTGCCTGGGCCTCACGCACCAGCGTGCCGGAACCCAGCAGGCGCACCTGGGCATCGGCGGTGCCTTGCAGGCGGTACATGCCTTTGATGATCGCTGCTTCAACCCCGTCCGGCAGGCTGGGCTGCGGGTAGTTTTCGTTCATCAGGGTCACGTAGTAAAACTCGTCCACATCGTGCTCCAGCATCTGGCGCATGCCGTGGTCGAGGATCACCGCGAATTCCCCGGCGAACGCCGGGTCGTAGGCGCGGCAGTTGGGCACGGTGGCGGCGGTGAGATGGCTGCTGCCGTCCTGATGCTGCAAGCCTTCGCCGCCCAGGGTGGTGCGCCCGGCGGTGGCGCCGAGCAGGAAGCCACGGGCGCGCTGGTCGGCGGCAGCCCAGATCAGGTCGCCCACGCGCTGGAAGCCGAACATCGAGTAATAGATGTAGAACGGCAACATGCGCAGGCCATGCACCGAGTAACTGGTGGCCGCCGCAACCCAGGAGCTGATGGCGCTGGCTTCGCTGATGCCCTCCTCCAGGATCTGCCCGTCGGTGGCTTCGCGGTAGCTGAGGATCGAGCCGATGTCTTCCGGCTCGTAGCGCTGGCCGACACTGGAATAAATGCCGATCTGCTTGAACAGGTTGGCCATGCCAAAGGTGCGCGCCTCATCGGCGACGATGGGCACGATGCGCGGGCCCAGGGCATTGTCCTTGAGCAGGTTGGTGAGCATGCGCACAAAGGCCATGGTGGTGGACATTTCCTTGCCGTCGGCGGCGGTGGCAAAACCGGCGTAGCCCGACACCGCCGGCACACTCACGGGCGCGGCCACCGGGCTGCGGCTGGGCACATAGCCGCCCAACGCCTGGCGCCGC
This sequence comes from Pseudomonas sp. AC112, assembly GCF_979253545.1. Lineage (NCBI taxonomy): Bacteria > Pseudomonadati > Pseudomonadota > Gammaproteobacteria > Pseudomonadales > Pseudomonadaceae > Pseudomonas > Pseudomonas sp. AC112. Next base: position 5,856,883 of record NZ_CEEDCM010000001.1, read on the forward strand.
TGGTGCAGGTAGCGTAATTCCAGGCTGTCCGGCGCGGGTTTGAAGAAGCTCAGGGATTCGGTCTGTTCATCGCTTAGCGGCAACTGGAAGCGATTGCGGAAGGCGATCAATGCGTCGCGGTCGAGTTTCTTCTGCTGGTGGGTGGTCATCTTGCCCTGCCCGGCTTCGCCCATGCCGAAACCCTTTTTGGTCTGGGCCAGGATCACCGTGGGCTTGCCCTTGACCCGACGCGCCGCGTGATAGGCCGCGTGGATCTTGACCATGTCGTGGCCGCCACGCTTGAGGCGGTCGATCTGCTCATCGCTCATGCCCTCGACCAGCCGGGCCAGCGATTCACTCTGGCCAAAGAAGTGTTGGCGGTTGTAGGCGCCGTCCTTGGCGGCGAAGGTCTGGAATTGCCCGTCGACGGTGTTGGACAGCGTCTCGGCCAGCACGCCGTCCGTGTCCTTGGCCAGCAAGGCGTCCCAGTCCGAGCCCCAGACCAGCTTGATCACGTTCCAACCCGCGCCGGCAAACAAGGCTTCCAGTTCATCGATGATGCGCCCGTTGCCACGCACCGGGCCGTCGAGGCGTTGCAGGTTGCAGTTGACCACCCAAGTGAGGTTGTCCAGGCCTTCGCGGGCGGCCAGGGTCAGGGCTGACATGCTTTCCGGTTCGTCCATCTCGCCGTCGCCGAAGACGCCCCAGACGTGGCGGCCGGTGGTGTCCTGCAAGCCGCGATGCTGCAGGTAGCGCATGAAGCGCGCCTGGAAAATCGAACTGATCGGACCAATGCCCATGGAGCCGGTGGGGAACTGCCAGAAGTCCGGCATCAACCACGGGTGCGGGTAGCTCGACAGGCCCCGTGCGCCGACGGCTGGCCCACCGATCTCCTGGCGGTAGTGGGCCAGGTCGTTTTCGCTCAAGCGCCCCTCAAGAAACGCACGGGCATAAATGCCGGGGGCGGAATGCGGCTGGTAGAACACCAGGTCGCCGCCAAACCCTTCGTGTCGGGCACGAAAAAAGTGGTTGAAGCCCACTTCGAACAAATCCGCCGCGCTGGCATAACTGGCGATATGCCCACCGAGTTCACCGTAGGCCTGGTTGGCGCGCACCACCATGGCCAGCGCATTCCAGCGTACCAGCGAGGCCAGGCGTTCTTCGGTGGCGAGGTCGCCGGGGAACGCCGGTTGCTGCTCCACGCTGATGCTATTGATGTACGGCGTGCCGTGCCGCGGTTTCCAGTCGATGTGCGCAGCGCTGGCGTCTTCGGCCAGTAGGTCGAGGATCTGTCGCGCCCGCGCCGGGCCGGCATTGGCGACCAGTGAAGCCAGGGCGTCGCGCCACTCATCCAGTTCTTGCTGATCAGTCACTGCACGTGTGAAACCGTTCATGGGCACCTCCGGGCTTTTTTTCCAGTTTATGTCGGCGCCTGAGGATTTTTTGCCTGTTATCCGGCGCCCCAACCTGAATTTTGAGCATGAATCACTGCCATTCGGCCTTTTCCCAGCACGTTGTGCTCAAGCACCCGTTCCACTCGCAATTGTGTTTAAAATGCCGCCCGCTCAATGACTGACGTTTAACGATGACCCCAGACGCACTCGCCACCCTGCACGCCCACTTGCTCAACGCCCTGGCGACCCCGCCGACGGAAACCCGCCGCCTGTTCCACGGCCGTGGCCGTTGCTGGCCGGGCCTGGAGCAACTGACGGTGGACTGGTTGCAAGGCGTGTTGCTGGTGTCGTTGTTCAAGGAGCCGGACGCTGCAGCGCTGGAGGCCTTGAAACAGCTGCTGCAGACGCACTTCGGCGGTTACACCGTCGCACTGCAGCACCGCTACCTGCCACAGAGCACCACCGAGTGGCTGGCGGGCAGTCCTGTCGACGCGCTGACGATCACCGAAGGCGGCCTGCGCTACCTGATCGATTTGGGTAAAAAACAGAATAGCGGGCTGTTCCTCGACATGCGCTACGGCCGCAACTGGGTGCGCGAGCAGGCCAAGGGCCTGCGCGTGCTCAATTTGTTTGCCTACACCTGCGGTTTTTCCGTCGCCGCTATCGAAGGCGGCGCCGAGCATGTGGTGAACCTGGACATGGCCCGTGGTGCCCTGAGCCGTGGCCGCGACAACCATCGGCTCAACGGTCATGACCTGGGCAGGGTCAGCTTCCTGGGCCACGACCTATTCAAGTCCTGGGCCAAGGTCACCAACAGCGGCCCCTATGACCTGGTGATCATCGACCCGCCTTCGTTCCAGAAAGGCAGTTTCCTGCTGACCAAGGACTACCAGCGTGTGCTGCGCCGCCTGCCGGATTTGCTCACGCCACAGGGCACCGTGCTGGCGTGCATGAACGACCCGGCCTTCGGCGAAGACTTCCTGATCGACGGCGTGACCCGCGAGGCACCCGGCCTGCGCTTCGTGGAGCGCCTGCAAAATCCGCCGGAATTCCCGGATATCGACCCACAAAGTGGCTTGAAGGCACTGGTGTTCCGCCAGGGCTGATGCCGAAACGTCCTACGCTTGCTACGCTAAGTGATACACCGGGGTGGTGAACCTTCTTACCCGCTTCCCGGTCGATACCTGCATTCCCCGGCCAGACTCGACGGCGTCACGTTGTCGGCTGCCCTGTTTCACCTTTTGGAGAACCGCCCGTGATATCGACCCTGCATGTAGCCAGACTCAAAGCCTGGGGCGCCCACGGCTTTACCGCCACCGGTGTGGTATTGGCCTTCCTGGCCACCCTGGCGCTGCTGGAAAACTCACCCAAGGCCTGCCTGCTGTGGCTGGGCCTGGCGCTGGTGGTGGACGGTGTCGACGGCTCACTGGCGCGACGGGTGAATGTCAGCACGGTATTGCCAAGCTTTGATGGCTCGGTGCTGGACCTGGTGATCGACTACCTCACCTACGTGTTCATTCCCGCACTGTTCATCTATCGCTACATTGACCTGCCGGACTTTACCCACCTGTTTACCGTGTCGGTGATCCTGGTGTCGTCGCTGTTCTGCTTCTGCAATGTGAACATGAAGAGCAAGGACAACTACTTCGTCGGCTTCCCCGCCGCGTGGAACGTGGTTGCGCTGTGCGTCTACATCATCCAGCCGGAAGCCTGGGTAACCCTGCTCACCGTGATTGGCCTGGCGCTGCTGACCGTGACGCCGATGAAGTTCCTGCACCCGTTCCGGGTGAAGCGCTTTATGCCGATCAATATCGCCGTAACCACTATCTGGTTGCTGTGCAGCTTCTTGATGGTGGTGGATTACCCGAACACCAACCCGTGGACCTTTGGGTTGTGGTCGTTGATGTCGGCGTACTTCCTGGGGATTTGTATCTGGCGCACGGCGCTGGAGTGGCTCGAAGCACGCCGATAGTAAGTCGGCACGGTTAAACATGTGGGAGCGGGCTTGCTCGCGAATGCGGTGTGTCAGTCACTGAATGTGCTATCCGATCCACCGCATTTCGCGAGCAAGCCCGCTCCCACATTTGGATCTGCGTACATCTGGCGGGTAAGATGGCAGCCTTTCGCTTAGCGCCTGCCTTAAAAGCCCCTGCCAATGCCCTTCGAACTCAGCGTAGACCTCACCACCCTCGCCATCCTGGCGGTTGTTGCCTTTATCGCCGGTTTTATCGACGCTATTGCGGGCGGCGGTGGCCTGCTCACCACGCCTGCCCTGCTCACCGCCGGCATGCCACCGCACCTGGTGCTGGGCACCAACAAGCTCAGTTCCACGTTCGGCTCGGCGACCGCCAGCTTTACCTTCTATCGCCGCAAGCTGTTCCACCCGCGCCAGTGGGTGCACGCCATCGTCGGCACGCTGATTGGCGCCCTCACGGGGGCGGTGGTCGCCCACTACCTGCCGGCTGAAACCCTGAACAAGATGCTGCCGGTGATCGTGTTCGGCTGCGGCCTTTACCTCTTGTTCGGCGGCACGCCCAAGGCGCCGCTGGACGCCGACGCGCCGATCAAGAAGAAGTGGCAGTCCACCCAGGGCTTCGGCCTGGGCTTCTACGATGGCGTGGCGGGCCCGGGCACCGGGGCGTTCTGGACGGTCAGCACGATGCTGTTGCACCCCATCGACCTGGTAAAGGCCAGCGGCGTGGCGCGCAGCATGAACTTCGTCAGCAACGCGGCGGCGCTGACGGTGTTCATCATCAATGGTTCGGTGGACTGGATCGTCGGCCTGGCCATGGGCGTTTCGGTGATGTGTGGCGCGTTCTTTGGCGCACGCAGCGCGATCAGCGGCGGCGCCAAATTCATTCGCCCGGTGTTTATCACCGTGGTCCTCGGCCTGACGGTGCGCCTAGCCTGGCAACACTGGTTCAGCGTGGCCTAGGCGACGGGCCAGGTAGAGGTCGATCAGGTAACGCGCAATCGAGCGTGACGCCGGCAGCGGCGGCAAGTCGTGGATGTTGAACCACTGCGCGTCCTCGATCTCATCGGCCTGGGGCACGATGTCGCCACCGGCGTACTCGGCATGGAAGCCGAGCATCATCGAATGGGGGAACGGCCAGCACTGGCTGCCCATGTACTGGATATTCTTGACCTCCACCTGCACTTCCTCGCGAACCTCGCGGATCAGGCAGTCCTCGGCCGACTCTCCCGGCTCGGCAAACCCCGCCAACGTGCTGTACACCCCTGTCACAAAGCGTGGCGAACGCGCCAGCAGGATCTCGTCGCCGCGGGTCACCAGCACGATCATGCTCGGCGAAATCCGCGGGTAGCTGCGCAAGTCGCAGGCCTGGCAATGCATCGCGCGTTCGCGCGGCACCTGGACCATGGCCTGGCCGCAACTCCCACAAAACCTGTGCTCCCGTGCCCAGGTGCCGATCTGCGCGGCATAACCCAGCACTTTGTACAGGGTGTGATCGCCTTGCAGCATGAAACCGCGCAACCCCTGCCAACTGCAACCCGGCACGTCCCCGGCGCTATCGAGTTCCAGCAGGTACACCGGCTCGCCGTCGAGGTGGCCGATGCCGTGTTCGGCAAACACCGACAGGTCCTGGCGCTTGAGCCATTCCCGAGGGAACAAGGGGCCGTTGGTGTCATGCAAAAAGCCGTCGCGGCTGCGGGCAACGGCCCATCCACCGGGAGTGTCGTTGTCCAGCAGCGTTGTGGTAATCCAGCCTGGGGTCATGTCAGTCAATCCACGAATTCGGGTTTCTGCTTACTCATATGGGCCGCGATGGCCACGCGCAGGTCGTTGGATTGCAACATAGCCGAGTTCCAGGTGGCAACGTATTCCAAGCCGTCATTGACGGTATGGTCACGCATGTAGCTGATCATGGCCTTGGTGCCGGTGACCGCAATCGGCGACTTGGCGGCGATTTCATGGGCGATTTCCATGACGCCGGCCAACAGGCTGTCCTGATCGGGATAGACGCGATTGACCAGGCCGATGTTGCGCGCTTCCTCGGCGCCGAACTGGCGGCCGGTATAGGCCAGCTCGCGCAGCATACCGTCGCCGATGATGCGCGGCAGGCGCTGCAGGGTGCCGACGTCGGCCGCCATGCCGATGTCGATTTCCTTGATCGAGAATTGCGCGCCCTCGGCGGCGTAGCGCATGTCACATGCGCTGATCAGGTCGATGGCGCCGCCGATGCAATAGCCCTGGATTGCGGCCAGCACCGGCTTGCGGCAGTTGTCGACGGCATTGAACGAGGCTTGCAGCTCGAGGATTTTACGGCGCAATAGACGCGCATTGCGGCCCACATCCTTGCCGAACTCATTGGCGACCGAGGCCAGCATCATCAGGTCGATGCCGGAGGAAAAATGTTTGCCCGCACCGCTGAGCACCACGGCGCGTACGGCGTCGGTGTCTTCGACCCATTGGAAGATGTCGATGATCTCGGTCCAGAACGCCGCGTTCATTGCGTTGATCTTTTCCGGGCGGTTGATCTGCACATGGGCAACGTTGCCGGTGAGTTCGACGACGAAAGCTTGGTATTCGGACATGGCAGTGATCCCTGACTGGCGAGTGATAAAGGCCAGACTATAACAAGGGTGCGCGACGGCACATCGGCCAAAAACGGGACGGGCAAACGTAATGAAATGTTGTAGGCGCGGGGTTCAGGGCAGGCCGATACATTTCATCCAGAAGCCATGGATGATCGGCTATAAACTCTGGGCCACTGCCTGGAGCCGTTTATGCCGTCCACGTTCCGTTCATCCTTGATGCTGGCCCTGGTGGTCGTGTTCACCGGCATTGGCGCCGGCCTCGGCGCAATGCTGCTGGCGCTGCTGCTGCACGGCATCCAGCACTTGGCCTACGGCTATAGCCTCGACAGCCTGGTCAGCCATGAAACCTTCCTGTGGGGCGTGACCGCCGCCGCGCCCGAACGACGCTTGGCGGTGCTGGTAGCGTGCGGCCTGGTGGCCGGCCTGGGCTGGTGGGCGGTGTACCGCTATGGCCGCCCGCTGGTGAGTATCAAGCAAGCCGTGTCGGAAAAGATGCCGATCATGCCGCCCAAGACCACCCTCGCCCACGCCTTGCTGCAGATCATCACCGTGGCCCTTGGCTCGCCCCTGGGCCGCGAGGTGGCGCCACGGGAGGTCGGCGCATTGGCGGGCAGTTGGCTGTCCCAGCGCGCCCGGTTGACCCCGGAACAGCACCGCTTGATCGTCGCCTGCGGTGCCGGCGCGGGCCTCGCGGCGGTGTACAACGTGCCGTTGGGCGGCGCGGTGTTTGTGCTGGAAGTGCTGGTGGGCGCGTTCAGTTGGCCAGCGGCGCTGATTGCACTCGCCACCTCGGCGATTGGCGCGTCGGTGGCGTGGCTCGGCCTGGGGGCGGAGTCGCAATACGTTGTGCCGCATTTTGTGCTGAGCCCGGCGTTGATCACCTGGGCGGTGGTATGCGGTCCAGTATTTGGGTTGGCCGCCTATGGTTTTACCCGCCTGACCGGCGCCGCGCGGGCCAATGCCGCACGCGGGTGGCGCCTGCCGGTGCTGGCGTTGATCAACTTCAGCGTGATCGGCGGCCTGGCGATGCTGTTGCCGCAGATCCTCGGCAATGGCAAAGGCCCGGCGCAACTGGGGTTCGACAACGAACTGAGCATCGGCCTGGCCGCGCTGCTGTTGGTGGTCAAGGTGCTGATCACGACTAGCAGCCTGCGCGCCGGCGCCGAAGGCGGGCTACTCACCCCCGGCCTGGCCAATGGCGCGCTGCTGGCGATCATCCTCGGCGGCGCCTGGAGCCTGGCCTGGCCCGGCGTGCCGCTTGGCGCCTTTGCGATCATCGGCGCGGCGGCCTTCCTTGCCGCCAGCATGAGCATGCCGCTGACCGCGATTGTGCTGGTGGCGGAATTCACCCGCATTGACCATGACTTCCTGGTGCCGATCATCCTCGCAGTGGTCGGTGCCGTCTGCGTGAGCAAGCTGTGCCAGCGCTGGGAAAACGCTGGATAAAACCCCGCACACGCGCCATCCTTCGCGCTTTAAGCCGCCCCCTCTGCGGCGCTCGACGTTTAAAGGATATGCCCATGCACGCCCAACCCCTCACCCCCGCCGAATTCGAATTCATCGAAAACACCCTGCTCAAGTACGGCGACGACCATTCGGTGCTGAACCTGGCCGAACTCGACGGCTACTTCACCGCGCTGGTGTCCAGCCTGGTCCAGGTGGACGTGGCAGAGTGGTTCCCGGCCATCTGGGGCGGCCAGAACCCCGAGTGGGACAACATGGACGAAGCCCAGGGCTTCCTCGAACTGTGCGTGCGCCACATCAACACCCTGGCAGGCCAACTGGCCACCGATGCCCAGGCCTTCAAGGCCCGTTTCGATGAAACCGAACACCAGGGCCGGGACGTCACCCTGGCCGAAGAATGGTGCTTCGGCTACATCCGCGGCGCCGCCATTGGCAACTGGCCGGAACTGCCGCCAGAACAGGCCGCACTGCTGGAAAAAATCTCCTGGTGCGCCGAACAGGACAACTTCGAACTGCCCGCCGACCTGGACGTGCAAGCACACCAGCAGCGCGTCAGCGAACTCGAACCGGCAGCGCGGGCGCTGCATGATTATTGGTTGGCAAAGCGATAAAGGCTGCGGGACGTACCGGCTTTTGCCCGAACCACTCAGGCCGGCTGTCAGACCTGAGTGCTGTAGATCTTGATCTGAGGCGCCCCATCAAACAAACACGCTGGCCGGAATTCGACAGCGACCCGAAGACCGCCATCGCAGGCAAGCCAGCTCCCACATTCAGATCGACGTACACCCAATAAATATCAGCGACAACGCCCCCAAGCTCGACAAGCACCACATCTATACCCGATCATTCGAGTCCGCCCGTCGGCCACTCCATACCACCTTGCCTTGAATCAGGAGCCTTGTACCTTGAGTTCGCAGAAAACCGTGACCGTTACACCGCCCAACGCCCCCCTCAACGGCAAGGTCGCACCCCCAGGCTCCAAATCCATCACCAACCGCGCCCTGCTGCTGGCAGCCCTGGCCAAGGGCACCAGCCGCCTCAGCGGCGCCCTGAAGAGCGATGACACCCGCCACATGTCAGTGGCCCTGCGCCAAATGGGCGTCACCATCGACGAACCCGACGACACCACCTTCGTCGTCACCGGCCAAGGCAAACTGCAACTGCCACCGCAGCCACTGTTCCTCGGCAATGCCGGTACCGCCATGCGCTTCCTCACAGCCGCTGTGGCCACCGTCGAAGGCACCGTGGTGCTCGACGGCGACGACTACATGCAAAAACGCCCGATCGGCCCACTGCTGGCAACCCTCGGCCAAAACGGCATCCAGGTCGACAGCCCGACCGGCTGCCCACCCGTCACCGTGCACGGCGTGGGCAAAATCAAGGCCAAGCGCTTCGAGATCGACGGTGGCCTTTCCAGCCAATACGTATCGGCCCTGCTGATGCTCGCGGCCTGCGGCGAAGCGCCGATTGAAGTGGCGCTGACCGGCAAGGACATCGGCGCCCGTGGCTACGTGGACCTGACCCTGGACTGCATGCGCGCCTTCGGTGCCCAGGTGGAAGCCGTCAACGACACCACCTGGCGCGTGGCCCCGACCGGCTACACTGCCCACGATTACCTGATTGAGCCCGACGCCTCCGCCGCCACCTACCTGTGGGCTGCCGAAGTGCTGACCGGTGGGCGCATCGACATCGGCGTGGCTGCGCAAGACTTCACCCAGCCCGACGCCAAGGCCCAGGCCGTGATCGCGCAGTTCCCGAACATGCAAGCCACGGTCATCGGCTCGCAGATGCAGGACGCCATCCCGACCCTGGCAGTGCTCGCCGCGTTCAACAACACCCCGGTGCGCTTCACCGAGTTGGCCAACCTGCGGGTCAAGGAATGTGACCGAGTACAGGCCCTGCATGACGGCCTGAACGAAATCCGCCCAGGCCTGGCGACCATCGAAGGCGACGACCTGCTGGTGGCCAGCGATCCGGCCCTGGCGGGTACGTCGTGCAACGCGCTGATCGACACCCATGCCGACCACCGCATCGCCATGTGCTTTGCGCTGGCAGGGCTGAAAGTCGCGGGCATCCGCATTCAGGACCCGGACTGCGTGGCCAAGACCTATCCTGACTACTGGAAGGCCCTGGGCAGTCTCGGGGTTCAGTTGAGCTACTAACGGCTCGGCGTCGGAATGGGGAGGCACTGCACATGACAATTCGCCAACCCTGCCCACCCGGCGCCTGTGTCTGCGACCGCGAGCAACTGCTGCAAGCACCCGGCGCCGACCTGCGTATCCTCAACCTCACACGCCAGGAAGAGAAAAAACTGCTCGACCGGCTTGAAGACCTCAAGAGCCTGCAAGACCTGGAACACATGCAGCAGCGGATGTACGAGCTCTTGGGCATCCGCGTGCATGTCGCCCCCGGCCACACCGAGGTCAAGAGCATGCGCGGCATCCAGATCGTGATCGACGAACTGCCAGGCATGTGCCGCAAGACCCGCCAATCCATCCCGGCCGCCATCCGCCGGGGCATGGAGAAACGTCCGGAAATTGCCTACCGCCTGCTGGACGCCCACGACCTGTTTCGCGAAGGTTGAATCAACCGGCGATGGTTTCGGTGTCGAACACCCCCTCGCCCACGGCCCTGGCCTTGTCCAGATGCGCCTGCGCCCCGCCGCTTTCCGACTCCAGCAACAACGCCGACGTCACCACCTGCGCGCCACAGTAATCGAAGATCCCGTAGTCAATTTGCGTGCGCATTGCCTTGGCGTAACCGTGTCGATCAAACGCATCGTCGTCCGCTGCGCCCAGGGCCAGCAGATGCACCTGCAGGTGCCGCAGCTTTTTCACCACTGGGGTGTCGGGGCCGTAGTCGATGGCCCAACCGTTGACGAAAACGCGGTCGATCCAACCCTTGAGCAGGCCCGGCAACGACCACCAGTAAATCGGGAACGCCAGCACCAGCGCATCGGCGCGGTCGATACGGGCCTGTTCGGCCAACACATCGCTCGGTGGCGTGGCGCGGGTGCGATGCACCAAGTGGTCGGCGGCGGTGTAGCGCGGGTCGAAACCTTCGGCGGCAATGTCGGCGATTTCGTAGGTGTGGCCCGATGCAGTAACGCCGGCGGCCACCTGCGCGGCCACACTGTGGGTGAGGGATTGCGGATCGTGATGAGCAACAACGATAAGTGCATGCATGACATTGACTCCCTTTGGGGTTAGCCTAGGCTTAAGTTACGATTAGTAAGTTACTTTTGGTATATAAGCATGTCAAGCAGCGAATCCCCTGCCCCTCGTCGTCGACTGTCCCGTGAAGATCGCCTGCGCCAACTCTTGGAGGTGGCCTGGCAACTGGTTCGTGATGAAGGCACCGAAGCCCTGACCCTTGGCCGCCTGGCAGAGTTGGCGGGCGTGACCAAGCCGGTGGTGTACGACCATTTCGTCACGCGAAGCGGTTTGCTGGCGGCGTTGTATGAGGACTTCGATGCCCGCCAGGATCAGGTCTTCGCCAACGCCATCGCAGCCAGTGGCGACACCCTGGACGAGCGTGCCTGGGTGATCGCCGAGTCCTATGTGGATTGCGTGTTATTGCAGGGTCGGGAAATCCCGGGGGTGATTGCGGCGCTCAGCAGTTCGCCGGAACTGGAAGCCCTCAAGCGCCAGTACGAGGCAATCTTCCTCGACAAGTGCCGCGACGCGCTGTCGCCTTTTGGCCGCGTCACCCAGGCCGGTTTAAGGGCGATGCTGGGGGCGGCGGAAGCCTTGTCCCAGGCCGCAGCCAGCGGTGAGATCAGCCGCGAAGAGGCGCAGCAGGAGCTGCTCGCGACCATCCTGGCGATGGTCAATCGCGGCGCGTTCAAATAATCACTGACAGGTGAGGAATAAACCGGCGCGACCGGTGTTTACCTGAGTACGGCAAGCAATGGGCCCGCTCACCACAACAGCCCACTCACCCCTGAAGAAAGAACGCCGCCTAACGCCCGGCTACAAAAAGTTGCACCTTGCGGGTCAGTTGGTCGAGGTGTCGATCGCGTTGTTTCTCTGCATCAATCATGGCGCGCTTGCCGTGCTTTTGCAGCAGGTAGGTATGAATCTGCTGCACTTCCAGTGAGCGGTAGATCGACGCCACGTCCAGCACGCCCATCAGGCCGTCAGTGCCGTAGTCCCGCGTATTCATCAGCACCTGCGTGCCCCGCGCGCCGCGCACCTGGAAGCCCATGCCCTCGAATGCCGGCACTTTCTCCACCGAGCACGCCAATTCCGCATGGGGATAACGGCCCAGCACGTCGCGCATCATTGCACGCGCCACACCCTGGCGCCGGTAGCCGACTTGCACGGCCATGAACGCAACGCCGCAGGCTTCTGGATCATCCTTCACGGGCAGGTAGAGGCAAAAGCCGATGAGTTTTTCCTCTTCCATCGCCACGACCAACTCGACCGCAATGCCCTTGGCACCGTCCAGCGCTTCCAGGTAAAGGTGCACCTCAAAGCCAGTAGCGTACTGGTAGATGTTGTACAGCAGGTTGCTCGGCGGCAGCGCCACACTGCTGATGTCGGTAAGGTTGTCCACCACCAGTTGCAGGATCTGGCCGTTGATAGGCTCCGGGCACGGTGTGGTGTAGCGGGTAAGGCTGTACATGCAAATTCCTGGGGTTCAGCGTCAAGGCAGCGCCGATTGTACCTGCTCGGCGCACACCTCGCGCAAACACGCGCGCAACCAACGATGGGCCAGGTCGGCATCCAGCCTCGGGTGCCACAGCATCGCCACGGTAAAGGTCGGCAATGTCAGCGGCAGCGCAAAGCAGTGCAGGCCTTCACGCGCATGGGCGATGTAACGCTCGGGCACGCTGGCGATCAGGTCGGTGGTGCGGGCCAGGGCGATCGCCGTGGCGAAACCCGCGACGATGGTGGTGATCTGTCGCGTGAGGCCCTGCTTTTCGAGAGCATCGTCGATCTGGCCACGGTCCTGGCCACGGCGCGACACGTAGACATGCTGGCCTTGGGCATAGCGTCGCGCGTCGACGTCGCCCTGGCTCAAGGGATGGCCGCTGCGTACCACGCCCACCAAACGGTCACGAAACAGCGCCTGGGTCAGCACTTCCGGGCTGGCAGTGGGATCGATAACGCCGGTTTCCAGGTCGACGCTGCCTTCGCGCAGCAGGGTGCTGTCCTTGTCGGTCTTGTTGATGAAGCGCAGGCGCACGCCCGGCGCTTCCCGGGCGATCCGCGCCAACAGTGCCGGGGCGAAATGCTCGACGAATTCTTCGCTGGTACGCAGAGTAAAGGTGCGCTCGACCCGGGCCATGTCCAGCGACTGCATCGGCCGCAACACGGCGTTGGCGTCCTGCACCAGCCGGCTGACCTGTTCGCGCAACGCCACTGCCCTGGGCGTGGGCACTAGGCCACGGCCGGCGCGTACCAAAAGCGGGTCGCCGGTGGTTTCCCGCAAACGCGCCAAAGCACGGCTCATCGCCGAAGGGCTCAGGCGCAGGCGTTTGGCCGCGCCGGCCACGCTGCCTTCGGCGAGTAAAACATCCAGGGTGGTCAGCAGGTTGAGATCGGGCATCGGCATTCCTTATCAGGCGTTACACGCATGTATTTACTGCAACCCATGCGCCTACCGCCATAGTAGGCGACGCCGTAGAGTTGTGACAGTTGCCTTCATCCAAGGATTTCCCATGCTCACTACCTCACGCGGCAGCCTTGTCGGCCTGTCCCTGTCCATGTTGCTCGCCTCCCTGGGCACCAGCATCGCCAATGTCGGCCTGCCCAGCCTGGCGCAGGCGTTCGAGGCCTCGTTTCACGCCGTGCAGTGGGTGGTGTTGGCCTATTTGCTGGCAATCACGGCGGTGATCGTGAGTGCCGGACGCCTGGGCGACCACCTGGGCCGCCGGCGGTTGCTGCTGGCGGGCTTGCTGCTGTTCACCGTAGCGTGTGGACTGTGCGGTGTGGCGCCGGCGCTTGAATGGCTGATTGCCGCGCGCATCCTGCAAGGCCTGGGCGCGGCCGTCATGATGGCCATGGCGCTGGGCATGGTCGGTGATACGGTTGCCAAGGAACGTACCGGCCGGGTCATGGGCTTGCTGGGCACGATGTCAGCGGTTGGCACCGCCATGGGGCCGAGCCTGGGGGGCGTGTTGCTGAGCCTGTGGGGCTGGCGCGCGATTTTCCTGGTCGGAGTACCGCTTGGATCGGTGGCGGTTGCCCTCGCCTACCATTATTTGCCGGTTGATCACCCTCGCGCGCCAGCGTCCACAGGCCCGGGTTTCTGGTCATCCTTGCAGGCGCCAGCATTGCGCGCGGGCCTGGCGATGAGTGCCTTGGTGGCCGCGGTGATCATGGCTACCTTCGTGGTCGGGCCGTTCTATCTGTCCCGCGGCCTGGGCCTCGACCCCGAGTGGATGGGCCTGGCGATGGCGCTCGGCCCCTGTGTCGCGGCGTTCACTGGCGTACCGGCCGGCCGCCTCACCGACCGCTTCGGCAGCCAGCGCATGACCCTCGCCGGGCTGGGGCTGCTGGCCTGCGGTGCGCTGCTGTTGTCGCTGGCGTCAGGGTTGGTCGCCTACCTGGCCTCGCTGGTCATCTTGACGACGGGCTACAGCCTGTTCCAGGCCGCGAACAACACGGCGGTCATGAGCGATGTGGACGGCTCGCGTCGAGGCACCGTCTCGGGGCTGCTGAACCTGTCGCGCAACCTCGGGCTGATCTTCGGCGCGTCCGTGCTGGGTGCGGTCTTTGCCTGGGCCAGCCCGGATGTGACCCGCGCCCTGCCGCAAGCCGTGGCCTTTGGCCTGCATGCAACCTTCAGCGTGGCGCTGGGGTTGATCCTGCTGGCCAGTGTGATGGCATGGCGCCGCTTTGGCGCTTGTAACAGGCTTTAGAACACCCATTGAGGCAAAAAAACAAAAAAGGCGTTGCGCCAGACCGGGTTACATCGCGCATCATGGGCACTTTCAAGCTCAAGGGTAACGTCCATGCGCGTTCTGTCATTGATGATGGGTCTTACGACGCTGGCCGCCACTACGGTGTTCTGCGCCAGCGCGATGGCGAATGAAGAAAGTCAGTTGGTACAACAGATCAACCAATACCGCAGCCAGGTGCAACGCTGCGGCGACCAGGGTTCCCAGGAACTGCCGCCACTGGCCAGTGATACGCGGCTGGTGCTGCCGGCCAACAATGTGGGCGACCTGCAGCAAGCGCTGGCGCGTGCCGCGTACCCGATGGTCAACGTGCAGGCCATCAGCCTGTCCGGGCCCAAGGATGCCCAGGCAGCCATGAAGGCCGTGCGCGAAAGCTTCTGCCGGGTGGTGCTGGACCCGCAATTCGTCGACATCGGCGTCAGCAACAGTGGCCAGGACTGGCGCATCGTGCTCGCCCGCCCACTGCTCACCAGTGGCCTGGGAGACTGGCAGACCGAAGGCAAGCAGGTGCTGAACCTGATCAACACCGCGCGCTCGCAACCGCGCCAATGCGGCACCCAGGCCTTTACCGCGACCACACCCTTGTCGTGGAACGAAGACCTGGCCGGCGCCGCGAACAGCCATACGCGCAACATGGCCAACGGTAACTTCTTCGACCACCTCGACCATGACGGCCGTACCCCTGGTGACCGTGCCGAACTGGCCGGGTACATCGCGAAGAACATCGGCGAAAACATCGCCGCCGGCCTGGATACCCCACGCAAAGTCGTGGACGGCTGGCTGGCCAGCCCGGGCCATTGCGCCAACCTGATGAACCCGCAATTTCGCGAGCTGGGTGCGGCGTATGCCATGGACCCGAAGAGTGATGCAGGGATCTATTGGACGGGGGTTTTCGGCGCGCAGTAAATCAATGTGCAGGCTCATCAAACGGTTGCAGCATCAAATCGCCATCTCATGGATAATGCCGCTGAACTTGGCAGCGGTCATTCCGGTCTGTTGATTGTTAACCTGACCCTTTCAGGCGTTCGACGGACGGTGGCAAACAAGGTGCTCTCGCAATGATGAATTGGCTGCAAAGCAGCAGCGACATGGCTGAGCGGGTTCGCCAGCATGATTGGGCGAGCACGCCCCTGGGGCCGCTGGAACAGTGGCCGGATGTGCTCAAGACCACCGTGGCGCTGTGCTTTGCCTCAAGCTTCCCGCAAGCCATCGTGTGGGGGCCGCAGTTGACCATGCTGTACAACGACGCCTTCATTCCGATCCTGGGCGACAAGCCCTACGCGCTGGGCCGCCCATTCAGCGAGGTGTGGAAAGAGGTCTGGGCGGACGTCAGCCCCATCGCCAAGGCGGCGTACGAAGGCCATGCCACTTACGTCGAGAACTTCCCCCTACTGATCGAGCGCGGCAACGGTCCCGAACAGGCGTACTTCACCTTTTGCTACAGCCCGATCCGCGACCCTCTCGGCAAGGTCGTGGGCATGCTCGACACCGTCACCGAAACCACCGCCACCGTGTTCCTCGCCCGCCGCCTGGCCGTGCTGGATGCCGTCGGCAGTGCGGTGGCCAATGCCACCGACGCCGAAACCATCATGTCCACCACCACCCGCTTGCTGGCTGAGCATTTGCAGGTGTCCAATTGCGCCTACGCGGACATGGACGCCGACGAAGACGGCTTCACCATTCGCGGCAATTGGGCGGCACCGGGCTCGCCCAGCATCGTGGGGCGCTACAGCCTCGCCTCGTTCGGCGCACGGGCCGTGCGCCAGTTGCGCGCGGGTGAGCCGCTGGTGGTGGAGGACAACCGGGTGGAATTCGCGCCGGAGGATGCCGCCAGCTATCAGGCCCTGGGCGCCCTGGCGACGGTGTGTTTCCCACTGATCAAGGAGGGCCGCCTGACCGCCTTGATGGCAGTGCATCACAAGACGGCGCGCGTCTGGTCACCCTACGACCTGGCGCTGGTGGGCGAAGTCACCGAACGCTCCTGGGCCCATATCGAGCGGGTACGCGCCGACGCCGCCGTGCGCGAAGGCCTGGCCGCGTTCACCGAGCTGAACGCCACCCTCGAACAGCGCGTGCTGGAGCGCACCACTGCCCTCACCCAGGCCGAAGCCGCGCTGCACCAGTCACAGAAACTCGAAGCCATCGGCCAGTTGACCGGCGGCGTCGCCCACGACTTCAACAACCTGCTGACGATCATTCGCTCCTCGGTGGACTTTCTGCGCCAACCCGGGCTTTCCGAAGAGCGGCGTCAACGCTACATGGGCGCTGTATCCGACACGGTCGAGCGCGCCAGCAAACTCACCAGCCAACTGCTCGCCTTTGCCCGGCGCCAACCGCTCAACCCGGAAGTCTTCGATGTGGGCCAGCGGGTCAAGAACATCGGCGAAATGCTCGAAAGCGTCACCGGCGCACGTATCCACGTGCAGGTGCAATTGCCCGCACACCCTTGCCATGTGCGGGTAGACGCCAGCCAGTTTGAAACCGCGCTGATCAATATCGCCCTGAATGCCCGGGATGCGATGGAGGGGCAAGGCACCCTGACCCTGCGCGTGGTCAAGGTGGACGCACTGCCACGCATCCGGGGGGATGGGGAGGCCCGCCAGCCCTTTGTGAGCATCTCCCTGGCCGATACCGGCAGCGGTATTGCTGGCGATGCTGTCGAGCGCATTTTCGAGCCATTCTTTACCACCAAGGCCGTAGGCAAAGGCACCGGGCTGGGGCTGTCCCAGGTATTCGGCTTTGCCAAGCAGTCCGGCGGCAACGTCGATGTCTCCAGCACCCCAGGGCAAGGCTCGGTATTTACGCTGTATCTGCCAGAAGCGGCACCCCAGGCGATACCCTCCGAGCAACCGCAGGACGACCCTCTGCCCACGCACGATGCCGCGCAACGTCATATCCTGATCGTCGAAGACAACCTTGAGGTAGGCCGCTTCGCCACTCAGATCCTCCAGGACCTGGGTTACCAGACCACCTGGGCCACCGACGCCGAACAGGCACTCGCCCTCGCCGGCGCGGACGCCGTGGCGTTCGATGGGATTTTTTCGGACGTCGTAATGCCCGGCATGACCGGCGTTACCATGGCCAAGTTGCTGCGCCAACGGCGCCCGGACTTGCCGGTGGTGCTCACCTCGGGCTACAGCGAAGAATTGGCCGACAGTGGTTATGAAGGGTTTGAGTTCCTGCCCAAGCCCTACTCCGCCGATCAGGTGGCGCGGGCCTTGGCCAGGGCGATGGCCTGAGTTACTCCGCCACCGCCACCTGATTGCGCCCCTGGGCCTTGGCGCGGTACAGCGCTTTGTCGGCGGTATTCATCAGGCCATGCAGGTCTTGATCCTGGGTATGGGTGAATGCCACACCCAGGCTGGCCGACAACCCATGCACCGGCTCCGATGCCAGCCCCGAGATTGCCTTGATCAACTGTTCGGCGATCGCCCGTGCCGTGTCCAGTGAGGTGTTGGGCAGCAACACCGCAAACTCTTCGCCACCCAGGCGCCCGAACACATCGGCCTGGCGGAACGAGGCGCTGATCACCCCGCCAATCTGGCGCAACACCTGGTCGCCGGCCTGGTGGCCGTAGGTGTCGTTGATTTGCTTGAAGTGGTCCATGTCCATCATCAATGCGCACAGCGGCTGACGGTTGTGACGGCATTGTTCGTACAGCACCTGGGCATGCTCGAAAAACGCACGGCGGTTCATCAGGCCGGTGAGTTCGTCGGTCTGTGCGGCGCGGGTTGAAATAGTGTGGGCCCGTTCCATTTGCCGGGTCAGGCGAAAGGCTTTTTCCAGGGCATCCGACAGTTTGCGCGTAGCGCTGACCACAAAGGTGGAAAACACCAGCACCGCAATGGCGACGCCCACTTGCATGGAAGAAGGCTGGAACAGCAGCCACAGCGTACACGGCAGCAGCACCAACGCCATGGAGGCCAGGGTCAAGTAGCGGTAAGCCGAATAACACGACACCGCGCTGACCGACATGCCCACGGTAAACAGCATCACCAGTACTTGGGAAAGGCGGTCATCGGTGGGCATCACCGCCAAGGCGCCAGCACCCCAGATCCCGGCCGACAGCACCAGCGTGAGCCAGTAGCGGCGCTCCCAACGATCGGGCGTGCGCTCGGCGTGGGGGCAGCGAAACCACTCCATGAACATCTTGACGCGCAGCAGCGACGACACCGCCAGCACCACCAGCCAGACCAGGATGACCTGATGGTCAAACCGGTCCCAGCACAGCCAGCAGAGCATCAAGGCCGCCAGGTAACTGCCGAAAATCGCGGCAAATGATTGCCTGAACAGCTGGTGCAAACGATCAGTCCGCACCTGCTCTTCTATAAAGCAATCCTGGTCCTGCCCACGCCCAAGGCCATTCATGAAATCCGCCTGATTCGACTGCCACGACAAAGGCGCCATTGTGGCACCCTGCCACCAGCGTGGACAACAGAATCCAGCACGGTAGAGCCCTTAAAGCGATTCCGGCCGCAGAATCAGCACGCCCAGTGGCGGTAGATTCAACGACAGTGACACCGGCTGCCCATGCTTGGGTTCGTCCTGGGTAAACACCTCGCCCCCATTACCGTAATTGGAGCCTGCGTACATGTCCGCGTCGCTGTTGATCACTTCACTCCAACGCCCACCAAACGGCACGCCGACGGCGTAACCCTCACGCGGCACTGGGGTAAAGTTGGCGACCACCAGCACCGGCTTGCCATCCTTGCTCCAGCGCAGCCAGGCATAGACGCTGTTGATCGCATCGTCGCCGATCAGCCACTGGAAGCCCTGGGGCGCGTCGTCCTGCTCGTGCAGGGCCGGTTCTTCGCGGTACAAGCGGTTCAAGTCGCCCACCAACTTTTGCACGCCTTTGTGTTCGGCGTACTGCAGCAGGTACCAGTCCAGTTGCTGGTCGTGGTTCCACTCGCGCCATTGGCCGAATTCGCAGCCCATGAACAGCAGTTTCTTGCCAGGGTGCATCCACATGAACGCCAGGTAGGCGCGCAGGTTGGCAAACTTTTGCCAGCGGTCGCCGGGCATCTTGTCGATCAGCGAGTGCTTGCCG
This sequence comes from Pseudomonas sp. AC112, assembly GCF_979253545.1. Lineage (NCBI taxonomy): Bacteria > Pseudomonadati > Pseudomonadota > Gammaproteobacteria > Pseudomonadales > Pseudomonadaceae > Pseudomonas > Pseudomonas sp. AC112. The sequence goes on from NZ_CEEDCM010000001.1 coordinate 5,876,234, forward strand.
TGCACTACTTCGTCGTGGGAGATGGGCAGGATGAAACGTTCGGACCAGGCATACACCAGGCCAAAACTCAGTTCGTTGTGATGGTGGGCGCGGTAGACCGGGTCTTGCTGGATGTAATGCAGGGAATCGTGCATCCAGCCCATGTTCCATTTGTAGTTGAAGCCCAGGCCGCCCTGTTGGGTCGGCTGGCTCACGCCTGGCCAGGCCGTGGATTCTTCGGCAATTACCAGCGCGCCGGGGGCTTCAAGGGCCACCACGTCGTTCAAATGGCGCAGAAAGTCGATAGCCTCCAGGTTCTCGCGGCCGCCATGACGGTTGGGCACCCATTCGCCGGCCTTGCGCGAATAATCGCGATAGAGCATCGAGGCCACGGCATCCACGCGCAGGCCGTCGATGTGGAAGTGTTTAAGCCAATGCAGCGCCGAGGCGAGCATGAAACCGTGCACTTCGGTGCGGCCCAGGTTGTAGATCAGCGTGTCCCAATCCTGATGGAACCCTTCCAGCGGGTTGGCGTATTCGTACAGCGCAGTGCCGTCGAATTGCGCCAGGCCGTGGGTATCGGTGGGGAAATGCGCCGGTACCCAGTCGAGGATCACGCCGATATCCGCCTGGTGCAGGGCATTGACGAAATAGGCGAAATCTTCCGGCGAACCAAACCGCGCCGTCGGCGCGAATTGCGACAGTGCCTGATAGCCCCAGGAGCCGCCGAACGGGTGTTCCATGATCGGCATCAGCTCGATGTGGGTGAAACCCAGTTGCTGCACATAGGGAATCAGGCGTTCGGCCAGTTCACGCCAGTTGTACTGGCGGGCCACCTCGCCCGCCTCGTCCAACTCGCATTGCCAGGAGCCCACGTGCAGCTCGTAGATCGACAGCGGCGCCGTGGTCTTTTGCTTGTCGACCCGCGATTGCATCCATGCCTGGTCTTGCCAGTCCACCTGCAATGGTTGGGCAACCTTGGACGCGGTGTCTGGCGGCAGCTGGGTGGCCAGGGCCATCGGGTCGGCCTTGAGCGGCAGGATCCCGTTGGCGCCTAGAATCTCGTACTTGTAGGCCGCACCCGGCTGCAGGCGTGGGATAAAGATCTCCCACACGCCGGAAGGATGGCGCAGGCGCATGGGGTGACGGCGACCGTCCCAGATATTGAAGTCGCCCACCACCGACACGCGCCGCGCATTCGGTGCCCACACGGAGAAACGCACACCCTCGATGCCATCGACACGGGTCACCTGGGCCCCCAGGCAACTGCTGAGGTCGCGGTGATTGCCTTCGGCGAACAGGTACAGGTCCATTTCCCCCAGCAACAGTTGCTGGAAGCTGTAAGGGTCTTCGGTGATCTGTTCACCGCCGGCCCACTGGATTTTCAACAGGTACGGCTGCCGGGTTTTGAACTGCCCGACAAACAACCCCGGGACCTGGCTCGCGTCCAGGCTACCGATCGGCTCGCCGCTGTCGCGCGCCAGCACTTGGACGCTCAAGGCCTCCGGCAGGAACGCGCGGATAAACTGGCCGCCGTGATCATCATCGTGTGGCCCGAGAATCGAGAACGGGTCATGGTGCTCGGCGCGTACCAGCGCTTCGACGTCCTTGGACGCCGGCAATGCAGTCAACTTCGGTTGCAGCGGTTCTTTATTTGTAAAGCTCATGACGTCTCCCCACCGCGTGCAGTTTTCGATATAGGTGCAAGCCCGCTCAACAGTCCGTGCAACCCTTGCAGGGGCACCGGCAACCAGGTCGGGCGGTTTTCCGCTTCGTAGGCCACTTCATACGCGGCCTTCTCCAGGCTGAACAACGTCAGCGCTGCGTCCTGGCCTTTGGCATCCTGCCAGTCATGCGCCAGTGTAGACGTAGCGGACTGATAAGCCTGGATAAAGGCCTGGCGTGCTTCTTTGAGGTAACGGTCAGTCACGCGTTTGCGCGCCTGGTCCGCTTCGGGCGAATGGTCCACCCCTTGTACATTCAAGGCCATGGCTGCCGCGTAGTCGAAGGAGCGCAACACGCCGCTCACATCTTTATACGGGCTGTGCTTGCCGCGTCGTTCGTGCAATGGGCGCGCCGGCTCACCTTCAAAGTCGATCAGGTAGGCATCGCCCTTCACCACCAGCACCTGGCCCAGGTGCAAATCACCGTGGACCCGAATACGCAACCCGCCGGCCGTGGCTTTCGCCAAGGCCTGCACATGGCTGGCGATGGCTTTTTTCTGCGCCAGCAATTCACTGACCAGCGCTTGATCCGCGGGGTTCAACTGGCTTTGATGAAGTTTGAGCAATTGCAACGCGCGGTCCAGCTGCGCGCCGACATCCTTGGCCCAGGCCTGGGTGTCCTTGGCCGTGGTGGCTTCGGGCTTGAAGTCCTTGTTGGTGGTTTTCGCGCCGAGCACCAGGTGCATTTCACCCAGGCGTTGGCCGAGCAACCCGGAAAAATCCGCCAGCTCGCCCAGGGCGTTGTAGTGCTGCTCCTGTTCGGACATGGCTTCGGCCAGTTCGTCGCGAATCGCGCGTTCCAGGTTGTTCTGGGTCCAGCCCCACGCGTCACCCTGGTTGCTCAAATAGCCTTGGGCAATCATCAGCAAGTTGTCCTGGCCTTCGGCGTCGTGGCGAATCATCGAGCCCAGCAACGGCGAGATATTCGGGTAGCCGGCTTCGGTCAGGTAGGCGCTCATTTCCAGTTCCGGGTGCACGCCGGAGGCGACTTTGCGGATCAGCTTGAGCACCAGGCTCTCGCCCACCACCACCGAGCTGTTCGACTGCTCGGCCGACAGGTAGCGCACTTCGGACTCATCCGTCAGTTGCAGCTTGGCCAGGTGCGGCGTGGCGGCAAAGCGCAGTTCGCCTTCGCTGGTGTTAAGCACGGTACCCGCCTGCAAACCCTGGATGACGGCGCGGATAAAGTGTTCGAGGCTGAAGGCATCGGTTACCAACCCCACCTGACGCACTCGGCGTACACGGGCCAGGGCCAATTGCTGCGGCAAGGCGCTGGTGAACTGGTCTTCCCCGAGGAAGCCAAACGGCAACTGATAACGGCTGACCTGGCCACCGGCTGTCACTTCCAGTTCACTGAGCAAGACCGGGTGCTGCGGGTCGCCAAAGCGCACACCGTAGGCAATGCGCACGCTGTCGATGGCCGTGTCCTTGCCCGCGAACCAGCGGCGCTTGGGCAGCCAGGCCGGCAGTGCGGTCTGTTCCAGGGAGGCGCGGCAAGGTTCTTCGAGCAATTCTTCCATGCGCTTTTTCAATACCAGGGTGGTGAAGTCCGGCATGCTCTGGGCCGGTTCCACATGCCAGCTGGGCATCTGGTTCTCCGGGGCGAGCACGAACCAATAAAAGCCGTAAGGCGCCAGGGTCAGCAGGAAATTCAGCTGGCCGATGGGCGGGAAGGCATTCCCGCCCAGCATCTCCACCGGCACCATGCCGGCAAACGCCGACAGGTCCAGCTCGGCCGCCTGGGCACTGCGCGACACGTTGGCGACGCAGAGGATGATCTCGTTGCGCCCGTCTTCACCGGTGAACTCACGGGTGTAGGCCAGGATGCGGCGGTTGCTCGGCGAGAGCATTTTCAGGCTGCCGCGCCCAAATGCCTTGGATTGCTTGCGCACTGCGAGCATGCGCCGGGTCCAGTTCAGCAACGAATGCGGGTCCTGGGCCTGAGTCTCGACATTCACCGACTGGTAGCCGTATTGCGGGTCCATGATCGGCGGCAACACCAGGCTGGCCGGGTCGGCGCGGGAGAAGCCGCCGTTGCGGTCGATGGACCACTGCATCGGCGTACGCACGCCGTCGCGGTCACCGAGGTAGATGTTATCGCCCATGCCGATTTCATCGCCGTAATACAAGGTCGGCGTGCCAGGCATCGACAAGAGCAGGCTATTGAGCAACTCGACACGCCGGCGATCACGCTCCATCAGCGGCGCCAGGCGGCGGCGAATGCCGAGATTGATGCGCGCGCGCCGGTCGGCGGCGTAGTAGTTCCACAGGTAGTCGCGTTCTTTGTCGGTGACCATTTCCAGGGTCAGTTCATCGTGGTTGCGCAGGAAAATCGCCCATTGGCAATTGGCGGGAATCTCCGGGGTCTGGCGCAGGATGTCGGTGATCGGGAAGCGATCTTCCTGGGCCAGGGCCATGTACATGCGCGGCATCAGCGGAAAGTGGAAGGCCATGTGGCATTCATCGCCGTCGTCGCCCTTTTTGTCACCGAAATATAACTGGGTGTCTTCCGGCCACTGGTTGGCTTCGGCCAGCAGCATGCGGTCGGGGTAATGGGCGTCGATCTCGGCGCGGATCTGCTTGAGTACGTCGTGGGTCTCAGGCAGGTTTTCGTTGTTGGTGCCATCACGCTCGATCAGGTACGGGATGGCGTCCAGGCGCAGGCCGTCGATGCCCATGTCCAGCCAGTAGCGCATCACCGACAGCACGGCTTTCATCACCTGCGGGTTGTCGAAGTTGAGATCGGGCTGGTGAGCGTAGAAACGGTGCCAGAAATATTGGCCGGCGACCGGGTCCCAGGTCCAGTTCGACTTCTCGGTGTCGAGGAAGATGATGCGGGTGCCGTCGTATTTCTGGTCGTCGTCCGACCACACGTAGAAGTCCCGCGCCGCCGAGCCGGGCTTGGCCTTGCGCGCCCGTTGGAACCAAGGGTGCTGGTCGGAGGTGTGGTTAATCACCAGCTCAGTGATCACCCGCAGCCCACGTTTATGCGCCTCGGCGATAAAGCGCTTGGCGTCGGCCATGGTCCCGTAGTCGCTGTGCACACCACGGTATTCGGCAATGTCATAGCCATCGTCGCGACGTGGCGAGGGGTAGAACGGCAGCAACCAGATGGTGTTCACGCCCAGGTCGGCGATGTAGTCCAGCTTGGCGATCAGGCCAGGAAAGTCACCGATGCCATCGTTGTTGGAGTCGAAATAGGATTTGACGTGGACTTGATAGATCACCGCGTCCTTGTACCAGAGCGGGTCTTTGATGAACGTGGCAGCGTTGGGTTTCTTCGCCATTGGAAACTCCTGGAATATTCGAACGAGAGAAACGCGGTCACTGTAGGCGCCGGCTTGCCGGCGATGGCGTACTTGAGCCATGCAGCGATGCCAGGGGCCCTATCGCCGGCAAGCCGGCGCCTACAGGTCCGGTTTCAAGAAGTGGTAATACGCCAGATTCCAAACGGCATCTGCGGCTCCAGCCGCATCCACTGGCTTTTGCCATACCAGGTCCAGCGATGGCCGTTCATCAAGTCTTCGCCCTGGGTCTGGGCGTCGTCCGGCAGGCCCAACTCCCACAGTGGCAGCTCGAAATGGGCTTCCTGGGCATTGAAGGGATCAAGGTTCACTGCAACCAGGATGAAGTTGCTGCCATCCTCGCTGCGCTTGCCGAAATACAGGATGTTGTCGTTCCAGGCGTTATAGAGAGTGAGCCCCAGGTGCGTCTGCAACGCCGGGTTTTGCCGGCGAATGCGGTTGAGCTGGGCGATCTCGGCAATGATATTGCCCGGCGCGGTGAAGTCCCGAGGGCGGATCTCGTACTTCTCCGAGTCCAGGTACTCCTCCTTGCCCGGCACCGGCGCCGCTTCGCACAATTCGAACCCCGAATACATGCCCCACAGGCCCGAGCCCATGGTTGCCAGCGCGGCGCGGATCAGAAAGCCCGGACGACCGGATTCATGCAAAAACGGCGGATTGATGTCCGGCGTATTGACGAAAAAATTCGGCCGGTAGCATTCGCGCCACGGCGATTGGTTCAGTTGCGTCAGGTATTCGCTCAGCTCGGCCTTGGTATTGCGCCAGGTGAAATAGGTGTAGCTCTGGGAATAGCCGACCTTGCCCAGGCGCGCCATCATCGCCGGCGTGGTGAATGCCTCGGCGAGGAATATCACCTCGGGGTGCTTGGCGCGCACATCGCTGATCAGCCATTGCCAGAACGGCAGCGGCTTGGTGTGGGGGTTGTCGACGCGAAAGGTCTTCACGCCCTCTTCCACCCAACCCACCACAATATCGCGGAGCTCGGTCCACAGGCCCGGAATGGCGTCCGCCGCGTAAAAGTCGACGTTGACGATGTCCTGATACTTCTTCGGCGGGTTTTCCGCGTATTTGATCGTGCCGTCCGGGCGCCAGTTGAACCAGCCCGGATGCTCCTTGAGCCACGGGTGGTCCTGGGAACACTGGATGGCAAAGTCCAAGGCGATTTCCAGGCCATGCTCGGCGGCGGCCTGCACCAGGCGCCGGAAATCATCGCGGCTGCCCAATTGCGGGTGGATGGCCTCATGCCCGCCCTCCTCGCTGCCAATCGCGTAGGGGCTGCCTGGATCGTCGGGCCCGGCGGTCAGCGAGTTGTTCTTGCCTTTGCGGTGGCTGCGGCCGATCGGATGGATCGGTGGGAAGTACAGTACGTCAAAGCCCATGTCATGGATCATCGACAGGCGCGAGTGCACGTCATTAAAGGTGCCGTGGCGCGCGGGATCGTCGGTGATCGAGCGCGGGAACAGCTCGTACCAACTGGCAAACAGCGCCGCTTCGCGCTCCACATCGATGGGGTACACCGTGCTGATGCTCAGATAGGCGCGGTGATCGGCCTGGGTCATCAGGTGTGCACTGTCTTCGTGCAGGAACTGCGCGACCTGCTCGGTTTCCAGCAGGCCGGACAGTTCGTGGTGCAGCAGCATCAGGCGATCACGCAGCTCATTGTCACTGCGCTCGGCGGCCTGCAGCACCAGGCTGCGGCCTTCCTGCAGTTCCAGGCTGACCGGCACGCCGGCCTCATGCTTTTTGCGCAGTTCGTAGCAGAAGCTGGCGAAGGTATCGATCCAGGCTTCGATGCAGTATTCGTGGGGGCCTTGCTGGGTGACGGTAAACGCACCCTCCCAGCCATTGTTACCCACATCGGTCATCACCACGCTGTGCCAGCTTTCGTCCTGCAGCGGGCGCCAGCGGATCAGCACGGCAAGCTTGTCGTGGCCGTCGGCGAACACTTTGCTGGTGACATTGACCCGTTGGCCGACCACGGCCTTGACGGCGAATTCGCCGCCGTCGATCACGGGGGTGGTGCTTTCGATCGCGATCCTGGGCAGCAACAGCGCCTGGGACAGCGGCAATAGAGAGGTGTCTGGAACCTGTGTTTCAGCAGTCATCGAGCATCTTCCCCTTACGCCCTGTGGACGCTCTTTGCTTGATCCGAATTCTTCAGGCAGCCGCGTTCTTCCTGAGCATGGCCGTAATAGGTCCGAGCCTGTGCCGTCGACAAAAGTTCAGGTGGATATGCCGCCATTGGGCGGGGAATCAATTTGCCCGCGCGACTGTCCACCGATAGAGCAAAGCACAAAGGAGGCCACACTGATGAATATCCCGATCCCGGCTGAAACACCGGACCCGAATATCGACAACCCCACCCTGCCGCCCACCGAACCGGAACCGATTCCGGAAAAGGAACCGCCGGAAAACCAGCCGCCACCCGTGGAGGAGCCGCCGACAACTATGCCGCCCGTGATCGTGTAACGCTCCGCTGGCGCAGGGTGCAGCGGCGTCCTACAACCACGAAGCAAGACTTCCTTCGATACATGAAGAAAGTGCTTAGGGCGTCGCGAACTCGACGTTAATAATCTCGTGTGCCTGGCACCCTTGAATACACGAGCGCAATTATGTCGGTCAGCAGATCTACACCTCACGGCAGCAACATGTACCAACAAGTCGAGCAGTTCAAACACCGAGATGATCGCGGAGGAGGCAAAACAGCCGATGGGCTTCCCTCCAAGACCACTCATGAAGCGTCCACGCAGCTTCTAAGGTCAAAAACCGGCTGGCATGACGTGAATGGCGACGGGAAAACCGATGTTTCCTATTCTTACCCCACCCCTGGCCCTGAAAAAGATAAAAGTAAACCAGGCCACCATGGTTTCTCGCCAATAACGGACCGGCAGAAAAAAATCACCCGCGAAGCGCTGACGTCCTGGGAAGATGTGGCCAACGTAAAGTTCGTCGAGCGGCCATTCGACCAGCACAGCGAAGGACACATTCACTTAAAAAATGCTGAGACCTATACAGATTTAAAAGGTCGATCCTCCCCTATAAGCCCGAACGTTACACGCTCCCCCCAAGACCCACGCAGTACCACCCTCTATACGCCTGCCAGCACGTTCAAATCCCCTCGTCATGGCTTTGCCACCATGACCCACGAGATCGGTCATTCGCTGGGGCTGGACCATCCAGGTGACTACAACGGTAAGCACAACGCGGGTAAATGGGGTTATGCCGAAGATAGAAAGACTCATAGCATCATGAGCTACCGACACCATGGTTCCCCACCGGCAGGTCCGCAGCTGGACGATATCACTGCCGCTCAACGGCAATATGGTGCCAACTATGAAACCCGCAAAGGTGATACCACCTATGGTTTCAACTCGAATGCGGATCGAGCTTACCTTAGGCTCAAGAGCGATAAAGATCAGCTAAGGACCTCCATTTGGGATGGTGGTGGTAACGACACACTGGATCTTTCCGGCTACAAGAACAGCCAAAAAATCAGCCTGGTCCCCGGCACTTTCAGCAATGTCGATGGCCGCGATAGAAACGTCTCTATCGCCCACGGCACCATTATCGAAAATGCGATAGGTGGCAAAGGCAATGACCTGATGATAGGCAATGACGCTAATAACGAGCTTAAGGGTGGCGACGGCAGCGACGTTATTTATGGCGGCAACGGCGCAGATAAGCTGTGGGGTGGAAACGGTGCCGACACTTTTGTCTACGGTAGCTCGACTGAGTCAAACAGCCTGGATGGCACTGACAAGGTCATGGACTTCGAGAGCGGCAAGGACAGAATCGATGTGTCGGGTATACGCAGTAAAATCGGTCCTGAACCCTTGCGATTCGTCGACGCTGACGATGAGGTGATGGAGGCCGGCGACGCCAGCATTTCCTATGACCCACAAGAAAATATCAGCACGCTGCGGGTCTTTGACGGAGAAGGTCCGGGGTTGGAAATCGAAGTCCATGGGCGCCTGAAACCGAGTGATATTGTGCAGTAGAACTGAACGCTACTTCTCCAACGCCCGTACGATCTTTGGCATCACACTGAACACCGCCAAGGCCAGCAATGTACTCAGTACCGCTGTCGATTCCCGGCCCAACCCGGCCGAGACCCCAATCGCAGCGGTCATCCACAGGCCGGCGGCGGTGGTCAGCCCTTTGACATGGCCTTCTTCGTCATCCTTGCCTTTGATGATGGTGCCGGCGCCCAGGAAGCCGATCCCGGCAATCACGCCTTGCACCACCCGGCTCATGGCGTCCGCCTGGTTACCGGACATCTGCGGCACCATCACAAACAGCGCGGCGCCCAAAGCCACCAGCATATGAGTGCGCACCCCTGCCGCCTTGCCCTTGCTTTCGCGCTCAAACCCGAGGATGCCGCCCAGGATCGCGGCGATCAGCAGGCGCACCGTAATCTGTGTGAGCTGCCTGGCGTCGCCGATATCGGCAAACTCAGCCTGCAGGGTCTGCAACACTTCATGCCACCAGGCGTCCATGGATGTCGTCCTTTGTCATTGTTGGTAAAGGATTGACAGCGGCGACCGCCAGTCAGTTGCCTGGAACCCCTACACATCGGTGGGCCCTAACCTTACATGGCTCACAGATAAGGAGAACGGCATGCCCATTCGTATCGAAAACCAGCTGTGCTACTTCATGCTCGACGACAACGGGCAGGAACAAAGCGTGCCAGCGACCCGGGTGAATATCGTGACCGACACCGACAAATCCATGTCGTATGTGGAATTGGCGGCCGAGCGCATCTATATCACTGAAACCGAGGCCGACGCCCTGACCGTTGCCGGGGCCCACGATGGGCGCCAGCATGTAAAGGCCGAGGAACCTGGTTCGCTGATTTGATTGATCTGTATCAGCACGCCCGCAATAACGCTGCCCCTCAATAACCACGGGGTGCAGCACATTGTCGCAGCGCCCCGCCCGCACGCCATCTGATCTGCTTTTTATCGCCATACCTGAGTCTGTTATGCAAACAGCCCCACGAGCATAGTTCATCCGCCTGATGGAGGCTGATGAGCGAACGACCATGAGCGAAAGAATCCCAACCGTGGACACCTTTGAGCCCATACACCCAAAGAAGGTGAAGGCCAAATCCAGCGACAACCTGATTCATACCCGCAGTTTCACCGGCCTGTTCCGCACCTTGCGGGTGGGCGGTGCAGGCTTTCTGTTCCTGGCGTTTTTCGGCACCGTGTGGCTGAACTGGGGCGGTCGGCAAGCAGTACTGTGGGACCTGGCTGAAAGCAAATTCCACATCTTTGGTGCCACGTTTTGGCCCCAGGACTTCATCCTGCTGTCGGCGCTGCTGATCATCTGCGCGTTCGGCCTGTTTGCAATCACGGTGTTTGCCGGTCGCGTGTGGTGCGGCTACACCTGCCCGCAAAGCTCGTTTACCTGGCTGTTCATGTGGTGCGAAAAGGTCACGGAGGGCGAACGCAACCAGCGCATCAAACTGCAAGCGGCGCCCTGGAGCCTGAACAAAGTGGCGCGGCGCTCGGCCAAGCACACGCTGTGGTTGGGGATCAGCGTGCTGACCGGGCTGACCTTTGTCGGCTACTTCACGCCGATCCGCCCCCTGGCCGCCGAGTTGCTGACCTGGCAAATGGGCGGCGTCAGCCTGTTCTGGGTGCTGTTTTTCACGGGCGCCACCTACATCAATGCCGGCTGGTTGCGCGAAGCGGTGTGCATGCACATGTGCCCCTATGCGCGGTTCCAGAGCGTGATGTTCGACAAGGACACACTGACCATTTCCTACGACGTGGCCCGCGGCGAACACCGTGGCCCGCGCAAACGTGAGGTCAACCCCGCCGACGTCGGCCTGGGCGATTGCATTGACTGCCAGCTGTGCGTACAGGTGTGCCCCACCGGTATCGACATCCGCGACGGCCTGCAAATGGAGTGCATCGGCTGCGCGGCATGCATCGACGCCTGCGATTCGATCATGGACAAAATGGGCTACCCACGTGGGTTGGTGAGCTATACCAGCGAACATCAACTGCAAGGCGGCAAGACTCACCTGCTACGGCCACGCCTGATCGGCTACAGTGCCGTGCTGTTGGTGATGATCGCGGCCCTGGTGGTGGCCTTGGTGGAACGGCCGATGGTGTCGCTGGACGTGACCAAGGACCGTGGCATGTTCCGCGAGAACGCCCAGGGCCAGATAGAAAACATTTACAGCCTCAAGGTGATCAACAAGACCCAGCAACGCCAGGACTACCGCCTGGAGCTGGTCGACGCCGACGGCTTCCAGTTGCAAGGCAAGACCGAGATCAGCCTGGCGCCGGGAGAAATCAGCGACGTGCCGGTGTCGGTGGCGCTGCTGGCGGATAAACCGGTGAGCAGTTCGCAGACCCTGCGCTTCAAGGTCTCGGACGTGCACGAGCCATGGATCTACAGCGCCGCCGATAGCCGCTTCGTGGCGCCGCTGAATCGCTGAAAAACACCTGTAGGAGCTGGCTTGCCTGCGATAGCAGTCTTGCAGCTAATAAAGTTGTGACTGATACACCGCCATCGCCGGCAAGCCGGCTCCTACAATGGACTTGCGTACATTTTCAAACGCTAATTAGGCACCCATGAAACGCTACGAAAAATTCGCCGATGACATCGCAGAACTGATCCGCACCGGCGTCCTCGGCCCCGGCCAACGGGTGCCCTCGGTGCGCTATGCCAGCCAGACTTACGGCGTCAGCCCGTCCACGGTATTCCAGGCCTATTACCTGCTGGAGCGCCGTGGCCTGATTCGCGCGCGGCCGCGCTCCGGCTACTTCGTCAACACCCATGCGCCCAGCCCTTTTTCCGAGCCGGTGGTGAGCGAACAGGTGCATGAGTCCACCGAAGTGGATGTCAGCGAACTGGTGTTCTCGGTGCTCGATTCGATCAAGGACCCCAACACCGTGCCCTTCGGCTCGGCATTCCCCAGCCCCATGTTGTTCCCACTGCCGCGCCTGGCGCGCTCCCTGGCCAGCGCCAGCCGTGAGATGGACCCGCGCCTGGTGGTCACCGACATGTCGCCGGGCAACCCACAACTGCGTCGGCAAATCGCCCTGCGCTACATGGTCGGCGGGCTGATGTTGCCCATGGAGGAATTGCTGATCACCAATGGCGCCCTGGAGGCCTTGAACCTGTGCCTGCAAGCCGTCACCGAGCCGGGTGACCTGGTGGCCATCGAGGCGCCGGCGTTCTATGCCTGCCTGCAAGTATTGGAACGCTTGAAGCTCAAGGCCGTGGAAATCCCCGTGCACCCGCGCGACGGCATTGACCTCAATGCCCTGGCGCAAACCCTGGAGCGCTACCCGATCAAAGCCTGCTGGACCATGACCAGCTTCCAGAATCCGATGGGCGCGACCCTGCCGGAAGCCAAGAAACAGGCGCTGGTAGAACTGCTACGTGGCCATCAGGTGCCATTGATCGAAGACGATGTGTACGCCGAGCTGTACTACGGCCAACAGGCGCCCAAGCCGGCCAAGGCCTTCGACACCGAAGGTTTGGTGATGCATTGCGGCTCCTTCGCCAAGAGCCTCGCCCCCGGCTACCGCGTGGGCTGGGTCGCGGCCGGGCGTTTTGCGCAGAAGGTCGAACGCTTGAAATTGATGACCTCGCTGTGCCCGTCCATGCCGGCCCAGGCAGCGATCGCCGATTACCTGCAGCACGGCGGCTATGACCGGCACCTGCGCAAATTGCGCTATGCCCTCGAAGAACAGCAAAGCGCTATGCTGGCCGCCATCGCGCGCTACTTCCCGGCGCAGACCCGCGTCAGCCAGCCGGCCGGCGGGTACTTCCTGTGGCTGGAACTGCCGGAGCAGACGGATTCATTGAAGCTGTTCCAGATGGCCTTGGCGCAAGGCATCAGTATTGCGCCGGGGCCGATCTTCTCGGCGACCCAGCGCTTTCGCAACTGCATTCGCCTGAACTACGGCAGCCCGTGGACCGAGGCGTCGGAAAAGGCCATGGAGACGCTGGGGCGGATTGTGCGGTCGTTTTGAAACGAACCCCCATTAAACGGGGAGCCACATAAGGAAGCGCACATTTCTCACATGAGCATGTGCGTTCTCCCTGATTCCGCCTGGAGTTTTCCCATGAACATGTCCGCTAACCCCAACCAGTTACACATCCCTCCCAATTACATGCGTGTAGCAGAGCAGCAGCAGATACGCGAGATGACAGGCCCAATGGGACGTCCTACCGGAGATCACCGAACGGCAGAAAGGATTATTGAGCAGAGCCCCATACTTAGGCACTTTTTGGACAACCGCTACAATTACCACTTGCTCGACGACCTGAAGCGTCAGGTCGGTGATTGGACCGAAGCCAATCCGGATCCGCAAGCCCGGGCCAATGCGGCCTACGACCTGGACAAGGTGTTGAGATTTCTCGATAACCTGGACGACCGCCATCTAAACGCCAGCCGTAGCCTCAACGGACAGATCGACGGCGTCGCCAGCAATGGCTACAGCATCATAGACAATTCGGAAATCAGCCTGCTCCAGGCATTTTCACTCAATGGCTATGAAGCGCTGCGTGGTTTGCGGACCTGAGGGTGCCCGCGTTTAACGTCCACCGCCCAAATCCAGAAACGTCCCGGTGGCATACGACGCCTTGTCCGAGAGCAACCAGATAATCGCTTCCGCCACTTCATCCGGGCGCCCGCCCCTGGCCATGGGGATGCCGGACTCGAGCTTGCTGACGCGGTCCGGGTCGCCGCTCAGGGCATGGAAGTCGGTGAAGATGTAGCCAGGCCGTACCGCATTGACGCGAATGCCTTCACCGGCGACTTCTTTGGACAAACCCAGGGTGAACGTATCGAGCGCCCCCTTGGACGCGGCATAGTCGACATACTCACCCGGCGACCCCAGGCGCGCGGCCACCGAAGACACATTGACGATGCTGCCGCCCTGCCCACCATGCTTGGGCGACATGCGCAGCACCGCGTGCTTGGCGCACAGGATCGGCCCCAGCACATTGGTCTTCATGACTTTAAGGATGCGGAACTCGGACATCTCATCAACGCGGGACTTTTGCCCCACCGTGCCCGCATTGTTGACCAGTGCCGTGACACGGCCCAACTCGGCGTCCACGCGGTTGAACAACGCGATCACTTCATCTTCGATGCTCACGTCCGCACGCACGGCAATGGCCTGGGCGCCCAGCGCGCGCACCTGTTCCAGTACGCGATGGGCCGCCTCTTCGTCGGACTGGTAGTTGATGCAGATGCGATAGCCCTGGCGAGCGGCCAGCAATGCCGTCTCGGCGCCAATCCCACGACTGCCCCCGGTGATGATGAGGACTTTATCCATGCGCGCGGTCTCCTGATTCAACCTGATGTTTAGGGTTGGATCCAAGAATAACCGTCACGCACGGCTTTTGTCAGGCGCTACCGCGTCTTCGGCGCGCTGGATATCGGCCATGAATCCCTCCGCCGGCAACGGATGGCCGAGCAGATAACCCTGCAAGGAGTTACACCCCAGCCGCGTGAGGAAACTCTGCTGCACATCGGTTTCCACACCTTCGGCGACAATGCGCAGCCCCAGGGCCTGGCCGAGGGCGACGATGGCGGAAACGATGGCCGCGTCGTCGCTGTCGTGTTCCAGGTCGCGCACAAAGCCTCGGTCGATCTTCAGCTCGTTGGCCGGCAAGCGCTTGAGGTACATCAGGCTGGAATACCCGGTGCCGAAGTCATCGATGGACAAGTCGACGCCCATGTCCGACAGCTGCTGCAATACCGTCATGCTTGCATCGGCATCGCTCATGGCGGTGGTTTCGGTGATCTCCAGGGTCAGGCTGTTGGCCGGCAACTGGTGGCGCTCCAGCGCTGCAGCCACACTCTTGACCAGCCCGGCGTGGCAGAACTGCAGCGCGGACAGGTTAACCGCGATGCGCCAGTCTTCGTAGCCTTGGGCATACCACAGGCTCATCTGACGGCATGCTTCGTTGAGGACCCATTCGCCGATGGGAATGATCAGCCCGGTCTTTTCCGCCAGCTCGATAAACATCGCCGGCAGCAACAGGCCCTGTTGTGGGTGCTCCCAACGCAACAGGGCTTCGGCCCCCACCGGGATACCGCTGACCGCGTCAAACTTTGGCTGGTAGTACAGGCGGAATTGCTCCTGCTCCACCGCGTTGCGCAGGTCTTGCAACAGTTGCAATTGCTTGCGCGCATTGGTGTTCATCGAGGCATCAAAGAAGCTGTAGCCGTTCTTGCCCATGCCCTTGGCGTGGTACATCGCGGCGTCGGCGTTCATCAGCAGTTCCTGGGGGCTGTTGCCATTGCCCGGAAACATGGCGATACCGACACTGGCGGAGATCTTCAGCTCATGTTCGGCCACTTGGAACGCGCGGTTGATCAGCACGACTTGGCGCTCGGCAAGGCCAAGGGCGTCATCCGGCTGGGTCAGTTGCACCAGCAATACAAATTCATCTCCGCCAATGCGCGCCAGGGTGTCGTGGCTACGCAAATCTTCGCGCAGGCGCAGGCCGACTTCGCGCAGCAACTGGTCACCCATATGATGACCAAATGCATCGTTGACGGGCTTGAAGCCGTCCAGGTCGATAAACATCAGTGCGAAACAGCCGCCCTGCTCCTTCACCGCTTGCATGGCTTGCTGAATACGGTCGGCGAGCAACGTGCGATTGGGCAGACCGGTCAGCATGTCGTGCAGCGCCAGGTGGGTGAGTTCCTGGTTGGCTTGGGTCAGGGAATCGGCGAGCACCGCAGTGCGAGCTTCCAGGCGCGCATCCAGCAGCGAGGTCAGCAAGGCGATGGCCAGCACCGCCAGGGTGGTCACCAGCACCAGGTTATCCAGGCCCTTGCCGCTCAGCCCGTTCAACGCCGCCCCGCAGAAACTTTCATCGGCGAAACGCGCTGCCGCCATGCCGGTGTAGTGCATGCCGACGATGGCGAAGCCCATCACCACCGCAGCGCCGCCGCGTGCCAGGCGCACGTACGGGGTATTGCGACGCAGGTTGAAAGCGATCCACAGCGCCGCGCCGCACGCCCCCACGGCGATCAGCAATGACGCGCCGAACAAGGTCGGGTCGTAGTCGATGCCAGGGGTCATGCGCATCGCGGCCATGCCGGTGTAGTGCATACACGCAATGCCAGTGCCCATGATCAGCGCGCCCAAGGCCAGTTGCCAGGCAGGCAAGCGCGGCTGGCTCACCAGCCACAAGGCGAAACCGCTGGACAGCACCGCGATCAACAGCGACAGCGCCGTGATCCACAGGTCGAAACCCAGGGCAAACGGCAAGCGCAACGCCAGCATGCCGATGAAGTGCATGGACCACACCCCTACGCCCATCGCCATGGCGCCGCCGGTTATCCATAAATAGACAGCGCGGCCCTTGGCAGTGGCGATGCGGCCGGACAGGTCCAGCGCGGTGTAGGAAGCCAGGATCGCGACGAACAGCGAGATCACGACCAGTGAGGGTGAATAACTACCGATGAGCATGGGACTTCTCGTGCGCAACGGGCCTGAGACGCCCGTGCCAGGTGGCAAAGCGGGCGATTGTAGCGAGAATAATTCTTGAGCAGTTGATTAATTATCAGAGCGCCACTAGTGGCATTTTGACGCCAATCTACCGACTCAAAATACCCTCGCCGACCGCGCCTTTGCACTGCGCGGAGGTCGACCTTCACCCCCCTGTAGGAGCCGGCTTGCCGGCGATGGCGTCGGATCAGGCACTAAGATGCACACTGACCCACCGCGATCGCCGGCAAGCCGGCTCCTACAGATGATCGGCGTTGCAGAGTCAGTCTTTCTCGGCAATCGGCGTCTGCCCGTCCCAGCCACCGCCCAATGCCGCGATCAATTGCACACTGGCCACCAAGCGCGTCTGCAGCAAGGTCAACACAGTACGTTCGTTGCTCAGCGCCGTGGCCTGCACGGTGACCACGTCCAGGTAGGCAATCAGGCCGGCCTTGTACTGGTTCTGAGTCAGGCGCAGCGACTCACGCGCAGCCTCCAGCGCTTCGTTGCTGACCACCGCCTCGTCTTCCAGCACCTTGAGCTGCACCATGTAGTTTTCCACTTCACGGAAACCGTCCAGCACGGTCTGGCGGTACTTGGCCACCGTCTCGTCATAGGAGGCCACGGTACGGTCGACTTCCGCCGAGCGCTGGCCGCCATCGAACAAGGTCATGGCCAGCTTCGGCCCCACCGACCAGAAGCGGTTCGGCAGGCTGATCCAGTCGGCGTAGGTGCTGCTGGAATAACCCCCGGCCAGGCTCAGGCTCAGGTCCGGGTAGTAGGCAGCCTTCGCCACGCCGATATTGGCGTTGGCAGCGATCACCGAGCGTTCCGCCGAGGCGATGTCCGGACGGCGCTCCAGCAGCTGCGAGGGCAGGCTCACCGGGATCTGCGGCAACGCGGGTATGTCCTTGCTCACCGCCAGGTTGAAGTTCGCCGGCGCCTCGCCGATCAACACCGCAATCGCGTTTTCCAGTTGGGCGCGCTGCCAGATCAGGTCGATCAGGCTGGCCTGGGTGGTCTTCAGTTGGGTTTGCGCCTGGGCCACCGCGTCCTTGCCGGAAACCCCTGCACGGTATTGGTTTTCGGTCATTTGCAGGGAACGCTGATAGGTCTCCAGCGTGGCCTGCAGCAAGCGTGTCTGTTCGTCCATGACGCGCAGTTGCAGGTAGCTTTGCACCAACTCCGACTGTTGACTCAGGCGCATCGCCGCCAGGTCCGCCGAGCTGGCTTCGGCGCTGGCCTCATTGGCTTCGAGGCCCCGGCGCAACTTGCCCCAGATGTCGGCTTCCCAGCTCACGCCCAGCTGCGCATTGAGGGTGTCGCGGATACCGCTGCTGGAACTGCTGAGGCTGGCGTTGCTGCTGCCGGTGCCTTGGCTGGCGCGGGTTTTCCCGGCGCTCAGGTCAACGGTGGGGTAAAACGCCCCGCGTGAACTGCGCACCAAGGCCTGGGCCTGGCGAAAACGCGCTTCGGCCTGGGCCACGGTCTGGTTGGAGGTGTTCAGGCGCGTGACCAGGTCGTTGAGTTGGCGGTCGCCGTACAATTCCCACCAGGCGCCACGGGCCAGGGAGTCGCTGGGGGTAGCCTGGCGCCAGCCCTGGGCTTCCTTGAATTGCGCCGGCTCGATGACCTCTGGCCGGTGGTAGTCCGGGCCGACGGCGCAGGCGCTGAGCAACAACGCCAACCCCACGGTAGGTGCAAGCTTGCTCGCGAAGGTCGTCAACGATAATGCGCCCAACCGGGAGGTACGCGGTGCCTGGGCGTTTATCGCCGGCAAGCCGGCTCCTGCAGGGGAATGCGGTACGCCGGGCGTCGTTGAATCGCGCGGACGTGGTGCATTGGCGTGAGTTGAATCGGTCATAGCGCAGTGTCCAGGGCAGCATCGGTACGCACGCCGCGCCATTTGTTGAAGCGATGGCGCGCGCGGTCGAGATAGAGGTAGACCACCGGGGTGGTGTAAAGGGTCAGGACCTGGCTGAACACCAGGCCGCCGATAATCGTCAGGCCCAACGGACGGCGCATTTCCGCACCATCGCCCGCGCCCAGCAGCAACGGCAAGGCGCCGAGGATGGCTGCCAGGGTGGTCATCAGGATCGGGCGCAAGCGCAACAGGCAGGCGCTGCGGATCGACTCCAGCGGGCCCAGGCCGTCGTTGCGCTCCAACTGCAACGCCAGGTCGATCATCAGGATCGCGTTCTTCTTCACCACCCCGATCAACAGGAACAGGCCCAGCAAGGAGATCAGGCTGAACTCGCCCCCCGTCAGGTAGATGGCGAGCATGGCGCCGACCCCCGCCGACGGCAGGGTCGAGAGGATCGTCAACGGGTGAATGTAGCTCTCATACAGGATACCCAGCACCAGGTACACCGCCACCAGCGCGCCCAGGATCATGAACGGCTGGCCCTTCTGCGTGGCCGCGAAGGCATCGGCGGTGCCGGCCATCTTGGCGATCACGTCCTCCGGCAAGCCAACCTTGGCAATCGCCCGCTCGATGGCGGCCGTGCCCTGCTCCACCGTCACACCGGGCGCCATGTCGAAGGCGATGTTTTCCGAGGCGAACTGGCCTTCGTGGCTCACGCGGTCGTCGGCCAGGCTGTTCTCATAATGAGCGATGGTCGACAACGGCACCCGCGCACCTTCGGCGGTGATCACCTGCATCTGGTTGAGGGTGATCGGGTCCTGGGCGTACTTGGGATTGACCTCCATCACCACCTGGTACTGGTTGAGGCTGTCGTAGATGGTCGAAATCTGCCGCTGGCTGTAGGCGTTGTTGAGCACCGCCGTGACCATGTCCATGTCGATGCCCAGGCGCTTGGCCTGGTCGCGGTCGACCACCAGCGTGACTTGCGCCGCGCCCCGGCCCTCGCGGGCGTCGATGGCGGTCAGCTCCGGCAGTTCACGCAAGGCCGCCACGACTTTGGGGTACCACAGGCGCAGTGCCGCCAGATCGCCGCTTTGCAGGATGTAGGAATATTGCGCACTGGTCTGGTCGCGGCTGCCGCCAAATTGCAGGTCCTGGTCGGCCATCAGGAACAGCCGACCGCCCGGTACGAGCGGCACGTCCTTGCGCAGGCGCTCGATCACCGCCTGGGCAGAAATCTTGCGCTCACTGATGGGCTTGAGGCGTACCAGCATCACCGCGTTGTTGGTGCCGTTATTGCCGCCGATAAAACCGGCCACGCTGAGCACCGCAGGGTCCTTGAGCACCGCCTTGCGGAAGGTTTCCATCTTCGGCTGCATCACGCTGAACGACAGCCCGTCGTCGCCGCGCACAAAACCGATCAACTGGCCGGTGTCCTGCTGGGGCATGAAGGTTTTCGGCACTACCACGTACAGCGCCACGTTCATGCCGATGGTCAGCAACAGGCTGAGCAGAGTCAGGCGACGATGGCGCAAGACCCAGTCCAGGCTGGTGGCGTAGCCGGCGACCATGCGGTCGTTGATCTTCTGGCTCCAGCGCTGCAAACCGGTCATCTGGGTTTTGACATGGGGCTTGAGCCAGCGCGCGCATAGCATCGGGGTGAGGGTCAGCGAGACAATCAGCGACACAATGATCGCGGCCGACAGGGTGATGGAAAACTCGCGGAACAGGTTGGTGACAATCCCGCCCATGAACAGGATGGACAGGAACACCGCCACCAGCGACACGTTCATCGACAGCAAGGTAAAGCCGACTTCCTGGGCGCCCAGGTACGCGGCCCTCATCGGGGGCACGCCTTCGTCGATGTGCCGGGAAATGTTTTCCAGCACCACGATGGCATCGTCTACCACCAGGCCGGTGGCCAGGATCAACGCCATCAACGAGAAGTTATTCAGCGAGAACCCGTACAGGTACATCACCGCAAAGGTGCCGACCAGCGACACCGGCACTGCCAGGGTCGGGATCAACGAAGCGCGGAAGTTACCGAGGAACAGGTACACCACCAGGATCACCAGGCCCACGGCGATCAGCAAGGTCATCTCGGCTTCGTGCAAGGTGGCGGTGATCACCGGCGAGCGGTCCATGGCCAGGCTCAGCTTGACGCTGGACGGCAGCACCGCCTGCAACGCCGGCAACTGCGCCTTGATCTGCCGGACCGTCTCGATGATGTTGGCGCCAGACTGGCGGTTGATCACCAGCAGCACCGCCGGTTCGTTGTTGAAGAAACCGCTGTTGTAGCGGTCTTCCACGCCGTCACTGATCTTGGCCACGTCGCCCAGGCGCAGGGCCGCGCCATTCTGGTAGCGGATCAGCAGCGGCTCGTAGTCCTTGGCCTTTTCCAACTGGTCATTGGCCTGGATCTGCCAGTTGCGCTGGCTGTCTTCCAGGGAACCCTTGGGCCGGCGCTGGTTGGCGTTGGCGATGGTGTTGCGCACGTCGTCGAGGGCCACGCCGTACTGGTCGAGGGCCTTGGGTTCCAGCTCGATGCGTACCGCTGGCAGGGAGCTGCCGCCGATCTGCACCTCACCCACACCGGGCACCTGCGAGAGGCTTTGCGACAGAATGGTCGAGGCCAGGTCGTACAGCTGGCCCTTTTGCAGCACGTCCGAGGTCAGCGACAGCACCATGATCGGCGCCTGGGACGGGTTGATCTTCTTGTAGGTGGGCATGCTGCGCATACCGCTGGGCAACAGGTTGCGCGAGGCGTTGATCGCCGCCTGCACTTCCCGCGCCGCGCCGTTGATATCGCGGTCGGAATCGAACGCGAGGATCACTCGGGTCGAGCCCTGGCTCGACGAACTGCTCATGGTGGTGATGCCGGCAATCGCGCCAAACGAGCGCTCCAGCGGCGTGGCCACGGTAGACGCCATCACCTCGGGGCTGGCGCCGGGCAAGCTGGCCGACACCACGATCACCGGGAAGTCGATCTGCGGCAGCGGCGACACCGGCAGCAGGTTGAAGCTGACACCGCCCAGCAACAGGATCGCCAGGCTCAGCAACATGGTCGCGACCGGCCGGCGAATGAAAGGTCCGGACAGGTTCATGACTCAACCGGCTCCAGGCTTTGCGGCTCTTTGCGCCAGCGGCGGCCAAGGCGATCGAAATACAGGTAGATCACCGGCGTGGTGAACAGCGTCAACACCTGGCTTACCAGCAGGCCGCCGACCATCACCAGGCCCAGCGGTTGACGCAATTCCGCGCCGGAACCGGTGGCCAGCATCAACGGCACCGCGCCGAACAACGCCGCCAGGGTTGTCATCAGGATCGGCCGAAAACGCAGCAGCGCCGCCTGGTAGATGGCGGTCTGCGGGTCAAGGCCCTGGTTGCGCTCGGCATCGAGGGCGAAGTCGATCATCATGATCGCGTTCTTCTTGACGATACCGATCAGCAGGATGATGCCGATGATCGCGATCATGCCCAGGTCATTGCCACTGAGCAGCAAGGCCAGCAAGGCCCCCACCGCCGCCGACGGCAAGGTCGAGAGAATGGTGATCGGGTGGATATAGCTCTCGTAGAGCACGCCGAGCACGATGTACATGGTGACCACCGCCGCCAGGATCAGCAGCAAGGTGCTCGACAGCGACGCTTCGAACGCCTGGGCCGCGCCCTGGAACTGAGTCTGCACGCCCACCGGCATGCCAATGTCTTTCTGGGTCTGGTTGATCAACTCTACGCCTTTGCCCAGTGCAACGCCGGGGGCCAGGTTGAACGACATCATCACCGCCGGGAACTGGCCAATATGCGCAATTGCCAACTGGGCCTGGCGCTGCTCCACATGGGCCAGGCTGGACAGGCGCACCTGGCCGCCGTCGGTGGTCTTCACGTGGATCTGGTTCAGTGCCTCCGGCCCCAGGGTTTCGCCGGACTGGGCCTGCAACACCACGCGGTACTGGCTGGCCTGTGTGTAGATGGTGGAGATCTGCCGCTGGCCGAAGGCGTCATACAACGCGTCGGTGATGGTCGACACGCTGACACCCAGGCGCGAAGCCGCGTCGCGGTCGATCACCAGGTACACCTGCAAGCCTTTGTCCTGCAGGTCGCTGGCGACGTCGGTAAGTTCGGGCAACTGGCTCAGCGCGTGGACCAGTTTTTCGCTCCACAGCGCTAACAGCTCGGCGTCCGGCGACGACATGCTGAACTGGTACTGGGTGCGGCTGACCCGGTCTTCGATGGTCAGGTCCTGCACCGGCTGCATGAACAGGCGAATGCCCACCAGCTTGTCGATTTCCGGTTGCAGGCGGGTGATCACCTGGGCGGCACTCAGGTCGCGCTGGCCGTGGGCCTTGAGGTTGATCAGCAGGCGCCCGCTGTTGAGGGTGGCGTTGTCGCCGTCCACACCAATATAGGAAGACAGGCTTTCCACGGCAGGATCGGCCAGGATGATCTTGGCCAACTGTTGCTGGCGCTGGCTCATGGCCGCGAAGGAAATCGACTGCGGCGCTTCTGAAATGCCCTGGATCACGCCGGTGTCCTGCACCGGGAAGAAGCCCTTGGGCACCACCAGGTAGAGGAACACGGTCAGGCCCAGGGTAGCGATGGCCACCAACAGGGTCAGCGGCTGGTGCTTGAGCACCCACTGCAACATGCCCCCGTAACGCGCGATCAACCAATCGATCCAGGCGCCGCTGGCCTTGTAGAAGCGGCTCTGCTCTTCCTCCTTGGGCTCACGCTTGAGCAAGCGTGCGCACATCATCGGCGTGAGCGTCAGGGACACCACCAGGGAAATCAGGATCGCCACCGCCAGGGTGATGGCGAATTCGCGGAACAGGCGCCCCACTACGTCGGCCATGAACAACAGCGGGATCAGCACGGCGATCAGCGACAGGGTCAGGGAAATCAGGGTGAAGCCGATCTGCTTGGCGCCCTTGAGCGCGGCGGCCAGCGGGGTCTCGCCTTCCTCGATATAACGGGAGATGTTCTCCAGCATCACGATGGCGTCGTCCACCACGAAGCCAGTGGCGATGGTCAGGGCCATCAGCGTCAGGTTGTTGATGGAGAACCCCGCCAGGTACATCACGCCAAAGGTGCCCACCAGCGACAGCGGCACGGCGATGGACGGGATAATCGTGGCGCTGACCCGGCGCAGGAACAGGAACGTGACCATCACCACCAGGGCAATGGCGATGAGCAATTCGTGCTGCACGTCTTTGACCGAGGCGCGGATGGTCTGGGTACGGTCGGTGAGTACCGTTACGTCGAGGCCGGCCGGCAGGTTGTCGGTGATGCTCGGCAACAGCGCCTTGATGCGGTCCACCACCTCGATCACGTTGGCCCCCGGCTGGCGCTGGATGTTCAGCAGCACGGCCTGGTTTTCATTGGCCCAGGCGGCAAGGCGTTCGTTTTCGGCGCCGTCGACGATCTGTGCCACGTCCTTGAGGCGCAGCGGCGCGCCATTGTTGTAGGCCAGGATCAACTCGGCGTATTGCTGGGGCGACACTAACTGGTCGTTGGCGTCGAGCATCGACACCCGGGTGGGGCCGTCGAAGTTGCCCTTGGGCTGGTTGACGTTGGAGGCGGCGATCAGGGTGCGCACGTCCGACAGGTTCAGGCCATTGGCCGCCAGGGCCTCGGGGTTGACCTTGATGCGCACGGCCTGGCGCTGGCCGCCGGCGATGCTGACCATGCCGACGCCGCTGATCTGCGCGATTTTCTGCGCCATGCGCGTGTCGACCAGGTCATTGAGCTTGGGCAGCAGCATGGTCTTGGAGGTGATCGCCAGGGTCAGCACCGGGGTATCGGCCGGGTTGACCTTGTTGTACACCGGCGGCGCCGGCAGGTCCTTGGGCAACAGGTTGGTGGCGGCGTTGATCGCGGCCTGCACCTGTTGCTCGGCGACATCCATATTGATGTCGAGGTTGAATCGCAGGGTCAGCACCGACGCACCGCCGGAGCTGGTGGACGCCATTTGCGTGAGGCCGGGCATTTGCCCGAACTGGCGTTCCAGTGGCGCGGTCACCGCGCTGGTCATCACATCCGGGCTGGCGCCGGGGTACAGCGTCATCACGCGGATGGTCGGGTAATCCACCTGGGGCAAGGCCGACACCGGCAACAAGCGATACGCGATGATGCCGGCCAACACAATGGCCAGCATGCTCAGCGTGGTGGCGACCGGGCGAAGGATAAACAGCCGCGACAGGTTCATGAACCGACCTTTTGCGCCTTGCCGGCGGTGGTGCCGGTCTCCCCTTTAGCCGCAGGCTTGCCTTGCAGGTGTTCGGTCGGGGTGGTCGGTACTTCGCTGCTGTCGTTGACCACTTCGATCTCGCTGCCGTCCTTGAGGCGGTCGGTGCCTTCAAGCACCACGCGGTCGCCGGCCTTCAGGCCTTCTTTGATCACGGTGTTGTCGCCATCGGTGTCACCGACCACCAGGGGCTGCACCTTGACCTTCTTGTCGCCGTCCAGCACGTAGACAAAGGTGCCGGTGTTGCCGAACTGGATCGCCGCCGACGGAGCCAGCACCACGTTGTGCAGGGTGTCGGCCAGCAGGTGCACATTGACGAACTGGTTGGGGAACAGCGCCTGGTCCTTGTTATCGAAACGCGCCTTGAATTTCAGGGTGCCGGTGGTCACGTCGATCTGGTTGTCCAGGCTCTGCAGCACGCCGGTCGCCTGTTGCTTCACGTCGCCACGGTCCCAGGCTTCCACGGGCAGTTTGTTGCCGGCGTGGTAGCGGG
Source organism: Pseudomonas sp. AC112 (assembly GCF_979253545.1). NCBI lineage: Bacteria > Pseudomonadati > Pseudomonadota > Gammaproteobacteria > Pseudomonadales > Pseudomonadaceae > Pseudomonas > Pseudomonas sp. AC112. The sequence goes on from NZ_CEEDCM010000001.1 coordinate 5,901,317, forward strand.
CGAGCACGGTTTCCAGGGTGTTCTCCGGCAAGGTGAAGGCCACGCTGATTGGCTGGGTCTGGGTGATCACGGCCAGGAACGTGGTGTCGTTGGCTGCCACCAGGTTGCCCACGTCTACCTGGCGCAGGCCGACGCGGCCACTGATCGGCGCGCGGATCTTGGTGAATTCGAGGTTGAGCTTGGCATCATCCACCGCGCCCTGGTTGGTCTTGACCGTGCCCTGGTACTGCAAGACCAGCGCTTCGGCGGTGTCCAGGGTCTGCTTGGCGATACTGTCCTGGGCATACAGGTCGCGATAACGCTGGACGTCGACCTGGGCGTTCTTCAGCTGGGCCTGGTTCTGCATCAGCGTTCCCTGGGCCTGGAGCAAGGCGTTCTGGTAGCTGCGCGGGTCGATCTCGGCGAGCAGGTCGCCGGCCTTGACCATCTGGCCTTCTTCAAAGGCGATCTTCACCAGCTCACCACCCACCCGGCTGCGCACGTTGATGGTGTTGAGCGCGGTGACCGTGCCCAACGCCTTGTAGTACACCGGGAATTCCCCCAGTACCGCCGGGGCCACGCGCACTGGCACCGGGCCCGTGGAGCCACCAAAGCCCGGGCGCATCATCCCCGACTTGCCGGCACGTCCGGCTGGCGCCTGCGCGGTGGCGTCCTTGTGGCTGCCGGGCCAGAATTTCCAGCAGAGGCCGGCGATAACCACCAGCACGAGCAGGGCGAACAGCCAGCGGCGGGACTTACGGGGGGAGGATTGCATGGAGTGATCAACCATTGGGCGCGAGAGCTTCTTCTTTGGGAGGCTGAAAGATAAGCACTGGGGCGCATTAAGAAAAGCGCCTTTACCGGCTATTTACCTTGGGCTTACAACTTTTAACTTCTGACCTTAGTTCATCGGCTATTTCGCTAAGCCGCTGACCGACAAATAAAAACGGCCTGGACTAGGCCAGGCCGCAATCATGCATCAAGCGTGTTACTGCAAAACGACAGTAACGTACCGAAACAGTTACTTCAAAACAGCCAGGGCTGCTTCGTAGTTCGGCTCCTGGCCGATCTCGCTGACCAGTTCGCTGTGCAGCACGTTGTTGTTTTCGTCCAGCACGACAACGGCGCGTGCGGTCAGGCCTTTGAGCGGGCCATCAGCAATCGAAACACCGTAGTCCACCGCGAAATCCGAATCACGGAAGTCGGACAGGTTCTTCACGTTTTCCAGACCTTCGGAGCCACAGAAACGGGCTTGGGCGAATGGCAGGTCGGTGGAGATGCACAGTACGACAGCGTTGTTCAGCTCGTTAGCCTGGGCATTGAACTTGCGAACCGAGGTCGCGCAGGTCGGGGTGTCGACGCTTGGGAAGATGTTCAGCACTTTGCGCTTGCCTGCGAAGGTCGCCAGGGTTGCGTCCGACAGATCGCCGGCAGTCAGGGTGAAATCAGGGGCTTGGGTGCCGGTTTTCGGCAATTCGCCTTCAACCTGGACAGGGTTACCACGAAGGGTGACTTGAGCCATGAACGGAATCCTTATGCTGATTTGGGTTTAACGAATTCGAGAGGCCGAAGTTAACCACAAAGTGCGTTCGCTACCTACCGCCAAACATAAATTGTCATGTCGCAGGTTATGGTTTAATTGCGCGCTTTGCGCCCTGCCCCTCAAGGAACACGATGTCGATGAATGCCCCTGCCACCAAAGTCCTGGTCATTGGTTACGTCTGGCCGGAGCCCCGCTCTTCGGCCGCAGGTGGGCATATGATGCAAATCCTTGAGAGTTTTCTTACGCAAGGTTGGGACATCACCTTCAGCAGCCCAGCGACCATTGGCGAACACAAAGCCGATTTGCCCGCGCTGGGTATCGCCGAATGCGCCATCGAGCTCAATAACAGCAGTTTCGATGACTTTATTTGCGAACTGGCCCCGGATATCGTGCTGTTCGACCGTTTCATGATGGAGGAACAGTTTGGCTGGCGCGTCGAAAAATGCTGCCCCGACGCCCTGCGCGTGCTGGAAACCTCCGACCTGCAAAGCCTGCGCGACGCACGTCACCAGCGTTTAAAGGATCACCTGAAGGCGCACCCCGACAGCGACGACTTCAGCGCCCTGTTTTCCCCGGCGTTGCAGGAAGAGTTCCGACTGATGGCCGAGACCGACCTGGCCAAGCGCGAAATCGCGGCGATTTACCGCTGTGATATCAGCCTGATGATTTCCGACGTGGAAATCCGCCTGCTCACCGAGCACTTCAAGGTGCCAGCTGCCCTGCTCCACTGGTGCCCGCTGATGCTGGAGCCGCCGACCGAGCCCTTCGCCCCCTTTGAAGACCGCGCGCACTTTCTCAGCATCGGCAACTTTCGCCACGCGCCCAACTGGGATGCGGTGCTCTGGATGAAAAACAGCCTGTGGCCGCTGATCCGCCAGCAATTGCCGGGAGCGCAGTTGCACATTTATGGCGCCTACACGCCGCCCAAAGCCACCGCCTTGCATAACCCGGCGCAGGGTTTTCATGTGATGAACTGGGCTGAAGACGCCTTGCAGGTGATGACCGCCGCGCGTATCTGCCTGGCCCCCCTGCGATTTGGTGCCGGCATCAAGGGCAAGCTGGCCGATGCGATGCTCTGCGGTACGCCAAACGTTACCTCGCCGATGGGCGCCGAAGCCATGGGTGACGAGCAGCCATGGCCTGGCGTGGTAGAACACAGCGCCCCTGCCCTCGCGGCGGCGGCGGTAGCCTTGTATCAAGACCGTGAACGCTGGACCCAGGCCCAGGAAGACGGTCGCCAACTGTTGGCCCGCCGTTATGACCAGAAGGTCCACGGCCCGGCGTTGGTGGCGTGCCTGGAGCAGTGCCGCAGCCACCTCACGGCCCATCGCCGGGACAACTTCACCGGCAGCATGCTGCGCCACCATGCACATAAAAGTACCCAGTACATGTCGCAGTGGATCGAGGCGAAAAACCGCAACGTCTAGACAGCGGCGCTGGCGAGGTTGCGCGTGAGGGGGCATTATCCTACGCAGCAACCACAATAAAGCGACGGCAGCATGACCCGAGCAACGCGTATCACCGATCCTTCCTACGAACTGATGGACGACCATAACGGCCTGTCCATCATCTATCGCCAGCACGGTTTCCCCTGCCCGCTGGTGCGCTGGCACTTTCATAAGGAATACGAGCTGCACCTGATCGTCGCCAGTTCCGGCAAGGTGTTCATCGGCGATTATATCGGCAACTTCTACCCGGAAAGCCTATTTCTCACCGGCCCCAACCTGCCCCACAACTGGATCAGCCAGGTGGAGGAAGACGAGGTGGTGCCCAAACGCGACATGCTGGTGAACTTCACCGATGAACTGTTCGAGCAAGGCAGCCACATCTTTGCCGAACTCAGGAGCCTGGCGCCGTTGTTGGAGCGCGCACAATACGGCATCGAGTTCCGCTGCAAAAAAACCATCGCCCAGGCCATGACCTTGATGCAACGTATCGAGGACGCCCAGGGCATGGCGCGGCTGGGGCATTTTTTTATCCTGCTGGAAGTACTGAGCGCCTGTGACGACTACCAGTTGCTGTCCGGCGTGACCACGCCGCAACTGGCCGACGAACACAGCATCGACCGCACCAACCGCGCGGTGGACTACATCTTTGCGCATTACGCGCGGGAGCTGTCGCTGGAAGAAGTGGCGGAATACCTGGGGATGAAACCGACGTATTTCTCCCGCGTGTTCAAGCAGGCGACCGGGCGGACGTTTATCGAATTCGTCAATCGCCTGCGTATCAGCAAATCCTGCGAACTGCTGGCCGATGGCGACAAGGCCGTGACGGATGTGTGTTTCGAGTCGGGGTTCAACAACATTTCCAACTTCAACCGGCGTTTCCAGCAACTCAAGGGCATGACCCCTTCCCACTACCGGCGCCTGGCGGTGCAGCGGCTTACCGAACAGAACCTGGCTTGAACGGTAGGCGCCGGCTTGCCGGCGAAAATGCTGCAAACGCCACGTTTACCCGGTTTTGCGCGTTATCGTTGACCACCATCGCCAGCAAGCCGGCTCCTACAGGGGGCACACTGGGCGAATCGTTTCAGCCCTCGGCAGCGCGAGTGCAAAAAAGTATCAGTCCAAGTGCGCCCAAGGATTTGTCATAACCCCATTTGAAGGCTGTAATCAACGCACACTCTTCCTGACGACCTGTAGGAAGACACAACAACAATAACTGTCCTTCTGTAGCCCCCTGGGCGCGGAAATGGAGTGCGCGATGAAGTTCACAGCAAAAGCACTGCTTGTTTCGACCTGCATGACCACCTGCATGACCCTCAGCGCCGTCAGCTTTGGCGCGCAGACCCTGACCATTGCCACCGTCAACAACAGCGACATGATCCGCATGCAAAAGCTCTCGAAAACCTTCGAGACCGAGCATCCGGACATTAAGCTGAATTGGGTGGTGCTCGAAGAAAACGTGCTGCGCCAGCGCCTGACCACTGACATCGCCACCCAGGGCGGGCAGTTCGATGTGTTGACCATCGGCATGTACGAAGCTGCACTCTGGGGTGCCAAGGGTTGGCTGGAGCCGATGAAGGACCTGCCGGCGTCCTACGACCTCGACGATGTATTCCCTTCAGTGCGTGACGGTTTGTCCGTCAAGGGCTCGCTGTACGCCCTGCCGTTCTACGCCGAAAGCTCGATCACCTATTACCGCACCGACCTGTTCAAGGACGCCGGGCTGACCATGCCCGAGCACCCAACCTGGAGCCAGATCGGCGAATTCGCCGCCAAACTCACCGACAAGAGCAAAGAGCAGTACGGCCTGTGTCTGCGCGGCAAAGCCGGCTGGGGCGAGAACATGGCGCTGATCACCACCCTGGCCAACGGCTACGGTGCACGTTGGTTCGACGAGAAGTGGCAACCTGAATTCAACGGCCCTGAATGGAAGGACGCGCTGAACTTCTATGTCGACAACATGAAGAAGTCCGGCCCGCCGGGTGCTTCCAGCAACGGTTTCAACGAGAACCTGGCGCTGTTCAACAGCGGCAAGTGCGCCATCTGGGTCGATGCCAGCGTGGCCGGCTCGTTCGTCACCGACAAGACCCAGAGCAAAGTGGCTGACCACGTCGGCTTCACCTTTGCCCCTCACGAAAAAACCGACAAAGGTACGTCGTGGCTGTACTCCTGGAGCCTGGCGATCCCGACCAGTTCCAAGGCCAAGGACGCTGCCAAGGTCTTCACCAGTTGGGCCACCTCCAAGGAATATGGCGCCCTGGTTGCCAAGACCGACGGCGTTGCCAACGTACCGCCAGGCACGCGCAAGTCGACCTACAGCGACGAGTACATGAAGGCCGCGCCGTTTGCCAAGGTGACCCTCGAATCGCTGAAAGTCGCGGACCCGACCAAACCGACGCTCAAGCCGGTGCCGTATATCGGTATCCAGTTGGTGACCATCCCTGAATTCCAGGCGATCGGGACCCAGGTCGGCAAATTCTTCTCCGGCGCACTGACCGGTCAGCAGACGGTGGATGCTGCATTGACCGCCGCGCAGACCACCACCGAGCGTGAGATGAAGCGGGCCGGTTATCCCAAATAAAGTGGGTACACCACTGTAAAGGTGGGAGCGGGCTTGCTCGCGAATGCAGTCTTCCAGTTGATGTATCCGTGACTGACGCACCGCATTCGCGAGCAAGCCCGCTCCCACACTGACCGCGCTTCGACTCTAGTTCTGCATGTACCTGACTGGTTCTGATCCTATGAATACCAACACTGCCCAAGTGCAAACCGCCGTGTCGGGCAAACCAGGCAAAAACCGCCTGGCCAACCCCGGCTGGTTCCTTGTCAGCCCCTCGGTCGCCTTGCTGCTGCTGTGGATGATCGTGCCGCTGGGCATGACCCTGTACTTTTCGCTGATCCGCTACAACCTGCTCTACCCCGGTGAAAACCAGTTCGTGGGGCTGGAGAACTTTACGTATTTCGTGACCGACTCGGGCTTCTTGCCCGGCGCCACCAATACCCTGTTGCTGGTGGGCAGCGTGCTGCTGATCAGCGTGGTGTTCGGCGTGTTGATCAGCGCCCTGCTTGAAGCCAGCGAGTTCTTCGGTCGCGGGCTGGTGCGGGTGTTGTTGATCTCGCCGTTCTTCATCATGCCCACCGTCGGTGCGCTGATCTGGAAGAACCTGATTTTCCATCCGGTGTCGGGGATCCTCGCCGCCGTGTGGAAGCTGTTCGGCGCCGAGCCGGTGGACTGGCTGGCGCACTATCCGTTGCTGTCGATCATCATCATTGTGTCGTGGCAGTGGCTGCCCTTCGCGATTCTGCTGCTGATGACCGCCATGCAGTCCCTCGACCAGGAACAAAAGGAAGCCGCGCGCCTGGACGGTGCCGGTGCCATCGCGATCTTCTGGCACCTGACCCTGCCCCACCTGGCCCGCCCGATTGCCGTGGTGGTGATGATCGAGACGATCTTCCTGCTCTCGGTGTTTGCCGAAATCTTCACCACCACCAACGGTGGCCCCGGTTACGCGTCCACCAACCTCGCCTACCTGATCTACAACCAGGCGCTGGTGCAGTTTGACGTGGGCATGGCGTCGGCTGGCGGCTTGATTGCCGTGGTCATCGCCAATATCGCGGCGATCATCCTGGTGCGGATGATCGGCAAAAACCTGACTGACAAGCCTTGAGGGCCGCGCCATGACGCTTCAACAATCCCGCCGCCTGCAAAGCCTGTTGCTCGGCACCCTGGCCTGGGCCATCGCGATCCTGATCTTCTTCCCGATCTTCTGGATGGTGCTGACCAGCTTCAAGACCGAAATCGACGCGTTCGCCACGCCGCCGCAGTTCATCTTCACGCCGACGCTGGAGAACTACCTGCATATCAACGAGCGCAGCAACTACTTCAGTTATGCGTGGAACTCAGTGCTGATCTCCTTCAGCGCCACCGCCCTGTGCCTGCTGATCTCGGTGCCCGCCGCCTACTCCATGGCGTTCTACGAAACCCAGCGCACCAAAGGCACGCTGCTGTGGATGCTGTCCACCAAGATGCTGCCGCCGGTGGGCGTACTGATGCCGATCTATCTGTTAGCCAAAAGCTTTGGCCTGCTGGATACGCGTATTGCGCTGATCATCATCTACACCCTGATCAACCTGCCGATTGTGGTGTGGATGGTGTACACCTACTTCAAGGACATCCCCAAGGACATCCTCGAAGCCGCGCGCCTGGATGGCGCGACCCTGTGGCAGGAAATGGTCCGCGTGCTGCTGCCGATCGCTAAGGGTGGCCTGGCTTCCACGGTGTTGCTGTCGCTGATCCTGTGCTGGAACGAGGCGTTCTGGTCGCTGAACCTCACCTCGTCCGCCGCCGCGCCGTTGACTGCGCTGATCGCCTCCTACTCCAGCCCCGAAGGGTTGTTCTGGGCCAAATTGTCTGCCGTCTCGACCCTGGCCTGCGCGCCGATCCTGATTTTTGGCTGGATCAGCCAGAAACAGCTGGTGCGCGGTTTGTCCTTCGGCGCCGTTAAATAATAATTCCTAGCGGAGGCTCATCATGGCCAACCTGAAAATCAAGAATCTGCAAAAAGGCTTCGAAGGCTTCTCGATCATCAAAGGCATCGACCTGGAAGTGAACGACAAGGAATTCGTGGTGTTCGTCGGCCCGTCGGGCTGCGGTAAATCCACGCTGCTGCGCCTGATCGCCGGCCTGGAAGAAGTCAGCGAAGGCACCATCGAACTGGACGGCCGCGACATCACCGAAGTGACCCCGGCCAAGCGTGACCTGGCAATGGTGTTCCAGACCTACGCGCTGTACCCGCACATGAGCGTGCGCAAAAACATGTCGTTTGCCCTGGACCTTGCCGGTGTCGACAAGAAGCTGGTGGAAAGCAAGGTCAGCGAAGCGGCGCGCATCCTCGAGCTGGGCCCGCTGCTAGAGCGCAAGCCCAAGCAACTGTCCGGCGGCCAGCGTCAGCGTGTGGCCATCGGCCGCGCGATTGTGCGTAACCCGAAGATCTTCCTGTTCGACGAACCTCTGTCCAACCTCGACGCCGCCCTGCGCGTACAGATGCGCCTGGAGCTGGCGCGCCTGCATAAAGAGCTGCAAGCGACCATGATCTACGTGACCCACGACCAGGTTGAGGCGATGACCCTGGCCGACAAGGTGGTGGTGCTCAACAGTGGCCGTATCGAGCAGGTCGGCTCGCCGCTGGAGCTGTATCACCAGCCGGCCAACCTGTTTGTGGCGGGTTTCCTCGGCACGCCGAAGATGGGTTTCCTCAAGGGCAAAGTCACCCGTGTTGAAAGCCAACGCTGCGAAGTGCAGTTGGACGCTGGCACCTTGATCAACCTGCCGCTGAGTGGCGCCACCCTGAGCGTGGGCAGTGCAGTGACCCTGGGCATTCGTCCGGAGCATCTGGAAATTGCTTCCCCGGGCCAAACCACCCTGACCGTCACCGCCGACGTCGGCGAGCGCCTGGGCAGCGACACTTTCTGCCACGTCATCACCGCCAACGGCGAGCCCCTGACCATGCGGATTCGCGGCGACATGGCCAGCCAGTATGGCGAGACGCTGCACCTGCACCTGGACCCGGCGCACTGCCACCTGTTCGACACCGACGGTGTAGCCGTGGCCCGCCCACTGCGCGCCGCCGCCTGATTTCGCGAGAGTCGTGATGAAACTGAATAAGCAGAACCTCACCCAGTTGGCGCCGCACGTGAAACTGCCGGCCTACGCCATTGCCAGCACCACCCAGGGCATTGCCCATATCGGCGTCGGCGGTTTCCATCGCGCGCACCAGGCGTATTACACCGATGCGTTGATGAATACCGGCGAAGCCCTGGACTGGAGCATCTGCGGCGTCGGCCTGCGGGCCGAAGACCGCAAGGCCCGTGACGACCTGGCCGGCCAGGACTACCTGTTCACCCTGTATGAACTGGGCGACACCGACGACACTGAAGTGCGCGTGATCGGCTCGATCAGTGACATGCTGCTGGCCGAAGATGGCGCACAGGCGCTGATCGATAAACTCGCCAACCCGGCGATCCGTATCGTCTCGCTGACCATCACCGAAGGCGGCTACTGCATCGATGATAGCAACGGCGAGTTCATGGCCCACCTGCCGCAGATCCAGCACGACCTGGCGCATCCGAGCGCACCAAAAACCGTGTTCGGTTTTATCTGCGCTGCGCTGACCAAACGCCGCGCCGCCGGCACCCCGGCATTTACCGTGATGTCCTGCGATAACCTGCCACACAACGGCGCCGTGACGCGCAAGGCCCTGCTGGCCTTCGCCGCCCTGCACAATGCCGAGCTGCATGACTGGATCAAGGCCAACGTCAGCTTCCCGAACGCCATGGTCGACCGCATCACACCGATGACCAGCACCGCCCACCGCCTGCAACTGCACGACGATCACGGCATCGACGACGCCTGGCCGGTGGTCTGTGAACCCTTTGTGCAGTGGGTGCTGGAAGACAAGTTCGTCAACGGTCGCCCAGCCTGGGAAAAGGTCGGCGTGCAGTTCACCGATGACGTCACGCCCTATGAAGAAATGAAGATCGGCCTGCTCAACGGCAGCCACCTGGCGCTGACCTACCTGGGCTTTCTCAAGGGCTATCGGTTTGTGCACGAGACCATGAACGACCCGGTGTTCGTGGCTTACATGCGCGCCTACATGGACCTGGACGTCACGCCAAACCTGGCGCCGGTGCCGGGCATCGATTTGACCGAGTACAAGCAGACGCTGGTGGATCGCTTCTCCAACCAGGCGATTGCCGACCAGCTGGAACGCGTGTGCTCGGATGGCTCGTCGAAGTTTCCCAAGTTCACCGTGCCGACCATCAATCGCCTGATTGCCGATGGCCGCGAGACTGAGCGTGCGGCGCTGGTAGTAGCGGCGTGGGCGTTGTACCTCAAGGGTGTGGACGAGAATGGCGTGAGCTACAAGATCCCCGATCCGCGTGCAGAGTTTTGCCAGGGGCTGGTGAGTGATGAGGCGTTGATCAGCAAACGGCTGCTGGGGGTGGAAGAGATTTTTGGCACGGCTATTCCCAATTCGCCTGAGTTTGTGGCAGCGTTCGAGCGGTGCTATGTGAGTCTGCGCGACAAGGGCGTCACAAAAACCCTTGAACAACTCCTGGCCCCTCTCCACTGAACCACACCGCACCTGTAGGAGCCCGGCTTGCCGGCGATGGCAATCTTGAATGTTGTGCTGAATTCAAGGACCTCATCGCCGGCAAGCCGGGCTCCTACAGGTAAACAGCCTGCCTTTGCATTCGAGATGCACAATGACAACGACAAACCTGTTTCTCGGCATCGACTGCGGCACCCAAGGTACCAAGGCCATCGTCCTCGACGCCTTCAGCGGCAAGGTACTGGGCCTCGGCGCGGCTGCGCACACCTTGATCAGCGGCGCCAATGGCCGTCGCGAGCAGCACACCCAGGAGTGGCTGGACGCCTTTACCGAAGCCACCCACCGCGCCCTGCAGCAGGCCGGCGTGGACGGCCAGGATATCCTCGGTATTGGGGTGTCCGGCCAACAACACGGCCTGGTGCTGCTCGATGACCAGGGCCAAGTGCTGCGCCCGGCCAAACTGTGGTGCGACACCGAAACCGCCCCCGAGAACGACCGCTTGCTGGAGTACCTGGGCGGCGAGAGTGGCTCCCTGGAGCGCTTGGGCGTCGCCATTGCACCGGGCTACACCGTATCGAAACTGCTGTGGACCCGCGAGCAGCACCCGGACATCTTCGCGCGCATCGCGCATATCCTGTTGCCCCACGATTACCTCAACTATTGGCTCACTGGTCGCGCCGTCGCCGAGTATGGCGATGCGTCGGGCACTGGCTATTTCAACGTGCGCCGCCGTGAGTGGGATGTGGCACTGCTCCAGCACATCGACCCGAGCGGTCGCCTGGAACGGGCCTTGCCGCCATTGATCGAGGCCGATCAGGCAGTCGGCACGATTCTGCCCGCCATCGCCGAGCGCCTGGGCATCAACCCCAACGCCATCGTCTCCAGCGGCGGCGGCGACAACATGATGGGCGCCATCGGCACCGGTAACATCGCCCCCGGCGTGATCACCATGAGCCTGGGCTCGTCGGGCACCGTGTATGCGTTTGCCGACCTGCCCAACGTCAGCCCGCAGGCCTCGGTCGCGACCTTCTGCTCGTCGAGCGGCGGCTGGCTGCCACTGATTTGCACCATGAACCTGACCAACGCCACCGGGGTGATCCGCGAGCTGTTCGACCTCGACCTGGCCGCGTTCAATGCGCTGGTCGAACACGCTCCTATCGGGGCCGACGGCGTGAGCATGCTGCCGTTCCTCAACGGCGAGCGCGTGCCCGCCCTGCCCCACGCTACCGGCAGCCTTCACGGCCTGACCATGACCAACCTGACCCGTGCCAACCTGTGCCGCGCGGTCGTCGAAGGCACCACCTTTGGCCTGCGCTACGGTCTCGACCTGCTGCGCCAGACCGGCCTGCAAAGCCAGAGCATCCGCCTGATCGGCGGTGGTTCGAAAAGCCCGGTCTGGCGGCAGATGGTGGCCGATATCATGAACACCGAAGTGATCTGCACCGAACAAAGCGAAGCCGCCGCCCTGGGCGCGGCGATCCAGGCGGCCTGGAGCCAGTCCGGCGACCCCCTGGCCAGCCTGTGCGACAAATGCGTGAGCGTCGACCCGGCCAGCCGTACGCTGCCGGTAGCGGCCAGTGTCAGTGCGTATCAACAAGCCTACGAGCGCTACCAGCAGCTTGTGGCAACCCTTTAAGAGCGAACGACTATGTATCTGGTGTGTGGTGAAGCGCTGTTTGATTTTTTCAGCGAGGAAGATGCCAGCGGGCAGGCTTCCAAAGTCAATTACAAGGCAATTGCCGGCGGTTCGCCGTTCAACGTCGCGGTAGGCTTGCGCCGCCTGGGTATCGAGGCGGGCTTGTTCGGCGGCTTGTCAACCGACTTCCTTGGGCGTCGCTTGTTGCAGGTGCTCAAGGATGAGGGCGTCAGCGAGCAGTTCCTGGTGGAGTTCGCCGCACCGACCACCCTGTCGATGGTCGCCGTGGGTGCCGATGGCTCACCGCAGTACAACTTCCGGGGCGAAGGCTGTGCCGACCGCCTGCTGGAAGTCGCCCACCTGCCCGCGCTGGGGGCTGACATTCGCGGCCTGCATATCGGCTCGTTTTCCCTGGTGGTGCAGCCGATTGGCGACACCCTGCTGAACCTGGTCAAGCGCGAAAGCGGCAAACGCCTGATCAGCCTCGACCCCAACGTGCGCCTCAACCCGCAGCCGGATATCCAGCTGTGGCGCGACCGAGTGGCGGAACTGGTCAAGCATGCCGACCTGATCAAGGTCAGCGACGAAGACCTGCACCTGCTCTACCCTGACCAGTCGCCGGAAAGCGTGCTGCAGGGCTGGCTGCAACACCGTTGCCAACTGGTATTCCTGACCCGTGGCGGCGACGGTGCCAGTGTGTTCAGCCGCCAGCACGGCAACTGGTCGCAACCGGCAGTCAAGGTGGTGATGGCCGACACGGTGGGGGCCGGCGACACCTTCCAGGCCGCGTTGATTGCCTGGCTGACCGAGCAGCAGCTTGACTCGGTAGAGGGCCTGCAACAGCTCACGCGGGCACAGATCGACGCCATGCTGGGCTTTGCCATTCGCGCCGCGGCGTTGACCTGCGGCAAGACCGGGCCGGACCTGCCGTATCGCCACCAGCTTGGATGAAGCTTTTGTCAGCCAGGCAAACTTTAATCGATGGTTAATCCCGCAAGCCGAGAGTGAAGTTGTACCCACTTGTTGCGGAGAAACACCATGAAACTGCGCACGTTGATGCTCGGTGCCACCCTTGCACTGGCGGCTGCGTCTGGCCTGGCCCAGGCCGACGATCAAACAGCCGCCGTCAAACCCGTGCCTTACCACTACGGCCTGCCGATGAATATCGACAAGGTGCTGGCCATGAACGAAACCCCGACTGATGAGTGCAAGGTCATCAAGGCGGATATCAAGTTCCTGGATAAAGCAGGCAAGGTGGAAGACGTGACCTACCGGAAAATGTCCGAAGCCTGCGACTTCCAGAACTGAGGCGTTGAAACAATAGAGCCAGGCCCGCACAAATAGGCGTACGCTTGCGGGCTTGTCATAAGGCTGAAAGGATTCGCCATGCTGTTGAGTTTCCGTACCCTCGCCACCTTCACCGCCCTGCTGTGCTTCGCCCTCGCACTGGTCTGGGGCCTGCGTCCCGACCTGCTGCTGTGGTTGTGGAGCGTGGAGTATTCCAACGCCACCGGGATGGTGTCGCGCCGCAACGCCGCGCTCTTCCTGGGCATCGGCATCATGTTCTACCGCGCCCGTCACGCGCCTCCTTCGGACACGCGCCGCGCCCTGACGACCGGGTTTATCACCGGGTGCCTGGTGCTGGCGCTATTGGGGTTTGGTGAGTGGATCAATGGCAATGCGGGGCCAGGCATCCTGCTGGCGGTGGCAACAGAAACCGTATTGGGCCTGGCGTTTATCCAGGCCCACAGGTCTTCGGTCCCTCACACTCAAGCGTCAAGCTAGTAGAGGCTGCGCCCTCCCGCTCGTTGCAGGGCGGGTGCATGGGTGTGCTTGAGGTCTTCGCGCAACCCGGCGATCAGGTTGCAAATCGCTCGACTGCTGTCGAGTTTGTCCGCGTTGATACCTTTGACTTCCAAATCCACCCGGTCACGGTCGCGGTCGTCATAGACCTTGATCGTCAGCGAGGCATCTTCGGCTTTGGTGCATTCGCACCGTTTAGGCAGGAAACTTCCTTCAATGATGCTGCGAAGCTCTAGTTCCGAAAGCATGGTCAACCTCTCCTTTTCTGAGACTGCCAACAGATTGTTATGAACCTGGCAGGCGCGTGCCCGCCACGTCTTGCCGACCCTGGCAGACGCTTGTAACTCCCAAGCCTACTCGGCAAAAACGGCCCTCGTTGTAACCTTTCCTCATAAGCACTGTGCATTGTTATAGAGGTTGAACAGTGTCGACGGAATCGTCGTCGAACCGCTGCGATTAATCGTTTAACCCTGGGCTTCAAGTTAAACGGCGCCCTGTGCCGCCACCCTTTCGGCAACATGTCGCAAACTATCGAAGTTGATGTTCGCCCCGGAATTGATCGCTACCAGGGTCTGCCCGCGCAATTGATGACGGGCCACGTAGTGGCGGATGCCCGCTACCGCCAACGCACCGGAAGGCTCGGTGATGGACCGCGTGTCGTCGTAGATCAACTTGATGGCGCTGCACAGTTCATCGTTGCTGACAGTGATGACTTCATCCACCCAGTCGCGGCAGATCTCGAAGCCATACGCGCCGACCTGCGCCACTGCCGTGCCATCGGCAAACCCGTCGACGCTGGGCAGCACCACCCGTTCACCGGCCCGCAGTGCCGCCAACAGGCAGCTGGAACCTTCGGGCTCGACGCCAATGATGCGCACCTCGGGCCGCAGGTATTTGACGTAGGCGGTAACGCCAGCGATCAGGCCACCACCGCCCACCGGCACGAAGATCGCGTCCAGCGGCCCTTGCTGCTGGCGCAGGATCTCCATGGCGACGGTGCCTTGGCCGGCGATCACGTCCGGGTCATCGAAGGGCGAAACAAAGGTGCACCCGGACGACTCTGCCAATTGCAGCGCGTGGGCCAGGGCAAACGGGAAGCTCGCGCCGTGCAGCACCGCTTCGGCGCCGCGTGAACGCACGCCCAGCACCTTGAGTTCCGGGGTGCTGGCGGGCATTACAATGCGTGCCTCGATCCCCAGTTCCCGCGCCGCCAGGGCCACACCCTGGGCGTGGTTACCCGCCGACGCGGTCACCACGCCACGGGCTTTTTGCTCAGGCGTAAGTTGCATCAGCTTGTTGTAGGCGCCGCGAATCTTGAAGGAAAAGGTCGGTTGCAGGTCTTCGCGCTTGAGCAACACCTGGTTGCCCAGCAGTGCCGAGAGGGCCGGGGCCACCTGCAACGGCGTGCGCACCGCCAGGTCGTACACCGGGGCGGCAAGAATCTTCTTCACGTAATGTTCAAGCAGTCCCGGGTCGGCGGTGTGAGGCGCGGTGCAGGTGCTCATGGGTGTCTCCTGGCTTCTTGTCAAAGACCCTGGAGACGGAAAAACAAAACCCGCCTCTAGGGCGGGTTTGGGTACAGCCGTGCGCTATCCCGCCAAATGAGGAATGGCGGTAATAATGCTTGGCTGGCTGCGAAAGGCTTGAAATGTCATGTGACGAAACTAACCGGCGGCCTGCGGGCAAGTCAATGGCCAAGCGCCATTTAGCGGGCGGGGGTTTACTATGGATATACGAAACATATACGCTTTGTATATTGCCACCACACAGTGAACACCATGGGCATCGTCAAGATCACCGACCAACTGCACGAACAACTGCGCCTGGCCAGCGCTGCGATGGACCGCTCCATCAACGCCCAGGCCGAATTCTGGATCAAGATCGGCCTGCTCGCCGAACTCAATCCGCACCTGCCCTACAACGAGCTGATCAACAAACTGTTGCTGGACAAGCCCGACCTGATCCGGGGGCGCAGTTGATGATCAAGACTGCCGCACAACTGGCGGTGATGCGTGAATCCGGGCGCCTGCTGGCACAGGTTTTCACCATGCTCGACGGTTTTGTCGCCGCCGGCCGCTCCACCCTGGAGCTGGACGCCGCCGTCGAAGCCTTCATCCGCAATGACCTCAAGGCCCGCCCCGCCAGCCTGGGGCAATACGACTACCCCTTCTCCATCAACACCTCGATCAACGAGGTGGTGTGCCACGGCATGCCCAGCGCCAAGGACATCCTCAAGGACGGCGACATCATCAACATCGACATCACCCTGGAAAAAGGCGGCTACATCGCCGATTCCAGCAAGATGTACATGATCGGCACCGTCGCCCCCAAGGCCCGGCGCCTGGTGGAGATGACTTTCGAAGCGATGTGGGCCGGCATCCGCCAAGTCAAGCCGGGTGCGCGCCTGGGTGATATCGGCCATGCGATCCAGAGCCATGCGCAGGCCAACGGCTACAGCGTGGTGCGTGAGTATTGTGGCCACGGCATTGGCCGGCAGATGCATGAAGAACCGCAGGTCCTGCACGTTGGCCGCCCTGGTACCGGGTTGGAGTTGCGTGAAGGCATGGTGTTTACCGTGGAGCCGATGCTGAACCAGGGGAGTTCTAAAGTGCGCAGCTTGAAGGATGGGTGGACGGTGGTGACCAAGGACAACAGCCTCTCGGCGCAGTGGGAGCATACGGTGGCGGTGACGGCGGATGGGTTTGAGGTGTTGACGTTGCAGAGTTAGCAGGTGCGGGGTTTTGTCCAGTGGCGGCCTGAGAGCCGGCCTGAGTGGTTGAATCAAAAGCAGGTATGCGTAGGAGCTGGCTTGGCGGCGATGCAGGCACCTCGGTACATCAGGTACACCGAAGTGATGCCATCGCCGGCAAGCCGGCTCCTACAGGTTGACCGCGGTCGACTTGCACTACCGGTCGGCTCTGAACGCCGCCGCGCTGCTGCTTTTGATTTGGGGCGAAGGCCATTTGCTGGGCCGGCATCCCGGCCTTTCCAAAAGTGAGTCGCTGTAAGAATGAAACCATAGGCCGCCGTTACCTAAATAACGGATATGTCCACAAATCAACACACTCAAACGACACTCGCCCCCCCCGGCGATCCCCTACAAGGTCTCACTCCGGTGAGGACGCAAACTTAAATCCGTTGTCCACTTCGGGAACAAAAGTCCGTTCGCCCGGAGTGGAGCTAGAAGCAATCGTGACCGACTTGGTTTGCACCTCGTAGGACACCATCAAGCCCTTTGCCGCATGAATGACGATCGGCGCATGGCTGTCATAGTCAATCACCGCGTCCTTCACTCTTACATCGAACAATTCCGTGTAGCGGTACTCGCACGCCGCAGCAGAGGATAAACCTGACGGTTCTTTGATCACATAATGGCCATCCTCGGTTTTTTGAAGGGTTGTCCACAACATCAATGCATTACAGTCACGTCTGACACTCTTTTTTACCTTGAACTCCACCCTCAAATTATCTTCATCGGGACGCTGTTCAAGCTGGTAAACTTGAGTGTCGTACTCATCGGGATTAGGCGTGCAGCTGTCATCAGCCTGCGTTTTAAAGGCGTCGATCAAACTAAAAAAGGGTACGAATAAAGCAAGAAAGGCGTTACCGGTTATATCCATGTCTGTTCCCCTTGGAACTCAAATGATTGAGGCACCAACGTTAACGGCCAACAAGACAGGGGCGACGGTAGATAGTTGTTCGCATTCCTTTCTGGGTATTGAGGCGCCTACAGCGTTCACACCACATTGGCGCCGCCGGCTATTCGCTTGAGCCCCAACACCATCAACCCCGCCCCAAGCCCCATCGCCAGCAGGAACAACGGATACGACACCCACCACGGCGTCCCCGCCGTCATCATGCTGAACTCCGACATACCACCAATGCTCGCAATCAAGTTCAGCGGCAGGAACACCACGTTGATCAACGTCAGCTTGCGCAACAGGTTGTTCATGCTGTTGTTCATCAGGTTGCCACGCGCATCGATCAACCCGGAAAACACGTTGGAATAGATCTCCGCCTGCTTGTAGCACTGGTGGTTCTCGATGATCAGGTCATCGATCAGGCCAAGCGTCTCTGCGCTGAAATGCTCCTTCTCGGCATGGTTGCGCAACCGCGACAGCACCGCGCCGTTGCTGTGCAGCGCGTTGATGTAATAGATCAGGCTTTCGCTGAGGCTGAACATCTGCATCAGGTGGTGGTTGCTCATGGACGCATTGAACTGCTGCTGCAACTCCCGCGCGACCAGCTTGATCACCTTGAGATGGCCCAGGTAGTGATGGATGTTGTTGAGCAGCAGGTCGAGCAGTACGTCCAGCGGCGTGTGCAGCGGGCGGCGCTGGCCCAGGCCGGTCAGCGGGGTTTCGTCGGTGGCGATCACCAGCAGGCGGCTGGGCGAAAACAGCAGGCCGCAGGACGACACCTCGAACACCAGGTTGCCGCCACCGGAGTAGTTCTCCGGGCGTTTCCAGATCAGGAACAGATTGTCTGGGTGAAACTCGATACGCGAAACTTCGTCAGGGTCCAGCGCCGAGGCCAGGGCGTGTTCGTCCAGCTTGTGGTGGTCACGCAGCCACTCGCGCTCGGCCAGGTCAGGGTTGTTGAACAACAGGATCGGGGCATCGTCATGTTCCCCGCTGCGCAGCTTGCCATCGGCCAGTTCAAAGCGCTGGATCATCGCCGGCTCACCAGACCTGGCCCTGGCGCTTCAACTCCAGGCGCCGCACGAACTCTTCCAGCACCAGGCCGTAGAGGTCGTCCTGCAAATAGGCGTCCTCGATGCCCGCGTCCAGGTTGGGGTTGTCGTTGACCTCGATCACCACCACCTTGTCGCCGGACTGCTTGAGGTCGACGCCATAGAGCCCATCACCGATCAGGTTGGCGGTCTTCACGGCCAGCTCTACCACGGCCTTGGGTGCTTCGTGGACCGCGAGGGTGCGGCACTCGCCGTTGATGTCCTGGCCGATGGCCTTGTGGTTGTAGATCTGCCAATGGCCCTTGGACATGAAGTACTGGCAGGCAAAGATCGGCTTGCGGTTGAGTACGCCGATACGCCAGTCGTACTCGGTGTAGAAGAATTCCTGCGCCAGCAGCAACACCGAATGCTCGAACAACTCGGCAGTCGCCTTGAGCAAGGCTTCCTGGCTTTCCACCTTGATCACCCCACGGGAAAAGCAACCGTCGGGGATCTTCAGCACCAGCGGGAACCCCAGGCGCTCGCCGACCCGCTCGAAATCTTCCGGTCGCTCCTTGTACAGAATCTCGGTGGCGGGCATGCCCAGTTGATGGCTGTTGAGCAGGTCGGTGAGGTACACCTTATTGGTACAGCGCAGGATCGACGCCGGGTCGTCCATCACCACCAGGCCTTCGCTTTCGGCTTTCTTGGCGAAGCGGTAGGTGTGGTTGTCGACGCTGGTGGTCTCGCGGATCAGCAAGGCGTCGTATTCGGCCAGGCGCGAATAGTCCTTGCGCTCGATCAACTCCACATCAATGCCCAGGCCCTTGCCCACGCGGATGAAATTCTCCAACGCCTTGGCATTTGACGGCGGCAATTGTTCCTGGGGATCGTGCAGGATGGCCAGGTCGTAACGGGCCAGGCGCCGTGAACGTGGCTGGCGCCAGATCTTGCGGCTGAAGTTGTCGAGGGCGTGGGCAAATTGATCTTCCTGGTCATCGCGCAACTTGTGCAACACACCCGACTTGACCCCTTCGATATGCCAGCCGTTATTCTTTTTAAAATCAACTAACAGGATAGGGCACGGGAACGCCTCAAACAACTGACGGGCCAGATCCTGCAACGGTTCTATATTGGTCCGGCCAAAGTAAAGTGTCAGGGTAAAGCCTTCGGTATTGCTGTAAAGATGATGACTCAGGGCTTTATCAAGGGTCTTGTCCAGGTCGTCCAACGCGAGGCCGTACAGCGACTTCCTGGTCAGTTCGCTGATGGTGCGCACCGACGGAATCACCTTGTGCCCACGGGCTTCGGCGAGCAGCGAGCAGTAATAACCGTGCCCCAGGTACTTGTAACTGCGGCACAGGTTGATCACCTGTACACGCTTGCTGGTCTCGTTTTCCCGGGTCTGTTCCAGGTACTCCTGGGCGGTGACGATGTCTTCGCTGGGGAAGTAGGAGGCCCAATCTTCCTTGCGCTCGACAATAATCACTACTTGACTGGCTCCTTTGAGGGGGGCGGAAAAATAACCTTTATTAGTTATTGTCGCCGCGAGCGTTTGCTCGGATACTTCACGCCAATGACCTTGTACCGCCGACATAATATTTGATCCGCTTTAGAGAACTCGACCTTTTCTATTAAGCACGATCTTTTAGAGAAGTCCCGTTTCGTTACGCAACTTTTACGGCGGTCATATGGCTCTTTGCTTTCGCGTTGCAACCCCCTGCGATGTGCCCGAATTGGTGGCACTGGAACAGCACTGTTTCACCACCGACCGGCTGTCTACGCGCAGTTTCCAGTGGATGATCAGCCGCGCCCACGGCCAGTTGCTGGTGGCGGAAAATGACGGGCAGTTGCTTGGCTACGCGCTGGTGCTGTTCCACCGGGGCACCTCGCTGGCGCGCCTGTATTCCATCGCCATCGCCGCGCACGCGCGCGGCTTGGGGCTGGGCAAACAGTTGCTCGCCCGCATCGAAGCCATTGCCGTGGACCACGACTGCGCCTACCTGCGCCTGGAAGTGCGCGCCGATAACCCCGGCGCCCTTGCCTTGTATGAGCGCAATGGCTACCGGCGCTTCGCCCTCATCAACGACTACTACGAAGACCACACCGCCGCCCTGCGCCTGGAGAAACGCATCGTCCAGCATCAGGATGCGCGCCCGCAAAGCGTGCCGTATTACCAGCAGACCACCGACTTCACCTGTGGCGCCGCCTGCCTACTGATGGCCATGGGCGCGCTGGTGCCTGCGCGCGTGGCGCAACGGCGTGAAGAGCTGCAGATCTGGCGCGAAGCGACCACCGTGTTCATGACCGCCGGCCATGGCGGCTGCAGCCCCCAAGGGCTGGCGCTCGCTGCCTGGCGCCGGGGCTTCGCGGTGCGCATGCAGGTGAATGTGCGCGGGCCGCTGTTTCTGGACGGTGTGCGTGATGCACATAAAAAGGACGTCATGCGCCTGGTACACGAGGCGTTCGAAGAGGAATTGGCCGGCAGTGGTGTCGAGCAAGTGTTCGGCGGCGCGTTGGACTTGCCCCAGGTACTGCGCGACGGCGGCCAGCCGCTGGTGTTGATCAGCAGCTACCGCCTCACACGGTCCAAGTCACCGCACTGGGTGATGGTCACCGATTGCGACGAAGACTTCGTCTACCTTCACGACCCGGACGTGGACCATAGCCAGCACCGCCAACCCCTGGACTGCCAGCATTTGCCGGTCAGCCATGGGGAGTTCGAGCGCATGTGCCGGTTTGGCAACAACAAACTGCGCGCGGCGGTGGTGGTCTTCAAGCCACCTGCTTGATCGCAGCCTTGGCTTCCAGTTCGCGCACCAGCGGCAACACGCGTTTGCCGAAGTATTCGACTTCTTCCTGGAAGTGCAGGAAACCCGCAAGCACCAGGTCCACCCCCACCGCCTTCAGCGCGACAATGCGCTCGGCGATCTGCTGCGGTGTGCCGATCAAGTTGGTCTTGAAGCCATCGTTGTACTGCACCAGGTCTTCAAAGCTGGACTTGGCCCAGTTGCCCTCGCCTTCGGGTGAGGCCTTGCCGGCCTGCTTGGCCGCATCACCAAAGGCATTCACGGCTTCCGGGTCGGCCTTGTCGATGATCTCCGCCAGCACGGCGCGGGCTTCTTCCTCGGTGTCGCGGGCGATCACGAAAGCGTTGACGCCGACCTTGACCGAATGGTTATTGGCCGCCGCCTTGGCGCGAATATCGTCGACCTGGGCCTTGATGCCTTCCGGGGTGTTGCCGTTGGTGAAGTACCAGTCCGACACCCGTGCGGCCATGTCCCGTGCCGCCCGTGAACTGCCGCCCTGGAACACTTCCGGCTGGCCCAGTGGCTTGGGCTTGAGGGTGTAATGGTTGAAACGGTAGAAATCGCCCTTGAAGGTGAAGTCGTCCTGGGTCCAGATGCCTTTGAGGGCGCGGATGAATTCTTCGGAACGGCGATAGCGTTCGTCGTGCTCCAGCCAATGTTCGCCGATGGCCTGGAATTCGCCCTTGAACCAGCCGCTGACGATATTCACCGCGATGCGGCCGTTGGTGAGCTGGTCGATGGTCGCCAGTTGCTTGGCTGCGAGCGCCGGTTGCCATGGGCCAGGCAGTATCGCAGCGATCACCTTGAGGGTGGTGGTCGCCGCCAGCAGCGCATGGCTGAACGCCACGGACTCATGCTGGTTTTCGGCGCCGTAGCCGGCGGTGAAGCGGATCTGGGTGAGGCCGTATTCAAAGCCGGCGGCTTCGGCCAGTTGCGCCAGTTTGCGGTTGTAGTCGATGCCCCAGTGGGTGCGTTGCTCGATCTTGCTGACCACCAGCCCACCGCTGACGTTGGGCACCCAATAGGCAAATTTCACGGCTTGCTGACTCATCTAACAGTACCTCGCACAAAGGGATGTACCTAGCGCTTGAGCAGCAAGCGTGCCAGGCCCGGGAAACGCCCGTGCCAGGTGCGCGGCGCGCAATGCCGGGTGCCGACGCCGATGTCGCATACTGTGCTGGTTTGTCGATCAGCTGTTGCCAGGGCAACAGTGGCTGGAGACTTTACCCCGCAAACACGGGCGCCGACACCCGGCACGGACTGTGCAATCTACCCTGTATTGATCACTGCCCAGGAACCTTGCCCATGACCGAACAACACGTCATCAACCCGCTGTCCACCGGCGTCGACTACCCGACCCTGGCCGCACGCTTCCGGCCGATTTTCCAGCGCATCGCAGAAGGCGCCGTAGAGCGTGAACACACACGCACCCTGCCCTACGCACCGATCCAGTGGCTGAAAGAGGCCGGCTTTGGCGCGGTGCGCGTGCCGGCGGAATACGGCGGGGGCGGCGCCTCCCTGCCGCAGTTGTTCGAGCTGCTGATCGAACTGGCCGAAGCCGACTCCAACGTACCCCAGGCCCTGCGTGGGCACTTTGCCTTTGCCGAAGACCGCCTGAATGCACCGCCCAGCGCCGGCCGCGACCTGTGGTTCAAGCGTTTCGTGGACGGCGATATCGTCGGCTGCGCCTGGACCGAAATCGGCAACGTGGCCATCGGCGACGTGGTCACCCAGGTCAGCCCCGACGGCGACCGCTGGAAGCTCAACGGCGAAAAGTTCTACAGCACCGGCAGTCTATTCGCCGACTGGATCGACGTGTACGCCCAACGCAGCGACACCGGCGCGGACGTGATCGCCGCCACCCGCGCCCGCCAGCCTGGGGTGGTGCACAGCGACGACTGGGACGGCTTTGGCCAGCGCACTACGGGCAGCGGCACCTCGCGCTTTACCGATGCGGTGGTAGAGGCGGACAACGTCATCGACTTTTCTACCCGGTTCAAATACCAGACCGCGTTTTACCAATTGGTGCTACTGGCCAGCCTGGCCGGTATCGGCCGCGCGGCGCTGCGTGACGTGGCGCATCAGGTGCGCAGCCGCAAGCGTATCTACAGCCATGGCAATGCGGCTCATGTCAGCCAGGATTCGCAGATTCTACAGGTGGTGGGCGAAGTGGCTGCCCTGGTGTACGCCGCCGAGGCCAGCGCGCTGAAAGCGACGCTGCCGGCGCAACGGGCGTATGTGGCGCGGTTTGGTGGGGATGAGGGGGTGGAGCGTGAGGCCAACGTGGCGGCTGAGATTGAGTCGGCTACGGCGCAGGTGGTGGTGTCGGAGTTGATACAGCGTGCGACCAGTGAGTTGTTTAATGCACTGGGAGCTTCGGATGTGCGTCAGGGTAAGGCGCTGGATCGGCATTGGCGTAATGCACGGACGGTGTCGTCGCACAATCCGGTGATTTACAAGGCGCGGATTGTGGGGGATTGGGTGGTGAATGGGGTTGAGCCGCCGTTTGTTTGGCAGATTGGGAATGGGCGGGGTTGAGCCTGGGTTTTGAGGGTATATCCGTTGCTGCGGTCACGGCGGCTTATGGTTCCGCTCTTACAGCGGCTCACTTTTGAACAGCGCAAAAGTAAGCAAAACGCTCTTGCCCCAACACTCGGCACCTCGCCTAGGCTCGGTGTGCCCGTAATCCGACAGTGATTTGGGGGGCCGCCGCCACGCGCCATCCATGGCGCGGGGCGGCTAAACCGGCATCCCTGCCGGTTTACCCCCCAAATCCCTGCCGAATTCCGGCCAGCGTGTTTGACGGGGCGCCTAAGATCAAAATCAAAAGCAAAAGCACAGCGGCCTGACAGCCGGCTTGAGTGGTGTAGAGCAAAGGCAGAAGCAAACGCGGTCCCGTAGGAGCCGGCTTTCCGGCGATGGTCTTCAACGATGACGCTTGGGCACCAGACAAAACGCGGCGATCTCACGTTTTTCGCCGGCAAGCCGGCTCCTACAGGGACCGCGTATCTACGATGCGAAGCGAGTCGCTCTTGATCTTGATCTTGATCTGAGGCGCCCCGTCAAACACGCTGGCCGAACGCAGGCTTGAATCCGTGGGTAACCCGGCAGGACGCCGGGTTAGCCGTCCTGGGCCAAGGATGGCCCATGACGGCGGCCCACGGATTCAAGCCGGAGTGAGGGCACACCGAGCCTAAGCGAGGTGCCGAGTGTTGGGGCAAGAGCCCTTTGCTTACTTTGGGGCTTTTCCAAAGTGAGCCGCTGTAAGAGCGGAACCATAGGCCGCCGTTACCCAAATAACGGATATGCTCCCAAATCAAAACGCCAACTTATAACCAATGGCCATCAACATGACCGCCAAACAAGGCCGCAACACCCCATCTGGCAGCTTGCCAGTCATATGACTGCCAATGTAGATCCCCGGCAACGACCCCATCAACAGAAACCCGAGCAAATGCCAGTCCATGTTCCCCATGCTGGCATGCCCAAGCCCCGCCACCAGGGTCAGCGGCACAGCATGCGCGATCTCAGTCCCCACCAACCGCCGCGTAGCCAGGAACGGATACAGAATAAACAACGCCACAGTCCCCAACGCCCCCGCGCCAATGGAGGTCAGCGCCACCATGGTACCGAGGATCGCCCCCGTCACCACCGTCAGCACATTCAGATTGCGCGGGCTCATGTGATAGTCATCACCCGCGTGCCGCTGGGCAAACGCCAACAGGCTTTTCTTGAACAGAATCGCCAAGGCCGTCAGCAGCAACACCACACCGAGCGCCTGCTTGATCACCGCGTTCATGGCACTGGGGTCGGTATGCAAGCTGGCCAGGAACCAAAGGGTCAGCAACACCGCAGGCACGCTGCCCAAGGTCAGCCAGCCAGTGATGGTCCAGTCGATATTCTTGTTCTTGCTGTGCACCAGTACGCCACCGGACTTGGTGATGGCCGCGTACAACAAGTCGGTGCCCACCGCCGTGGCGGGGTTGATGCCGAACCACAGCAGGATCGGGGTCATCAACGAGCCCCCACCCACACCGGTCATTCCCACGATAAAACCAACGATCAGGCCAGCAACCACAAACCCAACATTACCCACATCCATTACAGCTACCTGCGGCCTTATAAATTTCTGGCCGCAGGATAGCGATTTTTCTTATAACGACTTATATCAATATGATCTGACTTTATGCCTTTTAGCTCAGGCGGTGACAGACGTAGGCCTGGGTCTGATACGGGAAGGCCACCGTGTCCCGCCCCTTCAACGCCGGATGGGTCTCGATCAGCGCCTGCAACTGTGCGGTGACAGCGGCCTTGGGCCCATCTGCCAGCGCGGCAATAAAGCTCACGGAGAGGAACCGGTCCATGATCACTTCCTGAGGGCTGCCCACATGGCTGTAGGGAAAACAGGTCACTTCGGGCTCGGAAAAGTACTTGCCGGTGAAGGCTTCACGCCAACGCCCGGTATGAAAACGCGGGGTATCGCCCTCATAGGGGGTGATGATGTCGGTGATGGCCGCGACCCAATCCACCGATTCATCCCGCACGTTCCACACCAGGCCAAGGCGGCCTTGGGGCTTGAGCACGCGGTGGATTTCCGCCAGGGCCGCCTCGGTGGAAAACCAGTGGAATGCCTGGGCACACACCACCGCGTCCGCGCTGGCGCAGGGCAATGGGATGGACTCAGCGGTGCCATTGACCAAGCGCACATCGGGCAGCAGTTTGGTCAACTGCGCGCCCATGGCCGCCACGGGCTCGACGGCAGTCAACGTCGGTGCCAGGGTGCTGAGCAAACGGGTGAACTTGCCGGTGCCGGCGCCCAGGTCAATCACACTCGACTGGGCATCGATGCGTAATGTCTCGGCCAGCCAGCCGGTGAGTTGCCTAGGATAGTCCGGCCGGCCTTGGGCGTAGGTGACGGCCTGGGTAGAGAAACCTTGTTGAGCAGACGTGTGTACACCAGCCATTGCCAATCTCTCCTCGGGTAAAGCGGGGGCACAGTGTGCGCCCTCCCGACTTTATTTTCTAATCGCTGCATCCAATCCTGCGTGCCGTGGGTAGTCCTTTCAGTCACCCCGCTGTTTTACTGAAATGGAGAAGTACCCATGAACGCTAAAGCACTGTTCTGCCTCACCACCCTGCTCGCTGCGGCACCTGTCGCCTTTGCCCAGACCGGCTTGCCCGACAGCATCAAGGTGCCGGACGGCCACAAGGTCGCGCTGGAAACCACCGGCGTCGGCGAAATCACCTATGAGTGCCGTGACAAGGCCAACGCCGCCGGCCAGACCGAGTGGACCTTTGTCGGCCCCAAGGCGGTATTGAATGACCGCAGCGGCAAGCAAGTGGGCACCTACTTCGGCCCACCGGCTACGTGGCAGGCCAAGGACGGTTCGAAAATCACCGGCACCCAGCTGGCTGTAGCGCCGTCCGGTGCGGGCAACCTGCCCTATCAGCTGGTCAAGGCTAACCCGGCCGAAGGCAAGGGTGCGATGAGTGGCGTGAGCTACATCCAGCGGGTCGCCCTTAAAGGTGGCGTGGCGCCGAGCAGTGAATGCACCGCAGCCAACAAGGGCAAGCAAGAAGTGGTCAAGTACCAGGCCGACTACATTTTTTGGGCGGCCAACTGAGCAAAGTCGGCTACGCTGCCCCCTGTAGCTTGCCGGCGATGGCGACGTGTCAGTCGACACATCAGTGACTGCCCCGCCGCTATCGCGGCAAGCCGGTTCCTACAGGGGATGGCGCTGGTGATTAAGGTGGTGGAAATACGTGTCCTTGCCTGATGTGGATTTTGATTACGACGCCTGTCTGACAGCGTGCGCCCGTGGCGATCAACGCGCGTTGCGCCAGCTCTATGAGCAAGACAGCAGCCGCTTGCTCGGCGTGGCGCTGCGCATCGTCAGGGACAAGTCCCTGGCAGAAGACATCGTGCATGATGCGTTCATCAAGATCTGGCGCGGCGCCGGCAGTTTCGACCCCGGTCGCGGCTCGGCCCGTGGCTGGGTGTTCAGTGTCACCCGGCACCTGGCGCTGAATGTCGTGCGCAATCACTACCGTGAAGTGCCACTGGGCGACGAGCACGAATCCGTCAGCACCGATTCATTTGAATTCGGCGCGCGCCCCGGGCAAGTCCACACCTGCCTGGAGCAGCTCGACCCGGCCCGTCGCACCTGCATCCTGCATGCCTATGTCGACGGTTATTCCCACAGCGAAATCGCCCGGAAACTGGACACCCCGCTGGGAACCGTCAAAGCCTGGATCAAACGTAGCCTCGCCGCGCTGCGGGAGTGCATGGCATGAGCAACCCACTGGACGAACTGGCCAGCGAATATGTACTGGGCACCCTGCCCGGCGAACAGCGCGCCGACGTGGAACAACGCCTCGCTCACGATGCCGAGTTACGCGCCGCCGTGGACGCCTGGGAGCACCGCCTGCTGCCCCTGACGGCGTTGGCGGAGCCGGTGCCACCCTCCCCTGAATTATGGCGACGCATCGAACGCCACACCGCCAGCGCCCGTACACCCTGGTGGGACCTGCTGGCGGTGTGGCGTGGCCTGGCCGGTGCCGGGCTGCTGACCACACTGGCACTGGCGGCGCTGCTGCTGACGCGCCCGCCCAGCACCGAGGCCCGTTTTGTCGTGGTGCTGGTGGCGCCGCAAAGCCAGGCGCCGGGCTGGGTGATCCAGGCGAGCAATGATCAGCAAATCCAATTGATCCCGTTGGGCGTGATGGAAGTGCCATCCGACAAGGCCCTGCAGTTCTGGACCAAAGGCGACGGCTGGCAAGGCCCGGTGTCCCTGGGCCTGGTCAAGCCGGGCCAGACGCTGTCGGTGCCGCTGGACAAGCTGCCGCCGCTGACACAAAACCAACTGTTCGAGCTGACCCTGGAAGACCCACGTGGCTCGCCGACCGGCAAGCCCACCGGGCCGATCCAGGCCATCGGCCGCGCAGTCAAGGTGCTCTGATCAGGCGACGTTGGGCAACCAGACGCGAAACCGCGCGCCGCCCAAGGGCGAGGCCAACGCCGTCAAGGTGCCGCCCTGGGCTTCCAGGGCGCGCCGGCTGATGGCCAGCCCCAGGCCGAAACCGCCGGTGGCGCGGTCGCGGCTGCGGTCCAGGCGGTAGAACGGCTCGAAGATGCGTTCGCGCTGGTCCAGCGGGATGCCAATGCCGTCATCATCCACCCAGATTCCACAGCCCTTGGCACACACCTTCACGCCGACCTGGATGCGCTTGTCGCAGTAGCGCGTGGCATTGCGCAGCAGGTTCTGCAAGGCACGGGCGGTGAGGCGCGGGTCGAGGCTGAAGCGCTCCACGGCGCAATCGAGCGCCACGTCGATGACGATCTCGGGGTTCTCCAGTTCGTCATCAACGCTGCCGAGCACGCTGTCGATAAACTCGTCGAGCATCACCTCGACCCGCTCGGGCAATTGCGCCGGGTTTTGCAGGCGGCTATAGGACAGCAACTCCAGCACCAGCTCATCCAGCTCACGAATATGCGCCACCAGGCTTTGCAGGCGCTCGCGGCTGGCTTCGGGCAGGTCTTCGGAGAGCGCCAGGGCCAGGCCGAAATCCAGGCGAGTGAGCGGCGTGCGCAGTTCGTGGGAGACGGCATTGAGCAGGTCGCGCTGCTGATTGAGCAGGTGTTCGATGTCGTCGGCCATGGTGTCGAACACCGAGGCCAGGCTGCCGATGCTGGAGCTGGCCGGAATGCGCGTGCGCTCGGCCAGGTTGCCCTGGCCCAGTTGCCCGGCGGTGCTTTTCAGGCGTTCCAGGTCACGCCAGTGCGGGCGCAGCCACACCAGCAGGCAGGCCAGCAGCGCAGCAACAATCAGCACGTTGATCGCCCAGTACAGCACGTTCATGTCCATCGGATCGGGCGGCACCGTCAGCTTGACCACGAATTGCTCGTTGATCGGCGAGCTGATTTCCTCCATCCAGCCCCACTCTCCCAGGCGCACCACCGGCTTGCCCTGCTCCAGCAACTGTTCTTCCAGGGGGGTGTAGCTGGCGTCCTGGCGCAGCAGCAATTGCACTTTCAGCGGCGCGAAGTCACGGCCCAGTTGCTCGGTCACCTGTGACCAGCGCTCCACCGGCGCGCGCAGGTATTGCTTGACGATCAGCTTCTGCTGGCCGCGTGTCTGCTCGATGTTGTAGTCCATGTAGCGGTGTTCGAACAGTTGGATCACCAACGAGGGGATCAGGTAGATCGCCGCACTGTAGGTGACGATGGTGATCAGGTAGAGACGCAGCAAGACACGAAACATGGGTCAGCATTCCCACTCGGAACGGCTGAACAAGTAGCCCTTGCCCCACACCGTCTTGATCTTGCGCGCTTCACCGGCGTTGTCGTCGAACTTGCGGCGCAGCTTGGAGATGGCCACGTCTACCGAACGGTCGGTGCCATTGAACTCGATACCGCGCAGACGTTGCAGGATCTGGTCGCGGCTGAGCACTTCGCCGGCATGCCGGGCCAGCACCACCAGCAGGTTGTATTCGCCGCTGGACAGTTCCACCGCCTGCTCGCGCCAGGTCACGGTGCGCTCCGACAGGTCGATGCACAGGTTGCCCATGATGATCTGGTCGTTCGCCACCTGGGGCTCGGACAGGCTGCTGCGGCGCAACAGCGTACGCACACGGGCGAGCAGCACGCGCGGCTCGCAGGGCTTGGTCACGTAGTCGTCGGCGCCCATCTCCAGGCCCAGCACCTGGTCGTGACTGTCGTCGCGTGCGGTGAGCATCAGGATCGGCAGGCCCGCCGAGTCGGCACGCAGCAGGCGGCAGACCTGCAGGCCGTCAAGGCCGGGCAGCATCAGGTCGAGGATCACCAGGTCCGGCGGGTTGAGGCGCGCGCGTTCGCGAACGTGGTCGCCACGGCTGAGCACGCTGACGTGGTAGCCATTGCGTTCCAGGTAGCTGGCAATCAGCTCGGAGAGTGCGGCGTCGTCTTCCACCAGGAGGATGTTGGGCATGGTGTTTCCAAATAATGCGGTTTGTTGGTGTGGTGCAGGATTGTGCAAGGATATACGCCCCCGGCGCCCCGCGCGCCGCACCTTACATTTCTTCACACACCACCTACACAGCTTCACAGCACCACGGCGCAGGTGACTTTAGGATGCGCCGGTCAATATTGGGATAAGAGCATGTCGAAGAATCTGTTTGCGCCGTTTTGCCTGCTGGCCCTCACCCTTGCCCTGAGCGCGTGCGACAAGTCCGCCGCCGAGGCACCGGAAATGCCGCTGGCCAAAGTGCGCATCGAAACCCTGGCCGCCAAACCCCTGTCCATCACCAGCGAACTGAGCGGGCGCATTGCCGCGCCGCGCATTGCCGAGGTACGTGCACGGGTCGCTGGCGTCGTCATGCAACGGGTGTTCAAGGAAGGCCACGACGTGAAACAGGGCGACGTGCTGTTTCGCATTGACCCTGCACCCTTCAAGGCCGACCTCGACAGCGCCCAGGCCAACCTGAGCAAGGCCGAGGCCAATGCCTTCCAGGCGCGCCTGCAAGAGCAGCGCTACAGCCAGTTGGTGGAAGGCAACGCCATCAGTGGCCAGGACTACGACAACGCCCGCGCCGCCGTGCGCCAGACCAACGCCGAAGTCGCCGCCAACAAGGCCGCCGTCGAGCGCGCCAAGCTAAACCTGGGCTACGCCACCGTCACCGCCCCGATTTCCGGGCGCATTGGCCGTGCGCTGGTGACCGAAGGCGCGCTGGTTGGCCAGAACGAGGCCACGCCGCTGGCGATCATCCAGCAACTGGACCCGATTCACGCCGACCTGACCCAGTCCACCCGCGAGCTGAATGACCTGCGCCGCGCCTTCCGCGCCGGCAGCTTGAAGCAGGTCGGCCAGGACCAGGCCAAGGCCACGCTGATCCAGGACGACGGCAGCCTCTACCCGTTGCCGGGCAAATTGCTCTTTGCCGAGATCAGCGTCGACCCCGGCACCGGCCAGATCATCCTGCGCAGCGAGTTCCCCAACCCCGATCTCGACCTGCTGCCCGGCAGCTTTGTGCGGGTGCGCCTGGAGCAAGCCGTCGACAAGCAAGGCATCAGCGTGCCGCAACGCGCCATCACCCGTGACAGCGCCGGTATCCCGATGGTGCTGTTGCTGGACGCCGAGCAGACCGTTAGCCAGCAGCCGGTGGAGTTGGGCGCAGTGATCGAAGACCGCTGGATCGTCAGCAGTGGCCTCAAGCCTGGCGACCGTATCGTCGTCGAGGGCCTGCAACACGCGCGCCCCGGTGAAAAAGTCGAAGTGGACGACAGCCCCGCGCCGAATGCCCAGGCCTCTGTCCGCTAAGGAAAGGAATCAAACGCCATGCCGCAGTTCTTTATCGACCGCCCGATTTTCGCCTGGGTGGTGGCCCTGTTTATCCTGCTGGCCGGTGCGCTCGCCATCCCGCAGTTGCCGGTGGCCCAGTACCCCAACGTCGCGCCGCCGAAAGTCGAAATCTATGCCGTGTACCCCGGCGCTTCGGCGCAGACGTTGGACGAAAGCGTGGTCAGCCTGATCGAGCAGGAGCTCAACGGCGCCGACCACCTGCTGTACTTCGAATCCCAGAGCAGCCTGGGCTCGGCCACCATTACCGCCACTTTCCAACCGGGCACCAACCCGGAAATGGCCCAGGTGGACGTGCAAAACCGCCTCAAGGCCGTGGAACCGCGCCTGCCGCAGGCCGTGACCCAGCAAGGCTTGCAGGTGGAAAAAGTTTCCGCCGGCTTCCTGCTGCTGGTCACCCTGACCTCCAGCGACGGCAAGCTCGACGACGTGGCGCTCAGCGACTACCTGGCGCGCAACGTGATGAACGAGCTCAAGCGCCTGGACGGCGTGGGCAAGGCGCAGTTGTATGGCGCCGAGCGGGCCATGCGTATCTGGATCGACCCGCAGAAGCTGATCGGCTTCAACTTGACGCCCGCCGATGTGAATGCCGCGATCAGCGCGCAGAACGCCCAGGTATCGGCGGGTAGCATCGGCGATCTGCCCGGTACCAACACCCAGGAAGTCACCGCGGCGATCCTGGTCAAGGGCCAGTTGTCCACGCCGGCCGAATTTGCCGATATCGTGCTCAAGGCCAACCCGGACGGCTCTACCGTGCGTATCGGCGATGTGGCGCGGGTGGAAGTCGGCAGCCAGGAGTACCAGTTCTCCACGCGCCTGAACGGCAAGCCCTCCACCGCCGTCAGCGTGCAACTGTCGCCCGGTGCCAACGCGCTGAGCACCGCCACGTTGGTGCGGGCAAAGATGGACGAGTTGTCGCGCTACTTCCCGGCCAATGTGGAATACAAGATTCCGTACGACACCTCGCCGTTCGTCAAAGTCTCGATCACCAAGGTGGTCTACACCCTGCTCGAAGCGATGGCGCTGGTGTTTGCGGTGATGTTCCTGTTCCTGCAGAACGTGCGCTACACCTTGATCCCGACGCTGGTGGTGCCGATTGCCCTGATGGGCACCTTTGCCACCATGCTGTTGCTGGGTTTCTCGATCAACGTACTGACCATGTTCGGCATGGTACTGGCCATCGGCATCCTGGTGGACGACGCCATTGTGGTGGTGGAGAACGTCGAACGCATCATGGCCACCGAGGGTCTGTCGCCCAAGGAAGCGACGAAAAAAGCCATGGGCCAGATCACCGGGGCCATCATCGGCATCACGCTGGTGCTGGTGGCGGTGTTCCTGCCGATGGCGTTCATGGCCGGTTCCGTGGGGGTTATCTACCAGCAATTCTCGCTGTCGATGGCCACCTCGATCCTGTTCTCGGCGTTTCTCGCCCTGACCTTGACCCCGGCCCTGTGCGCCACCTTGCTCAAGCCGATCGCCAAAGGCGAACACCATGCCAAGGGCGGTTTCTTTGGCTGGTTCAACCAGCGCTTTGAAAGCCTCACCGACCGCTATGAAGGCTGGGTGGCGTATGCCCTCAAGCGCAGCGGCCGCTACCTGTTGATTTACCTGGTGCTGCTGGTCGGCCTGGGATGGATGTTCAGCCGCCTGCCCTCCTCGTTCCTGCCGGTGGAAGACCAGGGCTACACCATCACCGATATCCAGCTGCCACCTGGCGCGAGCAAGAACCGTACGGTGCAGGTGGCCGAGCAGATCGAAGCGCATAACGCCGAGGAGCCTGGGGTGGGCGATACCACCATGATCATGGGCTTCAGTTTCTCCGGTTCGGGGCAGAACGCGGCACTGGCGTTTACCACGCTCAAGGATTGGTCGGAACGCGGCAGCGATGATTCCGCAGCGTCGATTGCCGACCGCGCCAACATGGCGTTCAGCGAACTCAAGGACGCGATTGCCTATGCGATCCTGCCACCGCCCGTGGATGGCCTGGGCACGTCCAGCGGCTTCGAGTTCCGCCTGCAGGACCGTGGTGGCGTCGGCCATGCCGCGTTGATGGCAGCCCGCACCGAGTTGCTGGCTGCCGCCGAGAAAAGCCCGATACTCGCCAACGTGCGTGAAAGCGCGCTGGCCGAAGCGCCGCAAGTGCAGTTGGAAGTCGATCGCAAGCAGGCCAATGCGCTGGGCGTGTCATTTGCCGATGTGGGCAATGTGCTCTCCTCAGCCATCGGTTCGGCCTACATCAACGACTTCCCCAACCAGGGACGCATGCAGCGCGTGGTGGTGCAGGCCGAAGGCGACCAGCGCAGCCAAGTGGCGGACTTGATGAAGATCAATGTGCGCAACAACGCCGGCAAGATGGTGCCACTGTCGGCCTTTGTCGAAGCCAAATGGACCCAGGGCCCGACCCAGTTGACGCGCTACAACGGCTACCCGGCCATCGCGATTTCCGGCGAAGCGGCACCGGGCCACAGTACCGGCGAGGCGATGGACGAGATCCAGCGCCTGGTCAGCCAACTGCCTGCCGGCCTGGGCCAGGAATGGACGGGCTTGTCGCTGCAGGAACGCCTGTCCGGCGCCCAGGCGCCGTTGCTGCTCGGCCTGTCGCTGCTGATCGTGTTCCTGTGCCTGGCGGCGTT
This sequence comes from Pseudomonas sp. AC112, assembly GCF_979253545.1. Taxonomy (NCBI): domain Bacteria; kingdom Pseudomonadati; phylum Pseudomonadota; class Gammaproteobacteria; order Pseudomonadales; family Pseudomonadaceae; genus Pseudomonas; species Pseudomonas sp. AC112. The sequence goes on from NZ_CEEDCM010000001.1 coordinate 5,935,284, forward strand.
GTATGAAAGCTGGTCGATCCCGACCTCGGTGCTGCTGGTGGTGCCGCTGGGCGTACTCGGTGCGGTACTGGCTGTGTCTTTGCGCGGCATGCCCAACGATGTGTTCTTCAAGGTCGGCTTGATCACCATCATCGGCCTCTCGGCGAAGAACGCGATCCTGATCATCGAGTTCGCCAAGGACCTGTACGACCAGGGCGAAGACCTGATCACCGCCACCTTGAAGGCCGCGCGGTTGCGCCTGCGGCCGATCATCATGACGTCCCTGGCGTTTATCCTCGGCGTGGTGCCGTTGGCGATTGCCACCGGGGCCAGCTCGGCAAGCCAACAGGCGATTGGTACCGGCGTTATCGGCGGGATGATCACCGCGACGCTGGCAGTGGTGTTTGTGCCGGTGTTTTTTGTGGTGGTGATGAAGTTGGTTAAAAAGCGCCGCGACTGATCGACGTCAACCGACGCAAGCCCACTGAAAAGAGCCCTTACAAACTGTCAATGTTGACAGTTTCGCAGGGTTCTTTTTCGTTTTAGTGTGCCTTTGTTCAATCCGAACGATCAGTAAAGAGAAGCTTCCCATGAGCGAACACTCAGGCTTACTGCTTTCCAACGGGTACCTGGCGGTAGGCATTGGAAACAGTTTTTTTGTCAGCGAAGACTTAACAGTAATCCATACGAGCCAATTGCTGCGTATTGAGGCACCGGGCACTGGAAACTCAGCCGGAAAATTCATCATCACGGTCAATAACCCTGGGAATGGTGGAACAGCCATACCGGTTGGTCCTGGCAACCCTTCGCAGCTCACCTACGAACGGTACGGCTATCCTACCCGCCATGCCGGTAGCGGAAGCATAACCTTCGTGTGGGACCCTACACGTAAAACGCTTGATGCGACGTTTGAAGCCGTCTTGGTTCCTGTCGCGCACTACCCCGCAGTCAAACTCACGGACGGCGCTATCCGTTACTTTGAATAAGCACGGCTGTAACCGCCATGTTTGATGGCCAGGACGTGCAACTGACAAAAAGGAGTGTTCGACGCAGTCAGTCAGGGACTAAAGAATGCGCTATGGTGCTCGCAGAGACATTTCATTGTGAGCCGCCATGCCGTTCCTCGCCCGCACCCACCCTCGCCTCTCCGCCGCCGCCGTGCTCGGCCTTGCCGTCGGTATCCTGGTCCCCGCCGACGGCCTCATCAGCAAAATCCTCATCGGCTGGAATGCCGGGGTCTGGACCTACCTGGTACTGATGCTATGGCTGACCCGGCGGGCCAAGGCCGAGGATGTGAAGCGCATCGCCGAAATCGAAGATGAAAATGCCGGGCTGGTGCTGTTCACGGTGTGCATCGCCGCTCTCGCCAGCCTGGCAACCATCACCTTCGAACTGGTGGGCAGCAAAGACCTGGCCACCTCGGAACGCCTGCTGCACTATGGTTTCACCGGGCTGACAGTGATCGGTTCGTGGTTGCTGATCGGGGTGATCTTCAGCGTGCATTACGCGCGCCTTTATTACACCTGGGACGGCAAGGAGCCGGCGCTGCGCTTTGCCGAAGGTTTGCAGACCCCCAACTATTGGGACTTCCTGTACTTTTCCTTCACCATCGGCGTGGCGGTGCAGACCTCGGATGTCGGGGTTGCCACCCGAGGCATGCGCAAGGTAGTGCTGGGTCAATCATTGATCGGTTTTCTGTTCAACACGGCGATCCTGGGGTTCTCGATCAATATCGCCGCTGGCTTGTTCGGTTGAGGCTGCACAAACCTTCTAGACGCTTATGCCCAGCTCGGCGTTAATGGCCTCACCTATTCCGCCTCGGTGTTTTATGGCCGCGCACAATTGGATCGACCTGTCCCAGGACGCCGACACCGGCATCGAGACCCTGCGCGCGCATTTCGAAGGCCATGCGTACGACCCGCATTGGCACGACAGCTACCTGATCGGCGTGACCGAGCAAGGCGTGCAGCAATTCAACTGCCGCCGCACTCGCCACCACAGTGTGCCCGGCCAGGTGTTCTTGGTGGAGCCCGGCGAACTGCATGACGGCGACGCGCCCACTGCCGACGGCTTCACTTACCACATGCTCTATCTCGACCCACAGTGGTTGGCGCGGGAAGTGAGTGCGGTGTTTGAAGAGGCGCCACTCGATAGCCAACTGAGTTTCGCCAACACCTTGACCAGCGACCCGCGCCTGGCCATCGCCACCAGTCAAGCTTTCCAGACCCTGCACAGCGGCGAACTGCGCATCGTACGTCAGCGGGCCATGGACCAATTGCTGGAGCGCCTCACCGGCCAACTCTATTGGCGCACCCGCTACCGCGAAGACCCGCGTCTGCCGCTGGTGGCCCACAAGGCACGAGAATACCTGCACGCCCATCTGCACGTTGATGTGGGCATGGACGAACTGGCCCTGGCCTGTGGCGTCGACCGTTTCCGCCTGACCCGTGCGTTCAAGAGCGCATTTGGCCTGCCCCCTCACGCCTATCTGGTGCAACTGCGCCTGGCCCGCGCCCGACATTTGCTGACCAGGGGCGAACAACCGGCGGACGTCGCGATTGCCCTGGGCTTTGCCGACCAGAGCCACTTGGGGCGTTGGTTTGTACGCGCCTACGGCCTCACACCTGCGGCCTACCGCAAGCGCTGCTCAAATCTTCCAGACAGGTAGCAAGCGGGCTTGTGAAGATCGACTCCATCGATTGGTTTATTGGAGTCTGCCGTCATGTTGCCGTTTATGTTGTTCGCCTTTGTGGCGTCGATCACCCCCGGCCCCACCAACATCCTGGTGCTGAGTAACAGCGCACGTCATGGCTTCAAGGCGGCCTTGCCGATCATTCTGGGTGCCTGCGCAGGTGCTGCGGGCCTGGTGTTGGTGGTGGGCAGCGGGTTTGGCCAGTCGTTGGTGCATGTGCCCAAGGTGCAAATGGCCATGCAATGGATCGGCATCGCCTGGTTGAGTTACCTGGCCTGGCAGATCTTCAGCGCGCCCGCCCAAGCCATCCACGTGCAAGCCAGCGAAAAGCCCCTTGGCCTGATCGGCGCCGCCAGCCTGCAGTTGATCAACCCGAAAACCTGGATGATGGCCCTGGCGGTGGTCAGCGTATTCGCTGACAACGGTGCTGAGCGCCAAAGCCAGGTGGTGTACCTGTCCCTGGTATTTTTCCTGATATCGCTGCCGTGCCTGGGCACTTGGGCGTTGCTGGGCGTGGGGTCGGCACGGCTGTTTCGTTCGGCCAAGGCGATGCAGCGTTTCAACCGGGGCATGGCGCTGTTGCTGCTGGTGGCGACTTGGCTGAGTGTGGTGGTTTGACGCACCGGCCATCCGACTTTGTCCGACAACAGCTTGACGACTTTCCTCATTTGATGGTTTCCTGAAACCGGTTTCAGTCATTCCAATAAAAACAGAAGGTCGATGACCGTGAGCACTTTTTCCGCCGCCCAGCGCAGCCGTGTGACCATGCTCGACGTGGCCCAATACGCCGGCGTCTCCAAAGCCAGCGTGTCGCGCTTTATCGGCGACGACCGCGCCCTGCTTTCCGATGCCATTGCCCTGCGCATCGAACAGGCCATCGAGGCACTTGGCTACCGCCCCAACCAGATGGCCCGTGGTTTGAAACGCGGCCGCACCCGCCTGATCGGCATGCTGGTGGCCGATATCCGCAACCCCTATTCCATTGCCGTGATGCACGGCGTTGAGACCGCCTGCCGCCAGCACGGCTACAGCCTGGTGGTGTGCAACACCGACCGTGACGACGCGCAAGAACGCCAGCATTTGGCGGCGCTGCGCTCGTACAACATCGAAGGGCTGATTGTGAACACCCTGGGTCATCACCTCGACCAACTGCTGGAGTTGCAACGGGAAATGCCGCTGGTGCTGGTGGACCGCAAGGTCGAGCCGCTGCACAGCGACCTCGTCGGCCTGGACAACCCGGCAGCGGTGCGCATGGCGGTGGAACATCTGCAACAGCAGGGTTATCGCGATGTGTTGCTGGTAAGCGAAGCCACCGATGGCACCAGCTCGCGACTGGAGCGTCTGGAGAGCTTCAAGGCCGAAATTACCCACCGTCCGACGATGACCGGTGCGGTGCTGGAACTGGATGACAGACTGCAAGCCCACCTGCAAACCTTTCTGAACAAGCCCGGCCCCAAGGCGCTGTTCTGCGCCAACGGCGTCGCCGCGCTGGCCTGCACCCGAGCGCTGAAAAACCTGGGCTGCCACCTGTTCGAGGACGTGGGCCTGATCGCCCTGGATGACCTTGATTGGTACCCGCTGGTGGGCACGGGCATTACCGCCCTCGCCCAGCCAACCGAAGCGATCGGCGCCAGCGCCTTCGACTGTTTGCTCAAGCGCCTGCGCGGTGACACCACCCCGACCCGCACTCTGGACTTCCTGCCACAACTGATCATCCGAGGCTCCACAAACCCCGTGTAGGAGCCGGCTTGCCGGCGATGAGGCCCTTGAGGCAAGCGTCCATTTCAAGGACGCCATCGCCGGCAAGCCGGCTCCTACAGGTTTTGGTTTGCGCATAAAAATGAAACCGGTTTCAGAGGTAAACAACAATGCATAAGTACCCCGTCTCCATCAGCCTTTCTAGTTACGGCGCCGACCTTGTCCGCCAACAGCGCCAGTTGAGTTTTGTCGCGCTGCTGGCGGCCGCCGGCGCCCAACGTATCGAGTGGCGTGAAGAATTGCTGACCACCGAGCAACCCCACGAACTGGCCGAGGCTGCGGCCGAGCATGGCCTCGAGTCGGTGTTCTCATCGCCCCTGGAACTGTGGGTCGCCGGCCGCGCCCAACCGAATGCCGAGCTGGCAGCGACCCTGGATCGTGCGCAGGCTTTTGGCGCACGCTGGCTCAAGGTGTCCCTCGGTTACTTCACCGACACCAACGACCTGGAAAGCCTGCATGCCCTGCTCAACCGCCACCCGGTCCGCTTGCTGGTGGAAAACGACCAGACCCTGCAAGGCGGCCGTATCGAGCCGATGCAACGCTTCTTCACCGAGGTGGAACGCCTGGGCCTGCCGGTGAAGATGACCTTCGATATCGGCAACTGGCAGTGGCAGGACCAGTCCGCCCTTACCGCCGCACGCCTGCTGGGCCGGCATGTGGATTACCTGCACTGCAAGGCCGTGGCTCGCCGCGCAGACGGCAAGCTGGTGGCCCTGCCGCCTGGCGCCACCGACTTGCATCTGTGGGAACAACTGCTCAAGCACATGACTCAAGGTATTACCCGGGCGGTGGAATTTCCGTTGCAGGGCGATGACCTGGTGGCGGTCACCGCGCAGCAAGTCGCCGCCCTCGCCCAGTTGGGCCAACCTCGTGCGGAGAATGCGCATGTCTGAGATCGATATCCTCTCGTTTGGTGAAACCATGGCGATGTTTGTCGCCGAGCAGACCGGCGACCTGGCGCAAGTGGCGCAGTTTCACAAACGCATTGCCGGGGCCGACAGCAACGTCGCCATCGGCCTGTCGCGCCTGGGCTTCAACGTGGCCTGGTTGAGCCGGGTCGGCAATGATTCCCTCGGACGCTTTGTGGTCGACACCCTGAGCAAGGAAGGCCTGGATTGCCAGCATGTGGCGGTCGACCCACTGCACCCCACCGGCTTTCAGCTCAAGTCTCGCGAAGAAGCCGGGGACGATCCGCAGGTGGAGTACTTCCGCAAGGGTTCGGCAGCCAGTCACTTGTCCGTCGCGGCGATCAGCCCCGCGCTGCTGCAAGCCCGACACCTGCACGCCACCGGTATTCCGCCAGCGTTGTCCGAGGCGACGCGCGAGCTGTCCTTTGAGCTGATGACGCAGATGCGCAAGGCCGGGCGCAGCGTGTCGTTCGACCCCAACCTGCGCCCCTCGCTGTGGGCCAACCCACAGACGATGATTCGCGAAATCAACGCCCTCGCCGGCCTGGCCGATTGGGTCCTGCCGGGCCTGGGCGAAGGTCGCTTGCTCACCGGCTTCGATGACCCGGCCGACATCGCCGCGTTTTACCTCGACCAGGGCGCCGAAGCCGTGGCGATCAAGCTTGGCCCCGACGGCGCTTACTACCGCACTCACATGGACCAGGGCTTTGTCGCCGCCGTGCGCGTGGACAACGTAGTGGACACGGTCGGCGCCGGTGACGGTTTTGCCGTGGGCATGATCAGCGCCCTGCTGGAAAACCTCAGCTTCCGCGAGGCGGTACAGCGCGGCAACTGGATCGGCAGCCGCGCCGTGCAGAGCCGTGGCGACATGGAAGGCCTGCCCACTCGTTCAGAGTTACCCAGTCGATCCGTTGCCTAACCCATTACCTGTTGCCACAACTACAACAAGCTCAGGAGCAACTCCATGGACACCGCGAAACTCGCCACCCGCCGTTGGTGGTACATCATGCCCATCGTTTTTATCACCTACAGCCTGGCCTACCTGGACCGCGCCAACTACGGTTTCGCCGCCGCCTCCGGGATGGCCGAAGACCTGATGATCACCCCCGGCATGTCGTCATTGCTGGGGGCGCTGTTTTTCCTCGGTTACTTTTTCTTCCAGGTGCCGGGGGCGATCTACGCGCAAAAGCGCAGCGTCAAGAAGCTGATTTTTGTCAGCCTGATCCTCTGGGGCGGCCTCGCCACCCTGACCGGCGTGGTCTCCAACGCCTACATGCTGATCGTCATCCGCTTCATGCTCGGCGTGGTCGAAGCGGCGGTGATGCCGGCCATGCTGGTGTACCTGTGCCACTGGTTCACCCGTGCCGAACGCTCGCGCGCCAATACCTTCCTGATCCTCGGCAACCCGGTGACCATGCTGTGGATGTCGGTGGTGTCGGGCTACCTGGTGCAGCATTTCAGCTGGCGTTGGATGTTCATCATCGAAGGCTTGCCGGCGGTGCTGTGGGCGTTTATCTGGTGGAAACTGGCCGATGAGCGTCCAAAGGATGCCAAGTGGCTGAGCGATACCGAGAAACAGGACCTGGAAACAGCGCTGGCCGCCGAGCAAGTCGGTATCAAAGCGGTGAAAAACTACGCCGAAGCGTTCCGTTCGCCCAAGGTGATCATCCTGGCCCTGCAATTCTTCTGCTGGAGCATTGGTGTGTACGGCTTCGTGTTGTGGCTGCCGTCGATCCTCAAGCAAGGCTTGCAGATGGACATGGTCGAGGCCGGCTGGTTGTCGGCGTTGCCCTACCTGGCCGCAGTGATTGGCATGCTGGTGGTGTCCTGGGGCTCGGACAAGCTGCAAAAACGCAAACGCTTTGTGTGGCCACCGCTGCTGGTTGCCTCCATAGCGTTCTACGCGTCCTACGTGCTGGGTGCCGAGCACTTCTGGTGGTCCTACACCCTGCTGGTAATTGCCGGCGCGTGCATGTACGCGCCTTACGGTCCGTTTTTCGCCATCGTCCCGGAAATCCTCCCGGCCAACGTCGCCGGCGGCGCCATGGCGCTGATCAACAGCATGGGCGCCCTCGGTTCGTTCGGCGGTTCGTACCTGGTGGGTTACCTCAATAGCAGCACCGGCTCGCCCGGCGCCTCGTACCTGTTGATGAGCGGTGCGTTGATGCTGTCGGTGGTGTTGACGATTTTCCTCAAGCCCGGCGCCAGTGATCGCACGCCGGTGCCCACCCTGGAGTTGAAGGTAAAGACCTCATGAAAAAGTCTGTCGTGTTGTACAAGAAACTCTCCGCGCCGCTGATGGCCCGCCTGCATGAACAGGCTGAGGTCACGCTGATCGAAGCCCTGGACGAAGCCGGCCTGGCCAAGCTGCGCGACGCCCTGCCCACGGCCCAGGGCCTGCTGGGTGCCAGCCTGCGCCTGGATGCCAAATTGCTGGACCTTGCGCCCAAGCTGGAGGCCGTGGCCAGCGTGTCCGTGGGGGTCGACAACTACGATATCGACTACCTGACAGCGCGCGGCGTCCTGCTCAGCAACACCCCGGACGTGCTCACCGAAACCACCGCCGACACGGGCTTTGCCTTAATCCTGGCCACCGCCCGCCGCGTGGTCGAGCTGGCCGACATGGTACGCGCCGGCCAATGGAGCAAGAACATTGGCCCGGCGCACTTTGGCACCGACGTGCATGGCAAGACCCTCGGCATCATTGGCATGGGCCGCATCGGTGAAGCCCTGGCCCAGCGCGGGCATTTTGGCTTTGGCATGCCGGTGATCTACCACAGCCATTCGCCCAAGCCGGCGGTAGAGGCCCGTTTTGGCGCGCAATACCGAAGCCTGAACGACCTGCTGCAACAAGCCGATTTTGTCTGCCTGACGCTGCCACTCACCGCCGAAACCGAGAAGCTGATCGGCGCCGAACAATTCGCACGGATGGGCCCGGAGACGATCTTTATCAACATCTCGCGGGGCAAGGTGGTGGACGAAGCTGCCTTGGTGGAGGCGCTGCAACAGCGCACCATCCGGGCGGCGGGGTTGGATGTGTTCGAGCGGGAGCCGCTGGATCACCACTCACCGTTGTTGCGCCTGAACAATGTGGTGGCCACGCCGCATATCGGCTCGGCGACCCATGAGACGCGGGAAGCGATGGCCCAGTGTGCGGTGGACAATCTGTTGCAGGCGTTGGCCGGTGAACGACCGAAGAACCTGGTGAACGCCAACGCCTGGAACCGCTGATTCCTCACACACCACAAAACCAATGTGGGAGCGGGCGTGCTCGCGAATGCGGTGTGTCAGTCGATAGACTCCTTGACTGATCCACTGCATTCGCGAGCAAGCCCGCTCCCACAGGTTGACCTCATTTCAGGTCAGATAACGAACCGCGCCACCATCCCGTTCAAATCCACCGCCAGGCGCGACAGTTCATGGCTGGCTGCGCTGGTCTGGTTGGCACCCGCCGCCGACTGGGTCGCCAGGTCGCGGATGTTGACCAGGTTGCGGTCCACTTCGCGGGATACCTGGGCCTGTTCTTCCGAAGCGCTGGCGATCACCAGGTTACGTTCGTTGATCAGGCTGATGGATTGCGTGATCTGCTCCAGGGCAACGCCGGCGGCGCGGGCCATTTCCAGGGTGGTCTGGGTGCGTTGGTTGCTCTGCTGCATCGATTGCACAGCTTCACCGGTGCCGTTCTGGATACCGGCGACCATTTTCTCGATTTCCTGAGTCGACTGCGCGGTGCGATGGGCCAACGCCCTCACTTCGTCGGCCACCACCGCAAAGCCACGGCCAGCTTCACCGGCACGCGCGGCTTCGATGGCGGCGTTGAGCGCCAGCAGGTTGGTTTGTTCGGCAATCGCGCGGATCACGTCCAGAACCTTGCCAATGTCGCGCCCCTGCGTGGCCAGGCCTTCGATCATTGCGGCGGTGTTTTGCACGTCCTGGGTCATGGTCTGGATCGCACCGACGGTTTCCATCACGCGGTCGCGGCCTTCGCGCGCGGCCTGGTTGGACTGCCCGGACGCTTCGGAGGTCGACACCGCGTTGCGCGCCACCTCTTCCACCGCCGCCGTCATTTCATTGACCGCCGTCGCCGCCTGGTCGATTTCATTGTTCTGTTGCTGCAAGCCTTTGGAGGCTTCTTCGGTCACCGCGCTCAACTCTTCCGCTGCTGAGGCAAGCTGCGTCGCCGAGCCGGCAATGTGCTGGATGGTCTGGCGCAGATTAGCCTGCATGGTCGACAAGGCGCTGAGCAAACGCGCAGGTTCGTCCTTGCCATCGTCTTCGATCAGTTTGCTGAGGTTGCCACCGGCAATGGTTTCGGCGACTTCCACGGCCTTGCGCAGCGGCGTGACGATACTGCGGGTGAGCAGCCAGGCCAGCAATACGGTGAGCAATGCGGCGGCGACCGACACGCCGATCACACCGGTGATAGCGCCCTGGTAGCTTTGCCCGGCTTCATCATCGGCTTGCTTGGCGTCGGCCGCGTTGATGGCGATCAGTTTGTTCAACTGCTCGCCCATCTGGTCGGTACCGTCCTTGATGCGGCTGTTGATCAGGGCACGCATTTCATCGACCTTGCCCTGCTTGGACAGCGCCAGCATGTCGGCCTGGGCCTTGAAGTAATTGTCCAGGGTGGTGACGAACGTCTTGTACAACGCCGCTTCCTCCGGGCCCGCAGGCAGCGCCGCGTAGCTGGCCTGGGCGCTCTTGACCTTGTCGGCGAGCACGCCCATGCGGGTTTCAGCTTCCTGCAGGCTGGCGGGCTCGCGGTTGACTAGCACACGGAAAGACAGGATGCGCAGGCGCAGCACGTTTTCTGTGATAACGGCCAGTGACGTCACGCTGGGCAGTTGAGTCAGGCTCATGTCCACCGAAGACTGGCGGATCTGCGTCATGCGATTGACCGCAAACACCCCCAGTAAAACCACTAATAACGCAATGAACGCAAAACCGAGAAACGCTCGAGGAGCAATATTCAACTGGCGGAGGGACATAAGGGGGTGCTCTCAGAAGTAGTGTTTGCGAGCGTCCCTGCTGCGAAACGATCTGTCAGCGTCAACGCGCTGCTCGGACCTTGGCCACCACTGTTGTCATTGATTTGTGGGCCTATCCTCGGTATCGGCAGGGTCAAAGGTTTCCCACAGGGCATTCATAAATATTTTTTTACACTTCTGACGACCGGAGGTTTCTGGCATCCTGCGCCTCCATTTTCTGACCCGAGCCCGTATTTTGTCTGACGCTCAAGCCCCCCGCCCGCGCTATAAATCCGACCTGATCTACGGCCTGGAAGATCGCCCGCACTTCACCGCGGCGATTTTTGCCGCGTTGCAGCATGTGTTGGCGAGTTTCGTCGGCATCATCACCCCCACGTTGATCGTCGGCGGTGTGCTGGGCCTGGAAAGCGAAGTGCCGTACCTGGTGAGCATGGCGCTGTTTGTGTCGGGGCTCGGCACCTTTGTGCAAGCGCGCACATTCGGCCCGATCGGTTCGGGGCTGCTGTGCCTGCAGGGCACGAGTTTTTCCTTTATCAGCGTGATTCTCAGCGCGGGGTTCATGGTCAAGTCCCGGGGCGGCGGCACCGATGAGATCCTCTCGACGATCTTTGGCATCTGCTTTTTCGCGGCGTTTATCGAAGTGGTGCTCAGCCAGTTCATCGGCAAGCTGCGCAAGCTGATCACCCCGGTGGTCACCGGCACCATCATCACGTTGATGGGCTTGTCTTTGATCAAGGTGGCCGTCACCGACATGGCCGGCGGCTTTGGTGCCAGCGACCTCGGTGCCGCCAGCAATATGGGCCTGGCCGCACTGGTGCTACTGACCATCGTGGTACTTAACCGCTTCAACAACCCATTCCTGCGCCTGGGCTCGATTGTGATCGGCTTGACCCTGGGCTTCGTGGTGGCCTGGCTGATGGGCCGTGTCGACATGGCGGCGTTGCCCCAAGTGCCATTGATCAGCGTGCCGGTGCCGTTCAAGTACGGTTTCTCGTTCGACTGGGTGGCGTTTATCCCGGTGGCGGTGATCTTCCTGATTTCGCCCCTGGAAGCGGCCGGTGACCTGACGGCCAACTCGATGATTTCCCAACAGCCGGTCAAGGGCCCGCTGTATATCAAGCGCATCAAGTCCGGCCTGCTGGCCGACGGCCTCAATTCGGCGATGGCCGCGACGTTCAACAGCCTGCCGATGGTGACCTTCGCCCAGAACAACGGCGTGATCCAGTTGACCGGCGTGGCCAGCCGCTATGTGGCGTACTTTATCGCCGGGCTGCTGGTGCTGCTGGGGCTGTTCCCGATGATCGGCGCGGTGCTGCAACTGATGCCCAAGCCGGTACTGGGCGGCGCGACCCTGATCATGTTCGGCACCGTGGCCGTGGCCGGGATCAAGATCCTCGCCGAAGCCGGGCTGCACCGACGCAATGTGCTGATCGTGGCGATCTCCCTCGGCATGGGCCTGGGCGTTGCCGCCGTGCCGGAAGTACTGCGCGACCTGCCAAAGGCGCTGCATAACATCTTTGAATCGCCAATCACCGTGGGCGCGTTCTGTGCAATCCTGCTGAACATTTTCCTGCCGGAAGAGTTCATAGAACTGGAAGAAGATGAATTTGATCCGGAGTCCTCTACCCTCAAAGTGATGCAGGACCCGGACGTCACGAAATAGGAGCACTGTTTACATGCGCAAGCTCATGGTTCTATCGTTGTTGCTGCTGACCCTGAGCGCCTGCGCCCTGTTCCCCAACCGCGACCCGGTGAATATCAACGTAGTGGGCATCGAGCCCTTGCAAAGCCAGGACCTGGAAGTGCGCTTCGCCGTGAAGCTGCGGGTGCAGAACCCCAATGAAACGGCGATCGACTATAACGGCGTGGCCCTGGACCTGGAGGTCAATGGCCGGCCGTTGGCCTCTGGGGTGAGTGATCAAAGCGGATCCATCCCACGTTTTTCCGAGGCCGTGCTGATGGTGCCGGTGAGTGTTTCGGCATTTTCTGTGTTGCGTCAGACCCTGGGCCTGAGCCAGACCCAGAGCCTGAACAACCTGCCCTACGTGCTGCGGGGCAAACTCGCGGGTGGCCTGTTCGGCACGATGCGCTTTGTGGACCGTGGCACGCTGGACCTGCCGAATACCGTCACGTGGTAACCGCCATGCAACCGACACTCTTTACCGAGCGCCTGATTTTGCGCCCACTGACCCTGGACGATGCCGAGGGGGTCCAGCAGCAATTTCCTCACTGGGACGTGGTGCGCTACCTCAACGCCCTGGTGCCTTGGCCCTACCCGGCTCACGGCGCGCGCACTTACCTGCAAGAAGTTGCCCTGCCCGCCATGGCCCGTGGCGAGGAGTGGCACTGGTCGATCCGCCTGAAAAGCGCGCCCGGGCAGTTGATCGGGAATGTCAGCTTGATGGATGAGGTGGATAACAACCGCGGGTTCTGGCTGGGCCCACAGTGGCAGGGCCAGGGGTTGATGTCCGAAGCCAGCGCGGCGGTGACCGACTACTGGTTCGGCGTACTCAAGCGACCTGTGATGCGCGTGCCCAAGGCTGCGCCGAACCTGGGGTCGCGGCGGATATCCGAGCGCACGGGCATGCGGTTGATCAGGACGGATGTAGGCGACTTCGTCGAAGGCACATTCCCACGCGACATCTGGGAAATGACCCGCAAGGAATGGCTGGCCACACACCCCCTGTAGGCGCCGGCTTGCCGGCGATGGCGGCCAGTCAGCCACTGCATCTGTGGGCCGGTACACCGCTATCGCCGGCAAGCCGGGCGCCTACGGGGTTACCGTGTTCTAGTCGGTGATGTAGCGCACGCCTGGCTTGGCGCGTTCATCCACTACCAATTCGAAAACATCCGGCCGGGCGTAATGGCCCACCACGTCATAGTCGTACCGGGCGCGCACCAAGTCATCCGTGTTGATTTGCGCCGTCAGCAGCCCGGCTTCGCCCCACAGCGGCCCGGCGAGAATGTCGCCCATCGGGCCGACAATCACACTGCCTCCCGCGATCAATGGGCGGTCCGCCGGCCAGTTGGCCACTTCCATGCCCAAGGCTTCGGGCGACGCCTGCACCTGGCAGGCGCTGACCACGAAGCACCGCCCCTCATGGGCCACATGGCGCATGCTCACCTGCCACATCTCGCGCTCGTCCACCGTTGGCGCGCACCACACTTGCACGCCCTTGGCGTACATCGCCGTGCGCAACAGCGGCATCATGTTTTCCCAGCACACCGCGCCGCCGATACGGCCGACCGCTGCGTCGATCACCGGCAAGGTCGAGCCGTCGCCCTTGCCCCATATCAGCCGTTCGGTGCCGGTGGGCATGAGCTTGCGGTGCTTGGCCACCAAGCCACCCGTTGGCTCGAAATACAACAGGGTGCAGTAGAGCGTACTGCCACTGCGCTCGATCACGCCGAGTACCAGGCTGGCCCCCGTACGTGCGGACAGACCGGCCAATGCATCGGTCTCGACACCCGGCACGTCGATGGCATTGGCGAAATACCGTGCATAGGCTTCACGCCCTTCCGGCAGGCGGTAACCCAGTTGCGTACCGAAGCCTTCACCTTTGGGATAACCACCGAGCAGCGCCTCCGGCATGACCACCAGTTGCGCGCCGCTGCGCGAAATCTCGTCTTCATAGGCCAGGATTTGCGCCAGTGTTTCATCCTTGCCACCGGGCAAGGAACCGATTTGCAGGGCTGCCACTATTGAGACAGGCATCGTGATGACTCCGAGTAAGGGGGGTTGCCCATTCTCCCGCCAGCCTCGATCATGAATAAAGCCCTCCTCATGATTGAATGATATGAACCCAATCAATATCACCCAGGTCGATCTCAACCTGCTGAAAACCTTTGAAGCCCTGCATGACGAGTCCAGCGCCAGCCGCGCAGCGGTGCGCCTGGGCGTGACGCAATCGGCGATCAGCGCCGGTCTGCGGCGCTTGCGCGAGGTGTATGGCGATCAGTTGTTCGTGCGCACCGGGCGCGGCCTGGCGCCGACATTGCGGGCCAATCAGTTGAAGCCGTTGATCAGTGAGGCGCTGGACCGCTGCCGGCAAAGCCTGGCGTTGGTCAACCCGGATAACCAGCAGTACCAGGGTCGGTCGGTGGTGCTGGGGTTATCCGATGATTTCGAGATTGCCTACGGCCGCCGGCTGATCGTTGAAATCGCCCAGCGAGCGCCGAAGTTGCGGGTGATCTTCCGTCAGACTCACAGCCAGATCGTCGCCGGCGCCTTGCTTGATCGCACGCTGGACCTGGCGATCACCGCCGGTGGGTTCGCACACATTCGGTTGAGCCGCCAAGTGCTGGGGGAAGGTGATTATCGTTGCCTGGTTGATTCAGACCAGACACGCATCAGTCTCGAAGAATTCGTCGCACGCGACCATGTCTTGGTGTCTTCAGGCGGGTTTATCGGGATTACCGACGAAGGCTTGGCCGCGCAAGGGCTGAGCCGCCACGTGTGCGCGTCGACCAGCCACTTCGCCGCACTGCCCTTTTTGCTCAAGGGCAGCCAGGCGGTGGCGACCATTCCGGGGCACGCGGCGCAGGCCATCGCTGACATGACCGGCCTGCGTGTGCTGCCTTGCCCGCTGCCCCTGCCACACTACCCCGTGGAGCTGGGCTGGAGAACCCAGGCGCAGCTTGATCCGATGTTGCTGAAAGTCCGTGAGGCGATTGTGGCGAGCTTTATTTAGCCGCGGCCATCAACTTGTTGACCTCACTGCGCACCATGTTGGAGAACTCCGGCGGCGACATGCCGTCGAGTTCCGCGCGCACCCACTCGGCCCACTTGCCCTTGCGCTTGGCGCGCTCACCGAACAGGCGTGCCGCTTCGCCCTTGGCCTTGCCCAGGTTGGTTTGCCACAGGTCATAGAGACGGGACTTTTCATCTTCCAGCTCGGCGCGTTCGGCGAGGGTCTTGTTGGCCAGATTGAAGCTCATGTTGATTTACCTGCTGCACAAATAGGCGACATCTTACACTGTAGGTCGAAATTTCCTGATTTGGATTTCGCTCCAGACGCGGCGGCAGCAAAAAAACTGCAACTTTTGCCACACGCCGATACTCCATTGTTCACTGTCACATTCACTCGCAAGGAGTCACACAATGGCCCGCAAAACCGCTGCCCAAGCCGTCGAAGACCAGATCAAGGACCAAGCCTTCAGCGAACTCACCGCGCTGATCGAAGAGTCGGACAAACTGCTCAAAAGCAGCGCCTCCCTGGTCGGTGAAGAAGGTGAAACCCTGCGCGAGCAGGTCGCCATCAAACTCAAGCAAGCGCTGGACTCCGTGTCCAACGTTCGTGAACGCAGCAAGCCGGTGGTGGATGCCACCGAGACCTACATCGGTGGCCACCCATGGCAGACCGTCGCGATCTCCGCAGGTTTCGGCCTGGTCGTTGGCCTGCTGCTGGGTCGCCGTAACTGATCGAACCGGGCTGCGCCAGCACTGGCGCAGCCTGTCTTATTGCTCGACTAACTTACGCAGCCCTGCCAGTTCCTGCGCATCCACTTGGATGCCCTGCTCGTCCGAACGCACCCGCGTGCGATGACGTCGATCCCCCGGTAACCGTCGCAACCCCGCCGCATGCATCTGCCGCACCAGTTCCTGGCTGCGCTCGGCAAAGCTTTGCCCGGCGGTTTTGCTCGGGTCGATGACGATCAACAGCTGGCCGGTCCAGGGCGTACGCGCGCCGGGGTGGTCGGCCCAATTGAATTCAAAAGAGAAGTTGCCGCCAGTCAATGCCGCCGCCAGCAGCTCAACCATCATCGACAACGCCGAGCCTTTGTGCCCGCCAAATGGCAGCAATGCGCCGCCTTCGAGGATAGCCTTGGGGTCGCGGGTCGGCTGCCCCAGGCTGTCGACGCCCATGCCCGGCGGCAGCAATTCACCTTTGCGCGCAGCGATTTGCACGTCGCCGTGGGCAATTGCGCTGGTGGCCAGGTCGAACACGATGGGCATGCCGTCGGCGCGGGGTGCCGCGAAGGCGATGGGATTGGTGCCGAACAGCGGGCGGTCGGCGCCGTGGGGTACCACGCAGGTCATGCTGTTGACGACACTCAGGGCTACCAGGCCTTCTTCAGCGAAGGGCTCGACGTCCGGCCACAGGGCGGCGAAGTGGTGGGAGTTATGAATCGCCAGCAAGGCAATGCCGGCACTGCGCGCCTTCTGCACCAGCAATGGCCGCGCCGCTTCAAGCGCAGGCTGGGCGAAGCCATTGGCGGCATCCACCCGCACGAAACCCGACGCCACATCGGTGACCGTGGGTTCGGCCTTACCATTGACCCAGCCGCTGGCCAACGTGCTGAGGTAACCCGGAATGCGGAAAATGCCATGGCTGTGGGCACCATCGCGCTCGGCGCTGGCGCAGTTATGCGCCAGGATCTGCGCAACCGTCGACGACGTGCCGTGACTGACAAATATCGAGTGCAGCAACGCCACCAATTCAGCAAAGCCGATTGCAGTGACAGGGCTTTCACCAGAAAAAGACTGGGCAGGCATCTGAAGCTCCGATTTTATGATTGGAAGGGGCAAACAGCGTGAATCCAGCCCGCTGATTAAACAACGCAGCCTGCTGCCACTGTCAATCGGTGATTGATGCGTATCAGCTATGTACCCCCTGTCTCGAGCCAGTCGCACCTAGCCTGTGAGACCTTTTTGATGTCAAGGACGCACACGATGGCCCGGGTCACACCGCCGTATTTCTTTGATGAGTTTTTGTTACCGGTGCGCCGTGACGAGCCGTCGCCACGCGAACGCGCCTTGGGTTTGTCCCTGAAGGACCTCGACTGGCTGCACACGCTGTACTACGCCACCGACCATGCACGCCAGAATGCCCAACTGCGCGCGGCGCCCATGGTCGTCGAGTCCTTCACGATCAAAGGAGCCAACCAGCCCACCACAGCACTGGCCGGGGTGTTCTTGATGAGCCCCAGCCCGGACGGGCAAAAGGCAGTGCTCTATACACCGTATGGCGGCATGGAGGTATTCGACGGTCGTGATTCCGCCATGCAAGAACTTATAAATCGCATTAATAACAAGTCTCAAGGCAATGATTTGTTTAGTTTTTTGTCAATAGATTCGCGCAAGGCATTGCAGGCGGATACGGCACTGTCACTCACCCACTTCACCATCGACGGCGCGGTACTGGAATTTCAAGAACAGACCATCCTGGCTGCCCAACAGCAAAATCTGCTGGCCTTGCTCAACGAGTTGCGCCAGACGCCGACACTCGAGTGGATGCTGCAAACCCTACTGGGCATTATGGCGCGCACGTACTTTCCTAAGCTGGATCAACGCGACACCCGCGTCAATTGCTACGCCGATGCCCCGCCAGGCACTGCGTCGCAACAGGATCAGCGCTGGGTAGCGTCGCTGACGCTAAGCGAAACCTTGCTGCAGTTTTACCTCAGTCAAGCCTGGCCCAGCGGGCAAACCCGCACCTTTTTCAACCCGCGCCACGTCACCACGGGGTTCAGCCCAGAGCAACTGGCCCAGGACCTGGCGCACTGGCATAGCCTGGTTGAACAAGCCAGTGGCGTACTGTCGAAGGTCCTTGGCAGCCTGCTCAAGACCTATTGGAATGCCGATGCCCGCGACGGTCAGTCGCGCCTGGCGTTTTTTGCCCAAGTGATGCGCGACACATTCCGCACCGACCTGCTGCTCAAGCGCCAGGCCGGCATAATCAGCTCCGACGAAAGCCAGCACCTGCTCGCAGTGTTACTGCCAAACCCCGCGGTAGTGACGAACCCCGAGCGCCTGCTGCACATCGACAAAGTACGTATTCATGCGCCCTACCAACATCACGTTGAACTGGCCGGCACACTGATGATTACCGACCAGAATGCCTACCTGTACACCCAGCCGCGCGGCCTGCAAGTGCTCAAGGACCAGGATGACCTCAAGGACACGCTGATCAGCATGCTCAAGGCTGCCGGCCACCAGGACGAATTGCTCAACTTCCTCTCGCGAGAAGAACGCACGGTGTTTATTGGCCTGGACCCGTTGCAGATCAGCGGCGTGCCGATAAACGGAAATGTCTTTGCCACCCTTGCTGCAGACATCGCCGTCAAGCAACTGAGTAATCTGGAACATGCCCTGGCGCTGTTCCGGCGCAGTGATGGCGCAGTCGACCTGGCGGCCCTGCTCGACTGCGCCCTGGATGTGCGCAGTCTGTTCGACCCGCGCCTGCTCGATCTGGATGCCGAAGGTCGCTGGAGCCTGAACCCCATCGCCAGCCACGACGGCCACCCCTCTACGGTCAAGGCAGAACGCGCCAAACAGGAGCTGCCGACGCTGCGCGCCATCGAGGCAGCGCTGGCGACCGAGCGGGCTAATCACTCGACACTGCGGCATTTGGCGGCCCATGCGCTGAACACGCAACTGGATAGCAACGAACTGGATCTGAAGGCTGAAGAGGTGAATATCAACACCTACGCCAGCGCAGCCCAGCAGTTTGAAGAGCGCGAACCGCAAGTGTCGCTGAATATGGTCGAGCATTTTCTCGAGCGCCTCACAGGGGAAGCCGTCCCGGTGATGAAGGGTACACACCTCGGTTTCTATGGGCTCCGTGAGCGAGGTGGGGTATTTCGCTTGAACAGCCTGACCCCGGCAATTTTCAACAAGGTGATCGAGCAGGCCATGGTGCCCTTTGTCCAGCATGATGTGCGCACGTTGCCTGGCCTGTTCCTGGACACCCACCAGGGGAAGCTCAGCCAAGGCATGCTCGAGGGCCTGCGCAGTGAGGCGCGGCTGCGACACTTGAGCAACACGCTCGACGAACGCAGCCATGCCATCATCCACACCGTGCTTGAAGGCGACAGCCTCACCCGCCTGACGCGCCATGGCTTGAACGGTTTTTTGCCCGACGTGTTCAGCCTGGCGCTGCACGTTGGCGCCCAGACTGACCTGCATGCCCTGGCCAACTGCTTTGTCATCACCGAACGCGGCGGCACCGATCCGCAACTGTCCGGCAAGGCACTGTTATGGACGCCGCGCTTGGGGTTCCAACCCTTTGCGTCGGTGGCCCATCTGTACACCACGCTCCAACAGTACTTGGCCCACCCGGACGGGCGAATGCACCTGCTTGAAAACCTGCCCGTGCGCCAACGCGCGCCACACCAGGCCTATCGACTGGCACCGCTGCAACGCATTGACGACCACCTGGTGAACAACCGGCAGCGCTCTTACCGTGACTACGTTCTCGACAGTATCGATTACCGCCTGACCATGGGCCTGGGCGCGCGAAGGCTGCAAGACAGCCTCGACAGCCTGATGCGCCAACCGGCGCCCCTCAACCTGCGCCGAGCCGCTGGCATCGCGCAGTCAATCATCCAGCAGGAAGCCCTGCCGGCCTGGCTGGGTATGGCCGCGCCGCTGGAGCAGCGCCTGCACGCCGAACTGCTGGAGCAATACCGTCTCAGCGCGCCGGACGAGCAGGATTACCTGCATGGCATCCCGCCGTTGCGCGAACATGTCGTGGGCGCCCTGGCCACCTTGCTTAATGCTCGCTTCGCCAGTGCCGTCGTCAACCCCGAGCATGTGCTGATTTCGGCAAGACAGGCGCTTTCCAGTCCGATACAGACACTCGTTGATTTGGCCATGTGCCATTTGCCCGACTTCAGCGCCGGGGATGTCCAGCCACGCTCAAGCACGGCTGTGGCCCTCCCCGCCGCCTTGGACAGCAGCGCCGTGGAGCAATTAGTGCGTCAGCTCGATCTCAAAAGCGTTTACCGCGACTGGTTCGACACCCACCTCAATGCCGATACTGAAGACGCCAGGCAGCGGCGCGCATTGTTCTGCCGGCAATTGCCCTGGCAACTGTTGTGTCATGCCCACGAGGAACGGCTGGAAGAACGCCTGTCCAGCAGCGCGTGGAGCCTTATCCAGCAGATCTTCGACATGCCCGACGCGCTGGCGCGCGACACTGTGAGCGGAGTGACCGCGATGATCCGCCCGCTGGAACTGATCGCCACGCCCGGGGCCACGGCGGCGCCGGCCATAGGCTTGTACCTTATCAGCCCGAAGGCCGGCGCCAGCGGACCACTGGTGTTGTACACGCCTTACCGCCCCAAACAGGCCCTGCAGGAATACGTCTCGGAAGATGACCTGCTTCACGAGCTCGGCAACCCTGGGGCGCTGCAGGACTGGGTGCTGCGCCACCTTGACTCTGCGCACCAGGCCACCTATCGCAACCTATGGCAACGACCGACCCGCTCCGGGCCGTCGGAGTTACGCTTTGGCACGTCGCCGGTACGCGGCAATATCCTTTTGCGTCTGTTCAACGATAACCGAGTGATGCTGGGCAAAATGCTCGAAAGCCAATTCGATGCCGAGGGGCAAGCCCAGTGGGAGCGCTTCACTGGCATGGTAGGTAAAGGGATTCCCAACGCAGTGCAATTCATGGCGGGCAAGCTGGCTTACCCCTTGGTGGTATGGCGCAGCTACCAGTTGTTCAAGGACTCCGCCGAGCATCTTCAGCAGCACCAATGGGGCGCCGCGCTCAAGGCTTTCGCACGGGGCGTGGCCAGTCTCGCTTCGTTGCGCAAGGAGCTCGATAAGCTGCTCGACTCACCCGTGCTATCGGCCTCCCAACCCACCGTGGATGAATGGCTGAACACCCCGCCGCCCGCCGCCGCCACCCTGGCAACGATGGACCTTACCCAACCGTTGCGTACTGGATTGCAGGTGTTCGAGGATCACAGCGTAGCGTTGTCCGATCTGGAAAAAAGTGCCTTGAGCCACGTGTTCAAGCACGCCGCGACAGGGCGTTTCTACGTGCCGGTGGAAGGCAAAGTCTACCCGGTGAAGCGGGCTGGCGAGCGTTGGCGCCTGGACCGCACGCCGCACGAGGGGCCCTATGTACAGCGCAATGCCCAGGATAAATGGGTGCTCGACCTCGACCGCCATCACCCCCGCTTCGGCAAATCCATTTCGCGTTTCGCAATGCGCGTGAATACCCGCTTGGCCGAGCGCGAGGCCATCAATATCGAAGCGGTAGGCATGGCGCAAATCGGCGCACTGTCGAGCTGGAAGGCCCAATGCATCAATGAAGCACTGAATGTGGCGACCTATTACACGGTCAACTGCAAGCGCAACCTCTTGAAGTTCGCCGATACGCGAGACCCGGCCAGTCGCCTGGGGCGTTTTTTCAACGAGTTGTTCGGTTTACACACGGTGACCGCTGAGCAAGTCACGCGAATAGAGAAAAGGATCGATGAAGTGCTCAATGAGCTGGTTGACCACACCCTGACAAACCCCGACTCGATGCGCTTTGTCACCGGCACTAGCCGCTGGGGGTCAGAAGATACCTACGGGTTTACGCTGCCGGCTGATAGTGAGAAAAAAATCTATTTGGTGGACCGTTTCTTCGATCCGATGGTGGATGTGTATCAGAACCGTCTGAGCACGCCCTTCGACCTCTCGGCCCACGCCCGTGCGGCGACGTTGATCCACGAGATCACCCACTTGAGCTCGGACACGGAAGACATCGCCTATCTGGATAGCATGCGGCCGTTCCACGACTTGATCAACGTCGATATTCAAGGCGCGCAGACGCTCAGCTCCGATCTATCCGAACTGCGCCGTTCAGCCTTGTCCACGCTCACCCCGGACGTCATGCTGTTCAAGGCATGGGACGCCTATTCGCAAAGCTGGGAAGACCTCGGAGACCGCCACTTGACCCGCCCAGTCAAGGAGCGAGTGTTGAAACTCACCGGGGCCAAGACGCTGGACGATGCGCGTAAGATCTTCATGAGCAACGAAGACAAACGCATGGACATCATCCTGGCGAACGCAGACTCCGTGACCTACCTGATCACGCAATTGGGACGAGAGCTGGACAAGGGCGCCTGAACGGCACCCTCGAAACCTGGGTGATCAGTCTTTCTGGTCACGCAGGATGTTGCCCGATGCACCATCGATGCGCGCTTCATAAACGGTGCCATCGGATTTGCGGCCTTTGACTTCCCAGTAACCGTTGTCATCAGCCTCGGCGGCGTAAACCTCGATATAACCGGCCTTGGTCTTGGCCACCTCGATCGCCTTTTCAATGGTGATCCAGCCCGCGCCCGGTTTATCGGCCAAGGCTGCACCGGCACTCATCAACGCAGAGGTTGCACACAGGGCGATTAATGTTTTCTTCAGCATTTTCGTACTCCATTGGGGATTGACTGACTGATGTCCTGAATTTTTTAGGTCGCCCCAAACGAGAATAAGTTCCAATTGATGTGCAATCGCCATGATGGCTGTTCTCGCCGCCCGCCCTGGGAGGTTAGAA
Organism: Pseudomonas sp. AC112; assembly: GCF_979253545.1. Classification (NCBI taxonomy): domain Bacteria; kingdom Pseudomonadati; phylum Pseudomonadota; class Gammaproteobacteria; order Pseudomonadales; family Pseudomonadaceae; genus Pseudomonas; species Pseudomonas sp. AC112. Next base: position 5,957,881 of record NZ_CEEDCM010000001.1, read on the forward strand.
TGTGGGAAATCAGGATGAGTTAATGAGCGAAAAGTCCCTTTCAGAAGCCGAATATGACGCCATCACCGACGCCGCCGCGCATTGGTGCATGCGGCTGCACGCGGGCGACTGCACGGCCGGTGAACGTCAGGCTTTTGCGCATTGGCATGATTCCCACCCGCTGCACGCGTTTGAATACGCCGCGATGCTGGAGATCTGGGACGTCGCCGACCACCTGCCGCGCCATGAACCCACGCCGGTGCTAGCGCCCTTCAAGAAGCCACGCAGTCGCCTGCGCACCTACGCGGTCGCGGCAGCGATCTGCCTGGCCGCCCTGCCCCTGGCCGCGTTCACTGGCTGGGAAGCGGGCTGGCTGCCCAGTTCCTATGAGCGTTTCGAGGCTGCCAGCGGTTTGCGCCAGGTCACGCTCGGCGATGGCAGCCAGGTGGAACTCAACCTGGGCACTGAGTTGGTCTACAGCCATTACAAAGACCAGCGCCGCGTGACCCTGAAGAAAGGCGAAGCGTTCTTTAAAGTCAGCCATGACGCGACCCACCCGTTTATCGTGCACGCCGGCGAAGGTCAGGTGCGGGTCACGGGTACCCAGTTCAACGTGTGGAAGTACGAAGACCAGGTGCGCGTGATGCTGCTCGAAGGCTCAGTGCAGATCGCCAGCGACAAGGTGCATGGCAGCGTGCCGCTTACCCCCGGCATGCAAGCCAGCTTCCAGCAGGGTGACGCCACGCCGCGCGTCCAGGCGATCAACCCCAACGACACCGCGCTTGCCTGGCGCCAGGGCAAGCTGATTCTCGACAACCTGGCCCTGGCCGACGCACTGCCGCTGATCAACCGCTACCTGAGCAAACCAGTGATGCTGGCCGACGCCAACACCGGCACGATTCGCATCGGCGGTATCTACAACATCAACGAGGTCAGCAACCTCGTGCCCTCCCTGCCCAAGGTCCTGCCGGTCTACCTGACCCAGAACCAGGATGGCAACCCTGTACTCAACGCGATCCCGCGTAAAACCCCAAAAGGCTGAGCCCTTGCCAGCGGGCACGGGTTTTTGCACGCCCGAAGTGTCCGATTTTTTTACACCCCCCTGCCCTGAACCGCCCACGGTGGGCGCGTTCATCGTTTTGTCATGCACGGTGTTTCAACGCTGATACAGCGAGGTGAAGCGGTTGCGCAATGGCGCGGCAGGCGTGGCTTGAGGGCGTGTTGTCTCACCGTTGATACAGGGTTGCCATCACATTGCCTTGTGTTAATCCCAACCGCTTGAATAACAACAATAAATCAAAAGCGGCACGGCTTCTGCTCTTTCTCTGACAACGCTGTTTAGGGTCAGCGTGAAGAATAAGGAATGCCGCCGTGATCACACTCACTCAAGGTTCGATGAACGTACTGCTGGCCAGCTGTGTACTCAGCGCCAGTATCAGTCTTCCGACCCTGGCAGGTGACGGCGTGATCGTGACAGGCCGCGACGTACAAGGCCACATGTATGGCCGAGCCTCCTTCGGCCCCGACCCTTATCCCCAGACCGCCAATGCCAATCCCAGCCGAGAAATCGTTGGCGCCCTGTCGGGCGAGTTGAGTGACCGTGACTTCGGAAACATCAATAGCGGCTTGGGCATCACTCGGGCCATGCAGCCCAACGGCAACCTCACCGGCTTGAGTGCCACACAGAACAGCATGTCTACCTTGGGGGCTGGCGCAGCCGCCAGCCGCTCGGGGGGCAGCGGCAGCATGGGTGGTCAGATCAGCGACTCGATCCAGCGTGGCCTGGCGCCCCTCAACAACATCGGCAGCATGATGGGGGGCAAATAATGAACCGTTCCCTTCTCTTGCTGGCCCTGCTGGGCAGCGCCTCGGTTATGGCAGACAACACCGCTGTGATGAACAACAGCGGCCAAGCCTACAACGGCAACCTGATGATCAACCAGGCAGCCGGCAACCAGCAGCAGACCGCCAATAACCGCGCCGTTGCGCTCGGTGGCCAGGCGACCACCAGCAATATCCAGCGGATGGACGGCAAGGTCGACCCCTCCCTGAACGCCAAGGCGGCAATCGAGGGCACTTCTTTTACCAATGGCAACGGCATGTTGGGCATCAACCAATCGGCCGGGGCCAATAACCAATCAGTCAATGCGGTGCGGATCAGCGTCAACCCTGGCCCGCAAAGCATCGACGACAGCGTCCTGTTGCAACAGAACACGACGACGCTGGCAACCGACTCAGGGCTCACCTCCACCACTGGCAGCCGCCAGGTCGTGACAAGCGACCAGGCCTTCACCGGCAGCCGAGGAGTGATTCAGGTGAACCAGAGTGCTGGGGTGGGGAACCGAGTGGCTAACACCCTGGGCATCACTATCAAGTAACCGCTTGGTAGCACTAGTTAGACCGTACCAACACTTAACCAACTAATTAGAAGCAAGGAGAAACACCATGAAACCTCAAATGGCCCTGAAACCAATGGTTTTCGCTCTCGCCGCACTCATGGCTGCTGCTGCTCAAGCAGGTGGTGGCTGGCACCCTGCGCCTCAACCTACCGGCACTGGCGCCGCGGTTGTGACTGACACTCAAAAAAGCGAACACAATAAGTTCGACGACACTAAAACCGAGAACAACGCTTCTGCCGATGGCTCGGTAACCTACAACTCCGGTAACGTTGGCGTAGTCAACCAAGCTGGCAGTGGTAACCAAGGCGACAATGATGTCGCCATCATGAGCGGTAAAGGCGACTTCCTGACCGTATTCTCCGTCATCGATTCGGACCAAAGCAGCCAGCACAACAACTTCATCAATAAAGGCACGCAAAACAATGCCTCTTTGGATGGCGCCGTCAACAACAACTCGGGCAACGTGGGTTATGTCGGCCAAGCAGGCCAAGGCAACCAGGCCAAAAACAGCCTGGCCATCTCTACCGCTGACGGCAAAAACATCGCGGCGGCCACCAACACTGAGCAAACCTCGCTCAACAACAGCTACCTCAATGCCGCTGCAACCAGCAATGGTTATGGCCATGGCAGCAAACCTCAGTACGTATCCAACAACTCCAGCCTCGACAGCTCGGTTAACGGCAACTCCGGCAACATTGGGGTAGTCCTCCAATCTGGCTCGGGTAACCAAGCGGCCAACAAACTGTCGGTCAGCCAAGGTTGCACCGTCTGCACCAGCGGCGTGCGCTTCTGATCCAACGGGGCCTTGGCAACAAGGCCCTTTTTATTTCAGTGTCCATCAGGTCAGACGATCATGCGCCTCGCGACCCTCACCCTCTTGATGCTGCTCACCGGCCCGACCTGGGCAGGCACCATGGCGATCTCCGCCATGCCTGGCGGTGCAGTCATCTACAAGAAGGTCGAGAGTATCCGTGAACGCCGGTTCGCCAACCTGGTGGAACAGAAAACCGATTTCAGCTGCGGTGCTGCGGCACTCGCCACCATTCTGCGCCAGGGTTATTGGCTGGACGTCGACGAAGACCACGTCATCAAAGGCATGCTGGTCAATGCAGACCAGGACCTGGTACGTACCCAGGGCTTCTCCATGCTGGACATGAAGCGCTACCTCGAAAGCATCGGCATGCGTGCCCGGGGCTACAAGATCGGGCCAGACACCCTGGTGACCGTGAAAATCCCTGTGGTGGTGTTGCTCGAGATTCGTGGCTACAAGCATTTCGTGGTACTTCAGCGCGCGGACAAGGATTGGGTCTATATCGGCGACCCCGTACTGGGCCACAAGCGCTACTCACATGACGACTTCATCAAAGGTTGGAATGGCATCGTCTTCGCCGTGCTGGGTGAAGGTTACGACAAGGCCAACGCCCTGCTCGACCCGCCCATGCCCCTGACCGCCAAGAACCAGTTGAATGAGTTCAGGCCCGTAGGCGATGCCGAGCTGATGGACTTCGGTTTCATCCAAAGCGACTTCTTCTAAGAAGCGCAATAAGGGGCAGGACGCTCCAGGAGCAAAAGATGAACACTTCCCGTTGGCTGACGGTCTTGTGTCTGGCAGCCTCAATGCCCGCTTATGCTTCGTCGGGATTCAAACCGATCGAACTCAAGGATTCGGAAATGGCCGAACTGCGCGGCCGCTACGTGATGCCGGGGCGAATCATCAGCTTCGGTATTGTCATGAGCAGTACGTGGACCAATGCCGTGGGCGACACCATCACCGGCAAGGCCAGCATGCAAGTCGACTCGTCCACCATCACCCCGCAGTTCTACGTACAGACCACCGGCTCGACAGGTAACGGGACAAACCCCAACACGGGCACGGGTAACGTCAGCGGAGGGGCCGGCCTGGGCACCGGTTCGGGCGTAACCCAAAGCGTGCGCACCGCCGGCGACGGCAACACTGCCTATAACAATGTCGGCATCAACGTCACCGAGAACGGCTTCGCCCCTTCCAACATCGTGCAATCGGGCCATGTGCTGGTTGCCGGCGGCACCGTGACCGGCGATAGCGCGGCAGGCCGCGTGAGTGTGTCGGCCAACAATGGCGGCTTGCAGATGGCGATCCAGGGCAACCATAACCAAGGCAATAGTCTCCAGCAGATTGGCGGCGGCCAAGTGCTGCAAGGCACTGTTCTGACGGGGGATAGAAACTTCGTCAGCAACATGACCCAGCTCAATGTGGTGATGAACAACGGTTTGAACAACCCGGCGCTCAATTGCAATCTTGATCAACTCAAAGGCCTACGCACTCTCGGTTATTGAACTACGCTGACCCTCGACACTTACGCATTAGAAAAGGACGGCTTATTTCATGCATCGATCGTTATCGCTACGTGCGGTGGTCTGTTTAAGTACGCTCTTGCCCGCATCCGTTCTGTATGCCGCGCCGGACGCCGATATCGAAACTCTCAAACAGGAGCTTCTGGAACTCAAGCAGCGGTACGAAGTGCAGCAAAAAGCCTTGGCAGTATTGGAGCAACGGGTGCGTCAGGTGGAAGATCAACCGGCGGCCCCACCACCGAAACGCCTGGCCAAATCCCCAGCGGACTTCCAGAAAGCCAGCGGCGCCACCGTCGCCGGTACTGGCGCGGCAGCGGCCTCCGGTGGTGCGGGCGGCGGCGGCAGTTCTTACGGCCAGTCGCTCAAGGATGATTCGGCGCCGGCGCAGAGCGTGAGCAACCTCTACAACGAAGCCAGCGGTTTCTTTGGCAACGGCAAGTTCAGCTTTGAAACCGGTATTACCTACGCGCGCTACGATGCACGCCAGCTCACGCTCAACGGTTTCCTGGCGCTGGACTCGATCTTCCTCGGCAATATCAACCTGGATCGAATCAAGGCGGATAACTGGACGCTTGACCTGACCGGTCGCTATAACCTCGACAACCGCTGGCAGTTCGACGTGAACGTGCCGGTGGTGTACCGCGAATCGACTTACCAGTCCGGCGGTGCGGGTAACAACGCCAACGCCACCTCGGAAGAGTCGGTGAGCCGCGACCCGACCATCGGCGACGTCAACTTCGGTGTGGCCTACAAGTTCCTCGACGAAACCCCCACCCTGCCGGATGCTGTGGTGTCGGTGCGCGTCAAGGCGCCGACGGGTAAAGAACCGTTCGGCATCAAGCTGGTGCGCTCAACCGCCAACGACAACCTGTACGTGCCTGAAAACCTGCCGACGGGCAATGGAGTCTGGTCGATCACCCCGGGGATCTCGCTGGTCAAGACCTTCGACCCCGCCGTGCTGTTTGGCTCGTTCTCCTACACCCACAACTTCGAAGAGTCGTTCGACGACATCAGCAGTGACGTCAACCAGAAAGTCGGCGGCAAAGTCAGCCTGGGTGACAGCTTCCAACTGGGTGTCGGCGTGGCCTTTGCGCTGAACGAGAAGATGAGTATGTCGTTTTCGGTCTCCGACCTGATCCAGCGTAAAAGCAAGCTCAAGCCCAATGGCGGGGACTGGCAATCGGTGGTGTCCAGCGATGCCAACGCCGGCTACTTCAACGTGGGCATGACCATTGCTGCGTCGGATAACCTGACGATCGTGCCGAACCTGGCGATCGGCATGACGGATGATGCGCCAGACTTCACGTTTAGTCTGAAATTTCCGTACTACTTCTAGTGGTGTGTTTGAGGGCCTCATCGCCGGCAAGCCGGCTCCTACAGGGGCATGCGCTCCAAGTGTAGGAGCCGGCTTGCCGGCGATGGCGGCCTCAAGATCACCATTGCCCGCAGCCAAAAGGAAAAGCCCCGCAACGATAAGGGTCGTTGCGGGGCTTTTCGGTTTACCCGCCCTAGCGGATCTGGTGTTTGTGCAGCAACCGGTAGAACGTGGGCCGGGAAACCCCCAGCACGCGGGCCGCGACACTCAGGTTGTCGCTGTGCCGGTTGAGCACGTCGCACAGCGCCTGGCGTTCGGCGCGGTGTTTATAGTCTTCCAGTGTAGCCATCGGCGGCGAAATTGCCTGTTGCCCATGCAATCCCAGATCAACGGCTTCTATCTGACGCCCTTCGGCCAGTACCAGGCCTCGGCGTACACGATTGGCCAACTCGCGGACATTGCCCGGCCAGGCGTGTTCGCCCATCGCGACCAGCGCCTCGTCACTGAAGCTGCGCGGGCGCCGGCCGGTTTCCTGGCTGTAGAAACGTGAAAAGTGGTTGGCCAGCATCGCCACGTCGCCATGGCGCTCACGCAGGGGCGCGGTGACCACTTGCAAGACGTTGAGGCGGTAGTACAAGTCTTCGCGAAAGGTGCCCTTCTCGACTGCGGCCTCAAGGTCCACGTGAGTCGCCGCCAGCACCCGTACATCCACCGGAATCGGCTGGCTGCCACCCACGCGCTCGATCTGTTTCTCCTGCAGGAACCGCAGCAGGTTAGCCTGCAATTCCATCGGCAAATCGCCTATCTCATCGAGAAACAGCGTGCCGCCGTTGGCCGCTTCAATACGCCCGACTTTGCGCTGATGGGCGCCAGTAAACGCGCCCTTTTCATGGCCAAACAGTTCGGATTGGATCAAATGTTCCGGAATCGCCCCGCAATTGATCGCCACAAACGGCTTGGCGTGGCGTTGGGATTGGCGATGCAGGGTCTTGGCGACCAATTCTTTACCGGTGCCGCTGTCACCGCGGATCAATACCGGGGACTCGGTGGGCGCCAGTTTGGCCAGCAATTTGCGCAATTCGCGGATCGGCCGGCTGTCTCCCAGCAACTCATGCTCGGGCTCATCCACGGGGGTGTGGCCCTTGCCCCGCAGGCGCGCCATGCCGAAGGCGCGGCCCAGGGTGACCTGCACGCGGGCGACATCGAACGGCAAGGTATGGAAGTCGAAAAACCACTCACAGACGAAGTCGCCCACATTCTGCAGGCGTAATACATCCTGGCTGAGGACGGCGATCCACTCGGTGCCGCTGCGGCCGATCAGTTCCTTGACCGCCTCGGGGCGCTCCAGGTGGTAAGGCTGCAAACGCAGCAACCCCACGTCGCAGGAGCGCTCGCCTACGGCCTCCAGGGCACAGCTGTCCACCTCCCACCCGGCGGTGCGCAAACCGGGCAATAGCCCGTGGCAGTCGTCACAGGGGTCGACCACGAGCAAGCGACGCTGCACAGGTGTAACAACCATGACTATTCCTTGGCGTCAAAATTGTTAAAGTTATTTAGAAACAACGGTTTGTGACGCCTGGCGCTAACACTAGCAAGGTCTTGACGCGGTCCTTGTACCGTTTTGCTATAAGTCTGGGCAAAAAGCCACTTCGCCACGCTTAGCGCAAAAGAGTTCAGGGTTACCGAAACTTTCAATCAGCTTTCAAAACAGCCGCTTACATGACGTTAATCACTAAACATCGAAAATAGTTGCTCTAACATGTGACCCGTACCCCGCCATCGTGCATCAGTACAAGTAACCCGCCGCACGGTCAGCCCAACCGCCGGCACTCACTTGAATGGGCAATGAGAGAGAACCCACATGAACGCCCCGCTCCGCATCAACGAAGCTCTTTTGATCGCAGACCGTGCCTTCCAGCCCTTTCAGTGCGTGGCCTGGCACGATGGCAATGGCGCCCTCAGCCTGAGCGTCATCGACCGCACCAATACCCGTATTGGCAGCAAACAACTGTCGTCGAGCACCTATAGCGACCCGGCGCAGTTGGAAAACTTGCTGTTGCAGGCCCGCGCCGAACTCGATAAAGATGGCCACCAGTTGCAATCCTGGGTAATGCCGAAGTAAGTCGGCACTGTAACTTGCGCGCCGTGGATTAATGGTGCGCAAGTTCAGTGTTAGAGCGTCAGTCGCTTATTGGGCGGCGAGGATAAACCGTTCAATGGCTTGCGCCGCGCCATCCTCGATGTTGCTGCCGGTCACCACACTGGCCTGGCGCTTGACGGCTTCTTCCGCCTGCCCCATCGCAATCGAAAACCCCGCCACGTGAAACATCGCCGGGTCATTGCCGCCATCGCCAATCGCTGCCGTCTGCTCAATAGGCACGCCCAGGTGCGCGGCCAAGGTCTTCAAGGCCTCGCCCTTGTTGGCCAGCATCGCGGTAACGTCCAGATACACCGACTGTGAACGCGACACATGGGCCAGCCCCTGCACCTTGGGCTGCAATTGCGCCTCCAGTTCCACCAGCAACTGCGTGTTGTTACTGGCGGCGACGATTTTGTCGACCCGGTCCAGGTAAGGTTCGAAACTCTCCACCACCACCGGTCCGTAGCCCAGGCCATCAGCCTCGCGCTGCACCATGGGCCCCGGCGGATCACGACGCAACCAGTCACCATCGGCAAACACCCACACTTCCACGTCCGGCTCGCCCGAGAACAACGCCAGCGTCACCAGCGCCGCTTCCGCCGGCAGATGATGGGCAACCAGGATGCTGCCATCCGGGTTAATCAGGGTGCCACCGTTAAAGCCCGCCACCGGTACATCGATACCGAAGGTTTCGACCAGCTGCAGCATAGCCTTGGGCGGTCGCCCGCTGGCCAAGCTGAAAAACACCCCGCTGTCGCGCAGCGCACGCACTGCGTCGGCTGTGCGTTGGCTGAGGCTGTGATCCGGATGCAGCAAGGTGCCATCCACGTCACTGAGGATAAATCGGATGGGATGAATCGCTGCGTCACTCATCCGAGGCTATGCCAGGTACGGCCATCACGGGCCAGCAAGGCGTCGGCGGCTGCCGGGCCATCTTCACCCGCTTTATAGGCCTGGATGCCGTCGTCTTCCTTCCAGGCATCGAGGAACGGCTGTACCGCACGCCAGCCGTTTTCGATGTTGTCGGCGCGCTGGAACAAGGTCTGGTCGCCGGTCATGCAGTCGTAGATCAGGGTTTCGTACCCGGTCGATGGCTGCATCTCGAAGAAGTCCTTGTAGGCAAAGCCGAGTTGGATATTCGCCATGTCCAGGGTCGGCCCGGGCTTTTTCGCCAACAGGTCGAACCACATGCCCTCGTTGGGCTGGATCTGGATTTTCAGGTAGGTGGGCTTGAGCTCTTCCACCTCGGTGTCGCGAAACTGCGCATAGGGCGCCGGCTTGAAGCAGATGACGATCTCGGTGTCGCGCACGCTCATGCGTTTGCCGGTGCGCAGGTAGAACGGCACGCCGACCCAGCGCCAGTTGTCGATCATCACCTTGAGGGCGACAAAGGTCTCAGTGCTGCTGTCAGGCGCCACATTGGCTTCTTCGCGATAGCCCGGCAGTTGCTTGCCGCCGATTTCACCGGCGGTGTACTGCCCGCGCACCGAGTTGGCCCGCGCATCTTCCAGCGACCAGGGGCGTACCGCACCAATTACCTTGGCTTTTTCACCGCGCACAGCGTCGGCACCAAAGGCCGCGGGCGGCTCCATGGCCACCATCGCCAGCAACTGGAACAGGTGGTTGGGCACCATGTCGCGCAGGGTGCCGGTTTTTTCGAAGAAATTGCCCCGGGTTTCAACGCCGACGGTTTCGGCGGCGGTGATTTGCACGTGGTCGATGTAATGGTTGTTCCAGAACGCTTCGAACAGCACGTTGGAGAAACGGCTGATCAGGATGTTCTGCACCGTTTCCTTGCCCAGGTAGTGGTCGATGCGATAGATCTGCTTCTCGCTCATCACCTTGAGCAGGCTGGCGTTCAGCGCCTCGGCGGTGGCCAGGTCGGAGCCGAAGGGCTTCTCGATGACCACGCGACGGAAGCTGTCGTCGGTTTCCGTCAGCAGGCCGGCACTGCCCAGGCGCTGCACCACTTCGCTGAAGAAGCGCGGTGCGGTGGCCAGGTAGAACACCGCGTTGCCGGTGCCACTGTCGGCGATCTTCTTGCCGATGTCGGCATAGGTGCTGTCGTCGAGGAAATCGCCCTCGACGTAGCTGATGCCCTTGGCCAATTGCGCCCACAGCTCAGGGTCCAACGCGTTATCGGCATTGCCCTTGACCTTGCTCGCGGCTTCGGTGCGAATGAAGTCCTCGAGCTTCTTGGCGAAGTCGGCATCGCTGATGGCGTTGTGATCAACGCCGACAATGCGCAAGCCGTCGCCCAGCAGGCCGTCACGGCTGAGGTTGTACAGCGCCGGCATGAGCAGGCGCTTTACAAGATCACCATGGGCACCAAACAGAAACAGGGTGGTGGGCGGAGCGGGTTCGGCCTTGGGTTTCTTGCCGTTGGCGGTCATTTTTTGGAAGTCTCCACGTGACCACCAAAGCCGAAGCGCATGGCAGAGAGCATTTTGTCACCGTAGGTGCTTTGCTGGCGCGAGCGGAAGCGGGCGAACAGCGAAGTGGACAGCACCGGTACCGGCACGGCTTGTTCCATGGCGGCTTCGATGGTCCAGCGGCCTTCGCCACTGTCGGCGACCGAGCCGGAGTAACCGTCGAGTTTCGGGTCGGTGGCCAGGGCGTCGGCAGTCAGGTCCAGCAACCAGGACGAAACCACGCTGCCACGGCGCCAGACTTCGGCAATGTCAGCCACGTTGAGGTCGAAGCGCTGGTCTTCCGGCAGGTTTTCCGAGTTCTTGGTCTTGAGGATGTCAAAACCTTCGGCGAACGCCTGCATCATCCCGTACTCGATGCCGTTATGGATCATCTTGACGAAGTGCCCGGAACCCGCAGGGCCGGCGTGGATGTAGCCCTGCTCGGCACGCGGGTCGGCGCTGGCGGAGCGGTCCTTGGTGCGCGGGATGCTGCCCAGGCCAGGGGCCAGGCTCTTGAAGATCGGATCAAGGCGCTGCACGGTCTCGGCGTCGCCACCGATCATCATGCAGTAGCCACGTTCCAGGCCCCAGACGCCGCCGGAGGTGCCGACGTCGACATAGTGCAGGCCTTTTTCAGCCAGGGCCTTGGCCCGGCGAACGTCGTCCTTATAGTTGGTGTTGCCGCCGTCGATGATTGCATCACCGTCTTCCAGCAGCGTGCTCAATTCGTTGATGGTGTCTTCGGTGGGCGCGCCCGCTGGCAACATGACCCACACGGTGCGCGGCTTTTGCAGCCCGGCAACCAGGGCCTTGAGGTCGGCGACGCCGGTGGCGCCCTCTTCGCTCAGGCCTTTTACAAATGCTTCGTTACGGTCGTAAACAACGGTGGTATGCCCATTGAGCATCAGGCGCCGTGCAATATTCCCGCCCATGCGGCCTAGTCCGATAATCCCCAGTTGCATGTGCTGATGCTCCTAACTACTAAAAAATGTGTGACATAGTTTATAGCGCAATGAGGCTAATGAGGGTTAGTCCAGCGCGGTTACGTGTAGTTTCATGGAAAAAAGTTGCCATCGTTTCACCATCACGGCACAAAAAGTCACACGACCATCAAAAATAAAAAAGTTCCCTTGCCCGCAAAAAGAATTCAGAATTACCTCCGACTGCTGCCGAGAACCTCGACTCAAGCGTTCTGGCACACCGCGATACACCGGCTATTTGCGAGGTAAGCAATGAGCACTGCACAGATGAACCGTCCGCCACAGACCCTCTACGTCACCATCCGCCGTGACGAGCTGCGCCAGTTGAAAGACGAACGCGAACAGCTGCAGCAGGAAGTCATGCGCCTGCGTTCGCACATCATCCAAGCCCAGCTGGACCAGCCTATCGGCGCCCAGCCTGCACTCTGCTAAGCCTGGTCATCACTTTGTAAGATAACGTCTACACAAATCTCACAAAGTTTTCACACGCCCCTCTCGATACTCCCGCCCGAAGGGCCACCCCATGCAAGGGTGGCCTCTGTTGCGCGCAGCCCTGCGTGTCGACTGAAAAATTACCGGGTTGGAGCGCTGGATGGCGATGTTCGAACGCAGCACCAAGTCTGCGAAAGGCTTTGATTGGGCCGGCCTTGGCTGGCTATTCCTGTTTTTCTGGTATTTCTCGGGTATTACCCAACTGCTGATCCAACTCAGCGGCACTGCCGGTTTCAGTGGTTTTCGCCAAGCGTTCTTCATGAGCGCGATCTGGCTGGCGCCGCTGCTGATATTTCCTCGTCGTACACGTTTGATCGCCGCCTTGATCGGTGTGGTCTTGTGGGCCTGCTCCATGGCCAGCCTGGGATATTTCTTTATCTACCAGCAGGAATTTTCCCAAAGCGTCATCTTCATCATGTTCGAGTCGAACATCTCCGAGGCAGGTGAATACGCCACACAATACTTCGCCTGGTGGATCGTGCTGGCGTTCATTGCCCACACCGCCGTCGCCATTTTCCTCTGGACCCGCGTACGCCCCGTTTACCTGCCGCGTGGCCAGGCACTGCTGGCGGCGACCGCGATCCTGGTGGGCATCATCGGCTACCCGCTGGTCAAGCAGATCGCCCGCAGCGATACCCTCGACGATGCCCTGGACCGCTTCGAATCGCGCATCGAGCCCGCCGTGCCGTGGCAGATGATCGTCGCCTACCGCCGTTACACCGAGCAACTGGACAACATGCAAGGCATGCTCGACAGCGCCAGCCAGATTCCGCCATTGACCAACCTCAAGGACACCATGGCCGGCCAACCGTCGACCCTGGTGCTGGTGATCGGCGAGTCCACCAACCGCCAGCGCATGAGCCTCTACGGCTACCCGCGCAACACCACGCCAGAGCTGGACAAGCTGCGCGACCAACTGGCGGTGTTCGACAACGTCATCACCCCACGCCCCTACACCATCGAAGCACTGCAACAGGTACTGACCTTCGCCGACGAAGAAAACCCGGACCTGTACCTCAAGACCCCTTCGATTGTCAGCGTGATGAAACAGGCGGGCTACAAGACCTACTGGATCACCAACCAGCAGACCATGACCAAGCGCAACACTATGCTCACGACCTTTTCCGAACAGGCCGACGAGCAGGTGTACCTGAATAACAACCGCAACCAGAACGCCCGCCAATACGACGGTGATGTGCTGGCACCGTTTTCCAAGGCCCTGGCCGACCCGGCGGAACGCAAATTCATTGTGGTGCACCTGTTGGGTACCCACATGAGCTACCAGTACCGCTACCCGCCGACCTTCGACAAATTCACCGACCGCCAGGGCGTACCGGCGGGTGTGAGCGACGATCAACTGCCTACCTACAACAGCTATGACAACGCCGTGCTGTACAACGACTTCGTGGTGTCGAGCCTGATCAAGGACTACGCCAAGACCGACCCGAACGGCTTCCTGCTGTACCTGTCAGACCATGGCGAAGACGTGTTCGACTCGGCCGGCCACAGTACGTTGGGTCGCAATGAAGCCAACCCGACGGCACCGATGTACACGATCCCGTTCATGGCCTACGCCTCGCCGAAATGGCGTGAAACCCACAACTGGAGCTTTGCGGGCGATTTGCAGCGGCCTTACAGCAGCTCACAGTTGATCCACACCTGGGCGGACCTCGCCGGCTTGAGTTTCAACGAGCTGGACCGTACAAAAAGCCTGGTAAGCGACAACTTCAGGCCGCGCCCGCAGATGATCGGCAACCCCTATCTGCGCCAGCAGAAGCCGCTGATCGACTTCAGCCTGATCAAGCCCAAGAAGGTCAATCCGACCGATGTCGTGCTTCAGGAACCGCCAGATCTGTAACAGAAAGATAACAATCATTCTCGTTTAAGCCTAAAGTTCCCCTTCTCCTTTCGTCTTTGAGCCATGGCCTTTTCTTACTGAGAAGGCCGCAAAGACGACAAGGAGTCTTCCGCGATGTTCGCGCCCTTTACCCGTTCCATGACCCTCAGCCTCGGCCTGTTAAGCGTGGCCGCCAGCCCGGAGCTGCTGGCTGAAACCATCCCCGAAAACAAAACCCTCGAACTCGGCGCCACCAGCATCACCGCCGAAGGCCTGGGTGCTACCACCGAGCACACAGGGGCCTACACCACCGGTTCCATGAGCACCGCCACCCGCCTGAACCTGTCGGTCAAGGAAACCCCGCAATCGATCTCGGTGATCACTCGCCAGCAGATGGATGATTTCAATCTCAATACATTGACCGATGCGCTGCGCCAGACCACTGGGGTGACAGTCCAGCACCTGGATTCGGACCGTGCCGGCTACTCATCGCGGGGCTACTCCATCAACAACTTCCAAGTGGATGGCATGCTCAATACCTTTGGGCGCATGAAGTCCGACTCCGACACCATCATCTACGACCGTATCGAGGTGGTACGCGGTGCGACCGGCCTGACCACGGGTGCGGGCGATCCCTCGGCCACGGTCAACATGATCCGCAAACGCCCGACTTCACAGTGGCAAGCCAAAGCGGGCGTCAGCGGCGCCAGCCATGACAACTACTACAGCTACCTGGATGTGGGCGGCCCACTGGCCTTTGATGGGCGCCTGCGCGGACGTACCGTGATGGCTTACCGCGACAGCCAATCCTTTCGCGATAATTACGCCCTGCAAAGGGAAGTCGGCTACGGCATTCTCGAGGCCGATCTGACGGACGACACCGTGGTAGCCGTAGGCTTCGATTATCAGAACAAACATGTGCAGGGCACCTCATGGGGCACACTGCCCTATTGGAACAGCGATGGCAGTAAGGCTCGCTTGTCGCGCTCCGCCAATATGGCCACCGACTGGAGTTCCTGGCCGCTCAAGGACAAGACCACCTTTGCCTCCCTTGACCACAAACTGTCCGAGAACTGGCGCCTGAAAGCCGCCTATACCCACCGGCAGAGCGATACCGACGGCAAGGTGTATTACGGCGGCGCGGGTTTCCCGAATCCGGACGGCAGTGGCATGACCGCCTGGACCAACCAAATGGTCGGTACCTCGAAGATGGATGCCGTGGACTTCAACCTCGCCGGCGCCTACTCAATGCTGGGACGCGAGCATGAATTGATGGTGGGGTATGGGGAGTCGCAGCAAAGGGATTCTTCACCCTACCAGCGTTACAGCACACCCGACGGCTACGAAACCATCCCTGATTGGCAACACATGGGCGCGATCGTCAAATTCCCCGACCGCACCACCGGGCTCAAGGGCCCACACTCACGCAAACAACAGAAGGCCGGTTACCTGGCCACTCGACTGAGCCTGACCGACAGGCTGCACGCGGTACTGGGCAGCCGCTATGGCAGTTGGGAAATCGAAAGTACCCCGGCTGAATACGACGCCAATAATCAACGCGTCCCCGAACCCAAAACCCGCCAGACCCACAACGACATGTGGACGCCCTACGCCGGGCTGCTCTACGACCTGACGCCGGAATACACGGTGTATGCCAGCTACACCGATATCTTCAACCCGCAGGACGAACGCGACGCCAGCAAGAAGTACTTGGAGCCGGTGGTGGGCAGCAACTACGAAATCGGCCTCAAGGGCAGCCTGCTGAACGAGCGGTTGAACCTGGCCACTGCGTTTTTCTGGAGCACCCAGGATAACGTGGCTGAACTCGACAACACCGCCCCACCCGACCCGGTCACCCGCGAGCAGTTCTACAAATCCGGTGGCAAAGGCAACAAGGTGCAGGGCTTTGAAGTCGAGGTCTCAGGCGAAGTGATGCCCGACTGGAACCTCACCGCTGGGTACACCTATACCCACTCGCTCAATGGCGATAAGCAACGCAACAACACCGATCAGCCGATGAACTTGCTGAAGATGTCGACAGCCTATCGCCTGCCCGGTGAATGGCGCGGGTTGACGGTGGGTGGTGCTGTCAATTGGCAGAGCGACTTCTACGCATTTGCCGGGCGTCCAACGGGCCGCGATCAAGACGGCGACCTCATCACGACACCGACCAAGATCACCCAACAGGCCTATACCGTCGTCAACCTGATGTCGCGCTACCAGTTCGACGAACATCTTTCGGCGTCGGTCAACGTCAACAATCTATTTGATAAAAAGTATTACGAACGTGTCGGTTTCTATAACGGCGTGTATTGGGGCGATCCGCGCTCGATCACCTTGGCACTCGACTGGAAGATGTAAGAATTTATAACCCGAAGTTAACGAAATTGTTAACTTCGGGATTTTTTTGCGTTAATTCCTACTTAATAAACCCACCCCACACTCGCCCCATGAATCTGATCAAGGACAGAGCGGATACCGATCACTCTTAATGGGAACACTGCCATGAAACTCTCGACCTTGATGCTTGCCAGCCTGATGACCCTGACTTCTGCCGCCGCCTTTGCCGAAGGCGGTTCCGAGCGTTCGAAGGAGTTCTACAACAACTTCACGTTCATGCAGCAAAAGACTCACGGCACGGCTGAACAAACAGCTCAGGCTGATGGCAAGAACGTCAAGAAAGAGGCGGCCGATCAATCCACCGCCGAGCAACAACCGAATACTTGATTCAACGGCATACCTGATTTAACCGCACTATCCCTTACCATCCCGCTCCTTTGGCTAGGGTCTACTTGGCGCCATTTAATACATGGCGCCTTTTTTTGCCTGTTATTTATTAAAGCGGTTTATTCCAGAACAACATGCGTCCGTGGGCGGGATCAAATACCGAGTCATCAAACCCAAACTTGCGATACGCCGATTGCGCCACGGCATTTCCCTCCAGCACCTCCAGGGTGATCTTGCAGCAGCCGCGCTGACGGGCGATTTCCTCGACCTTCTGCAGCATTTTCTGGCTCAGCCCCAAGCCACGAAACGCGTCCATCACCACCACATCGTGGACGTTGACCAGCGGACGGCAGGCAAATGTGGAGAACCCTTCAAAGCAATTCACCAAGCCCGCCGGTTCACCGCCGACAAACGCCAGCACGCTGAACGCATGGGGACGCTTGGCCAGCTCGCCCGGCAGTTGCTCCAGCAGGTCAGTGGGCAGGCTGTGGCCACCGCCCATGGGGTCTTCAGCGTAGTGGTTGAGCACACGGCCAATCGCTTCGGCGTGCACGGGGTTGGTGTAGCTGGCTTGCAGCACCAGGATATCTGGGGTGTCCATGTCCATCCTCGATCACAACTAAAAGGGAATCGACTCCCTGTGAGGGGCACGATTGTAAGCGTGGAGCAGGCGCCAGATGAAGGAGATTAACTACAAAAATGCGCCTGAAAACGCGAAGGTTCATCTGGTGTAAAAGCGCAATCAGGCGATTCCTGGATTTTTTCGCACAGACTCAGCCGAAACGCTGCAACTGCATTTCCTGCAGCCGGCTCAGCGTCCTGCGGAAGGGAAATTCCAGGTAGCCTTCGGTGTAGAGGCACTCCAGCGCCACCTTGGCCTCGATGAACAGCGGCACTCTTCGGTCGTAGCATTCGTCCACCAAGGCGATAAACCGGCGCACGCTGTCATCGTGCACCGACAATTGCGGCAATTCACGATCACCGGCCGCCACGCGTTGTGCGCCGTCTTCGGTGCCACGGGCAATCCGGCCAGGGCGTTGTTGCGCGCTGAGGTTGGGCACTTCACCCAGCAGGATCGCCTTGAAGCGATCACACAGCAGCATGAAGTCCATCGCCGCCAGGGGTTGCTCGCACAGGTCGGCGTAGCGACACCAGAGCACCGTGTCGCTGGCCTGCACGACGATGATGCAACGATGCCCCACCACGACCGGCCCGCTGCAGGTTGGCTGGCTTTCAGCTAATTGCGCGAACACGCCGGCCAGCGCCTCGGGCTGGTTGACCCAGTAACGCTGAATACCCACCCCCGGGTGCAACCGGTGGTCCTCTGCGCCATCCACCGCGACCACGTGCATATGCTGCTTTATCGCCGCGATCCCCGGCAAAAAGCGCTCACGGTTGAAGCCCTCGGCGTACAGTTGGTCAGGCGGTTGGTTGGACGTGCAGACCATCACCACACCTTCCTCGAACATCACCTGGAACAGGCGCCCAAGGATGATCGCGTCGCCGATGTCATTGACGAACAACTCATCGAAGCACAGCACGCGCACTGCCTGGCTCAGCTCCCGTGCCAGGGCCTGCAAGGGGTCCTGGATGCCCGTCAGCTGGAACAGGCGCTGGTGCACCCAACCCATGAAGTGATGAAAGTGCTGGCGCCGCGCAGGCACCCGCAGGCTCTGGTAGAACTGGTCCATCAGCCAGGTCTTGCCACGCCCCACGGGTCCCCACAGGTACACGCCGGTGATCGGCGCATGGCCGTGGTGCAGGGCTTGGTGGCAGGCTTGCAAGGCGTCCACGGCGCGGCGCTGGGCGTCATCGGCGACGAAACCCTGTTGAGCGATGGCGTGTTGATAGGCAGCGAGGGGCGAGTCGAAAGTCATGCCCGCGATTATGACCTACAGGGAGATATCCAGCCGTGAAATCTTGCCCTGCTCGTTCAACCGAAAGGTGTAGCGCAGCTCCAAGGGGCTGCCCGGGAAATTGCCGGACACGCTATTGCTGACCAGCACCTTGCCGGTACGGTGTTGCACCTTGAGCACTTCGACCCGCGGCTGATAACGACGCCCGGTGTCTTCCATCCAGCGCGCAATCGCGGCGGTGCCGACCTGGTGCTGGCCCTCATCGAACACGTTGGCATCCTCGGCAAAGCACTGGGCCACAGCCGAGGTGTCGAGAGTGTTGGCCGCCGCGATATAGGCCGCGATGGCCGGTGCCAACTCAGGAATAGACATGGCACAGCTCCTTTCTTGGTGATTTGTGAGGCCATGCTAAGCCAGTGTTGTGTCAGTTTTTGTCAGGAGTAAAAGGTCCGGACTCATTTTGCTCCAGCCGCTTGCGCCAGGCCCGCAGCCAATCACTGCGGCGCCCCGGATAACGCTCGCCGAGCGCTTGGGCACTTGCCACGCGGTCGGTACGGAAAGTGCGGTAGGCGCCGCGCAGCTCACACCAGGCCACAACTACCCGCACCTCATTCAAAAAACCCAGGGCCAGGGGCCAGATCAGGCGCTGGCTCTGGGTCTGGCTGGCGTCCGCATAGTCGATATGCAGCTTGGCCTGGCTGCGAATAGCCTCGCGAAACACGTTGAGGGGGACGCGGTTTTCCGGGTAACCGAACCCAGGCGGGCCGGGCAACAGCGTAGGGTTGCGCAAGGCTTCCTGGGCGGCCGGGTCGAGTACGTCGGCGATCTTCGCCAGGGCATTGGCCGCGGCGCGGCTGAGCACCTCATCGCCGCGCTGGTCCACGTAGCGCAAGCCGAGCACGATGGCTTCGGTTTCCTCGGCGTTCAGCATCAAGGGCGGCAGAAACAAGCCACTGCGCAGCACATACCCTACCCCCGCCTCGCCAAAGATAGGCGCACCCAGGGCGGTCAATTCGGCGATATCACGGTACAGCGTACGCTCGGACACCTCCAACTGCGCCGCCAGCACGGCAGCGGTCACCGGTCGTTTCTTGCCTCGCAGGGCCTGCAGCAAAGTCAGTAGACGAGTGGTACGCGACACAGGAATGCCTGCCGAGAAAGGAAAAGTGACGCAGCTTAGCAGAGCCCCCTGCCAGAAAACGTCAGCAGTAAAAAAGCCCCTTGACTGAATACATTACCGAGATCATATTAAATACATGTTACTAAACATGTAAGAAAATCACTGCCTCAGGAGTCCTTGTATGCGCAATAAAGTCTTTGGCCGCCGCAGCGGTCTGCAGGTATCTGAACTGGCGTTGGGCACCGGTAATTTCGGTACAGGCTGGGGCCATGGCGCCGAGCGCGATGAAGCCAAACAGATTTTCGACGGCTACCTTGAGGCCGGTGGCAACTTCCTCGATACCGCCAACGGCTATCAGTTCGGCCAGGCCGAAAAGCTGCTGGGCGAATTTATCGCCTCCGAGCGCGACAACCTGGTGGTGGCCACCAAGTACACCCTGCGTACCCAACCGTCCGATGAAGGCACGATCAGGCTCGGCAACAACCGCAAGAACCTGGTCCGCTCGGTGGAAGAAAGCCTCAAGCGCTTGAACACCGACCGCATCGACCTGCTCTGGGCGCACATGAGCGACAACGTCACGCCCATGGAAGAGATCCTGCGCGGCCTCGACGACCTTGTTCGCGCTGGCAAGATCCACTACGCCGGCCTTTCCAACTTCCCCGCCTGGCGCATTGCCCGCGCCGACCTGTTGGCTGAAGTGCGCAGCTTCGCGCCGATCATCGGCATCCAGGTGGAATACAGCCTGGTCGAGCGCACCGCCGACCGCGAGCTGCTGCCGATGGCCGAAGCCCTGGGCCTGGCCGCCACGCTGTGGTCGCCCCTGGGCGGCGGCTTCCTGACCGGCAAGTACCGCAACACCCAAGACGACAACCGCGCCAACAAACTCGGGATCCTGGTGCACGCCGAGCACAGCGCCCGCGAAACCGCGGTGCTCGACGCGCTGCTGGCGGTCGCCGCCGAAGTGGAAGCCTCCCCAACCCACGTTGCCATCGCCTGGCTCCGGGAAAAGGCTCGCCGCTCCACCACCGCACTGATCCCGATCCTGGGTTCGCGCACACGCGCCCAACTGGACAGCACCTTAGGCGCATTGAATGTGCAGTTGTCAGCCGAGCAAGTCATCCGTCTCGACACCGCCAGCGCCATACCGCTGGGTGTGCCGCACGGGATCATCGCCGAGCGTTTCCCCCTCGATAACAGCCTCGACGCCCCTCGCCCGCCCGTTATCTGAGGCGAAAAAAAACGGCCTGGTAGACAGGCCGTTTTTTATTCAACGAGGCGGCTTAAGCCAGGCTTTTGCTGACCACCTCAAACACGTCACTCGACAACTCACCGGACGCCAGGATGCGCTCCAGCTCCGCCTTCATCAGCGCCTGACGCGCGCTGTCGTATTTGCGCCAGCGGGTCAGCGGCGCCAGTTGGCGCGACGCGATCTGTGGGTTGAAGCCATTGAGCTGGATCACCAAGTCCGCCAGGAAGCGATAACCCGAACCGTCAGCTGCATGGAAGTTGATCAGGTTCTGCCCGGCAAAGGCGCCGATCAAGGCACGCACCTTGTTCGGGTTCTTCAGTGTGAACGCCGGGTGCTCCATCAACGCCTTGACCCGCGCCAACCCGCCCGGCAACGTGCTGCCAGCCTGCACGCTGAACCACTGGTCCATCACCAGTGGGTTGTCCTTGAAGTTTTCCGCAAACACCGCCAGCGCCTTGGCCTTCTCTGCTTCGAACGGCGAGTTCACCAGCACCGCCAGCGCGGTCAGGCGCTCGGTCATGTTGTCGCTGGTGTCGAACTGTTCGATGGTCGCCGCCAACACTTGCGGCTTGCCACTGAGCATCAGGTACGACAGCGCGATGTTCTGCAACGCGCGACGGGCAAAGTGCTCGGCGGCCGCCACGTATGGCGTCTGCTTGGACAGTTCGCGATTGGCCTGGTAACGCAGCCACAGGGCTTCATGCAGGTTGTCCGCCAGTTGCTTGCGTGCGAATTCACGGGCGGCGTGGATCGCATCCACATCCGCCACGTCGCTGATTTCGGTCAGGTAGGCCTCACCCGGCAACGACAGCATTTCTGCCACCATGGCCTGGTCCAGGCTTTCGTCGCTCAACACACTGCGCAGCGCAGTGATCAAGCGCTGATCCATGTGCAACGCCTGGCCCTGTTGGTGCTGGGCGATCAACTCCTGCAACACCAGCACTGACAACTGCTGGCCGGCATCCCAGCGGTTGAAGCCGTCGCTGTCATGCTGCATCAGGAACATCAGTTGGTCGCGGGTATACGGGAAGCTCAGCTTCACCGGCGCCGAGAACCCGCGCAGCAGCGAAGGCAACGGCTGCTCGGCGATATCAACGAAGGTAAAGGTCTGCTCGGCCTCGGTCACCGAGATCACGCGCGACGTGGCGCCAGCGGCCGCTTCACAGGCCAGGCGCAAGGCAATACCCGCGCCCTTGGCGTCCAGCAAGCCCAGTTCCACCGGGATCACAAACGGCAGTTTTTCCACCTTGTCCGGGGTTTGCGGGCAGCTTTGACGGAAGGTCAGGCTGTAGGTCCTGGCCGCGGCATCGTAGGACTCGCTCACCGCCAGACGCGGCGTGCCGGCCTGGCTGTACCATCGTTTGAACTGGGTCAGGTCGGCGCCGTTCGCGTCTTCCATGGCCTTGATGAAATCGTCGCAGGTCACGGCCTGGCCGTCGTGGCGTTCGAAGTACAGGTCGCTGCCTTTGCGGAAGCCTTCGGCGCCGAGCAAGGTGTGGATCATGCCGACCACTTCCGAGCCCTTTTCGTACACGGTCAGGGTGTAGAAGTTGGAGATCTCGATAAAGCTGTCCGGGCGCACCGCGTGGGCCATCGGGCCGGCGTCTTCGGCGAACTGGTGGGTACGCAGGTACGCCACGTCCTGGATGCGCTTGACCGTGGCCGAGTTCATGTCGGCCGAGAAACCCGAGTCACGGAACACGGTGAAGCCTTCCTTGAGCGACAGCTGGAACCAGTCGCGGCAGGTCACGCGGTTGCCCGACCAGTTGTGGAAGTATTCGTGGGCAACAATCGCCTCGACCCGCTGGTGTGCGGCGTCTGTCGCGGTTTCGGCGCGGGCCAGCACGGCACTGGAGTTGAAGATGTTCAGGCCCTTGTTTTCCATGGCGCCCATGTTGAAATCATTCACCGCCACGATCATGAAGATGTCGAGGTCGTACTCGCGACCGTAGGTTTCTTCGTCCCAGCGCATGGATTTTTTCAGGCTGGTCATCGCGTGCTGGCACTTGTCGATGTTTTCCGGCTCGACGTAGATGCGCAGCGCAACCTCGCGGTTGGTCATGGTGGTGAAGGTGTCTTCGACACACCACAAATCACCCGCAACCAGCGCAAACAGGTACGCCGGCTTTTTGAACGGGTCTTCCCAGGTCGCCCAGTGACGGCCATCTTCGCCGGGGCCGCTGGCGATCGGGTTGCCGTTGGACAACAGGATCGGGTAGCGGTGTTGCTCGGCGATCACCGTGGTGGTGAAGGTGCTCATCACGTCCGGGCGGTCGAGGTAATAGGTGATCTTGCGGAAGCCTTCCGCCTCGCACTGGGTGCAGAACATAGTGCCGGACTTATACAGGCCTTCCAGGGCGGTGTTGGTTTCCGGGTGGATTTTTACCGTGGTATCAAGGGTAAAAGTCTCGCTCTTCGGCTGCACCGTCAGGTGACTGTCGGTCAGTTGATAATCATCGGCCGTCAGTTCCTGATCGGCCAGGTTCACACTCAACAGCTCCAACTGCTGGCCGTTCAGCACCAGCGGCGGCAAACCGGCGCCGCGCTCAGGGTTGCGGCGCATCACCAGTTGCGCGTGGACCAGGCTGTGGTCCTCGAACAACTCGAAGGTCAGGTGAGTCTCTTCGATCAGGTAGTCCGGCGCCTGATAGTCCTTCAGGTAGATCATCTTCGGTTGTTCGGTGCGCATGGGTGGCATCCTTCTACTGATGCACGGCGAGCTGGTAGGCCGTGTACTTACGAATGTTGATAACGCCGGTGTCGAAGATCAGGTATTGGCCCTTGATCCCCAGCAGCGTGCCTTCGGCAATCGGGTTCTTGTCCAGGTTGAAGCTGACAATCTTCGTCGGATACTGCTCGACGGGATAGCGGATTTCGATCGGCTCAATGTCGGCAATCGTTTGGATGGCCTGTAGGCCAAAGCGTTCCTGCAGACTCACCAGGCCTTCGGCGCAGGAGGCGAACAGCTCGTCACGCACCTGCTTGAGGTCGACGGACTGGGCGTCGCCCTTGAGCAGCGCGCGCCAGTTGGTCTTGTCGGCCACCTGGCTGCGGAACAGGTCCTCGACGAAGCCGGATTGCTGGCGGGTCGCCACGCGCATGATCGGCAGCGCCTGGCTCGCGCCCTGGTCCAGCCAGCGCGTCGGCAACTGGGTGGCGCGGGTGATGCCGACCTTGATCCCCGACGAATTCGCCAGGTACACCACATGGTCGGTCATGCAGAATTGTTCGCCCCAGCCTGGATCGCGGCAGGTGCCGGCGTCGTAGTGGCAACGCTCGGGGCTCATGATGCACAGGTCACACTGGGCCAGCTTGGTCATGCACGGGTAGCAATAGCCCTGGCTGAAGCTGGTCTTGGTCTTGCGGCCACAATGGCTGCAATGAATGGCACCGAGGTATTCCAGGCGCACGTGAGTGCCGATCAACGGGTTGACCGGCACCTCGGCATCGCCCAGGCGAAACGCGTATTGAACGGTCGGCTCACCGAGTTGCGCCGACATCTTGCTGACTGCACCGCGACCAATTTCAATCAATGGATCGCATCCGACTTGAACAGGATATTCGGTACTGGTGCGGATTTGGACGCACATTCCTGCGGGCCCATGTAACCGGTGCGCTGGTCTTCGGGCAGGTTCTGGATTTCCCAGGCGATCACCGCTTGCAAAGACAGCTCGCGCTGTTCGGCGGTGAGCTTGCGGCCATCGGACCACTTGCCGATTTCCACGGCGAGCTTGAGGCTCTCGTAGATGTCCGGGGTGATGTTTTCGATCATTTCAGCAAAAGAGGACATAAGGCTCTTCCTTATCAAAGAGAGGCTTTGCGGCGGCTGTACAGCCCACCCAGCAAACCCGTCAGGCAACCGATAACCAGGCCGCCGACATGGGCAGCATTGGCGATTTCGCCGAAACCGATCATCGAGACCAGCCCCGACAGGCAGAGCAGCAGCCACACCAGCATCATCACCAGCACCCCACGGGGCAGGCGATAGGCCGGATTAGGCGACAGTAATTGAAAAATCCAGCAATGCCCGAGCAGGCCATACAGCACGCCGGACAACCCACCGAACAGGCCAGGGCCGCCAAAAACGTATTGAGCGTAGTTCGACACCAGGCTGAACAACAGCGTCAGGCCCAGCAAGTTGATGCTGCCCTGGCGCGCTTCGATGCGCCGGCCCAGTTCCCAGTACCACATGCCATTCATGGCGAGGTGCAGGA
Organism: Pseudomonas sp. AC112; assembly: GCF_979253545.1. NCBI lineage: Bacteria > Pseudomonadati > Pseudomonadota > Gammaproteobacteria > Pseudomonadales > Pseudomonadaceae > Pseudomonas > Pseudomonas sp. AC112. The sequence goes on from NZ_CEEDCM010000001.1 coordinate 5,982,934, forward strand.
TGCCAAAGTGGATCAGCATCGGCGTGACCAGGCGCCACCACTGCCCCGCCGCCAGGCTGTCGGCCAGCGGCGTGAACTGGATGTACTCGCCGACGATGCGAAACTGCAGGAACGTCAGCCAACTCATGGCTTGCAGGTTTTCACCGAGCAAGGTCACGGCGCCCACAATGATACTTGCCAGCAGCACCAACGCGGTTAACGGGCTGTGTCGCAGTTGCTGGAGAAACCCAGGGCGCTTGATCGGCGCCTGCTCGGGAATATCCAGTTGCTGGTCCGGATCACCCGCAGGAAAGCGTTGGTAAAGCACGCGCACGTCGTCGCTGATGTTCTCGGGCACCCACAACACCTGCTCACCCGCCTCTTCACTGACACGATGGGGCACTTGCATGCGTTGCAGCAACTGGACAAAGCCGCCCAGGTCGACGTTCAGGGGCAGGCGTAATACCGCCACAGCACTCATTTGATAACCTCGGGGCGCTCTACGTCGACCCATACGAATTTACTCGGATCCAGGCGGGTTTCCTGATCCAGGCGATAAGCCACCAGCTTGCCGTACAGCACGGCGCTGTAGTCCAGGCAGGCCAGGTTCGGGCGGATCGGCGCGGGTTTGCCGCTGCGCCAGTAGTGCCCGACGAACAACAACGGTTCGTCGACGCCGTAGCGCAGCAGGGAATTCTTTTCGGTGGACGACAACGGCGTACGCGCCACCGGCTCCGGCAAGGCGTCGGGCTGGAACACGATATCGCCGTAGGTCTTGGGGTCATCTTCCCAGAACTTGGTGCGAAAAAACGAGCGCGTCAGGCCATCGCCGCCGGTCAGCGTAAGGCCGTCCGGCAGGCGCATGTCGGTACCGCGCAGCAGGCGGTCGAAGGCGTTGCAGGCAAAACTGCCCGGCACGGCGGCGGCCTGCAGGAAGTGCTGGTCGATGCAACCGTCCGGGAAGGTCGCGCGCAGCGGTTGGATAAAGCCGTCGTCCCAGCACGCATGCACCACGCGGAAGCGCCCGGCGTCGACAAACAGCGGCATGTCATAAAACCAGCCGAGGAAGTCATGCCAGTCGGCCGGGTGGTGTTCGAACTGGGTCAGGGTCTCCTGGATCAACCGTGCATGCCGAGGGTTGTGCTCGCGCACGAACTGCTTGCCACTGCCCGGCGGCGCCGGTGTGGTCCAACCCAGGGCGTTGAACTCGTGGTTGCCCATGATGCACAGCGCCTGGCCGGCCTCGGTCATGTCGTGGACGATATGCAGCGCCTCGCGGATGCGTGGGCCGCGGTCGATGATATCGCCGAGGAACACCGCCATGCGCGACGGGTGACGCCAGGTGCCGCCCTGCTTGTGGTAGCCCAGCTGGTCGAGCAAGTGCTCAAGGGTGTGGGCGCAACCGTGCACGTCACCAATCAGGTCGTAGCTACGCGCGGGATCGAGCATCAGTCGCCTCCACCCCCCAAGCGGCTGCCCCAGCCCAGCTTGGTGCGGCACACTTCGTAGTAGTTGTGGTCCAGCGGGTGGATCAACCGCAACTTCTGTGCCTTCTTGCTCACGGTGATGGTGTCACCGGGGGCGCAGGTGAAATGGTTCTGACCGTCGCAGGACACCTGCGGGTAAATCTGCATGTCTTTGGACACCACGATTTTCAGCTCACTGTTGCCGTCGACCACGATGGGCCTGCTCGACAACATATGGGGATACATCGGCACGATCACAATGGCATCCAGCTTGGGATGCATGATCGGCCCACCCGCCGACAGCGCGTAGGCCGTGGAGCCGGTGGGCGTGGCGACGATCAGGCCGTCGGCCTTCTGGCTGCACACGAATTGGCCGTCTATATAGAGTTCGAACTCGATCATCCGCGTCGACTTGCCAGGGTGCAGCACCACATCATTCAAGGCATCGCCCTGGCCGATGGCTTCGCCGTGGCGGCGCACTTCGGCTTGCAGCAGGAAGCGGTTTTCCACCAGGTAATGGCCGTCAAGCACCTTGGCGACTTCGACCTCCAGCTCATCGGGACGGATATCGGTGAGGAAACCCAGGCTGCCCCGGTTGATCCCCAGCACCGGTACGTTGTGCCGCGCCAGGGCACGGGCGGCGCCCAGCAGGCTGCCGTCGCCGCCGACCACGATGACCATGTCGCAGACTTCGCCGAGCATCTTGCGCGACGAGGTTTGCAGGCCGTGGCCCGGCAGGATTTCAGCGATGGTGTCTTCGAGGATCACATGCAGGTGGCGTTCCAGCAGGAACTTTTTCAGCCGGCGGACGGTGTCCAGCACCTGAGTACTGCCCAGGCGACCGATAATGCCGATATTGCGAAATTGCTCCATGGGGCTCCTGCGGGATGTGGGGTGTGGCAAAAAAGAACGATTATGGGCGAAAGGCCGTCCCAGGCAAAATCCTTTGTCGCCGTGAAGCCTTGATGACAAGGGTTCTCATCCACCCGCACGGCACTGAAAAGGCTATGCTCGGACCATGACTGTGTTCCCGGATCTGCACAACCTGCCCCGCCAACTGCGCCACCCCGAAGTGCGCGACCTGGCGTGGGTGATGCTCGCCCCGCCGATGCTGGCGCAAACACCGTGGCCGCAACGCCACCCGCTGGCCGGCAGTGACTGGGTGCAGGCGCCGCACCTGCTGGAGCGCTGGCTGCGTCAACTCGACCAGGACAGCAGCGCCCTGCAACAGTGGCTGAACCTCTCCCGCACCCGGCGCCTGGGCCTGTACTACGAGCGCCTGTGGCAGTTCGCGGTGCAGCATGCGCCGGGCGTGGAACTGTTGGCGGCCAACCTGCCGATCCGCCGCGCCGGGCATACCCTCGGCGAGCTGGACATGCTGCTGCGCGACCGCGACGGCGTGCATCATCTGGAGCTGGCAATCAAACTGTACCTCGGCCCGCAGGACGGCAATGGCCAGGACACGGATCAATGGTTGGGGCCGGGTTGCCACGATCGGCTGGACCGCAAACTGGCGCATCTGGCCCAGCATCAACTGCCGATTTCCAAGCGGGCGGAAAGCCGAGAGGCGCTGGCCGCGCTGGATATCCAGCATTTCGATGCGCATTTGTGGCTGGGCGGCTATCTGTTGTACCCCTGGCCTGGCGAGGCCCAAGCCCCCATTGGTGCCCATCCACAGCATTTACGTGGGCGCTGGTTGCATCAGCGTGATTGGCCAGCGTTTGTCAGCCAAAGTCCGCCCGGCCGTTGGCAGCCCCTGCCCAGGCATGCGTGGTTGGCGCCGGCGCATTACCCGGCGGATGAAGTCTGGAGTGAAGAACAGATGAGGGGCTGGCTGGCGGAGCTGGACCCGATGGCGCCGGCGCAGTTGTTGGTGCGCATGGTTCAAGTCGATCAGGATTGGGAGGAAGCCGAGCGGCTGTTCCTGGTGGCGGATCTTTGGCCCAACGTGCCGGGCAATAGCTAATCGTCAATATGCCGATAGTCCAGCTGCAACCCCACCGCCAACTCCCGAGCCCGACCCAACCTGATCGGCCCGCGCTCGATATCCACCAACAGCCCCGGACACTCCAGCAACGGCAACCCGGCGATGTCCTTGAGTCGCCCGTCAGTGATCACCAGCAGTCGCTGCTGCTCAGCCGGATAACGCTTGCGGCGCAGCGTCAACCACGCCCCGGCCTCGATCAATGCCGCGAGCAACGGCGTACCACCGCCCGCGCCCAATTGATCCAGCCAATCCGCCAGGCCCTTCGCCGCCTTCAACCCCTGGACCTGCCATTTGGGCGAGTGACCGCTGGCCGTCAACAACGCCATCCGTGCCCGCTGGCGGTAGGCGTCATCAAACAATTGCGCCAACAAACCCTTGGCATCGGTGAGCGCACGGTGCCGCCGGGTGGACGCCGACGCATCGACAATCACCAGCCACAGCTCATGGGCCGAACGGCTGCGCAGGTGATAAAGCAGGTCCTCACGGGCCTGCGGTCGGCCACCGAGCAAGGTGCAGGGCCAATTGATCCTACCCTGCTTCGCGCTGCGTGCCTTGCCGTGCCTGCCGCTGTCCAGTCGCCCAGCCTTGGGGCGGGCATCCGTCCCCGTGTCAGGCCGGGGGCGAATGCCTAGGGCTTTTTTGGCCAGGCGGGCACATCCCGGCGTGCCCCCGTGGGCAAGGCCGGTGCGGGCATATCACCCCATTGGCCCTGGCCTGGCGACGTGTCGGAGGCTTTGGGCGACTGCCCTTCGCTCGGCGGGCTGGCCGGGGGTGTTTGCGCTTGGCGGCGGTGGCGCAAGGCAAATTCGGCAACTGCTTCGATATCTTCCTCGGCAATGGCGCTGGCGTCCCGCCAGGCGGCATGCGCCCTGGCGCCCCGCAGCCAGACAAGGTCTGCACGCAAGCCGTCGACACCTGCGGCAAAGCAGCGCTCAGTGATCTGCGCCAGCGCCTGGTCATCCAATTCGATACTGTCGAGCCGCGCCCGCGCCTGGGTGCAACGTTCACGCAGCGCGGCCTGCTGCTCAGCCCATTGCGCGCAGAACGCCGCCGGGTCGCTGTCGAAATCCAGGCGACGACGGATGATCTGACCACGCTCGGTCGGCAAGGTTTGCCCGCTCAACGCCACGTTGAAACCGAAACGGTCAAGCAGCTGCGGACGCAACTCGCCCTCCTCCGGGTTCATGGTGCCGATCAGCACAAACCGCGCCGAATGCCGATGGGAAATGCCATCGCGCTCGATCAGGTTGGTGCCGCTGGCGGCCACGTCCAGCAGCAAGTCCACCAGGTGATCGGGCAACAGATTGACTTCGTCGACGTACAACACGCCGCCATCCGCCTTGGCCAATACGCCGGGTGAGAACTGCGCGCGGCCTTCGCCCAATGCGGCGTCGAGGTCCAGCGTACCGACCAGGCGTTCTTCAGTGGCGCCCAGCGGCAAGGTCACGAATTGACCACTGGCCAGCAGGTCTGCCAGGCCCCGCGCCAACGTCGACTTGGCCATGCCGCGCGGGCCTTCGATCAGCACACCGCCGATCTTCGGGTCGATGGCGGTCAGGCACAGCGCCAGTTTCAGGTCATCGGCGCCGACTACGGCGGACAGCGGGAAGTGGGGAATATCGGTCATCAGCTGTCTTCTTCTATATCCAGCAACAGGTTTTCCAACGCCTCGCGGTACGCCCCCGGTTCCTGCCACATGCCACGCTGCTGCGCTTCGAGCATGCGCTCGGTCATGTCGCGCAGCGCATCGGGGTTGTGCTGTTGCACAAAGGCCCGGGTCTCGGGGTCGAGCAGATAGGCGTCGGCCAATAGCGCATATTGGTGGTCGTCTATCAGCGCAGTGGTGGCGTCGAAGGCGAACAGGTTGTCCACGGTCGCCGCCATCTCGAACGCACCTTTATAGCCATGGCGCTTCACGCCTTCGATCCACTTGGGGTTGGCGGCGCGGGAACGGATTACCCGGTTCAGCTCGTCCTTCAAGGTGCGGATCTTCGGCTGGTCCGGCTGGCTGTGGTCGCCATGATAGCTGGCAGCCTTGTCGCCGCTCAGGGTTTCCACGGCAGCAAGCATGCCGCCCTGGAATTGGTAGTAATCATTGGAATCGAGCAGGTCGTGCTCGCGGTTGTCCTGGTTCTGCAACACAGCCTGCACCTGGCTCAGACGCTGGGCGAATTGTTCGCGGGCGGCAGTGCCTTCGTCGGAACCGCCATAGGCGTAGCCGCCCCAGTTCAGGTAGACCTCGGCCAAGTCTTCGCGGCTTTGCCACAGGCGCCCGTCGATCGCACCTTGCACGCCGGCGCCATAGGCACCGGGCTTGGCACCAAAGATGCGCCATCCGGCCTGTTTCGCAGCGGCCTCGTCGTCCAGGCCGGATTTGAGCAACGCCTCGCGCTCACTGCGCACCTTGGCCGCCAGCGGGTTCATGTCGTCCGGCTCGTCGAGCGCGGCCACCGCTTGCACGGCGGCATCGAACAGGCGGATCAGGTTGGCGAAGGCATCCCGGAAAAAGCCCGACACCCGCAGCGTCACGTCTACGCGCGGCCGGTCGAGCAGGCTGATCGGCAGGATCTCAAAGTCATCCACCCGCTGGCTGCCCGTGGCCCACACCGGGCGCACGCCCATCAGCGCCATGGCCTGGGCGATATCATCCCCGCCGGTTCGCATGGTAGCCGTGCCCCATACCGACAGGCCAAGTTGGCGCAGGTGGTCGCCATGGTCTTGCAGGTGTCGCTCAAGAATCAGGTTGGCCGACTGGAAACCGATGCGCCACGCGGTGGTGGTGGGCAGGTTGCGCACGTCGACGCTGAAAAAGTTGCGCCCGGTCGGCAGCACATCCAAACGCCCGCGACTCGGCGCACCGCTAGGGCCAGCGGGCACGAAACGGCCGCTCAAGGCATCGAGCAGCCCACGCATTTCCGCCGGGCCACAGGCGTCCAGGCGTGGCGCCACGACGATACGCAGGCTTTCGATCACGGCCTTCACATCCTCCCAGCCGGGCTCTTCCAACTGCTCAAGCGGCCCTTCCAGCGCCTGCTCGATCAAGCGCGCGGCGTACAGCTCCAGGCGCTCGCGGGTATCGCCGGCGGTGCGCCACAGTTGCCCGTCGATCTTCTGCAGCACCAACGGGCGCCGTCCTGTCCACGGCTCGGCCAGGGCGCAATCGAGTGGGTCAAAGCCCAGGTCGAAGGCCTTGGCCAGCACCCGCAGCAAGCTCGACTGCGGGCCACGGCCATCGCCACGCGGGATGCGCAGCAATGCCAGCAAGGTATCGATACGCAAGCGGCCTGCGGGCGACTCACCAAAGATGTGCAAGCCGTCGCGAATCTGCGACTCCTTCAAGTCGCACAGGTAAGTGTCCAGGCGCGGCAGCCACACGGCGGCATCGGCGTCGCTTGCCAGCTCCAGTTCTTGGTCGATACGGGTTTCGCGCACCAGCTTGAGGATGTCTTTCTGCAATTCCAGGGCGCGGCGCGGATCCAGCAACTGGGCTTCGTAATACTCGTCCGCCAACAGCTCAAGGTCACGCAGCGGGCCATAGGTCTCGGCACGGGTCAGCGGCGGCATCAGGTGATCGATGATCACCGCCTGGGTACGACGCTTGGCCTGGGCGCCCTCGCCCGGGTCGTTGACGATAAAGGGATAGATATTCGGCAGCGGCCCCAACAGCGCGTCGGGCCAGCAGTTTTCCGACAGCCCCACGCCTTTGCCGGGCAGCCATTCGAGGTTGCCGTGCTTGCCCACATGGATCACGCCATGGGCGCCGTAGGTGTGGCGCAGCCAAAAGTAGAACGCCAGGTACGCGTGGGGCGGCACCAGGTCCGGGTCGTGGTACACCGCGCTGGCGTCCACCTGATAACCCCGGGCCGGCTGGATGCCGACAAAGGTCAGGCCCAGGCGCAGGCCAGCGATCATCATGCGGCCATCACGGAACATCGGATCGCTTTGTGGCGCGCCCCAGCGTTCCAGTACGGCCTGCCGATTGGCTTCGGGCAGGCGAGCGAACATCGCCGCGTAGTCGTCCAGGCCCAGGCTTTGATGGCACGGGCGCAGGTCGAGGCTGTCCAGGTCGTTGGTGACACCGCCGAGCAAGTCGTGGATCAGCGCCGTGCCACTGTCGGGCAAGGTCTCCGGCAGGGGATAGCCTTCAGCCTGCAGGGCACGCAAAATATTCAGCGCGGCCGCTGGGGTATCGAGGCCCACGCCATTGCCAATCCGACCGTCGCGGGTCGGGTAGTTGGCAAGAATCAGCGCGATGCGCTTGTGCGCATTCGGCACTCGCGCCAACTCGACCCAGCGTCGCGCCAGTTCCGCGACAAAATCCATGCGCTCGGGCGCTGCGCGGTAGCACACCACATCCGACTGGCTGCGCTCGCTGCGCCAGGCCAGGTCCTTGAAGCTGATTGGCCGGCTGATGATCCGTCCATCCAGCTCCGGCAGGGCGATGTGCATGGCCAAGTCACGCGGGCCGAGGCCTTGCTCGCTGGCTTCCCAGCCAGGTTGGTTGTCCTGGGCGCAAATGGCCTGGATCACCGGGATATTGCGGCGAAACGGCCGCAAGTGCGGCGCTTCGGGGCTGGACTGGGCGAAGCCGGTGGTGTTCAGGATCACCGCCGCGCCCACCTCATCCAGCCAGTCCTCGACCACCGCCAGGCAGCCGGGCTCTTTTAAGCTGGCCACCGCCATTGGCAACGGGTTAAGCCCCGCGGCCTGCAAGCGCTGGCAGAACACGTCGATAAAACCGGTGTTGGCCGCCTGCAAATGGGAGCGGTAGAACAGCACCGCCGCCACCGGCCACTCGGCATTCCAGTCGGCCTGCCAATCATTCAGGCGGGCATTGGCGTGCCTGGGGTGATAAATCGCCGTGCGCGGCAGGGTTTGCGGCGCTTCCCAGGTGTAGTCGCGGCCCAGGTAACCACTGGCCAGGCAGCGATAAAAGTCCAAGGCGTTGCCCATGCCGCCCTGGCGCAGGAAGTGCCAGAGGCGATCACGTTCTTCTGCGCCGACAGTACTCAGGCCGCTGAGCTCCGGGTCCGGGCGATCGTCCCCCGGCACCAGGATCAGCTGCACGCCACGCTCGGCCAGCTCCACCAGGCGCTCGATGCCGTAGCGCCAATAACCGATGCCACCATGCAGCGAAATCAGGATGACCTTGGCATGGCGCAGCACCTCATCGACATACAGGTCGACCGAGGCATGGTTCTGTACCTGCATCGGGTTGGCCAGGCGAAAGCTGGGGTAGTCGTCGGGCAACTGCTGGGCCGCTTCGGCCAGCAGCGCCAGGCTGGAATCACCGCTGCACAGGATCACCAGTTCAGCGGGGGTCTGGCCAAGGTCGGCAATATTGTCGTCCGAGACGAAACCACCGGGCTGGGTCCTGAGCAGGTGCATGGGTTAAACGCTGAGGGCGGCGCGCAGTTGCGCTTCAAGGCCGGCCGCATCGAGGTCCTGACCGATCAGCACCAGGCGCGTAATACGCGGCTCGTCAGCGCTCCAGGCACGGTCGAAGTGCTTGTCGAAACGCGTGCCCACGCCCTGGATCAGCAGACGCATCGGCTTGTTCGGGATTGCGGCGAAGCCTTTTACACGCAGGATGCCGTGTTGCACCACCAACTGGGTCAGGGCGTCGAGCAGCAGCGCTTCGTCGGCTTGCGGCAGGTCGATGGAGATGGAATCGAAGGCGTCGTGATCGTGATCGTCTTCACCTTCGTGATGATGATCGTGATGGCTGTGGCGACCGTCGATGTGCTCTTCGGAGCCGGCACCCAGGCCGATCAGCACGTCCAGCGGCAGGCGACCGCTGCTGGCTTCGATGATCTTCACCGCGGGTGGCAGTTCTTCGGCGACTTCCAGGCGCACGCGGGCCAGGTCTTCGGGGCTGATCAAGTCGCTCTTGTTGAGGATTACCAGGTCGGCGCTGGCCAGTTGGTCGGCGAACAGCTCGTGCAGGGGGGATTCGTGGTCCAGGTTCGGGTCGAGCTTGCGCTGGGCATCGACTTGGTCCGGGAACGCCGCGAAGGTGCCTGCGGCCACGGCCGGGCTGTCGACCACGGTGATCACCGCGTCAACGGTGCAGGCGCTGCGGATTTCCGGCCACTGGAAGGCTTGTACCAACGGCTTTGGCAGGGCCAGGCCGGAGGTTTCGATGAGGATATGGTCGAGGTCACCACGACGGGCGACCAATTCGCGCATCACCGGGAAGAATTCTTCCTGCACGGTGCAGCACAGGCAGCCGTTGGCCAGCTCATAGACGCGGCCGTTGGCTTCTTCTTCGGTGCAACCGATGGAGCACTGCTTGAGGATTTCACCGTCGATACCCAACTCGCCGAATTCATTGACGATCACCGCGATACGGCGGCCCTGGGCGTTGTCGAGCATGTGGCGCAGCAAGGTGGTCTTGCCCGAGCCGAGGAAGCCGGTAACGATGGTGACGGGAAGTTTGGCCAGTGTTTTCATCGGATGCCCTTGGGGGCGGGCATACGGGACGATAGGCCCTGCGACGGCACGCAGCAGCGGATTTCGTCACCGGATCACCCCGCCCGGTTGAAGTGGAAAATCGGTTGCGAGGCAGGTCTCCTGGCTTGGGGCTTGCGGGTCATGCGACCGGCGCTGGCTGCGCCTTCCCGCCGTAATGGCAGTGGCGTGGCAGTCAGATGAACCCTTTACAGTTGCGGGGGCAGCCGCGGCTTGGACCGCGTTCCCTTCTTAGCTTCAGCCTGGGCTGAAGAACCTCGAGGGTGCAAGGCTACGCAGTGCTTGGGGGATGGTCAATGATGGGGTGGCTGGGTACATATCCCAATTGACTCCCCCAATCCCTCCATGCTCTCCTACACACCTTGTTTCGGGTGCCCTTCACAGGGTGAAACGGGAAACCGGTGCGTCATAGCGTTATGACCAGTCCGGTGCTGCCCCCGCAACGGTAAGCGAGCGAAGTGTCACAGCCACTGTGCAGATGCATGGGAAGGCGACGCTTTAAGGACTCCCCAGGAGCCCCCTCGCAAGCCCGGAGACCGGCCCGAAAAAATCAGATAACAAACCCGCGGTGGGCGGGCGCTGTTCAGAACCCCGCGTGCCTGGCTCGCGGGGTTTTCATGCGCTCGTTTCACCCTGACACCCAGAAGGGACGCGCCATGTCGATCATCAGCAGCACCTCGCACACCGCCAGCAGCTCCGCCACCCTGAGCCAACGCCTGACCGCCGCCATCGGCGCGTCGATCCTCGGCGCGTGCCTGGTGTACTTCGCCGGTTTCTCGCACATCGAGGCCGTGCACAACGCCGCCCACGATACCCGCCACAGCGCCGCGTTCCCGTGCCACTGAGACCTGCCGACATGATCAAGCGTATCGCGCAAACCGCAGGTTTCACCGGTCTCCTGGCCGCCCTGCTGCTGACCCTGTTGCAAAGCTTCTGGGTCGCCCCGCTGATTCTGCAGGCGGAAACCTACGAAAACGCCCCGGCCGCCACCGAAGTGGCCCATGTGCACACCGAGGGTGCCTCCGCCCACACCCACGACGCCGAAGCCTGGGAACCCGAAGATGGCTGGCAACGCGTGCTGTCCACCACCGGCGGCAACCTGGTGGTCGCGGTCGGTTTTGCGTTGATGCTGGCCGGCCTGTACACCCTGCGTGCGCCGACCCGCACGGCGCAAGGCCTGCTCTGGGGCCTGGCGGGTTACGCAACCTTTGTACTGGCGCCAACCCTGGGCCTGCCGCCCGAGCTGCCAGGCACCGCTGCGGCAGACCTGGCGCAACGGCAGATCTGGTGGATCGGCACTGCCGCGTCGACCGCCGCCGGTATCGCGCTGATTGTGTTCGGTCGCAACTGGCTGCTCAAAGCGCTGGGCGTGGCGATCCTGGTGGTGCCGCACGTGATCGGTGCTCCACAGCCAGAAGTACACTCGATGCTGGCCCCGGAAGCCCTGGAAGCCCAGTTCAAGATCGCTTCGCAGTTGACCAACGTCGCATTCTGGCTGGCCCTGGGTCTGATCAGTGCGTGGCTGTTCCGCCGCAACCGTGACGATCGTTACGCGGCATGATCCTGGTGGTCGGCCTGGGCTGCCAGCGCGGTTGTGATGTTCACGCCTTGCTGGCCCTGTTTGATGCAGCCCTCGCCGAGGGCGGTATCGAGCGCCAGCGCATCACCGCGCTGGCCAGTATCGATCGCAAACAGGACGAACCAGGCCTGCTGGCGCTGGCCAAAGCACTGGACCTGACGTTGCAGTGTTTCAGCGCCGAGCAACTGGCGGTTTTCGAAAACCGCCTGAGCCACAAGTCCAAGGTGGTTTTTGCCCACACCGGCTGTTACGGCATCGCTGAAAGCGCCGCCCTGGCATTGGCTGAACACCTCGGTCACGCCCCTGCCCGCCTGCTGATCACCCGCAAAAAAACCGCCCACGCCACCTTTGCATTGGCGTGCGCCGGCTAAAATCCCGATAATCGCCCGCCCCGATCATGAATAACATTCATGCTCGCCCGTTTTTCGACAGGAATTACCATGACCGTCTACTTCATCGGCGCAGGCCCCGGCGACCCGGAATTGATCACCGTCAAAGGCCAGCGGCTGATCCGCCATTGCCCGGTCATCATCTACGCCGGTTCGCTGGTGCCAGCGGCCGTGCTGGAAGGTCATCAGGCAGAAACGGTGGTCAACAGTGCCGAATTGCACCTGGAACAGATCATCGACCTGATCACGGCCGCCCACGCAAAGGGGCAGGATGTGGCGCGCGTACACTCCGGTGACCCGAGCCTGTATGGCGCGATTGGCGAACAGATCCGCCATTTGCGCGAGCTGAACATCCCCTTCCAGATCATCCCTGGCGTCACCGCGGTAGCCGCTTGCGCGGCGCTGCTGGAAACCGAACTGACCCTGCCCGACATCGCCCAAAGCGTGATCCTGACCCGCTACGCTGATAAAACCAGCATGCCGGCCGGTGAAGACTTCGACAGCCTGGCCCGCCACGGCACAACCATGGCGATCCACCTGGGGGTCAACCACCTGGCTAAGATCGTCGCCGAACTGCTGCCGCACTATGGCGCGGATTGCCCGATTGCCGTGGTGCACCGCGCGACGTGGCCGGATCAGGATTGGGCAGTCGGCACCCTCGATGACATTACCGAGAAAGTGGCGGCGAAAGGGTTTCGACGTACGGCATTGATTGTGGTGGGTCGGGTGCTGGCCAATGATAGTTTCAGTGAGTCCTCGTTGTATCGGGCCGGGCATGCACACCTTTACCGACCGTGACAAACAACCTCACAAAATGACCGCAACTCACTGATATATTTGAATACGTTGATACTGTAGGAGCTGGCTTGCCAGCGATCGCGGCGTATCTGCTGCCGAATCTGTTGACTGACACGCCGCTATCGCCGCCAAGCCGGCTCCTACAGTTAATCTTCAGTATTAGGTGAACAGCGTAAGACGCTGAATTTTAAGCATAAAAAACGGCGCTCACGGGGCGCCGTTTTTTTGTTTGCAGTGAACACCTTACTCAGTAGTAGGCGTTTTCTTTCTGCGTGTGGTCGGTCACGTCACGTACACCCTTGAGCTCCGGAATGCGCTCAAGCAAGGTGCGCTCGATGCCTTCACGCAAAGTCACGTCCGCTTGGCCACAGCCCTGGCAGCCGCCGCCGAACTTGAGCACGGCAATGCCGTCCTCGACCACGTCGATCAGACTCACCTGACCACCGTGGCTGGCCAGCCCAGGGTTGATCTCGGTTTGCAGATAATAGTTGATGCGCTCGTTGACCGGGCTGTCAGCGTTGACGTTCGGCACCTTGGCGTTTGGCGCCTTGATGGTCAATTGGCCGCCCATGCGGTCGGTGGCGTAGTCGACCACGGCGTCGTCAAGGAAAGCTTCGCTGAAAGCATCGATATACGCGGTGAAGCTCTTCAGCCCCAGGGCGGTGTCTTCAGGCTTCTCTTCCCCTGGCTTGCAGTAGGCAATGCACGTCTCGGCGTATTGAGTGCCGGGCTGGGTGATAAAGACGCGGATGCCGATACCTGGGGTGTTCTGCTTGGACAGCAGGTCAGCCAGGTAATCGTGGGCGGCGTCGGTAATGGTTATGGCAGTCATGGAAACTCCTCACAGGCTTGCCGGCAGTTTACGCCAAAATATTACGTTGGTACAAAGTCCTAGTGTTTTTGTCGGGATAGGTTTGTTTGGGGGGGTGTACATATCCGTTATTTGGGTGACGGCGGCTTATGGTTCCGCCCTTACGGCGGGTCACTTTCGAAAAGCGCGAAAGTAACCCAAGCGCTCTTGCCCCAACACTCGGCACCTCGCCTAGGCTCGGTGTGCCCGTAATCCGACAGTGATTTGGGGGGCCGAAGATCAAAATCAAAAGCAAAAGCACAGCGGCCTGACAGCCGGCTTGAGTGGTGTAGAGCAAAGGCAAAAACAAACGCGGTCCACTGTAGGAGCTGGCTTGCCGGCGATGGTCGTTAACGATGATGCGGGGCATCTGGATAAACGCGGCGGTCTCACGTTTTTCGCCGGCAAGCCGGCTCCTACAAGGACCGCGTATCTACGATGCGAAGCGAGTCGCTCTTGATCTTGATCTGAGGCGCCCCGTCAAACACGGCCGAACGCAGGCTTGAATCCGTGGGCCGCCGTAAGGGCGGAACCCATACCAGCCATCACCCAAATAACGGATATGCACTCCAAAAAAACCTCACAAATTCTCATACCGATTCATATCCAACACCCCCTCCTCAACCGGCGTAGTCTCTCGAATGTACTCCGACAAATCATGGAAATACTGCCAAAACAGCGGATGACTACGCCGCACCCCCCAACGATCCACAATCATCTCAAACCGCTTGGCATCCTTGGCCCGCTCCATTTCAGCCACAAACTCGGGCACTTCCTGCGCCGGAATATTGAACATAAAGTTCGGATAGCTGCTCAACACACCCGGATAGACGGTTACCGTGTCCAGGCCCGGCTGATAGCGATATGCCTCCCCCAGCAGAAACGCCACATTACTGTGGGCACGGTTACGCAACATGCTGTAGACCACGCGCTTACCGCCGGCCGTCTCGACACGCAGCATCGTGGCCTCGGGCAACTGGTCGATGACCTTGAGCCCAGCAGCCGGCCGTGAGGTCAAGCGACTAAGCGCCTGCTCCGCATCCTGCAACGCCGGATCAACACCGTCACGCGAGCAATAAGCACCGCTACAGCGATTGATCGGATCCGGACTGGCGTTCAAATCGCCGTAACGGCTGAGCAACTGATTGGCAAAATCGCGCTTCGGATCGTTTTCGTCCAGGTGCAGCCCAGTAGGCTTGTCGTCATCGATAGCCTCGTAATCCAGCCACAGCTTGAGCTTGCCACTGTTCTGGTACCAGTCATCCATAAAACCATCGCGCGAATCGGCCGGCATCAAGCGCAAAAAGTTCTGCTCGGCGCCATTGCGGATCAAGTCGAAGTACAACCGGGTCTGGGCCTGGTGCGACACGTTGCCAAACACATCAAAATTCACCGCCAACTGGTAATACGTGCGCTCCAGCAAAGGGTAGTCAAACAGCCACATCGTCTGCGGCACCTCGCCAATCAGCCCTTTGGTCACCGAGGCGCTGTCGAAGTGGCGGAAAATGCTCAGCAAGGCATTGTCATTGCCCGCCCACAGGCTCGACCAACTCGGTGGCGGCAGGTCGGCGTAACTGTCACGGCGCAGGGCCTCGTATTCATTGCGTTTGTCGCGGTAGGCCAGCCACAGGCTGAGCACACTGCCGACGTCATCGTTCTGCCCCGGCATGGCCAGCAAAGGCGTGGCCTGGCCGCGATAGCGCGCGTCGGTGATGTACAGGTCGTGGTCCGGGTCCTGGAACAGGGTCCAGAAGTTATCGCGGATCACGTCCGTGGCGATCTGCCCACGGCACACCGGCCCGCGAATAAAGGTGCGCACAAAGTACTCGGCGTTATCCAGCATGAACTGGTAACGCGCCTTGGCCGGGATGGCCTCGAAGGTTTCGAAGGGGTTGGCGCGCCGGCCAGGGCCGTAGCCCGGCAAGGCGTTGACCTGCCAGTTACCGGCGTAGAACAGCGCTTTGATACGCGCCATCTTTTCAGCACTGAACGGGTACGTGATGTGGGTCTTATGCACGATCACGCCCTGCACCGGCCATAGGCGGTAGTACACCTGGGTGCCCGGATCATCATTGGGACGGCGCGTGGCGATCAGGTCGATGGGTTGTCCGCTCGGTGTGCGCGAACGCACCCACTGGAAGAAATGCCCCGGCTCGCCATTCTCGAAGTAAATGTGGGCAAGGAACAAATGCTCGAACAACCAGCGCGTCACCAGGCTTTCGCGGGCGCCGGGCTGGTTGAACAGGTTTTCCCATTGCTGCACTTGCAGGGCTTCCCGGGCGCTGGGGGCCAGGCCTTGTGCATCGATTGGCGCACCCGACGCGAGCCAGCGCTGCAAGGTCTGGTACTGCTGGTCGGTCAGCCCGGTGACCGCCAGCGGCATGCCCTCCTTGGGATGGGCACCGGCGTAGGCATTGAACTCGCCGGGCATGGCGCACATGTTTTCGCGGTTAAGGCCCAGCACGATGTCGTCCGGCAACTTGGCATTGGGTTGCAGCGGTGCGTTATGGCCCAGTTCCAGCATGCGCGCCATCAGGGCGGCCTGGCTGCCTTGAGCGTCCAGTACCGAATAGAAGCCTTTCTGCTGCCAGGCTTGCTTGCCAAAGGCGTCATAAAACAAGCGGGTGGTCGGCGTGGCCTGGCTGCGTTCGCCGTCGTACACCGGCATTTTGCTGGCGCCGCGCGCCGCGCCCTCGGCACTGCCCAGGTTAAGCTGGCAGGCGGAATCGTAGCAGGCGTGGCAGGCCACGCATTTTTCGGTGAAGATCGGTTGAATGTCGCGGGTATACGAAATCGCCGGGGCGGGTCCGTCAGCCTGTGCGAGGCAGGCGACCAGTGCCAGGACGGCGCTGGTGATGAGGCGAAGTGACATGTATCCGGTCCCGATTCAATGCGTGCGCTGAAAAATTGCCGGTGATTCTACCGGGCCATCCCCCACAACAACATGAACGATATTCATGCAAAACCTGCGCATGCTCTAAATCGGCACAGGTTTGCTATGATCCACGCCCTCCGTAATGCCTGACCAGAGTAGTCCCATGTCCGATCGTAGCGTTCGTCTGCAAGCCCTTCATCAAGCCCTCAAGGAACGTATCCTGATCCTCGACGGCGGTATGGGCACGATGATCCAGAGCTATAAACTGGAAGAGCAGGACTACCGTGGCAAACGCTTCGCCGACTGGCCAAGCGACGTCAAGGGTAACAACGACCTGCTGGTGATCACTCGTCCGGACGTGATCGGCGGCATCGAAAAAGCCTACCTGGATGCCGGCGCCGACATCCTCGAAACCAACACCTTCAACGCCACGCGCATTTCCATGGCCGATTACGGCATGGAAGAACTGGCCTACGAGTTAAACGTAGAAGGCGCACGCCTGGCGCGCAAGATCGCCGACGCCAAGACCGCCGAAAACCCGGCCAAGCCGCGTTTCGTCGCCGGCGTGCTCGGCCCGACCAGCCGTACCTGCTCGCTGTCGCCAGACGTGAACAACCCCGGCTACCGTAATGTGACCTTCGATGAGCTGGTGGAAAACTACACCGAAGCCACCAAAGGTTTGATCGAGGGCGGCGCCGACCTGATCCTGATCGAGACCATCTTCGACACCCTCAACGCCAAGGCCGCGATCTTTGCCGTGCAAGGGGTGTTCGAAGCGCTGAATGTCGAACTGCCGATCATGATCTCCGGCACCATCACCGACGCCTCCGGCCGCACGTTGTCGGGCCAGACCACCGAAGCGTTCTGGAACTCCGTGGCCCACGCCAAGCCGATTTCGGTGGGCCTCAACTGCGCGCTGGGCGCCAGCGAGCTGCGTCCGTACCTGGAAGAGTTGTCGAATAAGGCCAACACCCACGTTTCCGCGCACCCCAACGCCGGCCTGCCGAACGAATTCGGCGAGTACGACGAACTGCCCTCGGAAACCGCCAAGGTCATCGAAGAATTCGCCCAGAGCGGCTTCCTCAACATCGTCGGCGGCTGCTGTGGCACCACGCCGGGCCACATCGAAGCCATTGCCAAGGCCGTGGCCGGTTATGCACCGCGTGCGATCCCGGACATTCCCAAGGCGTGCCGACTGTCGGGCCTGGAGCCGTTCACCATCGACCGCAGCTCGTTGTTCGTCAACGTCGGCGAGCGCACTAACATCACCGGTTCCGCGCGGTTTGCCCGCCTGATCCGTGAAGACAACTACACCGAAGCCCTCGAAGTCGCCCTGCAGCAAGTGGAAGCCGGCGCCCAGGTAATCGACATCAACATGGACGAGGGCATGCTCGATTCGAAGAAGGCCATGGTGACCTTCCTCAATCTGATTGCCGGCGAGCCTGATATCTCCCGCGTACCGATCATGATCGACTCCTCCAAGTGGGAAGTGATCGAGGCCGGCCTGAAGTGCATCCAGGGCAAGGGCATCGTCAACTCCATCAGCATGAAGGAAGGTGTGGAGCAGTTCATCCACCACGCCAAGCTGTGCAAGCGCTACGGCGCTGCGGTGGTGGTAATGGCGTTCGACGAAGCCGGCCAGGCCGACACCGAGGCGCGCAAGAAAGAAATCTGCAAACGCTCCTACGACATCCTGGTAAACGAAGTGGGCTTCCCACCGGAAGACATCATCTTCGACCCGAACATCTTCGCGGTCGCCACTGGTATCGAGGAGCACAACAACTACGCCGTCGACTTCATCAATGCCTGCGCCTATATCCGTGACGAACTGCCGTATGCGCTGACCTCCGGCGGCGTGTCCAACGTGTCGTTCTCATTCCGGGGCAACAACCCGGTGCGCGAGGCGATCCACTCGGTGTTCCTGCTGTATGCGATCCGCAACGGCTTGACCATGGGTATCGTCAACGCTGGCCAGTTGGAGATCTACGACCAGATCCCGACCGAGCTGCGCGACGCCGTGGAAGACGTGGTGCTCAACCGCACCCCGGAAGGCACCGATGCCCTCCTCGCCATTGCCGACAAGTACAAGGGTGACGGCAGCGTCAAGGAAGCCGAGACCGAGGAATGGCGTGGCTGGGACGTCAACAAGCGCCTGGAACACGCACTGGTCAAAGGCATCACCACCCACATCGTTGAAGACACCGAGGAATCGCGCCTGTCGTTCGCGCGCCCGATCGAAGTGATCGAAGGCCCGCTGATGTCCGGCATGAACATCGTCGGCGACTTGTTCGGCGCCGGCAAAATGTTCCTGCCCCAGGTGGTGAAATCCGCCCGAGTGATGAAACAGGCCGTGGCCCACTTGATCCCGTTCATCGAGCTGGAAAAAGGCGACAAGCCGGAAGCCAAGGGCAAGATCCTGATGGCCACGGTGAAGGGCGACGTGCACGACATCGGCAAGAACATCGTCGGCGTGGTGCTGGGTTGCAACGGCTATGACATCGTCGACCTGGGCGTAATGGTGCCGGCGGAGAAGATCCTGCAGGTGGCCAAGGAGCAGAAGTGCGACATCATCGGGTTGTCCGGCCTGATCACGCCGTCCCTGGACGAGATGGTGCATGTGGCCCGCGAGATGCAGCGCCAGGATTTCTACCTGCCGCTGATGATCGGTGGCGCCACCACGTCCAAGGCGCACACGGCGGTGAAGATCGAGCCCAAGTACAGCAACGATGCGGTGATCTACGTCACCGACGCCTCACGCGCCGTGGGCGTGGCCACGCAGTTGCTGTCCAAGGAACTCAAGGCCGGCTTCGTCGAGAAGACCCGCCTGGAATACATCGACGTGCGTGAGCGCACGTCCAACCGCAGCGCACGCACTGAGCGCCTCAGCTACCCGGCGGCCATCGCCAAGAAGCCGCAGTTCGACTGGGCCACTTACACCCCGGTGGTGCCGACCTTTACCGGCGCCAAGGTGCTGGACAATATCGACCTCAAGGTGCTGGCCGAATATATCGACTGGACGCCGTTCTTTATCTCCTGGGACTTGGCCGGCAAGTTCCCGCGCATCCTCGAAGACGAAGTGGTCGGTGAAGCCGCCACTGCGCTGTACGCCGATGCCCAGGACATGCTCAAGAAGCTGATCGACGAAAAACTCATCAGCGCCCGTGCCGTGTTCGGCTTCTGGCCGACCAACCAGGTGCAGGACGATGACCTGGAAGTCTACGGCGACGATGGCCAGCCGATTGCGCGGCTGCACCACCTGCGCCAGCAGATCATCAAGACCGACGGCAAACCGAACTTCTCCCTGGCCGACTTCGTCGCGCCCAAGGACAGCGGCGTAACCGACTACATCGGTGGCTTTATCACCACCGCCGGCATCGGCGCCGAAGAAGTCGCCAAGGCCTATCAGGACGCTGGCGACGACTACAACTCGATCATGGTCAAGGCCCTGGCGGACCGCCTGGCCGAGGCCTGCGCCGAGTGGCTGCACCAACAGGTGCGTAAAGAACACTGGGGCTACGCCAAGGACGAGCAACTGGACAACGAGGCGCTGATCAAGGAGCAGTACAGCGGCATCCGCCCTGCCCCAGGCTACCCGGCGTGCCCGGATCACACCGAGAAAGCCCAGCTGTTCCAACTGCTCGACCCCGAGGCCCGCGAAATGCACGCCGGTCGCAGTGGCGTGTTCCTCACCGAACACTACGCGATGTTCCCGGCAGCGGCGGTCAGCGGCTGGTACTTCGCCCACCCGCAGGCGCAGTATTTTGCCGTGGGCAAGGTCGACAAGGACCAAGTGGCGAGCTACACCGCACGCAAAGGCCAGGACCTCAGCGTGACCGAACGCTGGCTGGCGCCGAACCTGGGGTATGACAACTGATCGACTAACTACCCAGCGCGGCGATTTCCCGCGCTGACAGTTCATTCATCAATGCCTGCTGCTCGGTCTCGTTGGCCTTATCCAGGGCGTCAATTTCCTGGAAGTACTCCGGGCTAAACTCGGGGTATTGATCTTCCAATGCCGAGGCTTTGTCTTGACGGGTTTGTTGCAGCGTCGCGAAGTCGTCGGGATATTTCTCCTGCAAGTACTCTTTCCAGTACGGGCGCGCAGTCAGTTGCTCGCAGAATGCAGGTGTCTGCTCCAGTTCAAGAATCTTTCGATAGGCCACGTCCAGGTCCGCCGCTTGCACCCTTGACATTTGTTCAAAAAGCATGCCTCGGGGCTGCCTCGGCAGTTCCAGCCGCTGGGCTAAGCCGACGCGGTAGGCCAGGCGAATTTCCGCAGGGTCGATGCCGGGGTTGAGCCGAATGCGTTCGAGGGCGATCGCTTCCAACTGAGCCAGACGGAATAACCCCCTGGACAGTTTCAGCAGGGCGCGGCCCTTGTTAGTGGGGTCCACATCGCGCAGGGCATTGAACTCATACACCTCGACCTCCAATGCATTGAATAGCAACATACGGCCGTCCCCGCAGGTTTGGCGGTGCCTGGAAGCCTGGGCGATGCCCATCAACCGTTCACGTAGTTCCAGATCGGCGTACGCCCCTCCCACTACGTCCCAGACGCGCCTATCAAGACCGGCGCGATCCTGGGTGAAGTCGCGTGTATGACGCAGTTGCGCCAGGATTTCGCCGAAATCCCCCGTGCTGTCCGTGGACATCACCGTGTCCCACATCTCGTGCTTCTCGGAATCTGTCGCTACGCCGTCAAACCAACGGGCTTTACGTTGTTGCGGGGTTTCCTGCCCAGGGTGAATGCCAACGTCCTCTTCATCGGACGAACTCGCGTGGAAACTCTCCAAACTGCGCTCAATTTCTGCGGTGCTCCAACCCAACTCAATTCCCGTTCGGCCCTGGTAATCACGCAGGCTGATTAAATCTTCAGCGACCAACGAATTATCGGACAAGTCAGTACCCGCCATTAAGGCCGCATGTTGCGCTTCAAATGCAGAGGGCGGAATATTTACGAACGAATTTGCGCCCAGGTTCAAGTGAGTCAGCGCGGGTGCCTCCAGGACACCTATCGGCCAGGTGGTCAACTGATTTGCGCGCAAATCGAGGCTTTGCAAGCGGTCAAGCCCCGTCACGTCAAACGTGTCCAATCGGTTTTCTCCCAAGTCCAATACTTGCAAACGCGTCAAGGTGCGCAGTTCGCGCTGCAATGGCTCGTGCGCATGCAGCGCGTTATTGTTGATGCCCAGATGGGTAAGGTCGGTCAGATGCGTGACGGGCTCGGGCAATGCACCCAGTCGGTTGCCATTGAGCATCAG
Source organism: Pseudomonas sp. AC112 (assembly GCF_979253545.1). Classification (NCBI taxonomy): domain Bacteria; kingdom Pseudomonadati; phylum Pseudomonadota; class Gammaproteobacteria; order Pseudomonadales; family Pseudomonadaceae; genus Pseudomonas; species Pseudomonas sp. AC112. The sequence goes on from NZ_CEEDCM010000001.1 coordinate 6,004,589, forward strand.
GCGGTTCAATCGGGGAAACGCGCGCAGAAATGCGTCCGGAGCACTCGTAAGCCGGGTACGACTCAGGTCCAGTGCGCCCACATGGCTGAAGGTGACCTCCAGCGTCGGCAAGTCCCCCAGGTTCAGCTCGCTCAAGTCAACACTAGACTCAGCCACAGGCTGTGCGGCAGGCACATTACGCAGTGTCTCCCGCCAACAAAACAGCAGGCGATCAGCGGCGCGTCGGCGGTCGGTGGCGTTCGCCCATCCGTCACGGTTACGGATCGCCGGGCGATCAATCCAAGCATTGAGGTCCCGGGTCATTGTTGCGTGCTGCGCCTGCCACTGGCGTAGCGCGGCGTCGATGTCCACTGCGCTCACCTCTTGCGCAAGCCACGTGTCTATTCGCTGAACGGCCTGGGTTGTGTCAAGTTGTGGGTCCAGCCGTTGCAGGCGCTCGGCGGATGTCAACGGCAGTTCTGGCTCTGCGCCAGGCATTGGCAGCAACAGGTCCGGGTGCTCTGCGACCTCCACCGGGAAGAACTGCGGATCGCCCCCGGTCCTGCCGGCAGCCAGCACGCGCCGTTCGATGCCGAACGGATCGACGAACATGGTTCCCAGTGGGGTTCCAGGGCCGTTACGTACGGCAAATTCCTGCGCGCTTGCCAATGCCGAACGGCTTAAACGGCAACCGCGCAATTTAGTACCTGCCAGCAGTGCTTCGTGCCCCACCCACACAGCATCGGGAATGCTGGTGACAGCACTGTAACTCAGGTCCAGGAAACCGAGTCTTGGCAGGCTCAGCACACCCTCCGGCCATACTTTAATTTGGGTCCGCGCCAGGTCCAGCGAAGTCAGCTCGGTGAGCGAAGTGACCTGCAGGTTGCGAACGCGATTGCCAGCCAGGCTCAGCCGCTGCAAAGCACTCAATCGGTTCAACCGCGCCTGTGTCGATGCGGTGATCGTCAGTTCATTGCCAGACAAATCAAGATCGGAAAGTTGCGCCAGCTCCCCAAGCGCCTGGGGCAGCTCGGTCAAACGGTTGCCACTCAGGTCGAGTTCACGCAAGTGAGGAAACTGACTCAGGAACCCATTTAGCTGTGTGGCTGTCAGTTTGGCGCTTGCCAGTTTCAGGCGACGTATTTGCGTAAATACGACTTCGTTCAACGCTGGCAAGTCACCTGGCGCACCATGCGTCGACAAGTCCAGTGTCTCTTCTGTTACGGTAAATGAGATGCCTGCGTGCCGCTCCGTGACAGGCTCGCGGGGCATATACTTGGCCCTCTGCGCATTACGCCAACAGACCCGCAGCCTGTCTGCAAGCTCCGCGCGATGATAGGCGGGCATACGCTCGCCATCGATCGATGGCCCGGTTACGCCTTCCCACTGCACCAGAGGCGCATTCCAGTCGTGGTATTCCTGCTCCATCGCCTCGATCTTCGCCAGCAACTCGCGGCCGGACAGCCCCTCATTCTGGAAGGCTGAGAGGGCGTCGGTCGGGAATTCACGTGCGCGGGGAATCAGCTTCTCAAGGCGGCCCCTACAGTACTCCCCCACCATCTGCTCCTCATCCACCAGATGAGCCGGATGTTGATGCAAATACTCAAAGGCCTTCATGAACGCCTGTGGATCCAGGGCTCTCCAGTTCAACGACAAGCCACGCCATAACCGTTCATGCCCACTGAACAGTGCATCGGGCAGCGATGAAATATTCGCGCCCCACAGGTTCACCGACTCAAGCTTGTCGAGCGCCAGGAGGCTGGTCGGCCACTCGCTTAGGTTTCCATCGAGCGATACCTGACGCAAGGCTGTCAGCGCGCTGTAGTCCAACGCTGGGAGACTCCCGCTCAAATGCAACCCTTCCAGTTGAGTCATGCCCTCGAGCGCCTGGATCAATGGCGGTGAATAGTCAAAGTGTCCCACCTGCGTAGATAGGCTGAGCTTGGTAATGCGGTTGAGCGCGGGCAACTGATCAGCCAGAACTGCCATGCTTTGCGTACCGGCGGTAATATTAAGGCTCTCTAACGCGCTAAAGCGCGGCAAAAGCGTGTCATCGGCAAGCTGGGTACCGTATACCCGCAAGCCACGTACGTGGGAAAAGTCGGCAGCCCACGCCGGTAATGTGTCGGCGCCAACCAGGTCAAGCGTGTACACAGGCTTCAGCCCGCGATAGAGCCCACCTCGCCAGCAGGCAATAATCCGATCGGCGAATTCACGTCGGCCATACCCGAACAAGCCTCCCCGAGACTGCGATGCAGCACCTGCGACCCAGCTATCCAGTACCGTGTTTAACCCTTCAAACTCCCTGCGACGGTTCTCCAACGCGTGGAAAATCTGCTGATCGCTTTCACCGTCTAGCCGGCGCGACCTGATGAACTGCAACGCCTGAACATCATCGATGTTCGGATAAACATCCCGCACCCTGGCGACTAATGGCTCATCGACGAAGCCTGCAACTTCACCGCTGGCCAAGTAGGCAAACCGGCCCGGCGTACGCACCAGACGCCCCGCGCCAGCCTTGAGCGGTTCGCGCCTGAGGATTCGCGACATGGCATCACGATGGCTGCACGCATAGTCAGCCACCTGTTGGCGCAAGTCGGCGCTCGGCCACTCCCCCAGTGAGACCCGCCATGCCTCAGGGAGCACTTCCAGCAGCGACTCGAACAGATTTCGGCCATACCTCGCAGCGCTGTTCAGCGCCTTGCCCTCGGCGTCCATGATCACAAAAGCATCCCCTGCCTTGATCAGGTAAAACCGCTTCAATGCTTGTTCACTGCCAATGCTGTCCACCAGCGGTCCGCTGATACCAAGGGAGCGTACTTCTACCCGAACATCCGCCGACCAACCGGGCATTTGCTCCAGGCAGTGCAACGCCAACCGATCACTGGCCGCGGACGCCAGGTTCTCCACGTACAAGCCGGCAAGCGCCCTACTCAAGCTGCTCTGATGCACCTGCACCCGGATCGCCTTGGCCAGCCGCACGGGAATGCTCCCGGTACTGCGCAATTGGCTCAACTCGTCGACGCTGGCACCGCCCAGCACATGCTGCGCGGCCTCTGGCGACAGCGACGGGAAACTGCGCTGGAGCGCCTTCGTATCGGCATCGGGTGCGGCTTGCTTGCTCAGCAGGCTGTCGAACAATGATTTTCGTCGGCTTTGTGCATGATCAGCTAGGCGACCCTTGAGTTGCTGCAAACGGTCCGCGCCCGGCTGTGCACTCTCTTGGCCCAGTAAATGGGTGATCTGTGTTTCGTCGAGGCCTGCGAGAATTTTTTCCGGCAACTTCCCGGCAGCGACCTCTGACCGGGTGATGATGATCGACCGGGGTGCGTTGTCCGCGCCGTAGTGCATTGAAGTCGCCCAGGATTCCGGGCTGCTTATAACGTCGACCCCCACCTCGACCGGCCACCGGGGCATTTCCACAGCCAGCGGAACAATGAACTGGCCAGGCTCCCCAAGGCTGCCCCCATCGCGGATATTTCCGATCAACTCGTCCACTTGTCGATCGATCTCGAACAACCGCGCCGTTTCCATGAACGCCGGGGGGGGAGCATGATTGTCAACATGCATCGCACGCAGGGCATCGTCGCTGAACCCGCTGACCTCGGCGATCCGATCCACTTGTGCGTCGGTGAAGAGATCCATGTGCGGCCCGGTTCGCCGCAGCAGAGCCAGACGCGGCCATTCCAGTGGTCGCTCCAGACTGTGACGCCAGGCACCGTGCCCGTTGTGCCGCAAAATCGGCTCATAGGTATCTATCGCGTAAGGGTGCTTGATGCGCCAATGGTTGGCCGCCGGGTCGAAGATCGTTTCGTACGTATTGCCATCCAGCGCAATATAAGTCTTGCGGGCTATCTCATACTGCCCCAGCGCATTGGGCGTCAGGCCCTTTAGCGAAACATTACTCTTATACGCCGCAAGGTCCGGATGCCACAAACGCAGCTTGCCGAACGGCGATTTCACCCGGGCCATCCCATTGACGAACTTCGACGGCAAGATAGGGGGTGCCTTGCCCGCCACGGCCCCCAGTGCCGCCATGTACGCGACGTTCTGTATGACCGAGGTGAGGTGCGCCCAAGCTTCTTCGCTGTCACCGACGCTCCAGGCTTCGACCCCTTGATAAACCTCATAACCGAGTTGCACGACGGTGACAGCCATCATCACCTCGCCCAACCCAGGTACAAAGAACGCGGCGACGTTAAGTACGTTCAACCCCCACTCGGCCCAGTGCATGAGGCGATCGATCCATGCAGTGTGATCAACCTGGGCGGTGGGCACCGCCAACAGTTTCGCGTTGGACTTGACGCGTGCAAGGTGCTTTTCGTAGAGATGACCAAACACTTCGGCGTCTATGAACGACTCTTTGGCGTGCAGATTGACATTGTCGTTCCAGACACGCTCGTAAATCCCGTTGGCGAAGGACTTGGGGTTGTAGTTCGGCCCCGGGTATACGGGATTCGGGTTCCACCGCAAGACTTTCAGCTGGCTTTTGAGTCGGTGCAAAAATGCCTGGGCTTCATCCTGGGGCAAGAAACCGGTAAAAAAACGTTGATAGTCTGGTGCGCGCAGTCTGACCGCCAACCGCACAATAAACTCTTTGGGCGAGCGGTACTCCTTGACCGGCTCCAGAGGGTCGCCCGGGATCCACACGATGATGCGCCTGTAGTCGAGAAACGACTCGAACACTGAGGGTACGGGAATAATGAAATCAGTGAGTACATTCCCCTTGCGTGCGGCGGTACCGATAATCAACACGTCGCTCACGTCCGAACCCAGCATATTCAATTGACTGTAAACAACTGACCTGCCATGAAAAGTGGGTGCGGGCGAACCATCCAGTATCGCTTGCAACGTTGTGTAGGCAGTTTCGCTTATTTCACTGCGCATTCGGGCGATATGGGTTTGCAAGCGCAACGTATCTTTGTTGGACGCAATCGTGAGCTGGCGTACCTGTGGCGCCGTAGCGGGTGTTTCAAACACGGTACTCAGGTGTGCCTGGTACTGCTTGCCCAAATCCAGTTCGCGGCACAGGCTGGCGAACTCTGCTGGCTTGATCGCCAGCTTGTCGCGCAGGTGATAGCGTACGCCCAACCACGTCCAGTCATCATTAGTGGAAAAGACCTCATCCAATGCTCCAACTGGCGCCAGCGCGCTGGTTTCCCCTCCCATAGATTCGTCAAACGACTCATCGGCTTCAAAATTACGCAGCGCCGCTTGCAACAACGTTTGCTTGTCCGCACGTTTGTGTTTGCGCATATGGTAGAGCATGGTCTTGTTGACGTCGGGTGCCAGGGCAAACTGTTTGCGCATGGCTTCGAGCAGCAGCGGCTCAGCAAACTCGGCAATGCCTTTGAAATCTTTTAGCGCCTTGGCCAGTGCCTGGCTTGACGCCTGGCGCTGAACACCGCTGTCGGTCAAGGCTTTTTGCAGTTGCGGGCTGGCGGCGGCGAATTTTTCGGGAAAGGTCTGCTTGAATTGCTGCACCGGGTCGCGGGCGCGATGCAAGGCCTGGATATCGGATGCGGCCAGATGTTTGACCCATCCAGGCAGATTGGCCTTGATGAAAGGAGCATGAAATACAGCGGTGGGCATGATGGATTCCTGAGGCGTTATGAAGAAGCTTCAGAAAACCACGCCCGATGCGCTTCAAAGCGGTGCACTGTTGTAGCGGGCTAAGCACCCAGGGCCCGTTGCGGTAGCTCCTTACCGCAGCCACTGCAAAAAAATCCGATTTCCTGTCGCAGACCGATTATCGGTCTGCTGACCCGGCAGCCAAGCAATACCGGGATCTACAGAAAAAAGGATTTAGCCATGCCCGCACCCACCCTCCCCCCATCACCCGCTGCTTTCAGCCAGATACCCGCCCAGGCAATCCATAAGCGCTTCTCCTCCCGCCCCTCTTTGTTCTCGGTAGTATTCAATACCCTGCGCGACCGTATCCTGGAGCGTTACCGGACGCTGGAACTGGACCTTCTCACGACCAGGTTGGCGAGCCCTACGCCCTCCGGCAGTTATACCTACCCACTGCTGACAAACATCGCTATCGCGCATGTCGTGAACCCGCAACTGCTGGATTTGCGCTCGCGCCGGGAGCTGCCCTTTTACCTTACGCAGCAAATACCCACGACCCTTGAGCCTTCTGCCCCCCCTCCAATTGATATGCAGGTCATTGCGCAAATCATCGACGAGTTGCCCGAATCGCTTTACCTCTATTTCCAGCAAGCCCTGGCCGACTATTGGAGCGCAATCGACAGCCATGGACAAAGCCGCTGGCAATGGCTGGGCGAGTTTCTCAACGGCCAGATGACTGCCACAGCAGCAGGCCACTCAGGCCTGACCGACCTACAACGGGACATGCTGACCGTCACTGCCACCTGGCCAGAACTTCTGGAGCGTCTGCCGCGTTCCACGCCCACCACCTATGTCTATTTCATTGAAACCACGCTGTCCAAAGACGGGAAAGAAGAACACCTGCTCACGCCCGACCTGTTGCTGGTTCGCGACAAGCAGGTGCTGCTGTACAGCGTGGCCGGCGTCATCGAGCCGTTTGATTCGATTGACGCCTTTGGTGAAAGCTGGGGCAGTCGAATGCAGCGCCAGTTCCAGTGCGACAGCGTGACCTGGCGGCGCAACGAGCCTGAACGCAATGTGTTTGAACGCCAGGCCGGGCTTATCCTCAACCAGCAACTGGAAGACCTGGCGGCGCTGTCATTCCAGGGTCAAAGTGAAGAGGCACTGACCCTCACTCTGGATACGCTCACGGATCCAGCCTTGCATTTCACCACTGTGCCTGTGCCTCCTGCCACGCAGCTGCAAACGATCAACGATCAGCTTCCCGAACACCTCGCGCAAGCGACTGCCGATGACCGCTTTGCCTACCTGCGCCACTCGCAGGATATGGCGCAAGTGGTGAAACAGAAGCAGGGCCGTTCGTTCAACGAGGGTATTGAGACTATCCACGGCTTCAGCCGCGACGCACTGCGCAAACAAATGCAGGCCGATCATGCTGATTTTGATCCCGACGATGTGATATTGGACTTTGCAGTGGCCGCAGGCTACCCAGGCGGTTTTGGCTTTATCGAGCATGTACAGATGTCACTGACGGAACTGGCCGTGAAGAATCTCGCCGGTAAGCCCAAAGGCACGCTTAAGCTCGCTGCGAAAGGCACCAAGGCTCTGCCGGACTGGCTCAACGAAACCTACCTGCTGGGTAGCGCCGGCTTGATCCAGCGCGTCGACATCGGCACCCACTATCCACAGAAGATCAAGGAGATGTTGCTGTCAGACACCGCCGAAGCACGCCGCCGGGAGCGGTTGTTTACCCACGAGCTCAAGGTCAAGCTGCCGATACAGGCATTGGAGTATGCGATCAGGCAGCAATACGGTGTGACCATCACCGGCTATCGGTATGTAAAAGCATTGATGGGCTATACACCCGCCGACAGAGTCGTCGACGGTCAGGAGATCGTCCTGCGCCCCCTGGGCCTGTGCCGAAAAGCCGGTGCCCCACCCGATATCGTTAACAATTTCTTCGTGATCGAGCCCCGCGACAGTCATCAAGGCCCGCACCTGCTGTATCGCCCGTTATACGACGAAGCCCTTCATCAATACTCGACGCGTCAGGCCCTGCTGGACGCACTCGCCAGCCCAGGCGCCTTGCAAACCAGCGTACTGACCTGGCTGAGCGACAAAGCGCGTGCGGTCTACGACCACGGCGGGATCAAGGAGCCGCACATCATCAGATTCCTGCCCGGAGATGAGTTCGTTACCCGCGAAAAGCCTGCCCCCGCGACGCTGTCCATCGATGAAGGGGCGCAAGAATGGTTACAGTCGCAAGTCAACGGTAAGTTGCTCAACCATTTGTTCGGCAGTACCGCCCGCGCCCTGGTTGACGTGGCGGATAGAGCATCTGTATCCAACAGCGAAAGCCGCTGGGCCGTCATGATGGAGGGGGCCTGGCTGTTGTTTAACACCCTGCTGTTACCGCTGGCGCGGGGGGCCTTAATGTTGGCGGGTTGGCTCCTGGTACTGGTCAGCAGCCTGCAAGAGGACTTGGAGGGCCTTGACAGCGATGACCCCACCCGCCGCGAGTTGGCACTGATCGATCTGTTGCTTAATACCGCAATGGTGCTGATGCATGGCGCCACCCCTTCTGAAAGAGCCGCAAAACCTTTGCCGAAGCTGGAGGAACACGATCACCTTCTGCACCTTAAGCCGTTGCGCCGTATTGCAGGCATGCCCGCTCAACCGGGAGTCGCTCAGGTTCGACAGGCCACCGTGGCGTTGCCGGGAGAACCTCCAGCGGGAGGCCATACCGCATTGGACTTCATCCGCTCGATTGCCAGCCCCAAGGCGGGCGCCAACTTGCTGAAAGCTTTGCTCGCCGTGCATGTGCCGTGGCCATCGTCCTTGCCGCCGCCAGAAGCGAGTGGCCGCCTCAAGGGGCTTTACCGTATCGGCGATGCCTGGCACGCCAGTGTCGGCGGCCTGCTGTTCCAAGTCAGCGTGGTGCCGGGTTTCGGCGATGTTTACCTGGTTGACCCGCAGCGTGCACACCATCCGGGCTTCAAACTGACCCGCAATGACCTGGGAAATTGGCGGCTGGACCGTCAGGCACGGTTGGAGGGTGGCATGCCTAGAGGGCGAATAACGGAATGGAAGGCAAAACGCCAAGAAAATCTGGCTCAACTGCATTCGGAAGTGAAACTCTTTACCCAAGAGGCGGTACAACAGTCTGCCATTACCAAACGGCTTTATGATGCAGCGCTCACTGCCGAGGATCAAATGGAAACCAGCATGCGCTTAGTGCGAGAGGATTGGGAAAGGCTCAGGCCCCCCCAACTATCCCCCGAGCTGTACTTCAAAATTTCTGAACGCCATATACAAAGGCAACAGAACATGAAACTTGCCCAGGCCCGCTGGCGAGACGCAGCCCATGAATATCAGACAAAGGCGCGGGCTTTTGCAGAGGAATGTATACAGGTGTCAGAAAAGGTCACCAAACTAATGAGCTTGGACAGGACGGCAGCGGCCCTTCAAGACATGCTAAACAAGTTAACAGAGCAAAACTTCCAGTATCACGTGTCATCGTTTACATTCAATAGTACCTACATCAGTAACACTTTTAGCAGCAAGCTTGGTGAAAATTACCTTGAACTCTTGCTCCGTACCGATGTAGAACTGCCCGAAAAAAATACAGTTGGCTACGATGAGTTAATCAACAACGCGAAGCTACGATGGGATATTTTCGATGATCAGTTAAAGACCGCAGAACAAATCGAAGTCACGCTGGAGAACTCAGGGCCGCTGCGTGAAAGATTGGAAACTTATTTGCCAGGGCCGGATGACATCTCCCGAGCGAACGTAAGATGGTTCCAACTTATAACGCTGAATGAGTTGATCATCGATCGTACGATTGAAACGGACATTCCTGCGGAGCGACACTTCGGAAACGGACTTATGGACCGCGATGCCGCCACCAAAATCCTCTCGTATCATAAGGAAGTCAGTTCGGTCAGCGGCTATTCACCGTCCGAACAAATTGCCGTGCTCGGCAATGTGCTCCACGAGTTAGAGCGAATGGAAAATGCAATTAACTCGTTAGCTGAAATGAAATCCCGGTTGCTGCGCGAGGAGTATCGAGCACCGCTTTTGGAACTCTTGAGCGAGATGCGCTCGGACGCTGAAAAACAGGTAGCCGATTTGATCCGGGCTGAAGAAAAAATCGCCCCATTGCCAGAGCCCAAAAAAGCCAAACGCCCCAAAAACGCTAACCGCAGAGTGATCAAAACCCGAGACAATCAACACCTGATTGGTGAGTTACGCCCCAGTCAGCCTGACGCACCCGGCAATTTTGTCGATATCAAAGACCCTATCACCGACCAACCCATTGCCACCTATCACGAACACGCCAGTGAAGGGGTATGGGTTAAGGTCGTCCCGGCCGCGCCGGTCGCGCCGGTCGAACCGCCCAAACCAAAGGTCACGCGTTCGTTGAAAAAGATTACGGGCAATGCGCGCACCCTGATCGCTCAAAAAGCGGGGATTGAGCACACGATACGCGCCCAACAGAAAAAGCTCGAGAACCCCTCGGAACGCGAAGCCGTAACCCCGTTGGACTGGGACGACATGCTGACCCAGCACGCGAACAAGATGGACGCATTGGCCGATGAAATTCAACGCGAACACAGCACCGCCTCAAAGGCCACTGAACTGATAAACGAATACCGTGCCGAGTCGAATGCCTTAAAAACGTTGGCCGTTGAGGCACGCAGCAAAGGTTACCTGAAGCAGCGTCCCCAAGCGTTCAAAGTTGCCTATCTGTGGAAAAACAAGTATGTCGATATCAACTTGTCTAAACGTCGCGTCCCACTGAAGGCGGGCGACTTCCTCGACGAATATACCGTGCGCGACAAACGTAAAATTGCACAAGGCAAACCGTACGAGGAAACCATTCTGTGGTACGCCCATTTCCATTACCCCTCCGTCGACACCCCCGTCCAGCAAAGTACCTTCGGCCATTTGAAGACCGTAGAGGATCGGCCCTACACACTCAAAGAATTGATCGAACGGGCGCGAGCGAATAACCGTGAAGTGATTTACCTGGAAAGAGCCGTGATCAAAGCGCCGCTGGATAACGATTTGTTTTTCAAGCTGGCGCAATAATAGGGGCTAAGTTGGAGCGAGCATCATCGGTGATCGATGAGGTGCTGGATGACAGGTTGTCTATGCTCTTTGGGATGATCTTGCTGACGAGGGCTGTATGGACGATCCAATCGACAACAAACCGCCGACCTTCTGGCAGATGCTCCACAGCGTCATGGCCGCCGCGTTTGGCGTGCAAAGCGGCAAGAACCGCGCGCGGGATTTCACCCACGGCAAGCCCAGCCACTTTGTGATCCTGGGGGTTTTGTTTACGGCGGTGTTCGCGCTGACGCTGTTTGGCATCGTGCAACTGGTGTTGCACTTGGCTGGCGTATAAACCCAACCTGACTGTAGGAACTGGCTTGCCAGCGATGGCCTCACTGCGGTGTGGCTGACAACCGAGGTGAGGCTATCGCTGGCAAGCCAGCGCCTACAGGGGTCCGTATCTATGACTACTGGTGGCTGACCCAGAACACGGCAGTGCCAACCACCAGGATTATCAAGAACAGAATGGCCCAGGCGTCCACGGTACTGTCGGGCTTACGGGCTTTTGTCGAATTGCTCATCGCATCGCCTCTTGTCGGTTTTATAGGTGATAACGTTCAGACACGATCACAGTAAAGTCGACGATTGCCCGCATGACAAATGTGGGTATCGCGATAACCGTTCTCATTAGTCAATTTGGTTATTTGCATATACTCAAACATCACTTTTGCGCATAAACGCAAACTGGTATCGTGCGCCGGCTCCGTTGGGAGTGCGCGGCCGTGCGCGCAGATTTGCCGAGAACAGGACCTATATGTACGTATACGACGAATACGATCAGCGCATCATCGAGGACCGCGTCAAGCAGTTCCGTGATCAGACCCGACGCTACCTAGCAGGTGAACTGAGCGAAGAAGAGTTCCGCCCTCTGCGCCTGCAAAATGGCCTTTATGTTCAGCGCTTTGCGCCGATGCTGCGGGTGGCCGTGCCCTATGGCCAACTGACGTCGCGCCAGACGCGCATGATGGCCAAGATTGCCCGCGACTTCGACAAAGGCTATGCCCACATCAGTACTCGCCAGAACGTACAGTTCAACTGGCCGGCGCTGGAAGATGTGCCGGACATCCTGGCTGAACTGGCCACCGTGCAGATGCACGCCATTCAGACCAGCGGTAACTGCCTGCGCAACGTGACCACCGACCAATTCGCCGGTGTTGCCGCCGACGAGCTGATCGACCCACGCCCCTGGTGCGAAATCGTCCGTCAGTGGACCACCTTCCACCCCGAATTCGCCTACCTGCCGCGCAAGTTCAAGATCGCCATCAATGGCTCGACCTCGGACCGTGCGGCCATCGAAGTGCACGATATCGGCCTGGAGCCGGTGCACAACGCAGCCGGCGAGCTGGGTTTTCGCGTACTGGTGGGTGGCGGCCTCGGCCGTACGCCGGTGGTCGGCGCCTTTATCAATGAGTTCCTGCCGTGGCAGGACCTGTTGAGCTACCTCGACGCCATCCTGCGGGTCTACAACCGCTATGGCCGTCGTGACAACAAATACAAGGCCCGGATCAAGATCCTGGTCAAAGCGCTGACCCCTGAGGTGTTCGCCCAGAAAGTCGACGCCGAGATGGAACACCTGCGCGGCGGCCAGACCACCCTGACCGAAGCCGAAGTGCACCGCGTCGCCAAACACTTCGTCGACCCCGAGTACAAGGCCCTGAGCAATCAGGACGCCGAGCTCGCAGCACTTGACCAAGAGCATCCAGGTTTCGCCCGCTGGCGTGGCCGCAACACCCTGGCGCACAAGAAGCCGGGTTATGTCGCAGTGACCCTGTCGTTGAAGCCAACCGGCGTTGCACCGGGCGATATCACCGACAAGCAGCTGGACGCCGTTGCCGACCTGGCCGAGCGCTACAGCTTCGGTCAACTGCGCACTTCCCACGAGCAGAACATCATTCTCGCGGACGTTGAGCAGAGCCAACTTTTCACCCTGTGGGGCGAGTTGCGCGAAGGCGGATTCGCCACGCCAAACATCGGCCTGCTGACCGACATCATCTGCTGTCCGGGCGGCGATTTCTGCTCCCTGGCCAACGCCAAGTCGATCCCGATTGCCGAATCGATCCAGCGCCGTTTCGACGACCTGGACTACCTGTTCGACATCGGCGAGCTAGACCTGAACATTTCCGGTTGCATGAACGCCTGTGGTCACCACCACGTCGGCCACATCGGCATCCTGGGCGTGGACAAGAAAGGCGAAGAATTCTACCAAGTGTCCCTGGGTGGCAGCGCCAGCCGCGATGCGAGCCTGGGCAAGATCCTCGGCCCATCCTTCGCCCAGGAAGCCATGCCTGAGGTGATCGGCAAGCTGATCGACGTGTACATCGAACAGCGCACCGAAGATGAGCGTTTCATCGACACCTACCAGCGCATCGGCATTGACCTGTTCAAGGAGCGCGTCTATGCAGCGAATCATTAAGAACAACGAAGTCCTCGACGAAACCTGGCACCTGCTGCCCAAGGACGCGAGCTTCGACGGCATCTCCAACTGCGACGACCTGATCGTGCCGTTGGTGCTGTGGCGCGAACACGGTCACGCCCTCAAGGCCCGCGACGGCGGCCTGGGTGTGTGGCTGGACGCCGATGAAGAAGCCGAGGAAATCGGTGCCGACGTGGAACACTTCCAGGTCATCGCGCTGAACTTCCCGGCCTTCACCGATGGTCGCAACTACTCCAACGCGCGCCTGCTGCGTGACCGTTACGGTTACAAAGGCGAACTGCGCGCAATTGGCGACGTGCTGCGCGACCAACTGTTCTACCTGCGCCGCTGCGGCTTCGATGCCTTCGCCCTGCGCGCCGACAAAGACCCCTACGAAGCGCTGGAAAGCCTCAAGGACTTCTCGGTGACGTACCAGGCAGCCACGGATGAACCGCTGCCGCTGTTCCGTCGTCGCTGAGTATTGGCGTATGAAAAAGCCCTGGCATGCCAGGGTTTTTTTACGCATTGAGTTTGATCGACGCCAGCACCTGCTTTTGCCCCATGCTGCACGGCACACCTTCCGGCTGCGCCCGTACCGCTTCGATCACCCCCAGCAGTTGCGCCTTGCTATGGGCCAGTTGCGCTTGCATCTCTTCGATCTGCGCGACCTTGCGCTCCAATGCCTCGATCAGCTCTTCGCGCTTGTGCTCGCCCGGCGCCGGCATCAGTGCCTTGAGTTCCTGCAAGGTAAACCCCGCCTGTTGCGCGCTCTGGATCAGTTGCAGGGTTTGCAGCGCCTCCGGCGCGTAACGCCGATAACCATTGGCCTGGCGCCCCACTTGGCTGATAAGCCCCTCGGCCTCATAAAAGCGGATCCGCGAAGCCGCCAACCCACTCTGCTTTGCCAGCTCACCAATATTCATCACCGCCCCTGCTTGACATTAAAGTTAACTTTAAGCTTAGCCTGAGGCCTCCCCCGCTCAGGAGTCAACCCATGTCACCCTTTGAAGCCCTGCAATTGCCCAATGGTCAAGTCCTCTCCAACCGCATCGCCAAGGCGGCGATGGAAGAAAATATGGCCGATGGCAATCAGGCGCCGTCGCGCGAACTGAAGCAGTTGTACAAGGCCTGGGCGCAGGGCGAGCCCGGCTTGTTGATCACCGGCAACGTGATGGTCGACCGCCGCGCCATGACCGGCCCCGGCGGCGTGGCGCTTGAGGATGAGCAGCACCTGGCGAGCTTTCGTGAGTGGGCCGACGTGGCGCGCGACAACGGCGTGCACTTCTGGGTACAACTCAGCCACCCAGGTCGCCAGACGCCGGCCAACCTGCGCCAGCAAGCCATTGCACCGTCCGCCGTGGCGCTCGACCTGGGCGGTTTCTCGAAGATGTTTGCCACGCCCAAGGCCATGACCGAAGACGACATCCAAGACGTGATCCAGCGCTTCGCCACCAGCGCACGCCTGGCCGAGCAAGCCGGGTTTACCGGCGTGCAGATTCACGGTGCCCATGGCTACTTGCTCAGCCAGTTCCTTTCTCCGCTGAGCAATCAGCGCACCGACCGCTGGGGCGGTTCCCTGGAGAACCGCGCGCGGCTGTTGCTGGAAGTGATTCGTGCAGTGCGCGCTAACGTCAGCCCGTCGTTTTGTGTCGCCGTCAAACTAAACTCTGCCGACTTCCAACGGGGCGGCTTTGCAGAAGCCGATGCACGCGCCGTGGTCGAAATGCTCAATCCGTTGCCCATCGACCTGCTGGAGTTATCCGGTGGCAGTTACGAAGCGCCGGCCATGCAGGGCGAAGCGCGTGACGGTCGCACCCTGGCACGTGAGGCGTACTTCCTGGAGTTCGCCAGCCAACTGGCGACCATCGCCAAGATGCCGGTGATGGTCACGGGTGGCATTCGCCGCCTGCCCATCGTGCAACAGGTGCTGGACAGCGGCGTCGCCATGGCCGGGATCGCCACGGCCCTGACCCTGGAACCGCAGTTGATCCAGCACTGGCGCGAAGGCCGCGACCCCAACCCGCAACTCAAGCCCATCGACTGGAAGCGCAAACCCCTGGCGTCCCTCGCCATCCTCGCGGTGGTGCGCTACCAGATGCGCCGCCTCAGCCGCGGCCATTTGCCCAAAGCCAATGTTGCGCCGTGCATGGCGTTGGTGCGCGACCAATGGTTTCTGGCGCGGCGTACCCGGCAGTACCGGGCAGCCATGACTCAATCTTCACATTAAAGGATGAACATCCGCCGTGATCGAACTGTCCCCTATTGATCAGCAGTTTTTAACCTCACTGACGATTGGAGTTCTTCATGGCGAAAATCAACCTGGCCCAGCAATTGGCGACCACCCTTGAACAGGCGGGCATCAAGCGCATCTGGGGCCTGACCGGCGACAGCCTCAATGGCCTCACCGACGCCCTGCGCACCATGGACAGCATCGAGTGGATGCATGTGCGTCACGAAGAAGTGGCGGCATTCGCTGCGGGTGCCGAGGCGGCCGCCACGGGTGAGTTGACTGTGTGCGCCGGCAGTTGCGGGCCAGGCAACCTGCACTTGATCAATGGCCTGTTCGACTGCCATCGCAACCATGTGCCGGTGCTGGCGATTGCCGCACAGATCCCGTCTTCGGAGATCGGCCTCAACTACTTCCAGGAAACCCATCCCCAGGAACTGTTCAAGGAGTGCAGCCACTTCATCGAGCTGGTGACCAACCCCGAGCAGATGCCTCATGTACTGCACCGCGCCATGCGCTCGGCGATCCTCAATCGTGGTGTGGCGGTGGTGGTGATTCCGGGCGACGTGTCGCTGCTGGAAGTCGAGGACAAGCTCAAGCCCTGGCCAGCCCTGCACGCACCGCGCACGCTGCCCGCCGACCCGGACCTGCAACGCCTCACCGAGATCCTTGAAAGCAGTCAGAAAGTCACCCTGCTGTGCGGCAGCGGTTGCGCCGGCGCCCATGATCAGGTGGTGGCCCTGGCCGACACGCTGGGCGCCCCCGTGGTCCACGCCCTGCGCGGCAAGGAACATGTGGAGTGGGACAATCCGTTCGATGTGGGCATGACCGGCCTGATCGGTTTCAGCTCTGGTTACCACGCGATGCTCGACTGCGACACGTTGATCATGCTCGGCACCGACTTTCCCTACCGCCAGTTCTACCCCACCGACGCCACGATCGTTCAGGTTGACCGCAACCCCCAGGCCCTCGGCCGACGCGCCACGCTGGACCTGGGCATTGCCGCCGATGTCAGTGAAACCATCGGCGCCCTGTTGCCGCGCTTGACGCGCAAGACTGATCGCAGCTTTCTCGAAACCTCCTTGAAGCATTACGAAAAGGCCCGCCAAGGGCTGGACGACCTGGCTCAACCGTCGAAGGCCAATCGGCCGATCCACCCGCAGTACGTCGCGCGCCTGCTCAGCGAGTTGGCGGATGACGATGCCATTTTCACCGCTGACGTCGGTTCGCCGACCGTGTGGGCGGCGCGCTATTTGAAGATGAATGGCAAGCGCCGCCTGATCGGTTCGTTCAACCACGGTTCGATGGCCAACGCCATGCCCCAGGCAATTGGCGCGCAGGCGGCTTTCCCGGATCGCCAGGTGATCTCGATGTCCGGAGATGGCGGCTTTGCCATGTTGATGGGGGATTTCATCTCGCTGGCGCAGTTGAATCTGCCGGTGAAGGTCATCGTGTTCGATAACTCGTCACTGGGTTTTGTCGCCATGGAAATGAAAGCCGCCGGCTACCTGGATGCCGGCACCGAGCTGAAAAACCCGGACTTCGCCGCCATGTCCAATGCCATGGGCATTCTTGGCATTCGCGTGGAGCAATCCGAAGACCTGGAACCGGCCCTGCGCCGCGCCCTCGCCCATGACGGCCCGGTGCTGGTGGACGTGTTCACCGCGACCCAGGAGTTGGTGATGCCGCCGACCATCAAGCTGGAACAGGCCAAGGGGTTCAGCCTGTACATGCTCAAGGCGGTGATGAGCGGCCGTGGCGATGAAGTGATCGAACTGGCGCGTACCAACTGGTTGCGTTGATCTTACGCGCGCAAGGAAGCGCCATAACGGACCACCACCTGCGTTATCACCTCTACCATGCGCGGGTCTGCATCCGGCGCACTGAACAGACCATCCTGGGGCCGGAGGTCGATCAGGCTTCGCGCCTGGACAGTACAGCACTGGCGCTGCCGCTGGCAGACCGCCTGGCTTGGATCTGTAGGAGCCGGCTTGCCGGCGATTGGCCCTTATGCCTTGCGGTGATCATGCCAGCGCCATCGCCGGCAAGCCGGCTCCTACGGGGGAAGACCGCGTCAGGCCTTTTGTTTTTCGACCCATTTACCGTAGGCATCGATAAACGCCTGCAGGAACGGCTTGGTCTTTTCAGATAGCTTGCCTGCCTCGTCAAACACGTTGCCCGCGCCCCCCAGGTAAGCTTCTGGCTGCTGCATACACCACACATCAAGGAACACCAGGGACTGGCGCAGATGATGGTTGGCGCCAAACCCACCAATCGCACCCGGCGACACACTGATGATCGCGCCAGGCTTGCCGCTCCAGGCGCTCTTGCCGTAGGGACGGGACCCGACGTCGATGGCATTTTTCAGCGGCGCCGGGACAGAGCGGTTGTATTCCGGGGTCACGAACAACACCGCGTCGGATGAGCTCACGTGTTGACGGAAAGTACTGTAGGCTGCCGGCGGTGTCGCACCGTCAATGTCTTCGTTGTAGAGCGGCAAGTCGCCAATTTCCACAATGCTCAACTTCAGGTTGGCAGGGGCCAATTCGGCCAATGCCAGCGCGACCTTACGGTTGATCGAGTCTTTTCTCAAGCTGCCAACCAGGACGGCTACGGTGTAGACCTTGCTCATTGGGGTTTCCCGACGTCTGACTAAAGGAGCCTGTAGTTATAGAGTCTTCGCGGCGTGTTCACCAGCGGGTTTTGATAATCCCCAGGCTGTTTGCTTCGCAGCGTGATGCGTAGGAATCATCTGAAAAGATCAACGAATAGTATTTTTATTCCGTAAGTAAACTACCCCGCTCCATGACGGTCTACAGAACCGCAAATCGAGTGTTTATCTCCAGAGGTTCTAAACAGATGGCAGCAGTACTAGTCGGACAGTTTCATGCCAGAGACGCAGAAGGACGCGTGTATTCGGTGCATGAGTTCCAGGAATCCAACCCGGCGCAAGGCGACCTGGCTGGCTCGGCACCTACCACCACCTACAAGCTGGCCATTGGCGATCGTGTAGAGAAACTGGAAGGCGACGAATTCAAGTTGATCCAATCGGGCACTATTCTTGTGCGCGAGTCGCAAACCATCCTCGCGTCATAAGATCCCGCCCTATCCACCTGCTCAGTCCTGGCCATTGATGGCGTTGACTGGGCTGGGGTGATCACGGACGACGGATCTCCGTGACCTCAATGCCCTGCTCTCCCTGTACCTTCTTCAGCGTCACCATCAGCCGCCCCCTCTCGCCGTCAACGGCATACAGCGAACGCTGGTAGCCAGCGGAGTTGTAGCCGGGATGCGCGACCACTTGCCTGACCAACTCCATGCCCAGCACCGAGCCCACCTGCTCCACTACCTGCTCCTGGGAACGGATAAAGGCTTCAAGTGCCAGGTTTTCCGGCGGGGTTTCGTTTTGAGTGTTGAAGAGATAAGCAGCCACGCACCCCACGGTCACCAAGACCAGCAGTTGCTTGGCCGTTACCCCGAGGATCGAGGGTAGAGGCATATGAGACCAGACCTGTTTTTGTTGTTAACGCCGGTAGCCGGCTTTGGTCGTTGATGATCAGCGCAGCCATTCTATTGAATCCCCGGGCCGCTGCACATAGACTCCGGCGATGCGTTTACGTCATATCGAAGTGATTCAGGCCATCTTGCAGACCGGACACCTCGGCACGGCCGCCGAGTGGTTGCAACTTTCCGTGGGCGATGTGGACACGGCGCTCAAGGACGCCGAGCAACAGCTCGGGTTCATGCTGTTCGCCAGTGTGCGTGGACGTTTGCAGGCCACCCGGGAAACCCTGGAACTGCAGGCCGAAATCGCCCACGTCTATGAAGCGCTGGAGCCGGTGCAGCGACTGGCCAGCCGCTTGAAACACCATCATGCCCCCACTCTGCGCGCCCTCTGCACGCCGCCCCTGGCCAATCAACTGCTTCCGCAAAGCATTGCCGCGTTGCGCCGACGCTTTCAGGACACGCCGTGCAACCTGTCGAGCCAACCGACCCGAGAGATTGTCAGGAGCCTGCTGCTGCACGAAGCCGATGTGGGTTTGAGCCTGCATGACCCGGAACACCCGCAAATCCACAGCACGGTACTGGCCCAAGGCAAACTGCAATTGCTCGCCCCCCATGGCTGGCTCAAACCCAAACAGAAATACATCGCGCTACAGGACCTGGCCGGGCAATCGATGATCGGCCTGGAAGGCCAGGACCCGCTCAGCCGCCTGCTGGATGCCAAGCTGCTGGCCCTGCGGCCGCTGCCGGTGGTGCAGACGCGCGTACAGACCTACCAGATGATGCGTAGTATGGTCGAAGCAGGAGAAGGCCTGGCGGTGGTTGACCCCTTCACCGCCTTTGGCGCACGGGAGGCGGGGCTGGATGCGTGCCCGGTGTCGCCGCCGATCATGGTCAGCCTGTACGCGCTGACCCTCAAGGACGGCGCGTCCTCGCCAGCGCTGAATGCGCTGCTGCAGATCGTGACGCAGAAGGCCGAAGACCTGCTGGCGGGTTAAGTCTTGTCGACTTCGCTTTTGAACAGCCGATACCAGAATATCGCCACTTCGCGGGTCTGCGGATCGATGCCGCGATAGCGCAGGTGGTCGATGCCGCCCATCACGTAGCCGCAACGCTCGTACAAGCGACAGGCGCCGAGGTTGTTGTTCTGGGTTTCGAGCATCATGCCGGGCAGGTTTTTCTTGCGGCTCCAGAACTGCGCCACATCCAGCAACGCCTTGGCCACCCCGTGACGCCGCGCAGGCAAGGCGACGGCCAATTCATCAACATGGGCAAAACCGTTCCAGTTGGTGCTGACCACGATATGCCCCACCGGGCGATCATCCAGGTAAGCCATGAAGATCGCGCTGTCGGGTGCGTCGCGAAAACTGGCGAACTCCTCCGGGTCAATGCCATAGCACTTGCGGTACGGCAGGATGCGCTCCACGGGCCATTGATCGACCCGCTTGCCCATCTGCGGCTCACCGTAGGCGCTGACCTCAAAGCTGAAATCATTGCCCCACACGTAGGCATCAAAGCCTTCGTCGGCAACCCTTACACTGAGCCCCGGGTACTTCGGGTTCATTACAGCTTGCATAAACATCCTTAACCCTTGATGCAATCGACAGTGTAACAACGACCACTGCCGTCATCTTCGTGTTGCAACCCATGAACATCGGCGACAAAACCGGGGAAACTGCTATCGAAGGTCCTGGCGAAGGCCAGGTAATCGATGATCGAGCGCGTCGACTCGGTAAAGCGTTCGCCCGGCATGATCAGTGGAATGCCCGGCGGATAAGGCACCAGCATCACGGCTGCGATGCGCCCTGGCAAGGCGTCGATGGAGACCGCCTCCACTTCACCCCTGACCAACTGATCGTAGGCGTCGGCGGGTTTCATCGCGATTTCCGGCAAAACGGTGTACATCCGTTTGAGGTGTTTGGCGGTGGCGTTGCTACGGTAACAGCTATGCAATTGATCGCACAGGTCGCGCAGGCCCAGGCCTTGATAGCGCGTCGGGCCCTGGGCAAACACCGATGGCAGGCAACTGGCCAGGCTGACATTGGCGTCGTAGTTGCGCTTGAACTCCAGCAATTCGGTGAGCAGGGTACTCCACTTACCTTTGGTAATGCCCATGGAGAACAGTACGAGGAAGGAGTACAGCCCAGTCTTCTCCACCACCAGGCCACGCTCCCAAAGGAACTTGCTGACCACCGCCGCCGGAATCCCGCAATCACTCAGGGCCCCGCCCGCGTTGAGACCGGGCATCACCAGCGTCACTTTGATCGGGTCCAGCAGCACGTAGTCCTCGGCGACATCACCAAAGCCATGCCAGTCATCCTGCGGGTGCAACAGCCAATCGGCGGTGACAACCCGGTCGATACCCGCCACCGACGGCGGCTGCCAGATGGAAAACCACCAATCCTCGGCGTCGATGTGCTGGCGCAGGTTGGCCAGGGCACGGCGGAAGCTCAGGGCCTCGTCGAACATTTCCTGCAACAGCGAGCGCCCGGCCGGGCCCTCCATCATCGCCGAGGCCACATCCAGCGAGGCAATGATGCTGTATTGCGGCGATGTCGAAATATGCATCATGAACGCTTCGTTGAAGCGGTCACGGTCCAGTTGGCGCGCGCCGCCGTCCTGCACGTGGATCATCGAGGCCTGGCTGAACGCCGCCAACAGCTTGTGGGTAGAGTGTGTGGTGAACACCAGCGGGCTGTCCGGCGTGCGCGAAGTGCCCATGCCGTAGCGGCCGGCGAAGAACTCATGAAACGCCGCGTAGGCGTACCAAGCTTCGTCAAAGTGCAGGACCTCAACGCTATTGCCCAACTGCTGCTTGATCAACTCGGCGTTGTAGCACAGGCCGTCATAGGTGGAGTTGGTGACCACCGCCATCTTCACCTTTGGCGGACGACCACGGGTCAGCGGGCTGGCGTCGATCTTGGCGCGGATCGCGTCAGGGCTGAATTCGCTCAGGGGAATCGGGCCGATGATCCCCAGTTCGTTGCGTTCCGGGCACAGGTACAACGGAATGGCGCCAGTCATGATGATCGAGTGCAGCACCGACTTGTGACAGTTGCGGTCCACCAGCACCAGGTCATCGCGCCCGACCATGGAATGCCACACGATTTTGTTGGCGGTGGAGGTGCCATTGATGACGAAGAAGGTATGGTCAGCGCCAAAGTTGCGCGCCGCGCGGGCCTCGGCTTCGGCCAGCGGCCCGGTGTGGTCGAGCAACGAACCCAGCTCGGGCACCGACACCGACAAGTCCGAACGCAGGGTGTTTTCACCGAAGAACTGATGGAACGCCTGCCCTACCGGGCTTTTGCGGTAGGCCACGCCGCCGCCATGGCCGGGGGTGTGCCAGGAGTAATTCGAATCAGCGGTGTGCTGCACCAGCGCCTTGAAGAACGGCGGCAGCAGGCCATCCAGGTAAGTACGGGCCGCGCGAGCGACTTGCCGAGCCAGAAACGGCACGGTGTCTTCGAACAGGTACAGGATGCCGCGCAGTTGGTTGAGCTCGCTCATGGCGTCCGCCGGCGCATTTTCCAGGGTGACTTGCTCGCCCAGCGCGAAGATCGGCAAATTGGGCGCCCGCAGCCGTGCAAGCCGGATCAGCTCGACCATATTCTGCAACAGATGGGTATTCTCGCCGGCGCCTTCGGCGGCGATCAGCATGCACGCCAGACCGTGATGGGTAGAAGCCACCAGCCGGCCTTCGGCGTAGTCCACTGCGGAAAAGATACTGAAGCCCTCTTGCTCCAACTCTCGGGCGATGCCTCGGACCCGGTCACCGGCAACGGTGTCGGACTTGATGTCGCGGTGCACGATAAGGACGGGGAACTTCAGGTCTTTATACATCAGCGCTTGTAGTCCTGAGGGCTATGCACTCAAGGGTAGAAGCTGGAAGCGGATGTGGCGAATGAAGATTTCGAACAGGCAACACACCCCTGTAGGAGCCGGCTTGCCGGCGATGAGGCCGTTGAATCTTGCAATGGGTTCAATGCCGCCATCGCCGGCAAGCCGGCTCCTACAAGGTTTGCGTCATTGCTGGGTCAGGGTCGACCACAGCGCCGGCGCACCCGCCGACTTGGCGATCGCTTCCAGCCGTGCCACGTGCTCGGCCAGGTCCTGTTCACTGGCGCGAATAATCGGCGTGGGCTTGCGATCAGCCGGCAGGCGGCGGATTTCCGAAGGTCGGTTACCCGAGCCTTCCGCCGAGCCGCTGCCATCGGTGGCATTGCCCGCAAGGGACAGGCTGGTCTGCCCGCCGGTCATGGTCAGGTAGACGTCGGCGAGAATCTCGGAGTCGAGCAAGGCGCCGTGGAGTTCACGGCCGGAGTTGTCGACGCCATAACGTTTGCACAAGGCATCCAGGCTGTTGCGCTGGCCCGGGTGACGCTCACGGGCCATCATCAAGGTGTCGAGGATCGAGCAGTGCTGGGAAATGTCTGCGCGATCGGTCTGCCCCATCAGGGCAAATTCGTTGTTGATGAAGCCGACGTCGAACGCCGCGTTATGGATGATCAGTTGGGCGCCGTTGATGAATTCGAAGAACTCATCGGCGACTTCGGCAAAACGCGGCTTGCCCTTGAGGAATTCGTCGGTGATACCGTGGACGCCGATCGCGCCCTCGTCACTGTCGCGGTCTGGTTGCAGGTAGACGTGGAAGTGACGACCGGTGAGACGACGACCCATCAATTCGACACAGCCGATTTCAATGATCCGGTGGCCATCGGTCACCGGCATGCCGGTGGTTTCGGTATCGAGTACAACAGATCGGATGGCCATCAGGGTTCAGCTCTCAACGGTGTGGTATGCGGTGTGGTGTGAATCAAGGCGCGCGATATTAACACGTGAGTCGCCATCAGCTCTGCTTGTAGCCGCGCACTTCGTCCACGCCTCGGTTGGCCAACTGGTCGGCGCGCTCGTTGCCGGGGTGGCCGATGTGGCCGCGTACCCATTTCCAAGTGATGTCGTGGCGATTGCATTGTTCATCGAGCAGTTGCCACAGGTCGGCATTTTTCACCGGCTCCTTGGCGGCGGTCTTCCAGCCGCGCTTCTTCCAGTTGACCATCCACTCGTTGATGCCCTTCATCACGTATTGCGAGTCGGTCACCAGCAGCACGTTGCAGCGGCGCTTGAGTTCTTCGAGGCCGCGAATGGCGCCCATCAGCTCCATGCGGTTGTTGGTGGTATTGGCTTCACCGCCCCACAACTCTTTCTCCACGCCTTTGCACACCAGCAACGCGCCCCAGCCGCCAGGGCCCGGGTTGCCTTTGCAGGCGCCATCGGTGAAGAGTTCTACGCTATCGGTCATCGGTCACTCGGTATTCATTCAAGAAGAGGGTTACGCATCGCTTTGCTTGCGGTTGACCTTGGCCATCGGCATCGGCACCAGCTTGCCCATCGGCTCGCGGCGCACCTGCTGCACCGGCCGCAGCCCAACCACGATCTTGCGTGCCACCAGCAGATAGAAGCCGCCACCGCCCAATTGCCAGGCACCTGCGCGGCGCTCCCAGCCGGCCAGGCGGCCTTGCCACTTGGTTGAAGCAAGCGGCGGACGATAGCACCCGAAGCGGCGTTTCTCCAGCGCGAAGCCCAGCAGGTTCAGCCAGTCGCCCACCCGTTGCGGCGAGATACAGCGTGCCTGGCGCAGGCCGTCGTGGGCGAACACATGGCGCAGGCCCCAACTGCTCCAGGGGTTGATCCCCACAATCAGCAAATGGCCCCCTGGCCGTACGCTGCTCGCGGCTTCGCGCAGCAAGCCGTGGGGCGACAGGCAGAAATCCAGGCCATGTTGCAACACCACCACGTCGGCGGCGTGCTCGCTGAGCGGCCAGGCCTGTTCTTCGCAGACAATCTCCACCCCCGGCAACGGCGCCCCCAGGCGCACATTGCGCTGTACCTGCGGCGCGGACGGCGGCGTTTCGGCCGAAGGACCGTAATGCACCAGGTAGCCACCAAAGAACCGGCCCAACTCGTCTTCGAGCATGCGCCGTTCTTCGTCCAGCAGAAATTGCCCGATGGGACCGGACAGCCATTCGCGGGCTGCACCGATCAGGGCCAGCCACTCAGGATCGGCCTGGGCGAACGCTTTATCAGTCATTGCATTCTCCAACTCGCCTAGACGTTCTAAGATGCACCAATGTGTTCAGCTTGGCGAATCGAAGAATGATACAGATCAGTGCCCTGCCCGCCTTCACCGATAACTACATCTGGTTGTTACAGGACCCAAGCACCCGACGCTGCGCCGTGGTCGACCCTGGCGACGCCGCCCCCGTGCTGGCCTGGCTCGAGCAGAACCCTGGCTGGAGCCTCAGCGACATCCTGATCACCCACCACCACCATGATCATGTCGGCGGCGTCGAACAACTCAAAGGTGCAACCGACGCCAAGGTCTACGGCCCGGCCAACGAGAAGATCCCGGCACGGGACGTGGCGCTCAACGACAACGACCGCATCACCGTGCTCGGCTGGGACTTTGACATCTATACAGTGCCCGGCCACACCCTGGGTCATATCGCCTTTTACCACCCAGGCGTACTGTTGTGTGGCGATACCCTGTTCGCCGCCGGTTGCGGGCGCTTGTTCGAAGGCACGCCGGAACAGATGTACACCTCCCTTGAGCGTCTGGCCGCCCTGCCCGCCGACACGCGGGTGTACTGCACCCACGAATACACCCAAAGTAACCTCAAATTCGCCCAGGCGGTGGAACCGGACAATGCCGATATCGCCGAACGGGTGGAAACTGTCCGCCAACTTCGGGCCCGTGGCGAGATCACGCTGCCTTCCAATCTGGCCCTGGAAAAACGTACCAACCCTTTTTTGCGCACCGCTGAAACATCCGTTAAACAAAAAGCGGACGAACGGAATGGCCGCGACAACCGCTCTGGGGCCGAGGTGTTTGCTAGCTTGAGGGCATGGAAAGATAAGTTCTAACGGGATGCAATCTGATACGTAATTTCTGAATGGTTGACCGGAACCAAACGGGTTTCTAGAATCGCCCGACATTTTTGCCCGGAACTTACTTCCAGCCAATGTCGTCATCTATTCGTAAATCCAACCATTCAGACGCATTGACCCGCCTGGCTCAAGCTGTGGCGGTGGCTGTGTCCGCCACACTGGCGGGCTGCCAATCAAGCAATTTCACCGCACAATCCACCGTGCAACCCAAGCCTAACCTCAGCGCCAAAATCAAACAGAAACCCGTCATCTGGCTGTCGGAAAAGCCAACTCCCGAGCCCCCCCAGGACGTCTGGGAACGCATGCGACGTGGCTTTCAACTGCAGGACGGCGTAGGCGTCAACCCGCGCATCGAGCAACAGCGCCTGTGGTTCGCCAGCAACCCGTCCTTCCTGGAGAATGCCGGGGAACGCGGCAGTCTCTACATTCATTACATCGTCGAACGCCTTGAAGAACGCAACATGCCCCTGGAGCTGGCACTCCTGCCGGTGATTGAAAGTGCCTACAACCCGATGGCCTATTCGCGCAGCGATGCGGTCGGCTTGTGGCAATTCATTCCCTCCACCGGGCGCTACTTCAACCTGCGCCAGACCCGCGCCTACGATGGCCGCCGTGACATCACCGCCTCCACCACCGCCGCCCTCGACTACCTGACCCGCCTGCACGACATGTTCAACGGTGACTGGCTGCTGGCCCTGGCCGCCTACAACGCTGGCGAAGGCACGGTGAGCCGGGCGATCGAGCGCAACGAGAAGCTCGGCCTGCCGACCGACTACTGGAACCTGCCCCTGCCCCAGGAAACCAAGGACTATGTGCCCAAGTTCCTGGCGCTGTCCCAGGTGGTGCTGGCGCCCGAGGCCTATGGCGTCAACCTGAACCCGATTGCCAACACACCGTACTTCGAAGTGGTTGAAGTCAAGCAAAGCATGGACCTGTCCCGGGTTGCCGCGCTGGCCGAGATCGACGAAGACGAACTGTTCCAGCTCAACCCGGCCCTGAAGCAACGCACCACCCTGGACGGCCCTCAGCATTTGCTGGTGCCAAGCTCCAAGGCGCAGTTGCTCACTAGCACCCTTTCGACGATGAAGCCGGAAGAATTGCTGGCGATGCGCCCTAAAAAGCAGGTGTTCGACGAAGTCGAAACCGCGCGTGTGGCCGGGCGTACCCGCAGCTACAAGGTGCGCAGTGGCGACAACCTCACGCTGATCGCCAAGGCCAACAAGGTCGATGTGCATGACCTGCAGCGCTGGAACAAGCTCAACGGCCAGGCGCTCAAGGTCGGCCAGACCCTGGTGATGCAGGACACGCGCAAGCTGGTGGCCAAGGCTGATAGCAAGAAGCCGGTGCAATACAAGGTCAAGAAAGGCGACTCGCTGTACATCGTCGCCAAGCGCTTCAACGTTGAGATGCAACATCTCAAGCGCTGGAACCCGCGTACTGGCCAGGCGCTCAAGCCTGGGCAGATGCTGGTGGTTTCCGGGCCACGCTGACTGACAAACAAAGCTTGTTTGTGTGAGCGGGCTTTGTGGTGAGCGGGCTTGCCCCGCGCTGGGCTGCGCAGCAGCCCTAAAACCATGCAATGCATTTTGTCTGGAACAATGCGTATAGCCAACGGGGCTGCTGCGCAGCCCTGCGCGGGGCAAGCCCGCTCACCACAGCAAGCCCGCTCACCACGCAAGCCAGCGCCACATGGAATCTCCGTCAGCCGACCGGCTTTTTCCAACCGGAACAAGCTGTTACTGTACCGATCATAAAGCCCAAGCCGCCTGGATCGGATCCCTGACTTGAAGCGTCCCCTCCTTCTACTAATAAGTCTGGCCTTGAGCTTTGCTGCGAACGCAACGATTACCGAGAGCCACGGTTATGCACAGTTCGGCAGCCTCAAGTACCCGGCCAAATTCACCCACTTCGATTGGGTAAACCCTGCAGCGCCGAAAGGCGGGACATTGCGGGTCATGGCGTTTGGCACCTTCGACACCCTCAACCCCTACACTTTCAAGGGCTCCAGCCCGGTTTCCACGCCCAACTTCCTGCAATACGGCGTCAATGAGCTGAACGAGCCGTTGATGGTCGGTACCGGCCTGTACGCGCCTTCCGGCGATGAACCCACCTCCAGCTATGGGTTGATCGCCCAGTCGGTGGAATACAGCGAGGACCGCAGCTGGGTGGTGTTCAACCTGCGCCCGGAAGCGCGCTTCCACGATGGCAAGCCGATCACCGCCTATGACGTGGCGTTTTCTTATCGCACCCTGCTGACCGAAGGCCACCCGCAGTACCGCACCAACCTGCAGGAAGTGGCACGGGTGGATATCCTCAACCGGCACCGCATCCGCTTTGTGTTCAAGCGTGCCGGCAACCCGTTGTTGATCCTGCGCCTGGGCGAGTTGCCAGTATTGCCCCAGCACTATTGGAAAAACCGCGATTTCAAGGCCACCACCTTCGAACCGCCTTTGGGCAGCGGGCCGTACCGCATCAGCAAGGTCACGCCTGGCCGGCAACTGGTGTTCGAACGGGTCAAGGACTATTGGGGCAAGGACCTGCCGGTCAACCAGGGTTTCTATAACTACGACAAGGTCGAGGTGGAGTTCTATCGCGACAGCGACGTGGCCTTCGAAGCCTTCAAGGCCGGCGAATTCGATATCTATATCGAGCATCAGGCCAAGAACTGGGCAAATGGCTACAACTTCCCGGCGGTGAACCGTGGCGACGTGATCAAGGCGCAGATTGCCCACCAGATCCCGACCCAGAGCCAGGGCTTGTTCATGAACAGCCGGCGGCCGACCTTCAGCCAAACCAAGGTGCGCGAAGCCCTGGGGCTGATGTTCGACTTCGAATGGACCAACCGCACCCTGTTCAGCAGCGCCTACAAACGCACCTTAAGCTATTACCCCAACAGCGAATTCTCTGCCACCGGCGTACCCACCGGCCATGAATGGCTGATGCTCTCGCCCTACCGCGAGCAATTGCCGGCCAACCTGTTTACCCAGCCGTTCAGCCTGCCCCAGACCGACGGGCGTGGCATCCCCCGTGAAACCCTGCGCCGTGCGCTGGCGCTGCTCAGCGACGCCGGCTGGAAGCTTTCCGGCCAGCGCCTGCTCAACAAGGACGGCCAACCGCTGCGCTTCGAGATCCTGCTGGTCAACCCGAACCTGGAACGCATCCTGCAGCCCTACGTCGAGAACCTGATCAGCATCGGCATCGACGCGCGCCTGCGTACCGTCGACCGCGCCCAATACAAGCAGCGCCTGGATCAATTCGATTTCGACATGATCCTGATCACCCTCAACCAGACCCTGAGCCCGGGCCTTGAGCAGTGGCAGTACTTCCACTCCAGCCAGGCCGCGATCAAGGGCAGCAAGAACTACGCAGGCATTGCCAACCCGATTGTCGATCACCTGCTGGAACAACTACTGGCCGCCAAGACCCGCGAGGAGCAACTGGCCGCCGGCCGTGCCCTGGACCGGGTGCTGCTGTGGCAGCACTACAGCATTCCCAACTGGTACCTCAACTATCATCGCTTGGCGTACCGCAACCGGTTCGCCTTTGTCACCACGCCGCCCTACAGCCTGGGCCTGAGCGCATGGTGGCTGAAAGCTTCGGAGAAAGCCCAATGATGTATTTGCGTACTGCCCTGCTCGGCGGCCTGCTGCTGTGCACCGCGGCCCAAGCCGCCCCGCAACATGCGTTGACGCTCTACAACGAACCGCCGAAATACCCGGCCGACTTCAAGCACTTCGACTACGTCAACCCGGATGCGCCCAAGGGCGGCACCTTCCGCGAGTCGGCCATGGGCGGTTTCGACAGCCTCAACCCCTACATCAGCAAGGGCGTGCCGGCCGACAACCTCGGCCTGATCTACGACACCCTGGCCATGCAAAGCCTGGATGAACCCATCACCGAGTACGGCCTGGTCGCCGGCAAGATCGAAAAAGCCCCGGACAACAGCTGGGTGCGCTTCTACCTGCGCCCCGAAGCGCGCTTCCACGACGGCCACCCGATCCGCGCCGAGGATGTGGTGTTTACCTTCCAGGAACTGATCAAGGAGGGCTCGCCGATCTACCGCACCTATTACGCCGACGTCGACGAGGTGGTCGCCGAAGACCCGCTGAAGGTGCTGTTCAAGTTCAAGCGCACCAATAACCGCGAATTGCCGCTGATCCTCGGTCAACTGCCGGTATTGCCCAAGCATTGGTGGGCGACCCGCGACTTCGCCAAGGGCAACCTCGAAGTGCCGCTGGGCAGCGGGCCGTACAAGGTCGCTGAGGTCAAGGCCGGGCGCATGATCCGCTACGAGCGGGTCAAGGACTACTGGGCCAAGGACCTGCCGGTGGCCAAGGGTTTCTACAACTTCGATAACCGCATCACCGACTATTACCGCGACAGCACCGTGTCCCTGGAAGCCTTGAAGGCTGGACAGTTCGACTATTGGCTGGAATTCAGCGCCAAGAACTGGGCCAATGCCTACAACATTCCGGCCGTGACCGAAGGCCGCTTGATCAAGGAAGAAATCCCCAACGGCAACCCCACCGGGATGCAGGGCTTTGTGTTCAACATGCGCAAGCCGATGTTCCAGGACGTGCGGGTGCGCAAGGCTATCAGCCTATTGCTGGATTTCGAGTGGAGCAACAAGCAGCTGTTCAACGGTGCCTACACCCGCACCCGCAGTTACTTCGAAAACTCGGAGATGGCCGCCACCGGCCTGCCAGGTCCAGATGAGCTGAAAATCCTCGAGCCCCTGCGCGACAAGATCCCGCCCGAAGTCTTCACCCAGGCGTTCGAACCGGCCAAGACCGACGGCAGCGGCATGATCCGCACCCAGCAACGCGAAGCCTACCAACTGCTGCAGGAAGCCGGCTGGCGCATCGTCGACGACAAGATGGTCGACACCACGGGCAAGCCGGTGAAAATCGAGTTCCTGCTGGCCCAGACCGAGTTCGAACGCATCCTGCTGCCGTTCAAGCGCAACCTGGCTGACCTGGGGATCGACCTGGTGATCCGCCGGGTAGACGTCTCGCAGTTCGTCAACCGCATTCGTTCGCGGGACTTCGACATGCTGGTGGGCAGCTTCCCGCAGTCCACCTCGCCGGGTAATGAACAACGGGAGTTCTGGAAGTCTTCCAGCGCCGACAAACCTGGCAGCCGCAACTACATGGGCCTCAAGGACCCGGCCATCGACCAGTTGGTGGAAGAGCTGATCGACGCCGATTCGCGCAAAAGCCTGGTGGCGCATGCCAAGGCCCTGGACCGCGTGTTGCAGTTCGGCTACTACGTGATCCCGAACTGGCACATCAAGACCTTCCGCGTCGCGTACTGGGATCACTTGGGCCACCCCAACGTCCCGCCGCGCTATGACGTCGGCACGGCCACCTGGTGGGCCAAACCC
The DNA here is from genome assembly GCF_979253545.1 of Pseudomonas sp. AC112. Taxonomy (NCBI): domain Bacteria; kingdom Pseudomonadati; phylum Pseudomonadota; class Gammaproteobacteria; order Pseudomonadales; family Pseudomonadaceae; genus Pseudomonas; species Pseudomonas sp. AC112. The sequence continues at coordinate 6,035,729 of NZ_CEEDCM010000001.1, forward strand.
GACGCCAAGCCTGCCATCCCCCTAGACACGAGCACCCACGCCGATCCGGCGAGCGGAGGCGATTAAATGCTGGCCTATATCTTTCGCCGCCTGTTACTGATCATCCCCACGCTGTTCGGGATCCTGCTGATCAACTTCGTCATCATCCAGGCCGCTCCCGGGGGGCCGGTGGAACAGATGATCGCCAAGCTCGAAGGCTTTGAAGGCGCCACCAGCCGGATTGCCGGCGGCGGTGCCGAAGTGTCGGTGGCCGGTTCCAGCAGCTACCGTGGCGCCCAGGGCTTGGACCCGGCGCTGATCAAGGAAATCGAGAAGATGTACGGCTTCGACAAATCGGCGCCGGAACGCCTGTGGATCATGGTCAAGAACTACGCCCAGCTGGATTTCGGCGACAGCTTCTTCCGTGACGCCAAGGTCATCGACCTGATCAAGGAAAAGATGCCGGTGTCCATCTCCCTCGGGTTATGGAGCACGCTGATCATGTACCTGGTGTCCATCCCCCTGGGGATCGCCAAGGCCACGCGGCACGGCAGCCATTTCGATGTGTGGACCAGTTCGGCGATCATCGTCGGCTACGCGATCCCGGCGTTCCTGTTTGCGATCCTGTTGATCGTGGTGTTTGCCGGTGGCAGTTACCTGGACTGGTTCCCCCTGCGCGGGCTCACGTCGAACAACTTCGACGAGCTGAGCTGGGGCGGCAAGGTCCTCGATTACTTCTGGCACCTGGCGCTGCCCATCACGGCCTTGGTGATCGGCAACTTTGCCACCATGACCCTGCTGACCAAGAACAGCTTTCTCGACGAGATCAACAAGCAGTACGTGATCACCGCCAAGGCCAAGGGCCTGACCAACCACCGCGTGCTGTACGGCCATGTGTTCCGCAATGCGATGTTGCTGGTGATCGCCGGCTTCCCTTCGGCGTTTATCGGCATTTTCTTCACCGGTTCGTTGCTGGTGGAGGTGATCTTTTCCCTCGATGGCCTGGGCCTGATGAGCTTTGAAGCGGCGATCAACCGCGACTACCCGGTGGTGTTCGGCACGCTGTTCATCTTCACCCTGCTGGGGCTGATTGTGAAACTGATCGGCGACCTCACCTACACCTTGGTCGATCCGCGTATCGACTTTGCCAGCCGGGAGCATTGAGATGAATCTATCCCCCCTCAATCGCCGCCGGTTCGAACGGTTCAAGGCCAACAAACGTGGCTGGTGGTCGCTGTGGCTGTTTCTGATCCTGTTCGTGCTGAGCCTGGGCGCCGAGCTGATCGCCAATGACAAGCCACTGGCCGTGCACTACGACGGTGGCTGGTACTTCCCGGCGCTCAAGCGCTACCCGGAGACCACCTTTGGCGGCGAATTCCCGCTGGAGGCCAACTACAAGAGCCCCTACATCCAGGAACTGCTCAAGGCCAAGGATGCCTGGACGTTGTGGGCGCCTATTCCGTTCAGCTACCAAAGCATCAACTACGACCTGAAAGTGCCGGCGCCTGCGCCGCCTTCCAGCGTCAACCTGCTGGGCACCGATGACCAAGGCCGCGACGTACTGGCGCGGGTCATCTACGGCTTCCGTGTGTCGGTGCTGTTTGCCCTGACGCTGACAGTGCTCAGCTCGATCATCGGCGTGATCGCCGGGGCCTTGCAGGGCTTCTACGGCGGCTGGGTGGATTTGGCCGGGCAGCGCTTCCTGGAGATCTGGTCCGGCTTGCCGGTGCTGTACTTGCTGATCATCCTCGCCAGTTTCGTGCAGCCCAACTTCTGGTGGCTGCTGGGGATCATGCTGCTGTTTTCGTGGATGAGCCTGGTGGACGTAGTGCGCGCCGAGTTTCTGCGCGGGCGCAACCTGGAATACGTGCGCGCCGCCAGGGCCTTGGGCATGCAGAATGGCGCGATCATGTTCCGCCACATTTTGCCCAACGCGATGGTGTCGACCATGACCTTCATGCCGTTCATCCTCACCGGCGCCATCGGCACCCTCACCGCCCTGGACTTCCTCGGCTTTGGCTTGCCGGCTGGCTCGCCATCGCTGGGTGAACTGGTGGCCCAAGGCAAATCCAATCTGCAAGCGCCGTGGCTGGGCATGAGTGCCTTTGCCGTGCTGGCGATCATGTTGAGTTTGCTGGTGTTTATCGGCGAGTCCGCTCGCGATGCCTTCGACCCGAGGAAATGAGATGAATCAGGACAATCTGATCGAAATCCGCGACCTCTCCGTCGAGTTCGTCACGGGCGACCATCACCACCGTGTGGTGAACAACGTCAGCTTCGACATCAAGCGCGGCGAAACCATCGCGCTGGTGGGTGAAAGCGGCTCAGGCAAATCGGTGACCGCCCACTCTATCCTGCGCTTGCTGCCCTACCCGCTGGCGCGGCACCCCTCCGGCACCATCAACTATGCCGGGCAGGACCTGCTCACGCTGAAAGAAAAAACCATCCGCCACATTCGCGGCAACCGCATTGCGATGATCTTCCAGGAGCCGATGACCTCGTTGAATCCGCTGCATTCCATCGAGAAGCAGATCAACGAAGTACTCGGCCTGCACAAGGGGCTGCAAGGTAAAGTCGCCACCCAGCGCACCCTGGAGTTGCTGGAACTGGTGGGCATTCCCGAACCGCACAAGCGCCTCAAGGCCCTGCCCCATGAACTGTCCGGCGGCCAGCGCCAGCGGGTGATGATCGCCATGGCATTGGCCAATGAGCCAGAACTGCTGATTGCCGATGAGCCGACCACGGCGCTGGATGTGACGGTGCAACTGAAGATCCTGGAACTGCTCAAGGAGTTGCAGGCGCGCTTGGGCATGGCGCTGCTGTTGATCAGCCATGACCTTAACCTGGTGCGGCGCATCGCCCACCGCGTGTGCGTGATGCAAAAGGGTTGCATCGTCGAACAGGCGGACTGCGAGACGCTGTTCCAGTCGCCCCAGCATCCCTACACCCAGGAACTGCTTGCGGCCGAGCCCAGTGGCGGGCCCGCCAACAACGCGGTGGGCGCGCCGCTTTTGGAAGTCGATGACCTCAAGGTGTGGTTCCCGATCAAGAAAGGCTTTTTGCGCAATACCGTCGACTACGTCAAAGCGGTGGACGGTATCAACTTCAGCCTGCCCCAGGGGCAGACCCTGGGCATCGTTGGCGAAAGCGGCTCGGGCAAATCCACCCTGGGCCTGGCGATTTTGCGGTTGATCGCCAGCAAGGGCGGGATCCGCTTCGAAGGCCAGCAACTGGACAAGCTCAGCCAGCAACAAGTGCGCCCGCTGCGCCGGGAAATGCAGGTGGTGTTCCAGGACCCGTTCGGCAGCCTGAGCCCGCGCATGTGCGTCAGCGAGATCGTCGGTGAAGGCCTGCGCATCCACAAGATGGGTACACCGGCCGAGCAGGAAGCCGCGATTATCGCAGCACTCAAGGAGGTGGGCCTGGACCCGGAATCCCGGCACCGCTACCCCCACGAATTCTCCGGGGGCCAGCGCCAACGCATCGCCATCGCCCGCGCACTGGTGCTCAAGCCACGCCTGATCCTGCTCGACGAACCCACCTCGGCCCTCGACCGCACGGTACAACGCCAGGTGGTGGAACTGCTACGCAGCCTGCAGGCCAAGTACAACCTGACGTACCTGTTTATCAGCCATGACTTGGCGGTGGTCAAAGCCTTGAGTCACCAGTTGATGGTGGTCAAGCATGGGCAGGTGGTGGAGCAAGGCGATGCCCAGGCGATTTTCGCCGATCCGCAGCATGCCTACACCCGTCAGCTGCTGGAAGCCGCGTTCCTCGTACCCGCCTGACCCAAAATGCGGGAGCTGGCTCGCCTGCAGTAGCGGCGGGCCAGCGTATACATTCGCCGACTGATGCGCCGCCATCGCGGGCAGGCCCGCTCCCCCATAACAGCATTCAATATCATTTGCGCGCACGCGCCCCCTTTGCTTTAATCGCGACCAATTCTTATTTACGCCAATCCTTTTGCGCTGGATGGAAATCGTGTCGACCTCTTTCACCCACCTCTACGGCACCCACCACCGCTGGCTGCTCGGCCTGTTACGGCGCCGCCTGAACGACCGCTGGGATGCCGCCGACCTGGCCCACGACACGTTTATCCGTATCCTCAACCGGCCCCCGGTCGAGACCGATCACCTGCGCCAGCGCTCCTACCTGGCCACCATCGCCCGTGGCTTGTGCATCGACCACTGGCGCCGCCGCCAGCTCGAAAAAGCCTGGCTGGAGACCCTGGCCCTGTGCCCGGAAGCCACCCAACCGTCACCGGAACAACGCGCAATCATCGTCGAGACCCTCTACGAAGTAGACGCCATGCTCGCGCGCCTGCCGAAGAAAGTCAGCGAAGCCTTCCTGCTCGCCCAGTTGCACGGCCAGCCCTATAAACAGATCGCCGAGCACCTGGGTGTGGGTGAACGCATGGTCAAGAAATACATGGCCCAGGCCCTGCTGCACTGCGCCATCCTTGAAGCCGAACTCGACGGGATGCTGGTGCAATGAATACTTCCGGCACGCTCAGCCATGCCAGCCTGGAGCAGGCGGCGCACTGGTACGTGCGCCTGCAGGACCCGGCCGAAAACCAGGAGCACCAGCGTTGGCAAGCCTGGGTGGCACAGAACCCCGAGCACCTGGCGGCCTGGCAGTATGTCGAGCGGGTCAGCCAACGCTTTGCGCCCTTGATGGAACAACCCCAAGGCGCCAGCCGGGCGTTGCGCAGTTCGCGGCGCCAGGCCCTCAAGACGCTGTTGGTGCTGTGTGCCGGTTCCACACTGGCCTGGGGCACCTGGCGCACGACCGCCCTGCCTCGCCTGGTCGGCGGCTGGCGTGCGGACTACGCCACCGGCAGCGGCGAGACGCGCGACGCGCTGCTGGCCGACGGCAGCCATGTGTGGCTGAACGCCTTGAGTGCGTTGGATGTGCGTTTTGATGGGCTGCAGCGGTTGTTGCAGTTGCGCTTTGGCGAAGTGCTGATCGACACGGCCAAGGACGCCAGCCGGCCATTCCTGGTGGACACCGAGCACGGGCGTATGCAGGCGCTGGGGACACGTTTCAGTGTGCTGCACGGCGAGCATCACACCCAGCTCAACGTCTTTGAGGGGCGGGTGCAGGTCACCACGCACGACGCGCAGGTGCGCACCCTCGAAGCCGGCCAACAGGTGTCCTTCACGCGCGACGGCTTCGCCCCTACTGCTCCGGCCTCCCCGGCCCGTGAAGCCTGGAGCCGTGGCGTGCTGTTGGCGGATAACCTCCCGCTGGGCCAACTGATCGCCGAACTCAACCGCTATCGCCCCGGCCACCTGGGCTGCGACCCGGCTGTGGCGCAACTGCCGGTGATGGGTTCATTCCCGCTGATCGACAGCGATCACGCCCTGCACCTGTTGCAAGCGGCGCTGCCGATTCGCGTCGATAGGCCGATGCCCTGGTGGGTCACTGTCGGGCCAAAGTAAAAAAACGCTAAATGTCAGTTCCCTTTTCCCACACTCGTTCGGTTAACCCTGCAGACGCTCTATTTCGCCGATCGATTTGATTCAAAGGGAACCCTTCATGTCGCAACCTGCTCGTTTTGCGCTGCGCCCATTGGCGCTGGCCACGTCGCTGTTTTGCCTCGGCGCGCCGGCGGCCTACGCCGCCGAATCGCCCGCCACCCAGGAAACCACTCGCAACTACCGGATCGCCGCCGGCTCCCTGGTCAGTGTGTTGAACAGCTTTGCCGAGCAGTCCGGCATTTTCATCGCAGGCCACAACAACCTCGCCGCCGGTAAAACCAGCCCTGGCCTGAATGGCAGCTACACCCCAGCCAGCGGTTTGCAGCGCCTGTTGCAGGGCAGTGGCTTGCAGGCCGCCGCCCAAGGCAACAACGGCTACGTGCTGGAGCCGATTCCGGCCAACAGCGGCGCCCTGGAACTGGGCGCCACCACGATCTCCGGCCAGGGCCTGGGCGCGACCACCGAAGACACGCATTCGTACACCACCGGTTCCATGGCCTCGGCCACCGGCCTGCCGCTATCGATGCGCGAAACCCCGCAATCGGTCACGGTGATCACCCGCCAGCAGATGGACGACCAGGGTTCCAACAACATCGCCGACACCCTGCGCCGCGCCCCTGGCGTCAGCGTGCAGAACTACGACAGCGAGCGCTGGGAGTTCTCCAGCCGGGGCTTGCCGATCACCAATTTCCAGTATGACGGCGTCAACTCCACCTACGACGGCGTGTATGACTACGGCACCACCAGCACCGACATGGCGGTGTATGACCACCTGGAAATCATCAAGGGCTCGGCCGGCCTGCTGAGCGGCTCCGGCGACCCGTCGGCCACCGTCAACCTGATCCGCAAGAAACCCACGGCGGCGTTCAAGGCCTCGGTGACCCAGACCTTCGGTTCCTGGGACAACTACCGCACCGAAGGCGACCTCTCCGGCCCGCTGACCGAGTCCGGCAATGTGCGCGGGCGTTTTGTCGGCGTGTACCAGGACCGCCAGTCGTACCTGGACCACTACCAGCACACCAAGGACATCGCCTACGGCATCCTCGAAGCCGACTTGACGCCCGACACCCTGCTGACCTTCGGCATCGACCAGCAGGACACGCGCTCACGCGGCGCCAGTTGGACCGGTTTCCCGATGTATTTCAGCGACGGTTCGCGCACCCACTTCTCGCGCTCGTTCAACCCGGCTGCCGACTGGAGCCGCCGCGATTTCACCAACCAGACGCTCTTCGCCTCGGTACAGCAGAAGCTGGCGAATGACTGGTCGCTCAAGGTCAGCCTCGACCGCAAGCGCAGCCAGCACGATACCCTGCTTGCGTCCGCCAGCGGTGGCAACCCGGACCCGGTCAGCGGCGAGAACATGTACATGTTCATGGGCAAGTACAAGGGCGACCAGGTGCAGAACACCCTGGACGTCAACCTCAGCGGGCCGTTCAGCCTGTTTGGCCGCGAGCACGAGTTGATCATGGGCTTCATGGCCACGCGCTCTAAACAGGACGTGCCGGTGTACGGCTCGATCTACCCACCGGTGGGCGGCAGCATCTTCGACTGGCACGGCGAATACGCCAAGCCAGACATCCCGCGCAGCGGCCAGAACGATATCGTGCAGCGCCAGACCGGGGCGTACCTGGCCACGCGCCTGAAACCCACCGATGACCTGTCGGTGATCCTCGGCACCCGCGTGAGCACGTTCAGCGGCACCGACACGACCGACTTCTACGACCCGACCAAGGCCGACAACCGCACCACTTACCACCAGAGCGGCGTGGTCACGCCGTACGCCGGCATCGTCTATGACCTCAACGACACCTGGTCGGTGTACACCAGCTACACCCAGATCTACCGCCCGCAAACCAGCAAGGACGCCGACCGCAAACTGCTTGATCCGATCGAAGGCGATACCTACGAAGCCGGGATCAAGGCCGCGTTCTACGATGGCCGCCTCAACGCCAGCTTTGCAGCGTTTCGCATTGAGCAGGACAATGTTGCCGAGTACGTCTCGGGCTTCGAGACCGACTCGGTGTACCGCGCCATCGCCGGCGCCACCACCAAGGGCTTCGAAGCGGAGTTGTCGGGTGAAGTGCTCGACGGCTGGAACGTGTCCGCCGGCTACACCTACCAACACACCCGCGACGCCAATGACGGCTACGTCTACAGCTCGGTGCTGCAAACCACCACGCCACAGCAAGTGGTGCGCCTGTTCAGCACTTACCGCCTGCCCGGCGCCCTCGAGAACGTCACCGTCGGCGGCGGCGTAAACTGGCAAAGCGAATTCTTCGGCAATGTGTTCCAGCCGGACCCGAATGACACGGTCAACTTCGGCCACAACTCGCGCATCACCCAGGACAGCTACTACCTGGTGGACCTGATGGCGCGCTACCGCTTCAACGACCACCTGAGCACCACGCTCAACGTGAAGAACCTGTTCGACAAAACGTACTACACGGGCCTGGGCAACTTCGGCACCGGTTTCTACGGCGAACCGCGTAGCCTGCAATTGGCGACCAAATGGGACTTCTAGGCCCAAACGCTAACCTGTGGCAAGGGAGCTTGCTCCCTTGCCAAACGCGCAGCCGCCGCGCTTAAGCACCTGAAATTTGTGGCAGCCTGTGCAATGATCCTCCTTCGATCTCTCAAGGGATGGAACCGCCACCATGCCGCCGAACACACCCATGCACCCCGCGCACGCGCCGCAGTTCTGGCGCGACGAGCGCCTGCCTTTCATCGAAGCGCGCACCATTGCCGACGGACGCAAGGTCACCTACGGTCGGCACGCCCACGAGCACTTCTCCATCGGTGCGGTGACCCTGGGGCGCAGCTATTACCACTACGGCGCGCAGACCTTCCAGATCAGCGCCGGCACCGTGGTGTTGATGAACCCGGGCGATGTGCACGCGTGCAACCCCATCGACAACGAGCACTGGTCGTATCAGATGCTGTACCTCGATACGCCCTGGCTGACCGACCTGCAATACCAACTGGGGTTCAGCACCGACCAGGGCTATCGCGCGTTCAACACCCCTTACACGTGCGACCCCGTGTTGTATCGCGGGCTGTTGGCGCTCTACCGCACACTGGTGGACACGCAAGCCGAACACCTGCAAAAGCAAAGTGCGCTGGTGAGTTATTTCAGTGAAGTGCAACAGCGCCTCAACCCCTCCGACACGCCGCCGCGTGAGGTCAACCACAAGCTGGAACGGGCCGCCGAGTTTATCCGCGCCCATTGCACCCAGGCGTTGAAGCTCGAAGATATTTGCCTGGCTGCCGAGTTATCGCCGTCCTACCTGATCCGCGCGTTCAAGCAGTATTACGGACTGACGCCCCATGCGTTCCTAGTGAACCAGCGTATCCAGTTTGCCCGCGCCCAGTTGCGTAACGGCGAGCTGATCGCCGAGGTCGCCCTGGCCGCCGGCTTTGCCGACCAGGCGCATTTCCAGCGCGCGTTCAAGCTGCACTTCGCCGCCACACCCGGGCAGTACCGCGACCGGCTCAAGCCATCAGCAAATAACCCACACTGGCCACCAGCAACGCGGCCATTGAGCGGTTGAACACACGCACGCCCTGGGGGTTGCCCAGGTAGCGGCGCAGAAACGTCCCGGCATAGGCCCAGCACGCCACCGACAGGTAGCAGATCACCAGGTAGAGGCTCGCGAACAGCCACACTTGCTGCGCATCACCGTCGGCCACAAACAGCCCCATCCCCGCAACGCAGGCCAGCCATGCCTTGGGGTTGAGCCATTGCATGACCGCGCCATACAGCATCGACGGCGCGGTGGCGGTGCCATCGGCATCCAGCCGGCCATCGTCCACCGCCAGCTTCCAGGCCATGTACAGCAGGAAGACCACCCCGCCCCACTGGATCAATTGAGTCAGGATCGGCCAGCGCAGCAGCACTTCATGCAAGCCCAGGCCGATTAATACCAGCAACAAGGTGAAGCCCGCCGCGGCGCCGAACACGTGTTTCTGGCTGGCCAAAAAACCGAAGCGTGCCCCTGAACTCAGCGCAACCACATTCACAGGCCCCGGTGTGATGGAAGTGGCCAACGCAAACGCAGCCATGGAAACGATCAAGCTCATTGCAATTCCTTTTTATTCGAACGAGTGACGATGGGCCCACGGTAAAGCGCATCAATAGCGGGGTATTGAACAAAATAACCCTCGTCGAATTATTTTGTAGACGATCCCCGCAATTCCCGTGGATGGCCGACATCTCACACCTGCAGCGTGACCCTCTAGACGAAGCGGCCAGCCAGGTGCCCACAAGGTGCTTTAGACGCTTTTATTCCATTGATATAACTGCATTTTTTTCTTTCGAATGGCAGGTTTTGATAGGCAAAAATGCGTATTTGTCGAACCGCGGCCGATGCTAGAGTTCAGCCCCTCCTCAACACAAAAAAAGGAACCGCTATGTCACGTCGCCTGTTGGCAGCCGCCTGCCTGATGCTGTGTTTTTCTGCGGCCCAAGCCGCTCAACGCTGGGAAACCCTGCCGCCAACGCCCGCCCCCGTGGCCGGCGCCAAGAGCGGCTATGCCGCCGTCAACGGCATCAAGGTCTATTACACCCGCACCGGCCATGGCTCACCGGTGGTGCTGCTGCACGGTGGCTTGTCCAACTCCGATTACTGGGGCAACCAGGTCAAGGCGCTGGCCGCCAAGCACACGGTGATCAGTCTCGACAGCCGTGGCCACGGGCGCAGCTCACGGGACGACAAACCCTACGGCTACGACCTGATGGCCGACGACGTGGTCGCCGTGCTCGACAGCCTGAAAATCCCCCGCGCCGATATCGTCGGCTGGAGCGACGGCGCCATCATCGGCATCGACCTGGCCCTGCGTCACCCGGACCGTATCGGCAAAGTGTTCGCCTTCGCCGCCAACACCCAGACTGCCGGGGTGAAGGATGGCGTCGAGAAGAACCCGACCTTCGCGGCCTTCATCGAACGCGCGGGCAAGGAGTACGGCAAGCTGTCGCCAACGCCGAAAGAGTACGACGCGTTTGTCGAACAGATCAGCCATATGTGGGCCAGCCAACCGAACTGGACCGACGCACAACTGCAAAGCATCAAGACGCCGATTCTGATTGCCGATGGCGACCATGATGAGGCGATCAAGCGCGAACACACCGAGTACATGGCCGCGACCATTCCCGGTGCGGGCCTGTTGATCCTGCCCAATACCAGCCACTTTGCCTTCCTGCAGGACCCGGCTTTGTTCAATGCGGCATTGCTGGGCTTCCTCGACGGCAAATAGACCCTGTACCCTGTCGGCGCGCATCACCTGCGCGCCCACCGTTTCCAGCCACGTCAGGACGCCAATGCCCAACCCCATTCCACGAAGGCGCAACGCCGCCGTCACCCGCGAAGCCATCTTGCTCTCCGCGCGCAAAGCGTTCGCCCAGTCGGGCTATGACGGCGCCGGCGTAGGTGAAATCGCTGCCGGCGCGGGGGTGACCGCGATGCTGGTCAACCGCTACTTCGGCTCCAAGGAGCAGCTGTTTGCCGAAGTGATCGCCGACACCATGGCCAGCCCGATCATCCTCACCGAAGGCAACCTCCATTCGCAAAACCTCGGACGCACCCTCGCCACCGCATTGGTCAGCATTACCGAAGCCGGCAGCACGCCGCTGGAAGGTTTCCTGATCATGCTGCACTCGGCTTCCAGCAAACGCGCCGCCATCATCGGCCGCGAACAGGTGGAAAAAGGTCACCAGGCGACCATGGCCGCCGCCCTCGAGGGCGCTCACCACGAGGAGCGCGCGGCGCTGGTGATGGCGTTGGTTTCCGGGTTCCAGGTGATGCGCCAGATGCTCGAACTGTCGGCACTGGCCAAGGCCGATCCCCAGGTGTTGGTCGACCTGCTGACGCCACTGTTCCAGCAGTTGGTGGATGGCCAACCCCAACCTATTTGACAAACAACTCGCGGTCCCGCGCCTTCACATGGCCGGGTCGGTAGTAGGCGTCAAACCAGGGTTTTTGCCCCGCTGCCGGTGGCTTGGCCAGGCGCAGGGTCTGCAGCGCACCGGGCTGGCTGGCATTGACGCGAAAGTGGAAGTGGTCAAACAGGCGCAACGCCTCGATGGCATACACCACGGCGACCTTGCGGTCTTCAATGCGGATCAGGTGATCGCCGTTGTTCTTCTCCCCGCCTCCGGCCAGGTTGGATGACCCGGTGTACACCGTGGGGTTGGCGCCATTGAAGTCGGTGACCACAAACTTGTTGTGCACCATGTTCCCCGCATTGCCCGACCATTCCGACCTGAACGGCGCCGGCGCGTTACTCGCCAGGTAAGCGAACGGCAGCAGCCCCACCGAGCCGTCCGGCTTGCGCACCGCCAGCTTACCGGTGCGCTGGGCCACACCATAGGAGAACAGCGCGCGCTGCATCAACTCATCCAGCGCGGTGCGCACTTTGCCGTTGATCAGGCTGAGAAACACGATGGAATACAGCACCGAGCTGGTGGCGTTTTCGATGCTGGTGGCGATGGGGTCCAAGGACAGTGCGCTGTCGGCATGGGGTGCAAAGCACAACGAAACCTTGGAGCCCGGCTCGTCGCGCACCACCCACCACTGTTGCGCGAGCGGGTGCTGGCGGAACGTCGCGGGCGATTGCCAGTAAACATCGAATGCCTCTGCAAACTTGCCCGCGACCCTTTCATCGTCGAACAACAGCACGTTATTGGCCTGGATATACAGGCCGCGCAGGGCAAAGTTGGTGGAGCCGCCCAGCACGCGGATCGCCTTGCCGGCGCGGCGCACTATCAGCACTTTATTGTGCTGCTGGCTGGAAAAATGCAAGCGCTTGACCTGTGCCCCTGCTGCGCTCAAGCGCGTGGCGCTGAGGCTTTCACAGCTGTCGGCGGCGCCTTGGTCGCCATGGTCGTCGATGATTGCGCGCAGGCGTGGGCCGAGCTGTTCCAGGCGGCGCAGGAGGTCGGGCTCCTTGCTTTCGTAGATCAGTGCATCAAGGGTCAGCTCGGAGTCGTTGGCCACTTGATCAAGCACCTGCAGAATCAACTGCCGCGCCTCGAACCCCAGCCATTGGTAATTGCGTTCGAACGGCGCCATGTCCAACTCCAGGTAGGCGCTGGGCGCAGAGCGAGCCGGCGGCAGGATGCGTGTTTCATTGTCGAAACGGTCGCCGTACGCCTGCGACGACGCAAAACCTCGGGTGAAACCGATATTCACGAACTGGTTGAGGGTTTGCGCTTCGAGGCTGACCTGCCCCTCTACGCCCACACCCTTGCTCAGCACGCCGTCGGCGCCCATGTAGCAGGCGGTGACCCGGTAGCGGTAATAGCCCGGAAGGATCTCGCTGGGCACATGGACCCAGCGGAATTTCTGGAACGGTGCCTCGGTGGACGGAAAAGTACGCGGTCGCTCGGGCGTGGGCGGGTAGTCAAAGTGCAACCGGTTGTGCAGCACGCCCCAGTGCGTGCTGCCGGGGTAACGCACTTCGATGCTGAAGCCGACAAAATCGACGGTGGCGAGGTCGGGGGCCAGGTCGAATGCCAGCAGTGCAGCGCCCTCTCCTCGGTACAGCTTGAAGGTCAACCCTTGGAACGTTGTCTTGCTCTCGAAATCGGCGCTCAAGTGATGTCCCTTCCAATGGGAGACGGTCCTTAGAGTCTAGCGCCTGCGCGGCATCAAGCCAGTGGCGCTTGCGTGACGATATCGTCAATGCCCAACACCCGCCCATCCTTGGCAACGATCTCGATTAACACAGCGGCCGTTGGCACCCTGCGCGTCAGCTGTGCCTCTGTGCCGATCCTGGCCAAGCTCAACCGTTGATCAAGGAAAAATGTGCGCCCACCCCGGCGCGCACGCCCTCGGCCACGGCCAGCGCCACGGAACCGGCGGCGAGGGAGGCATCACCACAGGCAAACACACCGGGCACGGAGGTCTGGCGCATGTCATTGGTGAACAGATAAGGGCCAGTAGGGCCGTCGGCCAACTCACACCCCAGTTGTGCGGCCAATGGGCTGATCTGCGTGCGAGACATTGTGAAGAGACCGTCGAGGCTGAACACCCGGCCATCGTCCAATTCCAGGTCGGCACGCGCACCGCAGATCCTCCGTACCACTCCGCTTTCCACACGCACCCCACGACGGTCCAACTGCGCCTGCTGTTCGGCATCCGGGGTAAACACGCCATTGGTAAACAACGTGGTGGTGCCCCAGTCCGGCAGCATCAGCGCGTGGTGCATGGCCAGCGGTGAGGTCGCGAGTACCCCGATGCGGCCTTGGTCCAGCTCATAACCATGGCAGTAAGGGCAGTGGAATACGTGCTTGCCCCAGCGTTCTTCCAGGCCTTCGATGTCGGGCAGCACGTCGACTACACCCGTGGCGAGGATCAAGCGCTTGCCTTCAAAGGTACCGTTATGCTCGGTGCGCACGCTGAAGCCGTCGGCCTCAACCACGCGGTCCTGCACCCACGTGACCGTTGCGTATTCCATCAACTGGCTACGACCTTCGGCGGCGATGATCGCTGGCGCCTGCCCGTCCTGGCCGAGAAACCCGTGGGATGTGCCTGCAAAGCGGTTGCGCCGCTGCCCGGCATCGATCACCAGCACCTGGCGCCGCGCCCGTGCCAATTGCAGGCCAGCGGACAGGCCGGCGTAGCTGCCGCCCACGATGATTACGTCGTACATCATGAAAATGACCCCATGCTGTGTGCACCCGGTTATCCGGACGCTTTCACGACACACCATAAGTTACGTAAAAATAGGCCGTCAAGCGTCTCGCAACTTTTCAGGTTGCGAAGGATACTGTGTACTGAATTGACCCGAGGTCCTTTGATGAGAAACGACACCCGTCTTTCGCGCATGCTGCATGTGCTGATCCATATGGGTCGCCATGAAGAGCGCGCCACGTCGGAAACCATCGCGCAGATGCTGGGCACCAACCCGGTGGTGGTCCGGCGCACGCTCGGGCTGCTCAAGGAAAAGGGCTACGTCCGCTCGGAAAAAGGCCATCAAGGTGGCTGGAGCCTGGGCAAGCCGTTGAGTGAAATCACCTTGCTGGAGATTCACAACGCCTTGGGCACGCCGTCGATATTTGCTATCGGCCTGTCCACTGACCACCCGGAATGCCTGGTGGAACAAGCGGTGAACGCCGCGCTGACGGACGCCTTCAAGCAAGCCCAGGCGCTGCTGTTGAAGCGCCTGGGCGAGGTCACGTTGGCGCAATTGGCTGAAGATTTTGACGAGCGCTATCGCGTGGCGATGCTGCCTTAGCGCTGGGCGGGGATGCGGATATCGCCGTCGGGGCACTGGGTTTTTACGCTACGCGGGCAACCGGCGAACGCCAGGTCCTTGGTCAGGCACACCCGCACCTCCGACAACACCTTGCCTTTGCAGATCACTGCCAGCCCATGGTTGCCCATGCGCGGGTTGCTCTCGCGAAACAACGCCTCGATCTCACTGGCCTGCAGCGACGGCGGCGTATTGAATGGCTGCAACGTCTGCGGGATAGTCACCACGCCCAGTGCCTGGTCGGTTTTTCCCAGGTAGGCCAACGGCTCCAGCCCCGTGCACGTGCCGTGCTTGGCCCATTCGTGCTTGAGCAGCGACCGGGTCGGGAACAGGGCCGCGCCCTTCTCGATCGCTTCGTGAGTCAACTGCGCTTGGGGTACGCATGAGGCCGGCCACCCTCCCCGTGCGTACTGCGGCCACAAACCGTGCAACACAAAACCGTAGCCCTTGCCCGAGCACTGTTCATTGTCCGGGTGCGTCAGGCAAAAGGTCGGCGACCACGACAGCGACAACACATAAAAATCAAACTCCCCCGGCGTACCCTGGGTACGCGGGGCCGCCCCTGCACTTGCGGCCAGTACCAGCCACAACGCCATCCAGTATTTCATCCGTCCATTCCTTCCAAAGACAACAAACCTATCGCGTTTACCCAGGATGATGGGGGTTACGTTGTAGCACCTTGTCGAGGATGCGATCGGTCTTCAGCGCCTCGATGCCCAGTGACGGGTGCTCGGCGTCGCCGCGGATATGCGCGTTCATCGCCAGCACGTGGTGCCACTGGATGTGCGCGTGGCACGGCACTTCCAGCACCTCGTTGGTATCGCCTTCAAGGTGCAGGGGCTGGTCTTCGAAGACCGAGAAGCAGATGCGCCCACGGCTGCCGATCAGTTCCACCCGGTCCTCACGGCGGTCTGCGACGAAATTCCAGCAGCCCATGCCGAGTGCGCCCGAACTGAAGGTCCAGCACGCCGTCACGGCGTCCTCGGCCGCATAGCGCCCGGCTTGTCGCGCAGTAAAGCCCGAGACTTCGATGATGTCGCCGGCCAGGTACTGGAACAGGTCGAACCCATGGCTGGCCAGATCGGCAAAGTAGCCTCCGCCGGCAATGGCCGGGTCGGTGCGCCAGTTGGCGGCGCTGGCATCGTCGACGCCCGGTGGTTTGCACAAGGTCCAGGTCAGATGACGCAGCTCACCAATCCGCCCGTCCCGCAGCCAATCACGCACTTGCTGGAAGCGCGGCAGCGAACGCCGGTAGTAGGAGACAAACAGATGCAACCCGGCGCGTTCGAAGGTGCGCTGCATCAACGCGCTTTGCTCGGCATTGAGGGACATGGGCTTCTCGACGCAGCAATGCTTGCCGGCCGCCGCGACCATCAGGCTGTATTCGAGGTGACTGTCCGGCGGCGTAGCGATGTACACCGCGTCCACCTCGGGGTCGTTGATCAGTGCCTGGGCGTCGGTGTAGAAGCGCGCAATGCCGTGGCGTGCCGCATAATCGCGCACCGCCTCTTCACGGCGCCCCATCACGGCCACCAACGCCGAACCTGGCGCTTTGTAGAAAGCGGGTCCACTCTTCAATTCAGTGACACTGCCACAGCCGATCATGCCCCAGCGTACGGTGCTCATCTGCTCTCCTCGTCCGTTTTGATCAATCGGGCAGTATCCACATCCCCACACGTCAGCGCCATAACCACTTAGCATGACAATTGCATTACACTTTTATGACACTCATCCCGCTGCGGGGCACAGACGATGAAAATCAGGGCCACGGTCATTTGCGAACACGAAGGGCATATCCTCTTCGTGCGCAAGGCCAGATCAAAATGGGCGCTGCCGGGGGGCAAGGTCGAACGCAACGAGCGTCCGGTCGGCGCGGCGGCCCGCGAGCTGGAAGAAGAGACCGGGTTGAACGTGGACGGCTTGCTGTACCTGCAGGAGCTCAAGGCGCGCGACACCGTGCACCATGTGTTCGAAGCCTCGGTGGTAAACCTCGCCGATGCAAAACCTTGCAATGAAATAATCGATTGCCAGTGGCATCCCTATGGCGCCATGGACGACCTGGACACTACCGACGCCACCCGGCACATCGTCAAATCCTTTCTACGTCGCCTGTAATTCAGCGCTCTGCCCGCTGGCCTCGAGACCTCGTTTTACCCCACCATTCTCTTTCTGCCGTTCGACAAAGGATCTGACGAACGCGGCAGCGGCTGCATGTGCCACCGTACGGCTCAGGTACCGGCTCGATGACCAGGAACGCCACGCGCCAGGCATCCTCGGCCAGCGCAGCAAAGACCTTGCCCGCCGCCTCGAAGGTGATCAGCGCCAACTCGACACCCAGCCCTTCAGCCAAGGCCTTGGCCAACGCCACGGAGACCCCCCGTGGTTCGCCGCCCGCGCCGCGTTGCGCCAGCACCGGGTTGCCGAAGTTGATGGCGGCACGCAGCACGCCATCGGGGGCCAGTTGTTGCAGTACAGCGGGATCAATCATCGCCTGTACTCAAGACCGAGGCTTCTTCCCTCCCTCCTGCCCCCGCAAATACAACGCCTCCACCAACCTCTGCCGTTCTTCCCGAGGCAACGTCGCGGCAAACTGCGCCAACGTTGAATCCACCAACGCCCGCAACGCCATATCCGCCTCCCGCGCCTTGGCCAACTCCGTCACCAGCACATCCCGGTCCAACGTCGGCGCCTCCAGTTGCTTGATTACCCCCAACCGCGCTTCCCGCCCCGCCATCACCAACGGCTGACTGTCCGCACGGTTCTGCCGCAGCAATGTGCGCAACTCCTTGCGCCGTTCCGGGGGCAACTTGACCATCGCCTGCCGCAACCCATGCTGGTTGACCAACGCCTCCACCGGCTTGGCACTCGCCACCCAGTGGTACCACCCACCGCCCACCCCGCCGATCAAAAACACATTGAGCAGCACCGAGACAAGCAACCACGGTTTCAGGGATTGAGCGCTCATTGCTCGGTGTCCTCGGCATTGACGGAAAAGATGACCTGCGCATCGCCCTGATCAAACACACTGGGCAACACCTCGGCGGACACCATCGGCAGCGGCACGCTCATGGACGCCACCAACATGCCTGTGGCGACGCCGGCAATGCCCACCCCCACCAACCCCGCAGGCGACAACCATCCGGCATAACGCGACCAGAACGACGCGCGACGCGGCGCAGACTGGCGAATCTGCCGGGCCAGTGCCGGGTCGAGAAAGGCCAGTTGATGGCTGTCCAGTTGGGCATCCAGCCAGCCAGCGGCGTGCAATGCTTCGCGCGCACTGGCATTACCACTGTCGAGCAGCGCCTGTGCGGCGCCTTGCTCTGCCAATGGCCAGCGCTGTAGATCGGCCCCGTAGGCGTCGGCCAGATAAGCAAATCGTTCAGGTGTCATGATGTTCCCCTTCCTGGGCGGGCAAGCCCGGGTGTGTCGGCAAGTTGACTGCGCAACTGGCGTCGGGCCCGCGACAGCAGGCTCTCCAGTGCCTCGACGCTGATATTCATCAGGGCCGCGGCGTCGATGTTCGACAGCTCCTGGTAGTACTGCAACACAATCGCTTCACGCTGGCGCTCGGGCAACGCCGCCAACGCGGCGGCCATGCGAGCGCTGCGGTCGGCGGCTTCCAACTGTTCGTCCAGGGACGGCGTGGTGTCGACCAACGCCGCCGTATCGTCGTCGCTCAACGGGCGCTCCTTGCGTCGGCGCAAGCGGTCATGGCACAGGTTGAGCGCAACCCGGTGCAGCCAGGTGTCGAAGCGCGCCTCGCCACTGCGCCAACTGGCCGCGTGGCGCCAGATGCGCAGGAAGCTTTCCTGGGCCACGTCCTTGGCCTCATCGGCATCCCCCAGGATCCGGCTGGCGAGCGCCAGCAGACGCGGCAGTTTGCGCGTCACCATTTCGTTGACGGCCGCAGGCTCGTTGTTGCTGATACGTGCAAGCAGCTCAACGTCCGGATCAGTGTCTTTCAATCGGGCAATTCTCGGTCAGCGGATCCAATGCCCTTCACGCCAGTACCAATTGGGGCCATGGGCCTCCCAATGGCCGGGCTCCCAGCGCGCGTTGCGCATCACCGGTTGCCAATGACCAGGCTCCCAGGCGTAGCCACGCCCTTCCCAGCGCCAGTGCCCGCGGTCCCAGGCGTAACCGGGGCGCTCCACAGGGATCACTTCCACGCGTTGCGGCGGTGGCGCCTGGCGGATGATGATTTCGGTCTGGGCAAACACAGGGGCGCTGACAAACGCGGCGAGGGCCAGCGGAGCAAGCAAGGCAAAACGCAATTTGGCCAGGGGTCTCATGGCAACTCCTTCATGCAACAGGCGACAGTGCAGGTTGCTGATGGGTTGAACGGCGGGTGGCGAAAAATCCGTCGCAGAACGCGCGGATTATTTACGGGAGCAGTATTGCCCAGGGGATGGCGGGGCTTGATGAAATGTTTGAAAGCTTGGCGACGGATTTACCCACGTGGCGGCGTTGAAGGATTAACGCTGATCAACCCAAGAGGAAACACCATGTACCGCCGACTTTACATGCTGGTTGCCGCACTGCTGATTGTCAGCCTGAGCGGCTGCGTGATCGTGCCGGAACACCGCCATTGCTGCTGGCGGTACTACGGCGCCCTCGATGCGCCGAGCCACACCGTCAACGGCTAGCCCACCGCCGCAAACCCACGGCGCCCAGCCTTGATCTCGGTGCGCAACTCGCCAATCAGGTTTGAGATGGAACGGATGCTGTCCAAACCGTTGGGGGACACACCCGTCAGTAACAACTCGACCCGGCCAGACACTGGTTCGAAGATATTGATGCGCAACGAGCCGTCGCTGTTGAGCGTGCAGTCGCACGTCAGCGGCAGGAAACCCGAGGCCATGATGCGGTTGAATTCAACGATTGAAATCATGATAAGTCCCCTTCCCTGGGCCTCACCCGGTAGTTGTGATGGAGACAGAGTAGATGAGGTTTTACGGGGCATGTAGCGATTCATGCAAAAGTGTTAGCCAGGCCTCATTTCGTCCTGGAAACGTCGAATCGCTGACGCCAGAAAACCCGCCTTTAAACCTCTCGTCTGCTGTTGCCGCGAGCACTTGACTCCACGCCGGGATCGAAAGAGGCTCTTGGCTTTTCGCCATCATCCTGAGCAGCCCACCATGAGCATCGACCCTCCGAGCCAGCCCGACAGCGATGTGTACAAGACCTTGCTGGAATCGACCAAGGCCATCCCCTGGCGCATCGATTGGCCGACCATGACCTTCAGCTACATCGGCCCGCAGATCGAGACGCTGCTCGGCTGGACGCCGCAAAGCTGGGTCAGCGTGGACGATTGGGTCGAGCGCATGCACCCCGACGACCGCGACTATGTGGTGAACTTCTGCGTGTCGCAATCGCGCGCCGGGGTGGACCATGAGGCGGACTACCGGGCGCTGACGGTGAATGGCGACTACGTATGGATTCGCGATGTGGTGCACGTGGTGCGCAACGACGGTGAGGTCGAGGCCTTGGTCGGCTTCATGTTCGATATCAGCGAGCGCAAGAAGACCGAAGAACACCTGGTGCGCCTGCAAAAACAACTTGAGGAATACTCCTACCAGGATGGCCTGACCGGCATCGCCAACCGGCGCATGTTCGACACCGTACTGGAACGCGAATGGGCCAGCGCCCAGCGCAGCCAGTTGCCGCTGTCGTTGATCATTCTGGATATCGATTTTTTCAAGCAGTACAACGACCACTACGGCCATATCAAGGGCGACGAATGCTTGCGGCACGTGGCGAACACCCTGTCCCAGGCGGCCAACCGGCCACGGGATTTCATTGCACGTATCGGCGGTGAGGAATTTGTGTGGTTATTGCCGGAAACCGATGCGCAATCAGCCAGGCAAGTGGCGCAACGCTGTCTGCATCTGGTCCGTCAGCAACAGATCGAGCACGGCTATTCGGCGGTGTCGAACTGGCTGACCCTGAGCCTCGGCGTCGGCACGCGCATCGTCAAACCTGATACGCCGATGCTGGAGTTTGTCGAAGAGGTCGACAAATTGCTGTACCAGGCCAAACGCAATGGACGAATGCGTGCAGCATTCGCCGACGGCGAAGTGTGACGCGGAGGTCAAATCGCAGGCAAAAAAAATCCCAAGTAGCTGATGGAAACTTGGGATTTAAAAATGCATAAACCGTGGGAGGTGAACGCCCGGCTATAGTATCGAGTGATAAAAGCCGTCACAAGATTAATTTAATCCTTTCGTCGGATTAAAAGCGCCGTAAGTCATTCAATAACCACACCTTTTTTAAGGTAGCCGGGTATATAAGTGCCACTTTTTGGTGCAACTACCGGTGATATTTCCACGTATTAAAAAGGGTTATTGCGTTGTCGCACTTCTTGATACACGCCCCTTTAAATGCGTGCACGTGTCTTCGGCTTCAATGCCTTGCGGCAGTACCGAACGCGCCACACTTTCCACCTGCCTGCACAGTGCCAGGCGCTCATTGGCCGCGTCCCGCTCGCGGTCGACCTCGGCATTGAGCCGGACAAAATAAACACCCAGCAACACCGCAACGCACAGCACGCCGACGACGAAGTAGCGAAAGCTGTTGGAGGACGGCGACTCGGGCGCGTTCATGACGTTACGGCGCCCTGCTCTTCTCGTAACGCACGTCGCCACCCTCGACCTGGCCGACCACCGCCCAGCCCAGCCGCTGATAGAACCCGTTGGCCCGTATGCCGTCGCGTCCGTCAGTGATCAGGAACAGCCGCTCATGGTGCGCAAACAGCGCGGCCTCGGCCACCGCCATCAATTGACGGCCCAGGCCCAGGTTCTCGTGGGTCGGCAACACAAACATCGCGAACACCTCGCCCCCGGCCAGGTCGACCATGCTGAACCCCGCGGGCTGGCCATCCACTTCTGCGATCCATACGCAAGGCGCCGCGCGGATGCTGTCGGCCAGCACCTGTGGCGTGATGCCCAGGTCGGCCATTTGCTCGACATTCAGATGGTTTTGCACCACCGAGGTGCGAATGGCGAAGAGCGTGTCGACGTCGTCCTGTGTCGCTGTGCGGATCAGGGTTTGCATACTGGCCTCCCGGATGAAGGACGCAATTGTATGCAAATAGAAACACAGTGAATGTCGTGGATTTGTAAAACGCCCTACGGCGCCTCGCCATGCTGCTGGCGACGGAACTGCCCCGGTGCCACCCCATGGGCCTTGCGGAAACACCGGGAAAAGTACGCCTCATCGGTAAAACCGCAGCGGTGCGCGATGGCGCCAATCAGCTGCGCACTGTTGAGCAACAAGGTGCGCGCCAACTGCATGCGACGGTCGAGCACCAGTTGCGAGAAGGGTTTGCCGGTTTCCTTGCGCAGCAGGTGGGTAAGGTAATTGGGGGACAGGAATGCGGCGGCGGCCGCGTCCGTCAGGTTGAGCGTCGGCTCATGCAGGTGCTCGCGGATATACCCCTGCACGCGCGCCAGTGCATCCTTGCGCCCACGCCGGGTGGCATTGTTGGCGGCGAAGGCTTGCAGGGGCTCGGCGTACTGTTCGCAGACCAGGCCAACCAGTTGAAACAGGTAGCCCTTGAGGCGCTCACGGGCACCGAAGGTACGCTGGGCATCCAGTTGACGCATGTGGGTGAGCCAGGTTTGCACCTGCTCGAACGCCGTGTCATCGAGGATGAAATCCAACTGTTCCTGGAAACGAAACGGCGACAGCTCAGGCGCCTGGCCGATGGGGATGTCTTCCAGGTCCAAGGGGTCGCAGGTCAACTGCGGCAGGAAAAACGCCTGGCTGAAGTTGATCAACATGAACTCGCCATCCTCGGGATGGGGAATCACATGCAAGCGATGAGGCAGGATAAACGCCAGGGCCTTGCGCGGAAACGGCCGCACTGCGCCACCGATATGCTGCACGGTGTCGCCGCCGAGGTTGATCTGGATCTGAAAGTATTCATGGCGATGGGGATGGGTCAGCGCCGCCCTGCCGCGTTTGTCGCGGATGTAGAAGTCGGGGCGGTCGCTGCGCTGTTCCATGCCATAGGTGGTGACGCGGGTGCCTGGCATAACGGTCTCTCGGGTGGCCTGGGCACCACTGTAGCCTCAACCCTGGCCGAGGGTGAAACGCAACTCGCCGATGCCATCGATGCCGGCGGTGACCCCATCGCCCGGCTGCAACGCGCCAACGCCTGCAGGCGTACCGGTGAAGATCAGGTCACCGGCCTTGAGCGCGACGGATCGCGAGGCATGGCTGATCACGTCACTGACAGACCAGATCAGGTCGGCCAGGTCGCCCACCTGGCGCTGTTCGCCATTGACCTTGAGCCAGATCTTGCCGCTGGACGGGTGCCCGACCGCGCTAACCGGACGCAGTGCCGTGGTGGGCGCAGATTCGTCAAAGGCCTTGGCCCACTCCCAGGGACGCGCGTGTTTTTTCGCCTGGGCTTGCAGGTCGCGGCGGGTCAGGTCGATGCCGAGGCCATACCCCCAGACGTGTGAAAGCGCCTGTTCCGGGCTGATATCCACGCCGTCCTTGCCGATGGCCACCACCAGTTCCACTTCGTGATGCAGGTCGGCGGTCAACGGCGGGTAGGCAATCACCCCTTGCGCCGGCACCACCGCATCCGCAGGTTTCATGAAGAAGAATGGCGGCTCGCGGTCCGGGTCATGCCCCATCTCGCGTGCATGTTCGCTGTAGTTACGGCCCACGCAGAACACGCGGCGCAGCGGGAAGCGCACCTCGCTGCCTTCTACCGCGAGGGATGGGATTGGCGCGGGGGTGAATACGTAATCAGTCATGGCCTGTGCCTCTTCGTTTACCTGGCGCCAGTATGGCCAGGGTGGCCGGGGCAAAGTTGGACAGGCTTACGCAGATTTTGCACTGACCGGTGCTTGCACCTGCGGCTGCGGGTTGAGCAGGCGATAGAGTGGCAGGCAGGCCGCCTGGATCAGCAGCATGCGGATCACTTGCATCGCCGTCACCGCCAGGCCCAGGGCCTCGGCGGTCAGGCTCATTTCCGGCGCACTGCCAGGCATCATGCCCAGGGCCAGCGACAGCCAGGGCATGCCCAACCCGGCGCCAAGCGCCCAGGCAACCACGGCGGTGGTGACCACCGACACAACCAATAACAGCATCACCTTGGCCAGCAGCCCTGGTGCGCGGCGAAAGAAACTTCGGTCAAACGCGACGCCCAATGCACAGCCGATCAACAACTGCCCGCTGCCACTGAGCCAGCCCGGCATGCTCATCGACAGATGATTGCAGCCCACCCCCACCGCGCAGATCAGGAACGGCCCGAACGTCCACGGGTTGGGCAGCTTGCACTGCTTGAAACCCAGGGCCGCCAGCCAGCCCATCGCCAGGATGAAGATCAGCCACGGCCAGATCACCGGCAAGGGCACAGGGGCAGCCACGGCGGGCATGCCAAAGGTGGCGACGGCAGGAACTGTCATAAGGATCAGCAGCAGCCGGATGCTGTGGGCGGCGGCGATAAAGCTGGTGTCTGCCTGGCGTTGGCGGCCCAGGTGTACCATTTCGCTGGAGTTGGCGGGCATCAGGGCAAAAAACGCCGTGCCGAACGCCACACCCCAGCGATGCAGGGCCAGCACCGAACACAGCGCTAGCACCAGCGTCAGCAACACGGCCGTGACGATCAGCCCGAGGTGGGCCGCCACCTGCTGCATTACCGGCAAGGTGAAATGACAGCCAATGGCGACCGCCACGATCAGTTGCCCGGCTTGGCGACCATGGGGAACTTCCGGCACCAGGCTGCCGGCGCAGCGCGTCAGCATCACCGCCACCAGCGAGCCGATCACCCAGGGCAACGGCCACCCCGCCCAACTGGCAAGGCTGCCGCCCAAAGCACCGACGATCAGGGTGACAAGCCAATAAGGTCGAAAGCTGTGCATGGTGTGGCACTCGGCGTGGAGAAGAATGCCGACAGGTTATAGACTCGCCTTCATCACAGAAAATATCCATTTGTGAAACCAGTCATCACAGTTTGTTATGCGAGCCCGTATGAACCTGAAAGCGTTGGAGTACTGCGTCGAGATCGCCCGCCAAGGCAGCTTTACCAAGGCCGCCCACGCGTTGCACGTGGCACAGCCGGCGCTGAGCATGGCGGTGAGCCGCTTGGAAGACGAATTGGGAGTAGCGCTGTTCAACCGCGCCACACGGCAGATCAGCGTGACCGCCGAAGGCCAGTTGTTCCTGGCGCGTGCCGAAGCATGCCTGGAAGGACTGGCCGGCGCCCGAAGAGAATTGCAGGACCTGACCCAACTGCACAGCGGCGAGATCCGCGTCGGCGTGCCGCCCATGTATGGCATCCGCCATATTCCCGAACTGCTGATGCAATTTCGCACGCGTTACCCAGGCATTGCCATGCATGTGGTGGAAGGCAGTGCCGATGACATCAGCGAACGCCTGGCTACGCGAGACATCGACGTGGCGCTGCTGGAGTCGCGCCGGGTTGATCCGGAGTGGGAATCGGTGTTGCTGGGCAGCGATGAGATGGTGCTGTGTATGGCCGAACAGCATCCGCTGGCGCGCGCGCCATCCATTTCGGCGCAACGCCTGCAGGGTGAACCGATGTTGGTGTTCGACAACACCTTCCTGCAACGCCATCTGCTGGATGCGTTTTGCAGCAACGCTCGCGTGCGTTTCACCATTGCCCTGGAGAGCAACTTTGTGCCACTGGTGATTACCGCGACGCGCAGCGGGATGGGCGTGTCCACCCTGCTGCGTTCGGTTCAGGAGCAGGAGCCGGGGTTGGTCGGGGTGTCATTCGAGCCGGCGCAGTTCATGCACTTCAACCTGTGCTGGCGCGCCAGTGAATACCTGTCCCAGGCCAATCGGCGGTTCATTGAAACGGCAAAGCAGTATTTCCAGGAGGATGCCAGCTCGCCGCTGTCGCGCTAAGGGTTATTTGCGTGCGACCTTGTAGCGCACGCAATCCTGATAGAACCCCTGGCGAATCGCCTCGGGCTTGAGCCGTGAGCGGCTGTCGTAGGTTTGTTCGGTGATGCCCATGGCCATCATGCGCATCCACGATTTGTTGAATTTCATGGTCTGGATCTTCTGCCGCGCCGCGTACAACGACACTCCAGATAACTTGAGTTCCTGAGCCCTGGCGGCAGTGCCGGCGCCCCAACTGCACATGTACTTGTCACCCTCGCGCAGCTCCCGTGCCTGCACGGCAGCCGCGCCGCCGGCCAGGGAACAGGCGATCAGCATGATTCCAACAGAGCGCATTTGCATCCTCACCTAACCACCTGAAAATAAAAGCGATTCTGGCGAGGATTTGGTTACAAAGGGGCCATTAAATTGCCTTATTGCGCAAGTTTCAGTTGGCCGCAGCAGGCGTGGTGCGAAAGGTGACACCCAAGCGGTTGAAGGCATTCATCAACGCGATGCCATAGGTGAGGTCGGCCAGTTCCTTGGCGCTGAACTCGGCGGCGGCCGCTGCGTAATCCGCGTCCGACACATCGCTGCGGGTCACGGCTTCAGCAAAGGCCAGGGCGATGCGCTCACGGGGCGTGAACACATTGCGAGCATCGTGCCACACCGGCACCAATACCAGCTTGTCCACGGCCAGGCCTTGCTTGAGCAGGTCACGCGAGTGCATGTCGATGCAGAATGCGCAGCCGTTTATCTGCGACACGCGCAGGTAGACCAGGTCGATCAGCGCTTTGGGCAGGCCGCTGTTTTGCAGGTAGACATAAACGCCGCCGAAAGCCTTGTAACCTTCCGGGGATGCTTGGGTGTAGTCGAGGCGAGTGGTCATGATGAATCCTGTCGAGGTTGAGTGAAGGCACCATGTTGCCGCGCCATGGCTCACCTCTGAAGAGCCAAGAATGGGCCCGGTGACCGGGCCATGATGGCCTAGTCAACGGGTGCCGTTATGGCACTTCTGTATAGGTCATGGCTCGACTACAGTGAAGAAAGCCGCGACCTGGAGATCCACCCCCATGCACACCCTACCGCCCCCAGACCCTACCTCGGCCGAGCCGATCTACCGCCAGCTTTACTGGCGCTTTCGCAGCGCCATCGCGGAGGGCCTGCTCAAGCCTGGCCAACGTGTCCCGGCAGCACGGGCGCTGGCCAAGGAACTGGGGCTGGCGCGCGGCACGATCGACAGCACCTACGCATTGCTGACCGCAGAGGGTTACCTTGAACCTCGCGGCCAGGCGGGCACGGTGGTGGCGCACGGCATCGAGAGCGCACAACCTACGCCCGTGGTCATCACGCCCTACAACGCGGTGCGACAACAGTCACAGGTGCGCCCCTTCCAGATGGGCCTGCCGGCGCTGGACGCCTTCCCACGCAAGATCTGGTCGAAAATCGCCGCCCGCTGCGTACGCGCCACACAACTGGCGGACATGTCCAACCCGCCGGTCTACGGCCTGCCTTCGCTGCGCACCGCTATCGCCAGTTACTTGCAGGTGGCGCGGGGGATCCACTGCACGCCGGAGCAGATCTTCGTCACGTCGGGCTACCGCAACACGCTGAGCCTGGTCACCCATGCGTTGCTCTCACCCGGCGACGCGGTGCTGGTCGAAGACCCTGGTTATCTGCCCACACGACCACTGCTGGACCACTTGCAGATCAAGTCCATCCCCGTGCCTGTGGATCAGGACGGCCTCTGCGTACAGCACCTCAGCGCCGCCCGCGCCGTGGTCGTCACCCCGGCCCATCAAAGCCCGCTGTGTGTGTCGCTGTCGCTGCCGCGCCGCCTGGAGCTGCTGGACTGGGCCCGCCGTGAACAGGCCTGGATCATCGAGGACGACTACGACGGCGAGTACCGTTACGTCAGCCGCCCATTACCTGCCCTCAAGAGCCTGGACCGCGAGGGCCGGGTGCTTTACGCGGGTACCTTCAGCAAAGTGCTGTTCCCCGGCATTCGCCTGGCGTATCTCGTGGTGCCCGTTTCCCAAGTCAGTCGTTTCGAGCAGGTCAGCCAGAGCTTCCTCGGCAACTGCCCGGAACTGACCCAGGCCATCGTCGCCAGTTTTATCGCCGAAGGGCATTTCGCGCGGCATATCCAACGTATGCGCAAGCTGTACGGCGAGCGCCGCGAAGCCACCGCCAACGGGTTGCGCAAGGTATTGGGCGAGCATATTTCCATTGATGCACAACCTGGCGGGATGCACCTGATCCTGCGGTTCAAGACCCCGCAATCGGACCGCTTGCTGGTGCAGAAACTGACAAGCGTCGGTCTCTTCGCGGAAGCCTTGAGCGAATGGACTGTCGTGCAGCACACCGGTCCCGGTCTGCTGTTGGGGTTTGCCAACATCGACTCTCAGGCCAGCGCCGAAGCATTGGGCCGGCGCATCCTGGAATGCTTGGTGGCCTAGTCAGCAGGTGATTTCTTGGCGCTGTTCTTGTCGGCCAACAGCCGTGAAACTGCGACACCCTCCCCCAGCCAGGATTTCTGATGCGCAGTCTCACGGTGTTTTGCGGCTCCAACTTCGGCATCCACCCTCGCTACAGTGAAGACGCCAAAGCCCTGGGCGGCGAAATCGCCCGGCGCGGTATTCGCCTGGTCTACGGCGGCAGTGCCAAGGGCCTGATGGGCGTGATTGCCGACAGCGCACTGGCCGAGGGTGGCGAAGTGATCGGCGTCATCACCCGATTGCTGCATGAACTCGGGCATATGCATCCTGGGCTCAGCGCCTATGAAATCACCGAAGACATGCGCAGCCGCAAAGCGCGCATGAGCGAACTGGCCGATGGTTTCATCGCCCTGCCCGGTGGCCTCGGCACCTTCGAAGAAGTGTTGGAAGCGATGACCTTGACGCAATTGGGCGAGCACCACAAAGGCGTGGCCTGCCTGAACACCGCACAGTTTTTCGTGCCGTTGCAGGGCCTGTTCGCGCACGGCGTGCAGGAAGGCTTCATCAAGGCCGAACACAGCCAAATGCTGATCGTAGAAGACAACCCCGGCGCCCTGCTCGATGCCCTTGGGCAGTGGCAGGCGCCGGTGGTCAACAAATGGATTGAGCCCGCTAAGCGCTAGCCCGTTTCGGCCTTGGCGATGCTGCTCCCGAATCCTTTCGCCAAGGCCTTTTTTTACCTCACCATTGGTACGTGGCGCTTGCCTGTACGGTGCGCTGCGAGCCATACCAGCACCACGAATAGGAGTAGCAGGACGCGACATACTCTTTATTCGCCAGGTTGGTGGCATTGAGCGCCAGGCGCAGGTTGTCCTTCAGGCTGGTGATGTTCGGGATGTCGTAGTGCACCGCCGCATCGAACAAGGTGTAGCCCGGGACCTTGAGGGTGTTGGCCGTATCACCCCAGGACGAGCCGACATACCGAGCCCCCGCACCGACACCGAAGCCCTTGAGGTTGCCATCGTGGAAGGTGTAGTCGGCCCACGCCGAGGCGGTGTGACGCGGCACGCCGTAGGTGGTGGTGCCTTCGGCCGCGATGGCCGGGCCTACGCCGATGTCACTGATGGGCGCATACCGCACGGTGTTGTTGGACTTGCTGATGCGGTTGTCCAAGTAGGCGTAGGCCGCGGTGATGTCCAGGTTGTCATTGAGGCTGGCCTTGCCTTCCAGCTCAAAGCCACGGGATTGCACTTCACCGTCCTGGCTCTGGCAGCGTCCGGAGCCGCACAGATGAGTCGGGTCCGGGTCGGTGGTCAGCACGTTGGTCTGGCGCAGGTCGAAGATCGCCGCCGTGATAAAGCTGTTGCTGCCCGGCGGCTGGTATTTGATACCGATTTCATACTGCTTGCCTTCGGTGGGCTTGAACACCGAACCACCATAGCCCGTACCCGACTGCGGGTTGAACGACTCGGCGTAGCTGGCATACGGTGCCAGGCCATTATCAAACAGATAGACCAGGCCGATACGGCCGGTAAACGCCTTGCTGTCCAGGGACGACTCGGATTTGGCGCCGGTGCGAATCGTCTTGGTGCTGCTGTCGGTGCTGGCCCAGTCATAACGCCCGCCCAGCAACAGGACCCATTTGTCCCATTTCATCTGTTCTTGCAGGTACACGCCGGTCTGCTCGCTGCGCGAGGTGCCGTCGGTGGTGTAGGCCGGCACCGGAACGGCCGCGCCGTAGACCGGATTGAAAATATCCAGGGTCGGGCCGGCGGTGTACACGCCCGAGCCGGACAGGGTATCGGTGCTGGTGTTCTGGTAGTCGAGCCCCATCAGTAAGGTGTGCTGCAACGGGCCAGTATCGAATTTGGCCTGCACCTGATTGTCGAGGGTGTAGGCATCCAGGTCGACATCGCTGGCGATGGTCGAGCGGCGAATGGTGCGATAGTCCGCCATCAGGTAGTTGCTGTAGAGGCTGCGGTACTGGCCTTCGCTGCGCAGGTAACGCGCATTCTGGCGCACGGTCCACACGTCATCGAAGTGATGCTCGAATGCCCAGCCGATGCTGTAGTACTCGCGGTCACTTTTCTCGAAGTTCTTTTCGCCGTCGTAGAAATCCACATCGATGCTGCGCCCGGTCGGGCTGTGCAGCACCGAGCCCCAGGCCGGCACCGAACCGTAGGACGCGCCTTTGGGGTCCTTCTGGAAATGCCCGAGCAGGGTCAGCGAGGTCGCGTCGTCCGGGCGCCAGGTGAACGCGCTGGACAGCGACTGACGGCGCGTCTCGGTGTGCTCCACCTGGCCGTCTGCATCGTCGAAAAGCCCGGCCACGCGGTAGGAATACACGCCCTGATCATCCAATGGGCCACTCAGGTCGAAGGTCGTGCGTTTCTTGTTGAAGGTGCCGTATTCCACGCCCACTTCATGAAACGGTGTGTCCAGCGGGCGTTTGCTGACCATGTTGATCACCCCGCTCGGCGTGCCCTGCCCGTACAGCACCGATGCCGGGCCGCGCAGCACTTCCACGCGCTCCAGGTCGAAGGCGTCTTTCTGCGGCAAGGCGTCACGGCTCGATGGCATGCGCAGGCCGTCGAGGTAGGTGGCCGGGGAGAAACCACGGATGGTTAACTGGTCCAGGCGCGACGCGGTGGCGCCACGGGTTTCCGGGATGACGGCGGCGCTGTAGCGCAGGATCTGGTTGAGGCTCTCGGCGTTCTGCGCGCGCATCTGGTCTTTGGTGACGATGGAAATCGACTGCGGGGTTTCGATCAGCGCGGTATCGGTCTTGGTACCCGACAAACTGCGCGTGGCCACATAGCCGGCCACCGGCCCGGTCGGGCTTTCGCTCTGGTACGCGCCGCTGATGGTGGTGGCTTGGAGCTCCATGGCACCGCCGTTGTCCGGGATGGCTTCCAGGCGATAGCGGTCGGCGGAAATCTTCAAGGCTTGCAAACCGCTGCCGGCGAGCAACTGATTCAGTGCCACGTCGATGGCGTATTGTCCTTTTAAACCCTTGCTGCGCTTGCCACGGGTCAGACTTGCATCGAAGGCCAGCACCAAGCCTGCCTGCTCGGCCAGGCTATTGAGCGCTTGGCTCAAATCTCCGGCGGGAACGGAAAAACTGCGCTCGGCGCTGCTGGTGCTTTCTTCGGCAAAGGAGGTCTGGACGGTCAGCAACGGCACAGCGGCAAAAGCCATCGCCACTGACAAAGCCAGTGGATGCAAGGGACGAGCAAGGCGCGACATGGGAAATCCTGCGTAAGGGAGGTTCTATTAACCATGACGGCCACGTCGGGAAATCGGGCAAGGATGCGAGCGATTTTTATTTGAGAAGCGATGACGCAATCAGGTTTATCGCTTTTTCGTGTAGCCCTTTGGGTGGGTTTCTCGCGGTTTTTCCCCCTGGGTAGTCGGCGTTTTCTGATTTTCTCAACCGCTCATCCAGACGCCTTTTGCTGCGGCATGCTCCGACGCCTTGCCCTCTGCCCGGACGTCACGGATGACCCACGCTGCCCACATTGCCCTGATCGAACATGAACTGAATGGCTTTCACCAGAGCCTGGTGATTTATCGCCAGCAAATGGACGCTTGGTATTCGCGCGCGCTGGATTCAGTCAGCCATGGGCTGGACATGCCGTCGCTGCTGGGGATGGACCGGGTGTTGCGGGTGGGCAATTCGCAGCGGGCGGTGAGCATTGCGGATGCTGACTTTTCGACCGTGGCCCAGTGCGCGGTGGGCGGCGAGCTGAAGATCGAGAGCCTGTTCGAGTCGGTGTATGACGTGCCGATTGGCAACATCCCGGTCGAGGTGATCGGGCTGGATGACGGCAGTTCCAAGGTGATCATGCTGGATGAACAGGGTAAGGGTTCGCACCACTGCGCGGCGGGTGGGCGCTATCAAGTGCGGGTGCAGGGGGGCGTGTCCGAGGAACAGGTCGAGGCGTTGTTCGCCTCATACACCGGTCTGACCGGGGACCTGGAGCGGTGGCTTCGGGAGCAATGGTCTGGCTTTAAACCCCAGTGGGAACGCTCGACCGCCAGTGCAATTGGCAGCGGCCTGTTGGCGGGCAGTTGGGCGGCGATTCGCGATGTGTGGGACAGCATCAAGCTGGTGCAGGCGATTCTTGAAAACCCGCTGAAGTTCGTCGAACAGTTGGGCACCGAAGCAGCCAAATTGGCGCAGCTCGCGACCGATGCACCCAAGGTCATGGAGCAGGCCATGTTGCTGGCCAGTGACGAGGCCGCGCTGTACCTGATGTTGCGCACGGCGATGATCTGGTTGGATGCATTGCCACCCAGCGAAATAGCGAAAGTGGCGGCTGGGTTTGTGGTGTCGCTGCTGATCGACCTGGTGATTGGTGTGGTGTTGACCATCGCCTTGCCGGCGGCGGGTGTGGCGTATTTGAGTCTGCGGCTGGTCAAGTATGGGGCGCAGATTCTTGATGCGGCGGTGGGCTTTGTTAAGGGGCTCTTGGCAATCCTGACGAAGTTCATGCAGGCCGTGGATCGCTACAAGGCGGTCGCGGTACGCGGGATGGTCGGCGGGCTCAAGCAAGGCACGATGCAGATGCGCTGGAAGGCGCGGCAGAACGCGGTGCTGAAGCAGAAGGAGCCTGTGGATGACGTGCCGGCTGTTGCGAAGAATCCGGCTGGGGATGCGGCCGCCTCTTCCGACAAGACCGCCACCAACGGCTGCCCGGTGTCGATGGTCACGGGCGAAGAACTGCTGACCCTCACCGATGGCGCGCTGGACGGGATGTTGCCGTTTGAGTGGACCCGGTTGTACCGCACCAGCGCGGTGGAAATGGATTGCGGGCTGGGGTTTGGTTGGAGTCACTCGCTGGGCCATCGGCTGAGTGTTTCCGGTAATTCGGTGGTGTGGACCGATCATGAAAACCGCTCGACCACCCTGCCCTTGCCCACGGTTTCCCGCCCCGCAATCACCAATAGCCTGGCTGAAGCGGCGATCTATTTAGGGTCGTTGCCCGATGAACTGGTGCTGGCTCAGGCGTCACGTTTCTACCACTTCCGCGACGGTGTGCTGACAGCGATCAGCGATGCGTATGACAACCGACTGCGTATTGCCCGGGATTTTCTGGGGCGCATTGAGCGGCTGGATAACGGTGTGGGGCGCTCGCTGTTGTTGCGCTACGCGTCGGGCCGGATTGTGGCGGTGGACTACCAAGTTCAACGCATCGTGGACGAGGGTCCGTATGTTTGGGTGACGGAACAGACGGTTGTTTCCTACGCCTATGACGACCTTGGGCGACTGATTTCAGCGACTAACGCTGTCGGCGAAAGCGAGGTTTATCGGTACGACGATCAGCACGTCATTCTTGAACGCGGCTTGGCCGGTGGGGCGAGTTTCTACTGGGAGTGGGAACGGGCTGGCAAGGCGGCGCGGTGTGTCCGGCATTGGGCGAGCTTTTCGCAGATGGACACGCGGTATGCATGGGACGACGACGGGCAGGTCACGGTGTTTAACGCCGATGGTAGCCAGGAAGTCTACGTGCATGACCAGCGCGCACGGCTGGTGCAACGGGTGGATCCGGACGGGGCCGAGCACTTCAAGTCCTACGATGACAACGGGCGGCTGACGGTTGAGCAGGATCCGCTGGGCGCGATCACGGCGTATCAGTACGACGAAGCTGGGCGCTTGGTGGCGTTGTTTCCGGGGGATGATGAGCCAACGACCTACGAGCATGACAACGGGTTCGTACGGGTTGTGCGGCGGGGTCAGGCGGTTTGGAAGTATGAGCGCAATGATCAAGGCGATGTAACGCGCAAGACCGATCCTGACGGTCATGTGACTGACTACAGCTACAACAAATACGGGCAGCTGGTTGGGGTTTGGTACCCGGATCATAGCTGTCAGCGGCTGGTGTGGAATGAGCGTGGGCAGTTGCTTGAGGAGCAGTTGCCGAATGGTGGGATCAAGCGTTATCGCTATGACGATCTGGGGCGACAGATTGCGCGAGAAGATGAACATGGCGCGCAGACCCAGTATCAGTGGGACAGCATAGGTCGGTTGATTCGCGTTGTGCAGCCAGGCGGCGAGTTCAGGGAATACATCTACAACCCCTACGGAAAAATCACCTCCGAACGCGATGAACTGGGGCACGTCACGCGCTACGAATACGCCGACGGCCTACACCTGATCAGCCGGCGCATCAACGCTGATGGAAGCCAGGTTAAATACCGCTACGACAATGCGCGTTTGCTGCTGACCGAGATCAAGAATGAAGTCGGCGAGACCTACAAGCTCGCTTACCACCCTAACGGCCTGATCCAGCAGGAAATCGGGTTTGACGGACAGCGCACGGCTTACGTCTACGACCTCAATGGCAACCTGCAGGAAAAGACCGAACACGGCGATGACGGCAGTCAGCTGGTCACCCGCTACGAACGCGACTATGCCGGGCGACTCGTAAGAAAAACCCTGCCCGACGGCAACAAGGTTGATTACGCCTACGACCGCCAGGGCAATCTCCTAAGCGTCGAAGATGGTCATTGGGCCCTGGCCTACGAATACGACGCTCAAAACCGCCTTACCGCCGAACACCAAGGCTGGGGCACCCTCCGCTACGGCTACAACGCCTGCGGCCACCTGCAAAACCTGCGCCTGCCGGACAACAACCGCCTCACCTTCAATCACGACAAAGGCGGTCACCTCGCCACCGTCGAACTGAACGGCGCAGTACTCACCTCGCACCTCTTTACTGCCGGCCGCGAACAGCAACGCCAACAAGGCCAACTGCTCAGCCACTACCAACACGACCACCAAGGACGCCTGTTCAACCAGAGCATCAACAACGCCGAAGGCCCGCTATACCGCCGCCACTACGACTACGACAAATCCGGCAACCTCACCCGTCTGCTCGACACCCGCAAAGGCGATCACCGCTACCACTACGACCCCCTAAGCCGCCTCACCCGCGCCGACCACACCCAAGACGAGCAAGAGCGCTTCGGCCACGACCCCGCCGGCAACCTGCTCATGCAAAACCGCACCGGCCCCGACATCGTCGCCGGCAACCGCCTGATGATCCAAGGCGACCACCACTACGACTACGACGCCTTCGGCAACCTCATCCGCGAACGACGCGGCAAAGGCCATCAACTCGTCACCGAATACCGTTACGACTGCCAGCATCGGCTGATCGGCATTAAAGCGCCCAATGGCCAGACCGCTAGCTATCGCTACGACCCATTTGGCCGCCGCATCAGCAAAACCGTCGGCAGTGTAACCACTGAGTTCTTCTGGCAAGGCGACAAACTCATCGCCGAACACCACGCGGACCGCCACCGCAGCTATCTCTACGAACCGGACAGCTTCCGCCCGCTGGCCTTGCTGGAGGGTTTTGGTCCAAAGGGAACCAAGCCCTACCACTACCAACTTGACCACCTGGGCACCCCACAGGAACTCACCGCTCCAGATGGCGAAATCGTCTGGTCAGCGCATTATCGCGCGTATGGCGAAATCAGCCGTCTCGACATAGGAAAAGTCGACAACCCGCTGCGCTTCCAGGGACAGTATTTCGATCAAGAAAGCGGACTGCATTACAACCGCCATCGCTACTACAATCCGGATGTAGGTCGCTATCTGACGCCGGACCCGGTGAAGTTGGCGGGTGGGATCAATGCGTACCAATACACTACCAATCCCACGGGCTGGGTAGATCCATCAGGACTGAATGCCTGTCCCGGGGAGGACAGCTGCAAACTACAGACAATCCCGGGCGCGGACAATCCAACCCAAAAAGCACATGTGGAGGATGGAGTTCAATCGCCTCCCCTCATCCACGGAGTTAATGCGGAAACCTTGAGTCGAACACACACCATCGAGGGCAAACGCTCAACCAAACGGGTTGAGAAAATTGCCCTTAGCATGCGAAGCGATGGGTACAAAATCAACGAACCCATTGAAATAGTCGAACACAACGAACGACGCTATATTGTAGACGGGCATCATCGTGCCTCGGCAGCAAGACAAACACATACGCCAGTCACCTTAAAGTTAATCACCGATATATATAGCCACGAAACCACGTTCAACAGCATTGAAGAAGTGATAGAAGCATCAAATGCGGTTGGGCTCGATAGATTGGATAGGCCAAGACGATGAAAAATCAGACCCTAGAAAATTTGATAGCCGAGTATTTGACGCAAGTTAAAAAAGCGACTGACTTGCTTGAACAAGCTTTTGGAACCAAGAACATTCTCAGGCTGTGGCACTCCAAAAAAATCCCGCGACGAGGATTTGTCACCGACGGTGTAACCTACGAGTTGCATGGCATTGGATGCAGCGTTTATCTATCTGAACTATGTGTCGACTTTGATTACGGTCCGAATGAAAGAGTCGATGGATTCGACCCGTGGAGACTGTATATGTACGCGTGCGAAGTACCATGCAGATACAAGAAATATACCAATAAAGATTCGCTTGAGCGTGATTTCAGCGAGTACCTGAAAAAGGGCAAAGCTCAGAAAATCTCTGGATCCATGTCCAACTTGTACTTCATACAGCCTTGATTGCATGGCCTGATCCAGTGATCAGGCCCTCAACTTCTCACCCCCACGCCACCACCAACAACCCCACCCCCAACACCAAACACAACGGCGAGTAAAAATACGTATCCAACCTCGCAAACCGCGAACCACCGACCTTCTTGAAAAACCCCACCAACTCCGAATCCCCAATCGCCCTGGCAAACATCAGCACCGCAATCGCGCTGATGCCCCACTGCAACGCTCCATGGGAGACCGCCGAGAAGTACAACCCGGCCCGCAGGCACACCAGCAGGGCAATGGCCACTAGCCCCATTGCCACCAGGAATGTGCCCAGCGCCGAGGGCTTGAACGCGGGTTTTGGGCCGCTGGCGAATTCGCCGGGCAGTTGGGGGATGGCGGCGAGGCTGCCGAGTTTGCCGCCGGCGGCCCAGTACAGGTGGACCATGCTGATGCAGGTAAAAACCCCGACAATCCATCGTGCGACAACAAAGCTCATGGCTGGCTCTCCCTGAAAAGGTGCGAAACAGGATAGTCGCCCTGAGATTTTTTGCAGGCATTTCGTCGGCGGCTGATGGTAAAGTGCCGCCCCATGAAAATCGCCCGTGCCGACCGCTCGCTCATTGCCTGGATGCTCTACAGCTGCGTCCTGTTCAATGTGTTCGCCTGCAGTATTGGTCATGGGCAGATGGTCGGGATGCAGCTCAATGGCATCGGCGGTCAGTTTTGTACGGTGGACCCGCGTACCCAGGCGCCACAGCCGTCCAACTCCACTGAAAAGAATTTGCCTACGCTGTCCAAGGCGTTTGGTTGCCCGCTGTGTTCCACCGGTGGCATGGGCCCGGCGCTGAGTTCCAGCCTGAATGTGGCCGTATTGCCACAACCCCACGCCCCACCACCAGCCATTGTCCTGGCTGCTGACATCCCTGCCCGCTTCACCTGGCCCGCGGCTAATCCGCGCGCGCCGCCTGCGTTCGCCTGATTCCTTCGCGTTTTGACCTGCACTGAGCACCGTTTCCGCAAGGAAGTACGGGCGGCTGTGCGTTGTTTTCAAGCCAAGTTTTTCAGGATTCAACCATGAAACATCTACCTTTGTTGGCAGGCCTGTTCGGCTGCCTGCCTGTCTGCGCCTGGGCCCTTGAGTTGGCCCCAACGACCATTGATGGCGAACAAGCCGCCGAACCCGGCCTGGCCCTGGACCAATCCAGTGGCATGGCCTCAAGGTTGGGCTTGAGCGTGCGGGAAACCCCGGCGTCGGTGGCCATCGCCAATCGCAATGATATCGAGCGCCATGGCGCCAAGACCTTCCGCGACGCGGCCAATACCCTGCCCGGCGTCAACGCCAGCGCCCCACCGGGGTTTGGCGGGTTTGTCTCCTACCGTGGTTTTACCAGCAGCCAGATCACCCAGATGTTCAACGGCATCAACGTCGCCACCGGCCTGGCCCGTCCCGTGGATGCGTGGATCTATGACCGGGTGGAACTGGTGGGCGGCCCCTCCTCGCTGATCAACGGTGCAGGCTCCGTGGGCGGTTCGCTCAACTACGTGACCAAGCTGGCCACCCGCGAGGAACAGGCAGCCGAAGGCCAGCTCACCTATGGCAGCTATGACACCGCCGGCATGGCGTTTGGCGTCAATCACGCCCTGACCGAACCCGGCGCCGATGTGCAGCACTACGCGCGCCTGGATGTAAGCCGCAACACCAATCACAGCTACATCGACCGCGACCAGCGCGAGGCCTGGAGCCTAGCGTTTTCCCTGCTCAGCGACCTCACGCCCAACCTGTCTCACACCCTGGCGCTGGAATACCAGGATGAGCATGAAGACAGCCCCTACTGGGGCACGCCGGTGCTCAACCCCAAGGTGGGCGAGCTGAAGATCGACAAGCACAACCGCTTCAACAACTACAACGTTGCTGACGGTCGCTACGAACAGCGCACGATCTGGGCGCGCTCGATCATCGACTACCGGCTCAACGACAGCACCACGCTGAAAAACACCCTCTACCACCTGGGCAGCCAACGCGATTACCGCAACCTGGAAACCTACCAGTACAACGCCGACAACAGCGCGGTGAACCGCTCGACGGCTTACCAGGTGCGTCATCAGGGCGAGCAGAACGGCAACCAGTTCGAGTTGCGCCACGACGACACTATTTTTGGCCTGTCGACCACCTGGTCTGGCGGTTTCGAGTACAAGGTCAACAGCACCACCAACACCCCGCTGAATGTGCCGGGCAACAGCACGGTAGACCCAAACAACTTCGACCCCGGCCACTTCTACGACATCCCGCGAACCCGAGAGAAGTTCGGCAAGGACAAGACCAACGAAGTCACCACCAAGGCGCTGTTCGTGGAGAATCGTCTGGGCCTCACTGACAAACTCTCGCTGCTGAGCGGCCTGCGTTATGACGCCATTGACCTGGACGTCACCAACCACCGCGCGATAACCGCCACCAACCCTCGCCACTTCAAGCGCAGCTGGGAACCGGTGACTGGCCGCGTGGGCCTGACCTATCAGTTCATCCCATCGGCCAATGTGTATGTGCAATACAGCACTGCGGCGGAGCAACCGACTACCACCACGCAAGTGTTCGATGTCTCGACCGGCAAACAGTGGGAAGTGGGCAGCAAGTTCGATTACCTGGACGGCCGTGGCTCGGCCACCGTTGCCGCGTACAAGATCGAGCGCAAGGACTTTGCCGTCACCGATCCACAGGATCCGACCAACAGCATTCCGGTCGGCGCGCAATCATCCAAGGGTATCGAGTTGGCCAGCTCGCTGCGCATCACGCCCAAGCTACTGGCAGAGGGCAACTTCGCCTGGGTCGATGCCGAGTACGATGACTTCAACGAGAAAATCGCCAGTGGCGCGGTGGTCTCGCGCAAGGGCAACACGCCCACTAACGTGCCCAAGCGCGTGGGCAACCTGTGGCTGACGTATGACTTTGCCGAGGACTGGCAAGGGGGTGTGGACGCGCGGTATGTCGCCGAGGTGTACGCAGATAATGCCAACACCCAGACAGTGCCGGCCTACACGCTGTTCGGAACGTTCCTGCGCTATAAGGTCGACTCGCACGCCTCGGTGACGGGCCGGGTGCGCAACTTGACGAATGAAGTGTATGCCGAGTTCGCGCACGTATCGCCCGCCTATTACTTGGGCTCGCCACGAACCTTTGAGTTGGCGGTACAAACCCGGTTCTGACATTCAAACACAAACCAATGTAGGAGCTGGCTTGCCAGCGATGGCGTCACCTGGGTACGCCTGGTGTACCGAGTCGCCTGCATCGCCGGCGAGCCAGCTCCTACACGTATCTGCCTTTGATCCAACCAATCAGGCCGCTTTCGCAGGCAACGCCAGCTCCCACATTCACCAGGCCGTGAGGCTCGCGCTTATTTCAAGCTGGCCTCAACCTTCTGCGCCACATCCTCGGTCAACCACGCCTTCCACACCTCGGGATGTTCCTTGAGAAACGCCTGGGCCACTTCCCGAGGGGCGGTGTGATTTTCGCTCATGGTCGCCAGGGCTTTATTCAGCGGGTCAATCGGAAATTCGACCTTCTCGAAGAACTGGGCGATCTGCGGGTGTTCCTTCTGGAACGGCGTAGAAACGCCGATGCTCAACTTGGATGCCAGCGACCGTGTTGGTTTTGGATCAGGGTTATCTGCATCCGTGAGGGTCTTCCACGCCTCGGCATCAAACGGTGGCTCTTCCAGCTGGATCAACTTGTAGCGCCCCATCAGCGGCGTCGGCGACCAGTAGTAGAACAACACCGGCTTGCCCCGGCGGATCGATGAGGCGATCTCGGCATCCAGTGCCGCGCCCGAGCCGCTGCGGAAGTTCACGTAGCTATCATCCAGGCCGTAGGCCTTGAGCTTCTGTTTGTTCACCACTTCCGAGGTCCAGCCGATCGGGCTGTTGAGGAAGCGCCCCTTGCCTGGGGATTCCGGGTCCTTGAACACGTCTTTGTAGCGCGCCAGGTCCTTCACGCTCTTGAGCTCGGGTGCGAGGGGCTTGATGCCTTTGGCCGGGTCACCCTTGACCACGTATTCCGGCACCCACCAGCCTTCGGTTGCACCCTTGACCGTATCACCCAGGCCCACCACCTTGCCTTCGGCCTCAGCCTTGACCCACACCGGACTGCGGCCGGCCCACTCTTCGCCGATCACCTGGA
Source organism: Pseudomonas sp. AC112 (assembly GCF_979253545.1). Classification (NCBI taxonomy): domain Bacteria; kingdom Pseudomonadati; phylum Pseudomonadota; class Gammaproteobacteria; order Pseudomonadales; family Pseudomonadaceae; genus Pseudomonas; species Pseudomonas sp. AC112. The sequence continues at coordinate 6,076,423 of NZ_CEEDCM010000001.1, forward strand.
TGTCGTTCTTCGCCAGGGCGGTTTCCAGGGTGATAGTGGTACCCGGCAGCGTGTCGGTGGGCAGCTCGTAGCCCTTCTCGACAATCACCCGCAGCACTTCGGTGATCAGGCTGCCGCTTTCCCAATTCAGGTCGGCAAAATGTATCGGTGCCTGGGCGGCGTTGACCGGCAGCGTTGCCACTGAAAGCCCCAGTGTCGTCAGGGACGCAGCCAACAGTGTTCTCAATCCTTTCATGCCTTCGCACCTCGCGATATCGCAGCCAATGGCGGACGGCTTTGCTGCGTATGCGCGAAGCCTCTGAATAGTTAAGTCAACTCAACTGTAGTAGAGGTTCCGGGAGATAGCGGGTGTTCACGGTTTTTGCTGATTACTCGCTGGCCTTGAACGTTACCAGCTCACCCTTGCGCCATTTGGCGGCCTTGCCGGTCACGGCTTTCAGGGTTTTGGTCAGGCCTTCCTGCAACTGCTCGTTGGCGGCGAACACCAGCATCACGCTGTGGCCTTCCTTGAACACAATGCCCTGGCCTTCGGTCGAGGACACAAAGGCATAGTCGCCCAGGCCATAGACGGTCAACTTGATGTCGCGAAACTTCAACTCGAACTTGCCGCCTTCACGACTGGGCAATACCGCCGCGCGGAAATGGTCGCCGACTTTGAGTTCAAGGCGAGGCTTGTCATCCACCACCATCGCCGCTTCAGTGTCGATTTCGGCAATGTAGATGCCTTCCGGCGTCTGTTCGGTGATGTAAACAAAACGGGATTGAAACTGTTTGACCAACTTTGCGCGCAAATCACCCAGCACGAATAACGCGTGCATATCCAGATTACTGACTGCCAAGGAAACGCCCCCACATCGAAAAGAGCGCAGCCCGCCAGAGCGGGCAGCACAAAAAAACGGCCGTTACGGCACGATCACACAACGCATTGTTTGAAAAAAACTGAAGAAAATCCCGCTGTCGCGCCATAAGACTAGTACAGACGTACGCGATGGACCTTGTGCAAGGTCATCAGGCATCACAGGAGATCACAGGTTCCACGGCCCGAGAATACGGGCTGACCAACTTCAGAGAAAAACCCAATTAAAAATGCAGTTTTCCGACATGCCAACACAAATAAACACACCTGCCTTGGAACTGCGCGTTGGCCGCCGACAACAATACTAAAACAGCAGCACCGTGCAAAACCACCCACAACGTTGCAATCACATCACCCGGATCGACCGAAAGGAGCAGGCCATGCAACGATCAACCTACAGCGCTATGTCTTCGCACACCCGCTCATCCCGTCAGGACGAAGCTCAATACTACCGCCTGAATGGCGTTGATGGGTACTCGGATTCGGTTCTTTACCAAGTCGTACCGGCCGGTAGAAACTTCTTCCACATCCGCGAAGTGCTCAGCGGCAGGATCAAAGGCTTTCGCAGCGACCATGTCAAGGCCTGCGAGTTGGCCAAGAAACTTGAAACGATGTTGCAAACCGCTCACGGAGCATTCGTTTCGTCAGCCCGCTAACTTAACTGCGCCGCCGACCCGCAACAACTGCCATACTGGCCCGTCCACTGAAGTTTGTGCCCGCCGGGCCAGGTTTCACCAGTGCAGTTATCTCCAAGGGAAGGCTCTACGTGACGGAATTTGATATCGGCGAATTTTTCATCCATGGCGACGCAAGGGAAGTAGACGGCGAATTTCAAGCAGTCATCGTGATGCGGGCCAAGCCACCGCTGACCACTGTCACCACCCACCAAGTGGAAAAAGACCGCTGGTTCAAAACTGTCGACGCGGCTGCCATCGCCGCCAAGGACGCCGCCAGGGCGTTAAAGACTGCCGTGGACGCCGGAGCCCTGAATTCCTGAGAATCCGATAGAACTCTGCTGCGCCGCAACCCTCCCATGCATAACGACCACCCTGCATGGAGAACGAAATGGACGCGCCAATCCCCACCCTTGAAACCTTGTTTGAACAATTGGGCCTGGATTCAACCCCAGAGGCCATCGATGCGTTTATCGTTGCCCATCCATTGCCTGAAGACGTGAAGCTCATCGATGCACCGTTCTGGTCGGCGCAACAAGCGAGTTTTCTCAAGGAAGAGCTTCGCGACGATGCCGAATGGGCGATTGCCGTGGATGAACTGAACCAACGCCTGCATCAAGCGAACTGAGTCGGCGTCAATGCAGGCTGTCTGACTGTTCCAGGCGCAACAGCGCCTGCCAGGCAGCCCTGCACTCCTGCGCTTCATCGCGACTGGCGAATGCTGTGCCGCGCTGCTCACCGTTGAGCAACACCACCCAGCAAACCTTCTGACCCAGCGCACGCAAGGTTTCGGGAACGCCACTGCCAATCATCACGGCGACATCGACTTTGTTTTGCATGGAGCTTCTCCGCAGCATTAGTTAGCTGGCTAACAATGTTGGCCATGCTACGGTTTTCCTCCAGTTGGAAAAAGCTATCCCCGGAATAGCTCCATTGCATAAACAGCAATAATCCCTATCGCCCGCCTTTTGCTACCTCGGGTTTATAACCCAGGCGCAAGCCGCCCCAATGCCGGCCGTTGACCATGATCGGCACCGACAGGTCGTGCATCAGTTCGCCGGTGTCACGGGTATAGGTTTGCAGCAGTACGGCCTGTTGGTGGCTGCCACAGCGGATCCCGGTGCGGTCTTCGAACTTGCGCTTGGTGCGGTTCTGCACGGCATCCACCTGCGCATCACCGGTCAGCGCGTGGGAGAACGCCTTGTTGTGCGTCGGCACATAGCCCTGGGGCGTGCAGGCGATGGCAAACACCAACCCTTCATGCCGTGGCAACAGTGCCTCCTGGATCGCCGGCAGCACCTGGTCGGTGTAGCCGTCAAAGCGGGTGTGGTATTTGCTCGGGCTGGTATTGGCAATCGGTGTGTAACTGCGGTCGAACAGGTCGTCCAGGCTGATGCGGTTCTGCTGCACATCGGCTTCGAACTGCGCGGCAATCCGGCTTGCGCCTTCACGCGCCAGGTCATAGATACGCTGGTGGTAGTCATCCAGCCCGACTTCGGCCAGGCGCTCGCTGATGGTTTCGGCCTGGCCTTCCATCTGCACGGCAGCGTCAGCCAGTTGACGGGTTTGCTGATCGCTCACGGCCAGGTCGCTGCGCATCTGCTCCACGGCATGGAACAGGCTGTCGAGTTGCGTGCGATTGGTGTCGGTGCCCTGGGCGATTTCATTGACCTGGCCTTCCACATCCGCCGCCAGGCTGGCGATATTTTGCAGGTGCTCGCCAGCGTGCTCAACCTGCTCGACGCCGGTGTGCAGGTCGGCCGAGAGCTGGCGAATCTGTTCCACCACCTGGGCAGTGCGTTGCTGGATATCCGCGACCATCACGCCCACTTCATCAGTGGCCGTGGCCGTTCGCCCGGCAAGCCCGCGCACTTCATCGGCGACCACCGCGAACCCGCGCCCGTGTTCACCGGCCCGTGCGGCTTCAATGGCCGCGTTGAGCGCCAGCAAATTGGTCTGGCTGGCAATGGACTGGATCACCAGGGTCACCCGCTGGATTTCCTCACTGCGCTGACTCAAGGCTTCGATCAGTTCACGGCTGGCATTGGCGCGCTGGCTGAGCTGGTGCATACGCGTGATCGATTGGGCCAGCACCTCACGGCCTTCAGTGCTGCGCCGGTGGGCCTGGCTGGCAGCGCCTAGCGCTTCGCGGCTGAGTTGAGAGGTGATCTTTTCGGTGCCGATCATCACCTCGGCACTGCTGACAATCTGCTTGGCGGCGCTCAACTGTGATTGCAACCGGGCAGCCAGCTGCTTGACCGAATAGGCCACGCCGGCGGCGGACAATGCGTTATGGCTGGTGGTGTAGGACAGATCGCGCGTCAGCTCGCCAATCGCATCGACGCCTTCGGAGGAGGCAGTAACCGGCGTACGACTTTTCAACCGAGGCAGCCAGATCACCAGCAGCGCCAGTGGCAAGCAGAGGTAGAGTGGCAGGCTGGCAAACGCCAGGCCCAGCAGTACCAGCACCAGGGCGGTGCTCTGCAAGAACGGCGTGAGCCAGCCGGGCAACCCGCGCACCACGGGTTGCGGTGGCACTGCTGCGCCCATCAGAGATCCGTCTCCAGCCATCGTCGTTACCCCACTGCTTGTCATTATTGTTCCTGCATTAAACGCCACTATCGGGCCATTATCCATGGGCCTTTAGTGGGGTAGCTTGCAGCAGATCAATAGACGGGGTGTAACGGGTCTTTCCCTGGGGAACCGCGTGGCGATCCCCCAGCTTCACCGCATCAGGCTTGGCGCTGGTGCTTGTCGATCTGCTCGTGGCGCTCTTGCGCTTCGATGCAGTACTTGGTGGTCGGGCTGATCAGCAGGCGCTTGAGGCCGATAGGCTCGCCGCTGTCGTCGCACCAGCCAAAGGAATCTTCCTTGATGCGTTCCAGTGCACGCTCAAGCTGCGGCAGCATGCGCTGGTCGCGGTCGATTGCGTTGACCAGCCAGGTACGCTCTTCTTCAACGGAAGCGGCGTCAGCCGGGTCGGCCGGGGTGTCCAGGCTTTCAATGGCGATACGGTTCTGTTCAATGCGCTCGTGGTGTTCCACTTTCATGTCTTGCAGCAACTGCTCGAAAAAAGCGTGCTGTTCGGCATTCATGTAGTCATCCGCCGGCATGGCCAGCAACTTTTCCTTTGTCATTGATTTCTCTATAAAAAATACGTGCATTAAGGCGAATAAGGGAGCGTTCCGGCCGACCTCTGCAGGTCTCGGAAAGGCGCCGTCCATTCCAAGCGCCACCCGGCACTCAATTTACGAGGGGCGGCAGTCTAAGGCCGACTTGAGGGCGCAGCAACTGAAATGACAGGCATTTTTTCCCAAATAACCCCAAAAGGCACCAGGACGGGCTTGGCGAATGGTTATCGGAGTGCGTTTATAGCAAGAAATTCAGTGTTGTGGAGCCTTATAGGAGACAAACGGTTAATCGGCCCCCTGAGCAATACATAACGCCAGGCACCGGGCCGATGGGTTTTAGCTAGTGACCTCTTTATTCGAGCACTGGAAAAGGACCCTCCATGACCCTCTCTGACCCTGCACCTTCCACCATCACTCCCTTGATTGATGCCGTCAGCGCTCAATTCGCCGCGCGTCCTGACCTCTCCCATGTGGCCATGCTACTACTGGCAGGATTGATCAACCGGTCTTATCCATCATTATCTATCAGCCTGAGCCGTACACTGCTTGCCACGCCATCAGCCGACGGCGGCTGGACCTATCGCCCACTGATGCAACTGGTGATGACCTTCCTCGCAAACGGAACACCACCGGATTTCAGCAATCGCCATGGGCGTGCCTGCTTTCTCAGCGATTTCCCTCCTGCCCCCCTCAGACGGGCGCACGGTTACCCGCTGGATTTGTCGGTGATCGCAGGTTTCATCAGCTCCCTTGCCTGGACCTTGCCCATCGCGCTGCAAAATAAACTGGCGCACTACTGGGACGAGTTCACCGACACCGGCATCAACCGATGGGGTTGGCTGGGCGAAGTGCTGAGGGACGCCCTCTGCATCAGCGCCACCAGCCAGGCCAGCCTCGACGAGAACGAGCGAGGCATGCTGGAACAAATTATCAGCTACCCCGACCGCGATCATCGAAAGACCCGGTTTGGCAACGCCGCCGTACATGCCTACTGCCCACAAGCCATCTTAAAAGGAGCAGGCCAGGAACAGGCCGTGCTGGGCGTTGACCTGCTGTTGCAGCATTCAATCAATGGCCAGTCCCGCGTGCTGCTGTGCCGGCCGGCAGGCACTTGTGAGCGTTTTACATCGATGGACGCAGCCCTGCAGGCATGGTCTCAGCGGGTGACCCAGGACATCGTGGTTGAGCAGATCAACCTCCAGAGCATTGAACCGGACGGAAACCTGTTCGACACCCAGGCGGCCGCCCTGCTCAATCAGCAATTGGACCGTCTCGGCCGCCTCAAACTGCCGGCCCACCAAGACCTCGGGACCCTGCAAGCGCTCTACCGTGACATCACCGACCTCACCACCGAGTTACGCAGTAGCTTTACCCCCTCGGCGGCAGCCCTGACCACCTTGCGCGCCAAGGTGCCTGCATGGCTGAGGAATGCCTCGGCGGCGGATCGCACGCGCTACCGCAACTACAGCCTGAAATTGGCCAGCGCAAAAAAACGCAGCCAGGGACTGACATTCCTCAGCGATATTCCGGACATCCATACCTTCGCCCGCACAGCGCTGCTGGAACAGTTGCAATTGGATGGAATCCGCTTGAATGAGGCGAATCCCGAGCAACCAACCCCTACGCAGTTGCAGCCCGACGACTTGGTGCTGACATTTAGCGTGGCGGCCGGTTACCCAGGCGGCGCCGGTTTCGTGGAAAAGGTGCACATGAGCCTGACAGAGCTGGCCATCAAGAACCTCCAAGGCCAGCCACGCGGGGAACTCAGCGTCGCTCACCGCAACGCGCTGCCGCTGCCTGACTGGCTGACACCCCGCTATATCACTGGCAGCGGCGGGTTGATCCAGCAAGTGAACATCGGCAAAGCCTACCCTGACCTGCTCAAGTCCAAACTGCTGGGCGACAGCGACGCGGTGCACCAACGCCAACAACACTTCGCCGAACAGACCATCGTCCAACTGCCTATGCAGGCACTGGAGCAGAGCATTCAACAGCAAAACGGGTTCACCGCCCAAGGCGCAGCCTACGTAGCGGCAGTGGTAGCCGACCACGTGGATGAGCGCCATGTGGACGCACAACCGGTGGTCATTCGACATCTGGCGCTGGTACGAAAACCACAGGCCCTAGCGGATATCGTTGCCAACATGTACATCATCGAGTCGCAAAGCGGTGAGAGCGGCCCGCATATTCTCTACCGGCCTCTGTATGCAGATTCGCTGCAGCAATTTTCCAGCCGCCGGCAGTTGCTCGAAGCCATCGCCACCCCTGGTGAGCTGCAGAACAGCGTGCTGACCTGGCTGTCCGATGGCGCACGCCCCATCTACGACAACGGCGGCTTCCAACAGCCTCACTACGTACGTTTCGGCAGGGGCGATGAATTCGAATTACCCGAAGTGCCTGCACCGGCAGCAGTGGCCCAGGATGGCGCGAGTGATGAGTTGCTGCAGTTCCTATCCAACGGCCAACTGATGCAATACCTGTACGGCAGCAATGCTCGTGCGCTGGTGGACCAGGCTGACCGCGACTCGGTATCCAACGCCGAGAGCCGTTGGCGGGTATTCCTGGAGGGCGCCGGCTTGCTCTTCAACACGTTGCTGCTGCCCCTGGCGCGCGGCCCCTTCATGCTCGCCGGCTGGTTGCTGGGCTTGATGGCCAGTGCCGCCAAGGACATCCCTGCACTGGAAAGCCCGGACCCGGTGGCGCGGGAGCTGGCAATCGCCGACCTGCTGCTCAATGTCGGGATGCTGATGTTCCAACTGGTGCCGTCGGTGACACCTGCGCCGCACCCGCTGCCATCCGGTACCCGACAACAGGCGCTACGCTCGTTGGCCCCGCGCATTGCCGAACAATGGCCCGAGCCGCCCGCCCCCGTGATCAAGCAAGGTCCGGTGTTGCTGGAGGGCGTATGGCCGGAGCCGTCGAACACGGTGTTCGACTTCAGCTTTTCCAGTGCTCGCGAGCGTTTGACGCCAAGCCAACAGCAACGCCTGAAACGATTTGAGTTGCCCACTCCAGAGACGTTGCCCTCGCAGATCCTGACCGGGTCACGCAAGGGCTTGTATAAGCTCATGGACGACTGGTACGCAGTGATCGACTCGCGCTGGTATCGGGTACGCCTGGAAAGCGGGAGCGGCGTGGTTATCGTCGATCCGTTCGACGCCAGCCGCAACGGTCCCTACTTGAAGTCGGACGGCAAAGGCGGTTGGTCGCTGGACCTGGCCTTGCGCCTGTGCGGCGGCATGCCACCCCGGCGTATCGCTACGGAGCGCCTGCGCAAGGACCAGCGCAAAGCCCACCTCAACAAGGCATTGGAGCACTACCTCATGCCCCGGCAGGAATTGCGCGATGGCGCAATGGTGACGGTTCCCAGTGAACAGCAAGTGCTGCAAAACCGAGTCGATGTGGCCGAAGGCGTGATGAACCTGGCGGGTAACGACCCTCGCTACGCCGAAAAAGCCCAGTCCAGCCGCCAGCGTTATAACACCGAGCTGCAGGCGCAGCTCCAGGGCTACACCCGAGTGCTGGAGACACGTCAGGAACGCGCCGAACTGGGCATTGCATTGTCGGCGGAGCTTACCGGCAATCTACTGGAAAATACCGTGATCAGTGCGCGCAAAGTGGTCGTTATCGCAGACATGGACCGTAAGGCCCTCTACGGCGCCAACCCTGACTTCATCGGAACAGCCAGACAGGCATTCGCCGCCTCCTTGATTGACCCGCCCCGGTTCAATCAATTTGTCCAAGCGGTCAGCGAGATAGGCTCGCGACAGAACCTCGCACTGGAACTCAAGGACCGCTCACTGCTTGAACTATTCAACCTCGGCCCCTCGGGCGCCGAGCGCTACACCCGCCTGACACAAGGTCGTCCCTCGGAGCTCACCGCGCTGGCGGCGAAGTATTCCCAGTTGCAGAACTTGAAGTACCTGAGCCATAAAAACCGCGAGCTGGGGAGCTTTGTCAAGGAACTCGACGAGCTCTTCACCCCACTCAACCGCCAGGTGCACACCCACAGCGAACTCAACACCTTCAACTTCACACCCGAAGACCGCCTGGCCGTGCTGGACAGCTTGCTCCAGCACTATGGCCAGGCGTTGGATGCCGTGCAGGGCCTGGCCATCGTGCATGCTGACGACCTCGACATGACGTACTTCCCCCAGACCCGCACCATCCTTGAGGAGCTGTACCAGGACGTGCTGCTGAAGCTGGCCGCCGAGATAAAGCCCGAAGCAACGCCGATCAAGCAGCCACCGAAGAAACCGATGTCGGCGACCGGCAGGCCCCAGAAGAAAGTCATCAAGACGCGCCGGCAAGGGGTACTGATCGGCGATCTGAAGCCGGCAGGCACCACCCTGCCCATTGATGTGGTAGAGCTGCGGGCCGAGGAGGATGACCGCCTGCTTGCCACTTACTCACAACATGAGAACCGCTGGGATGAGGTGCGTGAGGAGCGTGGCCCTTCCCACCCGGAAATGCCACCGGACACTCGCGCCCTGCCGGTGGTCAAGGGCAAGGCCCGCAAGCAGCTCAAGGGACTTGAAGCCACTCTGCAGCGCCAGAAAGGCTATGCGAAAGTGTCGCGATTCCCGATCGAAATCCAGGAAAGCCTGGAGTATGAAGCGCGCGCGTTCAGCCAACTGGCAGATGAGCTGCAACGCGCAATCGAAGCTCAACCCGAGGATCAACAGACGGCTGCGGACCGCACCTTGCTCGACGAAATGCGCCAGGCATCCACCACCCTCATCACCCAAGGGCAGGCGCTGCGCATCGAGCGTACCCTCGCACTATTGCCCACTGACAGTCACCTGGCGTACCTGTTCGAACAAAACCACGTGCAGGTCGCCAGCCTCGACTCACGCATCGCCTCGACCGGCGAGCGCCGGGACTTCTACCAGGAGTATGCGATCAACGACAAACGCGGCTACCCCCTGTGGTACGCCCACATCCACTACCCCAACGTTGACACCCCAAAACTGGAGTACAGCGTGGCCCATGCGAAAACCCGCAAGCAGCGTCGAGAAAGCTATTACTCGCTGCTGGCCAAGGCGCGAAACCCTCACGAGGTGGTAGAGATTCATCGTGGCACGCTCAGCCGCGAGCTGGTCGAGCGCTGGTTCTTGCCGCTGGTGCCTTGAGGGCAGTAGAAAGTGGCAAGCGGCAAGCCTCAAGTGAACACCTGGCTTGCCGCTTGAAACGTGCAACGGCTGTTAACGCTTGAGCTTGCGCTTGTTGCGGTATTGGTCGATCACCACCGCCACCACGATGATCAGGCCCTTGATGATGTCCTGGATATACGCGTCCACCCCGACAAAGGTGAACCCGCTGGCCATCACCCCAAGGATCAATGCGCCGATCACGGTGCCGGTGATACGCCCTACCCCGCCCGCCAGGCTGGTGCCGCCGATCACTGCCGCAGCAATCGCATCCAGCTCATAGGACATGCCCATGCCGGCCTGGCCGGTGGCGGCACGTGCCGAGGCCACCACACCCGCCAGGCCAGCCAAGAGTCCGGCGATGCTGTACACGATGATCAAGTGGCGCTTGACGTTGATACCCGAGGTGCGCGCCGCCTGCATGTTGCCGCCGATGGCGTAGGTGTACTTGCCGTACTTGGTGTAGCGCAGCGCGATATGGAAGATCACCGCCACCACCAGGAAGATGATCACCGGCATCGCGCCATGGCCGATGGCCGTGTACGAATCCGAGAGCATGCTTACCGGCTGGCCTTCGGTGTAGTAACGCGCCAGGCCACGGGCCGAGACCATCATGCCCAGCGTCGCAATAAAGGGCGGAATGCCGGTGACGGCGATGATGCTGCCGTTGATCGCGCCCGCCAACAGCCCCACGCCCAGCCCCATCGCCACCGGGATCCACACGGGCAAGTCGGTGAGGTTCGGGAACACCGCACGGGAAAAGTCCGAGGTTTGCGCCAGGCTGGCGGCGATCATCGCCGACAGCGCCAGCACCGAACCGGAGGACAGGTCGATACCGGTGGTGATGATCACCTGGGTCACGCCAATCGCCAGCAGGCCGATGATCGACACCTGCAGGATCATCAGCACCAGGCGCTGGGAGTTCATCAGGAAGCTCTGGTCACGCACGATCCAGCCGAACAATTCAAACACCAGGCCAATACCGATCAGCACCAGGAAGATGCTCAGCTCGGTGGGCATGCGTCGACGACTTTTGGTTGGCACCGTCGCAGGTTTGTTATCCGTTATTGCGTTCATAACCCATCACCTTTTTATTCTGTACGTCAGTGGACTGCGGTCATCCCGGAGGCCAACTGCATGACTTTTTCCTGGGTCGCATCGCTGCGGTCCAGGGTGCCCATCAATTCGCCTTCGTGCATCACCATGACCCGGTCGCTCATGCCCAGTACTTCGGGCAACTCGGAAGAAATCATGATCACCGCCATGCCTTCGCTGGCCAGGAACGAGATCAAGCGATAGATCTCGGCCTTGGCGCCCACGTCGATGCCCCGCGTGGGTTCATCAAGGATCAGCAGGCGCGGGTTGGTCATCAGCCAGCGGGCCAGCAAGGCCTTCTGCTGGTTGCCGCCGGACAAGGTGTCGATGCATTGCTCAAGGGACGGGGTTTTCACCCGCAGCTTCTTGCACATGTCTTCGCACAGCGCACGCAGGGCTTTCTGCTGGATAAAGCCGTTGCCCGAGTAATGCGGCAGCACGGCCATTTCCATGTTTTCCAGGACCGACAGGCACGGGAACAGGCCACTGAGCTTGCGGTCCTCAGTCAGCAGGGCAAACCCTTTCTCGATGGCCATGTGCGGGTCGGTGATGCGCACCGCCTTGCCATCCAGGGAGATCTGGCCGCTGCTGCTGGGCGTGATGCCAAAAATGGTTTCTGCCACGTTGGTACGGCCCGAGCCCATCAGCCCGGCGATACCGAGGATTTCACCGGCGTGCAGATCGAACGATACGTCCTTGAACACACCGTCCAGTGTCAGGTCGCGCACCGACAGCAGCAGGTCGCCGATGGGCGTCTCGCGCACCGGGAACAGCTGGCTCAGCTCACGGCCGACCATCATCGAGATCAGGCTGTCGCTGTTCATGCTGTCGGCGCGTTGCAGGCCGATGTAGTGGCCGTCGCGGAACACCGCCACTTCATCGGCGATGGCGAACACTTCGTTCATTTTATGCGTGATGTAGACGATGCCTTTGCCCTGTGACTTGAGGTCGGCAATGATCGAGAACAGGTGGGCCACTTCCTTCTCGGTAATGGCGGACGTCGGCTCATCCATGATCAGGATGTCGGAGTCGTAGGACACGGCCTTGGCAATCTCGACCATCTGCCGCTCGGCGATGCTCAGGTTGCCCACATGTTCCTCAGGGTCCAGGTTGATGCGCAGGCGCGCCAGCAACTCGGCGGTGCAGCGGTGCATTTCGCGGTGATTGACCATGTGCAGACTGTTGAGCTGCTCACGACCGATCCAGATGTTCTCGGCGATGCTCATGTGCGGCATCAGGTTGAGTTCCTGGTGGATCATCGCGATCCCGGCCTTCTGGGCCGCCAGGGGTGTTTCAAACACAATCGGCTTCCCGCGCAGGCGAATCTCGCCGGCGTCGGGCTGGTAGATACCGGCGATGATTTTCATCAGCGTCGACTTGCCCGCGCCGTTCTCGCCCATCAGCGCCAGCACCGTGCCGGGGCGTACCCGCAGTTGCACGTCGGCCAGGGCCACGACGCCGGGGAAGCCTTTGCTGATGTTGACGATTTCCAACAGGTAGGGTTCGTCCAGCGGCAACGGCTGGATGCCGGGGGGCTGCGAGACAGCGGCTTGAGCGAGCATAAGGAGGTACTCCATCGGCAAGGCGGGCGCGACCGCCCTGCCGGCTTATTGTTGTTATGTAGGGGCTACTTGAAGTCTTTGACGTTGTCCGGGGTGATCAGCTGGAACGGGATCACTACGTTCTGCTCGATAGGCTCGTTCTTGGCCATCTTGCGCGCTGTCTCGACCGACTTGTCCGCCTGGCCCTTGGCGTCCTGGAAGGCCGACACGGTCATGTCACCCTTGGTGATTGCGTTCAGGCCGTCCGGCGTGCCGTCGACACCAGCGATCAACACGCCCTTCTTGCCCGCCGATTTGAGGGCCATGGACGCGCCGATGGCCATTTCATCGTTGTTGGCCAACACCGCGTTGAACTCGCGGCCCTGGGTCAGCCAGTCGTTGACCAGGGTCATGCCCTTGTCACGTAGCCAGATACCGGTCTGCTCCTGCTCGATCTTGATGCCTGGGTACTTAGTCAGGACTTCCTTCACACCCTTGGTACGGTTGGTGGTGGAGTTGTTTGCCAGGTCACCCAGCAGGATCACGATGTTGCCTTTGCCGCCAAGCTTTTCGGCGATGTACTGCATCTGCAGCTTGCCGGCCTCGACGTCGTCGGACGTCACCGCCGCGACGCCTGGGGCCAATGTCGGGCTGTCAGGACGCCGGTTGACGAACACCAGCGGGATTTTCGCTGCGGTGGCGGCCTTGATGATGTTGGCCGTCGACGCGGTATCCACCGGGTTGACGATGATCGCGTCGACTTTCTGGCTGATAAAGTTCTCGACCTGGCTCAGTTGCTTGACCACGTCGGCACGCGCGTCTTCGAACTGCAATTGCACGCCATCGCCCTTGGGATAGGACTTGGCTTGCTTGTCCATGTCTTCGCGCAGGTAGGTCAGGAAGGTGTCATCGAAGGCGGACATGCTCACGCCTATCTTGAGGTCAGCAGCCGAGGCAACACCGCTGGCGAGCAGCATGGACAGGGCCAGCGCGGTAAAACGGATCGGGGTCTTCATGAACGGTCTGTCTCCACTTTCTTGTTGGTTTTTTGGACGTTGCGTTTATCAGAGCTCGGCAGGCAGCCGGACGACCGGTGCGCCTGGAATGCAGCACACCAGCGCGCCTTTGTTTTCGACGCACAGCACATTAAGGAAGGAGAAGTAGAACGGCCGGGCGCGGGGCAGACCGCGTGGCGTGTGGGCAGGGCGTAAAACTCGCAGTACAGCGTTGAAGATTTTCATCTGACGGTACCTGGTTGTTTTTGATCTTGTTTTTGTTGAGTCGCGCGGGTCGAGCCCGAACGTACTTTATGCAACCTGGAAAAGACTTTATTGGAAAATAATTTCCATATCAACCTGTTTTAGAATTTTATTCTATTTTTGTTGAAACCACCTGCTGGCGCTCGGCGCTCAGGCGTGCGGCGTCCAATATACGGGTGGTTTCCAAGGCGTCATAGGCGTCCACTGGCAACGGTCCCTGCCCTTGCACGGCCAGTTGCAACTGCCGATAGAACTGCGTCCAGCAGCCCTTCTCCGACGGCACCCGCTCACGTTCCGCGCCTTGTTCGAACCAGCCCCAGCGCCGGTGCTCTTCGGCGCCCCAATGCTCGCCTTCGGTCTTCGGCGACTTGCCGGCCATTAGCGCCTCTTCCTGACCGTCCAGGCCTTCGACGGTGTAGCAACCCGACGTGCCACTAACGCGAAAACGCGGTGCCTGGCTGTTTTGCAAGGCGTTGCCCCACAGGTGGGAGATCACGCCGTTGGCATGGGTCAGGGAGACAAAGAAGCCGTGATCCACCGTGGGGTGTTCGGCGGTGTAGTGCAGTTGGGCGAACACTCGATCCACCGGGCCGAACAGTTGCAACGCCTGGTCGACCAAATGGCTGCCCAGATCGCGCAGCCAGCCACCACCGCTGGCGTTGCCCACGGCTTGCGGGCTGTAGCGTTCTACGCGGGACTCAAAGCGGGTGATCTTGCCCAGGGCACCGGCGTCGATGAGCTTGCGCAGGGTCAGGTAGTCCGAATCCCAACGCCGGTTCTGGTACACGCTGAGCAGCGTGCCCTGGCGCTCGGCGGCAGTAATCAGCGCCTGGGCCTGTTCGGCGTTGGCGGCAAAGGGCTTGTCACTGACCACGGTGACACCATGTTCGATGGCTTCCAGCACCAGGGCCGGGCGGCCTTTGAGGGTGGTGGAGATGACCAGGGCGTCGACACCGGCCTCGACGATCTGGCCGATGGAGTCAAAGGCTTTTACGCCGGGATGGTCCGTGTTCAATTGCTGACGGCGTTCGGGTGAGCGCGTCACGACGCCAACAAACGTGGCGCCGGGCAGTGTTGCAATCAACGGCGCATGAAAGAAGCGCCCTCCGTGGCCGTAGCCGACCAATCCAATTCGCATAGATACACTCCTGACTTGAACTGCAAACTCATTCAAACCTGTAGGAGCCGGCTTGCCGGCGATGGCGGTGCATCAGGTCATCCCGCTGAATCTGATAGACCGCTATCGCCGGCAAGCCGGCTCCTACAGGGAGCGGGGGTTGCCCGGGATTGGTTTAGCCGTAGAAGTGCGGGCGATCCGGCAGGCTCACTTTCACAATCTGCTCACTGTTCTGCGCCTCGATGCACGCATCCGCCGCCACTGCCGCAGCAAAGCCATCCCATGCCGAAGGCCCGCCGACCTGTCCGGCGCGTACGCTGTCGATGAACGCCTGCAATTCCACGTCATAGGCACCGATAAACCGATCCTTCCAGTCCATCAGAATCGCGTTGGACAGCTTCGCCCCGCTGCGCAATTGCACCTGGGACGGCTCCGGCAGCTTGGCGATGCCAGTCTCCCCTACCACTTCGCACTGGATGTCGTAGCCGTACTGGCAGTTCACAAACACTTCCACATCGATGCGCGTGCCCTTGACGGTTTCCAGCAGCACGATCTGCGGGTCACGCAGGTGCGCCAACGCCTTGCTGGATTTGCGCGGGAACACCACTTGCACCGACACATAGTCGTCGTTGAGCAGCCAGCGCAACACATCCAGCTCGTGGATCAGGGTGTCGGTGATCGCCATGTCGGTCTTGTAGTTCTCGCCCACCGTCGGGTTGCGGTGCGCGCAGTGCAGCATCAGTGGCTCGCCGATCTGGCCGCTATCGATCACCGCTTTGAGGGCGCGATAGCCTTCGTCGTAGGGGCGCATGAAACCGACCTGCACCAGGCGTTTGCCGAAGGCCACTTCGGCATCGACGATCTTGCGGCAGCCTTCGGCGGTGACCGCCAGCGGTTTTTCGCAGAACACCGGCTTGCCGGCGGCGATGGCGGCGAGCACGAATTCTTCGTGGCTCGGCCCCCAGGAGGTGACGAGTACCGCTTCGACTTCCGGGGAGTTGATCAGCGCATGGCCGTCGGCGTACACCTCGGCGCTGATGTTCAAGTCAGCCACCACCTTGGCGGCCTGCTCCAGGTTGATGTCGGTCACCGCCACCACCTGGCTGTTGAGCAAGGTCTGGCTGCAACGACGGATATGGTCCCGGCCGATAGCGCCTGTACCGATGACACCGAGCTTCAAAGACATACAAACACTCCTCTTGTGATTAGTACTGCCGGGCCTTCGCCAGGTGTTCATTGAGTTTTTTCGCGGCGGCATTCGTGCGTTCGCTGGTGGAAACCTGCGCCACGCCCACTCGCCACCACGACAGGTAGCCGTGGATCATGGTCTTGGGCAGCACCTTGATATCGATCAGCGTCGAAACCGTTTGAGTACGCGCATCCGCCAGTGCTGCTTCGAGTTGCTCCACGCTGCTGACCTTGTAGGTCTTGCAGCCATAGGCGGCCGCGCTCATGGCAAAATCCACCGGCACCAGGCCGCCGTCGAGCTTGCCGCTCTCGGGGTTGCGGTAGCGGAATTCGGTGCCGAAGCTGTCCATGCCGTTGCCGATCTGCAGGTTGTTGATGCAGCCGAAGGCCATGTTATCGAGCAGCACCACGTTGATCTTGCGGCGCTCCTGGATCGAGGTGGCCAGCTCCGAATGCAGCATCATGTAGGAGCCGTCACCGACCAGGGCGTAGACCTCTTTGGTCGGTTCGGCGAGTTTCACGCCGAGGGCGGCGTTGATCTCGTAGCCCATGCACGAATAGCCGTACTCGACGTGGTAGGTGTTCACGCCCTTGCTGCGCCAGGCGCGCTGCAGGTCGCCGGGCAGGCTGCCGGCGGCGGCGACGATGATGGCGTCGTCGGCCAGGGTTTCATTCAATACACCCAGCACGCGGCTTTGGGTCAGGCACGAGCCGGTCAGCTCGATAAATTCACGCAGCACAGCGCGGTCCAGGTGGTCGTCGACCTCAGGCACAAAACCGGCGCCGGCATATTCGACCTGATGCACACGGTCCACTTCGGCCTCCAACTGCGCCTTGGCCTCGCTGACCTGCTCGCCCCAACCGGAACGGTAATCGCCGAGGGCATCCGCCAGTGCCTCCAAGGCGATCTGCGCGTCGGCCAACACCTGCACACCATCCAGTTTCAGGGCGTCGCAAGGGCTGATATTGAGGTTGAGAAACTTCACGTCTGCGTGCTTGAACAGCGATTTGGACGAGGTGGTGAAGTCGGTGTAACGCGTGCCGATACCAATGATCAGGTCCGCTTCGGGCGCCAGCAGATTCGCCGCCAGGCAGCCGGTTTCACCAATCCCGCCGACGTTCAGCGGATGGCTGGAAACCACGGCGCTCTTGCCCGCCTGGGTTTCCGCGAAGGGAATATCAAACCGCTCGGCAAAGGCTTGCAGCGCGGCATTGGCGCCGGAGTACTTCACCCCACCACCGCAGATGATCAGCGGCTTGCGCTTGCCGCGGAACGCCGCCAATGCATCACTGATCATCGCGGCGGTCGCCGGGCGACGGTCGATGCGGTGCACGCGTTTCTGCAGGAAATAATCCGGATAATCCCAGGCCTCGGCCTGCACGTCCTGGGGCAAGGCCAGGGTCACCGCGCCGGTCTCGGCCGGGTCGGTCAGCACGCGCATGGCGTGGATGGCGGCGGTCATCAACTGCTCGGGGCGGTTGATGCGGTCCCAGTATTTGCTGACCGAGCGGAAGGCATCGTTGGTGCTGATGCTCAAGTCATGGAACTGCTCGATCTGTTGCAGCACCGGGTCAGGCTGACGGCTGGCGTACACATCGCCGGGCAACAGCAACAACGGGATACGGTTGGCCGTGGCGGTCGCAGCGGCGGTGAGCATATTGGCGGCGCCAGGGCCGACGGAGGCCGTACACGCGTAGATCTTGCGGCGCAGGTGCTGCTTGGCGAAACCGATGGCAGCGTGGGCCATGCCCTGCTCGTTGCAGCCCTGGTGCACCACCAGGTCGCCGGCATCCTGTTCCAGGGCCTGGCCCAGGCCCAGCACATTGCCGTGGCCGAAAATCGTGAACACCCCGGCGACGAACTTGCTCTGCACGCCATCGACTTCGATGTATTGGTTGTCCAGGAACTTCACCAGGGCCTGGGCCATGGTCAGTCTTGTCGTGGTCATTTCGCGCCCCTTATCGTTTCTGCAGGTGGGCGATGCTTGCCCCCAACGCCTGCTGGATATCCGCCAATGCATGCACGCTCTCGGCAAACGGTTCGAATGACAAGTAGCCGCTGTAGCCGGTGCTGAGCAAGGTGTCGATCTGTGCGGCGTTACCCAGGATGTCGCCCTCGCCCACCAGAACGCGGTGGCCGTCGCGAATCGAACTGAGCGGCGCCTCGCTATCTTCCACGCCGGAGATATGCACCAGCCCGGTCAACTCCGGGAAAAACTCATGCTCGCTGGCCAGGTGATGGTGGAAGGTGTCATGCACCAGGCGGAACACATCCAGGCCGCCGATGGACTTGATCGCCTCCACCGCCACGCGCTTGCGGCGCAAGGCACATTCTTCAAAACCCAGGGGTTCGATGAAACCGAGTATCCCGTACTCGCGCAGGATCGGCGCCAACTCGCTCAAGGCCGTGCGCAACGCGGCCGCGCGCTGGGCTTCATTGCGCGTGTCGCCCGGCTCATTGAACGGGCACATCACCAGGCCCTGGGCGCCGCATTCACGGGCGTAGGTCGCCAGTGTGATCGCCTGGGCCCGGCGCTCGTCGTTCCACACATCAAAGGGGTACAGCGCGTTGATCGACAACACGGTGATGCCCTGCACCGCGCACAGTTCGCGCACGCGGCTGGCCGGGGTACCGAATTCGATCTGCTTGTCGGCCAGGTCATTGCGAATCTCGATCGCATCGCACTTGAGCGTTGCGGCCAGCTGAATGAAATCCGGCAGGGACAGGTTGGGAGCAACCATGCGGTTAAGGGCAAAACGTAGGGGCGACTTCATTGTTGTTGTTCTCCGTCCTAAACCGCTGATTAGAGGTCCAGCAGCCAGCTGTGCTGCGGGTCGTTGTGGAAGTGCCAGGCGCGTTTGGGGCCGGCCATGACATTGAGGTAATAGGACTCGTAGCCATACGGCACGCTGACCGGGTGATACCCCTTGGGCACCACCACCAGGTCGCTGTTTTCCACAGCCATGGCCTGGTCGATGCTGCGGTCGTCGGTGTAGACGCGCTGGAACACGAAGCCCTGGGGCGGGTTGATCTGGTGGTAGTAGGTTTCTTCCAGGAAGCTCTGGTGCGGCAGGTCGTCGGTATCGTGCTTGTGCGGCGGGTAGCTCGACGAATGCCCGGACGGCGTGCGCACTTCCACCACCAGCAGCGAATGGGCCGGCTCGCTGTCGGGCAGGATGTCGCACACGTAGCGGGTGTTGGCGCCCTTGCCACGTACGCTGCGCTTGCAGTTTTCGGGGCGGATCAGGCGTGGCGCGTAGCCCTCGCTGCCCGGCGCGGCGCACACGGCAATCTGCACGTCGCTCAAGGCCGTGACCTGGGCATCGGTGCCCGGTGGCAGGTAGGCGGCGAAGGGGGATTTTTCTTCAAAGACCGAATGGCGATCCCCGAGGTTCTGCCAGTTGAAGCCTTCGCCTTCGATGTTCACCCGGCCGCTGAGCAGCACCAGGCACAGTTCTTTATCACCGGCGCTGACCGGCAGGGTTTCCCCCAGGCTCAGGCGGTAGGCGGAAAAACCCACGTACTCCAGGCGCCCGGCTTCCAGGGCGACCATGATCTGGCCGCGTTTGCTGCTTTTGACCAACAAGCTCATCACTCAAGTCCTCTCGTTGAGAAGCGCGCGCAAGGTGTCATAGCCCTTTTTCGCGTAGATATAGCTGGGGGCTACCGCCGGGTCCTGCTCGGCTTCCACCACCAGCCAGCCCTCGTAGTGGGCAGCCAGCAGCACGTCGAGCAATTCGGCGAAGTCGATATCGCCATCGCCGGGCACGGTGAAAGTGCCGTTGACGATGCAGTCGGGGAAGCTCCACATCTGGTTACGCGCCAGTTGCACCACCGGTTTGCGCACGTCCTTGAAATGCACGTGGCAAATGCGGTCGATGTGTTTGCGCAGCACCTCGATCGGTTCGCCGCCGCCCATGTAGCAGTGACCCGAATCAAACAGCAGGCCGACTTCAGGACCGGTGCGGCGCATCAGTTGGTCGATGTCTTCCGGGGATTCGACATAAGCGCCCATGTGGTGGTGATACGCCAGGCGCACGCCCTGGGACAATGTGAAACGCGCCAGTTCAGTGAGCTTGTCGGCGTAGTCCTGCCAGGCTTGTTCGCTGTGAAAACGTGGGCGTTCGATCAGGCGAATGCGCGAGCCCTGGATCGAATCGGCCACCTCGCCGTAGACCAAAACCTTGGCGCCATTCTGCTTGAGCAACTCGACATGCCCGGCGATGGCCTCGATCTCCTCAGCCACCGAGCGCCTGGCCAGGCGGCTGGAGTACCAGCCGGAAACCAGCGCCAAATCATAAGGGCGCAATACGTCGCCGACGCCCTTGGCGTCCTTGGGGAACTTGCCGTTGAGTTCAAAGCCTTCGTAGCCGATTTCCTTGCCTTCGCTCAAGGCGGTGCTCAGGGGCGTTTCGCCGCCCAGGGCCGGCAGGTCGTCGTTGCTCCAGGAGATCGGGTTGATGCCAATTCGGATTGCGGGCATGGCTGCACCTTTTTGTTGTTGTCTGGTTTCATCTTCTGGCTGGCACCACCCCTGTAGGAGCCCGGCTTGCCGGCGATAGCGGTCTTGAAGGCCCCATCGCCGGCAAGCCGGGCGCCTACAGGGGGTGGTGTCAGTCTCTGGCGTGGCGCCAGGCGTTAATGAGCTGTTCGAAGGTGGCCTGGACTTGCTGGATCAAGGTCTCGTCATCGATCTCCCCCGCCATCCACGCCCGGCTTGGTTCCTGGAAGATCGTGCGGCCCACGGCAAAGCCTCGGCAGGTGGTGCTTTGGCTGGCCTGCTGGAAGCCGTCGGCGAGAAATTCCGCCGACGCATTCAGGCCCAACAACACCACGCCACGGCAGTACGGATCGCGCTCCTGGATCAGTTCGTCGAGCTTCTTCCAGTCCTCGGCCGATTGCGCCTCGATTTTCCACCACGCCGGGTAGATGCCCAGGTTGTACAGGCGCTTGAGGCTGCGATAGAGCACGTCCGGGTAGGTGGACGGATGATCCTTGGGCGGGATGACTTCCAGCAGCAGTTCATGGCCGCTGACAATCGACGCCTCATACACCGCCTTGAGTTGCGCCTCTTGCTCCAGGCGCAGCATCGGCTCGTCATCCGGGTGAAATTGCACCAGGCACTTGATGATTTGTTCCTGGGGCCAGGCGATCAGGTTGCTGCCCACTGAACGGCCATGTTCGAACGCCAAGGGGCGCGAGTTCTGCACTTCCACCGGGCGCGCTATCCACCAGCCACGGCCACTGGCGGCGTTGAGCGCGTCCTGGCCGAAGCGTTGGTCGGCGAGCAGGCCGACATCGGCTTCCACCCCTTGCTCGGCGAGTTTTTTCTCGACGCGTTCGATGGCCTGGATAAACAGTTGCTTGGCATCGCTGATGCGCGCCGGGTCCTGGCCGCCTTTTTGCGCCAGGTCCACCAGTTGCCAGCGGTGATCGAAGGCAAACACGAACAGCTGTTTCCAGGCCTTGCGCGGCACCGTCACGCGGTGCAGGCGTTGCAGGGTCACGTCCTGGTCCGGGCGGGTAATCGGCACCGGGCTGTTGAACAGGTACTCCAGCTCCGCCGGCGTCGGCATGGCCGGAGCGCAAGCGTGGCGTGAGACGACCAGGCCGCCACAGGCGTTGGCCAACTGGCTGCAACGCTCGTCACTCGCGTCGTTGATCCAGCCGCTGAGGAAGCCCGACATGAACGCATCGCCGGCGCCCAATACGTTGAGCACTTCAACCCGCACGCCGGGGTAAATAGCACCGTCTTCCAGCCGCACTGGAATAGCGCCGTGGATCACCGTGCAACCCTGCGGCCCGAGCTTGACCACCAAGGTCGCCGGGGTAAGTTCGCGCACCTTACGCAGGGCGGCGAGCAAGTCTTCACTGCCCCCCGCGATCAGGAATTCTTCTTCGGTGCCGACGATCAAATCGAAGCGCGGCAGGATGGTCTGCACGTGCTGGCTGACATTTTGATCGGCCACAAAGCGGGTTTCGCCATCGGCCTTGCCCGCCAGGCCCCACAGCACCGGGCGGTAGTCGATATCCAGCACACGCTTGACGTTGTGCTTGGCCGCGTAGTCCAGGGCCTGGATGCTGGCCTTGTACACGCCGTCGGTGGAGAAATGCGTGCCGGTGATCAGCAGCGCCTTGCTGGAGGCAATAAAGGCTTCGTTGATGTCTTCGGCGCGCAGGGCCATGTCGGCGCAGTTTTCGCGGTAGAACACCAGGGGGAAGGTTTCGCGGTCCTTGAGGCCGAGCAACACCAGGGCGGTTAGGCGTTCCGGGTCGACCTTGATGCCGCTGACGTCACAGCCTTCGCGGGCCAGGGACTCGACCAGGAAGCGCCCCATATGGTCGTCGCCGACGCGGCTCAACATCGCCGACTTGAGCCCCAGCCTGGCGGTGCCGAAGGCGATGTTGGCGGAGGACCCGCCGAGGTACTTGGCGAAGCTGGACACATCCTCAAGCCGCGCACCCACTTGCTGTGCATAGAGGTCGACGCCCAGGCGCCCGAGGCAAATCAGATCCAATTGACGCCCACTGGCAAAACGAGTCTGGCCCATGCTGGCTCCTGTTATTTTTATCAGCCTGCGTTGTGCCGACATGGCGACGGCAAACGCTCTTGGTGGGAGCAGACTAGAACGTCCGGCGACACCAATCAATATTTATTCCAGATATTTTTTCATTGGAATATTTTTTCCATTAAGCTTGTACAGAGCCAGTCCCACTACAGTGCATCGTTTCAGCAGGCCACGCCGGCCGTGATGCTGGGGTATTTTTTTGCGCCTACCCTGTAGACTTGCGCCACCCATCAGCGCAACAGACAACAACGCCAGAAGGATTGCCCATGTCCCGCACCGATCCCGAGACCACCCTGGAAGACTCTATCGCCAGCCCTCCGATCAATGCCGAGCGCCTGTTGCAGCTGATCACCGACGAATACGAGAGCCTGCCGCGCCAGCTAAAGCGCATCGCCAGCTACATGAGCCAGCAGAGCGACCGGATCATGGTTGACCGCATCAGCGACATCGCCCGCGAGTGCGAGGTGCACCCGTCGGCCATCGTGCGCTTCTCGCAACGCTTCGGGTTCAGTGGCTTCAGTGAGATGCAGGCGCTGTTTCGCGAGGCCTACACCCACAAGACCACGCCGGTGCAGAACTACCAGCAACGCATCCGCAGCATGATCGCCAACAAGTCGCAGAAGGCCAGCGGCGGCGACCTGGCGCGCGAATGCGTCAACGCGACCTTGTCCGGCATCGAGCGCCTGGGGCTGGAGCTGGATGATGTCGCGTTCGACAAAGCCGTGGACCTGGTGGTCAACGCCGACAATATCTACGTGGTCGGCGTGCGCCGCTCCTTTGCGGTCGCCGATTACCTGGTCTACAACCTGCAGCACACCAACAAGCGCATCCACCTGATTTCAGGCCTGGGCGGCAGCTACCGCGAGCAGATGCGCAGCGTGCGCGCCAATGACCTGGTGATTGCGATCAGCTTCACGCCGTATGGCAAGGAGACCCAGCACTGCCTGCGCATCGCCCAGCACCACCAGGCCAAGACCCTGATCATCACCGACAGCAACCTGTCGCCCCTGGCCAAGCGGGCGAACGCGGTGCTGTTGGTGAATGAAGGCTCGTCGTTTGCCTTCCGCTCGTTGAGCGCCACCCTGTGCCTGTGCCAGGCGTTGTTTATTGCGGTGGCGTACCGATTGGAGTTGAAGGTGGATGAGATTCATGAGCAGGTTGGGTTCGACGACTGAGCATCAACCGATAGGCCGCCGGAATCACAAACAGCGACAACAACGGTGCGGTGAGCATCCCGCCGATCATCGGCGCGGCGATGCGGCTCATCACTTCGCTGCCGGTGCCGCCGTCCAGCAGGATCGGCAACAGGCCCGCGATGATCACCGCCACCGTCATCGCCTTGGGCCGTACCCGCAGCACCGCGCCTTCGGTGATGGCGGCCAGCAGATCCCCATCCTTGCGATCAGCCCAGGCGTTTTTCAGGTACAGCAGCATGATCACGCCGAACTCCGCCGACACACCGGCCAGCGCGATAAACCCCACGCCCGTCGCCACCGACAAGTTGAAGCCCAGCCAGTAAAGCAACCACACCCCACCCGTCAGTGCGAACGGCAAAGTCGCCAGGATCAGCAGCGCTTCGTCCGCCCGGCGGAAGGTCATGTACAGCAGCACGAAGATGATCAGCAAAGTCGCCGGCACCACCAGTTTCAGGCGCTGATTGGCCCGTTCCAGGAATTCGAACTGCCCCGAATAGCTGAGGCTCATGCCCGGTTGGAGCTGCACCTGCTGGTTGATTGCCGCGCGCAGATCCTTCACCACCGATGCCAGGTCGCGGTCGCGCACGTCGATGTAGACCCAGCCGGAAGGCCGTGCGTTTTCGCTCTTGAGCATCGGCGGGCCGTCGCTCACCTTGACCTTGGCCACCGTGCCCAGGGTGATTTGACTGCCTGACGGCGTGTAGATCGGTAAACCTGCCAAGGCCGTCACCGAGTCGCGCCATTCCTTTGGATAGCGCAGGCTGATCGGGAAGCGCGCCAGGCCTTCCACGGTTTCGCCAATGGTTTCCCCGCCGATGGCACCCGACACAATCGACTGCACATCGGCGATGTTCAGTCCGTATTGCGCGGCCGCTGCCCGGTCGATATCCACGTCGATGTAACGCCCGCCGGTCAAGCGTTCGGCCAAGGCTGAACTGACGCCCGGCACGCCCTTGGCGACTTTTTCCACCGCCTGGGTCACTGCGTCGATCTGCATCAGGCTGGTACCGGCGACCTTCACGCCGACCGGGCTTTTCACGCCGGTGGCAAGCATGTCGATGCGGTTGCGGATCGGCGGGATCCAGATGTTGGTCAACCCCGGCACCTGCACCACGCGGTCGAGTTCCTTCACCAGTTTGTCCGGGGTCATACCGGGGCGCCATTGGTCACGGGGCTTGAACTCGATAGTGGTCTCGAACATTTCCAACGGGGCCGGGTCAGTGGCGGTTTCGGCGCGACCGGCCTTGCCGAACACGTGTGCGACTTCGGGTACGGTCTTGATCAGCCGGTCGGTGCGTTGCAGCAACTCACCCGCCGTTTGCGTCGACAGCCCCGGCAGTGCCGAGGGCATGTACAGCAAGTCCCCTTCGTCCAGCGGCGGCAAAAATTCACCGCCCAGTTTCGAGATCGGCCACACCGCACTGGCGACCACCAGCAACGCTACCACCAGGGTCAGGCGCGGCCGACGCAGCACCGCCTCCAGTGCAGGCTGGTAGAGCTTGATCAGGCCGCGATTGAGCGGGTTACGCTGCTCATCCGGAATGCGCCCGCGAATCCAGTAGCCCATCAGCACCGGGATCAAGGTCACCGACAACCCGGCGGCGGCCGCCATGGCGTAGGTCTTGGTGTAGGCCAGCGGGCCGAACAAGCGACCTTCCTGGGCCTGCAAAGTGAACACCGGAATGAACGACAAGGTGATGATCAACAGGCAGAAAAACAGCGCCGGGCCGACCTCGACCGCCGCGTCGGTCATCACCTGCCAGTGGTCTTCACCCTTGAGTTCACGACCCGGATTGGCGTGGTGCCAGGCTTCGATTTTCTTGTGGGCGTTTTCGATCATCACCACTGCCGCGTCGACCATCGCGCCGATGGCAATCGCGATGCCGCCCAGGGACATGATGTTGGCGTTGATGCCCTGGAAGCGCATGACGATAAACGCGATCAACACCCCCACCGGCAGCGAGATGATCGCCACCAGGGACGAACGCAGGTGCCACAGGAAAATCCCGCAGACCAGCGCCACCACCACGAACTCTTCCAGCAGCTTGTGGCTGAGGTTGTCCACGGCGCGGTCGATGAGTTTGCTGCGGTCGTAGGTGGTGACGATCTCCACGCCGGGCGGCAGGCTGCTTTTCAGTTGTTCCAGCTTGGTCTTGACCGCAGCGATGGCTTCACGGGCATTCTTGCCACTGCGCAGGATCACTACACCGCCCACCGCCTCGCCTTCGCCGTCCAGCTCGCTGACGCCCCGACGCAGGTCTGGCCCCAGTTGAACGGTTGCCACATCACCGAGGGTGACAGGCACGCTGTTGGCGTCCAGCCGCAAGGGAATCCCGCGAAAATCCTGCAGTGACTTGAGGTAGCCGGACGCCCGCACCATGTACTCGGACTCGCCCATGTTCAGCACCGAGCCGCCGGTTTCCTGGTTGGCTTTGCCGATGGCCTCCACGACCTGTGCCTGGGTAATGCCGCGATTGGCCAGGGCCAGCGGATCGAGCTGCACCTGGTACTGCTTGACCTGGCCACCGATGGTCGCGACTTCGGCCACATTGGGCAGGGTCTTGAGTTCGAACTTGAGGAACCAGTCCTGCAAGGCGCGCAACTGCGCCAGGTCATGCTGGCCGCTGCGGTCCACCAGTGCGTACTGGTAGATCCAGCCGACGCCAGTGGCGTCCGGACCCAACGCTGGCTTGGCCGATACGGGCAAGCGCGCCTGCAACTGGCTGAGGTATTCCAGCACCCGCGAACGCGCCCAATACAGGTCGGTGCCTTCGTCGAACAGCACATAGACGTAGCTGTCGCCGAAAAAGGAAAACCCGCGCACGGTCTTGGCGCCCGGCACCGAAAGCATGGTGGTGGTCATCGGGTAGGTGACCTGGTTTTCCACGATCTGCGGCGCCTGGCCGGGATACGGCGTGCGGATGATCACCTGCACATCGGAGAGGTCCGGCAGTGCGTCGACCGGCGTGTTTTGCACCGCCCAGACGCCCCAGGCCGTGACAAACAACGTCGCGAGCACTACCAGAAAACGGTTGGCGACTGACCAACGAATCAATAAGGCGATCATGGTTGGATAATCCCGCGCAAACTGGCTTCAGAATCCAGCAGGAATTGACCGGACGCGACCACCTGCTGGCCTTCCTGCAAACCGCTGCGGATCACCGTCATCTCCTGGCTTTCAGCGCCGACCTCGACGTCCACCGGGCGGTAATGCCCGCCCTCCTCGGCCAGCATCACCAACGTGCGTTTACCGGTACGGATCAACGCTTCGCTGGGCACCTGCAACACGGATTGCGCGGAGGATTGCGCCAGACGCACTTGGGCCGTCATGCCGGGGCGCAAGGTGCCATCGGCATTGGGCAGTTCAACGCGAACCTGCACGGTACGGCTGTCGCCGGCGATCGTCGGCAGAATGGCACTGACGGCGCCCTTGACGACTTGCCCCGGCAGCCCGACAAAGCGGCTTTCCACCGCCTGCCCCACAGCCAGGGCCGCACCTTGAGATTGCGGCACAGCAACCTGCAACCACAGGCGATCCAGGCCATTGATGCGCGCCAGGCTCTGCCCCGCCGCCATCGTCATGCCTTCGCGCACGTCGAGGGTTTGCACCACGCCGCCGATGGGGCTGGCGACGGTCAATACCGATTGCACACGGCCGCTTCGCTCCATCTGCGCGATCAACCCGGCGGGCATACCGCTAAGGCGCAAACGCTGGCGCGCAGCCGCCAACAGCGGCGCATCCGCGCTACGGCGCAAGGCCAGGAACTCTTCCTGGGCCGCCGCCCATTCGGGTACCAACAGGTCAGCCAGAGGCGCGCCAGCCTTGAGTACATCCCCTGGCGCGCGGTCATACACGCGCTCGACAAAGCCGCCCGCCCGCGCCTGTACCACGGCGACGTCACGCTCGTTGAAGGCGAGGATGCCAGACAGCTCCAGCGCGGACGCCAACACGCCTCGCGTGACCGTTGCCAGGCGCACACCGAGGTTCTGCGCCACACGGGGGTCGATCTGCACAGCGGCGCTGTCTGCAGCGCCTTCGGCATAACGCGGCACCAACTGCATGTCCATGAAAGGCGACTTGCCGGGTTTGTCGAATTTCTGCTGCGGGTACATGGGGTCATACCAGTACAGCGCCGGTTTGTCGGCCATGGCCGCGACGGGCGCTGGTGCCTGCGCCAGCCAGTAACCGGCGCCCAGGCCGCCGCCCAACAACGCCACCGCGAGGAGTCGATTAATCATGGGAGGCTTCTCCGTAGGCGAAATACAGCTGCGCGCCAACCAAGGCACGTTGCTCGAGGGCATCGATCTGTTTGAAACGCGCTTCGACCAGCTCACGTCGGGCGCCGACCAGATTGAGCAAGTCACCCTTGCCAGCGCGATAACCGGCCAAGCTCAGCGCGACCTTCTCTTCAGCCAGGGGCACCAGGCTGTCCTGGCTGCGCTGCACGGCGCGGTCCAGACGCTGGTATTGCGCGAGGTCATCATCCCGTTGCTGGGTGTGTTCGCGGGTGACCGCTTCGCGCTCGGCATCCAGTTGATCCAGCTCGGCTTGCTTGGCGGCGATCCCGGGGTTTTGCCGGCGACCGGGGAAGATCGGCAGGTCGAAACTCAATTGCAGGCTGACCATATCGCCGTATTCACGGCCACGGTGCTGGTAGTCCACTTCCCAACTCCAGTCCGAAGTCTTTTGCGCCTTGGCTTCGCGCAACCGCGCTTCGGCCTCGCGGGTGCGCGGCGCAAAGGCTTGCAGTTCAGGGTGTTGATGCAGGTTGTAACGCCCGTCGATGGGCCAGTTGGGCAACTGGCCGCTGGGTGCTTCATTGGCGGCTGGGCCGATCCAGCGCTTGAGCGCCGCGCGGGCCTGGGCGCGTTGCTGGACCAGTTCATCTTCGCGTCCGGCCAGCTCGGCGGCTTCCTGTCGTGGTATCACCGCATCCGAGGGCTGGCCGCGACCACCGGCCAATTGCGCACGCACGCTGTCTTGCAGCAGGCGGTTCTGCTGGTAGAAGTCCTTGAACAAGGCCTCCTTGCGTTCCACCGCATAGGCACGGATCCAGGCCTGGGCAGTGGCCTGGCGCACGTTCAGGCGCTCGATCCGACCTTCGGCGGCGGTGCGCTCCACCGTGGCATCGGCCAGCTCGATACGCGCCTTGCGCTTGTCGCGGCTGGGCACCTGCTGTTGGATACCGATCATTTGTTCAGTCATGTCATCGCCATACAACGTGCCGCGATTGGGCCCACCGATGGGGAAGTTCTGCAGGCCAACCACCAGCTTCGGGTCGGGCAGTTCGCCCGCCGGGATCGCCGCCTGGGTCGCGGCTTGCAACTTGGCCGACTCAGCAGCGAGCGACGGTGCGTTGTTCTGCGCCAGGCGCAGGGCGTCGTCCAGGGTCAGCGCACTCGCCCACGCCGGCCACGCCAGCACGCCCACCACCAGGGCGCGCATGTAGAAGGGATTCATGTTGAAGATTCCTGTTCCGTTGCGCTGCGCGCCGCGTTACGCGGCCCACAGCAAAGCCATCCCGGTCAGGGGATGCGTCTTGAGGTGCAACAGGAATCAGGAACGGGGTGGGCGCCAGACGCCGGACGGCGTGCGGTCCGGGATGAAATCCGAAGAGGCGCTGACGAGCAGCGGATGCGCCAGGGTCAACGGCGCCTTGAGCACCGGCAAGGAAAGTTGCAGCAAGCCGCCAGTCTTGCACTCCTGGCCGGGTTTGCAGGCCTTGCCGTGATCGACGCCGTCCTGGCAGCAGTCAGGGTTCATGTCGGTCATCACCTGCATGTCCGACATCTTCATCGGGCAGGGTTCGGTGCTCGACGGCACACCCGCCATCCCGGTCAGGGGAAGCGTTAGGCTCAACAGCAGGACCAGGACTAAACGCAAAAGGCGGCTCATGGGGCGCGAGTCTAGCCAAGCGCGGGTTAAGCCGCTATTAACAATTGCGTGAGAACTCGGCCGTGATAGCGGATCTGGGCCAGGGTCAACGCGGTGTAGCCGATGATCACCGCCGGCGGCAAGCTCACGCCGTGACAGAACTTGCCCAGAGGCTGCAGCGTCAACCCGGCTTCGGCGGCATGGTTGCAGAAATCGCCTTCTTCGACATCGGCCGGCAACCACAACACAAAATGCAACCCTGCCTGCTGGCCACTGACCGCGCAGCGCCCGCCCAGGCATTCCAGCAACGCATCGCGACGGGCCTGGTACGCCTGGCGCGAGGCGCGCAAGTGACGCACGAAGGCGCCACTGCGCAAGAACTCGACCAACCCCAATTGATCAGTGGCCCCCACCGAATGCCCGGTGAGCTGCAAGGTGCGCAACAGCCCGCGACGCAACGCCTTGGGCACCACCATGAAGCCCACGCGCAAACCGGGGAACAGGTTCTTGTTGAAGCTGCCGCAGTAGATCACCCGGTCGCCTGAATCCAGGGATTTGAGCGCAGCCAGCGGTGCGGTGTTGTAGTTGTACTCACTGTCGTAGTCGTCTTCGACCACCCAGGCGTCGGCGCGGGCTGCCCAGTCCAGCAGCGCCAGGCGACGGGACACCGACAGCGTCATGCCCAGCGGCGCCTGGTGCGCCGGGGTGACGTAGGCCAAGCGGGCGACCTCGGGGAGTTGGGCGGTGTCCAGGCCTTCAGCCGTGACGGGAATGCCCTGCACGTTCGCGCCAGCCATCGCGAACAAGCGCCGCGCCGGCAGATAGCCGGGGTCTTCGACACACGCCGTGTCGCCCGGTTGCAGCAGGCTGCGCGCGATCAGGTCGAGGGCATGGCGAATACCGGTGGTGACGATCACTTCATCGGCCTCGCATTGCAGGCCGCGATAGCTGCGCAGGTAGTCCGCAATCTGCGCGCGCAATTCGAGCAAGCCGGCCGGATGCGCCGCTTCCAGCACGCCCGGGCCTGCCGTCAATAAGCCACGGGAAATGCAACGGGCCCAGGTCTTCAGATCGAACAGGCTGGCATCCGGGCGGCGTGCAACGAAAGGTACATGGCTCTGCACACCGGCCTCCGGCTGATCCGGCTGCACGGCGCGGCGCGGGGCTTCCCTGGCCAATGGCGCCGCAATGAATTGCTCGGGGATCACCGCGCACACCCGTGTGCCGGAGCCGGCCACGCGCTGCACATAGCCTTCGCTGTGCAGGCGGTCGAACGCTGCTTCCAGCGTGCCACGGGACACACGCCAGCGCTCGGCAAGGCTGCGCGTGGAAGGCAAGCGGCTGCCCGCCGGCAACTGACGGTTCAGGATCGCCCCGCGCAAGGCGTCGTAGGCGCCCTGCTGCTTGCCCGCGTCCAGCGTATTGGGGCGCGGCAGGTCGAGGGCGGCGGCGGTTTTTCCTCGGCTCATAGTGGTCCTATCGATGCAGGCATAAATGGCCCAGAGGATTAAACCACAACCCCGTTAGAGTCGGGGCTCTACTCTCTGCATCGAGGCCTCACATGACTCAACGCGCCCTCTCCACCGGGTTCTGGCTGGTGCTGCTGACCGTGCTCATCGCCTTGCCACGCGTGACCTTGGACATGCACCTGCCAGCCCTGCCCGCCATGGCCGACGCCTTCCAGACCAGCGACAGCCAGCTGCAACTGACCCTGACGCTGTACGCCCTCGGCTCGGCGATTTCGCTACTGGTCAGTGGTCCGCTCACCGACCGCTTCGGTCGTCGTCCAGTGTTGCTGGCCGGGTTGTTTCTGTATGTCCTCGCCACGGCAGCTTGCGCCCTGGCGGACAACATCGCCGTGTTGATCATCGCCCGACTGTTCCAGGCCTTGGGTGGCTGTTGCACCACCGTGATCGGCCGTGTGATCGTGCGCGATTATTTCGACCGCAACGAGCAAGCACGCCTGCTTGGGCTGATCTCCATGGCCATGGCAATTTCGCCCATGGCCGCGCCGGTACTGGGTAGCCTGATGCTGCCGTTCATCCACTGGCGCGGGCTGTTCGTGCTGCTGGGCGTGATCGGAGCTGTGCTGTGCCTGGTGGTGTATCGCCGTCTGCCTGAAACCCGCCCGGCGGAAGTCGCCGCCGCCCCGCCGCGTGGGCTGCTGCGCATTTACGGCCAACTGCTGCGTGACCGCTACTTCCTGCGTTACTCCGTGGCGATCGGTTGCGTGTACAGCACCTATTTTCCGTTTATCAGCGAGTCATCGGCGTTGCTGCAACGGGGGTTTCATCTGTCCGCGACTGCTTACGCACTGGTATTCGCAGCAACCATCAGCGGCTACATGCTGGGCGCGAACCTGTTTCGTCGGCTGGTGCGGCGCTTCGAGGCAGACCGTTTGATCGTCGCCGGTATAGGCGTGAACGTGCTGGGCAGTGGGATTCTCGCGCTGGCGACCGTCGCGCTGCCGGGGGAATGGCTGGCGATTGTGCTGCCAATGGTGCTGATCATGGTGTCGGTAGGGATGGTGATTCCGGCCTGTCAGCTGTCGGTGCTGCAGCCTTACGGTGCAATCGCGGGAACGGCATCCGGGCTGTTCTTTTTCACCCAGATGTTCCTGACGGCTGTAAGCAGTTGGGCGACCGGGCTGTTGTCCGATGGCACGTCGGCACCGTTGGTGATGATTACGGCACTGGCCAGTGTGTTGCTGGGGACTAGCTGGCTGGCCTTGCAGCAAAAAGCCGCGCCTGTTGCTCAGGCGCGGCTCGGGTAACGCAACAATCAGTGCATGAAGATCGCGATCAGGATGATCACCGGAATAGGCACACCGAGGAACCAAAGCAGTAATGAGCGCATGATGTTCTCCTTGAATTAACGTACGAAGTGTTCGGTTTCGACATACACCACGGCATCGCGACGGCGACCGCCAAAGGTGGCTGCGAAGCTGGCGAAGAACGCACCGATCAACAGCGCGACAAAGGTCCACAGCGAGGTATACGCAGCGACTTTTGCAGCGGTGTCAGCGGCTTGCTTGGTTTTGAGCTTGGCGTCTTCAACGGCTTTACGGGCATCGCCATAGACCTTGTCGATACGCGCCTCGGCGTCCGCCTGGCTGAGGTTGGTGCGCTGGCTGATCAACTGGGCCAGGTAGGCACGGTCTTCAGGGGCCAGTTGGCCATCGTTGCTCAGGGTGCGGGTAAAGATGCGGGCAACCACGCCATGGGCGGCGTCATCACTGACGGCAACCGGGCGATCATCACGGAACAGGCTGTCGACGTAATAGTCGAAATCGCCACCGTTGACGCCCTTGGCTGCACTGCCAGCGGCTTGAGTGATACCGCTGGCCGCGCCGGCAGCAACACTGGCACCGGCTTTTACCCCACCGCTGACGACACTGCTCACTGAACCGACCACCAGTACCGCAGTAATCAGCGTGGCCACAGCCCAAGCCAGGAAACCATGGGCCGTGTCGCGGAAGTACACCTCGTCGCCGTGCATATTCGCCCACTTCACCCGCAACCGGCCGGCGATATAACCGCCCAGCCCGGACGCGACGATCTGGGTAAACGCCAGCCAGACAATCGTGGAAATGCCAAGCCCCTTGGCACTGATACCACTGTCAGCCCACGGCGATACCGCCGAAAAGCCCAGGCCGAAGCCCAGCAGCACCAGGATCAGGGATAATGCGGCCGCAGCGGCCGCCCCAGCAAAAATCGCCCCCCAGGAGACCCCGGAGAGCGCGCTCGACTCTTGCAGCGTGGATGAAGATGTGATCATTGTTGTTGTGCTCCAAGGCAGAAAAATAGTGTTACAAGTCTCAAAAGGGACAGTGCAGGCACCATGCCAGTCGCCACAAAAATAAATATCTATATATTTCAACAAGTTAAATAACTTGAACTTCCTAGGACCATGCAAGTTGCAAGAAACGGCAGTGGCAGGCGGGCTTTATGCATTCCCGAAGATCAATGTGGCGGTTTTGCCAACATGAAGTTTTATTTAGGAAGCGTTCAGCCATTTCTTGGCAAAATGCCCGTACTTCTGTAGGCGCCGGCTTGCCGGCGAATGCGGTCTTCCAGTGTGAAAGGTAATCCCATGACCCGTATTTTGACCATCGAGGATGACGCCGTAACGGCCCGCGAGATCGTCGCCGAGCTGAGTAGCCATGGACTGGACGTAGACTGGGTAGACAACGGCCGCGAAGGCCTGGTCCGCGCCGTGAGCGGGGACTACGACTTGATCACCCTTGACCGCATGCTGCCGGAACTCGATGGCCTCGCCATCGTCACGACACTGCGCACCATTGGCGTCTCCACGCCGATCCTGATGATCAGCGCCCTCTCCGACGTAGACGAACGCGTGCGCGGCCTGCGCGCCGGTGGTGACGATTACCTCACCAAGCCGTTCGCCTCGGACGAGATGGCCGCCCGCGTTGAAGTGCTGCTACGGCGCAAAAGCACGGTCAAGGAATTCGAAACCGCCCTGCGCGTCGCCGACCTGGAACTGAACCTGATCAGCCGCGAAGCCAGCCGCGCCGAACAACCCCTGAGCCTGTTGCCCACCGAATACAAGCTGCTCGAATTCCTGATGCGCAACACCGGGCAGATCCTGTCACGCATGATGATCTTCGAGGAGGTCTGGGGTTATCACTTCGACCCGGGCACCAACCTGATCGACGTGCATATCGGTCGCCTGCGCAAGAAGATCGACCCACCGGGCCTCACGCCGCTGATCCGCACGGTACGAGGTTCCGGTTATGTCATTGCTGAACCCCTCTAAAGGCTGGCGCTCCTCCAGCAGTCGCCTGCTGGCGTTGTACAGTTCGCTGTTCGTGGCCTGGAGCTGCATCCTCATGGGGGTGCTGTATTACGAGGTGTCCGGGTACCTGGGCGACCTGTCGCGCCATTCCCTGATGCAGCGCCAGCATTTGTTCCAGCGCTTCGACGGCGAGGAACTGGTGGAAGCCCTGACCACCAGCATGACCTTCGACATGAAGGGCGTGGACGCCTACGGGCTGTTCGATGAGCAATTCCAGCCCCTCAGCGGGCCGATCCGCGCGATTCCGCCGGATCTGCCCCTGGACGGCAAGATCCACGCCCTGGCCAATTGCGTGGAGTCCAACGACCCCAAACTGCCCAAGGACAGCTGCGACGCAGTGGCCACCCACACCGACGACGGCCGCTGGCTGGTGCTGGTGCGGGCCAACGGATCGTTGTTCGGCGTAACCCGCATCATCTGGCACGCATTGCTGTGGGCGCTGTCCCTGACGATTATCCCCGGCGCCGCCGGCTGGCACTTGTTGCGCCGCCGTCCGTTGCGACGCATCCGTGGGATCCAGGCGAGTGCCGAAGCCATCGTGGCCGGCGACCTCACCCACCGCCTGCCGCTGTCCAATCGGCGTGACGAACTGGACATGCTCGCCGCCATCGTCAACGCCATGCTCGACCGCATCGAAAAGCTGATGAACGAGGTCAAGGGCGTGTGCGACAACATCGCCCACGACCTGCGCACCCCGTTGACTCGCCTGCGTGCACAGCTGTACCGCATCCGGCAGGAGGCCGAGGCAGAGTCGGACTAT
Organism: Pseudomonas sp. AC112; assembly: GCF_979253545.1. Lineage (NCBI taxonomy): Bacteria > Pseudomonadati > Pseudomonadota > Gammaproteobacteria > Pseudomonadales > Pseudomonadaceae > Pseudomonas > Pseudomonas sp. AC112. The sequence continues at coordinate 6,111,650 of NZ_CEEDCM010000001.1, forward strand.
GCGGTGAAACTGGACGACGCGATTGCCGAAACCGACACCTTGATGGCGCGCTTTCGCGGGCTGCTGCGCATCTCCGAACTGGAAGACCACCAGCGTCGATCAGGCTTTTTGGTGATGGACCCGTTGCCGCTGTTGCGCGAACTGCACGATTTCTACCTGCCCCTGGCCGAAGAAGGCGAACTGCAACTGCGGCTCGAAACTCCGGAATCCCTGCCGTGGATCACCGGCGACCGCGCCCTGTTGTTCGAAGCCCTGTCCAACCTGCTGAGCAATTCGATCAAGTTCTCCCCGCCGGGCGGCGAGGTAATTCTGCGTGGGGTCAATGACGCTGGCAGCACACGCATTGAAGTGCACGACTCCGGACCGGGCATCCCGGCGGCGGAACGTGACGCGGTGTTCCAACGTTTCTATCGCGTGGATGAGAGCGACCAGCAAGGCGGGTTCGGCTTGGGCTTGTCGATTGTGGCGGCAATCATCAACCTGCACGGGTTCAAACTCGAGGTGGGCAGCAGCGAGCAAGGCGGTGCCCGCCTGACCCTCGAATGCCGCCAACAACTCATGCCCGAATAACACAAACACTCAACCCACTGTAGGAGCCGGCTTGCCGGCGATAGCGGTGTATCAGTCGCTGGAAATATTGACAGATCTACCGCGATCGCCGGCAAGCCGGCTCCTACAGTGGACGCAGGTCAGCCTGGGAAATTGGCGCGCAACGCCTCAAGCCCACCGCTGTAGACACCGGCAAACAGCTCCTCTACCGCTGCATCCGTAGTCCCCGTCGCCGGCGTGAACACACCCGACCAGGTCACTTTCGCCGACGTTTCGGTCAAGGCCTCAACCTGCAATGTTGCCAGGTAGGCACTCACCGGAAACGGTGACTGCTCGATGGTGTAGCTGTAGGTGCGCCCAACGTTATCAAAGCTCTGCAACCGCTCCACCACCACGCCACCGTCGGCGGTCTGTAGGTGACGCACGCGGCCGCCATCGCTTGGCTCGCTTTTGACAATGAACGGCAGCCAGTCCGGCAGGCTGTTGAAGCCGCCGACCAATTGCCAGACCTGATCGGCCGAGACCGGGATTTCAATCACAGAAGACGCTGTTGCCACGTTAATTACTCCAGAAAATAGAAAACAATTCAGATGGCCATGCTGTCGACCACACCACCGTCGACCCGCAACGCGGCACCGGTGGTGGCAGATGACAGGGGTGAAGCAATGTACGCCACCAGGTTGGCGACTTCATCCACATTCGCCGCGCGCTGGATGATCGACGTCGGCCGCGCATTACGCACAAACACATCCGCCTCATCCCGCGCACTGCGCCCGGATTTTTGTGTCGCGTCCTTGAGCATCTGCTCCAGACCGTCGGTAAAGGTCGGGCCCGGCAGCACGGCGTTGACCGTTACACCGGTGCCGGCCAGGCGCTTGGCCAAGCCATGGGACACCGCCAAATTGGCGCTCTTGGTCACGCCGTAATTGATCATGTCCGCCGGTGTCGCCACGCCGGACTCCGACGACAGGAAGATCACCCGCCCCCAGCCCTGCCCGACCATGCCTGGCACGTAATGCCGCGCCAGGCGTACACCGGAGATCACATTGACCTCATAAAAACGTGTCCATTCGCTGTCCGGGGCCTCGAAGAAATCTACGTCGTTGAAGATGCCCAGGTTGTTGACCAGGATGTCGGCACGCGGTTCGGCGGCGAACAGTTTTTCTGCGCCTTCGGCCGTGCCAAGGTCAGCCACCAGCCCACGCAGGTCAGCGCCGGGGACAGCCTGGCGGATGCTCGCCAGTGCGTCATCGACCTTGCCGGCTTCACGCCCGATTACCACCACAGTAGCGCCGGATGCCGCGAGTGCCTGGCTGATGCCCAGGCCTATGCCAGCCGTGCTGCCGCTGACGATAGCCACTTTGCCGCTTACATCGATTTTCATGGTTGAAACTCCTGAAGTTAAAGCGGCAGTGGTGCGCGATCCGAAATCAATCGGGCATCGCGCAGGGCCTGCCAGAAGGCTGCCGGGATCTTCTCTGACAACGCCGCGACGTCTTCGGCAATCCTGCCCGGACGGCTGGCACCGGGAATCACCGCCGCCACGGCCGGATGGGCCAGGGAGAATTGCAGCGCGGCGGCTTTTACACTCACGCCAAACGCCTGGGCAATCGCCTTGATCTGCTCGACCTTGCTGATGATCGCCGGGCTGGCTTTCTGGTATTCGAAGTGTTCGCCACCGGCAAGGATGCCGGAGCTGTAGGGCCCACCGACGACGATCTCGACGTTCTGTGCCAGGGCCGCATCCATCAAGCGTTGCAGGGCGCGGTCGTGGTCCAGCAAAGTGTAGCGGCCGGCCAGCAAAAAGCCGTCGGGTTGCGCTTCGCTCAGGTCCAGGGTCAGCTCGCACGGCTCGACGCGGTTCACACCCAGGCCCCAGGCTTTGATCACGCCCTCTTCACGCAGGCGGGTGAGTACTTTGAAGGCACCGGTGCGGGCCTGGTTGAAGTAATCCAACCACTGGTCGCCGTAGAAGTCCTGGGCGATGTCATGGATCCACACGATGTCGAGGCGATCGGTTTTCAGGCGGGCCAGGCTGTCTTCAATCGAGCGCATCGTCGCGTCGGCGCTGTAGTCGTTGACCATCTTGTTCGGGCGACCGTGTTCGAACACGCCGCTTTTTTCGCCGAGGTCACGGGGGCTTGCTTCGATTTCGTCGAGAATCACCCGGCCGACCTTGGTGCTGAGCACGAAGTCATCGCGGTTGTACTGCGACAGGGCTTGGCCCAGGCGGATTTCCGACAGGCCCGAGCCATAGAACGGCGCGGTATCGAAATAGCGCACGCCGGCGTTCCAGGCGGCTTCTACGGTGGCTTGGGCTTCTTCTTCGGGAATCGCACGGAACATATTGCCCAGGGGTGCGGTGCCAAAGCCCAGAACGCCGGGCAGTTTGTCTTTCAAGCTCATGGTTGGATCCTCAATCGGTTCGGGGTCGTCGTGACCGTTGAGCAGATCCTAGGTTGCCAAGATCGGACCGTCCAAGACATACTGCGACCAACTTGAGTCCTCGTAGGTCTAACATGATCGATCTCCGCCAACTGCGCTACTTCGAAGTGGTCGCCGAAGAAGAACACGTCGGCCGTGCAGCCGAGCGCCTGCACATCTCGCAGTCGCCGCTGAGCCGGCAGATAGCCCAGCTTGAAGAACGCCTGGGCCTGACCCTGTTTGAACGCAGCCAGCAACGCATCCGCCTGACCCGCGACGGCCAGACTTTCCTGGCTGAAACCAAGGCCTTGCTGACCCACGCCAATCGCCTGGAGTCCCTGGGCAAGCGCCTGGGCCGTGGTGAGGAAGGTGGCCTGTGCATCGGCTATATCGAAAACGCCATGCATGCCGGTGTACTGCCCAACGCCTTGCGCGTCTTGAGGGACGACCGCCCCACCGTGCATATCAAGCTGTATAACCTGCCGTCGCTGGAACAACTCGAAGGCCTGCGCCAACGCAGCCTGGACATCGCCCTGGTCGGCGAACCACCGGCCGCCGACGACCCGGACCTGGTCGCCCGGCAAGTGCTGGACGACCCGATGCTGCTGGCGTTGCCCGAGCACCATCCATTGGCCCGTCAAAGCGAGTTGTTGCCCGAGCACCTGGCCGACCAGGAGTGGATCGGCGTGCAACGCAAACCTGGCGCCAACCCCGCCGACGACTTTGTGGCCGCCTGCATCCGCGCCGGTTTCACCCCGCAGATCCCCATGGAAGCCGGCGAACCCTTTACCGCGTTGGGCCTGGTTGCGTCGGGGCTGGGTGTGGCGATGGTGCAAAAAGGTTTGAGCCGCAATGCCCCGCCCGGCGTGGTGCTGCGCGAACTGCCGTGGTTGAACTACACCACCCCGCTGTGGGCGGCGTGGCACCGCGTCAACCTGCGGCCGCTGGTGGAAACCTTCCGCAAGGTACTCGCAGATTGATAAAGCGCCCCCTGTAGGAGCTGGCTTGCCAGCGATGGCGGTGCATCAGCCACCGAATGCGCCCACTGACGCACCGCTATCGCTGGCAAGCCAGCTCCTACAAGGGGTTCGGCGTTAAGCCAACTCTTTCAGGCGATACCACAACATCCCCAACGCCAGCAGCGGCGAGCGCAACGCTTTCCCGCCAGGGAAGGTCATGTGTGGCACTTGGCTGAAAATATCCAGGCCTGTGCTGTGTCCCGCGTGGATACCTTCGGCCAGCAACTTTGCGCACCAGTGCGTCACGTTCAACCCATGCCCGGAATAGCCCTGGGCGTAGAACACGTTGGGGTACTGCTTCAAGCGCCCCACCTGCGGAAAGCGATTGGCCGTGATGCCAATCTTGCCGCCCCACTGGAACTCGATGGCGGTGTTGGCCAGTTGCGGGAACACCTTGAGCATTTTCGGTTGCATATAGGCGGCGATATCCACCGGATCGCGTCCGGAGTAATGGCAGGCGCCGCCGAACAACAGGCGCCGGTCGGCGGACAACCGGTAGTAATCCAGCCCGACCTTCTGGTCGCACAGCGCCAGGTTCTGCGGGATCAGTTGATTGGCCACATCCTCCGATAACGGCTCAGTGGCGATGATGTAGCTACCGGCCGGGAGTACCTTGCCGCTCAAGCGCGGTTCCAGTTCCTCCAGGTGCGCATTGCAGGCCAGCACCAGGCTGGCGGCGCGCACCGTGCCGCCTGCGCAGCGCACTTGCACCGTGTCGCCGTGGAGCAGTTCCAGCACCTCAGTTTGCTCAAAGATCCGTACCCCGAGAGACTCGGCCAACTGCGCTTCACCCAGCACCAGATTCAACGGGTGAAGGTGCCCGGAACCCATGTCCACCAGGCCGCCGGCATACACTGACGAGCCGACCACTTGCTGCATATCCTGCGGACCCACCAGCCGCGTTTCGTGGGCATACCCCATCGCCGCCAAGTGCGCCTGCTCACCTTTGAACGCCGCGAACTGCGCCGGCGTATTCGCCAACTCACAAAAGCCCCAGCGCAAGTCGCAGTCGATGCCGTGCTCGCGAATGCGCTCACCCACCAGCGCCACCGACTCGATGCCGGCCCGTTCCAGGTAACGCACGCCCTCCTCACCCACGTATTTGGCGACCCCCGACACGTCATGGCCGATGCCGCGGATCAGTTGCCCGCCGTTGCGCCCGCTGGCGCCCCAGCCGATGCGCCGGGCCTCCAGCAGGATCACCGAAAGCCCACGTTGGGCCAGTTCGATGGCGGTGTTGACGCCGGTAAACCCGCCACCGATCACACACACATCGGCGGTCAGGTCGGCGCCCAGTGCCGGGCGCTCCACCAGGGCGTTGGCCGTGGCCCGGTAGTAGGACCGGGCGTGGTCAGTCGATTGAATCATTTGTTGGTCTTCACTTTGCTCCAGGCGCGGGTCATCAGGCGCATGGTCGCCGGGGTCGGCGTGGTGGAAATATAGAGTTTGTCGAGCACTTCCTGCGGCGGGTACACCTCGGGGTTGTTCACCAGTTCCGGGTCCATGAAGGCCTTGGCGGCGGGGTTGGCGTTGGCATACCCCACCGAGGCGCTGACCTTGGCGATCACTTCAGGGTCGAGCAGATAGTTAATGAAGGCGTGGGCTTCTTTCGGGTTGCTCGCGTCGGCGGGAATCGCCAGCAGGTCGAACCACAGGTTGGAACCTTCCTTGGGAATCGAATAAGCGATGTTCACGCCGTTCTTGGCTTCCTTGGCGCGGTTGGCGGCCTGGAACACGTCGCCGGAATAACCGAATGCCACGCAGATATCACCGTTGGCCAAATCCGAGATGTACTTGGAGGAATGGAAGTAGGTGATGTACGGCCGCAGCGTCAGCAGCTTGGCTTCGGCCTGCTTGTAGTCCTCGGGATTCTCGCTACGCGGGTCCTTGCCCATGTAGTTGAGGATCGCCGGGAACAGCTCATCCGCCGAATCGAGAAAGGCCACGCCGCACTGGTTGAGCTTCTTGATGTTCTCGGGCTCGAACAGCACCGCCCACGAATCGATATGGTCGATGCCCAGCACCTGCTTGACCTTGTCGACGTTGTAGCCGATGCCATTGGTGCCCCACAGGTAGGGCACCGAGTGTGCATTACCCGGGTCATTTTTCTCCAGCAGCTTGAGCAGCTTGGGGTCGAGGTTCTTGAAGTTGGGCAACTGCGCACGGTCGAGCTTGAGGAACGCACCGGCCTTTACCTGGCGTGCCAGGAAGTGGTTGGACGGCACGACCACGTCATAGCCGGTGCGCCCGGCGAGCAACTTGCCCTCCAGGGTTTCATTGGAGTCGAACACGTCATAGATCGGCTTGATCCCGGTCTTGGCCTGGAAGTCGGCCAGGGTGGTCTCGCCGATGTAGTCGGTCCAGTTGTAGACGCTGACCGTCGGCGCGGCCTGGCTGGTGCTGCTGAACGCGGCCACCAGGACCAGCGGGAGAAGCTGTTTCACAAGACGCATATCGACACCCCTTTATTGGTTTTTTAGACGCTCAACAGCAGGAACTCACGCTCCCAGGAACTGATCACCCGCTTGAAATTCTCGTGCTCGGCGCGTTTGACCGCGACGTAGCCGCGCACGAATTTATCGCCCAGGTACTGCTTGACCGTGTCGCAGTCCTCCATGCGTGCCAGCGCATCTTCGAGGGTGAACGGCAGGCGCAGGTTGCGGCGCTCGTAGGCGCGGCCCTCCACCGGTGCGCTCGGTTCGATCTGCTCGACCATGCCCAGGTAGCCACACAACAGACTAGCGGCAATCGCCAGGTAGGGATTGGCATCGGCGCCGGGCAGGCGGTTTTCCACGCGCATGGCGTCGGGGCTGGAGGTGGGTACACGCAGGCCGACAGTGCGGTTTTCTTCGCCCCACTCCACGTTCACCGGCGCCGAGGTGTCGGGCAGGAAGCGGCGGAACGAGTTCACGTTGGGCGCGAACATCGGCAGCAGCTTGGGGATGTACTTCTGCAGGCCGCCGATATGGTGCAGGAACAATGGGCTCTTATTGCCCTCGGCGTCGACGAACACCGGCTTGCCGGTGGCGATGTCGACCACGCTCTGGTGCAGGTGCATGGCGCTGCCCGGCTCGTCGGCCACCGGTTTGGCCATGAAGGTCGCGGCCACGTTGTGCTTGAGCGCGGCCTCGCGCAGGGTGCGCTTGAACACGGTGATCTGGTCGGCCAAGTCGAGGGCGTCACCGTGGCGAAAGTTGATTTCCATCTGCGCCGGGCCGTCTTCGTGGATCAGCGTATCGAGGTCCAGGCCCTGGGCTTCGCACCAGTCGTAGACGTCTTCGAACAACGGGTCGAATTCGTTGGCCGCGTCGATGGAAAACGACTGGCGCCCGGTCTCGGCGCGGCCGGAGCGACCAATCGGTGTTTTCAGCGGCAGGTCCGGGTCTTCGCAGCGCTGGGTCAGGTAGAACTCCATTTCCGGCGCGACAATCGGCTGCCAGCCCTTGTCGGTGTAGAGCTGCAGGACTTTCTTCAGCACGTTGCGCGGCGACAGCTCGATGGGGTTGCCCTGCTTGTCGAAGGTGTCGTGGATCACAATCGCGGTGGGCTCGATGGCCCATGGCACCACGTAGGTGGCGTTGGACACCGGGCGGCAGATCATGTCGATGTCAGCCGGGTCGAGCAGGTCGTAGTAGATATCGTCGTCGACAAAGTCCCCGGTTACCGTTTGCAGCAGCACACTTTCCGGCAGGCGCATGCCTCGCTCATGCAGGAACTTATTGGTGGGCGCAATCTTGCCACGTGCGATGCCAGTCAAATCACTGATCACGCATTCGACTTCGGTAATCTTGTGTTCTTTCAGCCAGGCGGACAGCTGATCGAAGGGGGCGTTCATAAGGACCTCGTCATGGGTTGGGTGCATGCGCCGGCTTGTACTCCTGGCGCATTGAGGTCTATCTTGAGGCCGCCGCACGGCGGCATCTATCCACTTTGCACGACCCACAACGCACCAATAGAGTGCGCCCAGGTTTCCCATGACACAGGCAACAGCTTTGCGCGTACAGGCCTTCACCACCGGTGATGTGGCCGCCCAATGCAGTGCAACACCCGGCTGGGTGCAGCAGTACCAGCAGATGTCTCCCGGGCATTTTGCCGGGCAGATCCGCTACCTCGACCTACAAGGTGTGGAGGTGTACGAAGAGTGCATGAACACCCGCGTGGAGCAGCATTTCAACGCACCCGCCGGCGCCCTGGCGTTCTGTTTCGACGGCAGCGACAACGCGCTGTACCTGCTCAATGGCGAAAGCCGCAACACCTGGATCACCCCGGAAAACTACCGTGAAGTGGCGGTGGTGTTCGGGCCGCAGTTCGTGCAGCGCCATGGGCTGGATGTGGCGAAACTCGAAGGCCTGTTCATGGCGCCGCTGACGTGCCAGCAGAATGCGCTGTTCAGCCGTTGGTTGAGTGGCACCCTCACCCGCTTGTCCGCCGTGATCGACCCCGCCAGCCGTGACGCCCTCACCCAGCAACTGCTCGACGATTGCCTGTTTATCCTCGACAACGCCTGCGTGTGCCTGGACCACCACTCGTTGCAGCGGCGCAGCGAAGAGCGTCGGCTGATGGCGCGCATTGGCGAATGGGCGGCGGATGCGCCGGACGAGACCGTCAACCTGCTGCAGCTGGCGCGGATCGCCGGCGTGCCGTTGCGTCAATTGCAGCAGGGCTTCAAGACCTACACCGGCATGAGCCCGGCGCAGTGGTTGCGGCTACGCCGGTTGAATGGGGCGCGACGGGAGTTGTTGAGTTCAGGGGATGCCACCGTGGCCGAGGTGGCGATGAACTGGGCGTTCTGGCATTTGGGGCGGTTTTCCAATAGCTATCGTGCCCTGTTCAAAGAGCTGCCCAGTGAAACAATCAAGTGTCGCCAGAAGCAGTAATCACCTCACTCCGGCCTTGGGTGTTTGGACAGTTGGTACATTGGCTGGCCTTGGTTCAGCGCATCAAAATTCAGTACGCCCTGCTCCAGCGTTTCCAGCAGGATCCCGGCGCTCATAGTGGGATGCCGCACTGAGAGCTTAACCAACTGCGTGCCAAGCTCCTGCGAATTGGAAATCCTCCTCAACAGCGCCCAGATCCGCCACTGCAGACGTTCATACTCCACCAGATATTCAGGCATCTTGTTCAATCCAGAAAAGCGCTCCATAAGGATGCAATTGTCGGACTGCTTGATCAAGCTATCCCAAAGTGCCCGCCTGGCTGTGATCTTTGTGTCAGGCCAGCCTCTGAGCCACATCTCGGGTTGGGGCAGTAATGTCGCGTCATAGCGATTCCAAAGCTCATGGCCGGTCTGTCGGCGAAAGGCCAGTATCCGCCTCAAGGATTCCGGGTAAGGAATAGGGTTTCCTGTGAGATCAATGCCTGCCCTCAAGGTGACCTTGGCAGGGATCGCCTTGATTTGGTTGAACGTCAACACCAGCGCCTGGGATGGAATTTGATCGGTGATGCCGCCCGGAAATACGGAAATACCTGTGTTACTGAGGTTCAGTGTTTTCAACTGGGTGAATCCTGTCAGCGACGGCGGGGTAGCTAATGAAGTGCCACTCAGGTCAAGTACTTCCAGGGACTTCAGCCCTTCGAGCGTTAGCGTGTCTCTAGGTGTTAGCGGAAAATTAGACTCCCGTAGACTAAAATGCCTCAACGTTTTCAACTGCCAAAGTTGTTCAGGCAACAGGCCAGGATTCAGCGGGACTCCACGTCTAGTAATGCTATCAAACGCCGCTGGTCTATGACTCAGCTCACTTATCTCCAGCGTTTCGAGGCGCGGGAACATTTCCAGTACCCTGCCCAGACCATCGGAGGGATACGACACTGTTAGCGAGACGACGGCATTGAACTCCGTCCTCATAGATTGATAAACCCCGAGCGTCCCCGGTGGTGACCTCATGAAAAGATCGTCGAAGAGGCGTCCATTTGGCTGATTAAGCGTCAGCTTGAACCCCACCATTCGTCCATTGCGGTACACCTTTTCCGTCTCGTCCCCCTGCCACCTGTATAGCCGGCGCAAGGTCGTGATAAACGACGTACGGCGGCTTCTCTCCTCGTTGATCCATTCCAACCTCTGCGATACCTCATCCTCATCCTCATCCTCATCGCCATCGTCATCCTCACCCCAATCCTCAGACTCAGACTCAGACTCAGACTCAACGTCCGGCCTCGATCTATAATAGGCGCGTTCCAAACGGCTATCGGAAATCCAGTCCTGCAGGTACCTTTCCAGGTAGGCCGACGTGTCGCTGACTCGCTGCAACTCCTGCTGTGCAGCGTCCAACTCCTCCATGCAACCCATGAGCTCATCGGCCTGCAGGTCAGTGAAATCGGGGTTCATCCGTTTGACGAACGCCCTGTTCGCGTTGCGTATGCCCACCTCAAGTTCCACCGCAGACGTCCCGCTGCCGCCGAGCAACCCGACATCCTCCGGCTCGTAGAACGGCGTGCGTAATTGCTGGCGACGCAGCACGGACTCAAACGCTTGGCGCTGCAGCGCATTACGCCGCACCTTGAATTTGAAATGTTCAAGGTCGTCGACTCGCACCCCCATCCGACTTGAAGCCTCTTTCGAAAGGCTATGCAGGACCACATCAGCGAAATCGGCTGATGCATAGCCGGCCTGGTGCTGTTCATCGAACGCCTGGTACCGTTGCCCGACGCGTACCAGCGTGCGCTGTCTGGAAAGTGCAGAGCTACCGACCCTATCCACGACCGGCCCACTAAGGGAACCTTCGCGCACCACCACCGACACCTGGACATCCCAACCCGGCATGCGTTGAATGCTATGCAGCAATAAGGTATCGCTGTCGGCATTGTGTACGGAGTTCAAGAACAACCCTTCATAGGCACGCGATAAACGCACGCCCTGTTCGTACTCCGCCACCTGGGGTTCAAGTCGTGTAAACAGCCCTTTCACTTCGGACAGGCTCAGTTGTGACGCGGGCGTCAGGTTTTCCCGGCTCAACAGTGCTTCAAGCACCGGCGTAGGCAACGACGGGTACTGGCCGGCCAGCGTCTGCAGCAACTCACCCTGAGCCTTGGTTGCCTCTTGGTAGTAGCTATCAAACAGCTCGATGCGCTTATTTTGCGCGATGGTTTCAGACCGCTGCCGCAGCAACCGGGCACGCGTATAAAGGTTTGGATAAGGCTCGTCCGCCTTGAGCAACCCTTGCAGCAAGGCTCGGGCTTGCGACGGTTCAAGACGACGGGCCAGCGCGGTGAAGAACGGGCTCTCCTGCTGAATGTTCAGCACTTCAGCGGCTTGGCCCACGTGTTCGGATGCCCACACAACTTTCCCGCCATCCATCAGCTGTAATCCAACGTCAGCGGGCCACACGCTGTCCATTGTCAACCACCGCGCCAGGTGCAACGTGCCAAGCGGTGAATCGCTGCCGCCAAGCTGTTCGAGGTATTCCTGCACTTTCGCTTCAGTCTTGAACCGTACCAGCGTATCCGCCAGCAGCCCCTCGGGTTGACGTCCATTGGCGATCATCACGCGCAAATGGTCGTCGGCCACACCGCTGACCTGACGAATCTGTTCAAGCATCTCGGCGGGTAACCCTTCCACGGCGGGTCCGAAACCGCGCATCAACTGCGCACGGCTCCATTCTGACAGCGGCAGGCCTTCAGTGCCGGGAGGCCAGAACACAATGCCTGGGTCTGCAAGCACCGGCGGCGGCAAATCAACGGTCTGCGTGCCCGTGGCCTGTTCTGTTTTTTCAGCAATGGGCACTTCGACGTTTACCCGCGGTCCACGCTCAGCCTCGGCCACTCCCGCACCAGCCATGGCCAGTAACGGAAGGGCGTTAAGTAAACCGAACACCATACGCTCAACGCCTTCGTTGCGTTTTTCCGCTCTGTCTGCATTTTCCAGCTCATTCTCGCCATAGGCGGCCTCGATCAACCCGGCGAGCGCCACCAGCCCCTCACTGCCCGGAAAGAAAATCGCCAGCATGCCCCACCGATTGAGCCACCCCACCACAGGCTCGACAACCGCACTCAGGTTCGCTCGGTTGACATCACTGTCATCACGGATCGCGTCCTCGGCAGTCTGCAGATACGTCTGCTTGAACACCCTGACCAGCTCTGCAAACGGATCAACCGTATTGGGTTGGGTATCGAGGTTGATGTAGTCGTCGGGGTTCCAATAACCATCGTTATTGAAAAAGCCGGATTCGCGGCTCAAACGGTGCTGGTTCGGGTATTCGGTCATCGCTTCCAGGGCGGTCAACACACCGGCGTGAAACGTACCGTCAGTGCGGTCCTCTTTGGTGAAATGCCCAGCCAGGGCCACGCTCTTCTCGGGTAAGTTGCTCTGCGCCACCACCCACGTACGTAAAGCCTTGAGGTCAGCCAGTTCGTGCAGCGGGGAAGAGTTGCCGGGAACGTAGAGCAACACACGCCCCTGTGTACGATGACGGAATACCCAGATGTCCTGCGCGGTATAGCGGTAGATCATCAACCGCGACACCTCGACATGCGCCATCGGGTGGGTGCAGTGCTCAAGCTGGGCGTTGTTGATAAACGAGAACTGAGTCTGGTTCTCCCCAAGGCCGGCTGCCGAGAGCGCCAGTTGCAACCCCGCCGGAGACAAGCTCAGCTCGCGCCGCTGTAAAAAAGCGGCCATCACAAATGCGGTTTTTGCCGAAGTCCGCAGGGCATAAGGGGCCGCCCCATTGAGGACTTCATCGGAGGGCAATGTCTTGGCCAGGTAATCTTGATACTGCTCCTTGAACTCCAGGCGCCATACCCATTGTTTGAAGGCGGCTGGTGTAATCGGCAGCTGTGTGGAAGGGCCATAGACTTGCGGGACGGTGTGGCGATAAATGCCTTCGTAGTCCCTGTGAAAACCACCTTCCTGGGAGGCAAACTCATCAACGTGGTCCACAAGGGTGATGTGCGGCCCGATTGCCGGTGGCGTGTAAAAGCCAAAGGCGGTTTCACCGAAACGGTCATCGGCCACGGCCTGATAGTCGCTGAGCAGTGCCTGTACCAGTGACTGCTGTACGCGAATCTGCCCTTGGTGCACGCCGTCGATGGGGGGATGCCCGTGGTAGTCATAGTCAAGCGTCACCAGTTGGGCAGTGGCGGGGTCGAGCGTGGCGCCCCACTTCTGCCGAATCAACGATGTGCCGTATTCGGCGGGGCTTAGGAGCAGGCTGCTCTGGACCGCTTGGTTCAAGGCCTCAAGCCCCGTCAGGGGGGCTGCTATGTCTGTCATGAGAACAATCCATTTGTTATTCAAGAGTCCCTGACTCTATCCGACCTCGCGCGCCGGCAAGATCGGAAAAACCCAGGACACACCCGGCGTGAAACGGACGGTGGATGTAGCCTGCGGCCCCCTGCCCTAACGCTAACTGTTCTCAAAACCTTGTAATAGCGAGCACTTATGCCTAGCTTATGCGCCCCCCGCCCTGCGCTTTAAGGCCTTGCCACCATGGTTTTGCGTTTTCGTCCCGTCGTCACTTCACGTTTCGCCCTCGGCCTGCTGCTCAGCGGCGGCATCGGCAACAGCCTGGCGGCTGAAATCGAACTGCCGGCGGTCAAGGTCCAGGGCCAGGATGAGTCCGGCTACCGCAGTGAAACCGCTTCCGTGGGCGGCTTCGACGATGCGCCGCTGCTCGATACGCCGGCCTCGATCACCGTGATCAACGCCGCACTGATCAAGGACCAGCAGGCGCGCCTGCTCAGTGAAGTGCTGCGCAACGACGCCTCGGTGGGCGACAGCTATGCGCCCATCGGTTACTACGAGAACTTTGTGGTGCGCGGTTTCTCGCTGAATGCGGCCAGCAGCTACAAGATCAATGGACGCACCATCACCGGCGAGCAGAACGTTGCCCTGGAAAACAAGCAGCAGGTGGAAGTGCTCAAGGGCCTGGCGGGCCTGCAGAGCGGGATCTCCGAGCCGAGCGGCGTGATCAACTACGTGACCAAGCGCCCGGAAGATATACGCTCGGTGACGGTCTCCACCGACGATCGCGGCAGCGGCTATATCGCTACAGATGTCGGCGGCTGGTTTGGCAGCGAGCAACAGTTCGGCCTGCGCGCCAACGTGGCCCATGAAGACCTCAATTCCTATGTGGAGCACGCCAATGGCCAGCGCGATTTTGTGTCCCTGGCCTTTGACTGGAACATCAGCCCCGATGCGGTGTTGCAACTGGACGCCGAGTACCAGGACAAACAGCAACGCTCGGTGCCGGGCTACCAACTGCTGGGCGGCACCGAGGTGCCACACGATGCCTCGCCGAAGAAATTGCTGGGCCACCAGAGCGGGTCCAGGCAAGTGGGTATCGACTCGCTGAACCTCAACGGCAAGTTTGAATACCGCTTCAATGATCAGTGGAAAGGCAGCGTGAGCGCGGCGCGCAGCAAGGTGGTGATCGATGACTACAGTTCGTTTGCCTATGGTTGCTTCTACGTGACCGATTGCGGCACCGCCTTCTTCAGCCCTACCGGTGACTATGACGTCTACGACTACCGCAGCCCCGACGACACCCGCCGCGACGACGAAGTGCAGGCAGCCATGACCGGGCTGTTCAACACGGGCAGCCTGGGCCATGAACTGACCTTTGGCACCAGCGCCTTTCGCCGGGTGGTCGACAAGCGCAAGTCAGTCAACGAATACATCGGCAGCACTAACATCAACGTCGACGCCCCAACCTTCCCCCCCACCGACAAGCCGCTGAACGACAGCCATCGCAACCTCGACAGTCGCCAGTACGGCCTGTTCGTCACCGACCGCATCCGCCTCAACGAGCAATGGCAAACCATCCTCGGTGGCCGCGAAGTGCGCCTGGACGAAAAAGCCTTCGACGGCACCTCTGGCGACCAGGTACGTCACACCCAGCAATACGTGTTCCTGCCGCAGGCGTCGTTGATCTACAAGCCGGTCGAACATATCTCGCTCTACACCAGCTACAGCAAAAGCCTGTCCCTGGGCGGCCAGGCGCCGTGGACAACCACCAACGACGGCGACACCCTGGCCCCTACCACCTCACGCCAAATCGAAGCCGGGGTGAAATATGACTGGCGCCGCATCAGCTTTGCCGCCGCCGTGTTCCAGACCCGCCAGGCCTACCAGTACGCCAAGCCCGACGGCGCTGGCGTCTTCACCTATGTGCAACAGGGCGAACAGAAAAACACCGGTCTGGAACTGTCGGCCAACGGCTGGGCCACCGAGCGTCTGCAGATCGCCACCAGCGTCGCGGCGATTCGCGCACGCGTCACCGGCAGTGGTACCGCGGATTACGAAGGTCACCAGGCGATCAACGTGCCCAAATTGCGCGCCAGCCTGTACGCCGACTACGCCTTGCCTTGGGTCAATGGCCTGGCGGTGCTGGGCGGTGTGCAATACAGCGCCAAGAAGTTCGCCAACCGCAGCGGCAATGTGGAGGTGGGGGATTACGCAGTGGTGAACGTGGGCAGCCGGTACACCACCCAGGTGAGCGGCTATGAGACGGTGTTTCGCCTGAGCGTCGACAACCTGTTTGACAAGCGCTACTGGCGCGACGCGGGCGAGTACTTGGGCGATGACTATCTGTTCCAGGGCGCGCCGCTGACGGCGCGCCTGAGTGCTTCGGTCAACTTCTGAACACCCGCGCCGCCGCTAGACACAGTGCCGCCAGGCCGCAGGTCAACAGGCTCCAGCCAAGGTCCTGTGCCCAGGCGACCAGGGTCAGCCCGGCGCCAATCACCAGGTAATAGAGCAAGCCAAATACCGCAGCGGCGGTGCCCAGGCGGTCTTGATAAGCCACCAGCGCCGCCCCCAGCACGTTCGGAATCGCCATACCGAATGCCAGCACCACCAGCAGCATCGGCCACACGAAGAGCCAACTGTGTTGCAGCACCAGGACTGACACGCCGCCCAGCAGTGCCAGCCCGGCGCCGGCCAACACCAACTGGTCACCATCGAGCCCACGCTTTAGCAAGGCTTTGTTCAGCCACGCCCCGAGTCCTGACCCAAGCGCCAGCAACACACCGCTGTAGCCGAATTCGGCAGCGGACAATCCCAGCCTCGCGAAGATAAACGGCCCCACGCTGTAGTAGCCAAACAGCGCAATATTGAACGCCGCCACCAGGCCAACGGAACGCCACACTCCGGCGTCCCTGAGCATCAGGCCCACGGTCTCGCCCAACGGCGAGTTCGGCAAGGAGGCGGGACGCGTCTCGGGCAAGGCCCACAGGCAGGTGGTCCACACTAGCCCTGCCATCAGCAAAAGCCCCGTGAGCACGCCGCGATAGCCAAAGTACTGCACCAACGTCGCACCAGTGAACAGGCCAATTGCCGGGCTGGCGGCCAAGGCAATGCCCATTACGGAAAACACCTGCGCCAACTGCGCGCCCTGGAAGCGGTCGCGCAACAGCGTCTGCGTGGCCACCGAACCGACTGCCGCGCCAAAGGCGGCGATGGCCTGGGCCAACAGCAAGCCGTTGAACGTGCTAACACTCAAGGCCAGCAGCATGGCGGCAACATACAACCCCAGCCCGGCCAATATTACCGGGCGCCGGCCCCAGCGATCACACAAACGGCCCCATATCACCACGCCGAATGCAAACGCCAGGAAGTACACCGACAGGGCCTGCCCGGCCCGTTCAGGCCCGACCGCGAAAGCCTGGCCGATATCACCCAGGGCCGGGCTGTAGAGGGTTTGGGCCAACTGCGGGAACATCAGCAGTGCCACGGCCAGTACCAGCAAGTATTTAGATGACATGGACAGATCCTTCACGAGAAAAGAGCGTGAGGATTCTATGCAGCCTGGGCTGGGGTATTATCCAGACTTCGACAAATTATCCATCAAATCGGACAACCCATGGCCTGGCTCGCTGCCGACGCATCATTCGACCCGGACCATTACCCGGCGCCCGTCATTGGCATCGCCGCCCTGCTCGGTGACCACGACTCCGGACTGCACCAGCATCAGCGCGGTCAACTGCTGTTTACCCAGCAGGGCTGCACCCGCATTACCCTGGATAATCAACTGTGCCTGCTGCCGCCGACCCGCGCGGCGTGGATACCTTGCGGTGTGCATCACCGTGCGGTGATGAGCAAGACCGTCGATTATCGCTCGCTGTATGTAAGCCCGGCCATTGCGGCCCGGCTGCCGGCACAGGTGCGGGTGATCGAAGTGAGCGGCTTGTTGCGGGCGGTGTTGGAACCGATGGCTATGGCCCCTTTCGAGACCCATTGGCACACAGGCCGCTATGCGCATTTGCTGGCATTGTGCCTGGAAGAAATTCAGGGTGCGGCCGAGCAACCGCTGCTCCTGCCCTTGCCACGGGACAAGCGCCTGGCGCCATTGCTGGCCAATCTGGAGCGATTGCCGCCTACGCTGCAAGACCTGGAAAAGCAGATCGGCGCCAGCACCAAGACCATCGGCCGGATTTTCCTGCGAGAAACCGGCCTGGGGTATCAGCAATGGCGCCAGCAGTGGCGCTTGATGCGCGTCATCGAGTTGCTCGCCACCGGGCGCAGCCTCGGCTACTGCGCCTTTGAGCTGGGGTTTGCCAGCGACAGCGCGTTGATCTCCTTCTTCAAGGGCATGACCGGCACCACGCCGCGCGGTTATTTCAAATCAGGTTGAGGCCTTATTTGGGCATCTTGCGAAAGCCGACGGCCAGGCGGTTCCAGCTGTTGATGGTGGCGATTGCCACGCTGAGGTCGACCTGCTCCTGGGCGCTGAATTCGGCGGCCAGTGCGTTGAAGTCTTCGTCGGGCGCGTGGGTGTGGCTGATCAAGGTCAGGCTTTCGGCCCAAGCCAGTGCAGCGCGTTCACGTGGGGTGAAGAACGGCGTTTCGCGCCAGGCTGACACGGTGTACAGGCGACGTTCGGTCTCGCCGCCTTTGCGGGCGTCGGCGGTGTGCATGTCGAGGCAGAAGGCGCAGCCGTTGATCTGCGATACCCGCAGGCGTACCAGTTCCAGCAGTGGCAGCTCGATGGAGAGTTTGCCGACGGCGGCTTCCAGGGCGAGCATGGCTTTCATGGCGTCTGGGGAGGCGGTGTAGAAATCGGTACGGGTTTGCATGGTGATGCTCCAAGGCGGTGGGGATTGATGGCTAGGTTAGTCATCGGGGCTTGGAGGAGGAATATCCAATTTGGGGTAAGAATGGGTGACCAATTGGGTTGGCTGGTTGGGTACATGTCCGTTATTTGGGGGGCTGCCTAAGATCAAAGCACGGCGGCCTGAGTGGTTGAATCAAAGGCAGATACGTGTAGGAGCTGGCTTGCCGGCGATACAGGCGACTCGGTACAGCAGGCACACCCGGGTGATGCCATCGCCGGCAAGCCGGCTCCTACAGGTTGACCGAGGTCGACAGTATGCAACCGGTCGGCTCTAAGGCCGCGTTAAACACGCTGCCCGAACGCAGGCCTGAATCCGTGGGTAACCCGGGTTAGCTGCCCCCAATCAAACCACCCGAGCCATATGCTCCCCAATCCGAGCCCTCAACCACCGCTCCGCCGGATCATTGTCATGCACCCCACTCCACACCATCGACAACTGCGCCTCCTCAATCGCAAACGGCGGATCCTGCGCCCGTAACGAAGTGCCCTCCGTCAACGCGCACGCCGCATAATCCGGCACCGTCGCAATAATCTGCGTGCCCGCCAACAACGCCCGCAACCCACTGAACTGCGGCACCGCCAACACCACCCGGCGTGCCCGGCCAATCCGGGCCAAGTCCAGATCGATGTTGCCACTCAAGTCCCCCGAAAACGACACCATCGCATGGGGCCGCTCACAGTAGTCATCCAGCGTCAGCGGCTCGGTTGCGTCGTCCCCACGCAAGACCTTGCACGGGATGTCCCGCAACTTCTTGCGCTTGGCATTCGCCGGCAATTCGGTGGTATAGCTCACCCCGACCGTAATTTCACCGCTGGCCAGCAGCGACGACATCAACAGGTAATTGGCCCGACGCACCACCACGATGATCCCCGGTGCCTCTTCGCGCAGTTGGCTGAGCAACGGTGGGAACAGGCCAAATTCAGCGTCGTCCGAAAGGCCAATGCGAAACACCGCACAACTGGTGGAAGGGTCGAAATCCTTGGCACGGCTGACCGCACCGGAAATGGTGTCCATGGCCGGTTGCAACTCCTTGAGTATCGCCACCGCGCGTGGCGTGGGCTCCATGCCCCGCCCGTTGCGCAGCAGCAACGGGTCGTCGAACAGGTCGCGCAGACGGCCCAATGCCGCACTTACCGCCGGTTGGCCCATGAAGAGTTTTTCGGCGACCCGGGTCAGGTTCTTCTCGAACATCAGCGCTTCGAAAATCACCAGCAGGTTCATGTCGACGCGGCGCAGGTCGTTGCGGTTCATGGCGGTATCCAAGCGGTTGGCAAGCTCACAGATAAGCACGCCAGACCCTGGCCGGATTGCATGTCTGTGCTGTCTTTTCCACGCCGGTACCTGGCGAAATTAACAACGATTAACTCGTCAGCCGGACGGTCCGGCAACAAGATTAGCCACGTCTACACTGCATCCATTCACCGGGAACGCTCCCATCGACTGCGGATATTTGTCATGGCCCGACTCGAGCAATATGCCCCTCGTTTGTCCGCCACCGGTGGCCTATGCCCCCGGCGCGAGCGTATCGCCAAGCAACTGATCCTGGCCAACCTGGGCGAAAGCCTGGTGATTGCCGACCTGGCCCAGGCCTGCGCGTTGTCGCGCAGCCATTTTTCCCGTGCGTTCAAGTGCACCACCGGGCTGTCGCCACAGGAGTGGATCCGCCAACAGCGCATCCAGCGGGCCAAGGAACTGATCGCCAGTTCCACCCTGAGCCTGACGCAAATCAGCCTGGAATGCGGGTTTTGCGACCAGGCGCACTTCTGCCATATGTTCACCCGCAGCGAAGGCGTCAACCCCATGACCTGGCGAAATCACCACTCGCGCCACAAGCCCCAAGTGATCGCAGCCTAGTGGTCGGTGCGTCGCTGGAATATGCTGGCCGCTCCCCTCTTTCCGAGCATGGCCTCCCATGAGTGATCCCGGCGACCAGGCCGTGCATTTCGGTCCCTACCGCATCCACCCGCGCCAACGCCTGGTGCTGGAGGCCGGTCGTCCGTTGCGCCTGGGGCGGCGCGCCGTGGATATCCTGCTGATCCTGCTCGAACAGGCCGGCAATGTGGTGAGCAAGCAGGAACTGATCGCCCGGGTGTGGCCCAAAAGCGTGGTGGAAGACGGCAACCTGCGGGTGCATATGGCCGCGTTGCGCAAGGCGCTGGGGGATGGCCAGGCCGGCCAGCGCTATATCGTCACTGTCGCCCAGCGCGGCTACAGTTTTGTTGCGCCACTGAGCATCGAACCAATGACGCTACCCACCGAAGGCGCCCCCCAAGGCACGTGCCACAACCTGCCGCTGCGCCGTACCCGGATGCTCGGCCGCCAGGCCCTGATCGATAGCCTGGTGCAGCAACTGCCCGAACAGCGCTTTATCACCCTCACCGGCGCCGGCGGAATCGGCAAGACCACTGTCGCGCTGCGGGTGGCAGAACTGCTGATCGGGCATTACCGCGACGGTATTCGCCTGCTGGACCTGGCGCCGCTGAGCGCGCCGTCGATGATCCTGCCCAATCTCGCCGCCCTGCTCGACCTCACCCACACCGAGCATGAGCCCCTGGTCACGTTTGCCCGCAGCCTGCAGGAACGCCAGGTGCTGCTGGTGATCGACAACTGCGAGCACCTGTTGGACGACATCGCCCTGATCAGCGAAACCCTGCTGCGCCACGCGCCGAGGCTGCACATCCTGGCGACCAGCCGCGAGGCATTGCGCGCCGAAGGTGAGTACGTGCAGCGCCTGGAGCCCCTGGCGTGCCCGCCCGCCAGCGGCAACCGCGCCCAGGCGTTGGGCTACCCGGCCCTGCAATTGCTGATCGAGCGGGCCATGTCTCACCAGGACAGCTTTGAACTGAGCGACGCCGAACTGCCGCTGGCGATCGATATCTGCCAGCGCCTGGACGGCATTCCCCTGGCCATCGAGTGGGTGGCGGCGCAGATCGAGCGCTTCGGCCTGCCGGGACTGCTGGTGCAAATGGAAGACAACTTCCGCTTACTGACCCGTGGCCGGCGCAGCGCCCTGCCCCGCCATCAAACCCTGCGGGCCACGCTGGACTGGAGCTTTGAACTGCTCACCGCCTGCGAGCAGATCTGCCTGCGCCGCCTGGCGGTGTTTCGCGGGGGTTTCAGCCTGGCCAGCGCGGCGGCGGTGATTGCCGGGGAACAGGTCGCGCCGACCGAGGTGCTGGGCTCGATCACGCAATTGGTCGCCAAGTCATTGCTCAATGTGGAAGCCGGTGATGACGAGATGGTCTATCGCCTGCTGGACGTCACCCGCACCTACGCCCTGGAAAAACTCAGCGTCGCCCACGAGTTGGACGCCACTCGTGAGCGTCACGCTGAACGCTGCCTGGCACTGATGGAACAGGCGCGCGGCGATTGGGAGTCGGTCGCCACCCAATCCTGGATCGACCGTTACGCGCCGCTGCGTGAAGATGTCCGCTCGGCCCTCGACTGGGGGCTCGCACAGGGCGGCGAACACCTGCTGGCTATCCGCCTGACGGTCAGCGCAATGCCGCTGTGGCAGGAGTTGTCGTTGCTCAGGGAACACCGTTTGTACGTGGACAAGGCGCTGGCGTTGATGGACCAGGCCGTCTCGCCCTGCCCCCGCTTGACGATGCAACTGCAATTGGCGCTGGGCAGCCTGTCGTATCACGCCCTAGGCGGTGCCCCGCAGACCATCGCCGCATTCGTCAGTGCGCGGCGCCTGGCCGAGGCGCGCGAAGACGTCGCGGGGCAATTGCGTGCGGTCTCCGGGCATATGGCGGTGAACCTGTGCGCTGGCCAGTATCGCCAGGCGCTGGCGCAAAGCGTGCAGTTTGATCGCCTGGACCCACGCACCGACCCGCAACTGGACATCAGCGCCCAGCGCCTGCGCGTCCTGGCCCAGCATTACAACGGCAACCAGGCACTTGCCCGGCACAATGCCGAGCAAGTGATCCAACGCATGGCACACAGCGGCCACCTCAACCGGTTTGCCCACGGCATCGGTGTGCAATACGACCAGAGTGTCGCCTCGCTCACGGTGCTGGCGCGCATCCTGTGGCTGCAAGGCTTTCCCGAGCAGGCCTGGCGCACCGCCAGCCAGGCGCTGGAATTGGCGCAGCAGATCAACCATGGCACCTCCATCTGCTACACTCTCGCGCTGGCGGGCGTGGTCATCGCCCGTTACAACGGTGACGAAGACAGCGCCCAGACCCTGCAGGCGTTGCTGTTGGAACATGCCCACAAACATTCGGTGCAGCTATTCCAGACCTGGGCAGGCCACTATGCGGGCATCCTTGGGCACAAGGACCTGCAAGGCCTGGGGTTGATCGAAGACATCCTGGTCACACTGGGTTCCCACGCGGTGGAAGCGCCAGGCTTCGAACGGGCCCGTGCGGGCGACGCGGGTTGGTGCACTGCAGAAATCCTGCGGGTACGCGCCGACAGCCTGGACGATGCCTGCGCAGCCGAAGCGCTGTTGCTGGAGGCCCTGGGCCTGGCACACCAGCAAGGCGCGCTGGCCTGGGAGTTACGCTGTGCGACGTCATTGGCAAGTTTATGGCAGTCCCAAGGCCGCCTGCAGGCAGCGCGAGACTTGCTGGGCTCGATTTACGCGCGGTACACCGAAGGTTTTGCCACCCAGGACCTAGTCCGCGTACGCCGCCTGCTCGATGAGTTGCAGGACAAACGGCCGGCCTGAAAACGGCCCCAGGTAATGCCCATAGCCCTGCTGCAAGCGCGCCACCTGCACCGGGTCACGCAGCTGCGCCAGGGCATAGCAGCGCACGCAGTTGAGCAGGCGGTAGCGTGCCAGGCCCGGGCCGGGCTCAAGGCTTAGCAGCGAGGTATTCACCAGGCGCCCCAGCAGGTAGGACAGGTCGGCGTGTTCCAATTCAGTCCCGCTGACCAGCTCGCTCAAGGTGGGCAAGGTCACGGCCATCTTGAATAAACTCAACTGCAGGAACAGCCACCGCTCGGGCAGGCTCAGGCGCTGGTAGGTCCAGTCCAGGGCGGCCGTCAGGGATCGATGGCGTTCCACCGCCGTGCGCCGACCGTGGGTCAACACGTGCAGGCCCTTGCTCAGTTGCTGCTGCAAGCCGCGCACGCCAAGGGCATCGATTTGGGCGGCCGCCAGTTCAAGGGCCAGGGGAATGCCATCAAGGCGCCGGCAAATATCGCGCAGCGGCGCCAGGTCCTGGGGCCGCAGCACGAACCCCTGCTGGCCCGCCCTTGCCCGCGCCACAAACAACTGCACCGCCGGATACGCCATCGCCTGCTCAACACTGCCCAGCGCCGACGGCGCAGGCACTGCCAGCCGGGGTACGCGTTGCACCCACTCACCCGCGACCTGCAGGGCTTCACGGCTGCTGACCAGTACGCCGACCTGCGGCGCTATTTCGCGCAGCACGGCCACCAGGTGCCGGCAGGCGCCGAGCAGCAGGTCGGCACCATCCAGTACGAGCAGGAGCTGGCGGGACGCCAATTGCCGGCCCAGCTCAGTGGCACTGGCGATGGGCTCCAGGTGCAAGGCCGTGGCCAGGTGGCGCAGCATGGCCACTGGCGCCTCGACAGTCGCCAGGTCGACCCACCACACGCCATCCCGGTAGCGCGGCAACACGCGTTCGGCCAACGCCAGGGCCAGGGTGCTCTTGCCGACGCCAGCGCAGCCGGTGAGGGTCATCAGCTGTTGCCCGGACAAACGCCGCACCAACACGCCCAGCAGCGCGTCGCAGCCCATCACCGCGCTGAGCCGTGCGCTGAGGTTGTGCCGAGGCTGCGTGGCGGGCAGCCCGCCCTGCAGCTTGGCCGCGAAACAATAGCCACGCTGGGGGTCGTTGAGGATATAGCGCTGCCCATCGAGGGCACGGCGCAGCGCAGCGATGTGCACGCGCAGGTTGTTTTCTTCCACCACGCTGTGCGGCCAGACCCGCTCGATCAGGGTCGCCTTGCTGATGAATTGCCCGGGCGTTTCGAGCAGCACCGTGAGGATATCCAGCGCACGGCCTCCCAACGGCACCGGCCAGCCAGACTTGCTGACCAGCCGTTGTTGCCGGTGAAAGACATAAGCGCCGAAGCGCAGCGTGCCATCAACGTCAATCGCCTGAGGGTTATTCATGCGTGCAAAAGCGCTGAAACGCCCGGCCTTGGGCGTCTGCGCATCCTTTTCCATGGGCCTGACGCTATCTTGCCACCTGGGCATGACAGGACAATGCTGGCACGGGGAGCGACACGGACATTCGGGTGCCCGAGACGGACATTTTGTCGTTAACTGAACTGTTGTCGGTATTGAGTCGGGTTGAGGCCCAGTTTCTCGCTGAACAAAAAGCGCATATGCCGCACGCTGCCAAACCCAGCGTGGAACGCCACGGTCTTGAGCGGCAGGTCGGTGGTTTCGAGCAACTGCCGGGCGCGGTCGATGCGCGCGCCTTGCAGGAACGCCATGGGCGTCATCTGCACCTCTTTGGCGAACAGCCGCGCAAAATGCCGTGCGCTCATGCCGGCCAACGCGGCCATGGACTCGATGGTGAAGGGTTCGCACAGATGTTCGAGCACATGGTTCTGCACACGGGTGATCGCAGTTTCCTGGGGCGCAACCGCCGCCGTCATCGGGCTGAACTGGGCCTGCCCGCCCTGGCGCTTCATCACCACCAGGAGCACCTTGGCCACGTCCACCGCGACTTGCTTGCCGTGGTCCTGGGCCACCACCGACAGCGCCAGGTCGATACCGGCCGTGACGCCACCCGAGGTGATCAACCGCCCGTCCTGCAGATAGATGCGGTCAGTCTCGACAATGGCCTTGGGAAACGCCTTGATCAACCGCTCGGTGTAGTGCCAGTGCGTGGTCACGCGGTGATTGTTCAGCAGGCCGGCATGCCCCAGCACGAACGCCCCGGTGCAGATAGAACCGAAGCGCCGCGCCCGTGGGGCTGCCGCCTTGAGCCAGGGCAACAACGCGGGGTGGCATTCGTTATAGGCCCCGGGACCACCGGGCACCAGCAGCAGGTCGTAGGCGTCCTGGGCCTGGTCCAACAACAGGTCGGCCTGTACCGCCACGCCATTGGAAGCGCGCAGCGGGCCGGGCTCGGTGCCGAGGGTAAGGATCCGGTAATGCTCCGCCGCCGGCAGGTAGCGGTTGGCAATCGAAAACACTTCGAGTGGCCCGGCCATGTCGAGCAGGAGAAAGTCCGGAAACAGCGCCATGGCCACGGTTTTCATATCGGGGAGGGTCCATCGAGAAGGAATGCGGCAGGCATTATGGCACGTCTACCACTGTCAACTTGAAGGGGACAGTTATTCAGATTTCATGTTCTTAATGAATTTCCCAGTAACCATTAACCTTCTTCTCAACGCAGGAGCCCTGCATTTCGCAGCCCGCTCCCACTTGAGGACAAGACCATGCTGACCCTTCGCAAAGCTTCCGAACGCGGCGCCGCCAATCACGGTTGGTTGAAGTCGTTCCACACCTTCTCGTTCGCCAACTACTGGAACCCCAATGAACAGGGGTTTTCCGACCTGCTGGTGATCAATGACGACCGCGTCGCGGCCGGCAAAGGCTTTGGCCAGCACCCGCACCGCGACATGGAGATCTTCTCCTATGTGCTTGAAGGCGCCTTGGAGCACAAGGACACCCTGGGCACCGGTTCGGTGATCCGCCCTGGCGATGTGCAACTGATGAGCGCCGGCAGCGGCGTGGCCCACAGCGAGTTCAACCACAGCCAGACCCGTGGCGTGCACTTCCTGCAGATCTGGATCGTGCCAGCCGTGGCCGGTGCTGAACCGCGCTATCAGCAAGAGCACTTCACTGACGCGCAGAAACGTGGGCGCTTGCAGTTGATCATCTCGCCGGATGGCCACGACGGCTCGCTCAGCGTGCGCCAGGACGCCCGAGTGTATGCCGGCCTGTTCAACGGTGACGAAGCCGCCACCCTGGACCTGCCGCCCGATCGCCATGTGTACATCCATGTGGCCCGGGGCAGCGTTGAAATCAACGGCCAACGCTTGCAGGAAGGCGACGGCGCCCGCGTGCGGGATGAGCAACAGATCCGCCTGGGCCACGGTGACGATGCCGAGGTGCTGGTGTTCGACCTGCGCCCACAGGAACTGCCGCAGATGCCATGACTGCCCCGGCGATGGCTCGCCACAACGAGCCATCGCTGGCGTCGATAGTCACCATCAGCCCAATGAAGTTCTCTTAAAAAATGCAACGCGTAACATCAAACCCATACCAGCAACAACCCAAACTAAAATACTCGGAGCACACTCTCATGAAACGCCAAATCTTGCTTAGCCTCGCTTTCTCGGTACTCGCTGCAAATGCTTTTGCCCATCCTGTCGTCGCTGAAGGCGGTTCGGATCGCCTGATCGAAAGTCGCGTCGCAGAGGGTGGCTCGGACCGCCTGCAAGGTAACCGCGTTGCCGAAAACGGTTCGGACCGCCTGCTGGAACGCCGTGTTGCCGAAGGTGGCGCTGATCGTCTGCAAGAACGTGGCCTGGCCGAAGGCGGTGCTGATCGTCTGCAAGAACGTGGCCTGGCCGAAGGCGGTGCTGATCGTCTGCAAGAACGTGGCCTGGCCGAAGGCGGTGCTGATCGCCTGCAAGAACGTGGCTTGGCCGAAGGCGGTGCTGATCGCCTGCAGGAACGTGGCCTGGCTGAAGGCGGTGCTGATCGTCTGCAGGAACGTGGCCTGGCTGAAGGCGGTGCTGATCGCCTGCAAGGCAACAACGCATAACCCCGCGCTGCTTGCGGGAACCCCAAACCGGCCTGATCAGCCGGTTTTTTTTCGCCTTTAATTAATGCAGCTCGCGGTCCACCCACAGCACTGCCTTGCCGATCGCTGCCGCGCTTCGATGCGTGCATGCACCTGCTGCACGGTTTCCAGCATGTGTTACACCGCTGAATCAAACCGCACGGGCGAGGAATTTCTTGCGATACGCCGCCGGCAACAGGCCCACGCGTTGCTGGAACAGGCGGCGGAATGAATTGCTGTCTTCGTAGCCGACCGCGTAGGTGATGCTTTCCAACGTCATGCGGGTTGACTCAAGCATGTGCTTGGCCCGTTCCAGGCGCAGGGTTTGCAGGTAGGCAATCGGCGTGTAGCCAGTGGCCTCCTTGAAACGCCGCTTGAAGTTGCGCACGCCAAAACCGAAACGCCGAGCCACCTCATCAATCACCAGCGCCTCAGCAAAATGCTGCTCCAACCAGTGCTGCACCCGCAGGATCTCACCGTCACCGTGGTTTTTGGGCAGCGACCACATGGCGTACGCCGACTGCTCGCTGCGCACCGTATCGATCAGCAGGTATTTGCCGCAGGTGTGGGCCAGTTCCGGTGAGCCAAAACGGCGGATCAGGTGCAACACCAAGTCTATCGCCGCACTCGCGCCGCCACTGGTGATCACGCGGTTTTCTTCGCAGAGAATCTGCCCATCATCCAGGCTCACGTCCGCATAGCGGCGTCGAAACAGCTCGGCGAACGCCCAGTGGGTCGTGGCGCGCAGGCCTTGCAGCACACCGGACTCCGCCAACAGAAAGGCCGCCGTGCACATCGAAGCCAGGACTGCGCC
The DNA here is from genome assembly GCF_979253545.1 of Pseudomonas sp. AC112. Lineage (NCBI taxonomy): Bacteria > Pseudomonadati > Pseudomonadota > Gammaproteobacteria > Pseudomonadales > Pseudomonadaceae > Pseudomonas > Pseudomonas sp. AC112. The sequence goes on from NZ_CEEDCM010000001.1 coordinate 6,139,228, forward strand.
GTGTGCATGCTGTTCACGCAACCAGGGGGCGTAGGCAGGAAAGGCCGGCAAGGCCTCTTTCAAGGTGAACAGAAAGCCTGGGATCAGTATCAGGTCGGTCTGGGCGACCTGCGCCACCGAGCAATCCACCTGCAAACGCTGGCCGCCCCAGGCCTCCACCGGCTGGCCGTCCAGGGAAGCGACCACGATGTCGAAGGGTGGCGTGTCGGCAAACAGGTTGGCCGCGTTCAGCATCTCCAGCGCCAGGGTAGCGCTGGCAGCGGAGCACCGGTCAGCCAGGAGCAAGGTAATGTGCATGATAGGAACTCGCTTGCGCTTTTCGCATGTAATAAGTCATTTGCGCACCTACCTTAGCCGATTCCAGCGCTTTACAGTGCTGCCACTGATCAACTGCCTGGCGTTTTTATGAATCTCTGGTTTCGCTTGCTCTTCATGCTGTCCCGGCGCCCCTGGCGCAACCCTGCCCATGGCCTGGCAACCACGGTGGTGCGCATGCGCGTCTGGCCGCTGGACCTGGATATCAACCGGCACGTCACCAACGGCCGCTACTTTTCCCTGGCAGACATCGCACGGATGGATTTCGTGCTGCGCACCGGCGCCTTTCGCGTGGCGTTGCGCAACAAGGCACTGCCGATCGTGGGCGATACCTGGGGCAAGTTCCGTCGTGAATTGAAACTGTTCGAAGTGTTCGAGGTGCACACCCGCATGCTCGGCTGGGACCACAAGTGGAGCCTCATGGAGCACCGCTTTGTCAGTAAGGGCCGGGTGGTCGGCGTGGTGGTGATGCGCGGGCTGTTCCGGTCGGCAAAAGGCACCCTGCCCCCGGCGGAGTTTGTGCGTGAACTGGGCTTGGACGACGTGTCACCACCGATGCCGCAATGGCTCAGCGACTGGGCGCAAAGCTGTGATGACATGAGTGTGCAGTTGCGGAGTGAGGAGCAGGTATGAGACGCGCTTATGTGAGTTGCAGCTTACTCAACCTTTCCATGCACCCCGTTCACCCGCCAGGAAGGCGCTTGATAGGCGTGTTCAGCACCTGACAACGTAGTCGCGACACGGTTGAGCAGCAACTCGGCGTTGTATTTTGGCACCAGCGCGCAGGCCAGCAACACCACCAGTCCGCCGCCGATAAACGAGGGGGACACCTTGATGTCGGCGCGTTCAATACGCCACAGAAAAGCAATCGCCGCCACCGCGCCCAGCGTCGCACCGGCCAAGGCTTCGCTCAGCGGATGGATGTAAGGCGCGACGCAATAAGCACTGAACCAGGCACTCGCCAATAACCCTGCCCCGGCTGCCGGCCAACGGAGCACCGGATTGAACTGGCGCGCCAACAGGCTGAGTCCCACGGTCAGCATCAGGCAGGTATTCATGGCATGTCCGCTTAATACGGCAATACCCAAAGGCTCGAACGATAAGCCCCAGCCTTTGAACAGCAACTTGCTGAAGGCAACAATCGAATAGGTCACGCCAACGGTGATTATCCAGGCGCGCAGTGCCCAAGGGTTGGAATACCTCAGCCACACCGCAATGATGATGGCGGCCGGAATCATGACGGTGATACCGCCATAGTGCGCAAGTTCTGCCCGCATACATCCCCATCCTGGCGTGCCCGTTTCGGCGCCCATCAGACCTCAGCGCAGGGGAAAATACAACGTTATCTCCGGTCAGCCTTGGGCAACCCGGCGCCAGCTGAAGGCGATAAAAATGCAATTTACTGATACACCAATCAAACAATGATTCTATATTTTAATAATTAGGATAGAACCAATCGGCATTTTACAGCCCTGGCCCCTGCCCCTATTTTGGACGCGAATAACCGACCCCTTGCCCGGTGGAGGTGACCATCCCGCACAAGACCACTCCCACGATAAGGACAGACCATGAGCATCGAATTCATCGGCTACATCGGCGGCCACCACGCCTCCGAAATCCATCCACGCAGCGGCCCTACCCTGCAACCCGACTACGTCGAGACCGTGGCCCGCGCCCACGAAGACGCCGGCTTCGACCGTGCGCTGGTAGCCTTCCACTCCAACAGCCCGGACAGCACATTAATCGCCTCCCACGCCGCCAGCGTGACCAAAAAGCTGCAATTCCTCATCGCCCACCGTCCCGGCTTCGCCCAGCCCACCCTGGCCGCGCGCCAGTTCGCCACCCTGGATGTGTTCAACGGTGGGCGCACGGCCGTGCACATCATCACCGGCGGCGACGACCGCGAACTGCGCGCCGATGGCAGCCACATCGGCAAGGACGAACGCTACGCCCGCACCGACGAATACCTGAGCGTGGTGCGCCAGGAATGGACCCGCGAACAGCCCTTCGACTTCAAGGGCACCTACTATCAGGTCGAAGGCGCGCACTCCACGGTGAAATCACCGCAGCAGCCTCATATCCCGCTGTACTTCGGCGGCTCCTCTACAGCGGCGATTGAAGTGGCCGGCAAACACGCTGATGTGTATGCACTGTGGGGCGAAACCTACGAGCAAGTGCGCGAGATCGTGACCCGGGTCCGCGCCGAAGCGGCCAAGCATGGGCGCACGATTCGCTTCAGCCTGTCGCTTCGGCCGATCCTCGCCGAAACCGAAGAACTGGCATGGGCACGGGCCGACAAGATCCTGCAGCAAGCCACCGAACTGGCCGAGAAAAATGGCTTTGTGCGGCGTGAACCGCCGAATGAAGGCTCGCGCCGGTTACTGGCAGCGGCAGCGCAAGGGTCGCGTTTGGATAAGCGTTTATGGACAGGGATCGCGGGGTTACTGGGCGCCCAGGGCAACTCCACCTCGCTGGTCGGCACAGCCGAGCAAGTTGCGCAAGCGCTGCTGGACTACTACGACCTGGGCATTACCACCTTCCTGATCCGTGGCTTTGACCCCCTGAATGACGCCATCGACTACGGCAAGCGTTTGATCCCCCTCACCCGCCAGCTGGTCGCTGAACGCGAGCAAGCCAAACAGGTCGCTTAAGCACAAAGCACACCCCATGTAGGAGCTGGCTTGCCGGCGATGCAGTCACCTCGGTACAGCAGGTAAATCCAGGTGATGCCATCGCCGGCAAGCCAGCTCCTACGTATCTGCCTTTGATCCAACCACTCAGGCCGGCTGTCAGGCCGCCGTGCTTTTGATTTTGATCTTAGGCGCCCCGTCAAACACGCTGGCCGGAATTCGACAGGGATTTGGGGGGTAAACCGGCAGGGATGCCGGTTTAGCCGCCCCGCGCCATGGATGGCGCGTGGCGGCGGCCCCCCAAATACCTGTCGGATTACGGGCACACCGAGCCTAGGCGAGGTGCCGAGTGTTGGGGCAAGAGCGTTTTGCTTACTTTTGCGCTGTTCAAAAGTGAGCCGCCGTAAGGGCGGAACCCATAGCAGCCGTTACCCAAATAACGGATATGTACCCGATCAGATCCAACATCCAGGTCGGCTGCCAGGCCGCCTTCGCAGGCAAGCCAGCCCCCCCCAGGTCACGCCCGAATCAATTCTTGTAGTCGATATCACTGCGCTCCAACTGCCGAATCAACGCATTCCAATGCCGCGCCACGCCCGGCCCTTCCCCACTGGCAAACACCTTGGCCTGCTGCTCAACCTTCTCCACCACCTCCCGCGGCGGAAAGATCAACTCCGCATTCCCCGCAGCCTGCGCCGCCACCTGGATATTGCACGCACGCTCCAACTGCTGCAGTTGCTGAAACGCATGCTCAACACTCACACCCGCCGTCAACAAGCCATGGTTGCGCAAGATCATCACACTCTTGTCACCCAAGTCCGCAACCAGTCGCTCACGCTCGTCCAGGTCCAGGGCCACGCCTTCATACCCGTGGTACGCCACCCGCCCGGAGAAGCCAATGGAATGCTGGGAGATCGGCAGCAGGCCGTCTTTTTGCGCCGACACCGCAATGCCGTCACGTGTGTGGGTGTGCAACACCGCTTGCAGGTCGTGGCGCGCGCCGTGGATGGCGCTGTGGATCACGTAGCCGGCGTAGTTGATACCCAGGCCAGTGGGATCGTCGACGATGGTGCCGTCGAGGTCGACCTTGACCAGGTTGGACGCGCTGATTTCATCGAACAACAGCCCAAAGGCATTGATCAGGAAATGCTCCTCCGGGCCCGGCACGCGGGCGGAGAAGTGGGTGTAGATGTGATCGGTCCACTTGTACAAGGCCGCCAGGCGATAGGCGGCGGCCAATTTGACGCGCACTTCCCATTCCTCCGGAGTGACGCGTTGGCGAACGTTGTTGGAAACACTGGAGATCGAGGTGACGCTGCTCATGGCAAAACTTCCTGGATGGCCTTAAGGACTTCCAGGCAAGCCTATGGGATGCAAAAAGATAATAAAAAGCACATTTTAATCTAAGCTAATTATTATTTTTTTTCATAACCACCACAGCACCGCATTCGCCTGTAGGAGCCCGGCTTGCCGGCGATGGCGCCCTTGAGCCCTGCACGTATCTCGGGGGCCTCATCGCCGGCAAGCCGGCGCCTACAAAGAGAGGGAATCCAGGGTCAGGCGGCGTTGCGGATCTTGTGCAGGGAGTTTGCGACCAGCTTGCCAAATGCATCCACCGGCCCTTGCAGGTTGCCCAGGAAGTGCGGGTAGATCAGCCACAGGTCCATCACCGGCTTGAAGTCCTTGAGCGGCATCACCGCCAAGTGCTCGCGGTGGGCGCTGCGCTCCAGCAACGGCCGTGGCACCAGGCCCAGGCCCAGGCCGTCCGCCACCAGGCCCAGTTGCAACTCGGTGCCGAAGGTTTCCAGGTTCACCCGCAGGGCCAGGCCCTGATCGGACAAGGTCCGCTGCAAGCCCGCACGGAAGCCGCAGCCGTCCGGGTTGAGGATCCAACCGTTCTGGTACACATCCGCCAGCTTGCACGGCTTCTTCGGCAACTGCGCCTTGGCGCACACCACCACCAGTTCCATCTTGCCGATGGACTCGCCGACGATGTTGTCCGGGAAGATCTTGCCCGCCGGAAACAACGCCGCTGCTGCATCCAGCTCGCCGCGCTCGATCTTGCCGACCAATTGGCTGCCCCAGCCCGTGGCGACCTGGGCCCGCAGCTCGGGGTATTCGGTGCGCAGGTGCTTGAGCGCGTCCAGCAGCACCACATCGCCGATGGTCTGCGGCACGCCCAGGCGCAGCAGGCCGGTGGGCGGTGCGTCGGTGGCCACCAACTCGCGCAGGGCATCCATCTCGCGCAGGATCAGCCGGCACTGTTCGTACACACGGGTGCCGATCAGCGTAGGCTTGAGGGGCTTGGTATTGCGGTCGAACAGCTCCACACCCAGCGCCTGCTCGAAGTTCTGCACGCGGCGGGTGATGGCCGGCTGGGTCAGTTGCAACGACTCGGCGGCATGGCTGATGGACTGGCAACGAATCACTTCGACAAAGGCATCGATATCGTCAATTTTCATTTGGGCCGCACATAGAGAACAGTCATTAAGATGTGTGCGAAGCATAGTTGCAGGAACGCGGTCTGGATAGCCCGGGCTGTGATCGATAACGTCTAACGCTATTCAGACCGGTTCTAAATTACCTTCGGCTATAAGCTAATCATTAAAAAATAGCATATTAACTATAAACATTATGCTTAGATAAACCCATCACCACCGACCACACGATGGAATTGTCATGACCCAGGCCCGACACCCCGAAAGACTCAGAGCCTTCATAGGCGCCCTGGCAGAATTGATCGACGGCAATCCACGCGAAGGCGACCTGCTGCACCGTGGCGGCAAGCTACTGGCGCAGTTGGTCAGCCATGATGACTGGCTCCCCGATGAATACGCCCAGCCCGACCCCGAGCGCTACCAGCAGTTCTTGCTGCATGCCGATTCGCGCCAGCGCTTCAGCATCGTCAGTTTTGTGTGGGGGCCGGGGCAAAGCACACCGATCCACGACCACCGGGTATGGGGACTGATCGGGATGTTACGCGGCTCAGAGTTCTCCCAAGGGTTCGAACGCGCCCCCGATGGCAGCCTGATTGCCGAAGGCAAGCCGATCCAGTTGGTGCCGGGTCAGGTGGAAGCCGTGTCGCCCAAAGTCGGTGACATCCACCAGGTGAGCAATGCCCACAGCGACCAGGTGTCCATCAGCATCCATGTGTACGGCGCCAATATTGGTGCGGTGCGCCGCGCGGTGTACCAGCCCGACGGCAGCGAGAAACTGTTTATCTCCGGTTATTCCAACGCCTTCCTCCCGAATATCTGGGATTTGTCCAAAGAAAAGAGCCCTGCCCTATGACCACCGTATCCACCCGCACCTTCGCCCAGATTCGCCAGGCCCTGTTGGACCATGAAGAAGTCGCCCTGGTCGACGTGCGTGAAGAGGCGCCCTTCGCCGAGTCCCACCCGCTGTTTGCCGCGAACATCCCGTTGTCCAAACTTGAACTGGAGGTGTATTCGCGCATTCCACGGCGCGATACCCAAGTCACCGTCTACGACAACGGCGAAGGTTTGGCGGGCCGTGCGGCCGAGCGCTTGGTTGCGCTGGGCTACACCGAGGTCAGCCTGCTCGAAGGTGGCCTTGAAGGATGGCGCAAGGCCGGTGGCGAGCTGTTCATCGACGTCAACGTACCGAGCAAGGCGTTTGGCGAACTGGTGGAAAGCGAGCGGCACACGCCGTCCCTGGCCGCCGAAGAAGTCCAGGCCCTGCTCGACAGCCAGGCCGACGTAGTGGTGCTCGATGCGCGGCGTTTCGACGAATACCAGACCATGAGCATCCCCACCGGCATCAGCGTGCCGGGGGCCGAACTGGTGTTGCGCGCCCGCGAACTGGCGCCGGACCCGGCCACCCGCATCATCGTCAACTGCGCCGGGCGCACCCGCAGCATTATCGGCACCCAGTCGCTGATCAATGCCGGCGTGGCCAACCCGGTCTCGGCCCTGCGCAACGGCACCATCGGCTGGACCCTGGCCGGGCAGAAACTTGCCCATGGCCAAGCGCGGCGCTTTGCACCGACCTCGGAAGAACACCGCCAGGTCGCCGCCGTGGATGCGCGTCGCGTCGCCGACAAGGCTCGCGTGGGCCGTGCCACCCTGGCCGACCTGCAGGCCTGGCAGCAGGAAAAAACCCGCACCACCTACCTGTTCGATGTGCGCACTCCGGAAGAATTCGAAGCCGGCCACCTGCCCGGCGCGCGCTCCACACCGGGCGGGCAACTGGTGCAGGAAACCGACCATGTCGCCAGCGTGCGCGGGGCACGGCTGGTGTTGGTGGATGACGACGGCGTGCGCGCGAACATGTCCGCCTCCTGGCTGGCTCAACTGGGCTGGGAAGTGCATGTGCTGGATGACCTGCAACCGGCGCACTTCACCGAGCAAGGTGCCTGGGTCGCGCCGGTGCCGACACCGCCCCAGGCCGAACTGATCAGCCCCCATACCCTCGCCGAATGGCAGGCCCATGGCGACACCGTGGTGCTGGACTTCACCGCCAGCGCCAATTACGTGAAGCGCCATATCCCCGGTGCCTGGTGGGCGCTGCGTGCGCAACTGCCCCAAGCCCTGGCCAAGGTGCCCGCCGCCCAGCGCTACGTGCTGACCTGCGGCAGCAGCCAACTGGCGCGCCTGGCGGTGGCCGAAGTCGAAGCCATCACCGGCAAGCAAGTGTTTCTACTGCAGGACGGCACTGCCGGCTGGATCAACGCGCAGTTACCGTTGGAAGAAGGTGAAACCCACCTGGCCTCGCCGCGCATCGACCGCTACCGTCGCCCGTACGAAGGCACCGACAATCCCAAGGAAGCCATGCAGGCCTATCTGGATTGGGAATTCGGCCTGGTCGACCAGTTGGCCCGCGACGGCACCCACGGTTTCTATGTGATCTGACTCACCCACCTGCCTGCGCCCGTGCCGGGTGCAGGCCCGCTCCGGCAAAGAACCTGCACAGCCGCCCTGAGCCTGCTCGCAGTGAGCATTGGCGCATGGATGGCCTCTTTGCCTTGGCCCGCAGCGCCCCCTTCAAATGCAATTAACGAATAATCAATTCACACATAATCAAATATTTTAATAATTAACATATAACCAAAAAGAACTTCACAGCGAGTTTTTATGGGCATAACGTTAACCCACTCACCGACCCCTTCTCCAGGCGGAGGTAACCGACCCCCCATTTTGATCTGCCTGGAGCCTGCATCCCATGGTCTTTACCACCCCTTTCAAACGCCTGCTCCTGGGCACAGCTCTCGCTCTTGGCCTGACTGGCGGGGCCCACGCCGCCGACTTGCAGCCGCTGCGGGTAGCCAACCAGAAATCTACAATCAAGGCGCTGCTGGAAGTCTCCGGCGAAACCAAAAACGTGCCCTACGAAATCCAATGGTCGGAATTCCCCTCCGCCTCGCCCTTGGGTGAAGCGCTGAATGCCGGCGCCGTGGACATCGGTGCCCTGGGGGATGCGCCCTACGTGTTTGCCCTCGGTGCCGGCGCATCGCTCAAGGTGGTCAGCATCATCCACGCCGAAGGGCGCAACACCACCGCGCTGCTGGTGCCCAAGGACTCGCCGATCAAGACCGTCGCCGACCTCAAGGGCAAGAAAATCGTCACCGGCCGCGGCTCCATCGGCCATTACCTGGCGATCAAGGCCCTGGCCACGGCCGGCCTGACCACCAAGGACGTGCAGTTCATTTTCCTGCTGCCAAGCGAGTCGCGCCTGGTGCTGGATAACGGCACCGTCGACGCCTGGGCCACCTGGGACCCGTACACCACTGTGGTCACGTCACAAAGCCAGGCCCGCGTGCTGATCAGCGGCAACACGCTGCTGAGCAACCACCTCTACCTCGCCGCCACCCGCCAGGCCATTGCCGACAAGCGCCCGCAACTGGACGACTTTGTCGCCCGCGTCGACCGCGCCAATGCCTGGGCCAACACCCACCCCAACGAATACGCAGCCGCCCAGGCCAAGATCACCGGCCTGCCGCTGCAAGTACACGAGGAAGTGGCCAAGGACACCCATTTGACCCCGGTCGCCATCGACGACTCGGTGATCAGCGGCCTGCAAGTAACCGCCGACACCTACCAAAAAGAAGGCCTGCTGACCCGGCACATCGACGTGTCACAGGGCTTCGACAAGAGCTTCAACGCCAAGCGTGTCCAACTTCCCCAGCAAGCCTCGCGCTAACCAGGAGCAGAACATGAGCAAGCCACAGCAAGCAAAACCCCGCCATTTGAAACTGGGCGCCATGGTCCACGGCGTCGGCCACGGCTGGGGCGAATGGCGCCACCCGAACGCCCAACCGAATGCCAGCACCAGCTTCGGGTTCTACAAGCAGCAGACTGAATTGGCCGAAGCCGCCAAGTTCGACTTCGTGTTCATCGCCGACAGCCTGCACATTCACGCCAAGTCCAGCCCGCACTACCTCAACCGATTCGAGCCACTGACCATCCTGTCGGCACTCGCGGCGATCACCACGAACATTGGTTTGGTCGCCACCGTGACCGTCAGCTACACCGAGCCCTACCAAGTGGCGCGCCAATTCGCATCCCTGGACCATATCAGCGGTGGCCGCGCCGGTTGGAACGTCGTCACCTCGTGGCTGAGCGGCACCGCCGACAACTTCAGCAAGGCCGAGCACCCACCCCACGCCGTGCGTTATCGCATCGCCAAGGAACACGTGAGCACCGTCCAGGGCCTGTGGGATTCGTGGGAAGACGATGCCTTTACCTACGACAAACAGTCCGGCGAGTTTTTCGCCCCGGGCAAGCTGCATGCACTCAACCACAAGGGTGATTTCTTCTCGGTGAAAGGCCCGCTGAACATCGCGCGTTCGCGCCAGGGCCAACCGGTGATTTTCCAGGCCGGCACCTCGGAGGACGGGCGCAACTTTGCCGCGCAGAACTCCGATGCGATCTTTGTGCACGTGGACAGCCTCGAAGAAGGCCTGGCCTATTCCCAGGACCTGAAACGCCGCGCCAAAGGCTTTGGCCGTGACCCGCACAGCCTGTCGATCCTGCCGGGCATTCGCCCGATTGTCGGCCGCGACCAGGCCGAAGTGGAAAGCCGCTATCAGCAGGCCGTAGAGCTGGTCACCGTGGAAGATGCCATCGTCGCCCTCGGCCGCCCGTTCAACGATCACGACTTCAGCCAATACCCACTGGACGAGCCCTTCCCGGAGCTGGGTGACCTCGGTTCCAATAGCCAGAAAGGCGGCTCCGACCGCATCAAGCAACTGGCCAGGGACGAAGGCCTGACCCTGCGTGAAGTGGCCTTGCGGTTCTCGCGGCCAAAACGTGATTTCGTCGGCACCCCGGAGCAAGTCGCCGACGCGATCCAGACCTGGTTCGAGACCGGCGCCAGCGATGGTTTCATCATCAACTCGGTGCTGCCGGATGGCTTGCAGTACTTCACCGAACTGGTGGTGCCGGTGCTGCAACAGCGCGGCTTGTTCCGCACTGAATACAGCGGCCATACCCTGCGCGACAACCTCGGCCTGGACGTTCCGGCCAACCGCTACAGTGTCGCCGCCCAGGTTGGAGAAAAACAGGAGGCGCTGGCATGAGTGAATCCCTCAACCGGCAGTTGGCCGAACTGCACGCCGAGCGTGTCGCCACCTGGGCGCCCGCGGCGCTGCAGGTCAACATCGACCAGCGCCAGCGCCTGGTGGCTCAAGCGCGGCCAGACGACTACGTACAGGTCGGCGATGAACTCGACCCGTTCACCCTGCTGAATGTGGAAGGCGGTGAACTCAACCGCGAGCTGCTGCTGGCGGACGGTCCGGCGGTGCTGATTTTCTTCCGCTTTGCCGGCTGCCCGGCGTGCAACATCGCCCTGCCCTATTACGAACGCCAACTCTACCCACGCCTGCGCGAACTCGGGGTGCCTCTGGTGGCGGTAAGCCCGCAAGTGCCTGACCGCCTGGTGGAGATCAAGACCCGCCACACCCTGCAACTGCTGGTGGCCAGTGACCCCGATAACAACCTCGGGCGCCGCCTGGGCATTCTCTACAGCTTCGACGAGGCGTCGCGCAATGCCGCGTTGGCCAAGGGCAATCACATCGGTGAAACCACCGGCACCGGCACTTGGGAGTTGCCGCAACCGACAGTGGTGGTGATTGCCAGGGACGGCACGGTGGCGTTTGTGCAAGTGAGCCCGGATTGGTTGGTGCGCACCGAAGCGGAGCCGGTGTTGCAGGTGGTGGAGCAACTGCTGGGCCAACAGCCCGTAAGACTGGCCATCTGAACCCCCATCCCCTGTAGGAGCCGGCTTGCCGGCGATGGCGCCCGTGAAGACGCCATCGCCGGCAAGCTGGCTCCTACAGAGGGCGGGTGTCTACCTATCGACCGAGTGAAACAACCATGAGCCAATCCTCACAACCTTCCTTGCGCTCCGTGGAAGTCGCCAACTTCGAAGCCCTGCTCGAACGCCTCAGCGCCGAGCTGGCCAGCACCGCGCACCGCTATGACGAGAGCGGCGCCTTCCCCCACGCCAACTTCAAATTGCTGCACGAACACGGCCTGGTCGCCCTCACCGTGCCCAAAGCCCTGGGCGGCGGTGGTGCCAGCCTGCCCCAGGCGCGCAAGGCGATCAGTGCGATCGCCAAGGGCGAGCCGTCCACCGCACTGATCCTGGTGATGCAATACCTGCAACACACGCGTTTGCAAGACAGCAAGACCTGGCCGGCGCACCTGCGCGCGCAAGTGGCCGAAGACGCGGTGCGCAACGGCGCGTTGATCAACGCCCTGCGCGTGGAGCCCGACCTGGGCACCCCGGCCCGTGGCGGGCTGCCGGCGACCACCGCCGTGCGTACCGCCGAAGGCTGGCGCATCAGCGGGCGCAAGATCTACTCCACCGGCAGCCACGGCCTGAGCTGGTTCAGCGTGTGGGGTCGTAGTGATGACGCCGACCCGTTGGTCGGTGCCTGGCTGGTCCCAAAAGACAGCCCCGGCGTGACCATCATCGACACCTGGGACCACCTGGGCATGCGCGCCACCTGCAGCCATGAGGTGGTGCTCGACAACGTGCTGGTGCCACTCGACCACGCCGTCAGCGTCAGCCCGTGGAGCGCGCCGTCGCCGGAGCTGGATGGCGAGGGTTTCCTGTGGATGTCGGTGTTGCTGTCCTCGGTGTATGACGCCGTGGCCCAGGCGGCGCGGGACTGGCTGGTGAACTGGCTGGAAGAGCGCCAGCCGTCCAACCTCGGCGCAGCGCTGTCGACGCTGCCGCGCTTCCAGGAAACCGTCGGCCATATCGACACCCTGCTGTTTGCCAACCGCAGCCTGCTCGATGCCGCCGCCGAAGGCCACACCCCGGCGGCCAATGCCGCGCAACTCAAGTACCTGGTGACCCACAACGCCATCCGCGCCGTGGAGCTGGCCATCGAGGCCTCGGGTAACCCGGGCCTGTCGCGCCACAGCCCATTGCAACGGCATTACCGCGACGTGCTGTGCAGTCGCGTGCATACCCCGCAGAACGACGCCGTGCTGCAAGGCGTCGGCAAGACGGTCTTCGCCCAACGCCAGAAGGAACGCCCATGAGTCAGGTTATTATTGCCAGCCAGCTGGACGAAGATTACAACGACGTGCTCCGCCAGCGCCTGGCCTCCAGCCACCCTGCCGCCCAAGTGATCGGCGTGCCTGCGGGCGTGCCCAGCGACCTGCCGCCCCAGGCGAATATCCTGTTGCTGCGCCCGATCAACGTGCGTGGCTACAGCGCCCCTGACACGCCGCCACCGGGCTGGCCCTACGGCGCGCAGTGGGTGCACCTGGTGTCGTCGGGCATCGACTTTTACCCACAGTGGCTGTTCAACGGCCCACCGGTGACCACCTCACGCGGCAGCGCGGCCGACAACCTGGCCGAATTTGCCTTGGCGGCGATCTTTGCCGCCTCCAAGCATTTGCCAGACATCTGGGTAAAGGACGCCCAGTGGCAGTTCACCCCATTGCGCCCCCTCAAGGGCACCACGCTGGGCATCCTCGGCTTTGGTGCGATTGGCGAAAGCCTGGCGCAAAAAGCCCTGGCCCTGGGGATCCACGTGTTGGCGCTGCGCCAGAGCCCGACGCCATTCAGCAAGGGGGTGGACGCCGCCAAGGACATCCACGACCTGTTCGCCCGCGCCGATCACCTGGTGGTGGCCGCACCGCTGACCGCGTCCACGCGGCATATCATCAACCGCGATGTACTGGGCAGCGCCAAGCCAGGGCTGCACCTGATCAACATCGCGCGGGGCGGGCTGCTCGACCAGGAGGCGCTGTTGGAAGCGCTGGACAACGGGCAGATCGGGCTGGCATCGCTGGACGTGACCGAGCCGGAGCCGTTGCCGGATGGGCATCCGCTGTATACCCACCCGAGGGTGAGGTTGTCGCCGCATACGTCGGCGATTTCGACAAATAGCCGGAATGAGATTGCGGATACGTTTTTGGCGAACCTGGAGCGCTACGTGGCGGGTCAAGCGCTGAATAACTTAGCTTACGTCTAACGCAAATCAAAATGTGGGAGCGGGCTTACTCGCGAATGCGGTGGTTCAGTCAAAGGTGTATCGACTGACACTCTGTATTCGCGAGCAAGCCCGCTCCCACATGGGACCTGTGTTGACTGGGAGAAATCATTTGATGCGGTAATGGAAAGTATTGCGCACGGCCGGCACCGGCACGGGTTTTCCATCAACGATCCTCGGCTGGTAGCGGAAGGTATTCGCCGCCGCCAGTGAAGGCCGCATGAACAGTGGATGGCAGCCGTCCAGCACCTTGGGGTTTTCTACACGCCCTAGGGTGTTGACGGTGTACTCCACTGAACAATCGCCTTCGATGTTTTTGTCCAGGGCACGCTCCGGATAGTCCGGCGCCTCTTTGCTCAAGGGTTGGTACTGTCGGCTGTCGAAGGCCGGCGCGGCGGTCGGTGCTGCAGGGCGCGTACGTTCAGCGGCGAGGCGCTCCTGGGCCAGACGCTGCTGCTCCAGCTCGCGGTTGCGCTGTTCAGTGGCCAGGCGCTCCTGTTGCTGCTCCAGCTTCTTTTCCTCGACCCGCTTGCGCGCCAATGCGGCTTTTTCCAGTTTTTGTGCCTGGATCTTTGGATCGATCACCGGTTTCGCCGGCACGGGAGCGACCACAGGCTCCGGCGCAGGCGCTGCGACGGCCGCCGGCTCAGGCACGGGAGCGGGCGTCGGCGGTACCATCACCAACTGGGTATGCATCACCCTCGGCGTTTCCACCTGCGGCTTATCTGGCGACCCACCCAGCATCAACACCGCCAGCACGCCTACATGCAGTGCCACCGCGAGACTGGCCGCCACGCTGTTTCTCCAGAACCCGGAAGGCTCCCCAGGCCCCACTGCGAGCATCGGACTGTGCATGATCATCGCCGTCATTGCAGGGCCTCGGTCACCAACCCCAGGTTACTCACGCCACCCTTTTGCAGCACCGCCATGGCTGCCACCACCCGGCCGTAGCCGGCGTTGTCGTCAGCACGGATATACACCTGGGTATCACTGCGCGCCGCGACCACCTGCATGACCTTGGCGCCCATTTCATCCAGGGTCACTGCGCTGTCAGTCTGGTTGCGGGTGTCGAGTTCACCGCCGAGGTTCCAGTAGTAGCCGCCGTCAGCCTTCACCGACAGTGTGAGGATTTGCTGGCGGGTGTCGGTGTGCAGCGCCTCGGCGGCGACCTTGGGCAGTTCGATCTTCACGCCCTGGGTCAGCATCGGCGCGGTGACCATGAAGATCACCAGCAGCACCAGCATCACGTCGATGTAGGGCACTACGTTCATCTCGGCCTTGGGCCCGTGCTTGCGTTGCGGCCTGGTCAACATCGGTTTGCTCCTTGTTCAGGCGGCCACGGCCAGGTTGATCGGTGTGCCGCGCAAGGTGCGGTGCAGGCGCACTTGCAGTTCGTTGCCGAAGGCGTAGTAGCGGGTGAGCAAGGTTTGGCCGCGTGCGGCGAAACGGTTGTAGGCGATCACTGCCGGAATCGCGGCAAACAGGCCGATGGCCGTGGCGATCAATGCTTCGGCGATACCCGGCGCCACGGTGGACAGCGTGGCCTGCTGTACCTGGGACAGGCCGATAAAGGAATTCATGATCCCCCACACAGTGCCGAACAGGCCGATGTAGGGGCTCACCGACCCCACGGTCGCAAGGAATTGCAGGCCTTTTTCCAGCTCGATTTCCTGCTCGGTTATCGCCACCTGCAACGCACGCTCCACGCCCTCCAGCACGGCCGGATCATGGCTGTGCAGGTGTTGGTATTCCTGCACGCCGGCGATGAAGATCGGTGCAATCCCGCCCTCGCCGGCCTGCACGGTGTCGCGGTACAACGGCTGCAAGTCGGGCGCGGCACGAAAGCGCTGCACAAAGCCGTTCAACTGCCGCTCCAGGCGCCGCAGCACGCTGCCGCGCTGGATGATCAGGTACCAACTGAGCACGGATGCCAGCAGCAACGTGACCATTACCGCCTTGACCAACAGGCTGGCGTTGCTGATCAAACCCCAGATCGTCATATGTTCCATCGTCGCGTGCATGGTTAAGCTCCTATTCGATTAAAAAGTGATGACCGGGTGATGACGCCTACGGCAATTTCAACGTGCGGGTTACCTCGGCCCAAGGCACGAACTTGAAATTCTGGGTCTGCTCGGGCATGCGCTTGCGCCCGTCCTGCACCACCAGCATGCCTTGGCTCCAGGGCCCGCCCAGGTTGATGGCGGTGACTTCCAGGCCATCGGTTTCCGAAGCCCCATCGATACCGGCGGCGGCATTCAGGCCGACGCGGAAGGCGCCGTGGGTGGCAAACGGTGGCTCGGCATCCACGACCAGGTAGCTGTCGTTGCCCTGGCTGGAGATCACCAGGTAGTCGCGTTTTTCGCTCTGGTACAACGCCAGGCCCTCGACATCCGCATGCAGCTGCGGGCCGACCTTGATCACGCTGGTGAGCGTGGCCGGTTGGTCGGCACGCGCATCCACCGCCCAGACGCCGACGTCTTCTTCGCCAATGAACAGGCGCTGGCGCTGGTCGTCGGCCACGCAGCCCTCGGGTTGGCTGTCGACCTTGAACTGGCGCACCAGCTCGCCCTGCACACGGCCGTCCGGTGCGCTCAGGCGGTATTGCAGGAAGGTGCCATCCTTGCCATTGGCGATCGCGTAGATCTCGCCGCTGGCGGGTTGGAACAGGCAGATACCGTAGATGTCCTTGAGCGGCGTCGGCACTTCACCGGCCTCGCGCAGCTCACCGCTCTGGTGGTCGATGCTGAACAGGCTCAGGCTGTTGTGATCGCGGTTGCTCGCCACGGCCAGGTCGACGGTGGTTGCGCCGAGCTTGAAGTTGGGGCGTACGTCGACGTTGTTGAGGCGGCCGACCGCCAGTTCCTGCAACAGCTTGCCGTCGAGGTCATAGGCCAGCAGGCCCTGCTTCTTGTTAGTACCGAGCACGCGGCTTTTTTCTGGCTGCGTGGGGTGAATCCAGATCGCCGGGTCATCCGCCGCATCGCCCTGGCGGCCGACCGGGTCGGTCTGGCGCAGCGCAGCGACTTCAGGCAGCACGGGCTCGACCGGCACAGGCTTGGCCTTCCACTCGAGTGTGCCCTGATAGAGCTTGCCGGTGTCATCGTCACGTACCAGCAGTTGCTGGCCATTGATGCTCAGTTGCTCCGGCTCCTTGAGGCCCGGCAGCGTCAGGCTGGCGTGTTCGACCCAACGCTCGCCGTTCTGTTGGAACAGGTGCAATTGGGCGGTCTTCGGATCAAGCGCCACCACTCCGCCCGGCACCAACGCCATGGCGCCGGCTTCGCGCTTGGGATGGTCGAACAGCGCCACGGGCGTGCGTTTCACCTCAGCCTCAGGGTGCGCCGGGTAGGCCCACCAGCCGACGTTTTCTTCATTCACCACCAGTTGTTGGCGGGCGTCATCCACCTGGCAGAACTGCGCCGACGGCGGCAGCGGCAAGCCGCGTACACGTTGAGGGTCGCGCAGCAAGGTCGAGCCGTTACCTACCAGCCATTGCTCGCCCTTGCCCTCTTCGCCCACCAGGAACACAAACAGGTTTGATGCCCCGTCGCGATACAGGCACAGGCCGTTCACCGGATAGTCGCGGGTGGGCAAGTACAGGGGCTGGCCAAAGGACTTGGTGGACGCATCGAGGCTGATCAGCAGCGCCTGTTGGCGGTCGTTGTCGAGGCTGGCCACAAACGTCTGGGCACCGGCAGCACGGGTGTCGAGGCTGCTGAAGTTGCCATTGAAACGCGCCAGCTCGGTGCCTTTATTGTCCAGCAGTTGCAGGCCGTCGCGGGTACTGGCGGCCAGGCGTTGGGTGCCGCCAGGTAGGAAGGCCACCGCTTCGGCATTCAGGTTTGGCGCCCAAGGGACCAGCGCCAGGTCGGCGGCCATGGCTTGACCACAGGTAGCTAAAGCAAACAGCAAGTACAACTTGGAAGTTCTCATGAACAAACAAATCCTTTGAAAACACTGGAGATCGACTGTGGGAGCGGGCTTGCCTGCGACGGCATCGACGGGGTCTGCCTGAAACAGCGAGGTGTCTGCATCGCAGGCAAGCCAGCTCCCACATTCAAATCGGGGTTGGTGCTTAGAAATGGGTGAAGGTCAGGCCCAGCTTGTAGGTGGGGCCGTACTCTTCGTACTGGCCGTTGTAGCTGCGGTGGCCGGTGTAGACGAAGTACGACTCATCGGTGAGGTTCTGCGCTTCGAAGCTGACTTGCAGGTTCTTGGTCAGCGAGTAACGCGCGCTGAAGTCGACGAAGGTCTGCGCGTCGACGTGCAGGTCGTGGGCTTTGTCGTTGATCGAGGCCAACTCGTAGAGGTAGGCCGATTTGTAGTTGGCCGACAGGCGCAGGCTGAGCTTGTCGTTTTCCCAACCGAGCATCAGGTTGCCGACAGTGTCGGACTGGTTGGGCAGGCTGATGTTGCGCTTGCGGTTCGTCCCGCTGGCGCTGTCGAAGCCTTCGATGTCAGCACTGGAGCGGCTGAATGTGGTGTTGGCACCTACCAGCAGGCCATTCCACGGTGCCGGCAGCCAATCGAATTTCTGTGAGTAGGCCAGCTCCAGGCCATAGAGCTTGGCGCTGTCGCCATTCGCATAGGTATGCGCCTCGGCGAAGTTGGTCCAGGCGCCAGTGCCCGCCAGGTCGGTGTTGTAGACGAAGTTCTTGATGTCTTTGTAGAACACGAACGCCGAGACGGTGCCGGCGCGGCCCATGAAGTGTTCGATGCCCAGGTCGAGGTTGCTCGATTCCAGCGGCTTGAGGTCCGGGTTGCCGAAGGTGGCCTCGTCATCGTCGATGACAAAACCCGGCGCCAATTGGCCGAAGGTCGGGCGCACCACGGATTTGGTCCACGCCGCACGCACCTGGGTGTTCTTGTCGATCTGATAGCGCGCATGCAAGCCCGGCAGCCAGTGGTGATAGCGGCGCTTGGTCTCGGTCGGCGTGAACACGCCATCGGTGGCGCCAGTGCCCTTGGCTTCAAACTCGGTGCCTTCGTAACGCAGGCCGGCGATAAAGCGCCAGTCATCGATATCGATGGTGTTCATCAGGTAGCCGGCGTTGATGTCTTCACGAATGGTGAAATCGTTGACCCGGGATTCGGTCTCGTCATAGAAGTCCGCCGGGTTGAGGCTACCGATCAACTGCTTGATGGCGCTGGGGCTGATACCGGGGCCGTAGTTGCCGAGGCGATAGTCGACGCTGCCCTTCTGGAATTGGGTGAGGTTGAGCTGGTCGTCGCTGAAACCGAGGGTGTCGAAGTCTTTGTAGACCCAGGCTTCCAGGTCGTTGTCCTTGTTGCGGCGGCTGACCTTGCCGCCGAACTTCACTTGGGAGGCATAGCCGCTCAGGTCGTAGTCGCGGGCCAGGTCCAGGCGCAGGTTTTTCTCGGTGTCCTGGGTGTTCTGTTTTTCCCAGTCGACTTTGTCGAGGGTGAAATTGCGCGCGTCATAGAAGCCGCTGCCGATGATCGGGCGTGGCTTGTCCTTGTCATAAAAGCCGCTGTTGGCAAAGTCGCCACCGTCGAAGGTCGCACCGGCGATGTGCGCCGGGCTGTCTTCGCTGGATTGGCTGTAGCCGGCCTGGCCGCTCAGGGTCCACAGGCCGAGCATGCGTTCGCCACCGAATACGTAGGACTGGATTTCCTGGGTTTCTTCGCGGTTTTTCAGCTTGCGCTTGGCCTCGGCATCGCCCAGCTCGCCGGCGGCCTGTGGGTCGGCAAATTCGAGGCTGGCGGCGTTGCGGGTTTCGGTGTCTTTGTAGCGGCTGTAGAGGGTGCGCAGGTAGTAGCTGCTGAGGTCATCCGGCTTGTAGTCGAAGTTCAGGCCGCCGCCGGCACGTTCGCGGCTGATGTCGTAGTCGCGCTGTTCGAATTCGTTGAGCTTGGCGCCGTCGGTGAAGTCCCAGGCGCCACCGGTCTCGACGTTGTCCGAGCCGAAGTCACGCTTCTGCCAGCTCAGCGCCGCCGCCACGCCGAAGTTGTCGATGCCATCGCCGAGGCTGAAACGGTTACTGGCAGCGCCGGAGAATTTCGGGCTGGTCTGGCGGGTGTTCTTGTCGTAGCTGGCCTCGGTGCTGCCGGTGTAGAACAGGCCCTTGTGGTCGAAGGCCGACAGGCTTTGCACATCGACCGTGCCGCCGAGGGAGTTGGCGTCCATGTCCGGGGTGAGGGTCTTGATCACGGAGAGCGACTGCACCAGCTCCGAGGGCAACACATCCAGCGCCACGGCGCGCCGCGCGCTTTCCGGGGCCGGCACCAGGGTGCCGTTGATGGTCACGCTGTTGAGGTCCGGCCCCAGGCCACGCACGCTGACGAAGCGCCCTTCACCCTGGTCGCGCTCCACGCTGATGCCCGGCAAGCGCTGCACCGCTTCGGCAACGTTTTCATCCGGCAACTGGGCGACACCGTCGGCATGCACCACGCTCTTGATGCTGTCGGACGACCGCTGCTCCTTCAACGCCTGGTCGATGGCTGCGGCCTGGCCGACCACTTCGACGTGCTCGGTATTGGCCACTTCAGCCGCGTTGAGTCGCTCGCTGGCAATCGCCAGGGCCAAGGCAGTAAGCGTGAAGCTGACGAGCCCGGTGCGCTTGTACATGCAATCCTCCCCAAGAATCCGTTGGCGCCAGGCAAGAGGCCCGGCAACTGGGAGGGCACGCTAGGGGTGGGGGATGACGGTTCTGTGACAGGGGTTGGCGCAAAGCCACGTAAACCGCGGTTTTTAGTTTGTTCCGGCAAGCAAATGAGCTGAAATGACCTCGATCAAAATGTGGGAGCGGGCTTGCTCGCGAATGCGGTATTGCAGCTAGCACATGTGTGGCTGATCCACCGTATTCGCGAGCAAGCCCGCTCCCACATTTGTTTTGTGTTTGGCAGGAGATTGTGTGTATGGCATGAGCTGATTCGACCCCTCCCCACCGTCACGCAACCGTCACATCCATCTGCTGTGCTGGCGCCCATCGCTTATTTGCCCAAGGACTCGCGGCCATGTTTTCCGTGCTCAAGCCACATCGCTGGAAACTCTCCCTGTTGCTGATCGCCGCCAACCTCGGGCTGATCCTGCACCTGGCCTGCGGCGAGTTGAAAAGCGTCAGCGAATGGGTGTGGCTGGACATCTTCGGCGAAGGCGGCTCTGCCCTACTCGCCCTGGTCTGGCTGGGCCTGGTGCTGAAGAGCCGCCCCGCCGGGCGCGTCACCAACTACCTGGCGCTGGGCCTGTCGTGCATCTTTTTCTCCTGGTGGATCGATAGCCTCGACGAGTTCATCCGCCTGCCCGACAGCATCACCTGGGACCACTGGCTGGAGTCGGGGCCGATGCCGGTGGGCATGATCCTGCTGACCATCGGTATCTACCACTGGCATCGCGAACAATTGGCGATCAGCGCGCAAATGGAAAAACGCGAGCGGCTGTTCCGCGAGCATCGGCTGTTCGACAAACTCACGCCCCTGGCCGGCGCCGACTACCTCAAGCGCCAGTTGGCCGACAGCCTGCAAGACAGCCACGACCAGCAGCAACCGCTGTCGCTGCTGGCCCTGGACCTGGACAACTTCGCGGCCATCAACCAGGCCTACGGGCATGCCGAGGGCGACGCGGTGTTGCAGGCCCTCAGCCATTTGCTGCTGCTCAACCTGCGCCGCCAGGACCTGCTGTGTCGCCTGGCCGGCGACCGTTTTGTGGTGCTGTTGCCCAACACCGGCGAGCGCCAGGCCAAGGAACTCGCACTGGAGTTGCAACAGGCGGTACGCGGCCTGGCGCACAAAACCCGGCTGCACGGTGAGCGCCTGCAACTTGCGGCGACCACCGCCGTGGTCATGGCCCTGAACGAGCCACCCCACGACTTGCTCAAGCGCCTCAATCTGGCCCTGGCCAGGGCCAAGCAACCCTTGGCGAAAAGTGCCTGACATGTCGGTTAAAACAAGCTGGTACGAAGCCGACAGCCGCTTCATCCCCGGGCACTACCAGCCCGCCACGCTGATCGACCTGGCCTTGTCCCGGGACATCGACAGCCATCGTCTGCTGCGTGGCACCGGGCTGTTTCATGAAGACATCCTCGCCGGCACTGCGCGGTTGAGCCCGCAGCAGTTTCTCGGGTTGATCGGCAACAGCCGCAAGTGGCTCGACGCCGATGACAGCAGCTTTCTGTTTGGCCAGCGGCTGTTGCCAGGCTATTACGGCGCGGCCAGCCATGCCCTGGGCCATGCGCAAAACCTGCACCAGGCCTTGGAGATCCTGATCCAGCAACAGGTGCTGCTCAGCCCATTGGTCACCCTGCAACTGGAGCTGGATGAGCACCACGCCTACCTGTACTGGCTGGACAGTTGCGGCGCCGGCGAGCATTGGCGCTTCTTGCTGGAAGCCAGCATGACCTCGCTGGTCGCCATGAGCCAATGGCTGAGCGGCGAACGCCTGCCGTGGGTGTGCAGTTTCAGCCACGCCGAACCGCGGTATGTCGAGCAGTATTGGGTGCACTTGGGCGAAGGCACACGTTTCGATCGACCGCTGGACATGATGAGCCTCCCGCGTGAATACCTGATGCGTACCTGGCCAGGCGCCTCGGCCACCGCCGGCCAGGTCGCGCGCCAGCAGGCCCGCGAGCAGATCGACCAACTGGGTTTCGCTGGCAGCTTTCTCGACTGCCTCTATGACTACCTGCGCGAGCAGGTGCGCCAACCACCAAGCCTGGAACAGGCCGCGCACGCCTTCGCCATGAGCCCGGCGACGCTCAAGCGCAAGTTGCACAAGCACGACACCGGTTTCCAGCAACAGGTGGACCGTGTGCGCAAGCAGGTGGCGCTGCACCTGTACCAGGTCAAGGGCTACAGCAATGATGAGGTGGCGGCGTACCTGAACTTCAACGATGCGGCGAACTTTCGACGCTCGTTCAAACGCTGGACCGGCAGCACCCCCAACCTGATCCGACAGTTGTTCAACAGCCGCTAGCCAGGCGTTCGCGCAGGAACTCCACCAGCGCCTGCACCGGCCGCGAGCTTTGCCGGTGTTGCGGGTACACCGCCGAGAGCGTCAGGGCCTCGGGGGCGAATTCGTCGAGGACGGTAACCAGGCGGCCGTCCTTCAGCGCTTCGCCGACGATAAAGGTCGGCAGGTAGGTCACGCCCAGGCCGGCGATGGCCGTGTCGCGCAGCAGGTCGCCGTTGTTCACGCGCATGCGTCCGCTGACGTTCAGCGCCTGCAACTTACCCTTGAAGCGCCATTGCACCTGGCGGCCATGGCCGTAGGGCAGGCAATCGTGCGCGGCCAGGTCATCGGGTTTTTGCGGCGTACCGCGCAGGGCCAGGTAATCGGGGCTGGCGCAGTACACCCGGGGAATGCTGGCGATACGGCGGGCAATCAGGGTGGAATCTTCCAGGGTGCCGATGCGCAGCACCAGGTCATAACCTTCGCCGATCAGGTCCACGGGGCGGTCGCTCAAATCGACCTCCACCGCCACCTGGGGGTGGCGCTGCAAGAACAGCGGCAACAGGCAACCCAGATGGGCCATGGCAAACGACAACGGCGCACTCAGGCGAATGGTGCCACGGGGTTCGCTGTTCTGCCCGGCGATACCCTGCTCCACTTGCTCGACTTCACTGAGCAGGCGCAAGGCGGATTCGTAGTAACTCTGGCCGAGTGGCGTGACATCCAGACGGCGCGTGGAACGGTTGAGCAGGCGCACGCCGAGGCGCTCTTCCAGTTGGATCAGGCGGCGGCTGACGAACTGCTTGGACAGGCCCAGTTGTTCGGCGGCGGCGGTGAAGCTGCCGGATTCCATGACCTGGCAGAACAGGCGCATGTCTTCGAAGGGGTTCATTGTCGCTTCTCGGTGGACATTTGCGGTTTTTATAACGGGTATGTCGCCACACCACAAATCAAATGTGGGAGCTGGCTTGCCTGCGATGGCGGTGTGTCAGCCAACATTGCTGTCAACTGACACACCGCCATCGCGGGCAAGCCCGGCTCCCACAGGGTTCAGCGGTGTTCCGTGGCGAAGCTTACTTGGCGGTGAACGCCGAGTAGCTGTTCATCAGGTTGCGGTAGTTGGGGATGCGTGGCGACAGCAGGTTGGCCAGGCCTTCCATGTCGTTGCGCCAGTCCACTTGCAGCTCGCAGGCCACGGAGAACCAGTTCACCAATTGGGCACCGGCTGCTGTCATGCGCGCCCAGGCGGCCTGTTGCACGGTTTCGTTGAAGGTGCCGGAGGCGTCGGTGACCACGAACACTTCGAAGCCTTCATCGAGGGCGCACAGGGTCGGGAACGCAACGCACACATCCGTCACCACGCCGGCAATGATGATCTGCTTGCGGCCGGTGGCCTTGACCGCCTTGACGAAATCCTCGTTGTCCCAGGCGTTGATCTGGCCAGGACGCGGGATGTATGGCGCGTCCGGGAACAGTTCTTTCAGCTCGGGCACCAGTGGGCCGTTAGGGCCGCTTTCAAAACTGGTGGTGAGGATGGTCGGCAGCTTGAAGAACTTCGCCACGTCAGCCAGGGCCAGCACGTTGTTCTTGAATTCGTTCGGGGAGAAGTCCTGGACCAGTGAGATCAGGCCGGTCTGGTGATCGACCAACAGGACAACGGCGTCATCTTTGTTCAAGCGTTTGTAAGTCATGGGTTAACTCCTTCGGGGGTTTGATCAGAAAGCAAAACACGAGCAGCCAAACGCACCCCAGAATCCCTGGAAGTCGCTGACCGGCACGCTGGAAAGCCGCGCCTTTTCATGGCTGTGGGAATGCACACCGCACGGGCCGCTGCACTGGTGAACCTGAGCCTGCAACGGCGAACTCGGGCGCCAGTGACCCGGCACCTTGACCACCGGCGACCAGTCCGGCAGCACCGGCACACGGGGCGGTGCGAAATCTTCGAAGTCACCGGCGCCGTAGACCACCTTGCCGCCGACCACGGTGAGCACCGACTCGATCCACTTGATGGCTTCTTCATCGACACTGAAGAAGTCCGCTGACAGCGCCGCGACGTCCGCCAGTTGGCCAACCTTGATCTGGCCCTTCTTGCCTTGCTCGGACGAGAACCAGGCGCTGCCGTGGGTAAACAGTTCCAGCGCGGTGAGGCGCGGTAGGCCTTCGGCGTGCAGCTCCAGACCACCGACGGTGCGGCCACTGACCATCCAGTACAGCGAGGTCCAAGGGTTGTAGCTCGACACCCGCGTAGCGTCAGTGCCCGCGCCGACCGGCACGCCTTCGGCGAGCATGCGCTTGATCGGTGGCGTGGCTTCGGCCGCCTTGGCGCCGTAACGCTCGACGAAGTACTCGCCCTGGAACGCCATGCGGTCCTGGATCGCAATACCACCGCCGAGGGCGCGTACACGCTCGATGTTTTTCGGGGTGATGGTTTCGGCGTGGTCGAAGAACCACGGCAGGCCATTGAACGGAATGTCGCGGTTGACCTTCTCGAACACGTCGAGCATGCGCGAGATCGACTCGTCATACGTGGCGTGCAGGCGGAACGGCCAACGCTGCTCCACCAGGTGGCGCACCACCGGCTCCAGTTCCTGCTCCATGGTCAGCGGCAGGTCCGGGCGTGGCTCGAGGAAGTCCTCGAAGTCCGCCGCCGAGAACACCAGCATCTCGCCGGCGCCATTGTGGCGCAGGTAGTCATCGCCCTGGTGCAGGGTGACGCTGCCGGTCCAATGCTTGAAGTCGCTGAGCTCTTCCTTGGGCTTTTGGGTGAACAGGTTGTAGGCGATGCGCACCGTCAGCTGTTCGTCCTTGGCCAGTTGCTCGATCACCGCGTAGTCATCGGGGTAGTTCTGGAAACCACCGCCGGCGTCGATGGCGCTG
Source organism: Pseudomonas sp. AC112 (assembly GCF_979253545.1). Lineage (NCBI taxonomy): Bacteria > Pseudomonadati > Pseudomonadota > Gammaproteobacteria > Pseudomonadales > Pseudomonadaceae > Pseudomonas > Pseudomonas sp. AC112. The sequence continues at coordinate 6,164,429 of NZ_CEEDCM010000001.1, forward strand.
GTGAGCCCCAGGCGATTGAGTTCGCGCATGAACTGGCGGGTCGAGTTGACCTGGTATTCCAGCGGCAATTTCGGGCCCTTGGCCAGGGTCGAATACAGGATCATCGCATTCGGGCGCGCCACCAGCATGCCGGTGGGGTTGCCGTTGCTGTCGCGCACGATTTCGCCGCCCGGCGGGTTCGGCGTGTCCTTGGTGTAGCCGGCCACGCGCAGGGCGGCACGGTTGAGCAAGGCGCGGTCGTACAGGTGCAATACGAACACTGGCGTATCGGGCGCGGCCTGGTTTAACTCTTCCAGGGTCGGCATGCGTTTTTCGGCGAACTGGAATTCGTTCCAGCCACCCACCACGCGTACCCATTGCGGGGTGGGCGTGCGGTCGGCCTGGTCCTTGAGCATGCGCAGGGCATCGGCCAGGGACGGCACGCCTTCCCAACGCAGTTCGAGGTTGTAGTTCAACCCGCCACGGATCAGGTGCAGGTGGGAGTCATTGAGGCCGGGGATGACGGTGCGGCCCTTGAGGTCGATGACCTGGGTGCCACTGCCACGCAGGGCCATGGCTTCACCGTCGGTGCCCACGGCGACAAAGCGCCCCTGGGTGATGGCGACGGCGGTGGCACGCGGGTTTTCACGGTCCACGGTGTGGAACTGGCCATTGAACAGAATCAGATCGGCGTTCATAGGGTTTCCTTTACAGAGGCTTCAAGCCAGGGAGCAAACAGGCGGGTGGCCGCCGGCATCAGCAGGTAGACCACCAGGACGACGATGGTCAGGGTCACCAGGAACGTGGCGACCACGTAGTTGGAGAGAAACGGGTGCAGGCGCAGCACCGGGCCCCACACGATGGGCACCAGTAGGGTCAGCGGCAGGATCACGCACAGGGTGACGACCGCCTGCTTCCAGCGCGGCGGCTTGGCGGCGTTTGGGGTTTCGGGGTTGAACCAGAATTCGTTGACCGCGCCGATTTCGGTGTTGTCGCCGTCGGCGAGCATGGGGGTGGCTTCGGCAATCAGGGTTTTGCGCTCGGGGGAGTCGAGCCAGGTTTCCAGGTCATCGGTGGAGCGGTAGCGCAACACACAGGTGAACAGCGCCAGGTTGCCTTGTTTGCCGCGCACTACGTCGACACCGAGGTGGCCAGGGCGCGCGCCGGCGATGCGTACGATGCGGCGCAGCCAGGCTTCGTAGTCGGCCTCCAGGCCGGGTTTGATGAGGTGCTTGACCACCAGGGTGACGACTTCGTCGGGGCTGGGTTTTGTTGCTGGGTCCATGGGGTGTCCCTCTGCCTTGAAGATTCAGCGATGAGGGAGTTTGCGGGGGATGGGGTGGGGAAAATTGGATGTACGTGCTGTATCGGGGGGGGTGTTTTGTTGAGTACATATCCGTTATTTGGGTAACGGCGGCTTATGGTTCCGCCCTTACGGCGGGTCACTTTGGAAAAGAGCCCCAAAGTAACCAAAGGGCTCTTGCCCCAACACTCGGCACCTCGCCTAGGCTCGGTGTGCCCGTAATCCGACAGTGATTTGGGGGGCCGCCGCCACGCGCCATCCATGGCGCGGGGCGGCTAAACCGGCATCCCTGCCGGTTTACCCCCCAAATCCCTGTCGAATTCCGGCCAGCGTGTTTAACGGGGCGCCTAAGATCAAAATCAAAAGCAAGAGCACAGCGGCCTGACAGCCGGCTTGAGTGGTGGAAAGCAAAGGCAAAAGCAAACGCGGCCCTGTAGGAGCCGGCTTGCCGGCGATGGTCGTTAACGATGACGTGGGGTGTCTGGATGAACGCGGCGGTCTCAAGTTTTTCGCCGGCAAGCCGGCTCCTACAAGACCTCGTATCCACGATGCGAAGCGAGTCGCTCTTGATCTTGATCTGAGGCGCCCCGTCAAACACGCTGGCCGAACGCAGGCTTGAATCCGTGGGTAACCCGGCAGGACGCCGGGTTAGCCGCCCCGCGCCATGGATGGCGCGTGGCGGCGGCCCACGGATTCAAGCCGGAGTGAGGGCATGCCGAGCCTAGGCGAGGCACCGAGTGTTGGGGCGAGGACCTTTTGGTTACTTTTGGGTCCTTCCAAAAGTGACCCGCTGTAAGAGCGGAACCATAAGCCGCCGTTACCGAAGCAACGGATATGTACACACCACACCACACCACACACACCCCCCCATCACCCCGGCAACGGAATCACCCTCAAAGCCCTCACCGACTTATAAGAAAAACTCGAATAAATCTCCTTAACGCAAGGCAACGTCTGCAACACCTCCCGCGCAAACTCCCCAAACGACTCCAGATCCCTAGCCACCACTTCCAACAAAAAATCATACCGCCCCGACACGTTATGACACGCCACAATCTCCGGAATCTCCAACAACCGCTGCTCAAACGCCCGGGCAATTTCCTGGGTATGACTCTCCATCATGATGCTGACAAAAGCCGTCACCCCATACCCCAACGCCTTGGGCGAAAGGATCGCCTGATACCCACTGATCACCCCACTCTCCTCCAGGTTGCGCACCCGCCGCCAACACGGCGAGGTGGTCAGGGAAACGCGGTCGGCCAACTCGGCCACGGTGAGCCGGGCGTTGCCCTGCAACGCGTTTAAAAGTGCTTTATCGGTACGGTCGAGACTGACGGGCATAACGTGCCTCTGATTGTTATTTTTCGAGGTTTTTCATCCCAGGACGCAGGAATTAGCAGCAAACATTGCAAAGTTCATCTCCGGTTATGAGCATAGCATTGTAGGAAATAAGGAGCGTCCGACATGAACAATAAACACAACACATTCGGCTTTTCCACCCGCGCCATCCACCACGGCTACGACCCCAAGGACCACCACGGCGCGCTCGTGCCGCCGATCTACCTGTCTGCCACCTTTGCGTTCCCCACCGCCGAATACGGCGCCGCATGCTTTGCCGGCGAAGCCGACGGGCACTTCTACACACGTATCTCCAACCCGACGCTGGCGCTGCTGGAATCGCGCATGGCGACCCTGGAAAACGGTGAGGCAGCAGTGGCGTTCAGTTCCGGCATGGGCGCGATCGCCGCGACGTTCTGGACCCTGCTGCGCCCCGGCGATGAAGTGATCGTCAGCCAGACGCTGTACGGGTGCACCTTCGCCCTGCTGCACCATGGCATTGGCGAATTCGGCATCAAGGTGCGGCATGTCGACCTCACGGACCTGGCGGCCCTGCAAGCCGCGCTCAGCCCCGCCACCCGCATGATCTATTGCGAGACCCCGGCCAACCCCACCCTGCAGCTGGTGGACATCGCCGCCGTGGCCGCCCTCGCCCACCAACAGCCGAATGTCACCGTGGTGGTCGACAACACCTACTGCACGCCCTACCTGCAACGCCCGCTGGACCTGGGTGCCGACGTGGTGGTGCATTCGGCCACTAAATACCTCAGCGGCCACGGCGATATCACGGCGGGCATCGCCGTGAGCAGCCAGGCCCTGGCCCAGCGGATTCGCCTGCAAGGCCTCAAGGACTTGACCGGCGCGGTGATGTCGCCCCAGGACGCCTCGCTGTTGATGCGCGGTCTCAAGACCCTGGCCCTGCGCATGGACCGCCATTGCAGCAATGCCCAGGCGGTGGCCGAAGCCTTGCAGGCGCACCCGGCCGTGCAGTGGGTGACGTACCCCGGGCTGCGCTCGTTCCCTCAATACGAACTGGCGACGCGGCAAATGAAATTGCCTGGGGGCATGATCGCCTTTGAACTCAAAGGCGGAATCGACACCGGCCGGCGCTTCATGAATGCCCTCAAGCTGTTCACCCGCGCCGTCAGCCTGGGCGATGCCGAGTCACTCGCCCAGCACCCGGCGAGCATGACCCATTCCACCTACACCCCGGAGCAACGGGCGGCACATGGCATCAGCGAAGGCTTGGTGCGCTTGTCGGTGGGCCTGGAAGATATCGCCGACCTGCTGGCGGATGTGCAGCAGGCGCTGGCCAAGTGCAGCCGTACCCTGACGCGTCCTTCTAAGCTTGTGAGTTTTTAATCTGATTTTTTCAGATTGGATCCCCTTCCCGCCGCCAGGCTGTACTAGCATAGGTTCCGGCGGGAAGGACTATCACGCTAGGTTATTCGCATTGGCTTGCACTTTAATCCCCGCCGCTATGAAGCCGAATACCTGCACGCCTCATGGACGAATTGATGAACGCACAGTTGTTCCCTCATATTGGCAAGGTCATCGCCAGCACCGGCAGTCGCCATTTTCCACGCATGCTGCATGACCTCATCCTCACTCAACTGGCCGTGGACGCCACCCATATCACGCAATTGCAGATCAGCGCCGACGGGCACACTCGTCGCAAGATCAGCCCGATCTATACCGACTCGGTCGCGACCCTCGACGAAGAACAACCCGCAGCAGAACTGCACCTCACCCGGCGCCGGGATGACGTGCGCTATGTGCTGTCGGTGTACCGCACACACCAGTCCGAAAGCTTTTCGCCACAGGAACGCAGCATGCTGCAGGACTTCTCCACCTTGCTGTTGCCCATGGTGGAAAAACACATCGCCGCGATCCAGCCCTGCCGCCATGACAGCAACGCGGTGGTGCCGGAAAACCAGGGCCTCGAAACCCTGCGCAGGCGCATCGAAGAACGGTTGGTACAGTCGGGGCTGACCCTATCCAACCGTGAGCTTGAGGTGTGCGTGGGCCTGCTCGCCGGGCGGACCGCGCCGGAGCTGGCGGAGCAGTTGGCGTTGAAGGTCAACACCATCGAGAGCTACCTGAAGCGCGCGTCGATCAAACTGGGGATCAGTGGCCGGCATTCATTGCTGCGGTGGATGTATGCCACTGAGGACAACACAGCCTTTTAAGACATACCTGTTCAAAATGTGGGAGCGGGCTTGCTCGCGAATGCAGTGTGTCAGTCAACAGATTCATTGGCTGAACTACCGCGTTCGCGAGCAAGCCCGCTCCCACATTTTATCTCCATTGGCTGACAAACCTCAATCTCTGGCAAGCGCCTCGATCGGGTCCAGCCGCGCCGCATTCCTGGCCGGCACGAAGCCGAACACAATGCCGATCAGTGTCGAGCAGGCAAACGCCGTAATGATCGAGCCCAGGGAAAACACCATTTCCCATTCCTTCACGAACAACGAAAACAGAAAGCCCAGGGCATAGGACAGCGAGATCCCGATCAGCCCGCCGATCAGGCACACCATCACCGCTTCCACCAGGAACTGCTGGCGAATGTCCGACTGGCGCGCGCCGACCGCCATGCGAATGCCGATCTCACGGGTACGCTCGGTGACAGACACCAGCATGATATTCATCACCCCGATACCGCCCACCAGCAGCGAAATCACGGCGATCAACGACAGCAACAGCGCCAGGGAGCGGCTGGTTTTCTGCACGGTCTGCATGATGCTGTCGAGGTTGTTGGTGAAGAAGTCCTTGGTACCGTGGCGTTGCAGCATCAGCTTGTTGACGTTGTCTTCGACCACCTTGCTCGGCTGGCCGTCCTTGATGCGCACGGTGATGCTATCCAGATGGCGCTGCCCGAGCAAACGCCCCGCCGCCGTCTCATAGGGCACCCATACGTTCAACGCCTTGCTGGCGGCGAACATATTCTTGTTGTCGGCGGTCACCCCGATCACCGTGCACGGCAGGTTGCCCACCAGGATCACCTGGCCCAGCGGGTCGACGTTTGGCCCGAACAAACGATGCCGGGTGTTGTGGTCGATCACCACCACCTGGGCCTGGCGCCGTGCGTCGCTTTCGCTGAAGGCGATACCGGCTTCGAGCTTGAGGCCCTTGACCTTGAAATAGCGGTCGCTCACGCCATTGACCTGGGCGTCCAGGTCGATGTTGCCAAAGCGCAGCAACAGGTTGCGGCCCACCACCGGCGTGGCGCTGTCGACGTAATACAGCTGGTTCAACGCGTCCACATCCGACGGCATCAACGTCTCGATGGCCGAGGCACGGCTGTCGCCAAAACTGGTGCCGGAAAAGATATCGATGGTGTTGCTGCCGATCGCCTGGATGTCCTTGAGCACATAGCGCTTGGCGCCTTCACCGATGGCCGAGATCGACACCACCGAGGTGATACCGATGACAATACCGAGCATGGTCAGCAACGTGCGCATGCGATGGGACACCAGCGCAACCCAGGCCATGTTGAAGGCTTCCTTGAACAACCCCAGGCTTGCAACCAGGCGCCGGGCACCACTGCGCTTGGGCTCTATCGGGGTTTCGCTGGGCAGTTCCAGGCCGACACTGTCGTTGGCCTTGTCGCTGACAATCTCGCCATCACTGACCTCGACAATGCGCTGGGCATTCGCCGCGACCTTGGGGTCGTGGGTGACAATAATCACCGTGTGCCCGGCCGCGTGCAGCTCGGCGAGGATGCGCATTACCTCCTTGCCGCTGTGGGTGTCGAGGGCGCCGGTGGGTTCGTCGGCAAGGATTACTTCGCCGCCGTTCATCAACGCGCGGGCGATACTCACCCGTTGCTGCTGCCCCCCCGAAAGCTGGCTGGGACGGTGGGTGGTGTGACCCGCCAGACCCAGGCGCGCAAGCAACTCCCGCGCCCGGCTGTGACGCGCGGTTTCCGGTGTGCCGGCATAAATCGCCGGCATTTCCACGTTGTGCAAGGCGCTCAAGTGCGCCAGCAAATGGTAGCGCTGGAAGATGAACCCGAAGTAATCGCGGCGCAGTTCCGCCAACTGCTCATCACCCAAAGAACGGGTTTCGATGCCGTTGATTTTATAGCTGCCGGCGCTGGCGTAATCCAGGCCGCCGAGGATGTTCATCAGGGTCGATTTGCCGGACCCCGAGGCGCCAATGATCGCGACCATTTCCCCGGCATGAATTGTCAGGTCGATGCCCTTGAGCGCGATGAATTCACGCTCGCCGGCCATGAAGCTACGGGTGATGCCCTTGAGTTCCAACAGTGGCTGGGTCATGCGTCAGTTCCCCGCCACGGCTGGCGTGGCGTCGCCGATCACCACCTTGTCGCCTTCGGCCAGGCCGTCGAGGATCTGCACCTTGACGTTGTTGTTGATCCCGGTCTTCACCTCCCGCGACACCGCCTTGCCCTTGGCGTCCAGCACCCGCAGCGAGTAGCTGCCGTCGTGGTTGCGCGCCCCCAGTGCCGCCACCGGCACCATCAACGCAGCCTGGGCCGTATCGAGCACAATACGCACCTGGGCGGTCATGGCGATGCGCAGGCGGTGATCGGGGTTGGGCACATCGAACAGCGCGTTGTAGAACACCGCTGAGTTCTGCTTGGGCGTGCCGGCGGTCTGGGTTTCGAGAAAGTTTTGCGGTGCCGGTTCGGTGCCGCGCAGCTTGGCGTAGTAGCGCTTGTCGGCCTCGCCGAGGATGGTGAAGTAGACCTGCTGGCCGGGGCTGATATGAATCACATCGGCCTCGGAGACCTGGGCCTTGACGGTCATGGTGTCCAGGTCCGCCAGCTTGAGCAGCACCGGCGCCAGTTGATTGGCGATCACGGTCTGGCCTTCCTGGGTGACGATGCCTACCACATCGCCGTCGATGGGCGCGACGATGCGGGTGTAGGCCAGGTTGACCTTGGCGGTATCGATCTGGATATGGGCGCTTTTGATCTGGGCGTCCAGGGACAAGAGGTTGGCCTGTTGCACCTGGAAGGTGGACTCGGCGTCTTCGAAATCCTGGCGCGACACTGATTCGTCATCCTGCAGGCCCTTGTAGCGTTCGTACACTGACTTGGCTTGCTTGAGTTGGGCCGCTGTGGCGCGGCGTTGGGCCTGGAGGTTTTCTTCGTCGACCTGGGCTTTGCGCAGGGTGTTTTGCAGGATCAATGGGTCGATTTCGGCTAGCCATTGACCCTTTTTGACCTTGTCGCCGACTTTGACCTTGAGGGATTTCAATTGGCCGGAGACTTGGGCGCCCACGTCGACCTGTTTGATGCCTTCGAGCAGGCCGGTGGCGAGGACGGCGTTTTCGATGTTGCCGCGTTCGGCGGTGGCGGTGAGGTATTGCGGTGCGTCGGCGGGGGACTGGACCGTGTAGATGATCAAGCCTATGGCGATGGCCAGTGTGGCGAGCATTCCTAGTTTGCGTAGCGTTGGCTTTTGCATAGATGACCTTCGATCGAGAACATATCCGTTATTTGAGTAACGGCCACTATTGGTTCCGCTCTTACAGCGGGTCACTTTTGAAAAGCGCAAAAGTAACCAAAACGCTCTTGCCCCAACACTCGGCACCTCGCCTAGGCTCGGTGTGCCGTAACGAAGGCTTGAATCCGTGGCCCGCCGCGATGGGCCATCCTTGGCCCAGCGCGGCTAACCCGGCGTCCTGCCGGGTTACCCACGGATTCAAGCCTGCGTTCGGCCAGCGTGTTTGACGGGGCGCCTAAGATCAAAATTAAAAGCACGGCGGCCTGACAGCCGACCTGAGTGGTGTAAAGCAACGGCAAAAGCAAACGCGGTCCACTGTAGGAGCTGGCTTGCCGGCGATGGTCGTTAACGATGATGGGGGGACATCTGGATAAACGCAGCGGCCTCACGTTTTTCGCCGGCAAGCCGGCTCCTACAGGACCGCGTATCCACGATGCGAAGCGAGTCGCTTTTGCTCTGGCTTTTGATCGTCGGCGCCCCGTAAAACCACGCTGGCCGAACGCAGGCTTTGGAGCGTGGGTAACCCGGCAGGACGCCGGGTTAGCCGCGCTGGGCCAGGGATGGCCCATCGCGGCGGCCCACGCTCCAAAGCCGGAGTGAGGGCACACCCCGCTCAAGACACCACCTCCCCAACAACAACCCCATCCACCCACCACCGCGCCAACCCCAAAACATTGGGCGCCTTGAGCAACGTAAAGTGATTCCCCCCGCCATACCAAACCTGCACCCCACTCCCCTGCCGCCTCCACCCCTCAACCATCCCCCCCTGCTCCCGCTGATTCCCCGCCGCATCCAACGCCGGATCCTCAGCCAGCACCAACCTCACCACCCCGTTAAAACGCAAACCCGGTCGATACCGCGTGCGCAACGCCGCCGCATAAGTCCGCGCCGGCCCATCCATAGCATCCACAGCCGACCGCCCCGGCAGCAACCCCACCCCAACCATCCCCCCATGCAGCGCCTTGCGCTGCGCCACCTCATCCCCCTCGGCAAAATCAATCAGATCAATCCCCAGCGATTTCCCCGCCGACAACTGCATCGCCTCAATCAACCGCACCAACGCCGCCGTCGTCGTATAAGGCCTGACAGCGCGCTCCGGAGACTCACTGTCAATCACCGTCAACGAAGCCACCTCCCGCCCCGCCGCCTGCAACCGCAACGCCATCTCCAGCGCAACCCAACCCCCAAACGAATGCCCCACCAAATGCACCGGCCCCTGCGGACACTCCTGCTCCAACGCCTTCAAGTAACAAGCCGCCGCCGCTTCCACCTGGCTATGGGGCACCGCCTCACCGTCCAACCCACGCGGCTGCAAGCCAAACAACGGCCAATCCCGTCCCAACGCCTCACTCAAACCGATAAACCCGGTGACGCTGTCCCCCGCCCCCGGCACACAGAACACCGGCGCATACCCCGCCCGGCCACTCTGAATCCGCAGCAAGGGCTGATGCGAGGCCTGAACCTGCGGAGTGCATGTCACCAAGGCCTCAGCCATCGCCTGGCCCAATTCCTGGATATGCGGCGCCTGCATCATGCTCTGGTGATCCCCCGGCACCGCCACCTGACGCAATTGCCCCGGCGCCAGCACCTCATTCCACCCCAAGGATTCACTGCGCCGCGACAACTCAGTCGGCCGCCCACTCGCACTGAACAGATGCACCGCGATCGGCAACGGAAACAGGCTGTAATGCGCCAACGCATGCCCGTGACCCACTTCCCGCTCGATGTAGTTCAAGAGGTCCGCGTCCGTCGCTGCTGCCATTTGCGCGTGCAGCACACCTTCATCGCGACAACGTTGCAGCAGGCCTGCAAAGTCCAACTGTCCAACCTGCGCCTCCAGCTGCCCAAGGCTCGCCAGTTCATCCACACCTCCCTGTGTTTTCCAGTACGCCGTGCACTGCAACAGCAAATGCCGCTTGAGCGCGTCCGGCCCACTCCAGCGCGCCTTGCCCTGGTCGGTCATGCGCGGCACGTAGCTGTCGATCAAACCGAGAAACTCCACCGGTTCATCCAGCCCCAGCAGTTGCATCGCCACTTCATAGGCCAGCACCCCGCCAAACGACCAGCCGGCAACCCGGTAAGGCCCATGGGGTTGAATGCCTCGGATCAACCCGACCAGCCGTGCAGCCAGACCTTCCATCGTGTTCAGATGCGGTTCGCCGAGCGCCACGCCTGGCAAGCCATAGATCGGATAATCCCCCGGCAAGTGCTGACCCAGCGCCGGGAAGTACACGTCCATGCCGCTGAACTCATGGACCAGGAACAGCGGCGCTTGCGAACCACCGCTGCGCACCGTGATCACCGACGTGTCACGCACCGGCTCCTCCGTACGCTGGCGCAGCATCGCGGCAACGGACGCCACACTGGCATGCTGGAACAGCTCAGCCAGGGACACCTGCAACCCCGCTTCTTCCATCAGGTTGACCAGCCGGATCGCCAGCAATGAATGCCCGCCCAACTCGAAGAAGCTGTCATGACGACCGACCTGTTCCAGCTTCAACACCTCGGCCCATAGCTGGGCCAGGGTGTGTTCCAGCCCATCGGCGGGCGCCTCGAACTCACGGCGGTTGAACGTTTCCAGGGCCGGCACCGGCAACGCCTTGCGGTCGACCTTGCCGTTGGCGGTCAACGGCAGGTGATCCAGCGGCACCAAGGCCGACGGCACCATGTACTCCGGCAATTGGCCTTGCAGATAAGCACGCACGCTGTCGAGGTCGACAGGCTGATCAGCCCAGGTGAAATACGCGGCCAGGCGCTTGTCGCCCGGCGCATCTTCGCGAGCCAGCACCACCACTTCCTGGATACCGTCGAAGGTCGCCAGGCGCGCTTCGATCTCGCCCAGCTCGATGCGGAAACCTCGGATCTTCACCTGATCGTCATTGCGCCCGATGCAGTCCAGCAGGCCGTTCTCAGTCCAACGGCCGAGGTCGCCGGTGCGGTACATCAAGGCGCCCTCACTCAACGGATCCCGTACAAACTTTTCAGCGGTGAGATCAGGTCGATTCAGATACCCCAGCGCCACGCCATCCCCGCCGATGCAGATTTCACCGGTCACGCCCACTGGCACCGGCTGCAGGTGCGCATCCAGCACATGAATCTGCGTGTTGGAAATCGGCCGACCAATCGGCACGCTGTCGGCATCCTCAGCCAGCGCGCGCACCTCATAGGTGGTGGCGTAAGTGGTGGTTTCGGTCGGCCCATAGCAATGCACCAGGCGCAACGCGGGCGCCTGGGCCAACAAGCTGCGGAATGCAGCCGGATCGGCACGCTCGCCGCCACACAGCAGAATGCGCAAGCCCGCCAGGGCCTGGGGGATCAGCTGCACATACTGGTTGAACAATGCCGTGGTGACGAACAGCACCGTTACATCCGCCAAGGCTACGCCGAAGGCTGCAGGATCCAGCAAGGTGGCGTGGTCGATCACCTGCACCTGGCCGCCGTTGAGCAGCGGGCCCCACACGTCCATGGTGCTGGCGTCGAATGCCGGGTTGGAGGCGAAGGCCACGCGGTCGCTGGCGTTGAAATCGGCGTAGCCGTTGTTGAGCACCAGGCGGGTGATGCCGCGATGGGGCACCAACACGGCTTTGGGCGTGCCGGTGGAACCTGAGGTGTACATGATGTACGCCACGCTGTCCGAGGACTGCGACAGGTCCGGGTTGTGGCTAGGCTGCGGGTCGAGGGCCAAGGTGTCCAGATCCAAGCGTTGCACGCCGAAGTCGACGGCGATGTCGCTGCGGGCCAACAACCAGGCTGCGGCACTGTCCTGCACCATGAAACCCTGGCGCTCGGCAGGCGCATTGATATCCAGCGGCACATAGGCGGCGGCGCATTTGAGCACGGCCAGTTGGCTGATCAGCAGGTCCAGGCAGCGCGGCAACAGGATCGCCACGTTATCACCAGGACGCAGCCCAAGGCCCAGCAGGTGATGGGCCAAGCGATTGGCGCGGGTATTCAGCTCGCCATAACTCAGTGACTGCCCGCCATGCAGCGCCGCCAATGCGCCAGGACGCGCCTGGGCCTGGGCTTCGAACAAGCGTTGCACTGTGTGTTCACGCGGGAATACGCGTGTGGTGGCGTTGAAGTCCAGCAGTTGCTGGCATTCGGCAGCAGGCAGGATCGGCCAGTGGCTGATGCCCATTGCGCTGCCCTGCTCCAACGCCTGCACCACCTGTTCCACGGCAACTTGCAAGTAGCTGCACAACCGGCGCGCGCCCTGCCCTACGATTTTCACGGAGAAACCGTCGCCCAGGTCATCCACGCTCACTGACAGGCCATAGTTGCTGTGTTCTTCAGCCTTGAGCATCCGAATGCCTTGCCACGCTTCGCTGGCAGCCTGCGGCGCACTGTGACGATAATTGAACAACGTGTCGAACAGCCGCGTCGCCGCCGGCACACCGCTGCAACGCTGGGCCAACGCCAGCGGCGCCTGCTCATGGCTGAGCAATTGGCTGAGGCGTGCGTGGGTCGCCCGCAGGGCGTCGCGTACCGAGTGCTCACCCAGGTCGACCCGCAACGGCAAGGTATTGATGAACACACCCATGGCCCGCTCGGCACCTTCACCGCCTTGCAGGCGGCCAAGCATCACGCTGCCGAACACGACCTGATCGCGCCCCGAGACCTTGCCCAGTACCTGGGCCCAGGCCAGGTGCATCAGGCTGGCGGCGCTGACGCCGGATTGCCGCGCTTGGGTGCGCAGCCGTTGGCTCAATTCCGTATCCAGTGGGCGTTGAATCTGCTCATTTTTGCCCAGGCGTTCGACCTGGGTCGGCTCATCAATATCACCGAGCATTTCGCGGAAAAACGCTTCGTGATCCTCTGCACCCACGCAGGTCTGGGCCACATAGTTACGATACGGCACAGCCACGCCCAAGGTGTGTTGAGTGCCCATGAGGAACGCCTGCATCTCCTGTTGCAGAATCTCCAGGGCGATGTGGTCCATCACCAGGTGATGGAACAGCAACGTGGCATTGTCGTCGGTGACCACCAGGCGCATCAACGGCGCCTGGAACAGGTCGAGTCGTTCCGGCACCGGCCCGCGTTCAACACGCAGCGACGCCGCGCGCCACACTACTTGCACCGGCTCTTCCAGGCCGTCCCAATGGAACGACGAACGCAGCACATCGTGACGCTGGATCACCGCCTGCAAGGCCAGGGCGAACGCCTCCAGGCGCTGTTGGCTGTCGAATGCAAACTGCGCGCGCAGCACATAGTCGTCAGCACCCTGTACCGCACGATGGTGATACAGCATGCCGACCTGCAACGGCGCCAGCGGGTAGATGTCCTGCACATTGGCTGCGCCGCCCGGAATGCAGGCGACGATACGCTCGATGGATGGCTGATCCAGTTGAACCAACGGCAACATATCCGGCGTGATCGCGGTGCAATCGGCGGCAATGCGATTGGCCGGCACCGCCACTTCCCGACCACCGCCCAAGGCCGCCGCCAAGGCTGACAAAGTCGGCTGGCCGAACAACACCTTCACATCCGCCGACAACCCGAGGCGGCGCATGCGCCCCATCAGGCTCACCGCGAGCAACGAGTGGCCGCCCAATTCGAAGAAGTTGTCGTGACGGCCCACGCGCTCCACGTTGAGCAACTCGGCCCACAGGCTGGCCAAGGCGATTTCCGTGTCGCCCTGGGGCGCCTCGTATTCGCGCACCACCACCGACTCCAGGCCTGGCGCGGGCAGTGCCTTGCGGTCGAGCTTGCCGTTGGGGCTCAGGGGCAAGGTGTCGAGGTGCACGAAGATGGCCGGCACCATGAACTCCGGCAAGTGCTGCAACAGGTGCGCGCGCAACGCGTCGATCTCGCTGAACACCCCGGTGTAGTAGGCGATCAAACGATTGTCGCGGGCGATCACCGCGGCTTCGTTGACCGGCGGATAGTCGGTGAGGCGCGACTGGATTTCCCCGAGCTCGATGCGCAGGCCACGGATTTTCACCTGGTCGTCATTGCGTCCCAGGTACTCGATCGTGCCATCCGCCAAGTAGCGGCCCACGTCGCCGGTGCGGTACAGGCGACCGTCGGTGAACGGGTCCTTGAGGAAACGCTCGGCGGTCAATTCAGGGCGGTTCAGGTAGCCGCGTGCCACTTGAACGCCGCCGATGAACAGCTCGCCGACCACACCCAACGGCACCGGCTGCATCTGTGCATCGAGCACGTACATGCGGGTGTTGGCGATCGGTTTGCCGATCGGCGTATTGTCCGGCGTTACCGGCCCGGCGCAGTTCCACGCGGTCACATCGACGGCGGCTTCGGTCGGGCCATACAGGTTGTGCAATTGGCTACCCGACAGTTGCTGCTTGAAGCGCCGCACCAGGCTGCCCGGCAAGGCTTCACCACTGCACATCACATGCACCAGACCGGCCGCCTGGCTCACGTCACCATGGGCCAGGAACACGTCCAGCATCGACGGCACGAAGTGCAGCGTGGTGATCTGCTCGGCCGCGATCACGTCGCACAGGTACGCCGGGTCTTTATGGCCGCCAGGGCGCGCCATTACCAGGCAAGCGCCGGTGAACAGCGGCCAGAAGAACTCCCACACTGACACGTCGAAGCTGAATGGGGTTTTCTGCAAGACACGATCATGGGCTTGCAAGCCATAGGCGTCCTGCATCCACAGCAGGCGGTTGACCACGCCGGGATGGTCGTTGATCACGCCCTTGGGTTGGCCGGTGGAGCCGGAGGTGTAGATCACATAGGCGCTGACCCCGGCCACTTGGGGGTTGTCGACGGGTTGGTGCTGCCAGGTCGGCTGGTCCAGGTCGATCACCGGCACGTTGCCCAGCAACCCACGCGTGGCACCTTGGGCCAGCACCGCCACAGGCGCGCTGTCTTCCAGCATGTAGGCGATACGCTCCAGCGGGTACGCCGGGTCCAGCGGCACATAGGCGGCGCCGGCCTTGAGGATCGCGTACAGGCCGATGACCATTTCCAGGCTCCGCTCGACGCAGATCGCCACCCGCGAATCCGCTTGAACGCCCATTTCCATCAAGTGATGCGCCAGCTGGTTGGCTCGCGCATTCAGCTCGGCATAGGTCAGTACCCGATCACCCGCCTTGACGGCGGCAGCCTGCGGCGAACGCGCCACCTGCCCTTCGAACAGACCGTGCAAGGTCTGGTCGAGGTTGTAATCGACCTCGGTGGCATTGAAGTCGAACAGCAAGTGCTCGCGTTCGCGCTCATCCACCAGCGGTACATGCGCCAGCACGGCCTGGTCGTTATCGACCATGGCCTGCAATACACGGGTGAAGTAGCCGACATAACGCTGCACCGTCGACTCATCAAACAGCGCCACCGCGTATTCCAACGCGCCAATGAGGGTGCCCTGCACTTCCGCCAGGTCCAGGGACAGGTCGAACTTGGCAAAATGGCTGTTCTCGACGATGCCTTCCAGGGCCAGGTCGCCCAGGGCCAAAGTTGGCGCGCTGCTGTCCTGCCAAGTCAGCAGGGTCTGGAACAGCGGGCTGTGGGCCAGGCTGCGCGGCGGGCGGGTGACTTCCACCACTTGCTCGAACGGCAGGTCCTGATGGGCCTGGGCTTCCAGCGCCAGCGCCTTGACCCGCGCCAGCAGCGCCTCGGTGCTCAGCTCGCCGGAGGTGTCGATACGCACGGCCAGGGTGTTGACGAACAGACCGATCAGGCCTTCCACTTCGCTGCGCGTGCGATTGGCCACGGGTGAGCCGATCACCACCTCCTGCTGCCCGGACAACCGCGCGAGCAACGAGGCCCAGGCGCTCATCAAGGTCATGTACAGCGTGGTGCCGTGGCGTTGGCTGAGCGCCTTGAGCCCGGCGGTGAGGCGCTCGTCCAGGCGTACCTCGACACTGCTGCCGGCGTAGTCCTGCTGCGCCGGTCGCGGCCGGTCGGTGGGCAAGGTGAGCAAGGCCGGCGCCCCCGCCAGCGCCTGCTGCCAATAGGCGCTCTGGCGGTGTAGCACTTCACCGCTGAGCCACAGGCGCTGCCACACGGCGAAGTCGCCGTACTGGATCGGCAGCGGCGGCAACGGGTCCGCCTGGCCGTGGCTGAACGCCTGGTACAGCGCCATCAGTTCACGGGTGAGCACGCCCATGGACCAGCCATCGGAGACGATGTGGTGCAGGGTCAGCAGCAACACATGGTGATCATCGCCCATGACCACCAAGCGCCCGCGCAGCAACGGGCCGCGCTCCAGGTCGAAGGGGGCCGAGGCTTCGCCGTGGATCAACGCGTCCAGCGCCTGCTGGGGTTGCGGATGGCGGCGCAGGTCCTGCACTTGCAGGGGCAGCACCTCTTCGGCGGGCATGATCAAGACCTGGGCGTCATCGCCGTGCTGGGCAAAGCGGCTGCGCAGGGTTTCGTGGCGCGCGACGATACGGGCCAAGGCCCGTTGCAGCGCCTCGACATGCAGCTGCCCGCGCAGACGCAGGCCAATCGGAATGTTGTAGGCGGTGTTGGCCCCTTCCATCAGCGCAAGGAACCACAGGCGCTGCTGGGCAAATGACAGCGGCACCTGTTCATCGCGATTGGCGGGGAGGATATCCGGCAAGGTGCTGCGACCGGACCGGGCCAGCACCTCGGCGACGGCGGCCAGTTCGGCATTCGCAAACAAGTCGCCGAGCAGCAACTCGACGCCCAGGCGCTGGCGAATCTGCGAGACCATGCGCATGGCCAGCAACGAGTGCCCGCCCAGTTCGAAGAAATGGTCGCGACGCCCCACACGCTCCACGTGCAGCACATCGGCCCAGATCTGCGCCAGCACGCTTTCGATTTCACCCTCAGGGGCCACGTACTCGCGGGTGAACACTGCGGCCATGTCCGGCGCCGGCAGGGCCTTGCGGTCGAGCTTGCCGTTGGCAGTCAGGGGCAGCGCGTCCAATTTGACGTAGGCGACCGGCACCATGTAGTCCGGCAGGTGCGCCACCAGGTGGGCGCGGATATCGCCCACGGCCAAAGGGTCGAGCTGGCGGTTTTCGGTGAAATACGCCACCAGCCGCTCTTCACGCACTAGCACCACGGCTTCCTGGATGCCTGCCAACTGGTTGAGCTGGGTTTCGATTTCGCCCAGCTCGATGCGCATGCCGCGAATTTTTACCTGGTCGTCATTGCGGCCCAGGTACTCGAGGTTGCCGTCCGGCAACCAACGCGCCAAGTCACCGGTGCGGTACATGCGCCCGGCGTTGAACGGGTCACGCAGGAAGCGTTCGGCGGTCAACTCGGGGCGATTGAGGTAGCCGCGCGCCACGCCTTTGCCGCCGACGTACAACTCCCCCGCCACGCCCAGCGGCACCGGCCGCTGCTGCTCGTCCAGCAGGTACACGCTGGCATTGGCGACCGGTTTGCCGATGTGCAACGGCTGGCCGGCCTCGACCTTGCCTGAAGTGGCGACCACTGTGGCTTCAGTGGGGCCGTAGTTGTTGATCAGGTCAAAGCGCTGCGCCCGGCCAAACTGGCGCAGGCGATCACCGCCGATCAACAGGGTGCGCAGCGTCGGGTGCTCGATCTGCTGGCTGAACGCGTACTCGGCCACCGGGGTGGGCAGGAAGCACACGTCCAACGGCTGTGCGCACCACCAGGCCAGCAGTGCGTCGACATCCTCGGTGCCGTCCTGGGCCGGCGGCAGGTGCAGGGTCGCGCCCACACACAGCGCCGGCCAGACTTCCCAGGCCATCGCATCAAAACCGAACCCGGCGACGCTGGCGGTGTGGCGCCCGCCACACAGGTCAAAGGCGCTGCAATGCCAGTCCACCAGGTTGGCGACGGTGTGGTGTTCCACCATCACGCCTTTGGGCAGGCCGGTGGAGCCAGAGGTGTAGATCACATACGCGAGGTTGGACGGCGTGACCGCCACTTTGGGGTTGCTTGCCGAATGGTGCTGCCAGGTGTAGCGGTCGAGGTTGATCACCGGCACCTCAAGGGCCGGCAGGCGCTCCAGCAAGGCCTGCTGGGTCAACACCGCCACCGGGCCGCTGTCGCTGAGCAGGTAGTTGAGGCGCTCGGCCGGGTGGGACGGGTCTACCGGCACATAGCACGCACCGGCCTTGAGCACCGCTAACAGGCCGGCCAGGGTGTCCAGGCCACGGCGGGCGACGACAGCGACGCGGTCGTCGGGCTTGACCCCCAGCGCCAGCAAGTGATGGGCCAGCAAGTTGGCTTGCTGGTTGAGCTCGGCATAGGTGAGCTGGCGGCCCTGATACACGGCGGCAACGGCGTCGGGCGTGAGCGCGGCCTGGGCCTCGATGCGCCCGTGCAGGGTGGTGCCTTGGGGGAAAACCGCCTGGGTCGCGTTAAAGTGCTCCAACAGCAACTGTTGTTCGTCCGCAGGCACCACCGACAGTTGGTTAAGCGCGGTGTCGGGCGCTTGCTCCAAGCCGGCCAGCAGGTTTTCCAGCGCGGTTTGCAGGTAGGCGCAGACGCGCTGCGGATCGACCTGGTGGGTGGCGAGCAGACGCAGGATAAACCATTCGCCCAGGTCATCGACACTCAGGGTCAGCGGGTAGTTGGTGCGCTCATCCGAACGCAATGTCTCGATGCCCTGCCACGCCGCCACGGCTTCGCTGCTAGTACCTGTGCCGCTGTGGCGATAGTTGAGCAACGCGCTGAACAACGGCGTCGGCGCCACCACCCCGCTGCACCTTTGCGCCAACGCCAGGGGTGCGTGTTCGTGGCGCAGTAGCGCGGTGAGTCGCGTGTGGGTGGCCTTGACCGCGCTGCGCAGGTCGTCGCCAGCCACGTCCACGCGAAACGGCAAGGTGTTGATGAAGATTCCCAAGGCGCGGTCCGTGGCATGCCCGCCTTGCAGGCGGCCCATCAGCACGGTGCCGAACACTACTTGGGATTTGCCGGCCAGCACGCTCAGTACCTGGGCCCAGCCCAGGTGGAACAGGCTGGCAACGCTGACGCCCAGCGCTCGAGCCTGGGCGCGCAGGCGCTGGTTGAGTGCGTCCGACAGCGGCCAATCCAGTTCATTGATGTCACGGCCATCGCCCTGCACATCCTGCAAGCCGAAGGGCAAGGTCGGCTCGACCACATCGCCGAGCATCTGCTGGAAAAACGCCTCGTGTTGCTGCTCGCTGACACCCAGCCGCGCCTGCGCAACATAGTTGCGAAACGGCACGGCGTGACCCAGTTGCCCGGCGTGGCCTTGCAGGAACGCCTGCATTTCATGGCGCACCACTTCCAGGGCACTGTGGTCCAGGGCCATGTGATGGAACAGCAGCATGGCGACAATGCGCCCCTGCGCCGAGTCCCTGGCCCAGGCCAGACGCAGCAGCGGCGCCTGGGTCACGTCCAGGCGGTACTGGCGAGCGTCGAAACGTGCGTGCAACTGGGCAGCGATATCGCCGTCGGCCGGGTCCAGCGCAAGGGCCTGCACCAGCAGGCGCGCCGTGCGCCACACCACTTGCGACGGCTGCCGCAACCCCTCCCAGACCACGCCGGTGCGCAGGATGTCGTGGCGGTCCATCACCCCTTGCAGGGCCAGGGCAAACGCGTCGAAACGCTCGATACTGTCGAAGGCGAACTGCGACTGCATCACATAGGGGTCGCCCTGCTCGGTGCTGACGTGGTGAAACAGGATGCCTTCCTGCAGCGGCGCCAGCGGGTAGATGTCCTGGATATTCGCCACGCCGCCGTCGACCGTGGCGACGATGCGGTCGATTTCCTCCTGGCTCAGATCAGACAGGGTCAGCATGGCCGGGGTGATGTGTTGCGCACCGGCCGGGATGCCATTGGCCGGCACTTCGTTGGCGGCCGAATATTCACCGGCCTTGATCAGTTCGATCAACGCCGGCTTGTGCTCGCGCAAGGCGGCGAGGATCAACGGGTCGCTCAGCGCGTGTTTGTTGCCTTGCACCGACAACTGCTCACCCTTCAGCGTGAGCTGCACGTCCTTGGTTTTCAGCGTCGCCAGCAGTTCAAGAATGCTCACAGGACGATCTCCATTCGTTCAGTCATTGCGGCGTAGCCGGCCAGGGTCGGCTGTTCAAACAACGCGCGCACATCGGCTTCCATGCCTTCCTGGCGCAAGCGCCCGATCAAGCTCACGGCGAGCAGCGAGTGCCCGCCCAGTTCAAAGAAATTGTCCTGGCGCCCTACCCGTTCTACGTTGAGCAGTTCGGCCCATAGCTGCGCCAGCAGGATTTCGGTGTCGCCCACCGGGGCTTCGTACTCGCGCACGGTCAGCGCCTCGCTGCCCGGCGCCGGCAGTGCCTTGCGGTCGAGCTTACCGTTGGGGCTCAAGGGCAGCGCGTCCAAGTGCACGAACAGGGCGGGCACCATGAAGTCCGGCAGGTGCTGCAACAGGTGCTCGCGCAGCTCGGTGGCCCGGACGCCGGTGTAGTAGGCGACGAGCCGATCGTCGCGGGCCACCACCGCGGCTTCGTTGACCTGCGGATGTTCCAGCAGTCGCGCCTGGATCTCGCCCAGCTCGATACGCAGGCCACGGATCTTCACCTGGTCGTCGTTGCGGCCCAGGTACTCGATATTGCCGTCGGGCAGGTAACGCCCAAGGTCGCCGGTGCGATACAGGCGCCCATCAGTGAACGGGTCCTTGAGGAAACGTTCGGCGGTCAACTCGGGACGATTGAGGTAGCCCCGCGCCACCTGCACGCCGCCGATGAACAACTCGCCCACCACGCCCAGGGGCACCGGCTGCATGTGCCCATCCAACACGTACATGCGGGTGTTGGCGATGGGTTTGCCAATCGGCGTGTTGTCCGGCACGTCCGGGCGCGCGCAGTTCCAGGCGGTCACGTCCACCGCCGCCTCGGTCGGACCGTACAGGTTGTACAGGCCGATCCCCGGCAACTGCTGCTTGAAGCGCCTCACAAGACTGCCCGGCAACGCTTCGCCGCTGCACATCACCCGTTGCAGGCCGGCCGCGTGGCTGACATCGCCGTGGGCCAGGAATACGTCGAGCATCGACGGTACAAAATGCAACGTGGTGATCTGTTCAGCGGCGATCACCTCGCACAGATAGGCCGGGTCTTTATGCCCGCCAGGACGCGCCATGACCAGGCAGGCACCCGTGAACAGCGGCCAGAAGAACTCCCACACCGACACGTCGAAGCTGAACGGGGTTTTCTGCAACACCCGGTCGTGGGCCTTGAGGGCGTAGGCGTCCTGCATCCACAACAAGCGGTTGACCACGCCGGGATGGTCGTTGATCACGCCCTTGGGCTGGCCGGTGGAGCCAGAGGTGTAGATCACGTAGGCGCTGAGGGCCTGTGCGCGGGGATTGTCGATGGCGTGGTGTTGCCAGGTCGGGCGGTCCAGATCGATCACCGGCGCGTCGCCCAGCAAACCACGCGTAGCGCCTTGGGCCAGCACCGCAACAGGCGCGCTGTCTTCCAGCATGTAGGCGATACGTTCCAGCGGATACGCCGGGTCCAGCGGCACATAGGCCGCACCGGCCTTGAGGATCGCGTACAGGCCGACCACCATGTCCAGGCCGCGCTCCACGCAGATCGCGACTCGCGAATCGGCTTGAACGCCCATTTCGATCAGGTGATGCGCCAGCTGATTGGCTTGCGCATTCAGTTCGGCGTAGGTCAATGCCAGCTCACCGGCCTTGACGGCGATGGCGTCCGGTGTGCGCGTCACCTGCGCCTCAAACAGACCGTGCAAGGTCTGGTCGAGGTCATAGGCCACCTCGGTGGCGTTGAAACCCGACAGCAGTTGCTGACGTTCCTGCGCCTCCAGCACCGGCAGGCGGTTGACGGCCAACTGCGGCGCCTGCTCCAGCGCCTCGACCAACCCTTGCAAGGTCACCTGCAGATAACCGCAGAGACGTTGCGCGCCAATCGACTTGGAGGTCATGGCGGTGAGGCGGAAACCGTCGCCCTGATCGTCCACGTTCAAGGTCAACGGGTAGTTGGTGCGTTCCTCGCTGGCCAGGGTGTGGATGCCCTCCCAGGCCCGGGAGACCGGCGCCTGCTGGCTGTCACTGTGGCGGTAGTTGAGCATGGCGCTGAACAACGGCTGTGGCGCGGCCACACCGCTGCAACGCTGGGCCAGCGCCAGGGACGCATGCTCGTGACCGAGCAAGGCGGTCAACCGCGCATGAGTCTGCTTGACCGCCATGCGCACGCCGCTGCCATCGATGTCCACGCGCAACGGCAAGGTGTTGATGAACATGCCGAGGGCGCGGTCACTGCCTTTGCCGCCTTGCATGCGCCCCAACAGCACGGTGCCGAACACCACGTGTTCCTGGCCGGACGTGCTGGCGAGCACCCGCGCCCAGGCCAGGTGGAACAGGCTGGCGGCACTCACGCCGAGTAAACGCGCCTGGGCCCGCAGGCGTTGGTTGAGCGCCGGCGCCAGGCTGAGCTGGACCTCCTCGATGGCATTGCCGTCGCCGCGCACATCCTGCAGGCCAAACGGCAGGGTCGGCTCGCTGATGTCGCCGAGCATCCCCCGGAAGAAGGCTTCATGCGCCTGTTCGCTGACGCCCAGCCGCGCTTGGGCCACGTAGTTGCGGTACGGCGTGGCATCACCCGTGGGCTGTGGCAGCCCGAGCAGGCTGGCCTGCATTTCGTGACGTACGCCGTCGAGGGCGGTGTGGTCGAGGGCAATGTGGTGGAACAGCAGGATCGCGACCACGCGCTGGTTGGCCGGGTCCGGCGCGTACACCAGGCGTATCAGCGGCGCCTGATTCATCGGCACACGGTACTGGCGCGGGTCGAAGCGCTGGTGCAACTGGTCGATCACGTCCGCCTGCACTTGCAAGCGGGCCTTGCGCCACACCACTTGCAGCGGCTGGGCCAGGCCTTCCCAGACCACGGCGGTGCGCAGGATGTCGTGACGGTCGATCACCTGTTGCAGCGCCTGGACGAAGGCATTCAAGCGGTCGAGGCTGTCGAACGCCAGGTGCGATTGCAGCAGGTAAGGATCGCCCTGCCCTGCGCTGATGTGGTGGTAGAGAATACCTTCCTGCAACGGCGCCAACGGGTAGATGTCCTGCACATTGGCCGCGCCACCGGGCACCTGGGCGACGACGTGGTCGATGGTCGATTGGTCGAGTTCCACCAGGGACAAAAGATCCGGGGTAATACGTTGGCAACCCGCCGGAATACGATTGTCCGGCACCAACACATCGCGCCCACTGCCCACGGCAGCCGCGAGCGCCGCCAGGGTCGGCTGGCTGAACAGCACGCGCACATCGGCACTCAGGCCGACCTGGCGCATGCGTTCGATCAGGCTCACGGCGAGCAACGAATGGCCACCCAGCTCAAAGAAATGGTCATGGCGCCCGACCTGCTCCACTTGCAAAACCTCGGCCCAAATACGCGCCAGGGTGCTCTCAACCTCGCCTTGAGGTGCTGCGTACTCCCGAGTCAGCAACGCCGCCTGATCCGGTTCCGGCAGGGCCTTGCGGTCGAGCTTGCCATTGGCAGTCAGGGGCAATGCATGCAGCTTCACATAGGCGACCGGCACCAGGGCAGCCGGCAACTGGGCTTGCAGTTGCGCGCGCAGGCTGTCGATGTCCAACGGTTGCTGTTCGGTGAACCAGGCAATCAAGCGCCCTTCGCGCACCAGCACCACCGCTTCGCCGACCCCGTCCAGTGCGGCCAGGCGGCTTTCGATTTCACCCAGCTCCACCCGCACGCCACGCACTTTCACCTGGTCATCGTTACGCCCCAGGTACTCGATATTGCCATCCGGCAACCAGCGCGCCAGGTCGCCGGTGCGGTACATGCGGCCCTGGTTGAACGGGTCTTGCAGGAAGCGTTCGGCGCTCAGGTCCGGCCGGTTCAGGTAACCGCGCGCTACACCGCTGCCGCCCACATACAACTCGCCTACCACCCCCACCGGCACCGGACGCAAGTGCGCGTCCAGCAGGTAGAGGCTGGCATTGGCGATCGGCCGGCCGATATGCAGCACCTGCCCGGCGCGCACGCGGCCGGAGGTGGCAACCACCGTAGCTTCGGTGGGGCCGTAGTTGTTGATCACCGCAAAGCGCCGCTCCTGGGTGAACTGGCGCAGGCGGTCGCCGCCGATCAGCAGGATGCGCAAGGTGGGGTGTTGCAGGTGCTGGCTGAAGGCGTACTCGGCCACCGGCGTTGGCAGAAAGCTGACGTCCAGCGGTTGCGCCAGCCACCAGGCGAGCAATTCATCAATGTTTTCATTACCGACGCTGGCAGGCGGCAGGTGCAGGGTGGCGCCGACGCACAGCGCCGGCCAGACCTCCCAGGCCATCGCATCAAAACCGAAACCGGCGACGCTGCTGGTGTGCCCCGTGGCATCCAGTCCAAACGCCTCGCAGTGCCAGTGCACCAGGTTTTCCACGGTGCGGTGCTCCACCATCACACCTTTGGGCTGGCCGGTGGAGCCGGAGGTGTAGATCACGTAGGCCAGGTGCGCCGGAGTCAGGGCGCTGAGCTGCGGGTTGCTGACGGCGCGCTGTTGCAGGCTCGGGTCATGCAGATCCACAGTGGCGACGGTGTCCAGCAGCTCGCGGGTGCTGGCTTCGGCCAACACCGCCACGGGTGCGCTGTCGTGCAGCAGGTAGGCAATACGCTCGGCGGGATACGCGGGGTCGATGGGCACATAACCGGCACCGGCCTTGAGGATGCCGAGCAAGCCCACCAGCATCTGCGGGCCGCGACGGCAGCACAGGGCGACACGGTCGTCGGGCTGTACGCCCTGTTGCAGCAGATGATGGGCCAACTGGTTGGCACGTGTGTTGAGCTGTTGGTAGGTCAGCGATTCGCCGTCTTGCACCACGGCAATGGCGTGAGGTTGGCGCTCGGCCTGGATCTCGAAAGCACCATGCACCGTTTGGCCCTTGGGGAAATCGCTGGCGGTGGCATTGAACTCGCGCAGTAAGGTTTCGCGCTCCGCTGCCGGCAGGATCGGCAATTGACTGAGTGGGGTCTTGGGTGCGCTTTCCAGAGTCTCGACCAACTGTTCGATGGCGTTATGCATGTAGGCACACAGCCGCTGGGCGCCGATCTGCGGCAGCGCCAACACGGTCAGGCCGAAGCCCTCACCCAAATCGTCTACGCTCAGGGTCAAGGGGTAGTTGCTGCGTTCCTCACCACCGAGCAATTGCACGCCTTCCCAGATGCCATGGCCATCGCGGGCCATTTCGTCGGGGTCGCTGTGGCGGTAGTTGAGCAACGCACTGAACAGCGGCGATGTGCTCGCCACGCCGCTGCAACGCTGGGCCAGCGCCAGGGACGCGTGTTCATGGCCGAGCAAGGCGCTCAAGCGCCCGTGGGTAGCCTTGACCGCCACGCTAGCAGTCGCCGCCACGTCGACCCGCAGTGGCAGGGTGTTGATGAACATGCCCAGCGCGCGGTCCGCACCGTCACCGGCCTGCAGGCGGCCCATCAACACGGTGCCGAACACCACATCATCACGCCCTGACACCAGCCCCAACACCTGCGCCCACGCCAGGTGCATCAGGCTGGCCGCGCTCACGCCCAACTGCCGCGCCTGTTCGCGCACCCGCTGAGCGAGCGCCGGGTCAACCGGCTGTTCGGCCTCTTCGATATCGCGCCCATCGCCCTGCACGTCCTGCACACCGAACGGCAAGGTCGGCTCATCCACATCCGCGAGCATGTCGCGGAAGAAAGCCTCGTGCTCCGCCACGCTGACACCCAGGCGCGCCTGGGCCACGTAGTTGCGAAACGGCGCCGCTGCAGGCAAGCCCTGGGCCTGGTCGAACATGAACGCGCGCATCTCCTGGCCCACCACGGCCATGGCGGTGTGGTCCAGCGCCAGGTGGTGGAACAGCAGGATCGCGGCGATTCGATCGTGCTGCGGGTCTTGGGCATACACCATGCGCAGCAACGGCGCCTGGGTGATGTCCAGGCGGTAATGACGCGCATCGAAGCGCGCATGCAGCTGCTCGATGATGCCGCCGTCCGCCGGGTCCAGATCGACCTCTTGAACGACCAGCTGCGCCTCGCGCCACACCACTTGCACCGGGCTGTCCAGGCCTTCCCAGACGACAGCGGTACGCAGGATGTCGTGGCGAGCGACCACCTGTTGCAGCGCGCCCATAAACGCGCGCAGCCGCTCCAGGCTGTCGAACGCCATGCGTGATTGCAGCAGGTACGGATCACCCTGTTCGGCACTGATGTGGTGATAAAGAATGCCTTCCTGCAACGGCGCCAGCGGATAAATGTCCTGCACGTTCGCCGCACCGCCCGGCACGTTCGCGACGATTCGTTCGATGGCCACCGGGTCGAGCTGCACCAGGGTTAGCATCGACGGCGTGATGTGCGTGCACCCCGTGGGAATGCCATTGGCCGGCACCACGACTTCCCGGCCACTGCCCACGGCGGCGGCCAGCGCCGCCAGGCTTGGCTGGCTGAACAACACACGCACGTCGCAGCTCAGGCCGACCTGGCGCATGCGCTCGATCAGGCTGACTGCCAGCAACGAGTGCCCGCCCAACTCAAAGAAGTGATCGTGACGGCCAACGCGGTCAAGCTTGAGCACGTCCTGCCAGATCTGCGCCAGCTGGGTTTCCACTTCGCCTTCCGGCGCTTCGAAACCACGGCTGAGCAGCGCGCTCTGGTCGGGCACCGGCAGGCCTTTGCGGTCGAGCTTGCCATTGGCGGTGAGCGGTAACAGCGCCAGCCACACGTAGGCCGACGGCACCATGTAATCCGGCAGTTGGCCTTGCAGGTGGGCGCGCAGTGTTTCGATGTCCAACGGCTCACGGGCGGTGTAGTAAGCCACCAGACGCTTGTCGCCAGGTTCGTCTTCACGGGCCAGCACCACGGCGTCTTTCACACCCGGGAAGCTGGCCAGGCAGGTTTCGATCTCGCCCGGTTCGATACGGAAACCACGGATCTTCACCTGCAGGTCATTGCGCCCCTGGTACAGCAAGGTGCCGTCGACCTGCCAGCAGGCCAGGTCACCGGTGCGGTACAGCACGCCGTCGCCGAACGGGTTGGGGATGAATTTCTCGGCGGTCAGTTGTGGCTGGTTCAAATAGCCCTGGGCCACGCCCGCACCACCGATGTACAGCTCGCCGACCACACCCAACGGCACCGGTTGCTGGCGCGCGTCCAGCACGTAGGCCTGGGCATTGGCGATCGGCCGGCCGATGGGAATGCCGCCCTCACCGACCTGGGTGATCTCAAAGGTGGTGGAAAACGTGGTGGCTTCGGTGGGCCCGTAGCCGTTGAGCAGGTGTTGGGGTTTGCCGTGTTCAAGTACGCGGCCGATCACCTGCGGGTCGAGCACGTCACCACCGACGATCAGGTAGCGCAATTGGCGGAACACCGGCATCAGCGCGTCGGCGTACTGGTGGAAGAGCCCGGCAGTCATCCACAGCACGCTGACGGATTGCTCCTGCAACAACGCCGCGAACGCTGCCTGGGACAACAGCACCGCGTGCTCGACCACCACCACACAACCGCCATTGAGCAACGGCGCCCACACATCGAGGGTGCTGGCGTCGAACGCCGGGTTGGAGGCGAAGGCCACACGGTCGTGCGCGTTGAACTCGGCATAACCGTTATTGAGCACCAGGCGCGAGATAGCACGGTGCGGCACTTGCACCCCCTTGGGCGCCCCGGTGGAGCCGGAGGTGTAGAGGATGTAGGCGACGCTTTCGGCAGACTGCCGCAGTTCAGGGTTACGCGGCGACTGGGCGTCCAGGTTCAGGTCCGCCAGGTTGTTGAGCACCCGGTGCGCACCGCTGTCCTGCACGATAAACGCCTGGCGCTCGACCGGCGCGTTGACGTCCAGCGGCACATACACCGCGCCGCACTTGAGGATCGCCAGCTGGCAGATCAGCAGATCGAGGGAACGCGGCAGTGCGATCGCCACGCTTTCGCCCGGTTGCACGCCCTGGTTGAGCAAGTGATGGGCCAGGCGGTTGGCGCGACGGTTGAGGTCGCGGTAACTCAAGGACAACTGGCCATGCACCGCCGCCACGGCTTCCGGACGAGCCAGCGCCTGGGCTTCGAATAGCTGGTGTACGGTGAGCTGCGACGGGTATTCACGGGCGGTGGCGTTGAAGTCCACCAGCAACTGGTGGCGCTCGGCGGCCGGCAGGATCGAGACAGCCTGCAAGGGTGTGGTGGGCGCCTGCTGCAATGCGGTCACCAGGTGGCGCAACGCGGTGAGCATGTAGTCGCCGACGCGCTGCACATCCAGGCTCGCCACGCCTTGCACGGTCAGGGCAAAGCCTGTGCCCAGATCATCGACGTTGATCACCAGCGGGTAATTGCTGCGCTCTTCGGAACTGAGAATCTGGATGCCGGAGGCGGCGAATGGGCTGTCCCCCGGCGCCTCCCCCGGTGCACTGTGGCGATAGTTGAGCAAGGTGCTGAACAACGGCAGCGAACCCGGCACGCCGCTGCATCGCTGGGCCAGGGACAACGAGGCGTGCTCATGCCCGAGCAACTGCGCCAGGCGCGCATGGGTGGCGCGCACGCCGGCCTGTACGCCGACGGAGCCGAGGCTGACGCGCAGCGGCAAGGTGTTGATAAACATCCCCAGCGCCCGGTCGGCGCCCTCGCCGCCCTGCATGCGCCCCAGCAACACGGTGCCGAAAACCACCGCCTGCTGGCCGGACACCTGCCCCAGCACCTGCGCCCAGGCCAGGTGCACCAGGCTCGCGGTACTCACGCCAAGCTGCCGCGCCTGTTCGCGCAGGCCCAGGCTCAGTGCCGGTTCCAGGGGCAGGTGAGCTTCAAGGATGCCGCTGCCGTCGCCATTCACGTCCTGCAAACCGAAGGCCAGGGTCGGTTCGTCGATATCGCCGAGCATCTCGCTGAAGAACGCTTCGTGCTGCGCCTGGCTGACGCCAAGCCGCGCCTGGGCTACATAGTTGCGGTATTGCACGGCGGCGGGCAGTTGCGCGCTGTTGCCGGACAGGCTCGCGCTCATCTCTTGCACCAGCACCTGCAAGGCCGTGTGGTCCAGCAGGATATGGTGCAGCAGCAGAATGCCGACGAAACGCCCCTGTTCCTCGGTGTAGGCAAAACGCAGCAGTGAGGCACGGGTCAGGTCGAGGCGAAAGTGGCGGGGGTCGAAGCGTTGCTGCAGGCGCGCGAAGGGCTCATCGATACGCTCGACAGCCAGCGCAGCCTGGCGCAACACCACCTGCACCGGTTCGTTGAGGCCTTCCCAGAGGATCGCGGTGCGCAGGATGTCATTGCGTTCGATCACGCTGTGCAGCGCCTGGATAAACGCGTCCACCGCCGCCTGGTCGTTAAAGCTGAACTGCACCTGCAACACGTAGGGGTCGCCCTCGGTGGTTGCCAGGTGATGGTAAAGAATGCCGGCTTGCAACGGCGCCAGGCCGTAGATGTCCTGCACGTTGCTGATGCCGCCGGGCACACGCTGGATGATGTGGTCGAGGGCCGCCTGGTCCAGTTCCACCAGGGGAATCATGTCCGGGGTGATGTGCGTGGTGGCGTGGGTTATCAGGTTGGCCGGCACCTGCACTTCCTGTTGCCCTCCCACCGCCGCAGCCAGCGCCGCCAGGGTTGGCTGGCCGAACAGCACGCGCACGTCGGCGCTGAGGTCGACCTGGCGCATGCGCTCGATCAGCTTGACCGCCAACAGGGAATGGCCGCCCAGTTCGAAGAAGTTGTCGTCACGCCCCACGTGGTCGAGCTTGAGCAGGTCTTGCCAGATCGTGGCGATGGCGGTTTCCACCGCGCCTTGGGGGGCTTCGTAGCTTCGGCGGGCCAGCGCTGCGGCGTTCGGTGCGGGCAGTGCCTTGCGGTCAAGCTTGCCGTTGGTGGTCAGCGGCAATTTTTCCAGCAGTACGAAGGCGCTGGGCACCATGTGTTCGGCCAGGCTCAGCAGCAGGTGGTCGCGCAGGTCGGCGGCACGCAGCGCGCCGTCGGCAATCACGTAGGCCACCAGGCGCTTGTCGCCCGGTTCGTCTTCACGGGCGATCACCACGGCGTCCCGCACGCCCTCGGCGCTGGCCAGCCGCGCTTCGATCTCGCCCAGCTCGATGCGGAAACCGCGAATCTTCACCTGATCATCGTTGCGGCCCAGGTATTCGACGCTGCCATCGGCCCGCAGGCGGCCGAGGTCACCGGTCTTGTACATGCGCAGGCCGGTGGCCGGGTCGGGCAGGAAGCGCTCGGCGGTCAGCGCGTCACGGTTGAGGTAACCTCGCGCCACACCAGCGCCGCCCACGTACAACTCGCCGACCACACCCAGCGGCAAGGGCTCGCGGCGTGCGTCGAGCACATACAGCTGCAAATCGGGAATGCGCACGCCAATCGGGCTGACACCGACCAACTGCGCATCCGCCGCTTCCAGCGCGCGGTAGGTCACGTGCACGGTGGTTTCGGTGATGCCGTACATGTTCACCAATTGCGTCCCGGCGTTGATCGCCCGGGCGTACCACGGCTTGAGCATGCCCGGCTCCAGCGCCTCGCCGCCGAAGATCACCTGGCGCAGGGAATGGGACTGCGGGTTCTGGCCTTGTGCAGCGATCAATTGGCGGAACGCGCTGGGCGTCTGGTTGAGGATGCTCACGCCCGCTTCGCAGAGCAGCGTGTAGCACTCGTCCGGCGAGCGACTGACCAGTTGCGGCACGATCAGCAACTGGCCGCCATGCATCAACGCGCCCCAGATTTCCCACACCGAAAAGTCGAAAGCGAAAGAATGGAACAGCGCCCAGACGTCGTTGCGGTTGAAGCCGAACCAGTGCTCGGTCGCCGTGAACAAGCGCGCGACCTGGCGGTGTTCGATCATCACACCCTTGGGCTGGCCGGTGGAGCCAGAGGTGTAGATCACGTAGGCCAGGTGAGCCGGGCTGAGGCTGACCCGAGGATTGACGAGGGATTCGCCGCGCAAGCCGTTGAGGTCGACCTGCGGCAGGTCGCCGACCAGGTGGCGGGTATTGGCCTGCACCAGCACGGCCACGGGTTCGCTGTCGGCCAGGGTGTAGGCAATGCGCTCCAGCGGGTAGGCCGGGTCGATCGGCACGTAGCCGGCGCCGGCCTTGAGGATGCCGAGCAGGCCGATGATCATCTCCGGGCCACGTTCCACGCAGATGGCCACGCGGTCATCGGGACGGATGCCCTGGGCCAGCAGGCGGTGGGCGACCTGGTTGGCGCGCTCGTTGAGTTGACGGTAGCTCACGCGCTGGTTGTCGAAGCGCAAAGCAATGGCGTCGGGCTGGGCGGCGGCGTGGGTTTCGACGTGTTGATGGATCAGGGCCGTGTCGGCGTAGTGCGCGGGGGTTTCATTGAGGCGGTGCAACAGGGTGTGGCGTTCGGCGTCGGGCAGGATGTTCAGGCCGCTGAGCGGCATATCCGGTCGTTGTTCCAGGGCATTGGCCAGGCTTTCCAGGGCGGTGTGCAGGTAGGTGGCGACACGGGCGGCACCGATGGACGCGTCGACCATCACCGTCAGGGCGAAATCTTCACCCAGGTCATCGACGTTGACCGTCAGCGGATAGTTGGTGCGCTCCTCGGCGCCGAGCACGCGAATGCCCTCGGCCACCTCGATCACCTCGGCCATGTCCGTGGCGGCGCTGTGGCGGTAGTTGAGCATGGCGCTGAACAGCGGCGTCGGCGCGGCGACACCACTGCAACGCTGGGCTAGCGCCAGGGACGCATGTTCGTGGTTGAGCAAGGTGGTCAGGCGCTCGTGGGTGGCCTTGACCCCGGCTCGCACGCCCTGCTCGCCTACGTCCACGCGTAAGGGCAAGGTGTTGATGAACATGCCCAAGGCCCGTTCACCGCCCTCGCCCGCCCCCATGCGGCCGAGCATCACGGTACCGAACACCACGGCATCACGGCCGGAAACCACACTCAGCACGCGGGCCAGCGCCAGGTGCATCATGCTTGCCACGCTGACGCCAAGGGGCCGCGCCAGGATGCGTAGGCGGTGGCTCAGCGTGCTGTCGACGGCGACACGTGCCTCGTCAATGCCCAGCCCGTCACCCTGTACGTCCTGCAACCCGAAAGGCAACGTCGGCTCATCGATGTCTGCCAGCATCTCGCGGAAAAAGGCCTCATGGGCCTGTTCGCTGACGCCGTGGCGCACCTGGGCGATATAGCTGCGAAACGGCACCGGCTCTCCCGCCAGGGCCTGCTCGCCGGCCAGGTACAGTTGGATTTCATGGCGCACCACATCCAGGGCGGTGTGGTCGAGGATGGTGTGGTGAAACAGCAGGGTCGCCGCCACACGCCCAGTGAGTGCGTCCTCGGCAAACACCAGGCGCAGCAGCGGCGCCTGGCCCAGGTCCATGCGGTAGTTGCGGGCATCGACCTCCACGGCTTCGCACACCAGGTCCGCCTTGCGCCACACCACCTGCAGCGGCTCGTCGAGGCACTCCCAGACCATCGAGGTGCGCAGGATATCGTGGCGGTCGATCACCCATTGCAAGGCTTCGGCAAACGCGTGCAAACGTGCGCGGCTGTCAAACTCAAACTGCGCGTGCAGCACGTAGGGGTCGCCCTGCTCCGCTGACAGGTGGTGGTAAAGCATGCCTTCCTGCAACGGCGCCAGCGGGTAAATGTCTTGCACATTCGCCGCGCCCCCAGGGATGGCGGCGACGATACGGTCGATGGCCGCCTGGTCGAGGCTGACCAGCGCCAGCATGTCCGGCGTGATGCGATAGGCCGGGCTCAGCCAGTCACCACCATGCTCGGCAACCAACGCCAGCAGCCGGGGTTTGTGGGCGATCAATTGATCCCACAGCGCGTCCTCCAGTGCCTCATCGTCACCGAGGATGATCAGGTCGCCTTCTTCCAGTTGCAGACGGATCGCATGGGTGGAAATCGCTGCCAATAATTCGCTGAACTGCATGGGGTAACCTGCCTGGTAAGTCACGGTTGAGAAGAAAGTCCGTTTTCAGCCGCCGCTTGGATCGGGTGCTGGGCGCCCCGCATCCAAAAAAATAGCGGGCGCAGCCGGGGGCCTGGAGAGGCTTCCGGCAGGCTTGGAAAATTAAGGGATTTGACAGGCGGGGGGTGACATGGGAAGCGGGGACAAGGAGGATCTGGGTTGGTTCAATCGCAATTGCGGGACGCCGTATTCCTTTGGTGAGTGGGCTTATTGTGGTGAGTGGGCTTATTGTGGTGAGCGGGCTTGCCCCGCGCCGGGGCGCGAAGCGGCCCTAGTTCGGCCGCCTCGTTTTACCTGAAAGAACGCGGTAGCTGTATTGGGGCCGCTTCGCGCCCCGGCGCGGGGCAAGCCCGCTCACCACAGCAAGTCCCACTCGCCATAACACGCGCCCGGTTTCAAAATCAGGAGGTTTTCAACTTCAGGTGCCGCGCATACCAAGGCCGTTTCGGTACGCGCTTGAACAGTCCCTGCAACATACCTTCGTCTTCGCCGAAGGTAATGCGCAGCGCCAGCTTCATGACCTCCGGGTCCATCTCCATCGACTTGCCCACCTGCAAGCCCGGCGTGGTGCTGCAGCCATGGGTGTCCGGGCCGAGCCAGGGGTCGCCTACCTCCACCCAGCGCCCCGGCGCGAACCAGGCGACGCCGTTGACCTGCATGCGCTGGACTTCACCCGGATTGAAGCGCTCATGGGCGCGAAACCAGTCTTCGATGCGGTCGTCGATCCAGCCGTGGAAGTGCCAGAACACCGGGTTGACGTGGGAGGAAAACGGGTCGCCAAGGAAGTCGTTTTCCGCCGCGTACCAGCGTGGGGCGAAGTCCGCCGGGTCGCGGGCCGTGGGCACCGGTGCGCCGTTGGAAGGGTCGCGCGGCACCGAGGCCCAGCGCATGTGCAGCCAGTCGTGCAGGCCCAGTTCCATCTCGGAGCCCAACTGCCCCAGGGTGAATTTGGCCAGGTAGCGCGGGTCGCGGTATTGGGACTCCCACACCTGGAAGTTGCTGTGGTAAGTCTCGGCAGCCTTGATGTCACTGACCCACTGTGTGTACTCGCTGTCATCGGGTGCCATCCAGGTGGGCGGCAACGCGAAGCCATCGTAGTTGTTGAAGTAACGCAGAAAGCCCAGGCGATCGCGTTCCAGGGCCGGTTGCGGCTCGGGGAATTGCGGCCACGAGGGCAGATCCTGCATGGAGCGCGCGGTGCCGAGCATGTGGCGGTGCATGAAGAAGAAGTCGATACCCGAGCCGTTACGGTCCTTGCGTTTACCCCGGGCATCGCGTTCCTGGCCGCGTGGGCCGGGTTGCCAGCCAATACCACGCAGGGCGTCGCGTTTTTCTTCGGAGAGTTTGTGCCACTGGTCACGGGTGGCGTGCCACAGCTGGTGAAACAGGCGGTGCTCGGGGGAAATCAGCCAGGCCAGCAGGGTCGGGTTGAGGCCGATGCGCTGGCGGGCTTCGGGGAACCACTGCTTGTGGGCGATGAAGCGATTATCGCGCTCAACCAATGCAAGTGGCCTATCCAGGTCGAGGATCTGCCCGCTGAGGGTGCTGCTGCCGGCGTTGGCAAAATCCGCCCAGACCTGATCGAGGGTCATCTTGAATTCATAGGCCGGCGTGCCATCGGCCGAATCTCGGTCGATCAGGCGCCAGTAGAGCACGGCGCTCTCCCCGGTCAGCAGATCACCGAGCACGCGGTAACGCGGTTCGCCTTCGGCGCGCAGGTTGGCGGCGGTGTCCAGGTAGCCGCGCAGGCCACGCCCACGGGGCGCGATATCGAGCAGCAGCGCCAAGCCTTGCGATGGCAGGCCCTTGAGGCCGGCGTCGCGACCTTCCAGGCGCAGGTCCCAGACCCCACGCAGCGTGTTCGCCAGGTGCTGGCCGGCGGTGTCGGCCAGGTCCACCGTGGCTTCGCCGGGGGTGATGGGGAATTCTTCTTCGCGCGTCAACTCGCGATGGGCATAGAAGGCTGCCGGCACAGCGGCACCTGTCAGTGCCAGGCCTGCGATGAACCCACGTCGAGAGATGGTCATTGTCTACCTTAGGAAACGGCTTTATCAGAGCTAGAACGTTTGCACGCCGGGGAAATTTACCGGCGCGCCCTGCCCGCCTAAATTTCCCCGCCCATCACTCGTTCTTCCCTGATAGCGAAGGCCTCAACTGACTGAGATGGCAATGACAAAACCACGTTCGAAAAAGGCGCTGTATATCGGCTTGCCGCTGGCACTGGCCATCGGTGCCGGAGCCGGTTTCCTGGTCTGGGATCACTGGTTCAAGGGCAACGCCGGTTACCCGCTGGCGGTGATCAAGCAGGCCAATGAAATGCAGGACCGGTTGCTGTCGTTCGACAGCCATATCACCGTGCCCGTGGATTTCGGCACCGCCGGCAACGAGGCCGACAAGGACGGTGAAGGCCAGTTCGACCTGGCCAAGGCAGCACGCGGACGCTTGTCCGGTGCGGCCCTGACGATTTTTGGCTGGCCGGAGATCTGGAACGGCCCCAATGCGCCGCACAAGCCCACCGACGGTTTTGTCGAGGCCGCGCGCAACGAACAGGAAGTGCGCTACAAGATCATCAGCGGCATGGTGCGCGACTACCCCAATCAGGTCGCCATCGCCTACACCCCGGATGACTTCCGGCGCCTGCATGGCGAAGGCAAGTTCGCAATCTTCATCAGCATGCTCAACGCCTACCCGCTGGGCAACGACCTGAACCTGCTGGACCTGTGGGCGGCGCGCGGCATGCGCATGTTCGGTTTCAGCTATGTGGGCAACAACGCGTGGTCGGACTCGTCGCGCCCGCTGCCGTTTTTCAATGACTCCACCGACGCACTCGACGGTTTGTCGGACATCGGCAAGCAAGCGGTGCACCGTCTCAATGACCTGGGGGTGATCATCGACGTGTCGCAGATGTCGACCAAGGCCCTGGAGCAAGTGGCGCAACTGAGCCGCACGCCCATGGTGGCGTCGCACTCGGCGCCACGCGCGTCGGTGGACATCCCGCGCAACCTGAGCGACAAAGAGCTGCAACTGATCAAGAACAGCGGCGGCGTGGTGCAGATCGTGGGGTTCTCCGCTTACTTGCGCCCGCTGAGCCAGCCGACCCAGGACAAACTCAACGCCCTGCGCGCCCGTTTCGACCTGCCGCCCCTGCCCAACCTCGCCGTGGCGCTGATGCCGGGCGACGCGATCATTGCCGCCTGGCCCGAACACAAGTTCGGCGAGTACGCCAGCGCGCTGTACGGCATTCTCGAGGAAGAACCCAAGGCCACCCTCAAGGACCTGGGGGATGCCATCGATTACACCGTGCGCAAGATCGGCATCGACCATGTCGGCCTGTCTTCGGACTTCAACGATGGCGGCGGCGTCCAGGGCTGGAACAACGTCGGCGAAATACGCAACGTCACTGCCGAACTGATCCAGCGCGGCTACTCCGAAGCCGACATCGCCAAGCTGTGGGGAGGCAACTTCCTGCGGGTGTGGGACCAGGTACAAAAAGCCGCCAAGCCGTTGGCCAACCGCTAATCATCCAGAAGCCAGTCCATGACCGACCGCCGTACGTTCCTCAAGCAGGCTGGTGTATTTGCCGCCAGCCTGCCACTGGGCGCTGCCCTGCTCCCGCAGGCCTTCGCCGTCAACACAACCGATGACCCATGGACGGGGCTCAAGCAACTGTTCAACCAGGACCCGGACTACCTGCACTTCTCCAACTTCCTCGTGGCAACTCACCCCAAGCCGGTGCGCGAGGCCATCGAGCGCTACCGCGCGCAGATCGACCGCAACCCTGGCCTGGCCATGGACTGGGACCTGCAGGAAACCTGGAAACGCGAAGGCCAGGTACGCGAGTGGGCTGGCCGCTACCTGAACGCCACGCCGCCGCAGATCGCCCTCACCGGCAGCACCTCCGAAGGGTTGGCGATGATTTATGGCGGGATCAAGGTGCGGCCCGACCAGGAGATCCTCACCACGGTCCACGAACACTACGCCACCGAGTTCAGCCTGGACTTCCGGGTGCGCAAGGAGCAGACCCAAGTCCGCAAGATCCGCCTGTTCGACAACGCCCACCGCGTGTCCGTCGACGAGGTGCTGGGCAACATCCAGCGCAACATCCGCCCCAACACCCGGTTACTCGGCATGACCTGGGTGCAGTCCGGCAGCGGCGTGAAACTGCCCATCGGCGAGATCGGCAAGCTGGTGGAAGAACACAACCGCAACCGTGACGACAAGGACCGCATCCTCTACGTGGTCGACGGCGTGCACGGCTTTGGCGTGGAAAACCTCGATTTCCCGGACATGCACTGCGACTTTTTCATCGCCGGCACCCACAAGTGGATGTTCGGCCCGCGCGGCACCGGACTGGTGTGCGCCCGCGACCCGCAAAACAAGTACGTGACCCCCATGGTGCCGACCTTCTCCGAAGACAAGGACTTCGCCACCACCATGACCCCAGGCGGCTACCACGCATTCGAGCATCGCTGGGCGGCAGACGAAGCCTTCAAATTGCACCTGCAACTGGGCAAGGCGCCGGTGCAGGCGCGCATCCATGCATTGAACACCGAACTGAAAGATCACCTGCTGGCACACCCGCAGATCGAACTGGTCACACCACGCAGCCCTGAGCTTTCAGCCGGCTTTACCTTCTTCAGGGTCAAGGGCCAGGACAGTGACGCCGTGGCCGCCTACATGATGAAAAACCGCGTGGTGATCGATGCGGTAGACCGTGATGTCGGCCCAGTGATCCGCACCGCGCCTGGGCTGCTCAATTCTTCCGCAGAAATCCAGCGCTTCATGACGTTGCTGAGCCAGCGGGCGTGACGCACACCTTTTCCCACTTGAATGAGAGGCCCACATGAACAAACCCCTCACGGCCCTGGCGCTCACCGCCCTCTGCGGCGCCTTGCTGCCCAACCTGGCCCAGGCCGCCGCGCCACAACCCGGCAAAGTGTTCAAGGACTGCAAGGACTGCCCGGAAATGGTGGTGCTGCCCGCCGGCACCTTCACCATGGGCACACCCGAGGGTGAAGTCGGCCGCGAGCCGGATGAAGGCCCGATGCACGACGTGACCTTTGCCAAGCCGTTCGCCATGAGCCGCTTCCACATCACCGCCGGCGAATGGGACAGTTATGTGCGTCAGACCGGGGTGAAGATCGCCGATGGCGACACCCGCCCCGGCCGCGAATGCATCGCCAGCAAGCCGCGCTACCCCCAGGGCCCACGCCAGCCGGCGGTGTGCATGGACATGGACGACATCAAGCAGTACGTGGCCTGGCTGTCGAAAAAAACCGGCCAGCAGTACCACATGGTCAGCGAGTCCCAACGCGAATACGCCGCGCGTGCCGGCTCTACCGGGCCGTTCCCCTTCCCGTTCGATGAAAGCAAGGACTACAGCATCGCCAAGCACGCCAATACCTATGGCCCCGCAGATGGCTACAGCTACTCGTCGCCGGTCGGCAGTTACCCGCCGAATGCCTTTGGCATGTACGACATGCACGGCAACGTCTACGAGCGCGTGGCCGACTGCGAACACCCCAATTACGTCGGCGCGCCTACCGACGGCAGTGCGTGGATGGAGCCGAACTGCGAGGGCTACATGATCCGGGGTAATGACTGGGGTGAAGCGCCGGTGTTCTCACGCTCGGGCAACCGCAACACCATCTACCCGCAGACGCGGGGGGATTGGATCGGGTTCCGCGTAGTGCGCGATCTGTAACACGAACACCATTCAACAGGTAGGAGCTGGCTTGCCAGCGATGGCGGTGGATCAGTCAGCATCAATTAACCTGATCCACCGCTATCGCCGGCAAGCCGGCTCCTACAGGGATGCGCTTATTCAGGCGTGTTTGGCCAGCAACGCCAAGCCTTCATGCAACGCCGGGAACAGGCTGTTGTTGAAGTTGTTCCAGCGCAGTTCGAGGATGGTGTCGTCCGGCGAGATCTCGGTCTTGAGCACGTCGTGGAACACTTCGCCCGAATCGATGCCGTTGTCCACGTAGTGGAACGAGGCGCCGGTGAGGTACAGCGGCTCCGAAGGCGTCGTGGCCTTGGTGGCCCAGTCCGTGACCGTCAGCCCACGTGCGCCGTACAGGGCGTTCCAGGTTGCATAGGCGCCCCGGCGCTCGTAAGGCGACTCGATGCGGGTGATGCCCGGGTGGATGTTCATGATGCGACGGGCAAACGGCGCACCGGGGCGTACCAGCTCATCGAGGATCACCAGCAGGCCGTCCAGCACCACGATATCGGCCTTCAATTCCACCAGCGTGTCGTGCAGGCGGCGTTCGAAGTCCTGCTTGCCGGCGATGTGCTCCGCGCTGCCCCGTGGCAGGCGCCGATAAGTGGACGGCACGCTCAGCAGCAAATCATTGACCAGGCGCCCCTGCACCCGCAGGTCGGCCGGGTACAGCCACTGGCGCCCCGGCTGGTAGGCAAAACCATAGTCACGGACCAATTGCTGGTCACGCGGGTTCTGCTCGTCATCGTCGTACACCACCCCCACCAGGTTGTACGCATCGCCCAGCGGCGTGTCGTTCAGCGCCCCCGCCAGGGATTCCAGCACCGACATCATGTAGCGCTCGTGGTCCTTGTACGCCACCGGCTGCCCGGCCTTGTCGGCCGCGGCATTGCGCAGGGACCACACGTACACCAGATTCTTTTTCGTCATTGTCTCGCTCTCGCTGGATAGATCAGGCACGCGCCAATACGCGTGCGCCTACACCACAAGAACGAACCAGGCCCCGCCCAATTTATCCACCCCCTTCACCGCCGGGCACGCCGAGCTAAATAGTCGCGCCAATCCTTCGTTTGTCATGGGTAAGGGTCTGTGTGCCCAGCCCCCTCTTTTTCATTTTCCGGGAAGTATTTATGACCGACCCCAAGCGCGGCGCCTTCAACGGTTTGCTCGCATTGCTCAGGCCCTTTCGCACCATCGTGATCGTCTCCGTCACCCTGGGCATGGCCGGCGGCCTGGCCATCACGTTGTTGCTGGCGACCATCAATAACGCCCTGCACTCGTCCACCGGGATGACGCAGGGGGTGATCCTGACGTTTGCGGCGTTGTGTGTGCTGGCGCTGACCAGTTCGATCGTGTCGGATATCGGCACCAACTATGTGGGCCAGCGGATTATCGCCGCGTTGCGCAAGGACCTCGGTGAAAAGGTGCTGTCAGCGCCCATCGAGCAGATTGAGCGGTATCGCTCCCACCGGTTGATTCCGGTGCT
Source organism: Pseudomonas sp. AC112 (assembly GCF_979253545.1). Lineage (NCBI taxonomy): Bacteria > Pseudomonadati > Pseudomonadota > Gammaproteobacteria > Pseudomonadales > Pseudomonadaceae > Pseudomonas > Pseudomonas sp. AC112. The sequence goes on from NZ_CEEDCM010000001.1 coordinate 6,204,502, forward strand.
GACCCACGACGTCGATACCATCAGCGATTTTTCCTTTGCGTTCACCCCGCTGGCCATCGCCACCACCGTCACCCTCGGGTGCCTGGGCTACCTGGCGTATCTGTCGGTGCCGATGTTCCTGATGATGATCGTGGCCATCGCCATCGGCAGCAGCGTGCAATTTGTCGCCGGGCACAAGGGCATCCGCGGTTTCGACGAAGCCCGCGACCAGGAAGACGAACTACAACGCTACTACTCCGCGATCGCCTCGGGCGCCAAGGAACTGCGCATCCACCGCCCACGCCGCTATCGCATGAACACCCACCGCATCCAGGAAACTGCCGACCGTATCAGCGATATCCAGGTGCGCTCGGTGAACATCTATATCGTCGCCAAGACCTTTGGCTCGATGCTGTTCTTCGTGGTCATTGGCCTGGCCCTCGCCATGCAGGCCTACAACCCCAACCCCGACCCGGCGGTGATCACCGGCTTCGTGCTGGTATTGCTGTACATGAAAGGCCCGCTGGAGCATGTGGTGGGTTACTTGCCGATCATCGGCAAGGCGCGGATTGCCTTTGCGCGCATTACCGAGCTGTCCGACCGTTTCTCGTCCCCCGAGCCGCACTTGCTGATGGATGGCAGCGAAGCCCCGACGCCGGTGGTCAACAGCCTGGAATTGCGCGGCGTGACGTACAGCCCGCCGCCAGTGGAAGGCAGCCAGCCGTTCCATCTGGGGCCGATCAACCTGAGCATCAAGCAGGGCGATATCGTATTTATCGTCGGCGAAAACGGCTGCGGCAAGACCACCCTGATCAAGCTGTTGCTGGGCCTGTATCAACCCCACGCCGGCGAAATCCGCCTCAACGGCGAAACCGTGACCGACCCGGCACGCGACGACTACCGCCAGCTGTTCACCACGGTTTTCGCCGATTACTACCTGTTCGATGACCTGGTCCAAGGCAGCGCCACCCAATCGCTGGACAGTGCCGCCAAGTACCTGGAACGCCTGGAAATCGCGCACAAGGTCAGCGTCAAGGACGGCGTGTTCAGCACCACCGACCTCTCCACTGGCCAGCGCAAACGCCTGGCCCTGGTGAATGCCTGGCTGGAAGAACGCCCGGTACTGGTGTTCGACGAATGGGCCGCCGACCAGGACCCGGCCTTCCGCCGCGTCTTCTATACCGAGCTGCTGCCGGACCTCAAGCGCCTGGGCAAGACCATCATCGTGATCAGTCATGACGACCGCTATTTCGATATTGCCGACCAGTTGGTGCGCCTGAGTGCGGGCCAGGTGGTGTATGAAATGGAACCCGCGTGAATTTCTTTTCCGGTTTCTGCAGGTAGGAACGTCTCACTAGTGGTAATGAGAACCAACCCCAACAAATACTTATAATCTGCCCACTTAATACCTAGAAGAGAATTCACCCATGCCAGCAACATTTGGTCTGAGTCCCTTGAGCAAGGCACTCTCCATGCGCCGCCTCTTGAACACCCACGTGCTACCTGGCGCGATTGCCGTTGCGCTGACGCTGCCAGTCGCCGGTTATGTTCAAGCGCAGGAGATCGAGCTGAATGTCCCCGCACAGTCGCTGGGTAGTGCTCTTCAAGAGTTTGGTAAGCAGGCCAACCTGCAAGTGCTGTACAGCCCGACTGACGTCGAAGGTAAGCGCAGCCACAAGGTCAAGGGCAAGTTGCAGCCTGGCCAGGCCATGACCACGCTGCTGACCGGCACCGGCGTCGACTTCGACCTGCAGGGCAACACGATGACACTGACTGCCGGCCGCTCGTCCGCCCTGGAGCTGGGCGCGACCCAGGTGACCGCCAACCAGCTCGGCACAATTACCGAGGGTTCGGGCTCCTATACGCCCGGGACCATCGCGACCGCGACCCGCATGGTGCTGACGCCACGGGAGACGCCGCAATCGATCTCGGTGGTGACCCGCCAGGCCATGGATGACTTCAACCTCAAGTCGATCGACGACGTGATGCGCCATACCCCCGGCATCACTGTTGCCGCGTATGACAGCGAACGCACCAGCTACTTCTCCCGTGGCTTTGCCATCCAGAACTTCCAGTACGACGGCATTCCCATCCTGCAAGACGCCCAGTATTCGTCCGGCCACACCCTGACCGATACAGTGATCTACGACCGCGTCGAAATCCTCAAGGGCGCGACCGGCCTGCTGACCGGCGCCGGTGGCCCTGGCGGCACCATCAACATGGTCCGCAAGAAGCCGACCTCGGAATTCAAGGGCTACATCGACCTGGGCGCCGGTTCCTGGGACAACTACCGCTCGGAAGTGGATGTGAGCGGTCCGCTCACCGAATCCGGCAACGTGCGCGGCCGTGCGGTGGCGGCCTACCAGGACAAACACACGTTCCTCGATCACTACCAGCGCAAGACCAACGTGTACTACGGCATCCTGGAATTCGATCTGGCGCCGGACACTCTGCTGACCGTCGGCGGTGACTACCAGGACAGCGACCCACAAGGTTCCAGCTGGTCAGGGGCGGCGTCGCTGTATGACTCCGAGGGCAACCGCATCAGCACCTCGCGTTCGTTCAACAACGGCGCCAAGTACAGCAAGTGGGCCCAGTACACCCGTACCGGCTTCGCGACCCTGGAACATACGTTCGATAACGGCTGGGTTGGCAAGGCGCAGTACAACCACCAGATCAACGGCTACAAGGCACCGTTGTCCGCCCTGTTAGCACCGAACGCAGCCACCGGCAAGGCTTCGCTGCTTACGCGTACCTACAATGGCGAGACCACCAGCGACACCGGCGACCTGTACGCCACCGGGCCTTTCAGCCTGTTCGGCCGCGAGCATGAACTGGTGGTCGGCGCCTCGGTCTCGCGCTCCCGCTGGCTGGGCCGCGACTACACCAACGCCACCAACTACAACAACAGCCACGATTACTTCGATTGGGACGGCGACGCGCCCAAGCCTGACCGTGGCCCGCAGACCAAGCGCAACGACGAGCTGACTCGCCAGAGCGCCCAGTACATCACCGGCCGCTTCAGCCTGGCCGATGACTGGCACTTGATCTTGGGTACCCGAGTCAACAACTACGAGGTTAGCGGCACCAGCCAGGTCAAGGACACCGGCAAGGTCGTGCCTTACGCCGGCCTAACCTACGACTTCACCGAGAACCTCTCGGCCTATGCCAGCTTCACCGAGATCTACCTGCCTCAGGACGACTACCGCGACCGCAATAACAAGCCGATCGAACCGGATGAAGGCAAGAACTATGAGGTCGGCTTCAAGGGCGAGTTCTTCGATGGCCGCCTCAACGCCAGCCTCGCCTACTTCGAAGTACACGAGAAAAACCGTGCCATCGACGACAATGACTACATACCCGACAGCTACCCTGGTCTTGACTACGCGTCCAAGGGCACCGAGGCCAAGACCAAGGGCTATGAAGCGGAAGTCTCCGGCGAGCTGGCCCCCGGCTGGCAGTTGCAGGCGGGCTACACGCACAAGATCATGCGCGACAAAGACGGTGAAAAACTTTCGACCTGGGAACCGGAAGACCAAGTCAACATCTACACCAGCTACAAGCTGACCGGCGCCCTCGACAAGCTGACCCTGGGCAGCGGCGTGCGCTGGCAGGGTACGGGTTGGAAGGTGCTGACCAACAACTACGCCACCGGCAGCCAGGATAAACTCTCCCAGGATCCCCTGTGGCTTGTGGACCTGATGGCCCGTTACCAGGTAACCGAGAACGTATCGGCCAGCCTCAATGTCAACAACATCTTCGACAAGAAGTACTACACCAACATCGGCTTCTACAATTCGGTCTACTACGGTGACCCACGTAACATCATGCTCAGTACCCGCTGGAACTTCTGATGCATAGACGCTAGCCGTTCCAACCAAGCCCCTGGCCATGCGCAATGACCAGGGGCTTTTTAGTGCGCGCCTGCCCGTACACCCGGCACAAAAAAGCCCCTAGCCGTAGAGGCCAGGGGCTTGGGTTACTGCCGACCGTTACTTCATCGCATCGGCGAAGCTCTGCACAAACGCAGCGTTATCGATGATGCGATCGTGGGTGGAGTCGATCAGCACCGACTGTTGGACACACCCCTGGCCCACCACCTGCTCCATGGTCGCTTCAATCAATTGGCGATGCTGGCCTGCACGGCTGCCGGCGGCCCACCAGCAGCGGATCGGCGCCTTGAGCGGTTTGAAGTCGGCGTCCTTGAGCCGCTGGCCCAGGGTGCGGTCCAGTTCCCAGGAGATCTGCGCTTCATCCCCTTCAAGCAAGCTTGCCTTGATTTCCCGGAACGTCTCGCCCAACGCCTCTTCAGCCCAGGCGCCCAGTGCCTGCCATTGCTGCGCTTCATCACTGAAGAATGCCTGGCTGTCCAACCAGGCGGTGTGGATCTGCTGGCTCGACGCCGGGAACATCACCTGCAACAGTTCAACGCGGCGCTGGTTGACCGACAGTTCATCGTCATCCGCAATCACCGCTGCGTCCCAGTAAGCCTTGAGCCAGTACGGTGGCGAGGCATCGATCCAGCCGACCACTTCCACCTCACGCCCGGCTTGCTCCAGGGCATAAGCGACTTCCATGGCCAGGTTACCGCCCATGGACCAGCCCGCGAGACGATAGCGCCCCTCGGGCAACGCATCGAGCAATTGCCCGGTGTAGTCCTCGACCATCGCTTGCCAGCTCGGTACGGCGCTGCCCTCCTCGGCCAACGCGCGGCAGATCACGCCCATCACCGGCCGCCGCTCGCGCAGTGCCAGGCCGATGGCCTTGTAGCAATGCACCGAGCCGTAGCTTGGGTGGAACAGGAACAGCGGCGTGCCTTCGGTCTGGCTGTTGAGCTTGACGACCAGCGACTGCCCCGCGCCGTTGCCCAGGCAATTCACCTGCCCAGCGACCGTGGGGTTAAGCATCAATTGGCTGACCGACAGCGTCTTGCCGGTGGCCTTGCGGATGCGTTCCTTGAGCATCAACACCAGCAGCGAGTGACCGCCCAGTTCAAAGAAGTTGTCATCCAGGCCAACGCGCTCGACATCCAGCACCTCGCCCCAGATCGTTGCAAGGCGCTGTTCCTGCTCGGTGTGTGGCGCGCGGAACACCTGCTGGTGCTGAGACGCGTCGGGCTTGGGCAAGGCCTTGCGGTCCAGTTTGCCGTTCGGGCTCAGGGGCATCTGTTCCAGCAACACCCACTGCGCCGGAATCATGTAATCGGGTAAATGCGCCGCAAGGTGCGCACTGAGCGGTTCGCGCCAGTGCTCACCGGGCGCTTGCAGCACCAGGTAGCCGACCAGATGCTTGCCATCGACCACTTGCACCGACACCTCTTGGACTTCAGCGGTTTCGAGGATCCGCGCTTCGATTTCACCCAATTCAATACGCAGGCCACGCAACTTGACCTGGTGATCCAGGCGTCCGAGGTATTCGATCACACCGTCGGCGCGCTGGCGCACACGGTCACCCGTGCGGTACAAGCGCGCCCCCGACTCGAACGGCGAGGCAATGAAACGTTCAGCGGTCAGCGCGGGACGGCGGTGGTAGCCGCGCGCCAGGCCCAGGCCGCCCAAGTACAACTCGCCCGCCACGCCGACGGGCACCGCTTGCAACTGGGCATCCAGCACATAGGTCTGCAGATTGGCGATCGGCTGGCCGATGGGTACCGTGTCGCGTTGTTCATCGACGCAGGTCCAGTGGGTGACGTCGATGGCGGCCTCCGTCGGCCCGTACAGGTTGTACAGGCTGGCCGCAGGCAATTTGGCAAAGACCTGTTGCTGCGCGTCCACCGGCAACGCTTCACCGCTGCACACAATGCGGCGCAAGCTCTGGCAACTGGAGACTGCCGCATCCTGCATGAACGCCTGCAGCATCGATGGCACAAAGTGCAGCGTCGTCACCTGTTCGGCGTTGATCAGCGCCACCATCCTCGCCGGATCACGGTGATCCCCCGGCGCCGCGACCACCAGGCGCGCACCGGTCATCAACGGCCAGAAGAACTCCCAAACCGACACGTCGAAGCTGAACGGTGTCTTCTGCAACACCGTATCGCAAGGGGTCAAGTGGTAGGCCTCTTGCATCCAGCACAAGCGGTTGGTCAACGCCGAATGGCGGTTGCCCGCGCCCTTGGGCTGGCCGGTGGAGCCGGAGGTGTAGATCACATACGCGAGGCTCTCGCCGTCCAGCGCAAGGCCGGGATTGGTGTCAGGGAAGTCTTCGAACCCAGAGTCGCCCAGCAACAGGCATTCGATGCCTTCGGCACGCGGTAGTTGTTCCAGCAGGTGGGACTGGGTCAACAGCAGCTTCACGCCGCTGTCTTCAAGCATGTACGCCAGGCGCTCAGGCGGGAAATCCGGGTCCAGCGGCACATAGGCACCGCCGGCCTTGAGCACGGCGAGCAGGCCGACCACCATCTCGATGGAACGCTCGACGACCAATCCGACCAACACGTCCGGCCCGACGCCAGCCTGGATCAAGCGATGGGCAAGACGGTTGGCGCGCCGGTTCAAGTCGGCATAGCTCAGGCGCTGCGCGGCGAAGACCAGTGCGGGGGCATCCGGCGTCTGCGCAACCTGCGCTTCGATCAATTGATGCACCGGCTGTTGTGGATAGTCGCGCGCCGTGGCATTCCATTGCCTTACGAGGGTCTGCTGTTCGACAGGCTCCAGCAGCGGCAACTGGCTGACCCGCTGTTGCGGATCATCCAGCATGCCCCACAACAGGTTCTGCCAATGGGCCAGCATGCGCTCGAGAACGGCGGGGGCAAACAGGTCGGTCGCGTACGTCAGGGTGGCGTGGATACCCTCCGCCGAAGCCTGGGTGTCCAGGCTCAGGTCGAACTGCGCGGTCTGGCTGCCCCAATCCAGCCCTTCTACGCGCAAGTCCGGCAGTGACTGCCCCGACGTCATCAGCCCCGCCTCACTCTGGTGGTTGAACATCACCTGGAACAGCGGGTTATGGCTGAGGCTGCGCTCTGGTTGCAGGGCCTCCACCAACTGCTCGAACGGCAGGTCCTGATGGCTCTGGGCGTCCAGGCTGCGGCGCTTGACCTGCTGCAACAATTGGCCGACAGAGAGCTGCCCATCGATATCCGCCTTGAATACCTGAGTGTTGACGAAGAACCCGACAAGGCGTTCCACCTCAACCCGGCTGCGGTTGGCGATTGGCACACCGACGCGGATGTCCTGCTGGCCACTGTAGCGGTACAGCAGACTCTGGAAAGACGCCAGCAACACCATGAACAACGTGACGCCTTCACGCTGCGCCAGAGCATTGAGCCCGGCCGCCAGCGCGGGCGGCAATTCAAGTTGCAGGCTGGCGCCACGGTAGCTTTGCACCGCCGGCCGCGCATTCGCAGTGGGCAGCTCCAGCACCGGCTGTTCGCCGCCTAACAGTTGCTGCCAATACGCCAATTGACGTTCGCGCTCGCCCGCCGCCATCCACTGGCGCTGCCAGTGCGCGTAATCGGCATATTGCAGCGCCAGTTCCGGCAACTGCGGCGTCTGGCCTTGGCTGTAGGCGGCGTATAGCTGTACCAACTCGTCGACCATCACTTGCATCGACCAGCCGTCTGTCACGATGTGATGCTGCACCAGCACCAGCACATGTTCATCCTCGGTCAGGCGCAGCAAGGTAACTCGCAGCAGTGGGCCACTCTGCAGGTCGAACGGCCGGGCAATTTCGGCTTCGACCTGCTGTTGAAGATGGGCGGCGTCGGCATCTGCCCGAGCAATCACCAGCGCAGTGGCTGGGCGAATCACTTGAACCGCACGCTCGCCGTCCTGGCAGACCTGGGTACGCAGGCTCTCATGACGCAGCACCAGTGCGTCGAAGCTGCGCTGCAAGGCCTGTTGGTCCAAGTACCCGTTCAGGCGTAACACGCTGGGAATATGGTAAGCCGCGCTGTGCGGGTCCAGTTGCCAAAGGAACCACTGGCGTTCCTGAGCAAACGACAGCGCCAACGGCTGGTCACGCCCGACCGCCAGCATCGGCGGCGCCAGCGTCTGGTCCGCAGCCTGCAAGGCCAACACAAAGCCTTCCAACTGCGGCGCCTCGAACAAGGTGCGCAAGGCGACTTCCCGTTCAAGCAGTTGACGCACACGCGAGATCACCTGCATGGCCAGCAACGAGTGCCCACCCAGCTCGAAGAAGTGATCGTTCAGGCCGATGCGCTCGGCGCCCAACACCTGCGCCCAGATCGCCGCGACCTGCTGCTGCAACGGCGTTACCGGCTCAACCCAGACGCCTTGCGACTGCGCGGTGTCCGGCTGCGGCAGGCCCTTGCGGTCGAGCTTGCCGTTGGGGGTCAGCGGCATCTGCGCCAGGAACATGAAGTGCGCGGGCACCATGTAGTCTGGCAGATGGGTTTTCAGCGCACGGCGCAAGGTTTCGCGCAATTCGCTTTCCTTGACGAGCGGGCCCTCGGCCGGCACGACATACGCCACCAGTTGTTTGCCGGTCGGACCGTCCTGGGCGACCACCACGGTTTCGCCAACGTTGTCCTGCTCACGCAGGCGCGCTTCGATCTCGCCCAGTTCGATGCGGAAACCACGGATCTTCACCTGATGGTCGACACGCCCGAGGTAATCCACCACGCCATCCGGACGGCCACGGGTCAGGTCGCCGCTGCGGTACACGCGACTACCCGGTTTGCCGAATGGGTCCGGCACGAAACGCTCGGCGGTCAGTGCTGGGCGCTCAAGATATCCACGGGCCACGCCCTCGCCGCCCAGGTACAACTCGCCAGCTACGCCGATGGGTTGCAGGTTGAGTTGCGAGTCCAGCACGTAGCCGCTGCGGTTGCCCAACAGCGTGCCGATGGGCGCGTAGACGGCACCGCATGGATCGCCACGGCGAGCCTTCCACAGCAACGGCGTGACCACGGTTTCAGTCGGGCCGTAACCGTTGAACAGGTAAGTCGGCTTGAGTGCGCGCCAGGCCAGGTCGTAGCTGGCCTGGGCTACCGCATCACCGCCAAAGCAGTACACACGCACTTTGGGTGGGTTGCCGTCACGCTCGGCATGCTCAGCCAACTGTTGCAGGTAAACCGGCGGGAACACCGCCATGGTCACATTGTGGCGGTGCATTTGTGCGTAGGTGTATTCGGGCAGCCACAGGCTGTCGTCACGGATCAACACGCTGGCACCATTGATCAGCGGATGCATCCAGCCTTCGTGGGAGCCGTCGAAGGCGAACGACATGAAGTGCAGTTCACAGTCAGACGGGCTGGTTTCATAGCGCTCGCCGGTGGCGATGATGTGCGCCACCAACGGGCCATGGGACACCGCCACGCCCTTGGGCATGCCGGTGGAGCCGGAGGTGTAGATCACGTAGGCCAGGTTATCGCCGTCCAATGCCACTTCTGGCGCCGTGTCGGCGTAATCCGCCCAGTCATCGGTGCGATCAATCGCCAGGGTGTCCAAGCCCTCGGGAATCGGCAGTTGCTGCAACGCACGGCTATGGGTCAGCAACAATTGCGCACGGCTGTCTTGCATCATGTACAGCAGGCGATCACGCGGGTATTCGATATCCAGCGGCACATACACGCCACCGGCTTTCATCACCGCAAGGAACGCCACCAGACTTTCGGCGCTGCGTGGCATGGCGATCGCCACGCGCACTTCCGGGCCGACGCCGCGGGCGATCAAGGCGTGGGCCAGGCGATTGGCCTGGCTGTCCAGCTCGCCATAGCTCAGGGTTTGCGCGTCGAATTTGACGGCGATCGCCTGAGGGTTTTCCCTGGCGCGATCAGCCACCAACTCATGCACAAGACGCTCGGCCGAGAAGCCTGCATCTGCCTGGTTCCACAGTTGAAGAATGTGTTGCTGCTCATCAAAGTCAAGCAGGTTCAGGTGCGCGATGATTTGCTCTTGATCGGCAACCATCGCCTGCAACAGGTTCTGCCAATGCCGCGCCATGCGCTCGATAGTCGACGCTTCGAACAGGTCGGTTGCATACCCCAGCGACGCCCAGAGCCCGTCCGGACTTTGCTGGACATCCAGGTCAAGGTCGAAATGGGCGGTACGCCGGTCCCACGCCAAGCCTTCGATGCGCAACTGCGCCAGCGCCTGGGGTTCATCACCGGTGCGACCTTCGGCCTGGTAGTTGAACATCACCTGGAACAGCGGGTTGAGACTCAGGCTACGCTCGGGCTGCAAGGCTTCGACCAGTTGCTCGAACGGCAGGTCCTGGTGCGCCTGGGCTTCCAGCGCGCGCTGCTTGACCTGGGCCAGCAACTGGGCAACGGTGGTTTGCCCATCGATATTGGCCTTGAGCACCTGGGTATTGACGAAAAAGCCGATCAGCCGTTCGGTCTCAACCCGGTTGCGATTGGCGATCGGCACGCCGACCCGAATGTCCTGCTGGCCGCTGTAGCGGTACAACAAGGTCTGGAACGAGGCCAGCAGCAACATGAACAGGGTCACGCCCTGCGCCTGGGCCAAGGCCTTGAGCTCGGCGGCCAGGGTGGTCGGCAGCGCTACGTCCAGGCGCGCGCCGCGATGGCTCTGTTGTGCCGGGCGCTGATGGTCGAACGGCAATTCCAGCACGGGTTGTTCACCGCCGAGCAGGTCACGCCAGTAATCGAGCTGGCGGACCTTTTCCCCAGCCTCCATCCAGGTGCGTTGCCACACGGCATAGTCGGCGTACTGGATCGGCATACCCGGCAGGTCTGGCGCCCGGCCCTGGCTGAATGCGGCATACAACTGCACCCACTCATCGACCATCACTTGCATCGACCAACCATCGGACACAATGTGATGCTGCACCAGCACCAATACATGGTCGTCTTCGGCCAGGCGCAGGAGGGTCACGCGCAACAACGGCCCCTCTTGCAAATCGAATGGCCGGGCGATCTCGGCCTCGACCTGGGCCTGTAGATCGGCCTCGTTGACCTCGCCCAACCTGATCGGCAAGGCGGCGTCAGTTCGAATCACTTGCCGCGCGCCCTCCGGCTGCACTTGCACATGGGTGCGCAGGCTTTCATGGCGCGCCACCAGGGCCTCGAAACTGCGTTGCAGCGCCGAGACATCCAAAGCCCCCTTGAGGCGCAAGGCGCTGGGGATATGGTACGCAGCGCTGTCCGGGTCCAACTGCCAGAGAAACCACTGGCGCTCCTGGGCGTAAGACAGCGGCAGTGGGTGTTCGCGGCCCACCGCCAGCAGCGGCGGCGCCTGCTCACCTTCCGGCGCCTCGAGTGCGTGCAGGGTGGCGGCAAAACCTTCAAGGCGCGGTTGCTCGAACACCAGTTTCAGCGGGACTTCACGCCCCAATGCATGACGCAGGCGCGACACCACCTGCATCGCCAACAACGAATGCCCGCCCATCTCAAAGAAGTGGTCAGTCAGCCCTACCCGCTCGGCGCCGAGAACATCGGCCCACACTGCGGCGACTTGCTGCTCCAGTTCCGTGACCGGCGCGACCCACACCTGCTGCGATTGGCTGGCATCCGGCTTGGGCAGTGCCTGGCGGTCCAGCTTGCCATTCGGGTTCAGCGGCATGCGTTCAAGGAAGATAAGGTGCGCAGGCACCATGTAATCCGGTAATTGTTCACACAGGATCGACTTGAGTGCTTCGGCGTCGTTTTGCTCGGCAACCAAATAAGCAACGAGCTGGTTGTCGGCCGCCAACACCAGCGTCTCACGCACGCCCGCCTGGGCCAGCAACAGCGCTTCGATTTCACCCAGCTCGATGCGGAAACCGCGGATTTTCACTTGATGGTCGACCCGGCCGACGTACTCGATTACACCGTCAGCGCGGTAGCGTGCCAAGTCGCCGGTACGGTACAGACGCTCGCTGGCCTCACCGAAAGGGTCCGGCACAAAACGCTCAGCCGTCAGCAACGCACGGTTCAGATAGGCACGCGCCAGGCCACAGCGGCTGCCGATATACAACTCGCCCACGGCGCCCAACGGTGCCAGGTTCAGATCGCGATCCAGTACATACAACGCGCGACCTGGCAGCGAGCGGCCAATCGGGCTGGCGGTGGCGCCGATCAGTTCGGTGCCCGCCGTGCAGTCCAGCACGCTCGATACCACGGTGGCTTCGGTCGGGCCATAGGTGTTGAGCAAACGCACATGGCCGAGCCCGGCGTTCAACCACTGTGCCGGACCGTCCAGCGGCATGGCTTCGCCGCCAATATGGATCTGGCGAAGCGCGCCGTAGGAGCGCGGGCCGGCGGCCAGGCAGTCGAGCAGGAACAGGTTCCAATAGGCGGTCGGCAAGTCGGCCAGGGTAATGCCCTGGGCGATGATTTCATCGTACAACCGCGCGCTGTCCCACAACTCCGGACCGCGCAGCACCACGGTGGCGCCGTGGGTCAATGCCGGGTACAACTGCTCGACGAAACCGTCGAAGTTGAGGGTCGCGAATTGAAGCACGCGATCCTCACGGGTCAACCGTGAATAACCCGCGGCAATGCTGGAAAACTCGGTGAGTGCCGCATGGTTGATCGCCACGCCCTTGGGCTTGCCGGTGGAGCCCGAGGTGTAGATTACGTAGGCCAGGTTTTGCGGCGAGACCGCTACCTGCGGGTCGCGCTCAGGGCACAGCGCCAGGCGCGCATCCGCCAGGTCCAGCGTCGCCATGCCTTCGGGCAATGGCATCGGCACATGGGCCTGGGTCAGCACTAGGCGCACGCCGCTGTCTTCGAGCATATGCAGCAGGCGTTCACGCGGGTATTGCGGGTCCAGTGGCACGTAGGCGCCGCCGGCCTTGAGCACCGCCAGCAGGCTCACCACCATATCGAACGAACGCTCGACCGCTACGCCCACCAACACTTCCGGGCCAATGCCCAGACTGATCAAGTGATGGGCCAGACGGTTTGCCTGACGGTTCAGCTCAGCGTAACTGATGGACTGATCGTCCAGGCACAAGGCAACCGCGTCGGGATGCTGCTGAACCTGGGCTTCAAACAATCCCTGTACACCCACCAGGTCCTCAAACGCTGCCGCGCTGTGGTTCCAGTCTTGCAACAACCGGCGTTGCTCGTCGTCGACCAACATCGCGAGTTGCGCAATGCGATTGCCGGCGCGCCCGACCACTGAACGCAACAACGTTTGCCAATGCGCAGCCATGCGCTGCACGGTCGCCACGTCGAACAGGTCAGTGGCATAGGTCAGCGACGCCCAAATGCCTTCGGGCGATTCCTGGGTATCCAGGCTCAGGTCGAACTGCGCACTCAGGCTGTCCCACTCCAGGGTTTCCACCGCCAGCCCCGGCAACTGCTGCTCACCACGTACCCGACGGCCTTCGGTCTGATGGTTGAACATCACTTGGAACAGTGGGTTGTGGCTCAGGCTGCGCTCGGGCTGCAAGGCCTCCACCAACTGTTCGAACGGCAGGTCCTGATGACTCTGGGCCTCCAGCGCACGTTGCTTGACCTGGGCTAGCAACTGACGGAAGGTCATTTGCCCGTCGATGTCGGCCTTGAGTACCTGGGTATTGACGAAAAAGCCGATCAACCGCTCGGTTTCCGAACGATTGCGGTTGGCAATCGGCACGCCAACGCGGATGTCCGACTGCCCGCTGTAGCGATACAACAGGGTCTGGAACGACGCCAACAACAGCATGAACAGCGTCACGCCTTCGCGCTGGGCCAACGCCTTGAGGCCGGTGACCAGTGCCGCGTCCAGGCCAATATCCAGGCGCGCACCGCGATAGCTCTGCACGGCCGGACGCGGGTGATCAAGCGGCAACTCCAACACTGGCTGCTCGCCGCCTAACTGCTCGCACCAATAACCGAGCTGACGCTCTTTTTCGCCGGCTTCCATCCAACTGCGCTGCCACAAGGCGTAGTCCGGGTATTGAATCGGCAAGTTTGGCAGGCGCAGGTCTTGGCCCTGGCTGTAGGCGACGTACAACTGCACCAGTTCGTCGACCATCACCTGCATCGACCAACCATCGGAGACGATGTGGTGCAATACCAGCACCAACACATGATCATCGGGCGCCACCTGCAGCAACTTGACCCGCAGCAGCGGGCCTTGTTGCAGATCAAAGGGCTTGGCGACCTCCACTTGCACCTGGGCTTCAAGCTGCGCGGCGTCACCCGTTTCGAGGGGGATATCCAGCTGCAATTCAGGCCTGACCACTTGCAGCACTTGGTCAAGATCCTCATGCAAGTAGGTGCGCAGGCTTTCGTGGCGGGCGATCAGGCTGTCGAAGCTGCGTTGCAAGGCCGCCCGGTCAAGGCGGCCTTTCAACCGCAGGGCGCGCGGCAGGTGGTAGGCCGGGCTCTGCGGCTCCAACTGCCACAAAAACCACTGCCGCTCCTGAGCATAAGAGAGCCGAAGGGGCTCACCTTCCTGGCGCTTGAAAACCGGGGCAATCTCAAACAGGTTGATGCCCTGCTGCTTGAGCATTACCGCCAACGCTTTCTTTTGTTGCGCCGAAAGTGACCCTACCGACTCGATTAATGCTTGCACGCCACGCCCCTCAGGAAATCAATTTATCCAAATCTTCTGCTGATAGACGTTTGAGGGCCTCCAAGGATTTAGCCAATGCGTCCTGCACCGGCGAATTATTTGTCTGCTGGGCCGCCACATGGGCGATGAAATCAGCCAGGGTCGGGGTGGTGAAGATCGATTTGACGTCGAATTCGGCGTGCAACTGCTCGCGCAGGCGCACCACCACCTGGGTGGCCAGCAGGGAATGCCCGCCCAGTTCGAAGAAGTTGTCGTGCATGCCCACCCGTTCAACGTCCAGCACCTCGGCCCAGATCGCGGCGATCTGCTGTTCCAGCTCGCTGTTCGGGGCGACGAACTCCCGGGCTTGCAGGCTGGCGTCGGCTTTCGGCAGGGCTTTGCGGTCCAACTTGCCGTTGGGGCTCAGGGGCATCTGCTCCAACACCATCCACTGGGTCGGGACCATGTAGTCCGGCAGCTGTTGCGCCAGATGGGCGCTTAGCACATTGCGCCAGTCGTCATTGGCGTTTTGCAGCACCAGGTAGCCCACCAGGAACTTGCCATCCACCGCCAGTACGGCAGCCTCACGCACCCAGTCGTGTTCCAGCAGGCGCGCTTCGATTTCGCCCAACTCGATGCGCAGGCCACGCAGCTTGACCTGATGGTCGATACGCCCGGCGTACTCGATCACACCGTCTTCGCGGTAAAGCGCCAAGTCGCCCGTTCGGTACAGGCGTTCGCCCTTGACGAACGGGTGGGCAACAAAACGCTCGGCAGTCAGTGCCGGACGACGATGGTAACCCCGCGCCAGGCCGATGCCGCCCAGGTACAACTCGCCCAGCACGCCGACCGGCACCGGCTCAAAGTTGCTGTCGAGGATGTAGCACCCAAGGTTGGCAATCGGGCGACCGATCGGCACCGCGTCGCGGCCTTCATCGACACAGGTCCAGTGGGTCACGTCGATGGCGGCTTCGGTCGGGCCGTAGAGGTTGTAGAGCCTGGCCTGCGGCAGCTTGGCGAAGACCTGCTGTTGGGCGTCCACCGGCAAGGCCTCACCGCTGCAGACGATGCGGTGCAGGGTGTGACAGGTCGCAACCGTCGGGTCTTGCAGAAAGGCCTGCAACATCGACGGCACAAAGTGCAGCGTGGTGACCTGCTCTGTATTGATCAGCTTGATCAACTTGGCCGGATCCCGGTGAGCGCCCGGCGCCGCAACCACCAGGCGTGAGCCAGTCATCAGCGGCCAGAAGAACTCCCACACCGATACGTCGAAGCTGAACGGGGTCTTTTGCAACACGGTATCGCTGACATCCAGGCCATAAGCCTCCTGCATCCAGTGCAGGCGGTTGGCCAGGGCCGAATGACGGTTGCCAGCGCCTTTAGGTTGGCCGGTGGAGCCTGAGGTGTAGATCACGTAGGCGAGATTTTCGCCGTGTACCGCGATTTCAGGATTGGCGTCGCTGTAGCCTTCGAACGCGGCTTCACCCAGCACCAGGCTATTCAAGCCTTGCGGAATCGGCAGTTGCTCAAGCAGATGCGCCTGGGTCAGCAGCAGTTTCACGCCGCTGTCGTCGAGCATGTAGGCCAGGCGCTCACGCGGGTATTCCGGGTCCAGCGGCACATAGGCACCCCCGGCCTTGAGCACCGCCAGCAGGCCTACCACCATTTCAATCGAACGCTCTACCGCCAGGCCCACCAGCACGTCCGGGCCCACACCGGCCTCGATCAATCGATGAGCCAGGCGATTGGCACGACGGTTCAGCTCGTCATAGCTCAAGCGCTGCTCGGCAAACACCAGCGCAGCAGCGTCCGGCGTGCGCGCCACCTGTTGTTCAATCAGTTGATGTACACAGTGCGGTAACGGGTAGTCCTGCGCCGTGGCGTTCCAGTCAACGACCACTTGTTGACGTTCCGCCACCTCCAGCATTGCCAGGTCGCCCAGGCGTTGTTGGTCGCCTTCGAGCATGGCTTGCAGCAGGTTGACCAAATGGCGGCCATAGGTTTGCACTGTGACTGCGTTGAAATGCGCACGCGCAAAGCTGAATTGCACCGACAGCGTGTCACCGACATCCACCAGCACCGTCAGCGGGAAGTTGGTTTGTTCGTACGAGTCCGGCACGCCAAAACGGATCCCGCTGCCGCCGCTCTGTTCCAGGGCCTTGGACACCGGGTAGTTTTCAAACACCAAGATGTTATCGAACAAGGCTTCACCGCCCTGCCCGGCCCAGCGCTGGATATCGTACAGCCCGGTGTGTTCATGCTCACGCAACGCCAGGTTCTGCGCCTGCACCGCTTGCAGCCAGTCGGCCACTGTCTGTTGGGCGTCCACCGCGCAGATCACCGGCAGGGTGTTGATGAACAGCCCGATCTGCTGCTCCACCCCCGCCAACTCTGCCGGGCGCCCGGCCACGGTGGCGCCGAAGGACACCACCGGCTGCCCGCTATGGCGCTGCAACAGGACCAGCCACGCCGCCTGGATCAGGGTGTTGAGCGTGACCTTGTGATTGCGCGCGAAGGCTTCAAGCCGTTCAGTCAGTGCGCGATCCAGGCTGAGCTGATGCTCGCCATGCCCGTCCGCCGCCGTCGGCTGGCTGCTGCCCAGGCGTGTGGGTGCTTGCAGAACGCTCAGTTGTTCGCGCCAGAAGGTTTCAGTCGCTGCGGCATCACGCTGCTGCAGCCAGCCGATGTAGTCGCGATAACGCCCGGCCGCTTCAGGCACTGCGACACCGGCATAACGTTGCAGCACTTCGCCGAACAGCCGCGAATTGCTCCACCCATCCATCAAGATGTGATGGCTGGTGTAGATCAATTCATGGCGTTGCTCATCGGTGCGCACCAGTACCAGGCGCACCAGGGGCGCCTTGGCCAGATTGAAGCCCTGGCGGCGCTGGGCCTCCTGAAGGTTCTGCAATTCCAGTTCGCGCTCCGGCATGGCACGCCAATCGAGGTGTTCGATCGGCAACCGAGCCTCGCGATAGACCACTTGGCACGGCCATTCGAGCTGGCCCTCCCAAAAGAACCCGCTGCGCAGTACATCGTGGGCTTGCACCGTGGCATCCCAAGCTTGCTGGAACCGCGCCACGTCCAGGCCATCGGCCGTCACGCGGATCTGGTTGATGTAGTCGCCGGCAGTCTGTTCATACAGGGTGTGGAACAACATGCCCTGCTGCATCGGCGACAGGGTGTAGATGTCTCCAACGGCGTCGGCGGCCAACGGCAGGGACTCCAACTGCTGCTGGTTCAGGCGCGACAACGGGAAGTCGGACGCCGTCACGCCGTTGTTGCCAGGCGTGCAGCAGTGTTCAACCAATGCGGTCAGTTCGCGGGTGAAGGCCTGGCTCAAGGCTTCGATCTGCGGTGCGTCGAACATCAGCGGGCTGAAGGTCCAACCCATTTGCAGTTCGCCGCCGTACACCTGGCCGTTGAGGGTCAACCAGTTGCCCAGTGGCGCATCCGGGCTCTGTTCGGCGCCAGCGTGCTCCGAAGCTGGTGTGAACAGACCGTCCGGCTGGTCAAAGCTGCCGTCGAACTGGCCCAGGTAGTTGAAGGTAATGCGCGGCACCGGCAGCGCCCTGAACGCCTGACGCGTGGCGTCGTCACCCAGGTAACGCAGCGCGCCGAAACCCAGGCCTTTGTCCGGCACGGCACGCAGTTGCTCCTTGACCTGTTTGATCGAGGTGGCCAGGGATTCGGCCGGGGTCAGGCGTACCGGGAACAGGCTGGTGAACCAGCCGAGGGTGCGGGTCAGGTCGATGTCGTCGAACAGGTCTTCACGGCCATGGCCTTCCAGCTGGATTAGGCTGGAGGGTTGCCCGGTCCATTGGCAGATGACGCGTGCCAGCGCGGTCAGCAGCAGGTCGTTGATCTGGGTGCGATAGGCCGTGGGCGCCTGTTGCAGCAATTGCCGGGTGTGTTCGGCGTCCAGTTGGCTGACCACGGTCTGCGCCAGTCGACCGGGACGTGCGCCGCGTGGATCCCGGCACGGCAAGTCGGTCGGCACGCCCTGGAGCTGTTGCAGCCAGAAGTGTTTTTCTGCCTCCACGGCTTCGCTGCGGGCGTGGGCTTGCAAGCGCTCGGCCCAGGCCTTGAACGATGTGGTCTTGGCCGGCAACGGTTGCTGGCGATACAGGCTTTGCAGGTCTTCGAGGAACACTCGCCAGGACACGCCGTCCACCACCAGGTGGTGCATGACCAACAACAGGCGCTGGGAACCGTCGGCCATCTCGGCAAGCACCGCACGCAGCAGTTGGCCTTGCTGCAGGTCGAGGCTGCGCTGGGCGCGTTCGCACAGGGCGTGCAGTTCGGCGGCGTCGTGTAGGTTCGCCTGCCATAGCAGGGGTGCAGCCTGCGCATCATGCCGTGCGGTCCAGGCCCCGGCCTGCTGGCTGAAGCTCAGGCGCAGCACGTCGTGGTGCTGGGTGAGGACTTGCAGCGCCGCTTCCAACGGCTCCGCCTCAAGGGGCTGGCGTGGCGTCAGCAGCAAGGACTGGTTCCAGTGGTGACGGTCCGGCAGGTCCATCTCGAAGAACAATTGCTGGAACGGCAACAACGGCGTCTCGCCCTGCACCAGGCCCTGGTCGATCACCTGAGCCGTCTGCAACTGCGCCACGCGGGCCAGGCTGCGCACCGTTTGGTGCTGGAACAATGCCTTGGCAGTGAAATGGATACCGGCGGCACGGGCGCGGCTGACCACTTGAATGGAGATGATCGAATCACCACCACGCTCGAAGAAGTTGTCGTTCAACCCCACTTGCTCGACACCCAGCACCTCGGCCCAGATTGCGGCGATCTGCTGCTCCAGCCCACTCTGCGGCGCTTCGTAGTGGTGGGTGGCTTCGGGCTTGGGCAGGGCTTTGCGGTCCAGCTTGCCGTTGGGGCTCAAGGGCATTTGGTCCAGCAGCATCCACTGGGCCGGCACCATGTAATCCGGCAGATGCTGGCCCAGGTGGGCACTCAGCACATCGCGCCAGTCGTCGCCGGCGTTGTGCAGCACCAGGTAGCCCACCAGGTATTTGCCGTCGACCGCCAGCACGGCGGCCTCGCGGACCCAGTCGTGTTCCAGCAGGCGCGCTTCGATTTCACCCAGCTCGATACGCAGGCCGCGCAGCTTGACCTGGTGGTCGATACGCCCGGCGTATTCGATCACACCGTTTTCGCGGTAGCGCGCCAGGTCGCCAGTGCGGTACAGGCGTTCGCCTTTGACAAACGGATGCGCGATAAAACGCTCGGCCGTCAGGGAAGGACGGCGGTGATAACTACGGGCCAGACCAACGCCGCCCAGGTACAGTTCGCCCAGCACGCCGACCGGCACCGGTTCGAAGTTGCTGTCGAGGATGTAGCACCCAAGGTTGGCAATTGGGCGACCGATCGGCACCGCGTCGCGGCCTTCGTCGATGCAGGTCCAGTGGGTCACGTCGATGGCGGCTTCGGTCGGGCCGTACAGGTTGTAGAGCCCGGCCTGCGGCAGCTTGGTGAAGACCTGCTGTTGGGCGTCCACCGGCAGGGCTTCGCCACTGCAGACAATACGTTGCAGGCTTTGGCAGCTCGACGCCGCCGGGTCCTGCAGGAACGCCTGCAACATCGACGGCACAAAGTGCAGCGTGGTGACCTGCTGCTGATTGATCAGGTTGATCAATGTGGCCGGATCGCGATGATCCCCCGGCGCCGCCACCACCAGGCGCGAGCCGGTTATCAGTGGCCAGAAGAACTCCCACACCGACACGTCGAAGCTGAACGGCGTCTTCTGCAGCACGGTGTCGCTGGCGTCCAGGCCATAGGCTTCCTGCATCCATTGCAGGCGGTTCAGCAACGCCGAATGACGGTTGCCGGCGCCTTTGGGCTGGCCGGTGGAGCCGGAGGTGTAGATCACGTAGGCAAGGTTTTCGCCGTCCAGCGCGACGCCTGGGTTGGCGTCGCTGTAGGCTTCAAAGGCCAAATCGCCCAGCACCAGGCTTTCCAGGCTATCCGGAATTGGCAGTTGATCAAGCAAATGTGCCTGGGTCAGCAGCAGTTTCACGCCACTGTCGTCGAGCATGTAGGCCAAGCGCTCACGGGGGTATTCCGGGTCCAGCGGCACGTAGGCACCCCCGGCCTTGAGCACCGCCAGCAGGCCCACGACCATCTCGACGGAACGCTCCACTGCCAGGCCCACCAGCACGTCCGGGCCTACCCCGGCTTCGATCAGGCGATGAGCCAGGCGGTTAGCGCGGCTATTGAGCTCGGCATAGCTAAGGGTCGCCTCGTTGAAGCGCAACGCCGGCGCATCCGGTTGTACCAGCGCCTGGGCCTCGAACAACTGATGCACCCACTGCCCTTGCGGATAGTCGCGCTTGGTGGCGTTCCACTCAGAGAGAATCTGCTCGCGCTCATGGGCGTTGAGTGTCGCCAGGTCCTGCAAAGGCAACGCGGTGTTCGCCACGGCCGCGCGCAACAGGCTCAGCCAGTGCTCGGCCATGCGCGCCACGGTGGCGGCACTGAACAGGTCGGTGGCATAGGTCAGGGAGGCCCAGATCGCGTCGCCGCTCTCCTGGGTATCCAGGCTCAGGTCGAACTGGGCGCTGTGGGTGTCCCATTCGAGGTTGGCCACGCGCAAGCCCGGCAGCGCGTGCGCTGCTGCTTGAGTGCTGGCCTGGTGATTGAACATCACCTGGAACAGTGGGTTGTGGCTCAGGCTGCGTTCCGGTTGCAGCGCTTCCACCAGTTGCTCGAAGGGCAAGTCCTGATGGGCCTGGGCCTCCAGCGCACGGCGCTTGGTGTGTTGCAGCAGCTGGGCGAAGCTCATCTGGCCGTCGAGGTCGGCCTTGAGCACTTGAGTATTGACGAAGAAACCAATCAGTGACTCGGTCTCGACGCGGTTGCGGTTGGCAATTGGCACGCCGACGCGGATGTCCGGCTGGCCGCTGTAGCGATAAAGAAAGGCCTGGAACGAGGCCAGCAGCAGCATGAACATCGTCACGCCTTCACGCTGGGCCAGGGCTTTCAACCCCGCAACCAGTGCCGGCTCCAGCGCGATGTCCTGGCGCGCGCCGCGAAAGCTCTGTTGCGCCGGGCGCGGCTGGTCGAAGGGCAACTCCAGCACCGGCTGCGCGCCGCTGAGCAGTTCGCGCCAGTACGCCAGTTGACGGGCCTTCTCCCCCGCTTCCATCCAGCTGCGTTGCCACAGCGCATAGTCGGCGTACTGGATCGGCAGCGGCGCCAAGACACAATCCTGGCCCTGGCTGTAGGCGGCGTAGAGCTGCATCAACTCCTGCACCATCACGCCCATCGACCAACCATCGGAGACGATATGGTGCTGCACCAGTACCAGCACGTGTTCTTCTGCATTCACTGCGAGCAAGCTGACCCGCAACAAAGGGCCTTGCTGCAAGTTGAAGGGACGGGCGATTTCAGCTTCGACACGGGCCTTGAGGTGTGCTTCGTCGACCGCGCTTTCGGCGATCTCGATCACGCTGTGGGCCAGCACCTCCTGGGCACGCTCATCGGCGTCCAGGTGCAGGCGCGTGCGCAGGCTTTCATGGCGTGCCACCAGGGTGTCGAAACTGCGTTGCAGGGCGGCCTTGTCCAACTGGCCGCTCAGGCGTAAGGCGCCGGGGACGTGATAGGCGTCGCTGTCCGGGTCCAACTGCCAGAGGAACCACTGGCGCTCCTGGGCGTAGGACAGCGGCAGCTTCTGGCCGTCCTCGCGGATCGAGGCAATCGGTAGCTGGGCGAAGCTCATGCCCCGGCTTTGCAGGCGCTGGTAAAACTGCTGGCGCTGTTCCAGAGGCAGGCGAAGAAAGCGCGAAACCAGGTCGATATTAGGGTTGGAAAGCATGGTTCAAATCGCCTCTAGTTCGCTCAAAAAGTCACGAAGATCATCAAAGTCTTCCGCGCTGCCGGCGCGGAAAGTAGCGGCGGCCTGGACATAGGCGCGCAGCGTTTCGGTCTGGAACACTTCCACCAGCGGCACTTCCAGCCCCAGTTCAGCCTGGACCCGCGAGGTGATCTGGATCGCCAGCAGGGAATGGCCGCCCACTTCAAAGAAGTTGTCGTTGAGGCCCACTTGCGGCAGGCGCAGCACGTCAGCCCAGATAGCGGCGACTTGCTGTTCCAGCTCGGTTTCGGGGGCCACATAGGCCTGTTGCAACAGGCTGGCGTCCGGCTCGGGCAAGCCCTTGCGGTCGAGTTTGCCGTTGGGGGTCAGCGGCATCTGCGCCAGGAACATGAAGTGCGTCGGCACCATGTAATCCGGCAGGCGGGTTTTCAGGGCGCGGCGCAGGGTTTCGCGCAACTCGGTTTCGTTGGCCAGGTTGCCATCTGCGGGCACCACATAAGCCACCAACTGTTTACCGGTCGGTCCTTCCTGGGCGACCACCACGGTTTCGCCGACGTTTTCCTGCTCACGCAGACGCGCTTCGATTTCGCCCAGCTCGATACGGAAACCACGGATTTTCACCTGATGGTCTACACGACCGAGGTAGTCCACCACGCCATCCGGACGACCACGGGTCAGGTCGCCGCTGCGATACACGCGGCTGCCCGGTTTGCCGAACGGGTCCGGCACGAAGCGCTCGGCAGTGAGTACCGGACGCTCCAGATAACCCCGCGCCACGCCCTCGCCGCCCAGGTACAACTCACCGGCTACGCCAATCGGCTGCAAGTTGAGTTGCGAGTCCAGCACGTAGCCGCTGCGATTGCCCAACAGTGTGCCAATCGGTGCATAGACGGCGCCGCACGGGTCGCCCTTGCGCGCTTTCCACAGCAGTGGCGTGACCACAGTTTCGGTCGGGCCGTAGCCGTTGAACAGGTAGGTCGGCTTGAGTGCGCGCCAGGCCAGGTCATAGCTGGCTTGGGCGACGGCATCGCCGCCAAAGCAGTACACACGCACCTTCGGCGGGTTGCCGTCACGCTCGGCATGCTCGGCCAGCTGTTGCAGGTACACCGGCGGGAACACCGCCATGGTCACGTTGTGGCGATGCATTTGCTGGTAGGTGTATTCCGGCAGCCACAGGCTGTCGTCGCGGATCAACACGCTCGCGCCGTTGATCAACGGGTGCATCCAGCCTTCGTGCGAGCCGTCGAAGGCGAAGGACATGAAGTGCAGTTCGCAGTCGGCGGGCGAGGTTTCATAACGCTCGCCGGTGGCGATGATATGGGCTACCAGTGGTCCGTGAGCAACGGCGACACCCTTGGGCATGCCCGTCGAACCAGAGGTGTAGATCACGTAGGCGAGGTTATCGCCGTCCAATTCGATTTGCGGAACCGTGTCACTGTGATCGGCCCATTCCTCGGTACGATCAATCGCCAGGCTATCAAGGCCGTCGGGAATCGGCAGTTGCTGCAACGCACTGGTGTGGGTCAGCAGCAACTGCGCGCGGCTGTCCTGCATCATGTACAGCAAGCGATCACGCGGGTATTCGATATCCAGCGGCACATACACGCCACCGGCCTTCATCACCGCGAGGAACGCCACCATGATTTCGGCACTGCGCGGCATGGCGATGGCCACGCGTACTTCCGGGCCGACGCCACGGGCGATCAGCGCATGGGCCAGGCGGTTGGCCTGGCGGTCCAGTTCGCCGTAGGTCAGGGTTTGCGCGTCGAATTTCACTGCCACGGCATCGGGGGTTTCGCGGGCACGGTCGCCGACCAGTTCGTGAACAAGTCGGGTAGCCGAGAAGCCGGCGTCGGTCTGGTTCCACAGCTGCAGGATGTGTTGTTGCTCATCCTGGCCCAGCAGGTTGAGTTGGCTGATGGGTTGCTGTTGGTCGGCAACCATTGCCTGCAACAGGTTTTGCCAGTGGCCGGCCATGCGCTCGATGGTCGCCGGGGCGAACAGATCGGTGGCGTAGCTCAGGGAGGCGCGGAGTTGGCTCTGGGACTCCTCGATATCCAGCGTCAGGTCGAAATGCGCGGCCGTTTCATCCCAGCTCACCGGGCTCATGTCCAGCTGTGCCAGGCGCTGTAAATGCTGGCCGGAGTGGCTGATATGGTGGTTGAACGCCACCTGGAACAACGGGCTCAAGCTCAGGCTGCGTTCAGGTTGCAGGGCTTCGACCAATTGCTCGAATGGCAGGTCTTGATGGGCTTGGGCTTCGAGCGCGCGCTGTTTGACCTGGGCTAGTAACTGGCGGACGGTGGTATGCCCGTCGATCTCGGCCTTGAGCACCTGGGTGTTCACAAAGAAGCCGATCAGCCGCTCGGTCTCGACCCGGTTACGGTTGGCAATCGGGACGCCCACGCGGATATCCTGCTGGCCGCTGTAGCGATGCAACAACGCCTGGTAGGAGGCCAACAACAGCATGAACAGGGTCACCCCTTCGCGCTGGGCCAGCACCTTGAGGCTATCGATCAGTGGGGTCGGCAGCGCAATATTCAACCGCGCACCGCGATGGGTCGGCACCGCCGGGCGCTGTTGATCGAAAGGCAACTCCAGTACCGGTTGCTCGCCGCCAAGCAGTTCACGCCAGTAGTCAAGTTGACGGGCCTTCTCCCCCGCCTCCATCCACGCGCGCTGCCACTGGGCATAGTCGGCGTACTGGATCGGCATGGCCGGCAATCGCAGAGGCTGGCCCTGGCTATAGGCGGCGTAGAGCTGTACCAATTCGTCGACCATCACTTGCATGGACCAACCGTCGGAGATGATGTGATGTTGCACCAGGACCAGCACATGCTCGTCTTCCGCCAGTCGCAGGAGATTCACACGCATCAGTGGCCCCTGGCGCAAATCGAACGGTTGGGCCACCAGCGCTTCGACCCTGGACTTGAGCTGCACTTCGTCGGTGAATTCCGACGCCAGTTCGATCCGCGCCTGTGGGCTGACCACTTGTACCGTGCGATCCGCCTCTTGCTGCAAGTGCGTGCGCAGGCTGTCGTGGCGCGCCACCAGGGTATCGAAGGCACGTTGCAGGGCAGAACGGTCCAGTGGGCCTTTCAAGCGCAGCGCACTGGGCACGTGATAGGCCGAACTGTGCGGGTCCAACTGCCAAAGGAACCACTGGCGTTCCTGGGCATAGGACAGCAACAGCGGCTGATCGCGATTCGCCGCCACTATCGCCGGCGCCGAAGTGCTGACGTCAGCCAGACTGCTGACAAAATCTCCAAGTATGGGTTGTTCAAACAGCGTCCTGAGCGACACTTCAATACCCAGCCCATGACGCACCCGGGACACCACCTGTGTGGCAAGCAACGAATGCCCGCCCATTTCGAAGAAGTGATCGTTGAGCCCGACCCGCTCGGCGCCCAACACTTGGGCCCAGATCGCCGCGACGCGTTGTTGCGTCTCGGTGACCGGTGCAATCCAATCGACCAGGGGTTGGCTGAGATCCGGCTTGGGCAGCGCGGCACGGTCAAGCTTGCCGTTGGGGCTCAGGGGCAGGCACTCCAGCAGGAGCACATGCGCTGGCACCATGTAGTCCGGCAGCTCTACGCGCAATGCGGCCTTGAGCGCCGCGCGCAACTCGGTCTGCTGGGTGTCAGACAGCGCCTGGCTGGCCACGACGTAGCCGACCAACTGGTTGTCCACGGCGATCACCAGCGCCTCGCGCACATTCGCCTGGGCCAACAGGCGCGCTTCGATTTCGCTCAATTCGATGCGGAAACCACGCACCTTGACCTGGTGGTCGATCCGCCCCACGTACTCGATCATCCCATCGGCGCGGTAACGTGCCAGGTCACCGGTGCGGTACAGGCGGCCAACGCCGTCGCGGCAGAAGGGGTCGGGAATGAAGCGATGGGCCGTCAGGTCCGGACGATTGAAGTACCCTCGCGCCAGTAACGGCCCGCCGATCACCAATTCGCCCGCGACGCCTACCGGCACCGGGTTGAGGTTGGCATCCAGCAGGTAGATGGCACGACCGTCCAGCACTCGGCCAATCGGCATCATCGACGGCAAGGCTTCACGGCCATCGACATAGGCGGCGCAGTCCAGGGCGGTGGCAGTCACCGTAGCCTCGGTGGGCCCATAGGTGTTGAGCAGGCGCACAGGCTGCAAACCCGCCGTGCGCCAGGCACTGAGGCCTTCCGGTGGCATGGCTTCACCGCCGATGTGCAGTTGGCGCAAGCGCCCGTAGCCACGCGGGCCCAGGTCTGCAAAATCACGCACCAGCGACAGCCAATAGGCAGTGGTCAGGTCGACCACGGAGATGTCGTGCTCAAGCAGTTGCTGGTAGAAGGTGTCGCTGTCCCACAGTTCGCCGCCGCGTACCACCACCGCCGCACCGCAGCACAGCGCCGGATAGAGCTGCTCGACAAAACCGTCGAAGTTGAACGTGCCGAATTGCAGCACTCGATCATGGGCTTGCAGCGCGAACAGTTCGGTGAACACTTCCACATGCCGCGCCAGTGACGCGAGGTCGATGCCCACGCCTTTTGGCCTGCCGGTCGAGCCGGAGGTGAACATGACGTAGGCCAGGTTGCCCGGCTGCGCCCTCGACACGGGGTTTTCGGCGCTGTAATCGGCCAGCCAGCCGGCGCCGGTTTCCAGGCAGACAAGCAGCAGGCTTGCGCTGATCGGCAGATGCTCCACCAACGGCTGCTGGGTCAGCAGCACTTGCAGGCCGCTGTCCTCGATCATGCATTGAAGGCGTTCGGCGGGGTATTTCGGGTCCAGTGGCACGTAAGCGCCGCCGGCCTTGAGCACGGCCAGCAAGCCGACGATCATCTCCAGGGAGCGGTCCACCGCAACGCCCACAAGGGTGTCGGCGCTGACGCCCAACTCGATCAGGCGATGGGCCAGGCGATTGGCGCGCACATTGAGCTCGGCGTAGGTCATGCGCTGCTGATCCAGGATCAGTGCGATGTTTTCTGGGTGCAACGCCGCTTGTTGTTCGAAGCGCTGCAATACGCTGGCCTGGGCGGATCGAGTGACACCCTTGGGGTCCCAGTCTTGCAGCATGCGGGTGTATTCATGGTCCAGTAGTAACGGGACGGCGCCCACGGCTTGCCCAGGCACATTGATAAATTGCTGCAGCAAGCCCTGCAGGTAGGCGCAGATGTGCTGCACGGTGTCAGTGGCGAAATCCGCTTGCCGGTATTCCAGGTGCAGGCTCAGTTGTTCGCCGCCGTGTACGGTAAGGGTCAACGGGTAGTTGGTGCGTTCCTGATGGCTGACCCCACTGAAACGCAGGCCGCCCTCGCCCGACTGCTCCAGGCTCTTGGCCACCGGGAAGTTTTCGAACACCACCAGCGTGTCAAATAACGCCTCACCGGCCGAACCGGCCCAGCGCTGGATATCAAACAGCGGCGTGTGTTCGTGTTCGCGCATTTCCAGGTTCAGTGCCTGTACGTTTTGCACCCAGTCGCTGACGCTTTGCGCCGGGCTGGGGGTGGCAATCAGCGGCAAAGTGTTGATGAACAGGCCGACTTGCTGCTCGACATTCGCCAGCTCTGCCGGGCGCCCGGACACCGTCACCCCACAGGCGACGCTGGACTGGCCAGTGTAGCGCTGCAGCAGCAACAGCCACGCCGATTGCACCAGGGTGTTGAGCGTCACTTGATGGGCACGTGCGAAATCGCTCAGGCGCTGCGTCTGAACCGCATCCAGCTCGTAAAGGAGTTCACCGTATTCAGCAGCACTGTGCCCTGTACGCTTGGCGACACTGCGCGCCAGGTGCGTGGGTTCATCCAATTGCCCCAGGCACTGGCGCCAGAACGCTTCGCCCACCGCAGGGTCCTGCCGTTGCAGCCAAGCAATGTGCTGGGAAAACGCCGCGCCCACCGGCGGCAGCGCCTGGCCTTTGCAAGCCTGCAGTACTTCATTGAGGACCAGGGCGTTGCTCCAGCCATCCATCAGGATGTGATGGCTGGTATAGATCAAGTGCCAGCGGTCTTCCCCGATACGTACCAGCGCCACCCGCAGCAACGGCGGACGCGCCAGCTCGAAGCCCTCACGATGGTGCTCGGCGGCGAGGCTGTCGAGGGCAGCGGCAAGGTCCTGACGCTCGCGCCAGTCGTATTCAGAGAACGGCAAGCTGACCTGGCGATGCACTACTTGCAGGGCCTGGCCCTGGTCGTCCTGCCAGACAAACCCGGTGCGCAACATGTCATGCCGTGCCAGCACCTGCTCCCAGGCGCGCTGGAAAACCGCCACGTCCAAACCCTGCACATCGGCGCGCAGTTGGCCGACGTAGATGTCATCCTCATCCTGCTGGTAGAGGCTGTGGAACAGCATGCCCTGTTGCATCGGCGACAGCGGATACAGGTCTTGTACCTCCCGCGCGGGCAGTGCCAGGTCGTCCAGCTGGGATTGGGTCAGTTGTGCCAAGGTCACGTCGGCCGGTGTCAGGCCGCCCTGTGTCGGCTCAACGCAATGTGCGATCAGCGCCAGCAGTTCCTGCTGGAAATCATCCGCCAGGCGCTGCACAGTCGCCACCTCGAACATCTCACGGCTGAAGCCCCATTGCAGCGCAAGTTCGCCGCCATACACCTGCCCTTCCACCGTCAGCCAGTTGGCCAGCGGTGCTTCCGGATCCTGGGCCTGGCCGCTGCCTTGGCTGGCCGGTACAAACAATGCCGAGTCGTTGAACTGACGGTCGAACTGGCCCAGGTAGTTGAACGTGATGCGCGGCGCGGCCAGGGTCGACAACGCTTCACGGGCGTCAGGCGTGCCGAGGTAACGCAACAGGCCGTAGCCAATGCCTTTGTTCGGCACGGCGCGCAGTTGCTCCTTCACCGACTTGATCGCCGCCGACAGTTCGCCCTCGGCGTGCAGGCGCACCGGGAACAGGCTGGTGAACCAGCCGACGGTGCGGCTCAGGTCGACCGTGTCGAACAGGTCTTCGCGGCCATGGCCTTCCAGCTGGATCAGCGCGGCCGGCTGCTCGCTCCAGCGGCTGATAACCCGTGCCAGCGCGGTCAGCAGCAGGTCGTTGACCTGGGTGCGGTAGGCCGCCGGGGCGTCTTGCAGCAATTGACGGGTGTGTTCGGCGCTCAGGCGGATTTCGAGCTTGCTGCCCAGGCGGTTCTGCAGGCCGCCTTGGGGGTTGTCGCAGGGCAGATCGGCGCTCGCCGTCTGGGCCTGCCAGTACGGCAGTTGCTCACCCAGCGTTTGTGCGTGGGCCTGCAACTGCTGCGCCCACGCTTGGTAGGCGCTGGTCTTGGCCGGCAACGCGGCGTTGCGGTAAGCCAGTTGCAGGTCTTCGAGCAGGATGCGCCACGATACGCCGTCGACTGCCAGGTGATGCACCACCAGCAGCAGGCGTTGGGTGCCATCGGCCATGCCGGCCAGGACCGCACGCAGCAGCGGGCCCTGTTCAAGATCGAGACTGCGTTGGGCCTCGTCGCAGAGTGCCGCCAACTCAGCCTCGTCGGCGACCTGGGACTGCCACAACGAAGCGCTGGCAACCGGCTCGCCATGAACCTGCTGCCAAGCGCCAGCCTGTTGCATAAAGCGCAGGCGCAGGGCGTCATGGTGGTTGATCAACCCGGTCAGGGCGGCTTCAAGGCGCACGGGGTCGAGGGTTTCACGCGGGGTCAGCAGCAGCGACTGGTTCCAGTGCTGACGCGCCGGGATCGCCTGCTCGAAAAAGCTGTGTTGCACGGGCGTGAGGCTCACCTCGCCGGTGACCGGCCCCTGGTCGATGACCGTTGCCTGTTCGAAGCGCGCCACCAACGCCAGGCTGCGCACGCTCTGGTACTGGAACAGGTCCCGTGGGCTGAGGCGAATGCCCGCCTGGCGCGCACGGCTGACCACCTGGATGGAGATGATCGAATCACCACCCAGCTCGAAAAAGTTGTCGTCAAGGCCGACTTGCTCCACACCCAGCACGTCGCTCCAGATCGCCGCCACGGCTTTCTGCACATCGTTTTCCGGTGCGGCATAGGCCTGCGGTGGCGCGGCATCCGGCAATGGCAGGGCCTTGCGGTCGAGCTTGCCGTTGGCGGTCACCGGCAGCTTGGCCAGGGGCACCATATGGGTCGGCACCATGTATTCCGGCAAGCTGCTCAGCAGCCAGGCTTTGAGGTCGGCCGGCGCCTGGTCTTCCAGCACCAGGTAGGCCACCAGTTGCTTGCCGCCTTGCACCAGCACCACGGCTTCGCGCACCGAGGGGTGTTGCATCAGGCGCGTCTCGATCTCGCCCAGTTCGATACGCAGGCCGCGCAGCTTGACCTGGTGATCGAGGCGCCCCAGGTATTCGATCACGCCGTCGGCACGCTGGCGCACGCGGTCGCCCGTGCGATACAGGCGCGCGCCGTCGCCGAAGGGGCTTGGCACAAAACGCTCGGCGGTGAGTGCCGGGCGCCGATGGTAACTGCGGGCCAGGCCGGTGCCGCCCAGGTACAGCTCGCCACTGACGCCCGCGGGCACCGGGTTGAGCTGAGCGTCGAGCACGTAGGTGCCGAGGTTGGCGATGGGCCGGCCGATGGGCACGCTGTCGGCACCTTCGTCGACGCAGGTCCAGTGGGTCACATCGATGGCCGCTTCGGTGGGGCCGTAGAGGTTGAACAGTCCGGCCTGTGGCAATTTGGCGAACACCTGCAACTGCGCATCCAGCGGCAAGGCTTCGCCGCTGCAGACGATACGCTGCAGACTGCCGCAGGCCTGCACACCCGGCTCATGGATAAACGCCTGGAGCATCGACGGCACGAAGTGCAAGGTGGTGATGCCGTGCCGCCCGATGGTGTCGATCAGGCGCGCGGGTTCGCGGTGTTCACCCGGTGCCGCCACCACCAGGCGTGCACCGGTCATCAGCGGCCAAAAGAACTCCCACACCGAAACGTCAAAGCTGAACGGGGTTTTCTGCAGCACCGCATCGCTGGCGTCCAGGCCGTAGGCCTGTTGCATCCAGCACAGGCGGTTGACCAACGCGCGATGGCTGTTGCCGGCGCCCTTGGGCTTACCGGTGGAGCCGGAGGTGTAGATCACGTAGGCGAGATTCAGTGCATGCATCGCCACGGCGGGCGATTCGCTGCTGTAGCCGTCGAGCCACAGTGCAGGCTGGTCCAGGGCAATCACTCGGGCACTAGCGGCGGGCAGCGATGGCAGCAGGCGCTGCTGGCTGAGCAGCAACCCGACGCCGCTGTCTTCGATCATGTAGGCCAGGCGTTCCTGGGGGTACTCGGGGTCCAACGGCACGTAGGCGCCGCCTGCCTTGAGAATGGCCAACAGGCCGACCACCATCTCGATGGAACGCTCGACGCAGATCCCCACCAACACATCCGGGCCAACGCCCTGTTCGCGCAAGGCATGGGCCAGTTGGTTGGCGCGCGCGTCCAGTTGGGCGTAGGTCAGCGTGGTCGCACCGAACACCAGCGCCGGCGCATCCGGGGTGGCCTGCACCTGGTCTTCAATCAGGTGGTGAATGCCGCGTGCGGTCGGGTACGCCTCGGCGGTCTGGTTCCAGGCGTGGACCAGCACATGCTGCTCATCCGCAGCCAGCATCGGTAACTCGCCAATGCGCTGCTCGCCTTCGCCCACCATGGCCTGCAACAGGCGCGTCCAGTGCAGGGCCATGCGCGCGACGGTCGGCGCGTCGAACAGGTCATTGGCGTAGGTCAGCGCAGCGTGCAGGGTGCCGGATTTTTCGTAGGTGTCGAGGGTCAGGTCGAACTGGGTCGTGCGACCTTGCCATTCCACCAGCGCCAGCTCCAGGCCGGAGGCAGTGCTGACGCTGGCAATGTCGGCCACCACCGGCTGGTGGTTGTACATGACTTGGAACAGCGGTGTATGGCTGAGGCTGCGCTCGATCTTGAGGGCTTCCACCAGGCGTTCGAAGGGCAATTCCTGATGAGCCTGGGCACCCAGCGCGTGCTCCTTGATGCCTTGCAGCAGCTCAGTGATACGGGTTTGCCCGGTCAGCTCGGTGCGCAACACCTGGGTGTTGACGAAAAAACCGATCAGCCCTTCAACTTCGGTGCGGTTGCGGTTGGCGATCGGCACGCCGACGCGGATATCGCCCTGCCCGGTGTAGCGATGCAGCAGCACATTGAAGGCGCCGAGCAACAGCATGAACAAGGTAACGTTGTGCTTTTGCGCGCAGGTACGCAGTTGCGCGGCCAACTGCGGGTCGATCGCGAAGGTGTGTCGCGTGCCTTGGTAGCTCGGCATGGCCGGG
Source organism: Pseudomonas sp. AC112 (assembly GCF_979253545.1). Classification (NCBI taxonomy): domain Bacteria; kingdom Pseudomonadati; phylum Pseudomonadota; class Gammaproteobacteria; order Pseudomonadales; family Pseudomonadaceae; genus Pseudomonas; species Pseudomonas sp. AC112. The sequence continues at coordinate 6,236,900 of NZ_CEEDCM010000001.1, forward strand.
CGCGGGCGGTCGGTGGGCAGCTCCAGCACCGGGTGCTCATCACCCAGGCGCGCCTGCCAGTATTCCAGCTGACGTGCCTGCTCCCCGGCTTCCAGCCAGCGGCGCTGCCACAGCGCGTAGTCGCTGTACTGGATCGGCAGTGCCGGCAATTGCGGGGCCTGGTTGCGCTCATGGGCGTCGTAGCAACGGATGAATTCGTCGATCAGCACATTCATCGACCAGCCGTCGGAGACGATATGGTGCAGGGTCAGTAGCAGCACGTGCTCCCGGGCGTCGAGCTTGAGCAGTTGCACGCGCAGCAATGGGTCGTTTTCCAGGTCGAACGGCAGCAGCGATTGACGAGTCGCGGCTTGGTTGACGGCCTGTTCACGCTCGGCGGGGGCCAGATGGCTCAGGTCGAGTTGCTCGATAGTCAACGACGTGTCTGTCGCCACCTGCAACAGGCGCTCATCTGCCTGGCGCTGGAACACCGTGCGCAGGGTTTCGTGGCGTGCAACCAGGCTGGCAAACGCCTGCTCCAACGCGCCGAAGTTCAGCTCGCCCTTGAGCCGTACGGCGCCGGGCAAGTTATAGGCCCCACTGGCCGGGTCCAATTGCCACAGAAACCACATGCGCTGCTGCGCGTAGGACAGCGCCTGGCGATCCTCCGCTTCCACCCCTGCCGGAATCGGAAACCGGGAAAAATCCACCCCTTCTTTCTGCAAGGCCTGCAGGAACAATTGGCGCTTTTCCAGGGGCAACCCGATAAACCGGCGAGCAAGTTTCAAGGAGTCTTCAGCATTCATTTCTTGGAGTCCGGAGCAATAGGCAGGAAGCACAAAGGCACGTCGTCCCTATAAAACGAACCGCAGAGGGAAAAATTAGCGAGGGCATGGGAGGTACGGCGCGAGGTGTCATCAAGGGTTACATCAATCTCAGCAAGCCCAGCGAAAGACGAGCTAGCATTGACGAACACCACTTGTTGCAACTAAATTTAGTTACACGCAGGGAACGCCGTGTCCAAAAATGAAAAGCTGCTCGCCAAACTGCTCAACGAGCACACGGCATTTACCTGGCCCGAACGCGTGACACTGCTGCGCCGGCTGGGCTACACACAGATTGAAGGGGCTGGAAGCCGCGTCAGATTCGACATCGGTGACCCCAGTGCAATGATTACCTTGCACAAGCCTCACCCGGGCAACGAACTGAAACACTACATTCGGCGCCAGATCATCGAGCAATTGAAATCAGGAGAACTGATTCAGTGAACAATCAACTGCAACACAAAGGCTACATCGGCTCTATCGAAGCCAGCCTCGAAGACAACTGCCTGTTCGGCAAGATTCTGTTCATCAAGGCGCTGGTGAGCTACGAAGGAAAAACCGTCGCCGAGCTGGACGGCGCATTTCGTGAGGCGGTGGACGACTACCTCGCCACCTGCCAGACCCTGGGGCAAACACCGGAAAAACCCTGCAAGGGCTCCTTCAATGTTCGGGTCGGCCATGACCTGCATCTGGCGGCAGCCCTGGCAGCGACCCGTAAAAAGGTGACACTCAATGACCTGACACGCCAGGCGCTGAATGAATTCCTCAAACATCAAGGTGGGGATGCCTGCCCGGTAACGGGCTGACCTTCACCATCCAACCGGGCTTGGGCAATGGGTGGCGTTGCAGGTTACGATAGTAATGGTTGACTGAGCTGTGCCAATGAATGATACCGGCGACATAGTCCTTGAGCTTGTCCGCACAGAGCAAGATAAGTTGCCGGGTTTGCGATACGATCATCACGCAACTGACTTACGCAATTCATGGCGGTTTGCAGATCGCAATCAAGCAACTGACGCGCAGCACTTGAACTTAATACTTGCCGCCCCCAATTTCAGGGTCCAATAGCTGCTCACCGCCAATGATTTTTTTCATGGGTAATCTCCCTTTATAAACATGAAAAGTACGCAATGCCCACCTCAACCCTTTCGGCCATTTCTACTTAGATATCAGCGAGTTTGGCTAACTAACGTGCATATTGCCCGATCACTTGCGCACCCACTCGACGGGCCTGTTGGTCGACGCACAGTACATCATCAATACTGTTGATAGAGCAGGCAGGTGTGCCTTGCAGTACGTGTTCGATGACCCGCCAAATGTCGGTAAACCGTATCCGGTGGGCAAGAAATGCCTCCACGGCCACCTCATTCGCGCCATTCAACATTACACACGCCTCGGCGCCGGACTTAAGCGCTTCCAGGGCCAGAGCCAGGCACGGGAAGCGTTGCATATCCGGCCGCTCAAACGTCAGGGTCGCAATGGCTGCCAGGTCAAGGGGTAGCGCACCCGACGGTATCCGACGGGGGTAGGCCAAGGCATGTGCGATCGGGATGCGCATATCTGGATTGCCCAATTGGGCAAGCACGGATTGGTCTTGGTAAACCACCATCGAGTGGACGATGCTCTGAGGGTGGATCAATACATCAATGCGCTTGACCTCAATGTCAAATAGCCAGCGAGCCTCGATGACTTCCAGGCCCTTGTTCATCATGGTCGCCGAATCCACCGAAATTTTGCGGCCCATCGTCCAATTGGGATGCGCACAGGCTTGCGCCGGGGTCACCGCAGCCAGAGCCTGTTCGGGCCAGGTCCAGAAAGGGCCGCCGGATGCGGTGAGCAGCAAACGCTCCACGCCCCGAGGGTCTTGCAAGCACTGGAAAATCGCGTTGTGCTCACTGTCCACAGGTACCACGGTAGCCCCGGAAAGATTGGCGAGCTGCATAAAAAGCGCGCCGGACATGACCAGGGCTTCCTTATTGGCCAACAGGATTTTTTTCCCGGCACGCACGGCACTCATTGTGGGGAGCAGCCCCGCAGCCCCTACGATAGCGGCAATAACCGTGTCGTGGTCCGACGCGCCCGCAATAGCGCACAGTGCGTCGACCCCGCAATAGACTTCGGTACGCAGGCCAGCCGCCAAGAGATGGGCTTGCAACTCGATGGCGTGATGCGGCTCGCTGACCACAGCCAGCACCGGCCGGAATTTCAGGCATTGCTGGTACAGCTTGTCCATCCGCCGATGGGCTGTGAGGCCATGGACAGTGAACTCCTCGGGATTACGCGCGACTACATCTAAAATACTGTCGCCGATCGACCCGGTTGAACCGAGAACGAGCAGGCGTTGAGACATGATGGTGTCATCCTTGCTGACGATCTGTTAGGCGAATGGTCGTGCACATAATGTAACGCCGAGACTAGTCGCAGTACCGAGCGATAATAAATACGAACTTGCTATATATTATCTATCGTTTGAATCTATCTTTTCGCCCCGTTAAATCACGTACTCATCGTTCGTACAACAACGCACATTAATTATTTCAAAAAAGACTAAGAAACTTATTGCATACTTGAAATACACGCCTTAACTATTAGTAACTTCCCCACCACAGCCACCCCTTGGTCCGCAGTATCGTCCAATGGTATCCACCTATTGGAGTGCTGCCATGTTCGAACTACTAGACAGCATCAATACACCCATACGCCTGCGCACCCTACATCACGCAGCGTTGGCGCCGCTCGCCGACGAACTGCGATCGTTCATCCTGCACAGCGTTGGCGCCACGGGCGGTCATCTTTCCGCCAACCTGGGCACCGTCGAGCTGACCATCGCACTGCATTACGTTTTCCAAACGCCTGACGACCGTATTGTGTGGGATGTCGGTCACCAGGCGTATGCCCACAAGATCCTCACCGGTCGTCGTGATGACATGCCTGGGATTCGACAGTTCGGCGGTATCTCGGGTTTTCCTCGGCGTTGTGAATCGGTGTATGACTGTTTTGGCACTGCGCACTCCAGCACGTCGATCTCGGCGGCGCTGGGCATGGCGATCGCCGCTCGCAACACGGGTGAATCGCACCACTGCATCGCCGTCATCGGCGATGGCGCCCTGAGTGGCGGCATGGCCTTCGAAGCACTGAACAATGCAGCCTTGTATCCAGACCTTCAGTTTCTAGTGATCGTCAACGACAACGACATGTCGATCTCTCCCTCCGTGGGTATGTTGCGCGAGCACTTGGGCGCCTTGATCGCCAACCGGCATGGCAACCCTGAGGCCAACCTTTTCAATGCGATGGGGCTGCCCTACACCGGCCCTATCGACGGGCACGACCTGCCAGAATTGCTGCGAGCGCTGCGAACCCTCAAAACCTGTCGAGGCCCGCAGTTGCTGCATGTGGTCACCGAAAAAGGTCATGGCTATTCGCCCGCCGCTGCCGATCCAGTGCTGTACCACGGCCCTGGCAAGTTCAATCCCGCCGAGGGCATTCGCAAATCGCCCTCTGCCAGCCTCACTTACACCCAAGTCTTCAGCCAGTGGCTGGTAGACGCCGCCGAGCGAGACTCACGTGTCATTGCCATCACCCCCGCCATGCGCGAAGGCTCTGGTCTCGTCGAGTTCGAGCGGCGGTTTCCTGAGCGTTATTTCGATGTGGGCATTGCCGAACAACACGCCCTCACCTTCGCGGCCGGCCTCGCCGCCGATGGGATGAGACCCGTGGTAGCCATCTACTCGACGTTCCTGCAACGGGGTTATGACCAACTCATCCACGACATCGCCCTGCAGGGTTTGCCGGTGGTATTTGCCATCGACCGTGCCGGATTTGTCGGTGCCGATGGGGCAACGCATATGGGTCAGTTCGACATGGCCTACCTACGCTGCATCCCGGGTCTCACGTTGATGGCGCCAGCGGACGAGCAGGAATGCCGGCAAATGCTGCAGACCGCGCTGCAACAGGAAGGGCCCTGTGCGGTGCGCTACCCGCGCGGCACAGGAAGCGGCATAGCGCCGGGCAGCGAGCTGACGACACTGCCGTTGGGCAAGGGCGTCGTCAGCCGTCGGAGTACGCAACCCAGGGGGCAACGCATTGCGATTCTGGCGTTTGGTTCGATGGTCTCAGTCGCGCTGCAGACGGCAGCATTGATAGATGCCACGGTGGCCAACATGCGTTTTATCAAGCCGCTGGATACTCAACTGTTACAGGCGTTGGCACGGGAGCACGATTGGCTCGTCACCCTCGAGGAAGGGTGTGTCATGGGTGGCGCGGGTTCCGCTTGCCTGGAATTCCTCAGCAGCCAAGGGGCGTGTCTGCCGACATTGCAGTTGGGCATGCCCGATCAATTCATCGAGCACGGCGCGACTGAAACGTTACTCAACCAGTACGGCCTGGATGCAGAGGGGACAGAACTAGCAATTCGTCGGTATGCCCAGGCCCTGGGGTTGGGCTGCCCTGCCGCGCCGTCAGTGTTCCATCAAGCGAGTGCCTGAACATGAAGGTAATCCTTGCCCAGCCTCGTGGCTTTTGCGCGGGCGTTGTACGCGCCATCGATACGGTAGAACACGCCTTGGCGCAGTTCGGCGCGCCGGTCTACGTGCGCCATGAGATCGTACATAACCGGCATGTGGTTGAGTCGCTACAGAATCAGGGCGCGACGTTTGTCGAAGAACTCGACGAAGTCCCCCCAGGCGCGGTGACCATTTTCAGTGCGCATGGGGTTGCCCTCACGGTAGAGAACCAGGCTCGAGACCGTTACTTGCACGTTGTGGACGCGACGTGTCCGCTGGTGACAAAAGTCCACAACCATGGACGCCAGTACGTCGCCAAGGGCTACCAACTGATATTGATCGGCGAGCCGGGCCACCCGGAAGTCATCGGTATACAGGGCCAGGTCGGCGCGCCTGTCACCTTGATCCAGACCGTTGAACAGGTCGCGGCGCTGCGGTTCCCCGGCGATACGCCGCTGGCTTACCTCACCCAGACCACCCTCAGCGTCGACGATACCCGCGCGGTGGTTGCGGCCTTGATGCAGCGTTACCCTCACATCGTTGGGCCGGCCAGTCGGGATATTTGCTACGCCGTTCAAAATCGCCAGCAAGCCGTGCGTGAACTGTGCACCCAGGTTGATGTGCTGTTGGTGGTGGGCAGCGAGAAAAGCGCCAATTCCGTGACCTTGTGCGCACTGGGCAATGCCATCGGTACACCCAGCCATCTGATAGCCGATGGCAGTGCCCTTGAGCCCGATTGGTTTACCCCCGACACAACCGTCGGTATCACCGCCGGCGCCTCCACGCCCGAAGCATCGGTGAAGGATGTTCTGGTCGCGCTGAAAAGTCTGGCACCGTTGCAGATCCAGACGCTGCCGGGGCGTGAGGAACGGGTCGAATTCCGTCCGCCACCCGGGCTGACACTCAGGCAACTGCCATGAAGACGCCTGTTCTGCGGCGCGTTACCCGTCAAGTGCATATCGGTGCCGTGCGGCTGGGCAGTGACGCACCGATCGTGGTGCAGGCCATGACCAACACGGACACCGCCGATGCCCAGCGCACGGCGGTGCAAGTCGAAGAACTGGCGCTTGCCGGGGCGGAACTGGTGCGTATCACCGTCAACAGCCATGCAGCCGCAGCCCAAGTGGCGGCTATACGGACGCTGCTGGACGCCCGTAAAATCGACGTCCCCTTGGTGGGTGACTTTCACTTCAATGGCCATTCCCTGCTGGCCGCCTACCCCGAATGCGCCCAGGCGCTGGCTAAATACCGGATCAACCCCGGCAATGTCGGCAAGGGCGCACGCCGCGATGAACAGTTCTGCCAGATGATCGAAATCGCTTGCCGCTACGACAAGCCGGTGCGTATCGGCGTCAACTGGGGCAGCCTGGATCAGGACCTGCTCGCCCGTATGATGGATGCCAACGCCGCCCTGCCCGTACCACTGCAGGCAGACGGGGTGATGCGCGAAGCGCTGGTGGTGTCGGCGCTGGAAAATGCCCAGCGAGCAATAGACGTCGGCCTGCCGCCGGACCATATCGTGTTATCCGCCAAAGTCAGCCACGTGCAGGACCTCATCGCGGTCTACCGCAGCTTGGCCGCACGGTGTGACTTCCCCTTGCACCTGGGGCTGACCGAAGCCGGCATGGGCTCAAAGGGCATCGTTGCCTCGACGGCAGCCCTGGCCGTGCTGTTGCAGGAAGGCATTGGCGACACCTTGCGCATTTCCCTTACCCCAGACCCCGGCGGCGCGCGCGACCGTGAAGTGCAAGTCGCGCAGCAAATCCTGCAAACCATGGGCTTGCGGGCGTTTACCCCGCAAGTGGTGGCATGCCCCGGTTGTGGACGGACCACCAGCGTGTTTTTCCAGGCACTGGCGCAACAGATCGAGGCCTACCTGCACACGCAAACGCCGGTATGGCGCGCCCGCTATCCCGATGTCGAACACCTGCAGGTTGCGGTCATGGGCTGCGTGGTCAACGGCCCGGGTGAAAGTCGCCTGGCCGATATCGGTATCTCGTTGCCAGGTGCCGGTGAACACCCGTCGGCCCCGGTCTACATCGATGGCGAGCGCGTGACGACACTCAAGGGTCAATCCATCGCCACGGATTTCATTCAGCTACTTGAGGCGTATGTCCGCTCACGTTACGGCCACCAGGGGCAACACCTGCAGGCACTGCTTTCAGCCCAGGCGCCGATAGCCAAGCAACGCTGAACCCAACACTACGGCCCCCGCCGCCAACGCCACGTAGAACCCGCTGGTGGCGCCGAAGTGGTCGATCATCCAACCGGAACTCGCGGCACCGATGGCCACGCCGATGCTGAGGCCGGTGATCAGCCAGGTCATGCCTTCGGTCAGGCGACTGGCGGGTACGATCCGCTCCACCAGGGCCATGGATACGATCAGCGTGGGAGCGAAGAACAGCCCGGAGATAAAGATCGCCACCGCCAGCCCGGGAATATTGCTCACCAGCAGCAACGGCAAGGTAGTCAGCGCCGTAGCCACGCCGCAGTACAGGAACTGCCGGGGCAGCGGCGCCTTGAGCTTGAGCGTGCCGAACGCCAGCCCCGCCAGGCACGAGCCGATGGCATACACCGACAGCACGATGCTCGCCGCCGCCGGCTGGCCCTGGTGCTGGGCAAAGGCGACGCTGACCACGTCCACCACTCCGACGATCACGCCCATGGCCAGCAGCAGGATCATCAGGATCAGCACCGGGGGTGAAGCGATCAGCCAGCGGCCGTGGTGGTCCTGATGTGCATGCACAGGCGGCTCGGTCGCGCGCTGCAGTACAAAGGTGGTGACGCCCACCGCCAGCAACAGCGCCGCCACCAAGGGCCCCGCTTCCGGGAACAGCACCACGCTCAGCCCCACCGAAATCGGCGGGCCGATAATGAAGCACACCTCGTCCAGCACCGATTCCAGCGCAAAGGCGGTCTGCAGCTTGGGCTGGCCTCGGTAAACCTCGGTCCAGCGCGCCCGCACCATGGCCGACATGTTGGGCATGCAACCGGCCAGGGCCGCGAACAGAAACAGCGTCCAGTTCGGCGCCTGCAAGCGGGTACACAGCAGCAACATCAACAACGCCCCGCCGCCGATCAGCGCGGCAATCGGCAGCACCCGGCCCTGGCTGTAGCGGTCCACCAGGCGTGAAACCTGCGGCGCGCAAAACGCCGTGGCCAGGGCAAACACCGCCGCTACCGAGCCCGCCAGGCCGTAGCCGCCGTGCACCTGCGACAGCATGGTGATCAGGCCTATCCCGGTCATCGACACGGGCATGCGCGCGAGCATGCCCGCCAGTACAAAGGCCCGGGCACCGGGGGCCTGGAACAACTCGGCGTAGGGGTTTGCCATCCTGCTTGACCTCTTCCTGAACGCCCGGGAACTTGCTATCTGCAAGCATCGAGGCAAAATACATACGGTGCGTATGTGGCAAATCATGCTTAACATACGCAACGTATGTCAATCTTTCACTTGCCCATTGTGAGCTTAACCATGAGCCGAGCCCGTGCCGAAATGATCGAAGACACCCGCGCTAGGCTGATCGCCAGCGCCCGCCAGGCCTTCGCCACCCAAGGCTATGCGAACACATCGATGGACGATTTTACCGCCCGCGCCGGCTTGACGCGCGGAGCGCTGTATCACCACTTTGGTGACAAGAAGGGGCTGTTAGCCGCCGTGGTTGCCCAGCTTGACAGTGAGATGGACAGCCGTTTGCAGCGCATTTCAGATGAAGCGGCAGACCCTTGGAGCGGCTTTTGCGAACGTTGCCGCGCTTATTTGCGCATGGCCCAGGACGGGGAAATCCAGCGCATTGTGCTGCAGGATGCGCCGGCCGTATTGGGCGATACCGGCTCCCAGCACCATTGTGTCGAGTCGATGCAGCATCGGTTGGAAGCCCTGATGCAAGCCGGTGTCATTCACCCCGCCCCGAGCGCCGCGCTGGCGCAATTGATCAACGGCAGCCTGGTCAATACTGCCCTGTGGATCGCCCGGGAAGAGCACCCGGACGAGCGGCTGGAGCAAGGCTTGCAAGGCCTGGAACTATTGTTGCGTGGCCTGAGCCTTACACCAACCGCTTGATCTGCTTGTGACGCCACACCAAACGGTAATACGCCGTCTGCAATAGCAGCATGGCCAGGTAGGTCACCGGAAAGGCCATCCACACCCCTTCCAGGCCGAAGTGGGCGTTGAGCACGTACGCCATCGGCAGCTCGACGCACAGCACGCAGAAGATCGAGATGATCACCGGCATCAGCACCACGCCGCTGGCGCGCATGATCCCGCCGATCACGGCCTGGAAGCCGAAGACCAAAATGCTCCACAACATGATGTGCAACAGGTGTTCGGCATTGACCCGTGCCGCGTCATCGGTGATGAACAGGCCGAGCAGCCAGTGGGACAGGACATAACCCAGGACAATCAGGCCACCGGTCAGGCAGGTGTTGATCAACAGGCCGGTGCGCAGGATCGGCCCGATGCGCTCCAGACGCCCGGCGCCAATCGCCTGGGCGCCGAGGATCGAGGCGGTAATGGCAATCGACAGCGCCGGGAACTGCACGTAGTTGACGATCTGCGTCACTGCGCCATAGGCCGCCGTGGCCTGCGACCCATGGCCGTTGACCAGGGCGAGGATGACCAATTCCGACAGCGACAGCACCACCATCTGCAGGCCGGTAGGCAAGCCGATGCGCAGGACTTTGCCGAGAATCACAGGGTCCAGGCGCAAGGCCGCGAGCAGTTCGCGGTCCGGCGCCATCACATGGTTTTTATGCCGAAGGCGCAAGACCAAAAACAGCATGGCCAACGTGTTGCCCACCAACCCTGCATACACCGCGCTCTGGATGCCCATGGGCGGCAAGCCGACCCAGCCGCGAATCAGCGCCGGGGTCAGCAGCAGGCCGACCAGGGTCGAGACCATCAATGCCAGCAACGGTGAGATCGTGTCGCTGACGCCGCGCAGTAACTGGGTGTAGAGGATGAACACCAGCAGCAACGGCATGATCAGCATCATCTTCTGGGCATAGCCGACCGCATCGTCGAGCACGTCCACCGGCGTGCCCAGCGCCTGCAACGCCGGACGCGCAAACAGGCTGCCCAACACTGCGGCAATCAGGCCGACCAGTGCGCCGAGGGTCAGGGTCGCACCGGTAATCACCTTGACCATCCCCGTTTCCTGCGCGCCCCAGGCCTGGCCGATCAGCACCGAGGCGCCCGCCCCCAGGCCGATCACCAGGGCAATGAAGAAAAACACGATGGGAAACATGCCCGACACCGCGGCCAGCGCCTGGGTGCCGAGCATCTGCCCGACATAGATGCCGTTGAGCGTGCCGGAAAAACTTTGCAGGAAGTTGGACAGCACCATGGGGGCGAGAAAGATCAGGTAGATCTGCCACAGCGGTCGTTGCAAGGGGCTTTGCATGAAAAACGGGGCCTCGGAAAACTAAAGCGTCCGAGGGTTATACCGGAAGTGGATCCCATCTTCCTGTGCTTTCGGGTTCAACCACCAGACAAGCGCCGCGCACCGTCGCACTCAGGTGCCGGGCCTGACCTTGCAACAGGCATTCGGCAATCGCCGGTTCCAGTTCGACGCGCAAGCGTCTGGTCAGCGCCCTCGCGCCGAATCGCGTGTCATGTTGACGACACAGCCAGGCGCGCGCCTGCTCATCCAGCACCAATGAACGTTGATGCGCCGCCAGGCGCTGGTTGAGCTTGGCAAGTTCCACCTCCAGCAGTGCTTCCAGCCACCGCGCGTCGATGGGCTCAAACATCAGGATGCGATCGATGCGGTTGAGGAACTCCGGTTCGAAGTGCCCATGCAGCGCCTCCTCCAGCACCTGCGCCTCGCCCCGCACACACACGCGCAGCAGACGCCGCCAGCCTTGGGCAAACCGCAGGCGATGCCGGCGCGCCTGTTGCGCGCCGATATTGCTGGTCATGAAGATCAGGCTGTTGCGAAAGTCCAGCGTGCGCGTGCCACCGGCCAGGGTCAGTTGACCGTTTTCCAGAATGCCCAACAGGCTGCGCACCACTTCCTGGCTGGCTTTTTCCAGTTCATCGAAGAGCACGATCCCCGGCCGGCTATAGGTGCCCTGGATCAACTCGCTGTTGAACAGGCTGATGCCCTCCTTGCTGCCCACATACCCGGGCGGCGCGCCGGTCAGCGCGGCGGCGTAATGCTCCTGGGCCAGGGTGTGCATGTCGATGCGGCAGAAACCATCGGCGCGACCTTGCAGCGCCTGGGCCAGCAGGCGCACGATTTCGGTCTTGCCGACCCCGGTCGGGCCCATGAAGAGGTTGACGCTCAGCGGGCGGTCACGTTCGCCGATATCGGCCTTGACCACCTTGAGCAGGCCTTCCACCTGGGCCAACGCCGCGTCCTGGCCGACGATCCGGCTGCGCAGCAAGGCCATGACCTGGGCGGGTTCAAAGGTAAAGCGCATGCCCTACCCCGCCGTCTTTGCTTGACCACCATGGGGCAATTGCCCCACCGGGCACTCCGCGACGCCGACCGTGCTGCGGGTGATCTTCTCGACGTTTTCCTGGGCTTTCTGTGCATCCAGGACCCAGGTGCGGTAGAACTCGAACGGACAATCCGCCACGCCCTTGTCGCCATCCCCCGAGGCGTGCATGCCGGTGTAGCCCCGGTGCAGCAGCTTGAACAGATGGTTCTGCGACTGGTCATTGGCCCGCGCATCGCGGATCTGCGACACCGACAACTGCGCGTACTGGATGCCCATCTCCTCCTCGCCACACTCACCCAGGGTGCGCCCGTCAAAGCCGATGATCGCCGAGTGGCCGAAGTACGAATACACGCCGTCGAACCCGGCCGCGTTGGCCACCGCCACATAGCAGTTATTGGCCCAGGCCATGCTCTTGGACATCTGCACCTGCTGCTCCTTGGCCGGGTACATGTAGCCCTGGCAACGCACGATCAACTCAGCACCCTTCATCGCGCAGTCGCGCCAGATCTCCGGGTAGTTGCCGTCGTCGCAGATGATCAGGCTGATCTTCATGCCCTTGGGCCCGTCGCACACGTACGTGCGGTCCCCCGGATACCAACCCTCGATGGGGCACCAGGGAATGCACTTGCGATAGCGCTGCACGATCTCGCCAAGATTATTGATCAGCACCAGCGTGTTGTAGGGCGCCTTGTGCGGATGTTCTTCGTGACGCTCGCCGGTCAGGGAGAACACGCCCCAGGTATCCGCCTGGCGGCAGGCTGCCGAGAAAATCGCGGTTTCTTCGCCGGGAATGCTTGCGGCGGTCGCCATCATTTCATCGTGGTCATACAGGATGCCCATGGTGCTGTATTCCGGGAACACCACCAGGTCCATGCCGGGCAAGCCTTGCTTCATGCCGACAATGATCTCGGCGATCTTCTGTGCGTTGTCGATGACCTCGGCCTTGCTGTGCAGGCGCGGCATCTTGTAGTTCACCACCGCTACACCGACGGTGTCCGGGCTGCTGGAAATGTCGCCATGGCGCATTGCAACGCTCCTGTTCTAGTGACTGATCATCCACGGCCGTGGGCCGGTGCGGGTCTTGAGCCCCAAGGGGTTGGCCTTGCTGGGCTCGACCTGCTTGCGGGTACCGCAGCAACTGCACCCGGCCGGGTGTTTGCGGCTGTCCTGGTATTCGCCAACGGTTTGCGGCGCATGGGCGCTGCGCTCGTTACCGGCGATGGCCTTGCGCTGCTGGGCCGACAAGGTTTGCAGCGCCGGGGCCGACACCCGCAACTGCCCACCCGGCCCTTCGCAATAAGGGCACTGGCTGGGTTCGTTGCGCTGGGCAATCGGGCGCAGCATTGTGAAGGTGCCGCAGGTGTCGCAGGCGTATTCGTAGGTCGGCATGGCTACAGGTCCGGGGCGATGGGCAGGTCGATGCTGCCGTCGAGGAATTGGGTCGGGCCATTCGCGTTGGGGTTGATATCAAACTCGAAGATTTCCGTCGGCAGCCACAAGGTCGCGCAGGCATTCGGGATGTCCACCACGCCGCTGATATGCCCTTGCACCGGTGCAGAGCCGAGCAGCGCATAGCCCTGGGCCGGCGAGTAGCCGAACTTGGTCAGGTAGTTGATCGCATTCAGGCACGCCTGGCGGTAGGCGACGTTGACGTCCAGGTAATGCTGCTGGCCCTGTTCGTCCACGGAGATGCCTTCGAAGATCAGGTAGTTTTTGTAATTCGGCGTGATCGGGCTCGGCTTGAATACCGGGTTCTTGATCCCGTACTTGGCCATGCCACCCTTGATCAGCTCGACCTTCATGTGCACCCAGCCGGCCATCTCGATGGCGCCGCAGAAGGTGATTTCGCCGTCACCCTGGCTGAAGTGCAGGTCCCCTACCGACAGCCCGGCACCCTTGACGTAGACCGGGAAGAAGATCTTCGACCCCCGGGACAGGTCCTTGATATCGCAGTTACCGCCATGCTCGCGCGGCGGCACTGTGCGTGCGCCGGTCGCCGCGGCATCGTCACGCGCCTGGCCCTTCATCTTGCCCATGTGGGCGGTGGCGGCCAGCGGTGCATTGGCCAGGGGCGGAACGCGGGTGGGGTTGGTGTCGATCAGTTCCTGTTCGCGGCGGTTCCAGTCGGCGAGCATCACCGGGTCGGGCAGGCAGCCAATCAGGCCGGGATGGATCAGCCCGGCAAAGTTCACCCCGGGAATGTGCCGCGAACTTGTGAACATGCCTTTGAAATCCCAGATGGCTTTTTGCGCGCTGGGGAAGTGATCGGTAAGAAAGCCACCGCCGTTCTGCCGCGAGAAGAACCCGTTGAAGCCCCACTGGGAGTCGGCCTTGGCGCCGATATCCAGCAAGTCCACCACCAGCAAGTCCCCCGGCTCGGCGCCGTGCACACCCACCGGGCCCGACAGGTAGTGCACGGTCGACAGGTCCACATCGCGCACATCACTGGCGTCGTCGTTGTTCTTGATCGCGCCGGCGGTCCAGTCGTAGGTCTCGAGGATGAAGTCATCGCCCGGCTTGACCCAGCAGGCCATCGGAATATCCGGGTGCCAGCGGTTATGGATCTGTTCGTTCTCGGTGACAGGCTGGTTGAGGTCGACTTTGATCAGCGTTTCAGTCATGGACTGGCTCCTGGACGGATGACGGGGTGCGTGCGATCCAGTCTCAGGTGGCCAGGGAAAACGGGAAATACGTTGGATGACGTATGGGGGTCAGACCTTGTCGCGCTTCATCTGCATGGTCAGGGTGAAACGGTCTGCCGGGTAGACCGTTTCCGACACCGCAATCACCCCACCGGCCTCGTCACGGTACTGGCGGATGATGTTCAGCCCCAGCGCGCCGCCCTGCGCCTTGAGGCTGGCAGCCAATTCGGCCGACAGTTGCACCGGGCGCACCTGCTGGTCCACCACATCGATATGCCGCGAGAACGCCTTGCCGATCAGCGCGGCGATCAGTTCGTCCGGGTGCTTGCGTGCTGCGGGAACCACCTCGGCAAAGGCCTGCTCGGCGTACACGTCGGTCCAGCACAACGGGGCGTTGCCGGCGCTGGCATCGACCTTGATGCTCGACACGCAGAAGTAATGCCCGCCCGGCTCCAGCCCCAGGCGCCGGGCCAGGGCGATATCGGCGACGAACTCGCGCACCGCCTGGATATCACGGATATGGGTTTCGGCCACTTGCACCAGGTCGGCCACCGATGCCATCGCCTGGGAATACCCACCCTGGGGCGAAGCGGCTTCAACCCGGGTGCCCACACGCTTGCGCCGCGAGACCATGCCTTGGCCCTGCAACTGGTCGATGGCCGCGCGCACAGTGTGCCGGCTCACCGCATACAGCGAGCAGAGTTCGAATTCCGTCGGCAACAACGACCCTACCGGGTAATGGCCGCTGCCAATCTGGTCGATCAAGTCCTTGGCAACCGCCGCATAACGCCTCTGGCTCACGCTTTCCATTTTTACCCTCGTTGTCGAGTTGACAGTGTATCAGCACAGGCGTAATCATAATGTACGGACATATTAAATATGTATGGTTTAAAAATAACAATTAGGATTTTCCCATGTCGAGTACCGTTTTTGATTCCGCCCTGTTCCGCGACATGTTCGGCACCGCCGAAATGCGCGGCGTGTTCTCCGATAAAGCCCTGATCGAACGCTACATCGAAGTGGAAGTGGCCCTGGCCCGCGCCGAAGCGCGTTGCGGCGTGATCCCGGCGGACGCCGCCGAACAGATCGCCGCGCTGTCGCAGTACGAGGCGCTGGACCTGGCGCTGATGCAGCACGAGACCGAAATCGTCGGCTACCCGATCCTGCCGCTGGTGGAGCAACTGTCGAACATCTGCGGCGACGCCGGCCGCTATGTGCATTGGGGCGCGACCACCCAGGACATCATGGACACCGCCGTGGTCCTGCAGGTACGCGCCGCGCTGGCCATCGTCGAGCGGGACATCCAGACCGTGCGCGGCCTGCTCGCCGGCCTGGCCGAGCGCTATCGCGATACGCCCATGGCCGGTCGCACGCACTTGCAGCACGCGCTGCCGATCACCTTCGGCTACAAGTGCGCGGTGTGGCTGAGCATGTTCGACCGCCACGCCGAGCGCCTGGTGCAACTGCGGCCACGCGTTGAAATCGGCCAGTTCGCCGGGGCCGCCGGCACCCTTGCCTCTCTGGGCGACAAGGGACTGGAGGTGCAGGAAGCGTTGATGGCTGAACTCGGCCTGGGCGTACCGCAAGCCACCTGGCATGTGGCCCGCGATGGGCTGGCCGAGACCCTGAACTTTCTCGGCCTGGTCACCGGTTCCCTGGGCAAGATCGCCCTCGACATCATGATGATGATGACCAGCGAGCTGGGTGAAGTGTATGAACCTTTCGTCAAGGGCCGTGGCGCCAGCAGCACCATGCCGCAGAAGCGCAACCCGATTTCCTGCGAGCTGATGTATGCCGCTGCCAAGGGCGTACGCCAACACGCCGGGCTGATGCTCGACGCGATGATCCAGGATTTCGAACGTTCCACCGGCCCGTGGCAGGCGGAGTGGATCGCCATCCCCGAAGCCTTCGCCCTCAGCGCCGCGTCCCTGGGCCAGGCGACCTTCATGCTCGCCGGCCTGGAAGTGCGCCCCGAACGCATGCGCAAAAACCTCGACATGACCCAGGGCCTGATCGTCGCCGAAGCCGTGATGATGGGCCTCGCCCCGGCCCTCGGCCGCCAAGTGGCCCATGACGTGGTGTATGCCGCCTGCCGCATGGCCAATGACCAGGGCACCAGCCTGCTCGACGCCCTGCTCGCCCAGGGTGAAGCCACTGCGCAACTGGACCTGGCCGATCTGCAGCGCCTGACCGACCCGGCCAACTACCTGGGGCTGGCGCCGCAAATGGTGGATATCGCGCTGGCGCGCCCCGGCCCAGTCAAACGCTGATCCCAAATCCAATGGAGATCTAACTGTGGGATCTCCAGCGTCACACCGAACCATAACAACAATGAGATCACAGACATGTCATCCACCCCCGCAAAAAAACCGCTCTACAAGGACCTGACCTTTCAGGTCGTCGCCGCCATGTTCCTCGGCATTGCCTTCGGCTTTCTCGCCCCGGAGCTGGCCGCCAGTTTCAAGATCCTCGGCGACATTTTCCTCAAGCTGATCAAGACCGCTGTCGCGCCGCTGGTGTTTTTCACCGTGGTCCACGGCATCGCTTCGGCCGGTGATATCAAACGCGTCGGCAAGGTCGGCCTGCGCGCCTTGATCTACTTCGAAGTGGTCTCCACCATCGCCCTGGCCATCGGCCTGTTGTGGGGCAACCTGCTGCAGATCGGCTCCGGCATGCACGACGCCCACCCAAGCAGCGCCGCCGCGGCCGCCGCGAGTGCCGCCGTTGCCAAGGGGCATGCGCCCGCGTCGACCATGGACTTTATCTACGGCATCTTCCCGGACAACTTCGTCGGTGCCTTCGCCGGCGGCCAGTTACTGCAAGTGCTGGTGATCTCCGTGCTGTTCGGCTTCGCCCTGCTGGCGTTGAAGCCCGAGCGCCGCGAAGTGATCGAAGATGGCCTGAACCGCATCTCCGAGTGCTTCTTCGAGTTTATCAACCTGATCATGAAGTTCGCGCCCCTGGGTGCCTTCGGCTCGGTAGCGTATGCAGTGGGCAGCAACGGCACGGCGGTGCTGATGTCCCTGGCCAACCTGGTGTTGATGTTCTATGTCGGCATCGCGTTCTTCATCTTTGTGGTGCTGGGCGCCGTGTGTCGGTTGAGCGGCTTCAGCCTGTGGCGCTTCCTCACCTACATCAAGGATGAAATCTTCATCGTGCTCGGCACCGCCTCGTCGGAAAGCGCCCTGCCGCGCCTGCTGCAAAAACTCGAGAAGTTCGGCTGCTCCAAGCAAAGCGTCGGCCTGGTACTGCCCACCGGCTACGCGTTCAACCTCGACGGCACTTCGATCTACATGTCGCTGTGCGTGCTGTTCATCGCCAATGCCTACGGGGTGCCGCTGAGCTGGGAACAACAGTTGGGCATCATCGCGATCATGCTGGTGACTTCCAAGGGCGCGGCGGCGGTGTCGGGTGGCAGCTTCGTGGTGTTCGCCGCGACGGTGACCGCCATCGGCGTGCTGCCGGCAGAAGGCCTGGCGCTGCTGTTTGGCGTGTACCGCTTCATGTCGATGGCCATCGCCACCTGCAACACCATCGGCAACAGCGTGGCGACGGTAGTGGTGTCGAAATGGTCCGGCGAGTTCTCCCAGCAGACCGCCCAGGATGAATACCAACGCGTACTCGGCCGTGCCGCCGGCGCTGCGCTTTAACGGAGCCTCGTGATGACCACTCTGCGAATCGAACACGACGCGTTCGGCCCGGTGTCCATACCGGCCGACCGTTACTGGGGCGCACAAACCCAGCGGGCATTGGAGGTGTTCGGCGCCAAACAGCCGTTCCCTACCTGCCTGATCCGCGCCTTTGGCCAGCAGAAACGTGCGTGTGCCCGCGCCAATGCGCGCCTTGGCGCCCTGGCGCCGGCCCTGGCGCATGCGATCGACCAGGCCGCCGAAGAGTTGGCCAGGGGCGACCTTGACCACCACTTTCCGCTGTCGATCTGGCAAACCGGCTCCGGCACCCAGACCAACATGAACGCCAACGAGGTGATCGCCAACCGCGCCAACCTCGCGCTCGGCGGCGAACTGGGGAGCAAGTCGCCGGTGCACCCCAACGACCATGTGAACCGCTCGCAGTCGTCCAACGACAGCTTCCCCACGGTGATGCACCTGACCACCGTGCTGGAACTGCGTGGCCGCCTGCTGCCTGCCCTCGGACAACTGGCCGAAGCACTGACCGCCAAGGCCGACGCCTGGCGGGAGGTGCTGAAAATCGGCCGAACCCACCTGATGGATGCGGTGCCCATGAGCCAGGGCCAGGCCTTCGGCGCGTTTGCCCAGCAGATCCAGCACGGCATCGCGCGCATCGAAGCCTGCATGCCGCGCCTGCTTCTGCTGCCCCAGGGCGGCACGGCGGTAGGCACCGGGCTGAATACACCGGCAGGTTTTGACCTGGCGTTCTGCGAGGAAATCAGCCACCTCACCGGCATTACGTTCGAAACCAACCCTTGCAAGTTCGAAGGCATGGGCACCCACGACGCACTGGTAGAGGCCTCCGGTGCGCTGAATGTGCTGGCGGTGTCACTGACCAAGATCGCCAATGACATCCGCCTGCTCGGCTCGGGCCCGCGCTGCGGCCTGGGCGAATTGATCGTGCCCGACGATGGCCTGACCTCCTCGATCATGCCCGGCAAACGCAACCCGACCATCGCCGAGGTGCTGGTGCAGGCGGCGATGCAGGTGATGGGCAACCACACCACCATTACCCTGGCGGGGGCGTCCAGCACCTTCGAATTGAACGTGGCCAAACCGGTGCTGATCCACAACCTGCTGCACTCGATCGATGTGCTCAGCGACTGCGTCAGTCTGTTCACCCACAAGCTGCTGGACGGCCTGGAGGTGAACCACCCGCAACTGGCGCGCAACGTTGAGCATTCGTTATTGATGGCGACGGTGCTGAACCCGGTGCTGGGTTATGACCGCGTGGCGCAGATCACCCGCAAGGCAGCGGATGAAGGTTTGTCACCGAGGGAGGCGGCGGTGCAGTTGGGGCTGATCACCGCCGAAGACTACGAGCAACGGGTGCGGCCGGAAAGGATGATCAACCCTGGCTGATCACTGCACGCTGCGCTATTGAGGCGTGCGCACGACCGGTGAGCCGGTGCTCTCAAGTTAACGGTGCAGACCATGGCCTGAGCTGCACCGGACCACACTCAACCGGTCGACGAGTGCACTTTTTTTCCGGCAATTACGTAGTCGACATTGACCCTATCAAACCTTTGATCTTCCGCGCCCCTGACGCCATTGCCTTTAGTGCCAATATCGACTTCTTTCATCAGGCCCGGACGATGGAGCAATGCAGATGCGAGTCGAGTTCGATCCGTGGGCGGCGACTCTGCAGCCGCTTCCCTCAGACTATCGAAGTTGATATAGCCTTTTGCCCCCTCGTACTGTTGGAACTTCTCCTTCACCGCTTCAAGCAATTCCATATCATTCATTTTTTCATAGTTTGGCTCAGCCTTCTGACTGGACAGCCTTTCAATGGTGTCGCGCCCAACTATGCCGTCAGGTTTGTCAGCATCGTGGTCGGAATCCAGTTTTCTATTGAATTCTGGTCGACTGAGGATTTCCCTGCCCAGGAGGGTCATCCGGTCATCTACCGGATTGCCAGTCAAAGGCCGACCTGCGACTTCACGAAGCGAGTTCTGAGTTATTTTGCCTAGCTCGTTAGGTTTGAAGTAATCAAAGTTATTGCCCAGCTCCGTCGCCAGATCCGAGTCTTTGGCGCACTTGAAGTCATTAGCGAGCGCATTATTCTGTGGACCCATGCGGCCGTCATACGACGGCTCATACGCACCCCTGGAGAACGGCTGACCGACTGCAGGGTTGTCGAATACCGGGTGACGAGTGTAGCCCCCCCTCTCACCATATCCATTTTCAACACGATGGCGCTGCATGCCACCGGAATACCGCTCATAGCCGGCCCGTGCGCCAGCGTTATATGCCATCGGTTCATTCTGTGAGCGAGAGGATTCGTCCGCTTCGTACATGTCGACCGCTGCATGAGCATCTCCCAGGCTGATCAGCCCGTCTTCATGACCGCCATGGTTGACGCCATCGAGCAAGCTACTCATCCCAGGCCGGCCGAGTATCTCCCTGGCCAGTCGGGTCATCGGGTCGTCTACCGGGTTGCCGGTCAAAGGACGGTTGGCAGCGTGCTGAAGAACGTCCCGCGTGACGAAACCGGACTCTCCCTGAAAATAAGGGTAGGCACCGGCAAATTCCCGCGCCACCACTGAATGGGGGGCTCCGCGATAGTCCATCATGGGTGGATTCATACCAGGCTGATTACCAAACCCGGTCCTACCGAACGCGAGGGGAGATTGCGGGTAGTGAACCGGCGTCGGTTGACCGAACGGAGTATTTATCATCGCAACACCTCAAATAGTAAATGCACAGAACGTGACCAACGCCTGAACCGGCATTTGATCAGCCTCAATCTGTGGCAATAGGCGAAGAAATGGTTCCGTTACGTGCAGGTCACTACGACTCTGACAGGCAGGAATACTTACCCGTACATCGCTTCAGCCGATAAGAACCAGGACGATTAAACCGATAAATACCGACTGATCGTTGCTTCATCCACTCGATCCCGGGTTTCCTCAATCACAAATCGCCCTTTCTCGATCACTAGGAAACGATCGGCAATTTCCAGGGTGAACGACAGCACCTGCTCGGAGACCACGATGGTCAAGTCGCGCAGGTTGCGAATCTCCTTCAGCGTGCGCGCGATGTCCTTGATGATCGAAGGCTGGATGCCCTCGGTCGGTTCATCCAGCAACAGCACCTTGGGGTTGGTGGCCAACGCCCGGGCAATCGCCAACTGCTGTTGCTGCCCGCCAGACAGGTTGCCGCCCTTGCGCGATTGCATGTCGTAGAGCACCGGGAACAGCGCGTACAAATCCTCGGGCACCTTGCCTCGCGCCGACGCCGGCAGGCCGGTCTGGATGTTTTCCAGCACCGTCATGCTCGGGAAAATCATGCGGCCCTGGGGCACATAGGCGATGCCACGCTCCACCCGCGCATGGGTTTCCAGCGCCGACACATCGTGCCCGTCCACACTCACCTGGCCTTTCCACTGCGGGAGGATGCCCATCAGGCTCTTGAACAAGGTGGTCTTGCCCATGCCATTGCGGCCCATCACCGCGACGATCTCGCGCTTGGCGACGTTCAGGTCCAGGTCGTGGAGGATCTGGCTCTGCCCGTAGCCGCAGGACAACTGGTCGATCTTGAACATGCGCGGCTCCTCAGTGGCCCAAATACACTTCGATGACTTTCGGGTTGCTTTGCACCGACTCCATGCTGCCCTCGGCCAGCACCTTGCCCTGGTGCAGCACCGTGACCTTGTGGGCGATGCTTTTGACGAACTCCATGTCGTGCTCGATCACCAGCACCGAACGGCCCTGGCTGATGCGGTTGAGCAGTTCGGCGGTTTGCGCGCGCTCGTTGACGCTCATGCCCGCCACCGGCTCATCCAACATCAATAACTCGGGGTCCTGCATCAGCAGCATGCCAATCTCCAGCCACTGCTTCTGCCCGTGGGACAGCAGGTCGGCCTGTTGTTGCAGCAGGTCGCCAAGGAAAATCTCCCGCGCCACCGCCTCCACCCGTGCGATCACCTGGGCGTTGCGCTTGAAGAACAACGCACCCCATACCTTGCGCCCGGCCGGGTAAGACATCTCCAGGTTCTCGAACACCGTGAGGTTTTCGTAGATCGACGGGTTCTGGAACTTGCGGCCCACACCGGCACGCACGATGTTGTACTCGCGCATCTTGGTCAGTTCCTGGCCGTCGAACTGGATGCTGCCGCTGGTGGCGCGGGTCTTGCCGCAGATCAGGTCAAGCACGGTGGTCTTGCCGGCGCCATTGGGACCGATCACCACGCGCACTTCATTGCGGTCGATATACAGGTTGAGGTTATCGACCGCCTTGAAGCCGTCGAACGACACGGTGAGGCCTTCGATGGCCAGCACCGGTTTTTTCATTTCGAAGCCGACGGCGGTCATGGCTGGGTCTCCAGGATCTTGCTGTTGGCCTTGGGTTTAACCGGCGGGTGCGCCGGGGTCGCCACCAGGGGTTTACGCCGCAGCACTTTGGCCAGCGCCTGGCGCCCGTGGCTGTCCCACAAACCAGCCAGGCCGTTGGGGAAGTACATCACCACCGCAATGAACAGCCCGCCCATCAGGTACAACCACAACTCGGGGAAGGACTCGGAAAAGTAGGTCTTGCCGTAGTTCACCAGCAGCGCGCCATACACCGCGCCGAGCAGCGACATGCGCCCGCCCACCGCCGCAAAGATCACCATCTCGATCGACGGCACGATGCCCACGAACGACGGCGACATAAAGCCCACCTGCAAGGCAAACATCGCCCCGCCAATCGCCGAGAACGCGGCGGCCACGCAGAACACGAAGATCTTGAAGCTGGCCACGTCATACCCGGAAAAACGCACGCGTTCTTCCTTGTCGCGCATCGCCATCAACAACCGGCCAAGCTTGGACGCGAGGATGAACCGGCCAATGAAGATGCAGCCGAACAGCAACCCGGCGTTGATGAAGTACAGGATCATCTTTGCGCTGTCGGTGCGCAGGTCCCAGCCAAGCAGGGTCTTGAGGTCGGTGATGCCGTTGACGCCACCGGTCAGGCCCTGTTGGCCGACGATCAGCACCGTCAGGATCAACGCAATCGCCTGGGTGACGATGGAGAAATACACATCGCCCACGCGCCGCTTGAACAGCGCCATGCCGATGATGAACGCGAGCAGCACCGGCACCGCGATCACCGCCACCAGGGTGAAGCTGAAGCTGTGGAACGGTTGCCACAACCACGGCAGTTCGGTGATCTGGTTCCAGTCCATGAAGTCCGGGATGCCCGGTGTGGATTGGATCTTGGTGCTCTCCGGGTCCGAGGCCTCAAGCTTGAGGAACATCGCCATGCAGTAGCCACCCACCCCGAAGAACACGCCCTGCCCCAGGCTGAGAATGCCGCCATAGCCCCAGCACAACACCAGGCCGACCGCGACAAACGCGTAGGTCAGGTATTTGCCGACCATGTTCAGGCGGAACGCATCCAGGGTCAGGGGGAATACCACCAGGATCAACAGCGCCAGCAACACGATGCCGATCAGGTTTTGCTGGCCGCCCAGCAGCTTGTCTAGAGCCTTCATCCGGTCGCCTCTACTTGCGCACTTTGATGGAAAACAACCCTTGCGGGCGCAGCATCAGGATCAGAATCACCGAGGACAAGGTGAGTACCTTGGCCATCGAGCCACTGAGGAAAAACTCCGACAGCGATTGCGTCTGGGCAATCACAAAGGCCGAGGCGATGGTGCCAAACAGGCTTTGCGCGCCGCCGAACACCACCACCAGGAAGGTGTCGACGATGTACTGCGAACCCGCCGTCGGCCCGGTGGAGCCGATGGTAGTGAACGCCGCACCGGCCACCCCGGCGACGCCGCAACCGAGGGCGAAGGTCATGCGGTCGACCTTGCGTGTATTGATGCCCACGGCACGGCTCATCAAGCGGTTCTGCACCGTAGCGCGCACCTGCAGGCCCCAGCGCGAGCGGTAGAGCATCAGGAAGATCGCCGCAGTGAGCAGCAAGGTCAGGGCCATCATGAACAGGCCGTTGCGCGGGATCTCGATGGCATCGGTGAAGTTCACCGAGCCCATCAGCCAGGCCGGCGGTTCGGCGCTGACTTCGCGGGCGCCGAACACCGAACGGAAGGTCTGCTGCATCACCAGCGACAGGCCCCAGGTGGCGAGTAAGGTGTCCAGCGGGCGCTTGTACAAGCGGCTGATCATCGCCCATTCCACCAGCCAGCCAATGGCGCCGGCGACGAGGAATGACAGGGCAATGGCGAAGAAGAAGTAATAGGGTTGGAAGCTCGGTGCAAAGTGCGCCGTAAGGCTCGAACACACATACGTGGTGTAGGCGCCGATGGTCAGGAACTCCCCATGGGCCATGTTGATCACGCCCATCTGGCCGAAAATGATCGCCAGCCCCAATGCCATCAGCAACAGCACGCAGAACACGGACAAGCCGTTGAACCCCTGCATCGCCGCGATGGCTCCAAATTCCGATAGCCATTCCATGATGATGGTCTCCTGAGAGCCAGGTTGAAAACAGACCTGTAGGAGCCGGCTTGCCGGCGATCCAGGCACCTCGGTATTGCAGTTGCACCAAGGGGATGCCATCGCCGGCAAGCCGGCTCCTAAGGGGGAAAGGTTATTGGTAGCCTTTAGGGAACGGGTTCGGCTCGATCAGATCCGACTCGTAGATCACCTTGAACTGGCCGTTGGGCTGCACCTCACCAATGCGCGACTTGCTCCACAGGTGGTGGTTCTCGTGGATCTTCACGTAGCCTTCCGGCGCGGTTTTCAGTTCGATGCCAGGCGATGCGGCCACGACTTTATCCACGTCGAAACTGCCCGCTTTCTCCACCGCCGCTTTCCATAGCCATGGGCCGAGGTAGGCCGCCTGGGTCACATCGCCGATCACGGCGTCCTTGCCATATTTGGCCTTGAAGGCCTCGACGAAGGCTTTGTTGTTCGGGTTGTCCAGGCTCTGGAAGTACTTCATCGAGGCATAGAAACCGGCCATGTTTTCACCGCCGATGCCGAGCAGTTCGTCCTCAGTCACCGACAGGGTCAGCAAGGTCTGCTTGGACGAGTTCACGCCCGCCGCGTTGAGTTGCTTGTAGAACGCCACGTTGGAGCCACCCACCACGGCCGCGAACACCACGTCAGGCTTTTTCAGCTTGACCTTGTTGATCAGCGAGCCGAACTGGGTGTTGCCCAACGGGTAGTAGTCTTCGCCGACCACGGTGCCGTGCAGGACGTTTTCGATGTGCTTGCGCGCGATCTTCATCGAGGTGCGCGGCCAGATATAGTCGGAGCCGACCAGGTAGAAGGTCTTGGCGCCCTTGGTCTTGGCGATCCAGTCGAGGCTGGCGAGGATCTGCTGGGTGGCTTCCTGGCCGGTGTAGATCACGTTTTTCGACTGTTCCAGGCCTTCATAGAAGGTCGGGTAGTAGAGCAGGCCGTTTTCTTTCTCGAAGATCGGCAGCACGGCTTTGCGCGAGGCCGATGTCCAGCAGCCGAACACGGCGGCAACCTTGTCGTTGACCAGCAGCTTCTTGGCTTTTTCGGCGAAGGTCGGCCAGTCGGACGCACCGTCTTCCTGGATCACCTTGATCTGCCGTCCCAGGATCCCGCCCGAAGCGTTGATCTGTTCGATGGCCAGGCGTTCGGCCTGGATCGAGCCGGTTTCGGAAATCGCCATGGTGCCTGTGGCCGAGTGCAACTGGCCAACGGTGACCTCCGTCGGGGTCACGGCCAGGCCTTCGTTATCGGCCAGCACGCCCTGGCTGAACAGCGCGGCCGCCAGCAATGACAAGGCCAACAGCGGTTTGGAGCGGATCAATCGTGGTGCCATGGGGCGACTCCTCTGCAATGAGGGGTCCAGCATGGCGGCAGTGGGCCAGCGCGGGTATACGCAGCCTGACGTAACGGCGTACGTCATTTGACGTATGCCGCTGCGCACCATTTTCGCGCAGGATCCCGCCCGCCCTGACAGCACCG
The DNA here is from genome assembly GCF_979253545.1 of Pseudomonas sp. AC112. Taxonomy (NCBI): domain Bacteria; kingdom Pseudomonadati; phylum Pseudomonadota; class Gammaproteobacteria; order Pseudomonadales; family Pseudomonadaceae; genus Pseudomonas; species Pseudomonas sp. AC112. Next base: position 6,262,869 of record NZ_CEEDCM010000001.1, read on the forward strand.
ATCAATGTGGGAGCTGGCTTGCCTGCGATGGCGGTGTATCAATCAACTTCCCCATGGCTGACCCACCGCCATCGCAGGCAAGCCAGCTCCCACATTTTGAATCGGGGCACGGAACTTGCTCATCCACCTGGCCCACTTCCCGGAGCTATCCCACCGTGCACCCTCCTCCCGGCACCCAGCGCATCGTCAAGATCCGCCGCGACTACAACACCTGGGTCGCCGACGAGACCATGGAAGACTACGCCCTGCGCTACACCCCCAAGTCCTTTCGCAAGTGGTCGGAGCTGCGCATTGCCAACACCGCCCTGGGCGCAGTGTCGTTCCTGGCGCTGGAAGCCATCGGCGGCGTGTTGGCCTTGAGCTACGGGTTCACCAACACCTTCTGGGCGATCCTCGCCATCAGCCTGGTGATCTTTTTCACCGGCCTGCCCATCAGCTATTACGCGGCGCGCTACGGCGTGGACATGGACCTGCTGACCCGCGGCGCCGGCTTCGGCTACATCGGCTCCACCATCACCTCGCTGATCTATGCCAGCTTCACCTTCCTGTTCTTTGCCCTGGAAGCGGCGATCATGGCCCTGGCCCTGGAGCTGTACTTTCATATCCCGCTGGCCTTCGCCTACGTGATCTGCTCGCTGTTGGTGATCCCACTGGTGGCCTACGGCGTGACCCTGATCAGCCGCCTGCAACTGTGGACGCAACCGCTGTGGCTGCTGTTGCTGGTGCTGCCGTACGGCTTTGTGGCGTGGAAAAACCCCGACGCCTTCAGCGACTGGACCAGCTTTGTCGGACGCAGCGGTGATGGCGGCGGCTTCAACCTGTTGGCGTTCTGCGCTGCCTGCACCGTAGCGTTGTCGCTGGTGACGCAGATCGGCGAACAGGTGGACTACTTGCGCTTCCTGCCGGAAAAAACCGCCGCCAACCGCAAGCGCTGGTGGGCCGCCCTGCTCTGCGCCGGCCCTGGCTGGATCATCCCCGGCGCCCTGAAGATGTTCGCCGGCGCGTTCCTGGCCTTTCTCGCGCTGCAACATGAAATCCCCATGGAACGCGCCGCCGAGCCGACCCAGATGTACCTGGTCGCCTTCCGCTACGTGTTCAGTTCGCCAGAATGGGCACTCGGCGCCATGGTGCTGTTCGTGATCATCTCGCAGATGAAAATCAACCTGACCAACGCTTACGCTGGCTCGCTGGCCTGGTCGAATTTTTTCGCCCGCGTGACCCACAGCCACCCCGGCCGGGTGGTGTGGCTGGTGTTCAACGTGGCCATCGCGTTGATGCTGATGGAGTTGGGCGTGTTCGACGTGATCGACCAAGTGCTGGGGCTCTACGCCAATATCGCGATTGCCTGGATCGGCACGTTGGTGGCGGACCTGGTGATCAACAAGCCGTTGGGCCTGTCGCCCAGGCACATCGAGTTCAAGCGCGCGCACCTCTACGACATCAACCCCGTGGGCGTCGGCTCGATGCTGATTGCCTCGCTGCTGTCGATCCTTGCCCATTTCGGCCTGTTCGGCGCCCTGGCCCAGGCGGCGCCGCCCTTCGTGGCCCTGGGCACTGCGTTGGTGATGGCGCCGCTCCTGGCCTGGCTGACCCAGGGCAAGTACTACATCGCCCGCACCAGTGACGTGCAATTGATCCACCCGATTGCCCCGGCGACCCACGCGGTGTGCGGCTTGTGCAGCAACCCGTTCGAGACCGCGGACATGGCGTTCTGCCCGGCCTACAGCACGCCGATCTGCTCGCTGTGTTGTTCGCTGGATGCGCGTTGCGGTGACCGGTGCAAACCCCACGCCCGCCTGGTCACCCAGTTCGAGGGTGTGTTGCGTTGGTTGCTGCCCAATACGATGATGCCGCGCCTGCACACGCGCCTGGCCCATTACCTGGGGTTGTTGCTGGCGCTGGTGTTGATGCTTGCCGGCGCGTTGGCCTTGATCTATGTGCAGGCGGCCCAGGGTTTGCCCCATTCGGAAACCCTGTACCAGGCATTCTTCAAGGCGTTCCTGACTCTCTCGGTACTGGCCGCCGTGCTCGCCTGGTGGGTGGTGCTGACCCGCGAAAGCCGTGGCGTGGCCCAGGAGGAATCCGACCGCCAGACCCTGCTGCTGATGCAGGAAATCGACGCCCACAGCCTCACCGACCAGGCCCTGCAGCAAGCCAAGGAAGCTTCCGAGGCGGCGAATGCCGCCAAGAGCCGCTACGTCACCGGGTTGTCCCATGAACTGCGCACGCCGCTGAACAGCATCTTAGGCTTCACCCAGATCCTGCAGCGCGACAGCGCCATGCCCGAGCAGCACCAGGATGCACTCGCAACCATCCTGCGCAGTGGCTCGCACTTGGTCTCGTTGATCGATGGCTTGCTGGATGTGGCCAAGATCGAGGCTGGCAAATTGCGCCTGGAACTGACTGAAATCCCCTTCCCCGAGCTGCTCCATGACCTGGAACAGATGTTCACCCCGCAAGCCCAGGACAAGGGCCTGCGCTTTCGCCTGGACTGCGTGGGCAAGATCCCGGCGGTGGTGCGCGGCGATGAAAAACGCGTACGCCAGATCCTCATCAACCTGCTGGGCAACGCGGTGAATTTCACTGACAGCGGCGAGGTGCACCTGCGGGTCAGTTATAGGCGCGAGACCGCCAACTTCGAGATTATCGACACCGGCATCGGCATTGATCCGGGGCAGTTGGAGCGGATATTCCAGCCGTTCGAACGCGGCGACCTGATGCGCCAGGACAACGGCGTGGGCCTGGGCCTGACCATCACGCGCATGCTCACCTCATTGATGGGTGGCGAGCTGCGGGTGACCAGCGAGCTGGACAAGGGCACCTGCTTCCAGGTGCGGCTGTTCTTGTCCCAGGTGCGCGCGCCGCAGGCGGTGGTGCATGTGGAACACGACATCATCGGCTATCAGGGGGCGCGGCGACGCATCCTGGTGGTGGATGACCATGTGGACCATCGCAAGGTGCTCAGCGGCATGCTCACGCCCCTGGGGTTCGAAGTGATCCAGGCCAGCAATGGCCAGGACGCAATCCGCCAGGTGGCATTGCTGGCGCCGGACCTGATCCTGATGGACCTGTCGATGCCGACCCTGGATGGCTACGAAACCAGCCGCCTGATCCGGCGTAATGCACTGTCCACGGCGCCGATTATTGTGATTTCGGCCAACGCCTTTACCGACGACCGCGAACGCAGCATTGCCGCCGCGTGCAACGACTACCTGGCCAAGCCCGTGCGCACGCCGGAACTGCTTGGGCGCTTGCAACAGCACTTGGACCTGCACTGGCTGCGGCGCACCAAGAGCCGGGTGCCGCCACCGCCACCCAGCATCTTGCCCAGCCCGGAAGACCTGGCGGCCCTCGCCGAACTCAGCGCTATCGGCTACGTGCGCGGCCTGCACGAAAAACTCGACACGATCCTTGCGCACCACCCCGATACCGAGCCTTTCATCAGCAAGGCGCGTGGTTTGCTCAAGACTTTCCGCCTGGATGAACTCAACCGAACCCTCAAGGAGGCCGAAGATGAATGCACTCACCCGCAGCACTGAACCCGGCGTCGTGCTGATCGTGGACGACACCCCGGACAACCTGGCGATGCTCTCCGATGCCCTCGACGACGCCGGCTACATGGTGCTGGTGGCCCTCGACGGGCTCAGCGCGTTGAACCGCGTGCAACGCCGGCGCCCGGACCTGATCCTGCTGGACGCGATGATGCCCGGCCTGGATGGCTTCGAAACCTGCCGTCGGCTCAAGGCGCAACCCGCCAGTGCGGATATCCCGGTGGTGTTCATGACCGGGCTGACCGACACCAAGCACGTGGTGCAGGGCTTTGAAGTGGGGGGCAGTGACTACGTGACCAAGCCGATCCAGACCGACGAGGTACTGGCGCGGGTGGCGGCGCATTTGCGCACCTCGCGCATTTTGCTCTCGGCGCGGGAGGCGCAGCAGCCGAGTGTGCTGACGCTCGAAGATGCACCGGCCCAACGCCTGCTGTCGGCCCGGTTCCAACTGACCGAGCGCGAGGTAGAGGTGCTGCGCTGGGTAGCCTGCGGGAAGACCAATCGAGATATCGGCGATATTCTGGGGTTGAGCCCGAGGACGGTGAACAAGCATCTGGAGCATGTGTATGTGAAGCTCGGCGTGGAAACCCGCACAGCGGCCACGTCAGTCGCGTTGGCTGCAATCTGAATGTATGTGGGGCTTGTGTGGGAGCGGGTTTGCTCGCGAATACGGAGTATCCGTTGACATATCCTTGGCTGACCCACCGCATTCGCGAGCAAGCCCGCTCCCACATTTTTTGATCTTCATCGTGGCTGAAATCGTCACCCGCCAAAGGTGTGTGAGGGTCGCCTCAAGGTCGGATCAAACGGGTTGATGCGTGGCCCGATCGCCGCCGCTTCGCGCTTGAGCAACTCCACCACCATGGGCAACCGGCCCGGCCCCAGGCGGTCGCTGATGGTCGCCACACTCAACGCCGCCACCGCATGCCCGTCGCGGTTGAGGATGGGCACCGCCAACCCCGCCATGCCTTCCAGCACCCCGGTATTGCGCGCCGCATACCCCAGGTTGCGCACGTTCTCGACTTCCGAACGCAACAGCACTTCGTCATACAGGTGGAAGTCCTTGAGCCGTGGCAGGTTGTAGCGGATCACCGTTTCACGCTCTTCCTCTGGCAAAAACGCCAGGATCGCCAGGCTGCCCTGCCCAACACCCAATGCGACGCGCCCGCCGATATCGCCGGTGAAGGTGCGGATCGGGTACGGGCCTTCGCTGCGGTCCAGGCAGATCGCATCGAAGCCACTGCGCGCCAGCAGGAACAGCGAATCCCCCAATGAAGCACTCAGGCGCAGCATGCTCGGCCGCACCAGGTCGCGCAGGTTGCCGGTCTTGCCGGCATTCGCCGCCAGGGCGAAGAACTCCAGGCTGAGGCGATAGCGCTTGCTGCGTGCGTCCTGCTCGACCATGCCTTCGTCCATCAGGCTGCGCAGCAGCCGGTGGGTGGTGGGTTGGGACAGGCCCACCTGTTGCGCGAGCTGCGTAACGCGTTCGCCACCCTCCGGCACTTCACCCAGGGTTCGCAGCAGCGCGAACAGACGAGACACCGCGCCTGCCCCAACTTCTCTACTGCTTTCATTCCGATCAGTGGAATCCATAACAACCAATCTCTTTATTAATTCCGGTGAGTGAATAAATTTAAAAATAATAGTCCGTTCAGTGAAATTCCGTCTTCCGCCCATCCTAGTCTTCGTCCTAATCTGCGTCCACAGGGGCGAAATGAACAACAACCGGCAGCCGACTTGAGATCGAGCGCCAACGCACCCGCAACACCCTTTTCGCATCTGCCCAAAACAAAAAAGCGCGTTTCGACGCGACTCAAAAAAGGTGGAACGCAGACATGGCATTTCTCCAACTCAACGCCTTGAGCAAACGCTACGGCGCCGTCGATGCGGTGGTCGCCACCGACCTCGCGGTGGAAAAAGGCGAATTCGTTTCCCTGCTCGGCCCTTCGGGTTGCGGCAAGACCACCACCCTGCAAATGATCGCTGGTTTCGTCGATGTGAGCGGCGGGCAGATCTTGCTCGACGGCCGTGACATCACCCACGCCAAACCCGCCAGCCGTGGGCTGGGCGTGGTGTTCCAGAGCTACGCGCTGTTCCCGCACATGAGCGTGCGCGACAACGTCGCCTTCGGCCTGAAGATGCGTAAAGTGCCGGCCAGCGAGATCGCCAGCAAGGTCAAGACCGTGCTCGACCTGGTGCGCCTGGCACCGCATGCCGACCGTTACCCACGGGAGCTGTCCGGCGGTCAGCGCCAGCGCGTGGCCCTGGCCCGCGCCTTGGTGATCGAACCGCCGGTGTTGCTGCTCGATGAACCGCTGTCCAACCTCGACGCCAACCTGCGCGAAGAAATGCAGTTCGAGATCCGCCGCATTCAGTGCGCCGTCGGGATCACCACCTTGATGGTCACCCATGACCAGGCTGAGGCGCTGTCGATCAGCGACCGCGTGGTGGTGATGCAAGCCGGCCGTGTGACCCAGATCGACGCGCCCTACAAGCTCTACGAGCACCCGCGTACACGCTTCATCTCGGACTTTGTCGGCAAGGCCAACCTGCTGCCGGGCGACTACGACCCGCTGGGAAGTCCGCAAGTGCGCCACGAAAGCGGCAACGGCGAGCTGACCCTGAGCCTGCGCCCGGAAAAGATCCAATTGGTGGACGCAGGCACAGGTCGCCTGCAAGGCCAGGTCATCAATCGCTACTTCTTTGGCAGCCAGTGGCTGTACCACATCGATACCGCCCTCGGCGAAGTCACCGTGGTGCGCAGCAACGACGGCAACGCGCCGCTGCGTTGCGGCACAGCGGTGGGCCTGGACTGGCACGCCAGCCTGTTGCGTGTGTTGGCCGCGGATGAGGTGCACCCATGAGCCGCGGCTACCTGCTCTCGCTGCCGGCGCTGGTGTTGTTTGCCGGGCTGCTGATCCTGCCGCTGGGCCTGACGCTGGTGCTGTCGTTCAATGTGTTCGACTACCAGGTGGGCGTGAAGGCCGATGAGTGGACCTTCGCGCATTACCTGTCGCTGTTCAGTGATTCGTACTTCTACGAAATCTTCTGGCGCACCTTTTGGATCAGCGCGCTGGTCACGCTGCTGTGCGTGGTGATCGGTGTGCCCGAGGCCTACATCCTCAGCCGCATGGGCACTCCGTGGCGTTCGATCTTCCTGATCCTGATCCTCACGCCACTGCTGATTTCGGTAGTGGTGCGCGCCTTTGGCTGGAGCCTGTTGCTTGGCGCGGACGGGTTGGTGAACCAGGTCATCCAGTTGCTCGGCGGACGCCCGGTGAAGCTGCTGTACACGCCGTTCGCGGTGATCATCGCCCTGGTGCACGTGATGCTGCCGTTCATGATCATCCCGGTATGGACTTCCCTGCAGAAGCTCGACCCGTCGGCTGAACAGGCGGCGTTGTCCCTGGGCGCCAGCCAGGCCACGGTGATGCGCAAGATCGTGTTGCCGCAAGTCATGCCCGGCGTGCTGTCCGGCACCCTGATCGTGTTCGGCCTGGCCGCCAGTTCCTTTGCGATCCCCGGCCTGCTCGGCGGGCGTCGCCTGAAAATGGTCGCCACCGTGGTGTACGACCAGTACCTCTCGGAACTCAACTGGCCCATGGGCGCGACCATCGCGGTGGTGCTGCTGTTGGTCAATCTGCTGATCATGCTGAGCTGGAACCGCATGGTCGAAGGCCGCTACAAAAAGTCCCTGGGGGTTTAAGCGCATGTCCAGAAACGGTCCTTTGGCCCTCGGTTTCCACGCTTTGGTGGTGCTGTTCATGATGGCGCCGCTGGTGGTGGTGTGCCTGGTGGCGTTCACGCCCGAAAACACCTTGAGCCTGCCCACCTCGGGCTTCTCGCTGCGCTGGTTTCGCGCGGTGTTCGAGCGTGCGGATTTTATCCAGGCGTTCTATAACAGCCTGGTCCTGGCCTTCACCGCCGCGACCCTGGCCACCTTGATCGCCGTGCCGGCGGCCTTGGCGATCAGCCGGTACACGTTCCCGGGGCGCAATTTTTTCAGCGCGTTGTTCCTGTCGCCGATCATCATCCCGCATCTGGTACTGGGCGTGGCCATGCTGCGCTTGTTCGCGCTGATGGGCGTCAACGGCAGCTTTACCTGGCTGATGCTGGCCCACGTGGTGATCATCACGCCCTATGTCTTGCGCCTGGTATTGGCGGCGGCCATCGGTATTGATCGCAGCGCCGAGCAAGCCGCCGAGTCCCTGGGGGCGAGCCGCTTTACGCTGTTTCGCCAGATCACCCTGCCGATGATCCTGCCCGGTGTCGCCGGGGGGTGGTTGCTGGCCTTCATCAACAGTTTCGATGAGGTGACGCTGTCGATCTTTGTCAGCTCGCCCGCCACCCAGACCCTGCCGGTGCGCATGTACGTGTACGCCACCGAGTCCATCGACCCGATGATGGCGGCGGTGTCAGCGCTGGTGATTGCACTGACGGCGGCGACCATGATTCTGCTCGACCGGGTCTACGGCCTCGACCGCGTGCTGGTGGGGAAACATTGATGGCCCTGTTCAAACGCTTGGCCGAGACCGAACGCCCTGCCCTGGCCTTTACCCTGGACGGCCAGCCTGCCAGCGGTTTGCTGGGTGACACAGTGCTGACCGCCGTGCTGACCTGCGCCGAACACCTGCGCGGCAGTGATTTCAGCGCCGAGCGCCGCGCCGGTTTCTGCCTGATGGGCGCGTGCCAGGATTGCTGGGTGCGCCTTGCAGACGGACGCCGCGTGCGTGCCTGCTCGACGCTGCTGGAAGAAGGCCAGGCGATCAGCCGCGATCCGGGGCGCCAGCCATGAAGCCGGTGGTGATTGTGGGCGCCGGCCCGGCCGGCATCAGCGCGGCGCGCACCCTGCTCGACCACGGCATCACACCGTGCCTGGTGGACGAGAACCTGCGTGGCGGCGGGCAGATTTATCGGCGCCAACCCCAAGGTTTCCAACGCACGGCCAGGCAACTCTACGGATTTGAAGCAAGCAAGGCCGATGCCGTGCACCGCACGATGGACGAGCTGGGCGCGCTGATCGACTACCGGCCGCAAACCCTGGTGTGGAATGCCGAGGACGGCCGCCTGGACCTGCTCAACAACGGGCGCGCCGAGAGCCTCGAGTACGCGCAGATCATCGTCGCCACGGGCGCCACCGACCGTATCCTGCCGGTGCCGGGCTGGACCTTGCCCGGTGTCTACAGCCTCGGCGCGGCGCAGATCGCCCTTAAATACCAGGGCTGCGCCATCGGGGAGCGCGTGGCGTTCTGTGGCACTGGGCCGTTGTTGTATCTGGTCGCCTATCAGTACGCCAAAGCCGGGGCCAAGGTCGTCGCGGTGCTCGACAGCGCACCGTTCAGCGCGCAGTGCCGCGCGCTGCCGGCATTGCTCGGGCAACCGGCGACCTTGGCCAAGGGCTTGTATTACCGCGCCTGGCTGACGGCCCATGGGATTGCCGTGCATCAAGGCGCCACGCTCACGCAGATCGAAGGCGAACAGCGAGTCAGCGGTATTCGCTGGGGCGAACACAGCCTGGAATGCGACGCCGTGGGCTTTGCCCATGCCCTGCGCAGCGAGACGCAACTGGCGGATCTGCTCGGTTGCGCCTTCGCCTGGAACGCATTGAACCGCGCCTGGCTTCCGCAACGCGACAGCGCCGGGCGCAGCAGTGTCAGCGGTGTGTACCTGGCCGGTGACGGCGCCGGGATCATGGGCGCGGATGCCGCGCAGATGGCCGGCGAGCGCGCCGCGCTGGCAGTATTGGAAGACTCGGGCATTGCCATTGATCACCGTCGCCCTGCCGCGCTGGAGCAACAACTGGCCGGCATCCAGCGCTTTCGCCAGGGTTTGGAAACCGCATTCCCCTTCCCTGAGCAGTGGGCTGCACAGGCACCGGATACGCTGATGGTGTGCCGCTGCGAAGAAGTCAGCGCCGGCGAAATACGCGCAGTGGTGGATGAAGGCCACTGGGAGATCAATCGGGTCAAGGCCCACTGCCGCGTCGGCATGGGCCGCTGCCAGGGGCGTATGTGCGGGCTGGCGGCGGCGGAAATCGTCGCCGAGCGCAGTGGCCGGGGCATCGAAAACGTCGGCCGCTTGCGTGGCCAGGCGCCGATCAAACCGTTGCCGTTTGGCGTGGAGGCGCAGCCATGATCGACGTCATCGTACTGGGCGGTGGGATTGTCGGCGCGTCGGCAGCCTTGATGCTCGCGCAGAAAGGCCAGCGCGTGGCCCTGGTGGAGCGGGATTTCTGCGGCTCGCATTCCAGTGGCGTGAATTATGGCGGTGTACGCCGCCAGGGCCGGCCTTTGCATCAGTTGCCGCTGTCGCAACGCGCCCATCAACTGTGGGCCGACTTGCCGGGCCTGATCGGCATCGACGGCGAATACGTGCGCTCCGGGCATTTGAAGCTGGCGCGCAGCCATGCTGATTTCGCCGCGTTGCAGGCGTATGCCGAACAGACCCGTGGCTTTGGCCTGGGCTTGCAGCTGCTCGACTACACCGAGCTGCGCGCACGCTTCCCCTGGGTGGGTGATATTGCGGTGGGCGCCTCGTTGTGTCCGCAAGACGGCCACGCCAACCCGCGCCTGGTATCGCCCGCCTTCGCACGTACCGCGCAACGCCTTGGCGCATCGGTGTACGAGCAAGCTGAGGTGATTGGCATAGAACATGACGGCCAGCAGTTCCAGGTGCATTGCGCCAACGGCCTGCACCTGCAAGCGCCGTGGTTGCTCAACTGTGCCGGCGCCTGGGCCGGTACTGTCGCTGCGCAGTTTGGCGAAGCGGTGCCAATCACCTCGGCGCACCCGGCGATGCTGGTCACCGAGCCGCTGCCAGTGGTGATGAATGTCAGCACTGGGGTGGAAGGCGGCGGGATTTATGCGCGCCAGGTCGCCCGGGGCAATTGCATCCTCGGCGGCGGTCGCGGCTTTGCCCTTGGCCCGCTGACCGCGCGACCGGGGCAGGCCGCCGTGCTGGAGATCCTGCGCAATGCCGGCGAGCTGTACCCGTTCCTCAAGGGTGCCCAGGCGATTCGTACCTGGAGCGGCACCGAAGGTTATCTACCCGATCACGAACCGGTGATCGGCCCCAGCAGCACCCAACCTGGCCTGCTCCACGGTTTCGGCTTTGCCGGTGCCGGGTTCCAGCTCGGTCCCGCGGTCGGTGAAGCCCTGGCAGAGATCGTCTGCGACGGCGCCAGCCGCCAACCCATCGAAGCGTTTTCCATCCGTCGTTTCCAAGCCTGAGAGGAAAAACATCCATGAACCCACGTATTGCGCTGTCCTGCTTGTCCCTCGCCCTGCTCGCCTCCACCGCGCATGCCGCGCCCACGCTGTACCTGGGCATGAACGGCGGCACCATGGAACGGGTGTACGCCGACAAGGTGCTGCCCGCGTTCGAGAAGGCCAACAACGTCAAGGTGGTGATTGTGCCCGGCACGTCGTCGGACATTCTTGCCAAGGTCCAGGCCAACAAAGACAACCCACAGATGCACGTGATGTTCCTCGACGACGGCATCATGTACCGCGCCATCTCCATGGGCCTGTGCGACAAGCTGGCGCCGAGCCCGACCCTGGAGCAGATCCCGGCCAAGGCCAGAATCAAGGACGAAGCCGTGGCCGTGACCCTCGGCGTCACCGGCCTGGGCTACAACGCCAAGATGTTCAAGGAAAAAGGCTGGGCCGCGCCCACCTCGTGGATGGACCTGGCCGACCCGCGCTTCAAGGAGAAAGTGGTGTTCCAGTCCCTGGCTTCGTCCACCTTCGGCCTCCACGGTTTCCTGATGTTCAACCGTATCCAGGGTGGCGATGAAACCAACGTCGAGCTCGGCTTCAAGGCCTGGCCGAAAACCGTCGGCCCCAACGTGCTGGAATACATCGCCAGCTCGGCGAAAATCTCCGAAATGGTGCAGACCGACGAAGCCGCGATCTTCCCCCTCACCCCGACCCAGGTCGCCACCCAGAAACTGCTCGGCGTGCCTATGGAATATGCGCAGCCCAAGGAAGGTGCGGTGGTGCTGAACGTGGCCGAATGCGTGATCGCGCGCAACGACCAACCGGAACTGGCGCAGAAGCTTGCGGCTTACCTGCTGACCGCCGAAGCCCAGGCACCGGCGCTGGAAGAAGGTGATCAGATTCCCTCGAACCCGACCACACCGACCACCGACAAGACCCGTGCGCGGGTGGAAGCCATGCAGGGTTACTTGCAGACCGCGATCTCGATTGACTGGGACCAGGTCAACCAGGCGCGGCCGGAGTGGAATGCGCGGTGGAGTCGGTCGATCGAGCGTTAGTCAAAGGGGCGCAATCGGCAGCGCGCGTTTGTGCGCTGTCTTGCTGTACGCGCCCTCGACAATCGTCCTCACCCGCTCGCTCACCGGTTCGCCCATCAGGTAGGCGTCGATCTCTGCGTACGTGCAACCGTAGGCGTGCTCGTCCAGCTTGCCCGGTACCAGTTCTTCCAGATCGGCCGTCGGGTGTTTGTGCACCAGGTTGTCCGGTGCGCCGAGGGCCGTGGCGAGCAGGCGCACTTGGGTTTTGGTCAGGCCGGACAGCGGGGCCAGGTCGCAGGCGCCGTCACCGAACTTGGTGAAAAACCCCATCAACGCCTCGGCGCCGTGGTCAGTGCCGACCACCAGGCCATTGTGCAGGTTGGCCACGGCGTATTGCGCGATCATGCGCGTGCGGGCCTTGACGTTACCCTTGATGAAATCGACATGCTCGGCGCTGGCTTCGCCGGCGGCCAGGCTGGCCATCAGACCGTCGACGCTGGCGGCGATGTTGAGGGTGTCGATGTGGTCCGGGGTGATGAAGTTCAGGGAGGCCTGGGCGTCGCTTTCATCAGCCTGGGTCTTATAGGGCAGGCGCATGGCGATGAAGCGTGCGGCATAACCCTCGCTGCGCAATTGCTGCACCGCCCATTGGCACAGGCGGCCGGCGGTCAGCGAGTCCACGCCGCCGCTGATGCCGAGCACCAGGGCCTTGCAGCCTGAATGGCGCAAGGTGGCCTTGATGAAGTCGATGCGCCGTTGAATTTCCTCGGGCTCGCCACCTTGGGTCAGCGAGCGGTTGATATTCAGTTCCCGTGCGATACGGTCTTGCATGTCACACCTCCACGTTGCCGACGTTGAATACCTGCGCTGCGTACTGCAAGAACGAGGCGTCTTCGCAGACGTTCTTGATCGGGTCATCCGAGAATTTCACCACCGGTTCGCCATGCACCCGCACCAGCTTCATCACGATGCTCAGCGGTTCCACGCCTTCCACATCGCAGGCCAGGCTGGTGCCCATGCCGAACCCGAACCGCGCCTTGCCGCGCACGTGGCGCAGGATCGGCAGGCATTTTTCGAAGTTCAGGCCGTCGGAGAACATCAGGTCCTTGGTCATCGGGTCGATGCCCAGTTGCTTGTAGCGGGCCAGTACCTTGTCGGCCCAGACGATGGGATCACCGGAGTCCTGGCGCAACCCGTCGTACAGCTTGGCGAAGTACAGGTCGAAGTCCTTGAGGAAAAAGTCGGTGCTGATGCAGTCGGTCAGGGCGATGCCAAGGCGACCACGGTATTCGCGTACCCAGTTTTCCAGCGCAGCGTTCTGGCTTTCGCGCAGCCGGCCGAGTTGCTGGTGCACCATCAGCCACTGGTGGGCCATGGTGCCGATCAGCGGCAGGTCGAATTCGTAGGCCAGGTGCGCGTTGCTGGTGCCGACAAACTGGCCGGGGAAGTCGCGGCGCATGATGTCGACCACTTCGCGCTGGGCCTTGAACGACAGGCGCCGGCGCGTGGAGAAGTCGGAGACGCGCAGGTCGGCCAGCTCATCGCGGCTGAGGTTTTTCTCCAGCCAGTCGAATTTCTGGTAGAGCTTGCGGGTGACGTCTTCGAGGGTGACGTCGGGGTATTTGTCGCGGTTGCGCAGCTCGCTGACCAGGGCCAAAACCGGTTGTTCGAACATGATGCAGTGCAGCATCGGGCCGACTACGCGGATGTTCAGTTGGCCGTCGACTTCACTGACATGGATATAGCGCAGGTTGAAGCGGAACAGGCCGAGGAAGCGCTCGTAGTCCGGGGTGAGGTATTCGCGAAAGCGTGGGTTGAACAGAAAGCGCAGTTCGCCTTCGCGCATGTGCAGGCCGGCCATTTTTTCCAGCTCGGCGCGCAGTTCGGGAATCAGGTGGCCGAGTTTTTCCTTCGAACGGACGATGAAGTTGTACTCGACGTCGACGTTCGGGTGCTGGTGCAACACGGCCTGCATCATCGTGAAGGTGTAGTAGTCGGTGTCGAGCAAACCCTGGATTACCGGGGACTCGTAGTCGTATGCACTTTCCATGGTGTCTCTCCTTAACGCGTGGCCATCGCGGCCAGTTCTTCGCGGGTGCTGCTGATGACAGCACCGGCCTTGAGCAACTCATTGACCGCTTGCACACCGCCCTCCTCGCTGATGCCTCGGCACGCCGGCAGGTGCAGGACCACTTCCAGGCCGGCCTTGAGCAGTTGCAACGCGGTGGTCTTGACGCAGTAGTCCAGCGCCAGCCCGCCAACGATCACGCGGCTGACGCCCTGGGCCTTGAGGTATTCGATGACGCCGGTGGACAGTTTGTCGTGCAGGTCGTGGTAGCAGGCACCGTAGGGGTGCAGGTCGGGTTCGACGCCTTTCCAGATGAAGTAGTCGTACTCATAGGGCGTGGGCAACGCGTCCAGCAGGGTGAAGCCCTCGGTGCCGGGGACGCAGTGGCTCACCCAGGTCACATCGGCGTGGGCCAGGCCGGTGGGTTGCAGCATGTCGCTGTGCTGTGCCACCACCCAGGGCGCGTGTGGGGTGTGGGCGTCCTTGCTGCCGACACGGTGGCCGGCGAGGCTGGCCATGTAGTTGAGTTCGGCACCGATCTGGTCACCGCCGGCCACAGGCAACTCGTTGGGGCACAGTGGCGTGAAGCTCTTCTGGGCGTCGACGTCGAATGAGGCAATGGCAGTTTTCGCAAGGGTCATGATGGTTCTCCTGTGGCCTGGAAACAAAAGTACACGTCATGTACTTTCATTGCAAGAAACATTTAGTTATCTATCCTGGTGCCGGTACATGACATATCTGTTCGATCCGTTAGACTGTGTCCTTACTGTTATTCGCAAGGACCTCACATGCCGCTTAGCGCCTACCTCCACACCGTCGACCTGTGCGTCCTGTATTACTGCCGCAGCACGGGCGAACTCAAGCTGCTGCTGAACAAACGCGACGCCGAGCCATTCGCCGGGCACTGGGCGTTGCCGGGTGTGGTGGTGAACGGCGGCGTGCAAGATCTGCGCCTCCAGGATGCGGTGGAGCGCTTGCGGGCGAGTGACAAGGTGGGGTTCGAACTGGCCTGGAGCGAGCAAGTGGGCACCGTGGGTGATGCGTTCCGCGACCCGCGTTGCTGGTCGTCGTCCACGTACTACCTGGCGATCGTGGCGCAGGAGGTGACGCTCGGCGAGCATCAAGCCTGGTATTCACTGAATGCCGTGGCTGACGGCAGCATCAAGCTGCCGTTCGATCACAACATGATCGTGGCATCGGTGCAGGAACGGCTGTTCTCCAAGTCGCTCTACAGCAGCTTGCCGCTGATGTTCCTGGGCGATGAGTTCAGTGCCCCGCAAGCCACCACGATTTTTTCCCTGGTGCTGGCTCGCCCGGTGCTGAAGACCAGTATTCGCCAGCGCTTGTTGAAGCTCACGGAGGCAGGGTATTTACGCGAGACCGGGCGCAAGAAACAGGGTGAAGGCGGCAGGCCCCAGGCGACGGTGGAGAACCTGAAGCCCGGGGACATTTACTTCTTCGATCGCAGCTTTGCCGAATGACCCACGCCTGTAGGAGCCCGGCTTGCCGGGCGCCTACAGGGGTCAGTTCATCCAGTTGCCGCCGTCGACGTTGTAGGTCTGGGCCACCACATAGTCGGCCTCCTTCGAAGCCAGGAAGATCGCCATCCCGGTCAGGTCCTGCGCCGTGCCCATCCGCCCAAAGGGCACTTCCTCCCCTACCCGCTTCTTCTTCTCGCCAGGCGCCAACCCTTCATGCCTGGCAAACAACGCATCCACCCCGTCCCAGTGCTCGCCATCCACCACACCGGGTGCGATGGCGTTGACGTTGATGCCTTGCTTGATCAGGTTCAGCCCCGCCGATTGAGTCAGGCTGATCACCGCCGCCTTGGTCGCGCAGTAGATCGCCACCAACGGCTCGCCCCGGCGTCCGGCCTGGCTGGCCATGTTGATGATCTTGCCGCCATGACCCTGGCTGATCATCTGCCGCGCGGCGGCCTGCAGGGTGAACAGCGTACCGGCGACATTGATCGAGAACAGCCGCTCGTAACTGTCGCGGGTGATGTCGACGATGGGCGCCAAGTCAAACAGCGCAGCGTTGTTGATGAGGATATCCAGCTTGCCGGCCTGGGCCACCACGGCCGCGATCGCTGCGTCGATGGAAGCCTGGTCGGTGACATCCATTGCCACTGCATAGGCTTGCGGGCCTAGTTCGGCGGCCGTCGCCTGGGCGCGTTGCAGGTTGATATCGGCGATGGCCACCGTCGCACCTTCAGCGATATAGGCCTGGGCAAAGGCGCGGCCGATACCGCGCGCCGATCCGGTGATGAGCGCGCTTTTACCTTCGAGTCGTTTCATTGAGGTGTCCTGTGAAAACTATTTCGGGTAGCCGGCGCGTTTCATCTCGCGCTCGGTGCTGGACTGCGCTTGCAGCAAGGCCTGGTCAACCGACATGCCACCGGTCAGCGCGGCCGAGAACAGCTTGCCCACCGAGGTGCCGATGGCCTGGAACTCAGGGATGGTCACGTACTGGATGCCCACGTACGGCACCGGCTTGGCCGAAGGGTGCGCGGGGTCCGCGTGCTTCATCATCTCCAGGGTCACCTGGGCGAACGGCGCGGCCTTCAGGTACGCCTCGTTGTAGGTGGACTGGCGCGTGCCAGGCGGTACGTTGGTGATGCCTTCTTTGTCGGCGACCAGTTGGATATAGGCCTTGGAGGTCGCCCAACTGATAAAGGCCTTGGCGGCGTCCTTGTGCTGGGAGGTGGCCGGGATCGCCAGGGACCAGGCATAGAGCCACGAGGAACCTTTGTCGGTGACTTCGGTGGGGGCGGCGGCAAAGCCTACGCTGTCGGCGACCTTGCTTTGGCTTTTATCAGTGGTGAAGGAGCCCGCCACGCTGGCATCAACCCAGATCGCGCATTTACCGCTGTTGAACAGCGCCAGGGTTTCATTGAAGCCGTTGCTGGACACCCCCGGCGGGCCATATTGCTTGAGGGTGTTGACGTAGAAGTTGGCAGCAGCTGCCCATTCGGGGCTGGTCAGCTCGGGCTTCCACTGTTCGTCGAACCAGCGCGCACCAAAGGCGTTGGCCATGGTGCTCAGCAACGCGATGTTTTCGCCCCAGCCGGCCTTGCCACGCAGGCACAGGCCATATTGGTCCTTGTCTTTGGCGGTGAGCTTGGACGCGAACTCGCCAAGCTGGGTCCAGGTGGGGTGCGCCGGCATGCTCAGCCCCGCCTGCTTGAACAGGTCGGTGCGGTAGTAGGTGACGGTGCTCTCGCCATAGAACGGCAAGGCGTACAGGGTGTTGTCGACTGACAGGCCCTGGCGCACCGAGGGGAAAATATCCTCGACGTCATAGTCCGCTGGCAGTTGGGCCAAGGGTTCCAGCCAGTGCTTGGCGCCCCACAGTGGGGTTTCGTAGGTGCCGATGGTCAGCACATCGAACTGCCCGCCCTGGGTGGCAATATCGGTGGTGAGGCGCTGGCGCAGGACGTTTTCTTCCAGCACCACCCAATTGAGCTTGATGTCCGGGTGCTGTTCTTCGAACACCTTGGACAGGCGCTGCATGCGGATCATGTCGCTATTGTTGACTGTGGCGATGGTGACGGTGTCGGCGGCATGGCTGGGCATGGCCAATGCCAGGCCGGAAAGCAGGAACAACGCTTGCGGGAGCTTGAACATCGCGGTTTCCACCTGTTGTTTTTGTTGTTGAGCGCTGATTACAGCAGCTTGGCCAGCCCCTCACAAACGCTAGGCGGATGCTCGACTGGTACTTTTTTAACCGGCGACGGACAGTTAAAAAAGTATCAGTGCCGGGCAAAACCGGGGGTAGCGCCCAAGTCGTCAACCCGCGTATTTTGAGGCCTTCCATAAATAAAAGAGGCATCGCCATGCCCATCAGCCGCGCCCAGTTGTTCGAGCACCGCCCTGCCGAACTCGAAGTGATCCTGCCCGAACCGGACCATTGCTTTCGCTGGTTCGAACACGACTACCCCTATGATTTGGCGCGCTGGAACCACCACCCTGAGTTTGAAATCCACCTGATCCGCCAAGGCAGCGGCAAGCTGGTGGCCGGCGACTATATCGGTGCGTTCAGTGCCGGGCATGTGGCGCTGATCGGCCCCGACCTGCCCCACGACTGGATTGGCGAACTGGCCCCCGACGAATACCTGACCGGCCGCGACGTGGTGCTGCAATTCGACGGCGCCGCCCTGCTCGCCCTGCGCAAGACACTGCCGGAACTCGGCGACCTGCAGGCATTGTTCGAACAGGCCCGGCGTGGCCTGGAATTCACTGGCGATACCGCGTTGCAGGCCGCGCACTTGATGGAAGCCATCGGCAGCGCCCATGGCCTGCAACGCTTGATCCTGTTCCTGCAACTGCTCGACAGCCTCAAAAACGCCCCGCCGCAGCAGGTCAAGGCCCTGGCCAGCCCCTGCTACGCGCCGACCCTGGACGCCCGCAGCGCCGAACGCATCAACAAGGCGTTCGACTATTTGATGCGCGAACTGACCGGCGATGTGCGCCTGTCGGTCATTGCACAGCAGTTGGAAATGAGCGAGCCGGGCTTCTCACGCTTCTTCAAGCGCAACACCGGCCACGGTTTCATCGACCTGATGCGCAAGTTTCGTGTGCAACGCGCCTGCCGGCTGTTGCTGCAAAGTGATATGTCAGTGGCGGACATCTGCTTTGAAGTGGGTTACGCCAACCTGTCCAATTTCAACCGGCATTTTAGGATCGAAATGAACCAGACGCCGAGCGACTACCGGCGCGAAACGGCCATGCACTTGTTCCAGCGCATCGAAAAAATGACACCCAGTCAATTTTGACCAAAAGGTCGACTAATTGCGCTTTTTTTCATGCTGATCAATCGATTGAGCAAAGTTGGTACAGCCTGTGCAAACGTTTGCGGTACGAACTTGGCAACCAAGTTCACCTCCACCCGAAGCATCGGGTCTAAACCGCGTACGAATAGGGATTTTCAATGCACCCCACCTCAAGGCGTCCTACCCCCTTTGGTGTTTCTTTGCTACTGGCTGCCGTTACGGGACTACTCAGCGCGTCTATTTTGGCGCAGGAAAAACCCCTCGATGACTCAGCACAGGGCGAAACGCTCAGCCCTGAAGCCAGCCCGGCGAAAAAAGGCGCGTACCTGTCGGACTGGTTCAACCAGGACCTGACATTGATCGGCAGCAAAGACATCAGCTTCGGCCCCAAGCCGCAGGATGATGTCTACCTGGAGTACGAGTACTTCGGCCGCAAAGGGCCGTTCGAGTTGTACGGCTACATCGACGTGCCGAAGATCCTCACCATCGGTAACAGTAATGACAAAGGCGTGTGGGACCATGGTTCGCCGGTATTCATGGAGCATGAGCCGCGCATTTCCATCGACTACCTGGCGGGCCGCAGCCTGGCCTTCGGACCGTTCAAGGAATGGTACGTGGCGTTCGACTGGATCTACGACCACGGCAGCAACAAAGAAAACCGCGCCAACACCCTGTACAGCGGCCTCGGCACCGACATCGACACCCACTCGCGGGTCAACCTGTCGGCCAACTTCTACGGGCGTTACCAGTGGGAAAACTATGGCGCCAGCAATGAATACTCCTGGGACGGTTACCGTGCGCAAATGAAATACATCGTGCCCATCGGCAAGTTCGACAACGGTGCCTCACTGACCTACATCGGCTTCACCAATTACGATTTCGGTTCGGACCTGCACAAGGACAACCCGGCGCGCACCGCCAACTCCCTGGTGGCCACCAACGTGCTGCTGTATTCGTTCACCCACCTGCGTTTCACCCTGGTCGGCCGTTACTTCCATAACGGCGGCAACTGGGAAGATGGCAGCGAGTTGAATTTCGGCGAAGGCAACTTCCGCGCCCGTTCTGATGGCTGGGGTTACTACGCCGGCGTGGGCTATCAATTCTAATCAAGGAGCTTTAGATGAAAGCGTTCAAACGTCTCTCAATGGCCGTCGGCCTGGCCCTGCTACCCCACGTGGTGCTGGCGGATGCGCCTGCGCCGATCAAACCCAAGGTCATGCTGATCACTATGTTCGCCCCGGAGGCACAAACCTGGATCGACCGCCTGGCACTCAAGCAGGAAGTGCGCGTGCCGGGACTGTCCGCCGAATACCCGGTAATCCGCTGCAACACCCAGGATGTGTGCCTGCTGGTAACCGGCATGGGCCAGACCAATGCCGCGGCCTCCACCCTCGCCCTGGCCTTGTCGCCCAAGTTCGACCTGCGCCAGAGCTATTTCCTGATCGCCGGGATTGCCGGCATCAGCCCCAAGCATGGCACCATCGGCACCGCCGCCTGGGCGCATTACCTGGTCGAGTTCGGCACTCAGTGGGAGCTGGATTCACGGGATGCACCCAAGGATTGGCCGACCGGCTATATCGGCATCAACACCAAGGGCCCCAACGAAAAACCACCGTTGGACTACAAGACCGAAGTGTTCGAGCTGAACCCCAAGTTGCAGGCCAAGGCCTTCGCCTTGTCGCAGAAAGTCGAGCTGACCGAAAGCAAGGAATCCAGCGCCTGGCGCAAACACTACCCTGCTGCCCCGGCCAACCAGCCGCCGCAAGTCACCCGCTGTGACACCCTCGCGGGCAACACTTGGTTCTCCGGCACGCGCTTGAGCGAGCGTGCCGAAGTCTGGACCAAGTTGCTGACCGACAACAAAGGCGAGTATTGCACCACCCAGCAGGAAGACAATTCCACCTATGAAGCCCTGCTACGCGCCAGCCGCGAAGGCCTGGTGGATATCCAACGCCTGGCAGTGGTGCGCGCCGGGTCGGACTTCGACCGCCCGTACCCTGGCTACAGTGAAGTGGACAACCTGCTGAAATACGCCGATCAAGGCGGCTTCGTGCCGGCGCTGGAGAACCTGTACCGCACCGGTAACCCGCTGGTGCAGGCGATCCTGATGAACTGGTCCGCATGGGAAAAAGGCGTTCCCGAAGCCTGATGATTCTGTAGGCGCAGGCTTGCCAGCGCCTACAGCAGGTCCTGTCAGGGCACGAAGATGATTTTGTCGGCGCTGCCCTGGTTCACTTCTTCATAACACTGCACGCCATTTGCCAACGCGACTTCACGCAGGCCCGTGGGCAACGGCAGCAGGCCTTCATCAAAGAAGCGCCCGAACTGCTCCAGCATCACCGCGCATTGCTCGCAGTTGTAAAGCAACGAATTGATCCCCACCACCGAGCCGCCCTTGCGGTACAAGGCCAGGGCCGGCAGTTGCACATGGCCGTCCACCGGTGCCGCGATGATTGCAATGCGACCGAACGGCGCCAGGCCTGCCACAGCCGCCGGCAGCCAGAAACCGGTGGTGTCGAAGATCACATCGGCGCCGCCCGTAAACAGGGCATTCACCTGCGAACCCAGTTCTTCCGGTCTGCCCAGGGCAATCGCCTCAAAGCCCTGCCCCTGCAAGGCTGCAACCTGCTCCGGTCGACGCACCGCAGCCAGCACCTGGGCCCCGCGAATTTTCGCCAAAGCCAATGCCGCGCTGCCCACGGCACCATTGGCGCCAATCACCAACAACCGTGTGCCTTTCCCCACACCGCTGCGCTCCAGCGCGTCCCAGGCGGTGGTGTACGGCACGCCGAGGCTGGCGGCCTGGGCGAAACTCAGGTGGGTGGGTTTGTGCGCAACGCCCTTGGCCGAGACGGTGAGGTATTGGGCATGGGAACCGTCGGCAAAGAATCCCAGGTCGCGGCCTGTGCCCCAGACGTCCTGGCCTACCCATTCTTGTGGCCCCTCCACGACGACGCCGGCGAAGTCGCGACCGGGAATGCGTGGCAAGGTGGTGTAGGGAAAACGGCCGAGCACATTTTTGACGTCGCTGGGGTTGAGGCCCGCAGCCTTGATCTGTACCAGCACTTCACCCTCGACCGGCACCGGTGTGGCGACGTCGACTACGCTGAGGGCGGCGAGATCGCCGGTGGCGGTAAATTGCAGTGCTTTCATGGCCAATATCCATCGAAGAGTAAAAAGGGATCAAGACAACCAGGTGCCCACCCACAGCCGGCCCATGGGCCAAAGCTTTTCGCCCAGCAGCATGCCCATCAGGCCGATCAAGGCGATGGCCGGGGGGGCTGGCGAGCGGAAATCCAGGGCGCCGTAGATCACGCCGACAAACAGGCCGATGGCGAGGGAAATCAGGTAGTTCATGGGGTGAGCGCCGTGTAGGTGGTTGCGCTCAGTGTAGAGAGCCGAAACCTGAAGCATCGGCCAAGTGCTTCAGGATTTCGGCCAAACCCTCAACCCACGTAGTGCGAAGGCGCCACGCCGAGTTCGCGGCGGAACATGTCGCTGAAACTGCTGGGTGAGTAGCCGAGGGAACGGGCGATGCCGCTGACAGACTGGCCCTGGATCAACTCCGCCACCGCCGTGGCCAGTTGCACCTGGCGGCGCCACTCGGCAAAGCCCATGCCCAGGTGGTTCTGGAACAGCCGCGCCAGGGTGCGCACACTGGCACCGGCGGTTTCGGCATGCTGTTCGAACGGGATCTCCAGGGACGGCGCGGCCATGACCGCCTGGCAGGCATTGATCAGGCGGCGGTCTGCCTCCACCGGCATGGCAATGCGGATTTGCGAGCGGCGCGCCCGTTGCAGCTCCAGCAGGGCCAGGCTGACCACTGCATGGTAGTAATCCGCCTCACCGTTGTCGCCCTCGTCCACCAGCGTGACGATCAACTCCCGCAGCAACCCACCAACTTCGATCACCTGCACCTGGCTGTCCAGCGTCGCCGCCAGCGCCGGGCGCAGGTAGATGTTGCGCATCTGCAGATCCGACACCACACGAATCCCATGCTCCACGCCTGGCGGCAGCCATATGGCGCGCTGCGGCGGCACCACCAGCGCTTCACGCGGGGTTTCGACCCACATCACGCCACTCATGGCGTAGAGCAACTGGCCCCAGTCGTGACTGTGGGGTTCAACGTACAGCCCACGCGGGTAGGTGCGCGCCAGGGGCTGCACGGGAACGGCGTGATCACTGAGGTCGGGGGGCGCAGCCTGGGCCATGGGGTGCACATCAATCAGGGGTGAGCCGCCATGGTAATGACCACCGCTCGACAATCCGAGTGAATTTTTACGGCCGCGGGTGATCACTTGCTTATACCGGGAGGGTCAATGGACCAATGAATAACGCAAAGCTGTTTGTGATCGACTACACCCTGCATGGCGAACCCAAGTCGTTCATCATTCGATTGGAGAAACTGGATGCTGCCGAAGCCTGGCACTGGGCGAGTTGTGACGCCGGCGTGGGCCGTATCGGCCGCTTTGCCCGCGAGCAAGTGAAGAAGACCAGCCAGCAGCAGGCGGAAAAATTCGGCATCACCAACGTGAAATGGCGCCGCTCGGATGCGCGCGCCCAGGCTTGATCAGGGAGAGAACCATGGATTTACCGGTAAGGGTCAATGGCAAGGCGCGCATTGACTACACCCAGGACACGCTATTCGGGCCAATGGCCAAACATGTTGAATGCCAGGTGAGCTTGCAGCAACAACCTGGCTGGACAGTGCTGAAAGTGTTCCAGCCTTTGCCGGATGACCTGCACGCGGCACACACCGTGGTGTTTGCGCTGGAGGGGCGGCGCACCAGCGCCATCGTGAAGGACCGTCAGCGTTTGTCAGACCATAGCCTGAGGCTTGAACTGGAAACGCAGTAGCCCACAGAACACCGATACCTTTGAGAGCTGGCTTGCCTGCGAAGGCGGCCTGAGTGGTTAGAGCTGTAGGAGCTGGCTTGCCGGCGATGCGGGCACCTCGGTACATCACGCACACCCAGGCGACGCCATCGCAGGCAAGCCAGCTCCTACATTTTTGACCGCATTCAGCCCTTGGCTGACTTCGCGCACTCGCAGCCGGTGGCCGCTGCACACGGTTCACCATGGGCATGGTGCTCGGCGCAGCCCTGGCAGCAATAGCCCTTGCCGTCCTTCATTATCGCATCGGCTCCCAGCACGCACTTGCAGTGTGGGCAGGCACAGGTTTTATCTGGCATGTCAGACTCCTTCTTCATGGTCGTCCCGGTGCGGCGGGCGCCGGCACCTTAAGCAGTGACTGTGGCCCGCCGTCGATGGTTCAAACCATCAGTCGGTGCGCGTATTGCTGCGGTACATGAACACCAACGCCAACGCCAGGCAGGCCATCGCCACGATCCGGCTGCCCGACAATTCGATAGCCGGGTTGCCCAGCCAGCCAAAATTGTCGATCAACATGCCCATGCCCAATTGGCCGACGATCACCGCGACGGTCGCGACGGCCGTGCCGACCACCGGCACCGCGCCGACCATCACCATCATGTACACCACGCCGAACAACGCGCCGGTGAGTTGCCATTTCGGCACCTGCAACAGGCTCACTGACTGGGCGGGTTCAAAGAACAGGATCAGCAACGCGGTGACAATCGCCCCGACCACAAAGGTCACCAGGCTGCCACGCAACACACCTACGGTCTGACCCAGGCGACCATTGATAGCCGCCTGCACACTCAACACCGCACCGGCGGCAACCACAACAACCAATAACAGAATCAGATTCATCGCCTTAACCCCGTGCAATCAGAACAAGTGCCACCACAATCAACGCCAGGGCAATCCAGCGTTCACCATTGACCCGCTTGCGCGCTGTGCCGAACCAGCCGAAATGGTCGATCAACACACTCTTGCCTACCTGGCCGGACAAAATCGCGATCATGGTCATCGCAATGCCGATATGCGGCGTGGCGAGCGTGAGCACCACCACGTAGATCGGCCCCAGGAAACCGCCGATCAACTGCCAGCGCGGCAGCTCGGACAGCGCCGGGCCCTTTTGCGGGCCACTGAACAACAGCAGCAGATACAGGATCGCCGAGCCCACCCCGAAAATGCTCAGGGTTGCCCACAGATGGCCGACCTGCACACCCAGCGGTCCGAGTAACCCCGCCTCCACCGACAGGCCCATGCCGGCCAGGATCACCAGCGGCAGCAACAGCAGCCGCAGGGCATTTTTCTTCGGTTTGGCGTGCGCCACGCCCTCAACAGCACTTGCTTGCATACATCACCTGCACATCAACGAAGGATTGGATGACGCGCATTATCCGGTGGCCGTCCTGTGCGATAAATGGGAGCATGCCGACAACACCTTTGCGCAAAACGCACAACCTGGAGGCATGATGCAAGGCCTGAATGAATTGAGCTTCAAGGCGCTGCGCCTGTTTGTCGCCGTGCTGGATTTCGGCAGCTTTTCCGAAGTGGCCCGCCGTGAGGGCCTCGCGCCCTCCTCCATCTCCCGCCAGATACAGTTGATGGAACAGGCCCTCGGCCAACAGTTGCTGTACCGCCACACCCGCGCGGTCAGCCCTACCGAGGCCGGACGCCTGCTCGGGCGGCATGCGCGGTTGATGCTCGAACAACTCGAAGCCGCCGGCCAAGCCCTGCAGGAACAGGAAAGCGAACCCAGCGGCCTGGTGCGCATCAATGCGCCGATGGTCTTCGGCCAGCGCCACATTTCCCCATGGTTGGGCGAGTTGTGCCGGCGCTACCCGAAGCTGCAACTGGATATCCAGCAGACCGACACCTACGTCGACCCCCTGCAAGATGGCACCGACCTGCTGTTCCGCATCGGCGTACTCAACGACTCCAGCATGCAGGCACGCATCTTCGCGCCCCAGCGCTTTCGGATTGCCGCCAGCCCTGCCTACCTGGCCCGGCATGGCACGCCCCAACACCCCGACGAACTGAGCAACCACCAGTGCCTGGCCTACAAAGGCATCACCGGCCAGCAACGCTGGTTCTTCCGCAAGGGCCAGGGAGACTGGACACCCTATAGCGTCAAGGGCCCGATCACCGGCAACCACGCCGACACCCTGACCCACGCCGCCGAGCAGGGGCTGGGGCTGGTGGTGTTTCCTTCCTGGTTGATCGGCGAAGGCCTGCGTGCAGGCACTTTGCACGCGGTGCTGACGGAGTACGAAGTGGCGACGACCCTGGAGCCGCAGCAGATTGCGGCGCTGTGGCCGGGAAGCCGGCGCCTGTCACTGAAGGTGCGCACGGTGATTGATTACTTTGTTGAGTGTTTTGGGAGTGTGCCGTATTGGGATCGGTGACCTGTAGAAGCGCACCACTGAGGGCATTTCCTACCTCAAAAAGTAGGTAGGATCTGATTTTGCCGGCCAGTATTTTTGGGCAAAGCGTAGTGCGGCAGACGTGGGCAACTTCCGCGATGGGACAGCGTTCATGAATACGACATGCGCAGGAACTACGGTGACGTTAGATCAAGCACACGCTGGACACAGGTCCTCTTGATCAACCTGAACTGTCAACCCAACACCCACTGCCCAATCAACCAGGCATTCGCCCCGCTGATCACTGCAAACAGGAACCACGCCAGCAACCGGGTGGGCAGGCGATTCACGAACGGCCCCATCAGCTGTTTGTCGCCGGTCATGCGGATCAATGGATACAGCGCAAACGGCAACTGCAGGCTGAGTACCACCTGGCTGAGGATCAGCAGCTTGCCAATGGCATCGTCGCCCATCAGCCATACGCCCAGGAATGCCGGGATCAGCGCCAGCCCGCGCGTGATCAGGCGCCGTTGCCAGCAGGGAATGCGCAGGTTGAGGTAGCCCTCCATGATCACTTGCCCGGCGATGGTGCCGGTAAAGGTGGAGCTTTGCCCGGAGGCCAACAGGGCGATGCCGAACAGGATGCTGGCAAACGCGCCGCCCACCAGAGGATCGAGCAGGTGGTAGGCGTCCTGGATTTCCACCACGTCGGTGTGGCCCGTCTTGTGGAAGGCGGCGGCGGCGAGTACCAGGATCGCGGCATTGACCAGCAAAGCCAGGGCCAGTGAGCCGATGGTGTCGATACGCGCCAGCTTGACCGCGTCCTGTTTGCTGGCGAGGTCCTTGCCGATCAGGCGGGTTTGCACGATGGAGCTGTGCAGGTAGAGGTTATGGGGCATTACCGTGGCCCCGAGAATACCGATGGCCAGGTACAGCGGCGCAGCATCGCTGATGGCCGACAGCGATGGGGTGAAACCACTGAACACATCGGGCCAGTAAGGTTTGATCAGGACCAGTTCGATGAAGAAACACACGCCGATGGTGGCCACCAGCGCCAGCATGATCGCTTCAAGGCGGCGGAAACCGCGGTTCTGCAGAGCCAGGATCAACAAGGTATCGAAGGCAGTGATGACAATGCCGGTGGTCAGTGACACCCCCAGCAGCAGGTGAAAGGCCAGGGCACAGCCGAGTACTTCGGCGAGGTCGGTGGCAATGATGGAGATTTCCGCAAGCACCCACTGGGTGCGTGCGGATCGCTTGCTGTAGCGCTCACGGCACAGTTGCGCCAGGTCTTTTCCGGTGGCAATGCCCAACCGCGAGCACAGGCACTGCACCGCCATCCCCGCCAGGCTGGCCAGCAACACCACGAACAGCAGGTTGTAACCGTAGCGTGAGCCCGCCTCGATGGCCGTGGCCCAGTTGCCTGGGTCCATGTAGCCAATGGA
This sequence comes from Pseudomonas sp. AC112, assembly GCF_979253545.1. Lineage (NCBI taxonomy): Bacteria > Pseudomonadati > Pseudomonadota > Gammaproteobacteria > Pseudomonadales > Pseudomonadaceae > Pseudomonas > Pseudomonas sp. AC112. The sequence continues at coordinate 6,290,193 of NZ_CEEDCM010000001.1, forward strand.
GATCAGCAAGCCTGGGCCGGCGAACATCAGCGCGCGCTTGAAGAACGAAGCCTTGGGGTCAACGGCGACGGAACCGGCGACTTCCGGCGGGCAAAAGGGGGCGGTAGCGATTTTTGGCAGGCTGAATTTCACGCGGTATCCCAGGCAAACACACTCGATAGAGACGCAGCTTATCAGTCGGATGCGACCGTGCGCATCACCGTCTCCCGTGGCAAGTCGAACGCTTCGACCACTTGCACCACCAGGTCCATCTCCTGGTTCAGCGCTTCACGCTCCATGCGCTGGCGGATCACACCTATCACCAGCACCGCCAGGGTGGTGATTGAATACGCCGGGCCGGAAAATGCGCGGACCCCGCTCACCAGCAGCATCGCTGCGGCCAGTGCCTGGCCCACCACCGGGATGGCCGTGGCCGCGCCACGACGCAGGATAAACCCGGTCAACCCGGCGAGCGCCGTGCCGCTCAACGCGGTGGTCGCCGATCGGCCGACATCGAAACGGTTGAACAAGCCCTGCTCCTTTTGCGCGGCGGCCTTGAGTTCGGCGTCGAACACCTGGCGGTCAGCGTTGCTGAGTTTGTCCTTGTACTGCTCGATGAGCTTTTCGGCGACCTGGGCTTCAAGGTCGGCCAAGTCGACGGTATTGAGCGGCTCATCGAATTTGATACCCAGCCGCTGCACCACATCTTCGGCGATCTGGCGGTAACTCACGCCGTGGCCACGGGCAAGGTTCATAAAGCTGTCGCCGCCCATGCGCTGCAACTCGATGGCCAGCTTGAGCGGCTCGCGCACTGTGGCGTCGATGGTCGCACTGCGCTTTTGCGCCATCAGTTCAGCGAGAAACTTCAACTCCTCGGGCCGCGCCTGCACCAGCGCCGGAAACAGCTCCGCGTCCTCTTCGGCAAAACGTACCTGCGGGCTGCGCTGGTCGGAGCGGATCATGCCGCGCCGCTCGTGCAACAGGTCGGTGTACTGCACCACCGTCTGCAACTGCGGCCAGTAGGCGGCATGATCGAAGGTCGCCAAGTGCACGTTGGTGACCTTGGCCTTGAGCGCCGGCGTTACCGGGATCGCATAGCGGCCGATGCAACGCTCGGTATCCGGTTTCAGGGCCAGCGCCCAGTCTTTGCTGGAGTGGCAATTGATCACGCGCCCGCTGAGCGGCGCCGATACATCATCCCACGGGCTCGACGTGCAGATCGCCCCGCCCATCAACAGCAGATTGTCCAATGGCAGCTCACGGGCGGTCTCGGGATTGGCGAGCAGGCTCTTGACCAGAATGCGTGCGCCAAGGGAATGGCCAATCAGGTTGATACGCCGGACTGCCAGGGACTCGCCGTGCAGGTAATTGGCCAATTCGGGCAGCAAGCTCCTGGCGACCTCGTCCACCCGTGCCTCGACGCTTTTGTAGTGATCGAGGAAATACGCAATTGCCTTGCCCACCCCGACAGTCGCCGCGCCCAGGCTGCCGCCGCCAAGCATTGCGCCGATCACATCCTTGAACGGTGCAAACAGGTTCTCCAGGAAATGCCCCGCCGGCCAGAACAGCATCAGGTTGGTGGAGCCCTCGATGCCCGCCAACTGCGCCTTGAAGCTGCCCAATTGTTGCCGGTTGAAGAACGCCGAATAACCGTGAACATAGAGATTGAGCACATCGCCCTGAGGCTCGCCGCACAGTAGGAACGTGGGCTTGCGGGTGCGGTGCATTTCATCCCACTGGTGCTGCATGGGGCGGTGACTCCTGGTGACAAGGGACGGCGATAGTAACAAAGGGCGCGGCTCAACGTCGTACCGCTGGGGCAAAAGGCACCACGTTGGCCCCCTCTTCCTTTCAGAAGATGGAAGCCGCCTTGGACTTGGCCAGGTATCGCGCCGGTGAATCGCCCAGGTTACGGCGGAACACCGAGGTGAACGCGCTGGAGCTGCTGAAACCCAACTCGAACGCCACATCGGTAATGGACGAGCCGTGGCTGAGCCGCGCCGTCGCCTCCAGCAGGCAAACCTGCTGACGCCACGACACAAAGGTCATGCCCGTGCACTCACGAAAGTTACGCGTAAAGGTGCGCCGGCTCATGCTCGACCAGTCTGCCATCTCGCAGATGGAGATTTTCTGTGTGGGCGCTTCAAGAAAACGCTGACAAGAACGGGCCAGCCGCGATTCCGAAGGCAGCGGCGCGCTCAACGGCAGCTCGGGCATGGTGCCGATTTCGTCGACCAGCAAGGTCAGCACGCAACGATCGCGCACGCTGGGCGAGGCCGATGGCCCAATCGCCAGCGCCGCCTCCAATAGATGGCGCAACAGCGGCGAGACGCCAAACACCTGGCAATAGTCCTGCAAACCGGCGCGTCGGGCCGCGTCGTCATCCAGGTAGGTATTGAGCATCACCACATCGCCGCGCATGTGCATTTCGTGCGACACCCCGCCCGGCACCCAGATCGCCCGCTGGGGCGGCACTACCCAGTTACCCAGGTCGGTGAACATTTTCAACGCGCCGGTCGAGGCGTAGGCGAACTGCCCGCGCCGATGGGTATGCCTGGGAAACACAGTGCCGGACGGGTATTCGCGCAGCGTCACCACCGCTTCGGGGCTATCGGGTTCATAGGGCGAAAAAGTGAAGGTCGGCGGCATGGCCCGATTTTGTCAAAGTATGACCTGACATAGCAAGCGGGCCATTAGTCTGCCACCTAGAATCGTCGCTCCCCAAGTTGGGTTCATATCGAAGGGATATTCGGAAAATGAGTGTCAAAAACTACTTGGACGTAAGCGTAGACGGCGCCGTTCTGATGGTGGGACTCAACCGCCCGCAGAAGCGAAACGCCATGTCTCTGGAAGTCATGCACGAACTGCGCGATACCTTCACCAACATACCCGAAGGTATTGGCGCCGCCGTGCTCTACAGCACCAGCCAGCATTTCTGCACGGGGTTGGACCTGTCGGAAATCCGCGATCAATCGGTCATCGATAACGTCCAGGCCTTCCGCGAATGGCACAAGACCTTCGAACTGATCCAGTTCGGCAAGGTGCCCGTGGTCGCGGCCATTACCGGCGCCGCCATCGGTGGCGGGCTGGAAATCGCCACCGCCTGCAGCCTGCGCGTCGTGGATGACAGCGCCTTCTTCTCGCTGCCCGAAGCCATGCGTGGCCTGTATGTCGGCGTCGGCGCCTCGGTGCGTTTCCCGCGCATCGCCGGTATTGCCCTGATGACCGACATGATGCTCACCGGCCGCACGCTCTACGCCAAGGAAAGCTATGAACGCGGCGTGGCGCAGTACCTGGTGCCGGTCGGCCAGGCGGTGCTCAAGGCCACCGAGCTGGCGCACAAGATCGCCGGCAACCTGCCCATGACCAACTACGCGGTGACCCACGTGCTCCCACGGATTGTCGATCAGAGCCAGCAGGACGGCCTGATGACGGAAGCCTTGATTGCCGCAGTGGTGTCGTCCGACACCCGCACACAGGATCGCCTGGCGGACTTCCTGGATCGCAAGAAGGACAAGATCCAGACCGCGCCAGCGGTGTAACTCCCGGTCGTGAACGTTGCCGGGCGCCCCTCGGCAAACCATGGATGGCCTTCACAACTCACTATCAACCCGGTGAAACCATGTTTCAGCACAGCACTCTAGACGATCTTTATCGCAGCAATGACGCGACCGATGAACGATTGATCAAAATCGAACGCAGCTGGCATAAACGCGCACAGATCAAGCTCGATTCCCAACGCCCGGATATCCAGCTGGACCTGCAAGCGCCGGACTTTCTCGAGGCCCTGTTACCTTTCGCCCATGACCCGCATTACCAGGATTATCCCCATGCCCTGAAGCTGCTGATCCTGTCGGCCGGCTGGGTCATCTACAACCAGAAAACCATCGCCATCGAAACCGAGATCATCTGCCCGTCCTGCATCGACCTGCTGCAGTTGGGCTCGCGCCTGAGCTCCGCCAGCGCCGCGACGATTTCCGAAACCCTGGCGGATGAGGCTTATCACACGCTGTTTTCGATCAACATGTGTGAGCTGGCAATTACCCAGCGCGGCATGCGCATCAAATGGCCAGAACTGGAATTGACCCGCCACCTGAGCCAGGCCCAGGCCACCCTGTCGGAGGCGGACTTCAAGGTCTACCGCCTGGCCTTTTCGCTGGTCTCGGAGACCTTTATCAGCGACTACCTGGCCGACCTCAGCGACGCGCCGGACATCCAGCCGGTGTTCCGTCACGTGGTGGCCCTGCACAAAAAAGACGAGCTGGTGCACAAGCACATCTTCCCGCTGTTCGTGCAGCAGGTGGTCGGTGACTTCACCGCGCAGCAAACCGCCTTGTTCACCCGGGGCATCGCCAACTCGATCCGGATCTTCCCGATGCGCGAGATTTCGGCGTGGCGAATCATCCTGCCGCAACTGCTCGAAGTGTTCGGCGACCAATCGCTGCTGCTACCGACTCAATTCACCGAGACCGGCGAAGCGGACTACTCGGCCATGCCCGAGATCCTCAGCTCCATTGGCATACACCCCGAAGCGGTGCTGCCTGAGCTGCCCGTGATGAGCGAACCGGCCATCACCGTTTGAACCCAGCGTGCTGCTGACCCTCACAATTTCATAAGAGTAAATGTCATGTGTGGATACATTGGCGTCTTTGCCAAACAACCTCGTGCGTTCAACCCCAACATGTTCGATGCCGCCCTGCGTGCGATCCATCACCGTGGCCCGGACAGCTCCAGCCAGTGGTTCGACCCCAAGGGCCAGGCCGCCTTCGGTTATGTGCGCCTGGGCCTGGTCGGCCTGGGCAACGGCACCCAGCCGATCGTCGCCGACGAAGGCGACCTGGTGATGATGGTCAATGGCGAGTTCTATGACTATCAACGCATTCGCGCCGAGCTGGAGGGCGACGGTTGCCGCTTCAAGACCTCGTCCGACAGCGAAATCGCCATGCACCTGTACCGCCGCCATGGCGTCCGCGGCCTCAAGCAACTGCGCGGCGAGTTCACCATCCTGATCTTTGATCGTCTGCGCAAAAAGCTGTTTGCGGTGCGTGACCGCGTGGGCGTCAAGCCGCTGTACTACACCGAGCATGAAGGCGCCTGGTACTTCGCGTCCGAAATCAAAGCCTTGCTCGCCGCCGGTGTACCCGCGCAGTGGGACCACGAAGCCTACGCCAACCGGGGCTTTATCCTGCGCGACCGGACTGTGTTCAACAATATTCGCAGCGTAAAACCCGGCTGCTGGATCATCGCTGACGAAAGCGGCCTGCAAACCGAACAGTACTGGGACTGGGATTTCCCCGACGCCCAGGCCACCGAGCAACGCAGTGAAGCCGAGATGATCGACTCGCTGCGCCACACCATCGAAGAATCCGTGCGCCTGCGCCTGCACGCCGATGTGCCGGTGGGCGTGTGCCTCAGCGGCGGTCTGGATTCGTCGGCCATGCTCGGTATTGCCACCGAGCTGACTGGCCAACCTTTGCAGGCATTCCACCTGTCCTTCGAGGGCGAGCAAGCCTACGACGAACGCCAATACGCCGAAGTGGCCGCCCGGCACAACCGCGCCCACCTCAACGTGCTGTCGGTGAACTCTTCCGACATGGCGGACAACTTTGAAAATGCCCTGTGGCATGCCGAGATGCCCTTCGCCAACGCCCATAGCGTGGCCAAGTACCTGCTGTGCAAATACGTGCAGAGCCAGGGCATGCGCGCGGTGCTGACCGGTGAAGGCGCCGACGAAGTCTTCGGTGGCTACCCGCACTATCGCCGCGACATGGTGCTGTACAACCACGAAAACCAGGACCCGACGGCCATCGCCGAACTCACCCGGCGCCTGCACGCCAGCGAAGATCGCTACCTGCCCGGTGCCAGGAACGATGTGAAATGGGTGCAGGACGAACTGGGCCACGGCGTGTCCTGGCTGCAAACCCAATCGGCGTTGTTCGGCCCCCTGGCGCAGCTGTACCACGATGACTTCCGTGAGCGCTTCAGCAATACCGATGCCTATCGCGAGTTCTACGACCGCCTGAGCCCACGGGCGCTCAACGGTTGGGAACCGGTCAATCGCTCGCTGTACGTGGTGGCCAAGTCCAGCCTGCCCAACGTGGTACTGACGTCCCTGGGCGACCGCATGGAAATGGCCGGCAGCCTGGAGGGCCGTCCGCCACTGCTGGATCACCAGGTGATCGAGGCGGCGTGCCGCTTGCCGGTGAACATGAAAGTGCGCGGCGCCACCGAAAAATACGCCCTGCGCGAGGCCATGCGCCCATACGTGCCGCAAGCCGTGCTGGACCGCAAGAAACAATACTTCCGCGCGCCACCGGCGTCCGAAAGCCCGCAATCGAAGCTGTATGAAATGATCAACGACGTATTGAGCGGCCCGGCATTGAGCAACGTGCCGTTCTTCGATCCACGTAAAATACGCGCCTTGCTGGCAACCCTGCCAAGCTTGTCCCCCGCCCAACGCGCTTCGGCAGACAACCTGCTGATGGAAATCGCCGGGCTGTGCCTGATGCAAAAACGGTTCGCCTTGAACTGACTTCCCGGTGGCGCACCGCGTTTGCGGTGTGCCGCCTGACCCAAGGAGGGTCCATGCTGAAAAAACATTTATCACTCGCCGTGCTCGTCACCCTGGTATGGGGGGTTAACTTTCCCATCACCAAATTGGGCCTGCGTGCCATCGACCCATTTGTGCTTACGGGTATCCGCTTCGCCCTCGCCGCCCTGCCGCTGGTGTTCTTTATCAAGCGCCCCGCCGTCAAGTTCAGCTATGTGGCCGCCTACGGCTTCATCTTCGGGCTGGGCATGTGGGGCGTGATCAACTACGGCATCCAGGTGGGGGTGAGCCCCGGTATTGCTTCATTGATCATTCAACTCAGCGTGTTCTTCACCATGGGCTGGGGCTTTGTGCTGTTCAAAGAGAAAATCCGTGGCGCGCAGATGGTCGGCGCCGTGTTGGCCTTGGTCGGCCTGGCAGGGATCATCTCCACCCAGGAAGGCAACCACGCCGTGCTGGGCGTCATGCTGATCGTGCTCAGCGCGGTGGCCTGGAGCGTGGGCAACGTCATCATCAAGAAATCCGGGGTCAAGGAGATCTTCTCGTTCATGGTCTGGGCCAGCCTGATCCCGCCGATCCCGCTGTTCCTCACGGCCTGGTTGATGCACGGCGGCGCCGCCTTCGAGGGCTTGCAAACCAGCCTCGACCTCACGGCGGTCCTGTCGATCCTGTTCCAGGTGTACCTGGCGACGCACTTTGCCTACTGGGGCTGGAACTCGCTGCTCAAGCTGTACCCGGTGTCTACCGTGGCGCCGCTGTCGTTGCTGATTCCGGTGTTCGGCATCACCAGTTCGATGCTGATGCTTGATGAGCGCATTTCTACGCCCAACCTGATCTCCATCGGCATCATCATCGCGGGGCTGGCTGTGGGCCTGTACCGCAAGCCGGTCAACCTGGCGCCTGCCGAACCGCAACCGATTGTCCATATGGATAGATAGTCATGGCATAAATTCGGGATTTTGTTCGCGTATTGGCTGCTTTAACTTGGGTCCGGTCTTGTACTGAACGTGAGGAAACACCATGAGCACGCCCGAATTTTTTGTCACTCCAGGCTACGGCGATTACATGCGCGAGCACCTGCATTACTCGCAAGCAGTAAAAGTCGGTAATCGCGTGGAAACCTCAGGCCAGGGCGGCTGGGACGATGAGTTCCAGATTCCCACCGACCTGGCCGAGGAAATCGCCCAAGCGTTCCATAACCTGGAACGCACCCTGGCCACCGCCGGCGCACGTTGGGAGCACGTGATTCACGTCAACTCCTACCACGTCGGTGGCTTCCCCCCCGAAGTCAACGAGGCGATGGTCAAGCACTACCGCCAGTACATGCCCCACCATGCGCCGATCTGGACGCAAGTCGGTGTCGAATCCCTGGGTTTGCCGACCATGCGCGTGGAAATCCGCGTGACCGCGATTATTCCCTGACCCCGAACGTCCGTATCACCCACTCGACAAACACCTTGAGCCGCGCGCTCTGGTGACGATTGGGTGGGTAAAGGATATGCAGCGGCGTGGCCGGGCGCGACCACTGCGGCAGCACGCGTACCAATTGGCCGCTGTCCACGTAGTACTGAACGATGGATTTGAAATGCTGCCCGACGCCCAGCCCGGCGAGCAGCATTTCCTTGAGGCCGTTGCCTTCATTGGTGGAATAGGCGCAATCGCCCAGTTCGATGCGCCTGTCACCCTGCTCGAAAATCAGCGGCTCCGCCTTACCGGATCCGGCAAAAAAATAGCCGGCCTTGAGATGGTTGTGCGCCAAATCCTCCGGGGAAACCGGCACACCTCGTCGCTCCAGGTAATCAGGAGCGGCACAGGTCAGGTATTCCAGATCGACTATCTTGCGCCCGATCATCGCCATGTCATCCAGCTTGCCGGCGCGGATCACGCAGTCCACCCCTTCCCCCACAATATTCACCGAACGATCACTGATACCCAAGGCAATGGTGATATCGGGATACTCGCGATGAAAATCCACCAGCGCCGGAATCAGCAGGCAATTGGCAAACGACGCCGGCGCATCCACCCGCAGATGCCCGCCAGGCTTGAGGACTTGCCCGCGGATGGCGCTGTCTACTTCGTCCAACTCTACGACCAGGCGCCGGGCATGTTGGTAATACTCCAACCCCTCGGACGTTGGCGCCAAAGCCCGTGTGGTGCGGTGCATCAGCTTGATGCCGAGGTGCTTCTCAAGGTCGGTGATCAGCTTGCTCACGGTGGAGCGCGGCAGCGCCAACTGGTCGGATGCACGACTGAAGGAGCTGGTTTCGACGACGCGAACAAAGGCACGCATGGCGAGAAGTTGGTTCACAAGGATGACCTTCTGGATAGCTGCAACCGCTTTCAGCAGGCGAAATTGTCGATCTTGACCTGACCATCGGGAAACGTGGCAATAATCTCCAACTCGCCGCCCATCGCGCGGATATAGTCGCGCAACGTGCTGATGTACATGTCGGTGCGCCGCTCCATCTTGGAGACGGCCGCCTGGTTGATGTTCAGTGCTTTAGCCAGGCTCGCCTGGCTTAACTGCTGGGCTTTGCGCAGCTCATGCAGTGGCATTTCCTGCAGATGCTGCTGAAACAACAGCTTGGCTTCGGCCCGGGATTGCGGCGTCATGCGCGCTTGCAGTTCAGCGAATTTCTTAGCCATGGTGACGGCCCTCCCAACCAGCATTCGACCGCACAAAATATTCCACCAAAGGAATAAAAAATTCAACCTGTCAAAAAGCGTTTTACCTGAGTCTCTTCCCATCCCGCTCAAAAACACAATTTTCGAAATGTAAAAAGCGCTCTAATACACCCCTGTTGATTGGTTTTAGAGATCCTGGAGTTCGCAATGCCCCATGAAGGCAACCTGTTACAAGCAGCGGTGGTGTTCCTGCTCGCCGCCGTGCTGACCGTGCCCCTGGCCAAGCGCCTGCAATTGGGCGCGGTGCTGGGCTATCTGTTCGCCGGTGTGATCATTGGCCCGTCGGTGCTGGGCCTGATCGGCAACCCGCAAAGCGTCGCGCAGTTCTCCGAGCTGGGCGTGGTGTTGCTGTTGTTCATCATCGGCCTCGAACTGTCGCCCAAGCGGTTGTGGGTGATGCGCAAGGCCGTGTTTGGCGTCGGCCTGGCGCAGGTGCTGCTCACCGGGCTGGTCATGGGGGTGGTGGCGCTGTGGCTGTTTGGCCAATCGTGGAACAGCGCAATTGTGCTGGGCCTGGGCCTGGCGCTGTCGTCCACCGCGTTTGGCCTGCAAAGCCTGGCCGAGCGCAAGGAACTGAACCAACCCCACGGCCGCCTGGCGTTTGCCATCCTGCTGTTTCAGGACATCGCCGCGATCCCACTGATCGCCATGGTGCCACTGCTGGCCGGCAGCGATCACCCGACCACCGAAGCCCAGGGTTTGCAGCATGTGTTGCAGATTCTCGGCAGCATCGCGGTGGTGATCATCGGCGGACGCTACCTGTTGCGCCCGGTGTTTCGCATCGTTGCCAAGACCGGCCTGCGCGAAGTCTCTACCGCCACCGCGCTGCTGGTGGTGATCGGTACGGCGTGGTTGATGGAACTGGTCGGCGTGTCCATGGCCCTCGGCGCCTTCCTGGCCGGCCTGCTGCTGGCGGACTCGGAGTACCGCCACGAACTGGAATCCCAGATCGAACCGTTCAAGGGCCTGCTGCTGGGCCTGTTCTTTATCAGCGTGGGCATGGGCGCCAACCTCAGCCTGCTGATCAGCGCGCCGCTGGTGGTGATCGGCCTGACGCTGCTGCTGATCGGCCTGAAACTGCCGCTGCTGTATGCCGTGGGCCGCATGGTCGGTGACCTCAATCGCGAAAGCGCCCTGCGCCTGGGCGTGGTGCTGGCGGCGGGCGGTGAGTTCGCCTTCGTGGTGTTCAAGATCGGCCGCGACCAGGGCCTGTTCGAACCACACCTCTACGACATCCTGGTGCTGACCATCACCCTGTCCATGGCGGTGACGCCGTTGCTGCTGCTGGTGTGCCCGAAGCTGTTCAAGCCCAAGGTCAAGCCGGTGGAAGTGCCGGAGGAATACCGCACCATCGAAAGCGACGCCCCGCGCGTGGTCATCGCCGGCATGGGCCGTATGGGCCAGATCGTGGCGCGGATCCTGCGCGCGCAGAACATCTCGTTTATCGCCCTGGACACGTCGGTGGAAACCATCGAACTGACCCGCAGCTTCGGTGGCATGCCGGTGTTCTACGGTGACCCGCAACGTCCCGAGATCCTGCACGCGGCCAAAGTCGACCAGGCAGAGTTCTTCGTGATCGCCATGGACGACCCGGAGATCAACATCAAGACTGCCGAGCTGGTGCGCAACCTCTACCCGCACATGAAAATCATCGCCCGCGCACGTAACCGCCAGCATGTGCACCGTCTGGTGGACCTGGACGCCTCGCCGATTCGCGAGACGTTCTATTCCAGCCTGGAAATGAGCCGCCGCACCCTGGTGGGCCTCGGCTTGAGCCAGGCCCAGGCCGACGCGCGTATCACCCGCTTCAAGAACCACGACCTGCAAGTGCTGGCCGCGCAACACGCGGTGTACGACGACGCCGCCAAAGTGATGCAAACCGCCCAGGAAGCGCGGGCAGAACTGGCGCGGCTGTTTGAGATGGATCGACTTGAGGAAGAGTCCGACAAGGTGTGAGGCTGCAGGTGAACGATTTTGCGAAATTTCTGACAGAATACGCCGCAATTTCGTTCATCCCTGGAGCGCTTCATGGCCACTTTCACCAAGACCGCCGTCCTGCTGGCCCTCGCGCTGACCGCCGGCAGTGTATTCGCCGCATCCAAGCCGTCCACGCAAACCATCTCCACCTTGGGCGGCAAATTCACCTTCAACCTGCCCAAGGCCTATGCCGCCGACACGCTGCCAGCCGGCAAGGCCGAAGATGGCACTGCCGATACCCAAGGCACGATGTACGCCAACCAGACCACGAAAAGTGTGGTGATCGTCGCCGAAACCGTGCGCAACGACGGGGTAACCATCGGGGATAACGACGCGACATTCCTTGATGGCGCCGTGGCCGGCTTCGTCAAGGACCAGAGCGCAGCGCTGCCTGACTTCAAGAAACAGGCCGAGAAGAAACTGACCTTCAAGGGCCTGGGCCTGCGCCAGGTGGACAGCACCGCCACCCAAGGCGGCGGCAAGACGCTGAACTCCACGTTCCTGGGCGGTTCGGGCAACCACCTGCTGGTGATCCAGGCGATCTCGCGGGCGGATGATGCGAAGGGGCATGCGGCGTTGGTGAAGCAGATTACCGGCGGGAAATAACCTGATCTCCCAAACAACTCAACTCTAATGTGGGAGCTGGCTTGCCTGCGATAGCGGTGCATCAGTCAATAGGGTTGTCGACTGATCAATGGCTATCGCAGGCAAGCCAGCTCCCACCTATTTTGACCGCGTTCAGTTCAGGCTTTTTTCCAGCCAGGCTTTCAGGTCCTGCACTTCTGTTTCGCTGATGGTGTGGTTCATCCCCGGATACCCGTGAAACTCCGGTTTCAACCCCAACCCCGTCAAGACGTCATTCGCCCGGGTCGCCGAGGCATAGGGTAGCGCCTGGTCCAGGGTGCCGTGGCCGATGAAAATCGCCAATTGACCCAGTGACGCGTCCGGCTTCAGTTGCGCCTTGAGTACCGGCAACACGCTGCCACTCAACGCCGCAATCCCACGCAGCAACTCGGGCCGGCGCAAGCCCACCTCATAGGACATGATCGCGCCCTGGCTGAACCCCACCAGGAACACTCGGTCAGGTTGAGTGTGGTACTTGGCGGTGGCTTGGCCGACAAAGTCTTCGATCAGCTTGGCACTGCGTTGCAGGTCGGCGGTCTCGCCATCGTAGTCGCCTTCACCGGGGGTCTTGGTAAACCAGCGATAGCCGTGCGGGTCCACCGGCATCGGCGCACGGGCCGACAGGTACGTCCAAGTCGACGGCAGCGCATCCTTGATGCCGAACAGGTCTTCTTCATTGCTGCCAAACCCGTGCAGGAAAATCACCAGCGGCTGGTTGCGCGCGTCGCCCTGGGTGTGTTCCAGGTACGACAGCGGTAAATCGGTGTGCAGCGTATCGTCGGCATGGGCGACGCCGGCCACCAGGGTCAGCGCCAGGGCAAACATTTTGAGCATGGGACGTTACCTCAGGGTTTGCGAAGCAGATAAGTGTCCATGATCCAGCCATTCTCCAGGCGCGCCGCCTTGCGCACCTGCTCGATTTGTTCAGCCACCTCACTCACTTTGCCGCTGATAAGGATCTCGTCCGGGGTACCCAAGTAGGCGCCCCAGTAGATATCCAGGCCCTGATCCGCCACGGTGCGGTAGGAGTCTTCGGCGTCCAGCATCACCACCAGGGTGTCGGCATCGCTGGCCTGCCCTGCCGCCAGGCGGCGCCCGGTGGTGATCTCGACCGACTTGCCGATGCGGTTCAGCGGCACTTTGTGCTGGGCAGCCAGGGCCTGCACGCTGGTGATTCCGGGGATCACCTCAAACTCAAAGGAGCAGCGGCCACTGGCCAGGATCGCCTGCAGGATACGAATGGTGCTGTCGTACAGCGCAGGGTCGCCCCATGCCAGGAAAGCGCCCACTTCACCGTCAGCCATTTCCTCGTTGATCATGCGCTCGAAGGTCAGTTGTTTGTCGCGGTTCAGGTCTTGTACGGCAGTGGTGTAATCGATGTCGCCACGCACCCGCTCGGGGCACTCGGCCTCGACGAAGCGGTAGCCAGGCTCGGTGATGTAGGTCTCGCAGATCTCGCGGCGCAGGTCGATCAACTTGTCTTTGCTCTGGCCCTTGTCCATCAGGAAAAACACGTTGGTGCGGTTGAGCGCCTTCACGGCCTGCATCGTGATGTAGTCAGGGTTGCCGGCGCCAATGCCGATGATCAGGATGCGTTTCATGGATTGCTCTCATTGCGGGGCGTGGATTTTGCCATGTTCATGGGGCTAGGCGTGAGTTTCCAGGCGCAAGCGCCAGAGGTTGTTGAAACGCAGCTCAGTGGCGGACAGCGGTTCGACATCGATCCGGTAGAACATCGACAGCGGGAACTGCATGGCATGCCACATCGCGGCACGGATCACAAACGGATGGGTAATGGCCACGACATGGCCGGGCTGCGATTCGAGGGTTTTCATCCACTCACCCACCCGCAGGCAGATTTGCTCCACCGACTCGCCACCATGGGGGGCGCAAGTGAAGTCAGTGAGCCAAGTGTTCAACTCGTCACTCTCCAACTGGCCGATGTCCTGGCCCTTCCACTGCCCGAAATCACCATCGCGCAATGCGATCTCGATCACCCCGTCATCGCCGAACAAGCCTGCCGTCTGCCGTGCCCTGGCCTCCGGCCCACACACGAGTCGCCGGGTTTTCTTGTACCGATCAGCCAGCGACAACGCCTTGCCTTGCCAGTCCATCACCACGGCCTCGTCATCGGGAAAACGCCCCTGTTTTTGCAGGGGCGTGACGGCGTGGCAGATGAGCGTCAAACGAGTGGTGTGCATCGCAGAGTGCTTGAGACCAAAAAGAAAGAGCTTCAAGACTGGCGCAGTTAGCGCAGGGACGCAACGCCCTGTGCCAGATAGAGCACGTGATAGCCGTTACCTTGGCGCTCTGTATCCAGTGCCTTGGCCGACACAGTAATACGCACCAGCCGCCACGCTTGCACATCCAGCGCCAGCAACACTGCAAAGGTGTCGCCGCGGTCGGCCAGTTGTTGATTGCGCTGTTTCTCCTCGGCCAACACCGCCGCCCTGTCTGCTTCCGGCGCCAGCGGCCACTCCTCGCGATACAAACTCAACGCACCTTGCGCCGGGCCACGTTGCACATCCAGCGGCAACCAGCTCTCGATATGCGGCCGTCCAAAGCTGTCGAGCACCTTCTGAAAACGCTCGCCGAGTAAAAAGTCAGCGGCCTGCAACGGATCGGCCCACAGGTACACCGACGCATACACATTGCCCCCGCTCTCCCGGGCGATAAACGCCTTGAACAGCAACCCTTCGGCGTCGTCCCAGAGCGGCCCCAATTGCGCGGCGCGCCGGCGGATCACGCCCATGTCGTAGTCAGCAGGCAAGCGGTGAGAATATTGTTTGGCAAACATACGAAAACCCCTGTGCAAGATGAGGGTTCAGCTTGCGCAGCGACGATGATTTCAACAAGATATCAGCGGATATAAGTGCGATAAGGAATCAATATGGCTGACGTGCTCAAACCGCTGGATATTGACACTGTGCAGGCTTTCGTACTGGTGGCCGATTTCGCCAGTTTCACCCGCGCTGCCGAAGCCCTCGACACCTCGCAGGCGGCGATCAGCCTCAAGCTCAAACGCCTGGAAGAACGCCTAGGCTACCGCCTGCTTGAACGCACGCCCCGGCATGTGCGGCTGTCGCCCCAGGGCGAACAATTCATTGTCGCCGCCCGCGCCCTGCTCAATGCCCATGAACGCGCCTTGGCCGATATGGACAGCCACGCACTGCGACGCCTGGTGATTGGCATCAGCGACCACGTGGCCGGTCCCGACCTGCCGACCTGGCTCAGCCGCCTGGCTGCCTATGATCCTTTAGTGATCCTCGAAGTGCGCATCGCTTCCTCCCGCGACCTCGTCGCCGCCTTTGATCGCAATGAGCTGGACGCGATCATCGTGCGCAACGAAGGCGACCGCCGAGACGGCGAAGTCCTGGCGGTGGAACGCTTCGGCTGGTTCGCCGCCCCCACCTGGCAACACACCCCCGGCACGCCGCTGCGCATGGCCACCATGGCCGCGCCCTGCGGCGTGCGCCACCTGGCGACCCGCGCCCTCGACACGGCACATATCGACTGGACCGAAGTATTCGTCGGCGGCGGCGTCATGGCCGTCGGCGCCGCCGTCAGCGCCGGACTCGGCGTCGCCGCCCTCGCCCACCGCGTAGCACCGACTGGCGCTGTAGAAGTCAGCGAGCAATACGGCCTGCCCGCCTTACCCGTGAGCGAAGTCGTCCTCCACAGCCGCATCACCGATGGCCGCTCCAAGGAAACACTACGCGCACTGAGCGCCACCTTCCGCGGCGCGCTACGCAACCCCGTGTAGACACCGGCCTGCCGGCGATGGGCGTTAACGATAACGCGGCAAGCCAGACAGCACGCGGCGCCCGAGAGTTTTTCGCCGGCAAGCCAGCTCCTACAGGACCGCGTTTCACCACGCGAAACCAAGACGACCTGAAGCACCACATTGTAGGAGCCGGCTTGCCGGCGATGGGCGTTAACGATAACGCGGCAAACCAGACAGCACGCGGCGCCCGACAGTTTTTCGCCGGCAAGCCGGCTCCACAGAGAACAAAAAGCGTATCTACGATGCGAAGCGAGTCGCTCTTGATCTTGATCTGAGGCGCCCCGTCAAACACGCTGGCCGGAATTCGACAGGGATTTGGGGGGTAAACCGGCAGGGATGCCGGTTTAGCCGCCCCGCGCCATGGAGGGCGCGTGGCGGCGGCCCCCCAAATACCTGTCGGATTACGGGCACACCGAGCCTAGGCGAGGTGCCGAGTGTTGGGGCAAGAGCCTTTTGGTTACTTTTGGGCTCTTTTCAAAAGTGACCCGCTGTAAGAGCGGAACCCTTATCAGCCATTACCCCAACAACGAATATGTACCCAATCAACCATCACTCAAACCACTCCCGCCTCCCCTCAAACGCGCCCACAATCAACTCCACAACCCCCCGCACCGCCTCACCCTCCCCCACCCGCGCATTCACCGCCAACCACACCTGCCGCTGCATACACTCATCCAACAACCCCGGCAACGCCACGAGCCCCCGGTCAAAACTGCTCATGTAATGCGGCAACAACCCAATGCACGCCCCACAACGAATCATCTCCAGCATCAGCGAATAAGCATGCACCTGCACCACCGCCGCCAAGCGTTGCTGCACCACCTGGTTCCACGCCTGCAAAGCCGCCACCTGCGCATCCGGCTGCCACTGCACCAACATGTAGTCGTCAAGGTCCTCCACACTGTCCGGCCGTGTGGTCAACCGCGAATACCGCTTGGCGATATGCGGCAAATACTGCAAACGCGCCAAGGCCCGCGGCGGCTCAGTGGCAAAGCTCGGGCCAGGCACCGGTCCTTCCGCGTCCGAGAGCCACAGCACCACGTCCACATCCACCGCCTGCAATGACAGCTGGCTGTCGATGGAGATGATCTCCAGACGCACACTGGCATTGCGGCGCAGCAAGGCGATCAGGTCGCGCCCAAGAATGTCATGCAAGATCGGCTCAGCCACCGCCAGCCGAATCAACGGCTGCTCCGTCACCGGCAAGCGTCGCTCCTGGGCCAGGGCAATCAGCTGCGCCTGCAACTGCTGGCCATCGCGACTGAGCACCAGCCCATTGCCCTGATAGCTGAACAGCGAATGACGCACGTGTTCTTCAAGCTGCGCCAAACGCTTGCGCAACAGCGTCGCCTTGATATTCAAACTGCGCGCCGCCTGCATGAAACAACCGCAGCGCGCACTCACCAGAAAGTAGCGCGCCACCTCCGGGTCGATCTCATGGGCCAGGGCCAGCCAACTGCTACGGCCCTCGGCGGGTGCGCGATAAGCGGAAGAGCCCTGGGGGGCAGACGGTTCTAGAAATGCCATGGGAGACTCCCTGTCTTGTCAGTCTGTGCATCCAATGCGGTTGACCTGTATTACTCCAGCACCTTGTTAAGCTCGGCGCCGTCGATGCTCAGGGTGGCAGTGTTGAGCATGCCTTCGAGGTACGCCTTGGCGATCTGCTCCTGACGCTGGGCACGCAGGGCCTGGGTCAGGCGCTCACGCAGTTCGTCGAGGGTCGCAGTACGCGCCGGTTGCTGGCCGGTGAGTTTGAGCACATGAAACCCCGCCGCGCTCTGCACCACGTCCGACACGGCGCCGACCTTGAGGCGCGACACGGCATTACGCACTTCCGGCACCAGCTGTTGCAGGGGTTGCATGCCTGAGTCACCGCCGCGCGCGGCGGAGTCGGCGTCCTGGGAATACTGGGTGGCCAGGGCGGCGAAATCACCCGGTGCGGCCTGGGCACGACGGCTCAGCTCCTGGGCCTGGCGGCGCACGTTATCGACGGTTTGCGGGTCATTGGTCGCCAGGAAAATCTGGCTCACGCGATACAACGGCGGCGTTACCCACTGGGCCTTGCCGCTGTCGTAGGCCTGCTGCAATTCAGCCGCGCTGGGGTAATCGGCCGGCACCTGGCTGACCGAGAGCATGTAGTCGCGAAACACGATCTGGTCGACGGCGGCGCGGGTCTGCTGCTCCACGTCGGGGCGCTGGCGCCAGCCTTGGGCATCGGCTTGTTCAAGCACCGCCTTTTGCGCCAAGCGTGAACGAATCCAGGTTTCCAACGCGCCACGGTTACCGCGCAACTGCTCACGGGACTCGGCAGGCAGGCTGGCCAGCACGGTTTTCAGCTCCGTCAGGTCGACCTGCTGATTGCCCAGGCGGGCCACCGCCGGCACGGCCGATACAGGATTGATCACCGGCGCCGGTTGCTGCGCCGCCACCGGGTCACTGCCCGGCCTCAGGCTCAAGCCCACCGCCACCACCAGCAAGACCAACGCACCCGCGCCGACCATCAAGGTTGGTTTCTTCACAATACCGGCGCCTCGGCTTCAGCCTGCAACTGCGCGGCCTGCTGGCTGTATTCACGCAGGTAAACGATAAATTCCTGTAACAGGCGATCCCACAACTCCAGCTGACTGCGCAGGTGCGTAGCGCCCACGCCCGCCACCACCACGTCCATTTCCATCAGCAGGAATTCACCCTGCACCGACAACCGCGCAAAGCGCCGCGAGGCGTTCCACACCTGGGCCAGGCCTTCAGGCAGCTCGCCCTGTACCCGCAGCGCGCAGCTGTAGGTGAAATCCACATAGCTACCCTGCTCCGCCGCCGGGTTGCCGAAGCGCACGGCAAAGCCGATGCCCTGGCTGGCGCTGAGCAATTGCACGATGCCATTTTGTTCAGTCTGGTTGACCCGGTAGCCGGCTTCCTGCAGCAGCTCGGTAAGGCTCTGGGTGGTGACGCTGGTGATCAATTCGCTCATGGTGATCTCTTCCTTGTCTATCAATGATTGGCGGTTGCCTGGGGCGCATCGAAACGGCTCTTGTACAAATCGTCGCCAAAACCCTGGGCCAGTTCCTCGAACTTGACCCGTGCGCTGCTGGCGAACGGCTGGCGAATGCTCATCACCTCGGCCACATCGATTTTTTCGTAGGCCGCGAGCAACTGCTGGGCCACGCCGTACATCTGTTGATTCTTGACTGAACATTGCTGCACTTGTGTGTCACGTTCGCTCAAGGACGCCTGCAAGCGGGCGCGCTCGGCCTCTTTGCCCTTGGCCAGCACCAGCAATTCGTCATAGGCCTTCTTGAACTTGCCGATCTGCTCGTTGCTGGCCGCCACCTGGGCTTGTGCCTGGCTGTGCAGGCTCTGTTGCTGGCCAGCCATTTGTTCGGCCACGCCACGCGCCTGGGCGAGTTCGGCCGTCAATTGCTTGATGTGCGCCTGGGCCTGCCTGGCCTGGTTTTCGGCGGCAATGCGCGCTGCGCTGGCCTGGGCCTGCTCGCTTTGCAGCGCCTGCAATTGCTGGGTGGTGCTGCGCAATTGCGTACGCAGGCGCTCTTCCATGCCCTCGGCCGACGCACCGGTGGTGATCAGCAGCAATAACAGCCCGCAGATTCGCGTGTTCATGTGGCATCTCCCTGCGCATCAAAAGCGCGTGTTGAGTTCCAGTTGCATCACATCGACTTCGAACGGCGCGCCATACACTTCGGAGGCGCTCAACCAACGCGCACTGGCGTAAATGTTCTTTTCGATGCCGTAGTTGGCGCCAATGAAGTAACCCTTGGCGTTGGTCCCGCCCAGGTGGAACGAAGAATCGTTGAAGCCGTCGGGCAAGGCGTCGGGCTGGATGTACTTGTAGCCAGCCAGCACGTTCCAGTCGCCGCGCTTGCGCATCTCCAGCGCAGTGCCGAGGGTGAACGAGACCATCAGCGCATTGCCGCCACTTTCAAACTGGCCCTTGCTGTTGATGTTGTTGACGATCTCGCCCTCGCTGCGCTTGAGCATCTCGCCCTTGTCGTAGGCCAGGTTGTGGATGAAGTTGCCTTGGGTGCGCAGCTTGAAGTCGCTGGGCAACTCGGCATCCCAGGCCAGGTTCAGGTCGAGCACATCGAACTTGGACGCCAGGCCCACGAACTGGGGCTGTGGGGTCAGGCCAGGCGTGGCCGGGTTGGGGGTGATGTCACGTAGCAGGAACACGCTGTTGCCCTTCTGCATGAAGGCCAGGCGCGACCCGTCGCTGTCGCAGGCAGGCTGCCCGGCCCAGGGTTCACAGGCACCGGAGCGCTTACCTTCGATGTCGTCAAAGTGGTAGTACGCCATCGCGCCCTTGAGGCTGTTTTCGCGGTTGATCTTCCAGTTGGCGCCGATCTGCCCGCCAAACAGCCACTTGGTTTCGCTGTCTTCCTTGTCGAAGCCGTTGCTGCTGGCCGAGTCGGAGGTGTACTCCACCGGGAACGCGCCGAGGGTGCCGAACAGGCCCCACTCGCTGTTCAGGGCATGGTTGAAATTGGCGGCGATACCGTCGAAGTTCAGGTCGCCCGAATACATCATGTCGGTGGAATAGAACGGGTTGGCGAAGCGCCCGGCGGTGAGGGTCACGTCCGGGGTGGCCTTCCAGCTCAGGTAGCCTTGGTCGAGCCAGATGTCCTTCTTGCCAAACCCGCCGCCCAGGGTCTGGGTGGTGGACACCGGGTTGTTGTCGGAGCCGGTACCGACGCGAATACCGGCGGTCCATTCCGGCGACAGCACCGCTTTCATGCCCAGGCGCGCACGCAGGCGGAACAGGTTTTCGCGGTCCTTGGTGGTGTTGAGCAGCGGCGGCAGCCTGGTGTTGGTGTCTTTGTTGGTATCGTACGGGCCGCTTTCATTGAGCTTGGCGTAGTCGACGATCTCGTTGCTGTTGTTGCCCGAGAAGTAGCGTGATTCATCCCGCAGGCGGATATCACCATCAAAGCTGATGCGCGAGACCCAGTCCGGGAACGTATTGGGCTGGGCCCAGTTTTCCTGCTTGGCGGTGGCCATGACCTCGGCCTTGACCTGGTCGCGAATCTGATCCTTGACCGCCTGCGGCACGTACTGCACGCGCACATCGCCGGGCGCGGCGGTCGGGCCGGCGGCAACCATTGGCGCCGCATTCGCCTGGCGTGCCTGCTGGGCTTCTTTTTCCGCCTGGGCGATCAGCCCATTGGCGGTGTCCTGGGTCAGCACGCCTTGCTGCACCAACAGGCGTATCAGGTTGATCGTGACGTTTTCCGAGGGCGCGACCGGCGCTGCAGCCGCCTGGCCGACCAGGGTCGCGATGACCATGCCAACCGCCAGGGTCAGTCGATTCACGGGGGAAATCATGTGTACGCAACTCCTGTAAAAAACCGTAGATAAGAGGTTTCGATCAATCCGGACGCCGGCCCTTGAGGGACAGGCGCATGGGCAGCGTCAGCGACGCCGGCGGCTTCTGGGTGGCACGCGGTGCCTGGATCAAGGCGAGCATCTGCGCGTCGGTCTCGGCATCGCCGCTGGACTTGGCCACCAAGGCTTTGGTGACCTGGCCATCGGCGCCCAACCACAGGTCTATCTGTATCGAGAACGCCTTCTTGCGCAGCTCAGGGTCTTCGCGCATCAGCCGTTGATAAGTGCCGGCCAGGTACTGCTTGTAAGTGCCCGTTCCCAACCCACCGCCACCACTGCCAGCCATGCCGCCGCCCTTGCCGGCGCCGATGTTGAAACCGTCGTTGCCGGACTGGGCGTCGCCGTCGATCTGCATCGGGTTGGCCAGGTCTTCGTTAGGCGACGGCGGCGCTTCCTCGGCCGGCTTGACCTCCTCGGGTTCCGGGCTTGGCACCGGTTCCGGGATTTTTTCTTCGACCTGGGGTTCGGGCTCCTTGGGCTTTTCCGGCGGCGGTGGCGGTGGCGGCGGCAACGGGATAATCGTCGGCACCTTCGGTGCTTCGCGGCGCACGCCACTCATGTCGTTGGCCCATTGCCACAAGAACCAGGCCGCCACGGCGCCCAGCAACAGGCCGGCGCCCCACTTCAACGGGCGCAACGGCGGCTTCTTCTTGACGGGCAAGGGTGCGATCGGGATCTGTGCGGTCATGGCTCAGCCCTGGCTCGGTTTGCCGGTGACCAGCCCGACCTGGGACAGCTCCAGCCGGCGCAGCAGGTCAAGCACTTCGATCACCTTCTGGTACTGCACCATCGCGTCGCCGCGCACGATCACCGGGAAGTCCGGGTTCAGCGCTTTCTCGATGCGCAGGCGCTCTTCCAGCTCGCCGAGCGTCACCGGGTAGGCGTCGAGGAATACCTGGCCGCCGTCATTCACCGAGATGGCCTTGGTCTTGGCCTCCGACAACGACACCGAAGCGCTGGCCTTGGGCAGGTGAATCTGGATGCCCGACACCTGGGCCGTGGCGGTGAGGATAAACATCACCAGCACCACCATGAGCACGTCCACCAGGGGCGTGATGTTGATGCTGTCGACGGCCGCGTCATCGTCATCGTCGTGGGAGGCATTTACGGAAGCCATGGCGATTCTCCTCAGGCCGGAACAGCCGCGTGATGGTCACGACGGTGCGCCGCTTCACTGGATTGGCTCTCGCCGTGCATCTCCGCCAGGCGGGTGATGAACTCGTCGACAAACACACGCATGTCCGCGCTGACTTCCTTGTTGCGCGTGATCAGGCGGTTGTAGCCAAACAGCGCCGGGATCGCGACAAACAGGCCCATGGCCGTCGCCAGCAACGCAGCCGCCATACCGGGGGCGATGGCGTTGATGTTTACGTCACCGGCCATCGCCGTACCGAGGAACACCACCATGATCCCCAGCACCGTACCGAGCAGGCCGATGTACGGGCCGCCGGCAATGGCGTTGGACAAGGTCGAGAGCTTGGCGCTGAGCGCCTGGTTTTCACGGGTGCGCACGCCGTCCATGGAGCAGCGGATGGCTTCGATGGTGGCGGCCGAGACCGACGAGGTGTCGGCACCCTGGGCACGCCGGGTGCGGATCTCCTTGACCGCCACCAGGTACAGGCGCCACAGCGAAGAATGGGCCAGGCGTTCGCCGAGCTGGGCGTCGTCGGCGTACATCTCCAGGCGCGTGCCGATCTGCGCGAAGTGCTCGCGGAAAATCTCGTTGGCACCGCTCACCCGGCTGACCTGGCGGTTCTTGCGCAGCATGATGACCCACGACTGGAACATCATCGCCACCAGCACCAGGATGATCACCCAGGCGTCCACCGGCACGGCGTTGAGCAGGAAGCCCAGGCTGCCGAAACCAAAGCCGGACTGTTCTTCGTCCACCCCGTAGGCCACCAGTTTCGACTCGGCGCCCTGGGCGCTGGCATCGGCCAGTAACAGAGCCGCCGGGCGCGCCACCTTGGACAGGCGCAGCTCATCAATGGCCCCTGCGAATGGCTGGCGCGTGCTGCCGGCTTCCGGCAAGTCGGCGCCGAGGGCCAGCTGCGAATTGAACGCCGGCAAGGCGACCGCCAGGGTCGCGGTTTCACGCCCATTCACATACAGCGTGACCTTGTCACCCTCGGCGGTGAACGCCAGGTGCTGCCATTGGCCGGGGTTCAGCGGTTGGGTCGACACCGCGCGCTGACCGTCGATCTCCACAAACGGCATGCCCTGGTTCAAGCCCAGCAGCAGGCTGTGGGGGCCATCGCGGCGAGCCAGGACGACTTGCTCGCCACTCGCCTGGTCCAGGCGCAACCAGGCGCTGAAGGTGAACGCACCGCCTGCCGCGTGTTGCAGCGAAGGGCTGGCCGGCAACATCAGCGGTTGGCCACTGAACTGCAGGGCGCGGCCAATCACGCCATCGATGGCTGCGCCGGTGGCGTTCAGCGCGGTGTTGGCATAGGCCGTGGTGTCCCGGGCCGGCGTGCCATTGGCGCCGTCAAAATGGTAGAGCGCGGTGTAGTTCGGGTCGAACGTCAGCTGGCCGTTGGCGGTGGCCGGGGCCTTCTGGTTGCCGTAGTACATCCACAGGTCCTGGCGCTGGCCGCCTTCGACCTTGGGCACATCGACCCAGATCAGCGCCATGCCCATCAGCGGGTCGAAGCTCTCGATCTGGTGGTTGAACACGGTCTTGTCGTCGGCACTCACAAAGCGCAGGTCGGCGCCGTCATCCTTGACCCCGTCAAAGGTGAAGTTGCCGGTGTGCAGGCGCACCAGCAGCGCGGTGCGGCCCAGGGCCTGGTTGATCGCGGCGCCTTGGGCGGTGGTGTCCACCGAAATCTGTTTGCGGTAGTGCCAGTCGTCCTGCCACCAGGCATGGGCAGTGGCCGGGAGCGCGAAGCCCAGGCAGATCAACAGGCTCAGGAATAGGCGTTGCATGGGTGAAGTCTCCGGAAGAAAAAGTCAGAAAGTCGCCTGCACACTGAAGTGCAGCCGCGAGTCCTGTTTCTGGGTGTTCGGTCCATCGAGCAGCGGGTAGCCCCAATCCAGGCTGCCGGACAACCATTTGCTCAAACTGGCGCGGGTGCCCAGGCCAACACTGGCCAGGCTGTATTCGTCTTCTTGCTCGGGCAGCGGGTCGTGCAGGCGCATGCGCGCACCTTCGGCGAACGCGTAGAAGCGCCACTCCTGCACATAACTGCCGAGGAACTTGGCCAAGGACGGCGTGCGCAGTTCCTGGGAGAGCAAGTACCCCTCATCCCCGGTGCGCTCCGCCGCCAGGTAACCGCGCACCGACGTGGCGCCACCGGCGGAATACTGCTCGTTGGAAACCAGGGGGCCAGAGGCGAGTTGGAAGCCGCCCTTGGTCGCCGACTGCCAATCGTTGGCGAAGGTGTAGGTGTAATTCAGGTCGCCCTTGAGCACGGCAAAACTGGCGCTGGCCTTGTAGCGCTTGTACTCGAATTCCTCGGCGTCGCTGCCGTAGCCGAAAAACGCGCGGGTGCCCACCACCAGGTTCAGGCCCAGGCCCAATTGCGACTGTTCGGTGTAGCGAAAGCCGTTGTAGCCCAAGGTGAACGGCGCATATTTGAGCGGCACCTGGTCGCTGCTGGCGCCGAACTTCATCTGCTCGTCGAAGTCCTTGAAGTCGACGCCGAACGAGAATGAGTTGGCCCAGTTGCCCGCCGCCGGCAGGTTGTAGATGGCCGACACCCCGTAGGAATGGCCCTTGCCCAACACATTGCTGCCGCCGATGGTGGCGATGTTGCTGTCGGACTGGTAACCCGAGAACTGCAAGGTCCAGCGCTCGTTGAGCGGCGCCGTGTAGGAACCGGACCAGACCTTGGCATTCTCGGTGTCCTGGGGCGCAGTGAAAAAGGTCAGGGAAATGCTGTGGCCCAGTTGCCAGAGGTTGTCATAGCCCAGGGTCGCCACCGAGCGCAGCTTTTCGGTGTCGGCGCTGTAGTCGTTGTTCAGGCCAAGGCTGGCGTGCCAGGGGTTCTGGTCTTCCACCTGCAAATCCACATCCATGGTGCCGGGGCGTTGACCCTCGCGTACCAGCGGCGTGACCTGGCGCCCGGCCCCCCGGTTGAGACCGGCCAATTGGGTCTGCACCGTGGCAAAGTCCGGCACCGCGCCCTCCTCCAGGGCCGGCACCTGCTCGCGGATTTCCACCGGTGAATAGTGCTTGGCACCGACCACGCGCACGCGGCCGACCTTGGTCTCGCTGACCTGCAGATAGACGATACCGTCATCGACCTTCTGCTCCGGCAGCTCGACAAACACCGACTGGTAGCCACGCGACTGGTAGATCTTTTGCAACGCATCGCGGGCGCCTTCGATATCGCCCAGGGTCTTCTGCGGCCCCAGGAACGGATACACCGCTTCCTCGATCGTCGCCGCATCGAGCACGGTGTTGCCGCGCACGAAGTACTCGTTGACGTCGACCTTGCGCGCGCCCTCTTCCTCCTCGGCCAACACCGTTTGCGCCAGGCTCCCCAGCGTCACGCAACACAGCGCCAATGTTAATTTGAACAGATGCTCCACACCGCCCCCTGACTGTCTGATTTTTTGCGCCGCTGCCGATTGCCCGGCGTGCGGCTGGCTCAATTGCTGGTGATCGATGTGCTGCCGTGGCGTGCCAGCCAGGTGTGCAACAGGGCGAAGTTCAGCGAGAACTCCGGCATGTGCAGCAAGGCGCCACAAAACACGTCACCGATGATTTTCTGGATGAGTTGCACCGCACGCGGGTTGTTGAGCAGCGTGGCGATGTCGCGGGTCAATGCATGGATGCTCCAGACCTTCTGGTTGAGGTCCAGGCCGACGAACCAGCGGAACAGCAGGTTGTAGTTGAGCTGTTCATGCAGTTGCTGCTCGCTGGGTACCGAATACAGGAGTTGCAGCAGCAGGATCTGCAGTACGGTCTGTGGGGCGATCGACATCGCGGGTTCGGTGGTGAGCCAGTCACGGTGCTGGTCGAGGACTTCGTCGATCTGCGGGCGCAGCAATACCAGGGAATGGCTGGCCGGGATGTAGCTGGAGACTTCCTTGCGGGCGCCCTGCCAGTCGTCCTGGGAGACGATCCAGACCCAGGGTGCGCCGTAGCGATAGACCGACACCGGCTTCTTGCGCGCGGCTTCGACGATCTTCGACAGGCGCTGGTCGAGCTCCTGCATGCCGACTTTCGAGTAACGTTCCATAGTTCCCATCGCCCCACTCCTGGCATCCTGCTTGCGGCTGAAAAGCCCACCTTTCTGGTGGGCTCAAGCGCGTTACACAGGAGAGACGGGAGTGGCCAAGGGCTACCGAACTTTTGTCATGAAAGCTTCATTTTGGATTGGGTGGGGGGCAATTCCTGGTGGGGTGTATAGCCGCTATTTGGGTGATGGCTGCTATGTCTTCCGCCCTTACCAGCCGTTACCGCAGCAATGGATAGACCGCCAATCGTCACGAATAAACCGGCCAAACCTCAACAACCTTACCCCCCCGTACCCCCAGCAAATCCCCAAACTGCAACAACACAAACTCACTCTGCGTCGGCCGCAAAAACACCTGGTCATCCACGTTCAACCCCACAGCTGGCGACCCATTGACCATCTCCTGATTAGAACTACGCCCATATAACTCATTGCTCTTTAACCCACCCGGCGACTCGAACTCCGCCAACCAATTCCCGCCATAAATAAAGTAAGTCCCCCGCTGGTTCGGATCCCACCACGAAAACACCCGCGACTTGCCATCCAACGCCGGAATATACACCGCCCCCGTGCTTTTCAACACCGGCGTGGCGATAAACACCGCTGGCACATGCTCGCTCAAGGAAGGCAAATCATAGTGAGTGGGCTTGAGCAACGCGGTCCCCACCGACACCTCCGTGCTCAGCCGCTCCTGCTCATGAATCCGATAACTCGGGCTCCCCGCCGTATTCAACGTAAGCCCCTCCCCCCACACCCCAGCAACGTGCTGCCGAGTGAAATCCACATAGCCGGTGTAGCGCCGCATCACCTGCTCGAACAACGCCTGGGGCGACCCCAGAATGCCCGGCACGCCCATCCCCACGAACGGGTCATAGCCCATGAACCCCGCAAACACCAAATGCCGAGGGTTGGCGCTGATCAGCGTGAGCATCTGCCCAAGCACCGCGTTATCGCTGATACCGCCTCGATGCAGCCCCACATCCAGCTCGATGTTGACCCGCAACCGCACGCCCAAGCCCTGGGCCAACGCCAGGTAGTGCTGCAAGCGCTCGGGCGTGTCCAACAACCACTGCAATTGCCGCGACGGGTCGAACGGCCCCTTATGGGTCTGATAAAACAGCTCGGCCGAACGCACCGGCAGCGGCTTGCCCAGCAAAATATCCGCCTCGGGAAACACCTGGGCATCATGGTTCAGGAACGGCTGGTGAAACGACATCAGCCGCTGCGTGCCCGCACGCTTGGCGATGTAGGCCAGCAGCCCCGGCGATGGCAGGGATTTCTCCACCAGGCGCAGGTGTTTGCCGCCACGCTTGACCGACTGCATGACCACATCAATGTTGTGATCCAGCCGATCCAGGTCGATCAGCATCACCGGGCGCATCGGCCCATGGGCCTTGAGTTCGGTGTTGAGGGTGCGGAAGTAATCGTTGTAGGGGCTGCCCCGGTCACTCGGGCGCAACCACCAGGCGCCGGCGGCCAGCAAGGCGCCTGTGCCGAGTACAAAATGTCGACGGTTCATCGGGCCACTCCCAGGATGGATGACAGGTGCGCGTTGAGGAATTTGCCACTCGGGTCCAGCTCACGGCGCACGCGGGTGAACTCGTCCCAGCGCGGGTACAGCGGCTGCAGGGTGCGCGCGTTGAGGGTGTGCAATTTGCCCCAGTGTGGGCGGCCGGCGTATTTCCAGAAGATCGGCTCCACGGCGGCGAAAAAGTTGTGATGGTCCATGGCGTAGTGTTGGTGCACGGAGATCGAGCAACTGTCGCGGCCTTCGAACATGCTCAGGGGAATGTCATCGGCCTTGACGTAGCGGTACTCGATGGGAAACCAGGTGCGCAGGTCCTTGTCGTTGATCAGCTTGAGGATCTCGCGCAGGCACGTCGGCCCATGCTCGGCAGGCACCGAATATTCCATCTCGTTGAAACGCACATTGCGCACGTTGGCGTACACCTCGAAGGACTCGGCCACGCGGTCCTCGAAGCTGGCAAAAAAGCGCAGGCTGTTGAGCAAGGTGCGACGTGTGCCGGGGAAGTCGCTGGCGTATTTGTCGAGCTTCTCGATGATCGTCACGAACTCATTGCCGCCCGCCTCCGCCGGGTCGATGGGGGGTGTTGCTGGATCGTTGGTTTCATTGAGGGCAATCGACAGCGCGTAGTCGGAATGGGTGACCACCAGCATTTCCCAGTGCTGGTTGTCCCGCGTGTTTTTATCCACGTCTTCCAGCAGCTCTTCGGTCTTGGCGATCCACTGGCGTTCGCGCAGGCGATAGGGCGTGCGGTTCTGCGAGCGAATGCGGGTGGCTACGCCCAGCGCGCCGAGGGACACGCGGGCGGCGCTGAACACCTCCGGATGGCGCTGGGCGTCGCAGTCCAGCACGTCACCCTGTGCGGTCACCAATTGCAGCCCGGTGACGCAACCGGAATACGAGGTGAAGCCTACGCCAGTGCCGTGGGTCGAGGTGGAAATCGCCCCGGCCAGGGTCTGGTAATCGATATCCGCCATGTTCGGCAGCGCCTGGCCCACCGCCTTGAGCGCCGGGCCCATGCGCGACATCGGCGTGCCAGCGGCGAAGGTGGCTTGCAAGGTTGCCGGGTCGTGATCGAGCAGCCCATTGAAGTAGCTCAGGGACAGCAAGGTGCCGTCAGTCGGCACCAGGGCGCTGAAGGAATGCGCCGAACCGACAGGCCGCATCTGCCCCGGCGCGTGGCGAATCACCTGCACCAGTTCGTCCAGGTCTTTCGGCGCCAGGCGTGCCAATGGTAAACAGGTCTGCGCCCCCGACCAGTTGCGCCACGGAATCAGGCGAGGTGCCCGCGCCAATTGGGCCAGCACCGGGTTGCTGGCCAGCGCCATGAAAGCCCCGGCCATGCCGGCGCGCTGCAAGAGTTGCCGCCGTGAAAGCGCCATTCACCACCCCGTCTTATTGTTGGATTTGAACACCGGCCATAAAGCCGATCAGCGCCACAAACTGTTCCTCGGAACACTGCATGCACAGGCCCATCGGCGGCATGCCGTTGTAGCCGTTGATGCTGTGGTCCAGCAGCGTGTCGACGCCTTGGGCGATACGCGGGCTCCACGCCGCGCGGTCACCGGTCAGCGGCGCACCGGACGCCGGGTTGGCGTGGCACAGCTTGCAACTGCTGTCATAGACCTGGGCCAGCGCCGGGTCGGCGGGCATGGCAGTCGCCGCAGTGGCGCGTTCGGGGGGGTGGCGGGGTTTGTCATCACAGGCTGTGAGCAGGCCGAATACAACCAACAGCAAGGCGATGCGGGGCATGGCCACCCTCTCTTCTTATGATGTGGAAAGCGGTTTCCACACTAAGGCAGCGGCGCGGCGGCGTTGAGGGTTTTGGCGGACACAAAGGGGGGCTGTTGCGGACAGTTGAACGTGGGCGTTGGCCACCCACGTCCTGGCGAGGGGCTTAGAAGGCGATACCGACCTTGAACCCGTACTCGTCACGCTTGAGCTTGGTGTTGTCGGCCACGTCAGAGTCACCGTCAAGCTTGTACTCGGTGCGGGTGTAGTACAGGCCCGCAACGACCGGCAGGTCACCCTTCTGGTTCATCAGCAGGCTGACTTCAGCGTAGGGGTTGGTGCGGTCCTTGAGGTCCACGGTGTCGCTGCCAAAGTCATCGACCTTGAGCTTGGTGCGGCCATCGATGGTACGACGGGCGCCGGCTTCGACACGCAGGGTCATATCATCGAACTGGTGGTTGTAGCCCAGGGCCGCCTTGGCGAACGGCGACTTGTTGGTGAGCTTCACGTCGAGGTCGTTGATCTCCGGCTCGTAGCGCGTCCAGCTGTAGCCACCGCCCACGATCACGTCGACAAAATTGCGCGCATCCAGCGCGGCACGCCAGCCGAGGTCCAGGTCGGCCTGGCCTTCCTTGAGTTTGTTGTCGCTCTTTTCGCCGTACTTGGCTTCGATACCGGCCTGGTAGATAAAGCCGGATTCGGCAGTGAGCTTGTTGCCGAAGTTGTAGAACAGGCCGGCTTCGGGCATGTGGCTCTTGTCGCTCTCGCTGCCGCCTTCAAATTTGAAATCGTTATAGCTGCCCAGGATCCCGAAGGTAGAAATCGGGTCAGTGGACGGTGCGGCGAACACCGCGGCAGGCGCAGCGACCAGCGCCAGCAGCGAGGAACCCTTGAGGAATTTTCCGAATAGCTTGGACATCGTTTTACATTTCCTTGTCTGGTGAGCAAATTATTCAGGAACCGCTTCGAACCCCTGCTCGCGCGAAAGGTTCGAATTAATTTGCACCGATTTGAAGGTAAAACGGTTCAGCGAAGGCTCTAGATCAATATTCTCACGAATTAGCCATTACAAGGCCATCAAGGATCTGGCGCAGCGTCGTGCCGGCAGGTACCCGAATGCCAAAGGTCTCGGTCAGTAAATCCAACAGTTCATCGGCACTGCCGAGGGTGCGTTTTTCACTCGGTCGATCCAGGTAATGCACGGCGTAGTTGGCGTTGTTCAAGGTATGGCGCTTGCCCGGCGCCAAGCGTGCGACTTTCAGCTGGCCCACGAAGGGCGAATCCGGGTGCGTGGAGACGTACCAGTTGCCGATCTCATAGTCGATGGCCGCCTGCTCCTGCAGGTCGAACACATACAGCCCACGCCACTCCTCCCCCACCTGTGCCCACAGCGTGTAACTGCCCTGCCCGTCGAAGGTCAGGCGATAAGGCTCATGCGCCGTGGCCTGCACTGCTTCGGTGTCCAGCTGCAATGGGCTGCTGGGCACCATGCCGCCAAAACCGACATCGCTGATATAGCGCACCCCGTCCAGGGTCACCAGGCTCAAGCGATGGGTACGCGCCGTGTGCGCATCCGGCGGCCCACCCATCACCACCCGCCCGGTAATGCCGCGCGCATCGAAGCCGAGCGCCTGCAACAGCGCCAAAAACATCTGGTTCAACTCATAGCAATAACCGCCCCGGCCCTCCAACAACACCTTTTGCTCGACGCTGGGCAAGTCGATAGGCACCGGCACGCGCATCAAGGTCGACAGGCTTTCGAAGGCAAAGGTGCACACATGGCGCAACTGCAGCGCCTGCAGGGTTTGCAGGGTCGGCGCGGGCGGCGTGTCATAGCCCAGGCGTTGCAGATAGAGGCGGCTATGGGTCAGCAGAGGCATGGCGCAATCCTTGAGCGCGAGGGGATGGCGACACTATGCCGCGCCAGCACGCAGATTGTCATTTTGAATGAACCTTTTTGAACACTCCCCTATCCATCTATAACAACACAGGGAGGCAACATGAGTACCGCAAAAATCTACACCATCCACTACCAGTTGCATGGCAAACCGAAGTCCTTTGTGGTGCGTGCCGAAGTGATGAACAACGCCGAAGCCTGGCACTGGGCGGCGGTCGATGCCGACATCGCGCACGTGAGTCGCGTGGGGCGCGTAGGCCATGAACAGGTGAAGAAAACGACGCGGCCTTGGGCGGAGAAGTATGGGATTACGGACGTAACTTGGGTTGCGCCGAAGTGAAGGGAAAAGCCCCGCCGTGTCAGGCGGGGCTTTTGCGAGTGACTTGCCTTTTTTGTGCTTATGTAGGTCGAGGGCTGGGGGTTTGGGGCATTGGCTGGAAGCGGCCATCCACGAAGGACTGCTTCCGGCCAGAAGCGGACGTTAGCTAGCGACCGGTTGACCCCAGCCTTGCTGAGCAATATTGAGTACTTGCTGGATTGCCGCCTGTAAGCCGTTCGACAATCTCAGTGCAAAAGGAATACTGGCGCCCAATGCAGTGGGTGACCAGCGATCAGAATAGGGTTCCTGGGCCAGGCGATGCTGCAGAGCCTTCAAGGACAGGGCATTTTCCGCAGCGGCGAATGCCCCCTCGGCAGGTGTAGCCAATAGGGCACCCATTTGTGCCTGCTGAGATGCCAGGGTCTGGGACAAGACCAACGCGCCAGCTTGGGTAGACGTCTGGCTGATGAACGCGGCCAGATCCTGCGCAGGTCCGGTGAACGTTTGACCGTTCTGCTTCCAGGTGGTGTTTACAGGCAGTCCATCGAAACCGTAGGTCTGCTCCACCGCCAATCCACCATCGGCGTTTCTCCATGCGACAGCTACCCCTTGAGCCGTCAAACGATAGGTAGCCGACAAGTCGCCATAGCTGTGTGATACAGAAACGTTTTGCTTTCCAACGGTAATAGTCGAATCTTTCGGGACCTCCATTAAGGAAATTCCGGCGACGCTGATTTGAACGCTATCTTTCTTGTAGAGCAATGTCGCTTCACCAACAGCACTGGATGCAAGCGGCACCATCAGTTGCACATTGCCGTCAGCATTGACGTCGATGGCACGTATACCCTCAGCCGTGGCGAGTGTCGACGGCTGGAGGGGATTGTCGAGGGGCGCAAGCCCTAGGAAAGGCATGAGGATAAGTTTTTGCCAGTCAACTGTTCGGGTAACGATAATGACTGCTTCACCGGTCTCCTCTACGCCGTGGGCAAGCGATCGACCGATACCCGCGGCATTTTGTATAAGCGAAAAACCGTAATTGCTGACAAGTTCAGTGGAGGTCTCACCAGGGATCTGAACATAGTCATAACCGAGACCACCGAGCGCAACCGGAAGTATATCGCCTACCGTTCCGGCCCACTGCCAGCGTGCCAGCCCAAACTCATTTACAGCGGAGTTTACATCTTCGTCGAGAACGTTCTGAGTTTCAGGGAAACCGCCTAAAAACAATGTTCTTCTTAAAACAGAATTTGCCAGGTTATCTGACGCTTTTTGGAATTGAGCATCCGTAAGGCTACCCCCTGATAATGCAACAGCCGCCCACATGGAACCGCGTACCATCTCACTGGTAAACGAGCCATCATTCCGATTTATAGCACTCGCAGACTTGAGCCACGTGGAAGCAGCCTCAAGATCTTACTTCACTCGCTCATCAGCCGTATGAAGTAACGTTTCATTTATCAGCAAACGCATATAGTCATACGCAGCCGGGTAATTTTTTTCGACTAAAAAGGCTCGAAGTGCTGAGTCTTGCTCGGCGTTAAAATTGACGATATTCATACATCAGCACCTCAGCGAATCAGATGTTCATCGAGAAAGGACAGAACAGCAGCATCCATGTCCTTAACGTTTTTATGGCTTGAAGAGTATTGGTAAGAAATAGAAATGTCGTGCGCGAATAGACGTGTCGCCACGTAGGTATTACCCCAATCACTGACAAAAACGATGGCACCGTCTGTGCCTCGAAAACGATACACATCCGATGAACCGATAACATAAACGTCTATATCGCCTATGTGCCTGTCTGGCTTACGCCCTTCGATCACCCTATCTTGGTCATATCGCTCAGGATCGATATGGCTCATACGCAAACTTATCAATTCACCATCTAATACTCTTTCCTTGACTAAACGCATTTCCGGGTATTGAACGGAAAGTGTCAACGTACTACCATCTCGAGTAAAAACTCGTTGGCAGTTCTCCTTGGAAAAATTAAATTTAAAAGGTA
This sequence comes from Pseudomonas sp. AC112, assembly GCF_979253545.1. Taxonomy (NCBI): domain Bacteria; kingdom Pseudomonadati; phylum Pseudomonadota; class Gammaproteobacteria; order Pseudomonadales; family Pseudomonadaceae; genus Pseudomonas; species Pseudomonas sp. AC112. The sequence continues at coordinate 6,323,849 of NZ_CEEDCM010000001.1, forward strand.
ACTTTCCTCCGCCTGCGCTATTTCCAAATGTACATGGCTCTGCAGCGCTCCCTATAAGTGGAATAGTTATAAGAAGTATCGCAGTGAGAAGTATTTTCAGTTTTAGCTGCACAGAACACTCCAGCGAAAAGTGAGGACCTTGAAGCTAAGACGGTTCGAGCCGCGCCAGACCGAACACCATCAATGAAAATGGTCCGCCTAACGCTCTCTCAAACTCTCCTGAACATGCTGCTGCAAAGGGCTCAGGAAGTAATCCAGCACCCGACGCTGATCCGTCTTGACCTCCGCCGTCACCGTCATACCCGGAGACAGCGCAACGCGTTCTCCCTTGATATTCAAATGATCTTCCTTCAGTCGAATACGACTGCTGTAGACGGGCCCACGTTTTTCATCGTCTATTACATCGTTAGACACCCCGATCACCTCCCCTCGACGGTGCCGTAAGAGTGAAGGTGAAGGTTTCCACCTTGATGGATTAGAATCAATCTCAACAAGCTTCATACTCAGTCCCTCAGCGAACTAGTTTCTGACTTAAAAAATTCGTGATAGTCGCATCTAAAGATTCAAAATCCTGATGGCTCGTCGAGTACTGATAAAAAACAAATACGTCTCCCGCCACAAGCCTTTTAGCCAAATAGGTATTTCCCATATTCGTCACAAAGACAACTTCATCACAGGCAATCACACAGCAAATCCTTGTGCAGTTACTCATGACAATCCATTTTCAGAACCATGCCTCTCGGCATTCGTGGGGCTACAGGTATCGCAAATCGGCAAGGATTGTAGAGCGTTAATTGTTACCGTTTGGAGTTTGCGCGCATCCGCGAATTGCCAAGAATCACTTGCCGTTGATGTATAGGGCACGTCCAAAAAAACGCAAGCGGCCGGGGAAGGCCCGTAAACCATCGTGCATCCTAAATCGGATGCTCACGATGTGAGTGAGTAAGCCATTTGCGGCGCTCGACATCACAAATTGATTCGGGATAATCGTTACCGATTGAGGTACTAGATTCTTAATGCGGCATAACCTGCACCTTACGCCAAATGGTTTGAATCGGTCCTTCTTCCGTAGACGCTTTCAAAGGACCGCTTCTGGCCGGTTGCTGCCATACACAATCTAAAGCTCCCAACCAAAAAAGCCTTCTAACCACCTAACGATGGCCAAGAAACCTGACTACCTATCACTACGATGGATGCTCCAAACGTCACCTCAGATAGCCGGGTAACCTCAACCAATGCCCTTAAAGGGGTCGGCAGGTCGAAAAGTGTCAGTGGAGTCAGTGGACGGTATTGCAGCTCATAACCTCTCAAGGCCTGGCGCGCATCGCGATGAACGTCCGACCAGTCGTAGGCGAAGAACCCACGTTTGGCAAACTCAACGAAAGCGTTCGCGCCAGCCATGGCTCTGGCCCGATCTGCAGCGGACACCTGCGGCAATGAAAGGACATATTCTTCAGCGTTTCGACGGAGGGCAGTGCGGAATCAGGTACCGGCCCCGGGCCGCCCGTTGTGAAGAGCGCCACCTGCCCAATGGCGTCGGTGGCTACCCAGGCAACATCACAGTCCTGAAGATCGGAGGGAGCCATCATTTGCACCTGCCATAAAAAACTTCCCAACTCTACTTGCCAGCCAAGACTGTGTAAAAGCGCAACCGCGTGGGTGTGTGCGCACAGCTACCACAAGCCCCTGAAACCAAGCTTTTTGACCACGCAAAAAAAACGCCAACCGATGTCAGCGTTTAATAACAACATGCTCAAGTCGAGCGCTCACGCTCGCAGAACCGAAACGCTTAACGCGTCCCCTACCCCGCCTACGGCTTCAAATCACCCAACGGATCATAGGCCGGCTTCTTTTCATCCTCGTCTTTCTTTTCCTTATCCAGCGGCGCAATCGCCGGGCCGATAGGATCGACTTGCGGGTCCGCCACGTCCGGCGAATCCGGGTCGAAACCCAATTCGTCCTTGCCACTTGCATGCTCGCCTGAAGACGGGCCTTTCGGCGTATTACTCACGGCGTTCTCCTTGTTCAAAGTGGGCGGGCTTTGTCGTGCAGGTTTTCCAGGTCTTCCTCGACGCGTTCTACATCCTCATTGTCGTCGCGCTCTTTCGGGTCGTTGGGGCGCAACGCATCGTTGTCGCGCTCCTCTTCACCGGGTGTGCGGTCAGGGTTCGGGGTGCCGGGGGGTGGTTGGTTGTAGTCAGACATGATGGTTCACCTCAAAGGGTCTACACAGGTTTAGAGAAACCGTCCTGCACCATCGTTCAACTTGTTTGCCCAGGCGTGAGATGATGCGGGCCCCTTCTGGAGACATGAACCGGATGTTCGAGCTCAAACCCTGCGACCCTGTGACCTTCCGCCAACAGACCCGGCGCAGCACGCTGATGGTCGCGGTGCTGTTCCTGGCCCTGGCCATGTTGCTGTCGACCCTGGCAGTGATGCTGTTCGGCGAGCCTGGCGGTGACAATTTCCGCTTCAATGTCGGTGGCGTGTTCGCCGGGGTGCTGATCACGCTGGCCCTGGTGCGTGGCCCGTTCTGGACCCAGCCGTGGCTGGCGCCGGCGGTGTATGGCTGGCAACTCAAGCGCAGCCTGATGAGCGTGACCAACGTGATGCACAAGGTCACGGAGCGGGTCCAGGCCAATGACCCGACGGCAATCAAGGTGCTGCGCTTCTATCACTTGGGCCTGACGCAGATGCATGAGTTGGATGCCAATTCCAGCGCCCAGGTGCAGTTGGTTGCGGAGGTCGAGGCGCACAAGGCCAAGATGCAGGCGCTGGGGATCGATACCGAGCAAACCCGGTTCGACCCCGCCTGGCTGGATGCCTTTAAGACCGCTTAAGCCAACACGCCGATGCGCTGTTCATCGGGCCAGAACAAGGCCGCCTGGCCGCACGCTTGGCCGGCGTCATCGAGCAGGGTCCACACCACGCCGGCGTGGATCATGAACGGCTGGTCGTGCGCATCCACGCGCCAGCCGCTGTAGCCTTGGGCGATGCCATTGGCGGTGACTTGCTCCAGCAGCACCTGGCGCGCGGCGCGGTCGAGTGCCGAAGCGCTGTAGCGTGAGGGCATGCCGATGAAGGCGTCGCGCGGGTATTTGAAGCACTGCAGGGCGCAGTCATTCACGTAGGTAAAGCGCGGGTCGGCGCCGCCGTCATGGGCCAGCAGGCTGTAGGGCGCGTCGCTGTGCAGCCAGGCCAGGCGCTGTTGCGGGTCCAGGTGTTCGGGGGCCGGCAGTCCCTGGCCGGTCCAGTGTCGGTACGCCGCATCCAGCAGGCTTACGAAGTTTTCTTGAAGGGACACACACAACCTCACCGTGTCAGTTGGAAGTTTTTGCCCGCCAGCAGAACACCGCGCTCACCGCGATCGCCGCGCCCGCCAGGCCAAACACCCAAGGGGCCGAGGCAATCGGCAGCAGCAGGCCGGCCAGCAATGGCCCAAGGCCGGCGCCGATATCCCGCCAGACGGCATTCGAAGCCAGGGCCGAGACGCGCATCGAACCGGGGTTGCGCTCGGCCACCAAGGTGGTCACCAGCGGCAGTTGCAGCGCGCGCAGCACCAGCACCGCCGCCGCGCCGACGATCACCCAGTAACTGCCAAACGCGGTCAGGGCCAGGGCACTCAGGAACGAAAACAGCAGCAGCATCGACGTGGCGCCAAAGCGCTGGGCTGCGCGCCCGCCCAGGGGGCTCAGGAGCATTTCCGAGACGTAACGCAGCGCCATCAGGCCACCGGCGATCAGTACTGCATCGCCGCCCAGCAGCTTTTGCGCCTGAATCGACAGGCCGAAGATAAACAGCCCATCCAGCGCCACCCCCTCGATAAACGACCACACCGCCACGCTGTCCGGCCACTTGAAGCGCCGCCCCGGCGTGGTGTGCAAGTCGTGCCCCACCGTAGGCAAGCCGCGCGCCATCCACAAGCCCACCAGGCAGCACCCGGCCAGAATCAGAAAGATCGGACGCGGCCCGGCCCACAGGGTCAACCAGCCGCCCAGCGGCAGCGCCAGCATTGGCCCGAGGGCGATCAGCGCGCGGGAACGCCCGGCCCGGCGTGCGGCACCGGCCGGCTCCGAAGTGGCCAGCACTTGGGTGGACAGGTTCAACGCGGCAAAGCACAGGCCCCACACCAGGCGCAGGCAGAGCAAGGCGGCGAAGCCGGACAACACCGAGTTGCCCAAGGCGCACAGGGTCGCGGCGCCGGCGGCGATCATGCAGGTCAGGCGGTCGCCGTTGCGTGCGTAGAAATTGAGGACATGCCGGTAGCCGAAAATCCGCACCAGGCGGTTGGCCGCCAGCAGCACACCGGCCTGGGCCAGGGTGATGCCGAAGGCCTGGGACTCCATTGGCAGCAGCAGGTAGAGCAACACGTCACTGGGCAAGCATAAAGCCAGGGTCAGCGCGGCGCGGCGGGAGTGTGTATCAGCGGTGCGGAGGGCCAGGCTGGACATAAATCTGAAACATCCCGAAATACTCAGGTCGCCACGGTAGCCTTCCACACCGATGTTTTACAACGCCCAATCACGGCTTTTTACCGTAGGGCAACAAACGCAAGCCACTGGCTACCGCGCCGACCAGGGCAAAGCCGCAGCCCAGCCACAGCGCATAGTGCGGCCCATTGCCCAGGGACAGGTGGAAACACAAGGCCACCAGCGACGCCCCCAGCGTTTGCCCCAGCAACCGCGAAATCGCCACGATGCCACTCGCCCCGCCACTGCGGGCCAACGGCGCGCTGGTCATCAATGCCTTGAGGTTGGGCGACTGGAAGAAACCGAAACCGGCACCACACAGCGCCATGCGCCAGCCGATATCAAACGCCGAGGCGCCATTGCCCAGGGTGGCCAACGCGGCCATGCCCACGCTGAGCATCAACAAGCCGATGCCACACAGTAGCCCCAGCGACACCCGGTCGGCCAAGCGCCCCGCCACCAATGCCATTACCGCCACCACGGCCGGCCACGGTGTCATCAGGAAACCGGTTTCCACCTGGCTATGCCCCAGCACCGCCTGCAGCAAAAACGGCAGCGACACAAAGGCCAGGCCCTGGGCGCTGAACGCACAAATAGCGGTCAAGGACGACAAGGCAAACACCGGGCGCTTGAACAGGTCCAGCGCCAGCATCGGCGCCGGGTGCCCGGCCTGGCGCCGCAACAGCAAGGCGCCGCACACCAGCGCCACGGCGATCAGGCCCACCGTCAGCGCACCCTGGGCACCGTGCACCGCCGTGCCCAGGCCCAGCACCAGCAAGGCAAACAACCCGGCACACAATAACGCTGCGAGTCGGTCAAAGGCATGCCCGGTCATGGGCAACGTTGGCAATGAACGCAGGCCCAGCACCAAGGCCAGCAAGCCCAGCGGCACGTTGATCAGGTACAGCCAATGCCAGGTCGCCACCGACAGAATCGCCGAGGCCGCCGTGGGCCCCAAGGTAAACGCCAGCCCCACCACCAGTGAGTTGTAGCCCAGGCCCCGTCCGAGCATTTTCGACGGGTAGATATGCCGCAACAACGCCGTGTTCACGCTCATGATCGCCGCCGCCCCGAGCCCCTGCGCCACGCGCGCGGCCGTCAGGGTGACCAGCGAACCCGCCAGCCCGCAAAACAGTGACGACACAATAAACAGCAGCAACCCGCCGAGATACACCCGTCGATGCCCCAGCACATCACTGAGCGACGCAAACGGCAGTACCGTGGCGATGATCGCCAACTGGTAGGCATTGACCACCCAGATCACCGAGGCGGAATCGGTGCCAATCCCCTCGGCCAAGGTCGGCAAGGCCGTGTTGACGATGGCCGTGTCCAGGGTCGCCATGCCAATCCCCAGGGAGATCGCGAGCACGGCCGGCAGGCGTTTATTGAGGGGCAACCCATCGGCAACAGAAGACATGAACAATCCGCGCAGGTGACAAAGGCTCCTAGATTACGGGCAGACCGTTTTTTTTTCAGTGGCCGATGGCCTGGCTGTCAGAATTTTCATGTTGATGGCCACGCGATTCCCGCCAAAAAACGGACAGAGCCTACATTTCCCCCCGACCATTCTTTGCACCCTTGGCGTTTCTTCTCTTAACGAACCGGAGAACGCCGCCCATGCACAAGCAGCCACCCCTGACCCACGACCGTCGACAATTCCTACGCCTTGCTACTGTCGGCGCTGGCGCCCTGATGCTCACGAGCGCGTTACCCGCAGCGCTCGCACACGCCTCGCCGACACCGAAAGCGGCCAATAACCTCAACCCACAACAAGCCCTGGCCAGGTTGATGGAAGGCAACGGTCGCTACGCCGAAGGCGTCACCAAGCGCCATGAATTCATGAGCGAGCGCGAGGCATTGGAGGGCGGGCAGAATCCGTTCGTGGCGGTCCTGAGCTGCGCTGACTCACGCATTACTCCGGAATACGCGTTCGATACCGGCCTCGGCGACCTGTTTGCCGTACGGGTGGCGGGAAACTTCGTGACCGACGACGGGCTCGCCAGCCTCGAATATGCGGTGGCGGTGCTTGGCACGCCGTTGATCATGGTGCTCGGGCACGACAGCTGCGGCGCCCTTGCCGCCGGGGTGAAAGCCACCACCGACAACGCCACGTTCCCCGGCAAGATCCAGGGCCTGGCCGACGCGTTCAAGCCGTCGGTGCGCAAGGTCTTGAAAGCGCCTGGCGATCTGCTTGCGAACGCCATTGCGCAAAATGTCCGCGACACGGTAGCGCAGCTCAAGGCCGAGTCGACGCTGCTGGCGGACGCCCTGGCCGCTGGCAAACTGCACATTGTCGGCGGTATCTACAGGTTGCACAGTGGCCGGGTCGAGTTGATCGGCTGACCCTCAACGCCAGTGCCCGGTGCTGGCCATCAACCCCACGGCTTGCGCAAAACCCGCCTGGGGTGCGGTGTTCAGTGTGACCAGCCCGACACAGCGGCTCGGCTTCAACGTCGCGGCCCGCGCAGCGATCCGTGCGCCCTGCTCCGCTCCGGCGAATACCGCTTCGGGGATGTGCAGCGCATTCATCAGGTCAAGCACATCCTGGCCAAGCGCAGCGTCGTCTGCCGTGCGCAGGTACGGGACGATCACCCGAAACCCCTGGGCCGCCAGCGGCGCCGTCACGTCGGAGAACGCACTGACATTCGCCCCCAGCAACATGATCGCCCGGCCCTCCTCTGGCCCAAACTGTTCATAACGGATCTCCTGGTCATCGGTGCTCACCTGCTGCACCGCCAACGCCGGCGCGGCCAGGACCACCGCCGCCAGCAGCAAAAAACCACGACGATCAAACATGACTCACCCCCACAATCAATTCACTGCCCAGCCAACCGGCCAGGTATTCACCGGCCTGCATCACGCCGGCCTCTTCGCCAAGACGTTGCACCAACCACTCACACAGCCCGGCGAAACGGCCGTCAGCCTGTACGTGCTGCAACGCTTGAAGTTCTTGCACATCCACCTGGCGCAGTCGCGAGGTGAATTGACGCCGCCATACCAGCAAGCCGCCCGCCTGCTCCAGCATTACCGCCTCGGGCGCGGGCGCGTCCTGCCACAATGCCGACCAGATGGCTTCGGCATTGGTGCTCAGGCCATGGCAGCGCAGCGACGGTGTCAGGTGCAGCACCGCCGTGTCCCAGTCCAGCTCGGCCAACGTTTCCAGCGCCAGAGGCTGCGCATCGGCGGCGACAAAGGCGTCGTTCAGGGCGGCCTCGATCCAGGCCAGCTCATGCACATCCGGATTGCGCGGGAACACGGCTTTCAAGGTGGCGTAGAACCCCTCGGGGTACGCGTCCAGGGTCCAGGCATGGGGTGGATGGTTGTCAATATGGGTGATGCTCGCGGCCAGGAAGGCGTCCTCGCCCAGCCAGCAGCGCAGATTGGGAAACGCCTGTTCCAGGCAGCCCACCAACTGCGCGCGGTAGTTGTTCTGGTACACCGCCAGGCCTGCGTGGTGGTTGCCCAACCGTTGCGCGGATGCGTCCGACGCGCTCACCAACCATTCGCGAAAGGTCTGCTGCAGTTGCGCCAGGTTCATCGCTGCGCCCCCAACGTGCGGGCCATGGCCAACTCCTGGAGCAACTCGGCGAGCGGCGGGATCTCATCATCGCGCTCGATCATGGTCGCCACCGGGCCCAGCCGGGTCATGGCCTGGGCATACAGCTCCCAGACGCCGGTGCAAACCGGGCTGTCATGGCTGTCAATCAAGATGTCACGGCCCTGGCTGTGACCGGCCAGGTGCACCTGGCGCACGCGCTCGGCTGGGATGCCCTGGAGAAACGCCAGAGCGTCGAAACCATGATTGCTGGCGCTGACGAACACATTGTTGACGTCCAGCAGCAATTCGCAGCCGGTGCGCTGGGCCATGGCCGCGATAAATTCCCACTCGGTCATGGAAGCGCCTTCAAACGCCAGGTAGCTGGAGGGGTTTTCAAACAGCATCGTGCGGCCGAGCACCTCCTGGGCCTGATGGATATTGGCGCAGACTCGGTCCAGTGCTTCGTCGGTGTAGGGCACGGGCAACAAATCATGGGCATTGAAGCCACCACTGCGCGACCAGCTCAGGTGGTCGGAGACAAACAGCGGCTGGACCTCGTCCACCAGCGACTTGAGGCGCTGCAGATAGTCGGTGTCCAAACCCTCGGCCGTGCCGATGGACAGGGACACCCCATGCAATGCCACCGGGTAGCGCTCGCGCACCTGGCGCAGGATATGCCGGGGCTGACCGCCCGCGACCATGAAGTTTTCGGAGATCACTTCGACAAAATCCACGGGCACCGAGGTCTCCAGGAAGTCGCAGTAGTGCTCCTTGCGCAGCCCCAGGCCGTAGCCTGAGAAGTGTGGGTTGGGTGTCGACATGGCGGATCTCCGCTAAGAATAAGTGGCGAGCCCGCACGGGGCTCGCCGGGTGGGTTACTTCGGTTCAGTCAGGGTGCCACCAGCCTTCAGGCACTCGGACGGGGTCTTGACGATCACGCCTTCGCCCTTGCAGCTGTTGAGGCCCTTGCAGTCGTTCTTGGCGGTGGCGCACAGGCTGGTGCCTTTGCAGGTGTTGACGCCGTAGCAGCGGCCGGGTTTTTCCTGCTGGTCGGCGGCGCTGGCGGCCGTGGCAAACGAGGCGGATGCCATGGCGATCAGGGCAGCAGCGGCAGCGAGGCTCAAGCGGGATTTGAGTGCAGTGTTCATGGGTGTTTCTCCGGGGTTGGGGTGAATTACTTGATAACGGAAGCAGCGTCTTCGATGACCTTCGCCACAGCCTCAGGCTGGGAGATGTACACCGAGTGGCTGGCCTTGATTTCGGTGACCTTGGAGCCGGCGCGCTTGTACATCCAACGCTGCAGGTCCGGGCTCAGGGCACGGTCTTCGGTGGAGACCACCGCGTAGGTCGGTTTTTTGTGCCAGGCCGCGGCCCACACGGTGCCGCCAAACAAAGCGGTGGTCGCCGGCACTTGGGAGGCGGCCATGAAGTCGGTGCGGTTGGTGGTCAGGTCGGCGGCAAAGTCGGCGTTGAATTTGGCGCGATCGAAAAACAGGTGACCGTCGCGGCTGGCCTTGATGTCATCGCTGGGGGCTGGCATTGAGCCGATGAGTTGGGCCATGTTCTCACCCACCTCCGGCTGCAGCGCCGAGACGTAGACCAGCGACTTGACCTTGTCGCGGTCGCCGGCAATCGAGATCACCCCGCCACCAGAACTGTGGCCCACCAGCACCACCGGGCCGACTTGCTGCTCCAGCACTTCGCGCGCCTCGGCCACATCGGCGGCCAGGCTCTCGTGGCCCTGGTGCACCACGGTGACCTTGTAGCCCTTGTGAATCAGGATGTCGTGCACCACGCGCCAGCCGGAACCGTCAACAAACGAACCGGGCACGATCACCACGCTTTTACCGGTGCCGGGCTGTGGGGCATCTGCCGCCTCGGCCAGCATCGGGACCGTCAGGGCCATGGCAATGGCCAGGGAAGAAAGCATACGCATTGGAAATCTCCATCAAAGTTATGAACGTTTGCCTGAGATCAGGCGGTCCAGCGACCAGGCCCCACCGCCATACGCCAGCAGCGGCAACAACAGGCCCGCCCAGGTCAGGTGCACCGGCCAGGCATCGGGGTACACAAACACCTCGATCACCAGGGTCATGCCCAGCAACGCAGCGGCCGCCGGACGGGTCAGCAGGCCCAGCACCAGCAACAGCGGGAACAGGTGCTCGGCGTAAGTCGCCAAGTGCGCCGCCCACTCCGGCGGGATCAGCGGCAAGGCGTATTCCGAGCGGAACAGCGTGTAGGTCGACGGCTTGAGTTCAAGCAACCCGGTGACCTTGGTGCGCCCTGACAGAAAGAACACCGCCGCGACCGCCACCCGGGCCACCAGCAACAGCAGGGCTTCGGGGAGCAGGCGCTGGATCAGCGCCGGGGCCGCTCGGCTCATGGCTGCTCCGTCAGGCTGCCAAAGCCTTTGGGCGTCTTGATTTGGGTGCAGGTGCCTTTGTCCACCAACACCCAGGCATTGCCCTGGTAGTCGGTGGTGGCGGTGCCGGCGCACGAAGTGCCTTTGCCCGCAGCGCAATCGTTGGCACCGGCGAGGGACACGCCAAAGCATTTTTCCTGGGGCTTGGGCTCATCGGCGTGGGCCACGGCCGCAAAGGCGCTGATAGACAGGGCGAGGGTTGCCGCGAGGGCTGCGTAAGGACGCTTCATGGGGTAAGTCTCCTGGCTTGACTGAGTGTGGCCAGGGCGCCTTGGGGTCGGTGACCGCCTGCGCCAGCTGGTGGACAGAGTTAAAGCCAGGCGTGTATCCGCTCTGTGTCGCGAACGCGATAGAACGTCATGCCGGTGTATCAGGATGGTGCGGGGATACAGTTCGATACACAGTCAAAAAAACAGTGCCAAAACCCTGGCGTTTTATTCGGCATCCCGAACGACACAATTAGAAATATTCGCCTTTCCGAACGAAGGCGTTTGCGTGTCGCCGACGACCGCAAAAATCACCATAAATTTCATGCGGTTGTTGTCATGTTTGTTACATGCCAACTGGCATACATTCTGCTTTATCCCTATTTCTAGTAATAAAATGTTTCAGCGCTGAGACAGTCTCATCACCTGAAACACGCTCCGCGACCCACCCATAAAAACCACAACGCCCCAAAGGAGGGCGACCTTCCGACCTTTTGATCGACATCAACTTTCCAAAACTGCTGCTGCACATCTGTACCCCAAAAAGGGCGAATGGCCTGATCGCCAATAACAAGCCCGACTATAAAAAGGATGATTTGATGAGCTCGAGCAAGCACCACGCAGTGTCCTTCATGGATGCAGACCACCCCGCGCCGGCCACCCCCGACAGCACCATTGGCTTTGGTCCCTTTCTATTACTGGCCAGGCAGCATGTGTTGCTGCGCAATGGCGAGCCAGTGACCCTGGGCAGCCGCGCGCTCTACCTGTTGATTGCCCTGGTGACCCGTGCCGGCGAACTGCTGGAAAAGTCCGAACTGATCTCCTTCGCCTGGCCCAAGGTGGTGGTGGAGGAATGCAACCTGCGCGCGCAGATCGTCGCGCTGCGCCGTGCCCTGGGCGACGATGGCAACTTCAGCTATATCGTCACCGTGCCGGGCCGCGGCTATCGTTTTGTCGCACCGGTCACGGTGCAGGCGGCAGGTGAAGAGCCGTTGCCGGTGCCGTCCGTGCGGGTTGATGAGCCCTGCCTGGCGTCGCCTACGGTGGAAGTGATCGGCCGTGACGCGTTGACCGCCAGCCTGGCCGACCAGGTCATGAGCCAGCGCTTCGTGACCCTCACCGGCCCCGGTGGCATCGGTAAGACCACCGTGGCCCTGGCCGTGGCACAACGCCTGGCCGCTGAACTCAACCTGGGCAGTTGTTTTGTCGACCTCGCCCCGGCCACCAGCGGGCAATGGGTAGCCGGCATGCTCGCCAGCGCCCTGGGCATCCAGACTGTCAGCGCAGACCCACTGCACTGCGTGGCCGCCAACCTGGCCAACCGCCGCGTGCTGCTGGTGCTGGACAACTGCGAGCACGTACTGCCCGCCACCGCCGACGCCGTGGAAACCCTGCTGCGCAGCGCGCCCCACTGCTTTGTGCTCACCACCAGCCGCGAGCCGCTGCGCGCCGAGGGCGAACGGGTGCACGACCTGGCGCCGCTGGAGGTCCCTGACGCGCACGCCCATCTCAGTGCCAGCCAAGCCCTGGCCTGGTCCGGCGTGCGCCTGTTTGTGGAACGCGTACGCGCCCTCGACCCCGGCTTTGTGTTCAACGATGAAGACGTTGCAGCCGTCAGCGCAATTTGCCGCAAACTCGACAGCAACGCGCTGGCCATCGAGATCGCCGCCGCACGGGTGCGCACCTTTGGTATCCAAGACCTGGTGGGCCTGCTCGACGGCAGCTTCCGCCTGCAAATGACCGGCCGACGCACCGCCCTCGCCCGCCATCGCTCCCTCAGCGCGACCCTGGATTGGACCTACGCCATGCTCAGTGGCGACGAGCAGACGCTGCTGCGCCAACTGGCGGTGTTCACCGGTTCCTTCACCCTGGACGCGGTCAAGGCAATGACCGCCAGCAGCCGCCTCGACCCGCGCAACGCCCTGCCCCTGCTCGAAAGCCTGATGGACAAGTCGCTGCTGATCGCCAGCGAATCCTGCGTGCCCAAACGCTATCGCCTGCTGGAAACCACCCGCGCCTACGCGCTGGAAAAACTCAACGAACAGGGTGAAACCACCGCCACCTGCCAACGTCATGCACGCTATGCCCTGGGGATGTTGCAAGAAGCCGGGAAGACCCTGGACGGATTGTCCCCCGCCACGTGGCTGGCGCTCTATGGGCCGGAGATCAACACCATTCGCGCCGCGCTCGACTGGGCCTATTCGGCCACCGGCGATCTCTCCTTGGGCATCGACCTGACCCTCGGCGGCGTGCCGTTGTGGCTGCGGTTGTCGCTGGTCAACGAGTGCCGTACCTGGGTCGACAAGGGCCTGGCCAGTGATGCCCTTATCCCGCTGCCCTTGCGCCAGCGCATGTTGCTGCAGACCGCGCTGGCCAGTGTCTTGATGCTCACCTACGGCACCGGCACAGCGATGCGCGAAGCCTGGCGCCAGGTGCGTGAAGACGCCCGCGACCTGGGCGATGCGGACCACAAATTGCGCGCACTCTGGGGCCTGTGGACCGACCGCTGCGGCTGCAACCAATACGCCGAAGCACTGGAGTTGGCCGAGCGCTACATCGCCCTGAACAGCAGCGGCAGCCACCAACTGCTCGGCAAGCGCATGCGCGCCGTGGCGCTGTTCCATATGGGCGACCTGCTGGGCGCACGGCTGAATATCGACGAAGCCCTCGGCTCACCGTCGGCGCCACGCTCGCACATCATCGATGTGCACTTCGACCAACGCATTGCCGCCCGCTGCCTCAAGGCCAAGGTGCAGTTGCTCGAAGGGGATGTCGACCCGGCGCTGCGCCTGATCGGCAGCTGCGTGGATGAAGCCATCTCCCTCGATCACCCCGCGACCCTCTGGTACACCCTGTGCCTGGGCGCAATCCCGTTGGCGCTGCTGGCGTCCAACCTGCCGAAAGCGCGCTACTACCTGGGCCTGTTGCAACACAGCACCACCGGCCAGGACCTGCATATCTGGCGGCAATTTCGCCTGTGTTTCGAGAGCATCCTGCTGATCCGCGAGGGTTCGCCGGAAGCCGGCGTGCCGCAACTGGGCGAAGCCCTGCATCACCTGCAAGGCCAGGGTGACAGCCAGCTCTACAGCCTGCTGCGCTGCGAATACGCCCTGGGCCTGGCGCGCCTGGGCCTGGAGAAACTCGCCCTGGAAGTGCTGGAAGACACCCTGCAACTGGCCCTCGGCCGCCATGAACGCTGGTTCGCGCCACAGATGCTGCGAATCAAGGCGCAACTGACCCTGCGCCAGGCTCACTACGGCTCGGTGGACAAGGCCAAAGTACTGCTGCGCCAAGCGTGGGTGGACGCGCAATTGTCGGGCGCACACTTCTGGCGCGCCCAGATCGCAACCGACCTGGCCCGCCTCCAGGAACCCAAACTGCGCATTGCCTCCCTGCCCCGTTTCCAGCACCGGTAGGGACGTCGATTGGAAATGCCTGACGGTGGTGGAGCAAGCTCGCTGTGGTGAAGGGGCTTGCTGTGGTGGGCAGGCTTGCTGTGGTGAGCGGGCTTGCTGTGGTGGGCAAGCTTGCTGTGGTGAGCGGGCTTGCCCCGCGCTGGGCCGCGAAGCGGCCCCAACACAGGCACCGCGTTCTTTCAGCCAGAACCCGATTGGCTGTTTTAGGGCCGCTTCGCAGCCCAGCGCGGGGCAAGCCCGCTCACCACAATTACAAGCCAAAGCCACCGGCCGCTCACCACAATTACAAGCCACAATTTGAATTCAATCAAAGCCAAACCGCATCCCACAGCGAATAATCTCCTACCCGCTCAACCAACCCGGCTCGCAATGGATTGACGATGATGTACCTGGCCATTTTCCGAACATCGTCCTCCACGCGCACCGCCCTATCGTGATAACCGGGCTGCCAGACACGTTCTTTGCTTTGACGACGACGGTTGATGGTCAGCGTGCTACGTGACTTGATACGCCGCATTACATCGGCCAAGGTCTTTTGCTTCATTTCGAATAGCCAGTGGATATGGTCAGGCATGATGACCCAGGCCAGGGAGTCGATCAGGCCCAATTCATGAGCGTGCCGGAATTCGGGAACCAGCAAGCGCCCCAGGAACACGTCAGTGAATAGACGTTGGCGGTTGTGAACGACGATGGTGATGAGGTAACTGCGTCCGTGCTCCGAATATCGTCCGTGGCGCAGGCGGTGGGATTGAGGGGCTAGGCGCAAATCCGTTGTTCCTGGTAGGTCCTTAAGAGAACTAAGGCTAGCGACTGATTTGCGGTGAGCCAGTCTCACTTGATGACTGGATGTATCCCAATCCGTGGTGAGCGGGCTGGCCCCTCCTCACCACAAGAAGCCTGCTCACCACAGCCCCCCCCGCAAATCGCTGCAATGACAAGGCCGAGACCCTGGCAGCCATCGGGGCCGGCAATAAGCAATTCAAGCCGAATGACTACAAGGAATCGGAATGGACCAATGACAACCACGACATCATCTGGCGGGTGGGCGATGGCTATGGCAGTGAATACCACCAGGTAAAAGCTGATTGAGCCCAGCCCTGGGACATGGAACTGAAGAAGGTGCTCTGGACACTCATGATCGACTCCCATCCCGGTCACTGAAGGACCCTGCTTATGTTTCCATTTCTTGCTGCAATCATCCCCGCCTTGGTGGGTGCTGCCAAAGCAGTCGCTGTCGGTGCCGTCACCGGTGCGGCAACTGCCGGCGCCGCCTACGGCACCAGTAAAGCGATTGAGGCCATCACTGGCGACAAGGCGCCTACGCCCACATCCGATGAGCAACCAGCCCCCGCGCCCATCAATAACCCGGCGACATCCCTAGAGCCGTCCTGGAAAGCCTTGCAAAACGAGGTGCCCGAACATCTGCGCACCCCGGAAAAACCTGCCGTAAAAGAGGCAACACCTGTCGATTTACCTCTGCCGTCAGTCGATGAACACCCCCAAAAGGCGTCAGCTGTTATAGGCGCAGCCAACCCGGTTGCGCCTGCCTTACTTGCTCTCACCGCGGTCCCGACGTCTGGCGCGATGCGCGTTTAGCCTGCTTGACGGCTATGACAACACCCTTGCCTCAGATAAGACGGGCCGCCACCAGCCAGTCCGCCACGGCCTGGAACGAGGCATCCGGCACCGGGTCGCCGGGCACGGTCTTGCGCGCAATGTCAGCGGCCAGGGCCTTGTCCGGCGCGTGGGGAATTCCCAGGTCATACGCCTCCTGCAGCATCAACAACGCCTCCTCCGGCGACGCCCGGCACACGATCACCGGCACCGGGGTTTCCCCGCGCACGTAACGCACGCCAATCACCCAGCCGTCGGTGGTGCCGATCATCATCGAGGCGCGGTTCAAACCCAGCTTGGTGGCCAGCGCCTGCATTTCATTGCGCTGGCGCCGTCGTTCGCTCTTGATCAGCGGGTCGCCGTCGATGTCCTTGCGTTCGCGCTTGGTTTCGCTGCGGGTCATCTTCATGTCGCGGCCGAACAGCCAGCGCTGCATCATCACGTCCACCGCGCCCACCACAATGAAGGCACAGAGCACGGTGAACACCAGCGGCTTGAGCACCAGGAAAAACGTCGACTCCATGCACTCCGCCCCACAGCGCGACGATTCCATCAGCGCCTGCAACGCGTGCTTGCCGACCACGTAGAACGCGATCGCCAACACATGCACCTTGATCAGGCCCTTGATGAACTCCACCAGGTTGCGCAGGGCAAAGATCTTCTTCAGGCCCTCTGCCGGGTTGATGCGCTTGAACTCGGGTTTGATCGGGTCCACCGAGAACACAAAGCCGCGCATGGTGATGATATTGGTCAGGATTACCACGCCGGTGGTCACCGCCATCACCGGCAGGGTGATGCCGATCACCAGTTGCTCGGCGTGGTCGAGCACCCGGGGCCACACGGTGGCGAACGGTTCGATGTAGATCTGCGCGGTCAGGTCGATCAGCGCGGTGACCTGGGCCTTGGCCCGCGGTGCGAGGATCGAGATGCACAGGGTGCAGAACAGGATAACCATGCCCGAGACCAGGTCCTGGCTCTTGGCGACCTGGCCTTTCTTGCGCGCGTCCTGGAGCTTCTTGTCCGTGGCCGGCAGGGATTTCTCTTCGCTGGTATCGGCCATGGGCTACTCCATGCCGGCCAGGGTCTTGAGCAGTTCGACGGTGCCGCGAAACTCCGCCAGTTGGTCGAGCATCATCGGGATCAGGAAGCCGATATAGATCACCATCAGGATCGTGAAAAACAGGTTTTTCACCGGCAGCGACAGGTCGAAGATGTGCAGGTTCGGCGCCATGCGCGACAGGTAGGCGAGCATCAGGTCGGTAACCAGCAGCGCAATCAGCAACGGCGAGACCATCAGCACGCCAACACGCATGATCTGGTCGAGGATCGACAACACCGCCAGCAACGCCGAGCTGGCGAAGACCGGCGTAAACGAGGTGACCGGCCAGAGCTGGTAGCTGTGGTAATAACCGTCGACCATCAGGATGAACCCGCCGGACATGAAGAACAGGGTGATCAGCATCACCGTGAGCAAGGTCGCCATCACGCTGGATTCCCCGGACGACAACGGGTCCACCAGTTGCGCCATGGTCGAGCCGCGTTGCAGGTCGATCAACTCCCCCGCCACCTCGGCCGCCCAGAACGGAATGCCGAACAGCAGGCCGATGAGAATGCCGATCAGGAATTCCTTGATCAACAACCCGGCGATAAACACGCTGCCGTGCTCCGGCATTGACGTCAGCGCTTCGAACACCGGGAAGAACATCGGGATGGAAATCGCCACCGCCACGCAGCCTCGGATCATCCCGGTGAGGCCCAAGCGGTTGAACGCCGGGGTGATCACCACCACGCCCATGGCACGGCAGGCAGCAAGCGAGGCGGAGCTGATCACCGGGTAGGCGACTTCCAGGAACTGCGCGGTCAGGCTGGCATCCATGGGCGGTCAGCGCGTCCACATCGGAAAATTGTCCAGCACCTGGCCGCCGAGTTCCGCCACTTGCCCGGCGAGCACCGGGCCGAGGAAGACGATGGTCAGCAGCACCGCCACCAGCTTCACCACCTGGGGCAGGGTCTGGTCCTGGATCTGCGTCAGCGCCTGGAACAGCCCCACACTCAACCCGACGATAATCGCCACCCCCAGCGCCGGTGCGGAGAGCATCAGCACGGTCATCAGTGCCTGTTTCATCAATGACAGGAATACGTCCTGGCCCATGGGTCGTGCCTCAGCCGTAACTCAGAATCAAACCGTGCATCAGGCGCGACCAGCCGCTCAGGGACACGAATAAAAAGATCTTCAGCGGAATGGAGATCAGGTTCGGCGAGACCATCGACATGCCCATCGCCATCAGCACGTTGGACACCAGCAGGTCCACCACCAGGAACGGGATATAGAGCAAAAAGCCGATCTCGAACGCACGGGTCAGCTCCGAGCTGACAAACGCCGGAATCAGCACCACCAGGTCATCGTCACGCAGGTCGGCCCGCGCTTGCGGCGACCAGATGGTCTCGGTGGCCTGCACGAAAAAACCACGCTCGGACTCATTGGCAAACCGCGCCAAATGCGCCTGCAACGGCGGGCGCAGGGCGTCACCCAGGTCCTTGAGCTGCTCCACATGCTCGATGTTGAGATCGCGGCCCTCCACCTGGCGGTACATGTCGCCAATCAACGGCGTGGTCACGTATACCGAGAGGATCAGTGCAATGCCGTAGAGCACCAGGTTAGGTGGGGTCTGTTGCACGCCGAGGGCGTTGCGGATCAGGAACAGCACCACCGAGATCTTCATGAACCCGGTGAGCGTCACCACCGCCAACGGGATCAACCCGATCGTCGCAACGACCAGGATGATCTCGATCAGGTTCGGCTGATAACCGGTCATGGGGTGGCGAAACTCAGTAGGCGCACACCCAGGCCGTCACCGATTTTTACCAGTTGGCCCTGGCCGACGCGGCGGCCGTTGACCATCAGGTCGACGCTGTCCACGCCCGGCGTGTTGAGCTGCAACAGGCTGCCCGCACCCAGTTCGCGCAATTGCGCCAGGGTCAGTTCCAGGCTGCCGACCTGGCACACCAGTTTCAACGGCAAGTCATCCAGCGCCGTGGCGGCATCAACATCGGTCATGGTGTTCTCCGGTTCCAGAAAGGGGGCTTTCAAGGCTTCCTGCAGGCGCAGGACTTCACCCTGGTATTGGCAGCGGGCCTGCAGGCGGCCGTCGAGGTCCAGCAGCAGGCCGGGGCCTTGCTCCAGCATCAGCACATCGCCGGGGCGCAGGCTGCGCAGCTCACCGAGACTCAACCATTGCCGCCCCGCCACCACCGCCAGGGTCTGGCGCAGGGCTGGCAACGGGTCGGGCGCGATCGGTGCGTATTGCGCCAGCAACTGCGCCACCAGCACGGCGGCGCCTTCGCTCAGCTCCAGTTGGGCGCTCATCGCCGGCTGGCTGCCGAAGCTCAGCTCCAGCGCCACTTGCATGGCAAACACCGCCTGGCCGTCAGCGGCGTCGAGCAACTGCACCGGATGGCCGAGCAACGGTTCCAAGGTTTCGATCAGGTCGAGCACCGCCAACTCCAACAACAACGAACGCGGCAACGCCGGCAGTTGCTGCACATCGAACGGTAATGCCAGTGGCAGCACCCATTGCTCCAGCGCAGCGGCGGACAAACGCAGCCGCGCCGGAGCGCGACCGAGCGCCAGCAACACCTCATGTGGTGCCACAAGCACCTGGGGCTCGGCGGCCCAGGACACACGCAAGTCCTGCCCGGCACAACGGCCCTGCCAGGGACGACGGCGGCGGTGCACCTGGTTATGCAGGGCCAGTAACGCCGGGTCGTAGTGGGTCAACCACGGCGACAGCGGGTCGGCAAGGGCGGCGATCATGTGCCGGTGCCTTCATCACGCAACTCACCCACCCGACGCTCATCGCTCTCACGGCCTTCCAGCAGGCTTTGCCAGGCATCCGACTGACGCTGGCGGCTCAAGCGTTCCTGACGGAACAAGTCACGCTCACGCTCCTGGCTTTCCAGGGTAATGGACACATGGGTCACATCGTTTTCCAATTGCTGCTGGTCATCCGACAAACCGCGCAAACGGTCCTGAGCAGCCTGCCAACTCGCCACCGACAAGCCCTCGGTGAGCGACGCATACACCTGGCGCGCCTCCTCGGCGATGGCTTCCCGGTGCACACGCAACTGCTCCTTGGCGTCGGTCAACACACCGTGCGTCTGCTCACAGCGCTGCTGCTGCGCAGCCAGTTGGCTCGCGGCCCTTTGCTCACGCAAGACCCGCAAGGATTGCAGGGTGCGCAGTTGTTCGGTTTTCATTCGGTTGTCTCCATTTTCATGCCAAAACACATCGAGGACCCCATGAAGATCCAATGTGGGAGCTGGCTTGCCGGCAAATTCGGCAGGTCAACCAGATCCCTCTGTGACCGATACACCGCCATCGCCGGCAAGCCAGCTCCTACACGTACCCACGATGCGAAGCGAGCCGCTCTTGATCTTGCTCTTGCCTTTGATCTTGCTGTTGATCTGAGGCGCCCCGTAAAACCACGCTGGCCGAACGCAGGCTTGAATCCGTGGGTAACCCGGCAGGACGCCGGGTTAGCCGCCCCGCGCCATGGATGGCGCGTGGCGGCGGCCCACGGATTCAAGCCGGAGTGAGGGCACACCGAGCCTAGGCGAGGTGCCGAGTGGTGGGGCGAGGACCTTTTGGTTACTTTTGGGTCCTTCCAAAAGTGACCCGCTGTAAGAGCGGAACCATAAGTCGCCGTTACCGCAGCAATGGATATGTACCCCCATAGACCGCCATCGCCGGCAAGCCAGCTCCTACAAAAACCAGCATATGCATCCAACTTCATGCCAACACCTGCCGCATGCGGATCAGGGTCTGCTCCAGACTGCTCGGTTCATCAGCGTTCTGACGCAAGAAGGCTTCGATGGCCGCGTGACGGTTTATCGCCTCGTCCGCCAGCGGGTCGCTGCCGGCGGAGTATTCGCCCACGCGAATCAGCATCTCGATCTCGCCATACCGCGCCATCAATTCGCGGATGCGCATGGCGAGGCGCTTGTGTTCCTCACCGGCGACCTGCTCCATCAAGCGGCTACGACTGCGCAACACATCCACTGCTGGGAAGTAATTACGCTGCGCCAGTTCGGCGCTGAGGGCGATATGTCCGTCGAGGATCGAACGGGCTTCCTCGGCCACCGGATCACTGGCGGCGTCGCCCTCGGTGAGCACGGTGTACAGCGCGGTGATGCTGCCCGTGGGTCCCGGACCAGCGCGTTCCAGCAGACGCGGCAAAGCCGAAAAAAACGACGGTGGATAACCCCGTCGAGTCGGCGGCTCACCCACAGCCAGGCCGATCTCACGCTGCGCACGGGCAAAGCGAGTCAGGCTGTCCATCAACAGCAACACAGTGCGACCCTGGTCACGGTGATATTCAGCCAGAGTGGTGGCGACAAACGCCGCACGTACCCGCTCGGCCGCCGGACGATCCGACGTCGCGACCACCGCCACCGTACGCGCACGGGCCTGGGCATCCAGTTGCACATCGAGCAGCTCGCGCACCTCCCTGCCCCGCTCGCCAATCAGCCCGATCACGATCACATCCGCTTCGCTGTTGCGAATGATGCTGGCCAGCAACGACGACTTGCCCACGCCGGGCTCACCAAATATCCCCATGCGCTGGCCCTGGGCCAAGGTCAACAAGCCATCGATGGAGCGAATGCCCAGGGCCATTGAGCGCACGATCAGTTGCCGGGAAAACGGTGCCGGCGGTTCGGCATGCAGCGGGTAATGCTGCAAGGCCACGGTCGGTGGAAGGCCGTCGCCATCGAGGAAATCCCCCATGGGGCTGATCACCCGCCCCAACTGCGCATCACCGACCGCCACGCCCAGGGTCTCGCCGGTGGCGGTGATCTGGGTGCGCGTGGACAGCCCCTCCATGGAGCCAATGGGCGACAGGATCGCCTCGTCACCCTCAAAACCGATCACTTCGGCACTCAGGCTGCGCGCGCTGCCGGGGTCGCGCAGTTGGCACAATTCGCCAATGCTCGCGCCCGCCACACTGGCCCGCAGCAGCACACCACGAATGCTCAGCACCGAGCCGTGCATGGGCCGCAGACGCGCCTGGGCCAGGCGTGCGCTGAGTCGAGGCAGCAACTGCTCAAGGTTCATGCCACGCCCTCTTCGGCGAAAGGCAACAAGCTGCGCCGCAGGTTGTTTAATTGGGCTTCAAGGCCCAACTCCACGGAACCGGCCGGGCTGTTCAGGCGTGCCTGGCCGGCGAGCAACTGTTCATCGGCGTCCACCGCAATCGCCAGCCCTTCCAGCGTGAGGCGCTGGCGCAGTGCATCGACTTCCGCCGGCGGCACCCACAGGGTCAGGGCCTGGTCCTGGCGAAACGCACTCAAGGCCTGGCGCGTACTGCGCACCACGCGATCGGCGTTATCCAGTTCGCCCAACACTTCGCGCACGATGCCCAGGGCCAGGTCGGCCAGGGACGCTTCCAGGCTGCTCAAGTAGTGCTGCACCTGGGACTGGGTCTGCAGCAGCAACTGCGCCACCTGTTCGGCGCCTTCCTGCCGAGCACTTTCAAAGCCCTCGGCGCGGGCGCTGCTCAGCCATTGTTCGCTGTCGGTCTTGATCTGTTCGGCCTGTGCCTTGGCCGCTTGCAGGAAGGCAAAACCGTCGCTCCACAACGCGGCCTCTTCTGCGCGCAGGATGCGGGCGGTGGGACGACTCGGCAATTCACTCATGGCGTAATCTCCTCGGCCAGCAGGCACGCGGCAGCGGCCTGGACGATCTCCAGGTCGCGGGGCACCCTGGCGCCGTGGCCCTGGGGAAAGGCAAACCGCAAACGCAACCAGCCCTGCCAGTCGGCAGGTTGGGCGTGCAACCACGCGGCGACACAGCCCTGGCCGTCGCGGTCGATCGCCTCGACCAATTCAGCGGGATCACGCAGCAGATCCGCCGCGCCACCCAGCTGGCGCAAGGCCAGGGCGGCCACGAAGACTTCGGCGCCGAGGCCTTCGCGCAGCTCATTGACCACCTCGCGACGGATCTCCCGGCTCAGGGTCGAGGCATGCCAGATCGCCCCGCACTGCCTCGGCAAGCGGGCGAACTGCGCCGGCGACAGCAGCAACACCGGCAAGTCCGCCGCCACAGGTGTGATCAATTGATCCATGGGCGCCAATTGGTAATGGCTGACCAGCAGCTGTTCCAGGCGCTGGCGAAAGCGCGGCTGGCCCTGCATCGCCTGCAGCACCGCCTCGGGCAACTCATCGGCAAAACACCCGCCCAGGCTGGACCCACTCACGAACTGCAAGGGCTCGGCCACCAGCTCCTGCCAACGCTCGAACACACTCATTCACCCTCCTTGAGCACATACAGCGCCTGGGACTGGCGGCGCACCCATTGCTGGCGGGCCAGCACGCCCAGCGCACCGAGTGCGATCAGGAACAGCGCACCGAACATCAAGCGTGCCTGTGGCAGGTTATCTTCCAGCAGCCACAGGCCCAGGAAGCGCGCCAGCCGTGGTTGCGCCGGGTTTTGGCTGATGGCGACAGCGGCCTTGATCGCGGTCACCGAGACACCGTCGTAGCTGAGCCCGGAAATGCCGTTGGCCACCAGGGTCTTGATCTGTGGGATCAGCGTGTTGATGTCGGTGCCCGGGTCGTAACGCACCAGCACCGAGGCCGACGACGGCGAGATCACGCGCTTGAGCAAGTCGTTGTCCGGCAGCACCACGTGCACACGGGCGGCAACGATGCCGTCGATCTGCGACACCGAGTGGGACAGTTCTTCGCTCAACGCATAGATCATCTGCGCCCGCTCCTGCACCGGCGACGACACCAGGCCATTGCCCTTGAACACCTCGCCCATGTTGGAAAAACTCTGCTGCGGCAGGCCGGCGTTATCGAGCAGGGTCATGGCTTCGGCAAAGCGCGATTCGTCGACCACCACCTTGAGCTGGCCGTTGTCCTGGGCCTTGCGTTCCGCCGGGATACCACCGCGCAGCAGCACCGCGACCATGGCGTTGGCGTCACGCTCGCTGAGGTTGGTGTAGAGGTCGGTGTTGCACGCTTGCAGCAGGCTGGCGAGCAGGCCGATCAGCAACAGGCGCAAGGCGCGGTTTGGGCTTGGCATACGGTTATTGACCCTTGAGCAAGGTGTTGGCGGACCCGGAAATCTGCGTCGCGCCGCGCACCACCATCTGGGTTTCGATGGAGTAGTCGAACATCTTGCCCAGGGAGTGGACGATCTGGTCGACCTGTTGCTCGCCGACTTTTTTCCCCGGCTCTGCCGATGGCGAGGCACTGGCTGTGCGGATCTCTGCCTGGGCTGGCGGCGGTGACGACGGGTTATTGGTGAGCAGGTCGGCACGCTCGGAAAAAGCCCGTGTGCGGTCGATAAAACTGTTCATCCGCTCCATCAGGCCCGAGCCGATCTGGTGCGGGCTGGCGCCTTCGGGCATGCCCTTGGCGGTGTTGGCCATGTGCTCGAACAGGTTCTGCGAGGCCCCAGCGGGCCCCGCGCCGGCAGACGGCGGCAACGCCGATGCGCCGGCGGCGAGACTGATAGTCATAGGGGCTTCCTATTCTTCGTCGTCATCGGACATGGCGTCGTTCAGCAGTTCCTGCATCTTCGGCATGATGATGAACTGGCCGCCGTAGGTGACCGCCTGGGTGATGAACGAATCGGTGAGCTCGGCGTCGGTCGGCTCGGCAGGTTTGTCGGCGGCCTTGGCGTTATCCACCGCGGCATTGAACTTGGCTTCAGGGCTGGCGCCACCAGGGGCGAGATTGCTGTCTACGGCCGTTACGGACATGGTGCTGCTCCTTTACTGGGTTGAGGTTTCGGTACTGACTTGAGCGCCACGGAACACCCGCACGCCCCGCTCGCGCGCCACCGGGGCGGCCAGGGTCTTGGGTTGCAGGTGGTCGACATGCTGTTGCACCAGCGCCAGGTACGGCGGTGGTCCGGACACGAACACTTCGTCGCCCTCGGGGCCGTTGCGCATGGACAGCTGCTGGCCGAACACATCGAGGTTGTTGAGGTAGGCCTGCAACAGGTCCAGGTCCAGGGCACTGGCCTTGAACAGCTTGGTGCTGATTTCATCGCTGGCGTTGAGGTACAACAGGTTGCCGTCGAAGTACCAGGTGAGGCCGTTGGTGCTGCACAGGTCCTGCAGGAACTCCCCGGCGGTGGCCGCGCGAAGGGTGCTGCGGGCCTTGCCGCGGACCTTGTCGGAGAGCACCAGCGGCACCTCGAGGTTGTGGCCGAATTCTTCCAGGGCGCTGCGTACATCCTGGTCGACCAGCACGTAGGCGTACGGCTGGGAGAACCACGCGGGCTCTTCGGCGGCGCGGGCAAAACTGCTGTTGAACAGGCATAGGACGGCCAGCAAAAATATGCTTACATGGCGTCCGCCTTCGCCAGACGAGTTGTGACGATGTCCAAGAATTTTCTGCTCGCCAGTACCCTGTTGCTGGCTGCCTGCTCCAGCAAGCCCGCGACCGATTCCGACAAGTCCTTGCAGCTGGCCGATGACCTGAGCAAGCGCGGCGACTATGCCAGTGCGGCGGCGCTGTACGAGCGTGCGGCGCAGCAACCTGGCGCCGGTATCGAGCGGTGGCTCAAGCTCGGCCAGGCCAGGCTCGACGCCAAGGACGCGACGGGCGCAGAGCGTGCCTACCAGCAGGCCCTGGGTTTCGACGCGCGCAATGCCGACGCCCTGCTCGGCCTGGGGACCGCGCAATTGCAGTTGGGCAAGACCCAGCGTGCGGTCACCGCCCTGGGCCAGGCCGCCGAGATCAGCCACTTGCCGGTGGCCTACACCCGCCTGGGTGTCGCGCAGATCCTCAATGGCCAGGCCGGTGCAGCGCAAAGTGCGTTCGCCAAGAGCCTGAGCCTCAAGCCCGACGACCTCGACAACCGTTGCAACCTGGCCCTGGCGTACGCGCTGGGTGGGCAGTCGCAACAGGCGTTGGACACCATCGCCCCGGTCACCCAATCGCCCCGCGCCTTGCCTCGGCACCAGCGCAATGTGCTGTTGGTGATGGTGCTGGCCGGTTATGAGCAGCGGGTTGCCACACTGCCGCTGGATGACATTCCGGCTGCCGAGCGTGAACGGTTGGTGGTGGAAGCGAAACGCATCAAAGCCATCAGTGATCCGGTGGCGCAAGCAAAAGAGCTGGGGTTGGTAGCCCCCAACTGACACAACACACGATTGCTTTTGATCTGGCTTCCAAAAGTGACCCGCTGTAAGAGCGCAACCATAAGCGGCCGTTACCGCAGCAATAGATATGTACCCCACCCCGAAATCTCTAGCGCCAGACACAAAGCTTTCGCGAGCAAGCCCGCTCCCACAGTTGGTATGTGGGGTGTCAGGTAGATTTGGGTTGGCTGGGAGGCCGCTATCGCTGGCAAGCCAGCTCCTACATGGGATCAGCGTACAAGCGGTCATTGTTGGCCCCCCGCTGCGCCAGCCTTGGCTTCTTGTTGGTCTTTGCGGCGCTGTAGCTGCTCGCGGTCGAAGCCTTCGATGTAGACCTGGGCGGCGCGGCCTACGGGGGCGGCCATCGCCGGGCCAGTCGGGCGGCCTTGGGTCAGGTCCTGCTTGCGCTCGACCATCTGCATCAGGTTCAAGTTATTCGCGCAGCCCAATGCCAGGGTCGGCTTGAAGTCTTCGCCCAGGCCGATGGTGTCGGTGGCCGGCGGTTGCTGACACTGGGTTGGCAAGCCATCCGCGCGGTATTCGGACGAGTAATACGTCGGCGCCAAATGGGTCTGGCAACCCATCAGTGCCAGGGGCAACAGCATCAACACTCGCAAAGCAGTCATGGCAGGCCCCCTGATCAATTCATGTAGAAACCGAACGCCCCGCCGCTGCGCGGTCCGGAGGCTGCTGCGGTAGCCGATTGTGCGTCCAGGGGCGTGGCGAGGGTGCGACCGCGCACCGGCTCAACCAGGTAGGGCGTGATAAGGATCACCAACTCGGTTTCATTGCGCTGGAAGCGCTTGGAGCGGAACAGGTTGCCGAGGATTGGCAGGTCTCCCAGCAGCGGCAGTTTCTCGATGTCCTGGCTGCTTTCGCGCTGGAACAGGCCGGCGATGGCGAAGGTCTGCCCACTGCCGACTTCCACCCGCGTATCGGCGCGGCGCACACTGAAGGACGGCACATGGAAGTTGCCGAAATCCACGGTGCCGCCGCTGACCACACTGCTGACTTCCGGGCGCACTTGCAGGGCGATGCGGCCGTTGGGCAGCAGGGTCGGGTTGAACAGCAGCGACACGCCGAACGACTTGTATTCGATGCCCACCAGGTCACGGTTGACCGGCACCGGGATCGCCACTTCGCCACCCGCGAGGAAGCTGGCGGTCTGGCCGGTCATGGCGGTGATATTCGGCTCGGCGAGAATCTGCAGCACGCCGTTGGCCTGCAAGGCGTCGAGCATGCCGTCGATATTCACATTGCCCGAGCCGGCGCCCGCCGCCGCCAAGCCACCCGCCGACGCCGCTGCCAACGGGCCACCGGTGATCAGGCCGAACGAGAAGGTGCCGTTATTGAACATCGCGTTCCAGTTCACGCCGTAGTGCAGCAGCTCCGAGCGGGACACTTCGGCAAACCGCACCCGCAGGTTCACCTGGGCAGACCCCGCGTACTCAGCGGTGTTGATCGCGCTCTGGAAGCCTTGGCCCTGTGGGTTGAGCAACGCGTTAAGGTCCGTCGCTTCCGCCACCGAACCCAGCGTGCCCTTGGCGATCAAGCGGTTGCCGGCGCCGCTGACCTGCGCGCCACTGCCGGGGTGCAAGGCCTGCATGGGGGTGGTCACCGCCTGGCTGCCACTGCTGACGGCCAGGGTCAGGCTCGCCAGTTGCTTGCCGTCGCTGCCGAGGGCGATCAGGCTGGTATTGCCCGGTGCCTTGCCGAAGATATAGATCGTGCCGGGTGACACCACTTGCAGGTCGGCCACATTCGGTTCGGCCACCAGCACCGAATCCACGGGCGCGACAAAGTGCAGAATGCGCCCCTCCCCCGAGGACAGGGCGATCGAGCCACCGGCGCCAGCAGCGATTTCCTGAGCCTGGCTCACACACGCAAAAACACTCAGCAACAGCACGCAAAAACGCATCATGAGGCAGACGCCAGGGCAGTGACGGAAGCCGCGGCAGGCGCGCGGCGGTTGGAAATCTCGGTGAGGCTGATGGTCATCAGCGCTTGCAGGTTGTACTCAGTGGCCAGCTCGCGGAACGACAGCACCGCCAGCTCCAACTCACCGCGCAAGACCAGGCGACGCAGGCTGCGGCGCAGTTCCGGGTGCACCAGCAACACCGCGCTGTTGACCTCACGGGTGTTTTCGCAGGCCTGGCGCAGCTGGGCGAGCAAGGCGCGGCTGACTTCTTCGGGGATCAGGTCGCGCTGCGGTTCCTGGCGACGCAGGGAACCGCGCAACTGGTCTTCCAGGCCCGGCGCCAGCACCAGCGCGCCGATCACCCGATTGCGGTCGGCGTACTGATGGCTGATCTGCCGCGCCAACGCCGCGCGCAAATGTTCGGCCAGGCGCCCAGCGTCGGTTTCGCGGGCGCCCCACTCCACCATGGCTTCGAGCAAGGCGCGCTGGTTGCGGATCGATACCCCTTCGCTGACCAGCAAGCGCAGGGTTTCAGCCACCCGCTGCAGCGGCACCAGGCGCAGGGCTTCCTTGACCAGTTCGCTGTACGTGGCCTCGGTGCGCTCCAGCAACAGGCGGGTTTCCTGGATGCCGAGGAAGTCGGCGGCGTAGCGGCGCAGGCTGCGCTCCAACACACCGCGCAGGACTTCGTCGGGCAGCAGGAAACCGATGCCGGCGTTGCGCAACGTGTCTTCATGCTGACGCTCGATCCAGTGGGCGCTGCGGCCATTGAGCGGTGAATCGGCCTGTACCGTGGTGATGTCGAGCAATTGCACGTGCACGGGGTCGTCCTGCAACAGCAGGCAGTTGATCGGCAATTCGCCTTCGCTCACCGGCACGCCTTCCAGAGACACGCGAAAACTGCCCGCGCTGGCCTTGGCTTCCATGTAGATGCCCGGCACCGGCACGTCCACGCCGAGGTCGGTGCGCAGGTCGTGGCACAACGCTTCGACGCGCTGGCGCAGCAACTGGCGCGGCGCGCTCTGGGACACGCCGCTGCCGAGGGTCAGCACTACGCGGGTATCGGGCAGCAGGTTGTCGTCCAGCTCGGCGTGCACTTCGACCGCTGGCTCCGGTGCCTCGACCAGCACCTCACCTTCATCAGTCCCACGGTTATGCCGGCGATACATCATGAATGCCGCGCCGCCAAACACCAGGGACAAGCCAAGGAACACCCAGGTCGGAAAACCCGGCAACAGGCTCACGCCAATCATGATCAACGCGGTCAAGCCCAGCGCGCGGTAGCTGGCGCCCAGTTGCTTGATAATCTCGCTGCCCAGGTCCCCGGCTTCGCCGTCGCTGTTGACGCGGGTGACCACGGTGCCCGCCGCCACGGAAATCAGCAGCGCCGGAATCTGGGCGATCAGCCCGTCACCCACGGTCAGCAACGAGTAGGTGTGCACTGCCACGCCGAAGGGCATGTCGCGCTCGATCATGCCGATCAGCATGCCGCCGAGCAGGTTGACGGCCAGGATCACCAAACCGGCGATGGCGTCGCCTTTGACAAACTTCATGGCGCCGTCCATCGCGCCGAACATCTGGCTTTCACGCTCCAGGCGCGAGCGGCGGCGGCGTGCTTCGGGCTGGTCGATATCGCCGTTGCGCAGGTCGTTGTCAATGCTCATCTGCTTGCCGGGCATTGCGTCCAGGGTGAAGCGCGCGGCCACTTCCGCCACACGTTCGGCGCCCTTGGTGATGACCACGAACTGCGCCACGGTGATGATCAGGAACACCACCATGCCCACCACCACTTGGCCGGCGATCACGAAGTCGCCGAAGGCCTTGACGATATGGCCGGCGTCGCCATGCAGCAGGATCAAGCGTGTGGTGGTGATCGACAGGGACAGGCGAAACAGCGTGCTGAGCAGGATCAGCGGCGGTAACGCGGAGAACTCCACGGAGTGGCCGATGTAGAACGCGACGATCAGGATCAGGATGCTCAGGGCAATGTTGAGGCCGATCAGCGCATCCACCAGGTAGGTGGGGAGCGGGATGATCATCATCACAATCGCCATCAGCATAAAGGCGACGATGATCACGTCAGTGCGCTGTGCAGCCAGGCGCGCCAGGTTGTTCAGGCGGTTGAGTGCATTCATGCGCCGGCCCTGCGTGCGGCCAGGTAGCGCTTGAAGCACTGGCGCGCTTCGTCCTTGCGTTCGCCGTACCACAACGCGCGGGCGCGCAGCAGCATCAGGCTGGCGGACTCGCCTTCGAGCACCACCAGGCGGTCCAAGGCGCCAAGGGCGCGGGCCGGGTCGCCGCTGTCGGTGAAGGCCAGCACCAGCGAGCGCAGCAGCACGCCGTCGTCGGGTGCGACGTTGACGGCGATCAGCAACATCACCAGGGCGCGCTGGGACTGGCCGTTGCGCCGGTACAGTTCGCCAATGCCCTTGAGCAGTTGCACGGCGTCGTCGTTATCGCGGGCCATCAGGCGTGTACCTCCGAGCGTTGCTGTGCGAGGGTGCGGCGCATCTCGATTTCTTCGCTGATCAGTTCAACGGCCAGCGCCTTGATGTGGGGCTCGGCGTCCAGGCTTGGCAGGATGTGTTCCATCACGTGCTCCAGCAGTTCCAGGGAACGGGCACTGCCGAACAGCAGCGAGTCGACGCCGGCGGCGCTGGTGAGTGCTTCCAGATCGCTGCGCAGGGAGCGGCGGGTTTGGGTCTTGCGGGTCTTGAGCACCGCTTCGAACGCGGTGGCCTGACGCGAGTTGACCGGGCGCACGGCTTCGACTGGCGCGCTGCGTACGTCACTGGGGATGAGCGGGCGGGGTTCGACTTTCATGCGTGAGCTCATAGGGTGAAGGTGAAGCGCTCCGCGCCACGGGCGAGGATGACTTGGTTGTTTTCGATACGCTCCAGCACCCAGTTGTCTGCCAGCGCCGCGCCGGGGTACAGGCGCTTGCCGCTGTCGTTGATCACGTAGGGGTGGGGGCCGAACCATACGGCCTGGAAGCGCACCCGCGGGGCGGCTGCATCGGCGCGCACGGCGACGCGCGGGTTGAGCACGATCTGCTGGCCGTAACGCTGGTCGAAGGCTTGCTGCAAGGCCAGCCACTGCGGTTTTTGCGACTGTTCGAAGGTGCCGGTGGCGCTGAGCTGGCCGTTGCTGTTGCTGACCTTCACGGTGTCCAGGTGGGCGGCTTGCAGTTGCTGTTCCAACCAGGCCTTGGCGTGCTCGCGGGAGGCTTTTTTCACCGGCGCAACCTCGGCGACGGCGGTTGCGGGCAGCAGTGGCGCTTCGCTACGCACCGCCAGCGCACCGGCACAGATAAACAGCAGCACGAACGCGACAATCCAGGGGGTCAATTTGCGTGGCGCGTCCGACGGTTTTTCAGCACCGCCAGGCAACGCCAGGCTCACACCCGCCGTGCCGATACGCAGCTGCAGTGGCAACCGCGCGCGATGGCCGCTGCCGTGGGGGATTCGCACATTGCCGGCGATCAGTACGTCGCCGCCCAACGCTTCGACGGCCACCTGGCCGCCCTCAAAACGCAGGCGCAAATGCAGGCCGGCAATGCCGGGATCGCTGAGCACCAAATCAGCCGCCAGGTCGGCGCCGATGGTATAGACAGGCTGGTCGAGCACCAGGGAACTGCCCTGATGCAAACCACCGGTCACCGTCAAGGTCGGTGCGCCAGTAGCGGCGACCGGACCCAGGGAAATCAGGGCTGTCATAGTCGGGTTTGCCCCCTTGAGCCTGTGCAACGGGGTCAAGAATCAGGATAAAAACGGGACTTGGGAGGTAAACGGGCAGCGCCGGCGCCGCCCGTTTGGCGAATCAGTTCTGCGGACGCTGTTTGGTGGCGTCGAGCTCCGCTTTTTTCGCGGTGCTGATTT
Source organism: Pseudomonas sp. AC112 (assembly GCF_979253545.1). Taxonomy (NCBI): domain Bacteria; kingdom Pseudomonadati; phylum Pseudomonadota; class Gammaproteobacteria; order Pseudomonadales; family Pseudomonadaceae; genus Pseudomonas; species Pseudomonas sp. AC112. The sequence continues at coordinate 6,355,464 of NZ_CEEDCM010000001.1, forward strand.
CGGTGATCTTGGCCGACTTCTCGATAGCCATGTTGAAGGTCGCTTCCATCTTCGCGATAGCGTCGTCGGCGCCGCCTGCTTTTACTGGTGGGACATCAGCCATGTTCATCTCCTTGCATCGATAGGGAAGTTATTTCAGTTGCGCAACAGCACGCTGAAAGTATGCAAACCGGTGAATGCCCAAAACGTCAGACAGTGAGCCTTCGAACCGCCGTTGGTTTGCATGGGATCCATACTACTCACGATCAAAACGCCTTCGCTGTGAAAGCTTGTGAAACGTTTCAGGCAGGCGCCGTGAAAGGTTTGGCTCAACCTGGCGTTGAGAAAAACTCATCGCCGGCGAGGCATGGAACTTTCATTAAAAAATAAAAACACGCTACAGGCCGCTGTCTACGTGCACTTACACGCCATCACCCGAACAAAAGTGAACAATAAGAGGCAACGAATATGACCAGCAAAGCAAGGTGTGGCCGTTATTTTCGCGACGACTTCACATTTTTCGCTAATAGCCTTTTGCCAAACTTTATAGATATTTCGATTTGTAACAGAAGCGACTTAATCATCGCGTTTGATAACTCGTCCCAAGCAGCCTACTTGCTTGGCGAATAACTTTCCCCGCGCCTGTTAGTGCAACTGCACTAATAACCAAAGGACTCGTGTGCAGGCGGGCTTACTCTGAAAAAACTTCCAGGTGATCTATGACCGACATGAATTATTCATCCAGAACTCTCCTCGAAGACGACGGTTGCACAGAGATTCACTTCGGCCCCTATCGACTGCTGCCCAAGCGCCATCAATTGCTCAAGCATGGTCAGCCGGTGAACCTGGGCAACCGCGCCCTGACCCTGCTGATCGCCCTCGCCTCACGGCCCGGCGAACTGCTGCAGAAAACCGAACTGCTCGACATCGCCTGGCCAAAGCTGGTGGTGGAGGAATGCAACCTGCGCACGCAGATAAAAACACTGCGCCGCACCCTGGGCGACGATGAGTCGTTCTATATCGCCACGGCGCCGGGGTTGGGTTACCGCTTTGTCGCGCCGACCTGGTTCGAACGCACGCCGAAGGCGGTGGTGAAAGAACCGGTGGTACTGGAGGTGTATGGCTGCCGTCATTGCCGCGGCGCCGGGACGATGCCGCTGTTTGCACAGATGGGTATGCAGAACAGATGATGGCCTGATCTAGCCCACCACCACACCGCCTGTAGGAGCCGGCTTGCCGGCTCCTACAGTTTGAATTTACAGCGCGGCGAAAAAATTTGGATTTACACCGAGGCAAAAACCGCGCTCAGATCCAAATGCCCACCCTTGATCGGCGGACACCAGTAATACCCCCCCGTCAACGGCGTACTCACGCGATACAACCCATCGACAATCCCATCCTCCAACCCACTCATCCGCCGCAACTGGGCTTCAAACGCATCGAACGAATGCCCAAACGCAAGAAACATCAACCCGGCCTGGCCGTTCTCGGCCCACGGCATCGAGCGACGGACCACGAAGGCTTCGGGCGTGAAACTCTCCTGCGCGGTGCGCTTGGTGTGAGCCGACTCGGGAGCGTCCTCCAACTCTTCATTGTCACCATGCCGGCGGCCGATAATGTGATCGCGCTCTTGTGCAGGCAACGCCGCAAACCCATCCAGGTCGTGCTGCCATTGCTGGATCGCGGCAAAGCTGGCGCCGCTGTCGGTCAGCGCGGCTTCAACCGCGGCGTCGTCGTGGGGGTTTTCGGTGCCGTCTTCGTAATCGGTCAAGTCAAAACCGGTCTTGTAGCGAAAGCCTTCGGTCGATTGCACCAGGCGAAAGCCCGGGGCCAGGGCCTTTTCCACGGCGCGGCTGCGCAACAGCAATTCACCGCGATCCTCGCCATGCAGCCACACCCACAAGGCCTGTTGGGTCGATGGGTTATGCGCGCCCGGCCCGCTGACCGTGGGAAAGGCGCGCAGGCCATCAATGCGGGCGCCCAGTGCGCTGACCAGCGGCTCGCCAAAACCGACCACCGCCGCCGAATCGGCCAACGGCACCAGCGCATCCAGCGCAGCGGGCACGGCTGCCAGGGCCTCCACGGCAAAAAACAGATGGCGTGCCTGCAACGGCACCGGTGCGGCAAGAATGCCCGGCTGGTAGTGACTCATGTGAACTCCTTCAAGAAAGCCGCGCAGTTTAACCTTCAGGCGCAGCGCAGCGAACAAGAAAGCGCGCAAGCCTTGCCATAGAGCCTGTTGTTGGGTGACTCTCTAGTCATGTTTTGCAACTATTCCAGGGGTAGCGACATGACCACCAGCAACCTGCTCGCCCAGCTGTTTCCCGCCTCCGCCGCCGCGATTCCCGAACAGTTCCAGCTCGGCGCGCCCATTGAACAGCGTGATTACCTGGTCGACGGCCAGTTGCGGGTATGGAATGGCCCTTTGGCCAAAGTGCAAAGCCCGGTGCAACTGGGCGACGAGCGCGTGCATATCGGCAGCACACCGCTGCTGGATGCCGACACCGCCCTCACCGCCCTCGACGCCGCCGTGCGCGCCTATGACCGTGGCCAGGGTGAATGGCCGACCCTGCGCGTGGCCGACCGCATCCAACATGTTGAAGCGTTCCTGCGGCGCATGCGTGAGCAACGCGATGCGGTGGTCAAGTTGCTGATGTGGGAGATCGGCAAGAACCTCAAGGATTCGCAGAAAGAATTCGACCGCACCTGCGACTACATCACCGACACCATCAATGCCCTCAAAGAGCTGGACCGCCGCTCCAGCCGCTTCGAACTGGAGCAGGACACCCTCGGCCAGATCCGCCGCGTACCGCTGGGCGTGGCATTGTGCATGGGCCCCTACAACTACCCGCTGAACGAAACTTTCACCACGCTGATCCCGGCGCTGATCATGGGCAACACCGTGGTGTTCAAGCCGGCCAAGCTCGGCGTGCTGTTGATTCGCCCGTTGCTGGAAGCCTTCCGCGACAGCTTCCCGGCCGGGGTGATCAACGTGATCTACGGCAGCGGCCGCGAAACCGTCAGCGCGCTGATGGCCAGCGGCAAGATCGATATCTTTGCGTTTATCGGCACCAACAAGGCCGCCAGCGATTTGAAAAAGCTGCACCCGAAACCACACCGCCTGCGTGCGGCGCTGGGCCTGGATGCGAAAAACCCCGGCATTGTGCTGCCGGAGGTGGACCTCGACAACGCAGTCAGTGAAGCAGTCACCGGCGCGTTGTCGTTCAACGGCCAGCGTTGCACCGCGTTGAAAATCCTGTTTGTGCATGAAGACGTCGTCGACAGCTTTATCGACAAATTCAATAAGAAGGTGGCCACGCTCAAACCCGGCATGCCGTGGGAAGACGGTGTGGCGCTGACGCCATTGCCCGAAGTGGGCAAGGTCGATTACCTCAACAGCCTGGTCGCCGATGCCGCGCAACACGGCGCCAAGGTGGTGAATGAGCACGGTGGTGAAAGCCGCGGGTCGTTCTTCTACCCGGCGGTGCTGTACCCGGTGAACCCGCAGATGCGCGTGTACCACGAGGAACAGTTCGGCCCGGTGGTGCCAATCGTGCCCTACCGTGACCTGGAGACGGTCATCGAGTACGTGCTGGACTCGGATTTCGGCCAGCAACTGAGCCTCTTCGGCACCAACGCCGTGGAAGTCGGGCGCCTGGTGGACGCCTTCGCCAACCAGGTCGGGCGCATCAACCTCAATGCCCAGTGTCAGCGCGGCCCGGACACTTTCCCGTTCAACGGGCGCAAGAACTCGGCCGAGGGCACGCTGTCGGTACATGACGCGTTGCGCGTGTTCTCGATCCGCACGCTGGTGGCGACCAAGTTCCAGGAAAGCAACAAGGCGCTGGTCAGCGACATCCTGCGCAACCGTGACTCGAGCTTCCTGACGACCGACTACATTTTCTAAGAACGGCGCCAAACACATTGTGGGAGCGGGCTTGCTCGCGAATGCGGTGTACCAGCAGCGGATGTATTGGCTGACCCACCGCATTCGCGAGCAAGCCTGCTCCCACATTTGATCGCGCACATTCATACAATCGAGGCCACTTTAATACCGATGAATCTGCACCTACCTCTGTTTGCCCGGCGCCTGCTACGCCCCTTGCTCGACCCCTACCGCCGCTATCGCCACGCCAAGCTGATTCACGCCGTGCGCGTGTCCATCGGCTTGCTGGCGACGATCCTGCTGACCACCGGCATCAACCTGCCCCACGGTGAGTGGGCATCGGTGACCATGTTGATCGTGATCGGCGGGTTGCAACACCACGGCAATATTGGCAAGAAAGCCGTGGAGCGCGCCTACGGTACCTTGATCGGCGCCAGCGTCGGTTTGCTGCTGGTGGTGCAACAGGCCTACTTCGGCCAACCGTTCCTGACCTACCTGTTGATGTCGGCGGTGTGCGGGTTCTTTTCCTACCACGCCATCGGCAAAGGCGGCTACATTGCGCTGCTGTCAGCGATCACGGTGTTTATCGTTGCCGGCCACGGCGACAACCCGATCTCGGATGGCCTGTGGCGCACCGTCGACATCCTGATCGGCATCGTCCTGGCCCTGGCGTTTTCCTTCGCCCTGCCGTTGTATGCCGTTTACTCCTGGCGCTACAACCTGGCCAGCGCCTTGCGCGACTGCGCGGCGATCTACAGCCGGATCATCAATGGCCAGTCAGTCACCGATGACGAACACCTGAAACTGCTCAACCGCTTGAATGCGGCGATGTTGCAACTGCGCTCATTGATGCCGTCGGTGTCCAAGGAAGTACGCATTTCGATGACGGAGTTGGACGCGATCCAGCGCCACCTGCGCATGTGTATCAGCACCCTGGAGATTCTTGGCAATACCCGCCCCGATCCACGGGATGAGCAGGCGATGGCGCGAATGCAAGTGATGTTGAGGGCCGAGCATCGGCAGATTCGCGTGCAACTGGTGGGAATGGCACGGGCGTTGAAGTCGGGTGTGACGGAGCGGTTGGAACGGCCCAGTCACATCAACGGCACCGAACCTACGCTGGATGCGCCGGTGTACAGCGCGCTGGACGGATACCGGCTGTTGACGGTGCAACTGGCAGCAAACGTGGATGCGATGCGCCAGCGCCTGGCGAAAAGCGCCGGGCATTGGAAGATCTAGAAAGGTGGGCCGTTGGGGTTTTTACCAAGAAAAATACTTTCACACTTTCTCTTACATATTTTTCACGTTTTATTCACATCCCGAGACGTAGGGTGAAGCCTCATCCGTTACAAATGTTGCACATCAAGCCCGCCGCCCCAGCGGGCTTTTTTTTGCCTGATTTTCGCTCAGCCACTCCCACCGTGGCAGTAGGCGTCGGCAAGCCGGCGCCTACAGGTATCAGCGGGCGGCTTTGCTGGCAGGTGCCGCCTGCTCGCGAATGGCGCGCTGGGTATCCAGCACCCTCGCCAGCGCGTTTTCGGCTTCCGGGCTTTGCTGTGGCACGCGAATCGCCGCCGACACCAGGGTGATCAACTTGGCCATCACCTCCGCATCCGTGGCCGGGCGGCCCAAGCTCATGGAGTTCATCAGCAGGCGCAGTTCAGTGCCGGCCATCACCCCGGAAATCGCCTTGAGGGCAAATTGCAGGCGCACCCCCAGTTCATTGCGCGGCAGGTCCGGCAAGGCCAGGGCAAAAGCTTCGAAGAAGCGCTGGAACACCGGCTGGTAATGCACCTTGAGGTATTCCTGGATAAACGGCGACGTATCGCTGTACACCCGCCCCAGGAAACGGATAAACGAGCGCCCTTCCCCACTGGCGCTGGCCGGGTCGCTGCGCTCCAGGCCCATGGCCGGGGCGAACAGCACGCCAAGCAAGGTGTCGCAGTCCAACGGGCCGTCGGACTCGGCCTCGCAGCGGGCCAACAGTTCCAGGCGCTGCTCGTTGAGCGGCTCCAGGCGCTGCTTGAGCAGGGTTTGCATCAGGGAATCCTTGTCCCCGAAATGGTAGTTCACCGCCGCCAGGTTGACCTGCGCACGCTCGGTAATCTGCCGCAACAAAACCGCGTCGTATCCGTACTTTATGAAGAGAGCCTCTGTCGCATCCAGCAGTCGAGTCTTGGTAATGTTTGGAGCGCTGACTTTCTTCGCGACCATAGAAGTTCCACGTGGGAAATATTGTTTTAAAAAATAATTTGATTTTTTATACCGGGGCCTTCGTCCGAAAGCAAGTAGTGACACACCGCCATATGATCGAAAGCCTTTGCAGCCGGGCTCCCTGAGGCTAGTCGAAAGGTCTGTGAGTGGCCTGCTGCCCCGTCGCAGAAATCGTTTCAAAGGATGAAACCGCTCTATATCCATGGCTGGCGAAGCCGCTGGAACACGGTTAGTATTCAAACAATATTTTAAAAACAAGAAATAAAACCAGTCCGTGATGCGTACCAGGCGGTTCCCGAAATTGTAAAAAGGCTTTTCCGGGGCAGCGCGGCACCGTCGAGACTGAAGGCGTAGTCATGATGACAGATACCCCCGCGCACCCAGGCTTGATTTCCCTGCAAGGCATCGGCAAAAGCTATCAGCTGGCCGGGCAACACCTGTCCATTCTTAATGATGTCTGCCTGTCCATCGCCAGCGGCGACAGCTGCGGCATCCTCGGCGCGTCCGGCTCCGGCAAAAGTACCCTGCTCAATATCCTCGGCCTGCTCGACCTGCCCAACTGCGGCCAGTACCACTTTGCCGGCCACGATATTTTCAATGCCACGCCCGACCAGCTGGCGGCGATCCGCAACCAGCAGATCGGCTTCGTGTTCCAGAGTTTCAACCTGCTGCCACGCCTCAGCGCCCTGGATAACGTCGCCCTGCCCTTGAGCTATCGCGGCGTATCGCGGCATGAATCCGTGGAACAGGCCTTGCGCATGCTTGAGCAAGTCGGCCTGGCCGACCGCGCCCACCATCGCCCCGCCGACCTCTCTGGTGGCCAACGCCAACGCGTGGCCATCGCGCGGGCATTGGTGGGCAAGCCCTCGGTGATCCTGGCCGATGAGCCCACCGGCAACCTCGACAGCACCACGGCCCAGGAGATCATGGACCTGCTGCTGGGGCTGAATCGCGAGCAACAGGTCACGCTGATCATCGTCACCCACGACCCGCACATTGCCGAGCGCCTGGAACGCAAGATCCTGGTGCGCAACGGTGTGGTGCAAGAGGCCGGTTGCCTATGACCCAGCAGGTAAACAGCCGCCTGCGGGTTGAACAGAGCCTCAGCCAACTGCTGCATGAAGCGTTCATCAGCCTGCGCACCCTGGGCAAGCGCTCGGTCCTGGCATTGCTGGGGATCGTGATCGGCAGCTCGTCGGTGGTGGCGTTGATCAATATCGGCCATAACGCGGCGGTGGATGCCGCGATGATCTTCAAGGACATGGGCACCGACACCCTGATCGCCCAGTTCCCACCCAAAGGCGGCAGCAGTACCCCGTTGCCCGCCCGCCTCGACCTGGACGCGGTACGCCAGACCGTGCCGGGCATTGCCCATATCGGCGCCCTCACGTTATTCAGCGGGCCTATCGTGTTTCATGGCCGGACCGTCAACGCCAACTTTGTCGGCAGCACGCCAGGCGTCAAGGACGCCATGCGCCTGGCGGTGCACCAGGGGCGTTTCCTATCGAGCTTCGATGCCAACGAAACCTACGGCGTGATCGGCGATCAGCTGGCCCAGGCATTGGGAGCGCCAGGCGACCCACTGCAACTGGGCGACCGCGTGCGCATCAACGACTACCTGTTCCTGATCGTCGGCATCCTACGCAACCAGCCCCGAGCGATGCTGATGCCGGTGCAGGCCAACGAATCGCTGTTCATCCCCGCCGAAGGCATGCGCCGTATCTATGCCACGCCGCAAATCGGCAACGTGATCATCCGCGCCACGCCCGGCCAGGACATGGAACGCCTTGCCAGGGACGCAGCCGCCGCCTTGAGCCCCCAGCTTCCCGACCACGATGCGGACATCCAGGTGCCCCAGCAAATGATCGACGGCATGACCCGGCAAAGCCGCACCTTCGCCTATCTGCTGCTGGCCCTCGGCGCGATCTCCCTGGTGGGTGGCGGCGTGGGGGTGATGAACGTGATGCTGATGAACGTGTCGGAGCGGCGTCGCGAGATCGGTATCCGCATGGCCCTGGGCGCGCGCCAGCGGGATATCCGCAACCTGTTCCTGCTCGAAGCCGTGACCCTCACCGCCGTTGGCGCACTGTGCGGCGCGGTCCTGGGCATGACCGCCGCCTGGCTGTATGCCTGGCTGTCGGGCTGGGAGTTTGCCTTGGCCGTCGCCGCCTTGCCGCTGGGGGTGGGCAGTACGTTGCTGGTCGGGCTGTTCTTCGGCATCTACCCGGCGGTCTCGGCCTCACGGCTGCAGCCGGTGGAGGCTCTGCGCGATGAATAGGTGGCTGCTGTGGCTTGCGCTGGTCAGCCTGCCGGGCGTGGCCGCCGATGTGGTGATCAAGCCGTCGGCGCCGAGCACCACGCGCAGCGGCTACGACCGCAGTGTCTCGCTCAATGCCCAGGTCACCACCCTGACGCTCGGCGATGCAGTGTACCTGGGCCTGCGCAACAACCCGGCGATCCGCAGCGCGTACCTGCAACGGGTGGCACAGAAATTCGACCTGCGCGTGGCCGAAGATGTGTTCAACCCCAAGCTCACCCTCAACAGTTACTACCGCAGTACCCGTGGCTCCGCCGACAACGCGCGCAATGCCAACGTGGCGCCGGCCACCAGCCTGCTTGGCGAGTACGGCACGCGCCTGAGCATGGCCTGGACCCAGCAACTGAACACCGCCGACCGCGCCGGCCGCTACCGCAGCGACGGCCTGGACCTGGCTATCATCCAACCGCTGCTGCGCGGTGCCGGCTGGGATGCCACCACCGCGCCGCTGCGCCTGTCGCGGCTGTCGGAGCAGGCCAACCGCCTGAACCTCAAGGCCACCGTGGCACAGACCATCAGCCAGATCATCGCCACCTACCGCGAACTGCTGCGCGCCCAGGAGCAACTGAGCATCGTGCAGGATGCCCTCAAGCGCTCCGGCACCTTGTTGGAAGTGAACAAGGCGCTGATCAGTGCCGGGCGCATGGCCGAATTCGAAATCGTCCAGACCGAAGCCGATATCGCCACCCAGCAACTGGGCGTCGAAGAAGCGCAGAACCAACTGGACACCAGCCGCCTGGCCTTGCTGCGCCTACTGGCCCTGGACCTGTCCACGCCGATCCGCGCCACCGAAGCCCTGGAGGCCAGGCCCATGCAGATCGACAAGCGCCAGGCCTTCAACCTCGCGCAGACCCAGCAACCGGAGTACCTCGCCGCCCTGCTCGGCAGCCAGCAGGCTGACCTTAACCTGGTGATCGCCAAGGACTCCGGCCGCTGGCAGGTGGACCTGGTGGCCGGCGCCAACCAGGTACGCGACGCCTACGACAACGATGCCGGCCGCTCCAACAATCGCACCTGGGACAGCTACGCTGGGGTGCAGGTGCAAATTCCCATTGGCGATATCAGCACGCGCCAGGCCGAAGTGCGCGCGCGGGTGAATGTGGAAGACCAGGAGATTCGCATCACCGACGCGCGCCAGGAACTGGAACGCAGCGTCAACGACGTAGTGCGCGACCTCGGCACCCGCTGGCGCCAGTATGAAATCTCCCAGCGGGCGGTGGAATTGTCGCGACGCAAGATCGAGATCGAGCGGGAAAAACTCAGTGCCGGGCGCTCCACCAACTTCCAGGTGCTGAGCTACGAGACCGACCTGCGCAACGCCGAAAACGCGCAACTCAATGCGCTGATTGCTTATTTGAACGCCCAGACCCAGCTCGACTTGACCCTGGGCATGACGCTGGAAAGTTGGGAAATCGCCCTCAATGACTACTAATCAGAAACGCCTGCTGGGTGCTGTGTTGATCGTGCTACTGGGCGGTGCAGGCCTGGCCCTGCGCAGCCCGGCTTCAGACCCGGTCAGCGCCACCGATCAGTGGCTGGCCGTCAAGCCTGACGCACTGGTGCACCAGATCGGCCTGGTGGGCAAGATCGAGCCCGACACCACCATCACCCTCACTGCGCCCTTCGACGGCAATGTGCACGCCAACCTGGTGGAGCAAGGCCAGCGCGTCGAAGCCGGCCAGGTGCTGTTGCGCATGGACCCGGCGACCCTGGAGGTGCAACTGCGCGACGCCCTCTCCGCCCAACTCAAGGCCCGGCGCACCGTGCAAGAGATGCAGGACTGGGACAGCAGCCCCGCTGTCAGCCGCGCCCGCCGCAGCCTGCGCACGGCTGAAATGACCGCCGGCAACACCCAGCGCAAACTCACCGAAAGCGAAAACCTGTTCAAGCGCGGCATCATCCCGCGCAATGAACTGGACGACCTCAAGCAACAGACCCAGCAGCAACAGCTCGACCTTGCCTCCGCCCGCAGCGAACTGCAGCAGGCCATCGACCAGGGCAAGGGCGAATACCGCCAGATCGCCGATATGGAGCTGACCAACGCCACGGTGAAATACGACGCCCTGCACAGGTTGCTCGAAGGCCAGGACGTGAAGGCGCCATTCTCCGGCATTGTGGTGCCGGCGCCCGGCAACACCTCCCCCCAGGGCGGCGGCAACAACAATACCCCGGTGCAGGCCGGCAGCAAGGTCAGCCAGGGTCAGGTGCTGTTCGGCCTGGCCAATATCGAACGGCTGAAAATCGTCGCCAAGGTGTCGGAGCTGGATATCAACCAGTTGCACCAGGGCCAGGCCGTGGAAGTACTGGGGGATGGCTTTGATGGCGAGCGGCTGACCGGTTCAGTGAGTGTGGTGAGTGGCTTGGCGATTGCCAATGACAGCCAGGGCAGCGCGCAGTTTCCGGTGACCTTGTCGATCCCCAGGCTCACGCCGCAGCAGTTGCAGCGGGTACGGCTGGGGATGAGCGCGCGGTTGACCATTGTGACGTACAACAATGCGCAGGCGATTGTGATTCCGAGCCAGGCGATTCGGGCGGATAAGACGGTCGAATACCGCGAGGCGATGGATAAGCCGGTGGAGCGGGTGAAGGTGACGACCGGGCAATCGACCGCCCTAGGCGTCGAGGTCTTCGGCCTGAAGCCCGGTTTCGTGGACACCAATCCCCTGTAGGAGCCGGCTTGCCGGCGATGACGGCCTGACAGCCGACCACTCTCCAACTGTTACCCCGCGATCCAAATGTGGGAGCTGGCTTGCCTGCGAAGGCGGCCTGGCAGCCGACCTGGATGTTGGATCTGACCGGGTTCATATCCGTTATTTGGGTAACGGCTGCTAATGGTTCCGCCCTTACGGCGGCTCACTTTTGAAAAGCCCAAAAGTAAGCAAAAGGCTCTTGCCCCAACACTCGGCACCTCGCCTAGGCTCGGTGTGCCCGTAATCCGACAGGAATTTGGGGGGCCGCCGCCCCGCGCCATCCATGGCGCGGGGCGGCTAAACCGGCATCCCTGCCGGTTTACCCCCCAAATCCCTGTCGAATTCCGGCCAGCGTGTTTGATGGGGCGTCTGAGATCAAAAGCAGGATCAAGATCTAGATCAAAAGCGGCTCGCTTCGCATCGTGGGTACGCGGTTTTGTAGGAGCTGGCTTGCCGGCGATGGTCGTCAACGATGACGCGGAAAGCCAGAAGGTATGCGGCGCCTTTACGTTTTTCGCCGGCAAGCCGGCGCCTATAGGGTGAGTCGTGCGGCCAGGGCCTTGGCTTGCAGTGCTACATCCGTCACTGCGGTGCTTTCCCACCACATCCCGCGCAACGGCGGACCCATGGCGAACAGGCGCCGGCTGATATTGCCCTCGGCGTCCAGCACCGCGCCCGATGCGTCCGCCGCAATCCCCAACGCCAGCGGCCCTGGCTGGATCAGCCCACGCTTGAGCAATTGCTGCGGCAGCGCACGTGCCACGCGGCGCCAGTCGTATTCGATACCGCTGGAGTTGATCAGCGCTGCGCCCGAGACCTGGGTGATGGCTTGCTCGCCGCGATGACGCAAGCGAATGGTCACGCCTTCAGCCGAAGGTTCCAAGCCCTTGAAGGACGCTGCCCGAATCCGTAATCGCCCCTCATCATGCAAGCGTGCCACTAATTGCGCGCTCAACGGCGGCGAACGGTGGTGATGGCTTTCCCACCACGGCCGCACATGCCGCACGAACTGGCGTTTCTCGCGCTCGCTAGCCTGGCTCCACAGGCGGCCGATGTGCGCGCGCACGGTGTCCAGCGGCGCTTGCCAATCGATGCCTTGCGTTTGCGCAATAGCGCATTGTCGACGCACTTCGCGCAGCAATTGCCGAGGGCTGCGCAGACGGTGATCCTCACCGAGAAAATCCACCCAGCCCGGCGGTTGCCGGCGCACGTGGGGCAGCAAGCCGTGGCGCGAGAAAACCTCGATGGGTCCGCGATGCCCGGCCTGTTCCAGGGAGACCACGGCGTCGACCATCGTCAGCCCCGACCCGATGATCAGCACCGGCGCTTGTGGGTCAATCCCGATCATCGCCTTGACATCCCACGGGTCCACCGCCGCCGCGTTCAGCCCACTGGATTGGGTCTGTGGCGTGCGTGCCGCCGGGAACATGCCGGTGGCCAGTACCGCAAACTCGCCGCGCAGTTGATGGCCGTTATCGAGGGTCAGCAGCGTCGAGTCTTCCTCCGCTTGCAGGTCCACCACTTCGCCGCGCACGTGCTCGACGCTGGATGCAGACTGTGCCTTGGCCTCAGCCAAGCGTTGCTGGGCGTACAAGCCAAATATCCCGCGCGGCGGGAACAATTCGCTGATCGGCACGTGCTGCTGGCGCGACTCCGGCCAGCCTCCGGCGCCAATGTACTCGGTGAGCCATTGGGTCAGGTCGTCGGCATTGTCCGGGTCGACACTCATGCGCGCCGCATTGCCGTTCAGGGTGTGGCCCAGTTCGACAGCACTGTAGGCCTCGCCGCGCCCCAGTTCCGCGCGCGGCTCGATCACCAGGATCCGGCGTTGGCCAGGCAGGCGCAGCAGTTGCACGGCCAGCATCGTGCCGCTCAGGCCGCCGCCGATGATCAGTACATCAGCGTTGCGGATGGATTCAGTCATGCAGAGTTGCCCTTACTGTTTGCCCAGATAAATGTCATGCAAGTCGCCCCGCGCCAACAGTTCAGCGGCGCTGCCACTCAAGGCCACGCGCCCAGTATCCAATACGTAGCCGTGGGACGCATAGTTCAGCGCAACGTTGATGTTCTGCTCGGCGATCAGGAAGCTCACCTGCTGCTCGCGGTTGAGCTGCGCGATGATCGCGAAAATCTCCTGCACGATCATAGGCGCCAAACCCATGGACGGCTCGTCGAGCAGTACCAAAGTAGGACGGGTCATCAACGCCCGCCCAATGGCGACCATCTGCTGCTCGCCGCCCGAGGTGAGGCCGGCGCGGGTGTGGCGCTTGGTCTTGAGCCGTGGGAACCAGGCGTAGATGCGTTCCAGGTCGTGCTCCATCTCCTTGCGGCTCAGGCGCCGGACAAAACCGCCGCTGCGCAGGTTGTCTTCCACGCTCAGTTGGCCGAACACATGGCGACCTTCCAGCACGTGGACCATGCCCTGGCGCACGCGCTGGCTGGGGTCGACGCCGGCCAGGTCGGTGCCGGCGTATTCGATCGTGCCCCGGCTGACCTCGGCCCGCTCGGCACGCACCAACCCGGAGATGGCCTTGAGCGTGGTGCTCTTGCCAGCGCCATTGGCACCGAGCAAGGCCACGATCGCGCCCTTGGGTACGCTCAGCGACACACCGGCCACCGCGAGGATCGCGCCGTCGTAGATCACTTCGATGTCGTTGACGCTTAACAGCGCCTGGCTGGCGGATTCAGCGGCGGGCTGGCTCATGGTTTATTCATCCCCGGTGCAGGTACGCGGCGTCAGGCCTTTTTCCTTGGCGAACGCTGCCGACTTTTCATCGATCAGCGGGCGCAACAGGGCGCGGTCGGCGGCGATCCAGTCGCTGATCAGCGTCCAGTTGGCGCCGTCCCACTGTTGCACCCGCGCCGAGCCGCCACCTTCGTGGTCGCGGCACGAGAGCTTGAGGTTCTGCATCAGGCCCAGGTAGCCCATGCCTTTCAAGCGCGCATCGTCGATGTTCAGGTGTTCCAGGCCCCAGCGGCCTTCTTCGCCATTGAGCGGGCGCTTGCCGAACTTGGCCTGGCCGGTGCGAATCGCTTCTACCGCCACGGCGGCGTTCACCAGGCCGGAGTTGTAGTAGACGCTGCCGAAGTTCTTCAGGTCCTTGAGGTCACTGTGGCCCTTGTCGAGGATGTACTGCTTGAGGCGTTTGTGGATCTCGAAATCAGCCCCGGCCGGGTAGGGCGTGAGGGCCAGGTAGCCCTTGGCGGCCGCACCGGCGGGCAACACGTCTTCGCTGGAGCTGGCCCAGATATCACCGACGATGTGGTCCACCGGGAAGCCGAAACGCGCAGCGGTCTTCACCGCGACCGGTGTGGACACGCCCCAGGTGCGCAGGAACACCCAGTCCGGGTTGGCCTGACGCACCTGGCGCCATTGCGCGGATTGCTCGTTGCCGGGGTCGGCCACCGGGATCTGGATGTTTTCGAAGCCGTACTTTTGCGCCAGCAGCTTCAGCGGGCCGAGGGTTTCGCGACCATAGGCCGAGTCGTGGTAGACCGTGGCGATCTTCTTGCCCTTGAGTTTGTCGAAGCCGCCTTCGCGCTGGGCGATGTAGTTCACCAGCGTCGACGCCTCGCTGTAGAAGGTCAGCATCACCGGGAAGTTGTAGGGGAATACGGTGCCGTCGGTGGCTTCGGTGCGGCCGTAGCCGAGGGTGATCAGCGGGATCTTGTCGACTTCAGCGCGCTCGCTCAGCGCATACGCCGCTGGCGCGCCGTTGGGCTGGTAGACCGCGACCGGGGCGCCATCCAGGCCATTCTTGAAGCGCTCGTAGCACTCGATGCCCTTCTCCGCCGTCCACTCGGTTTCGCACTCCTGCCACACCAGCTTCACACCATTGATGCCGCCTTCGACCTCGTTGATATAACGCAGGTAGTCGATCATCCCGGCCCACACCTGCACACCGCTGGAGGCGTAGGCGCCCACGCGATAGGTGGCCAGGGGAATGAATTGCTGGTCCGGCGAAGCCATCGCCTGGGGGACCGCACCGGCCAGGGTTGCCAGCGTAAACGCGGCGCCGATCATGGAACGTTTCAAGGATGCACGCATGGGAATTCTCTTGAGGGAATGTTAGAAACGCAGCGGCCACTGCCGCACACGGTCACGCAGGTTGTGCAACAGGCGAATCAAACCCTCGGGTTCCTTGATCAGGAACACGATGATCAACACGCCAAAAATGATTTTCTGCAGGTTCTGCAACTGCCCCGCATCCACCGAACCGCCGAACAGTGCCTGGCCGGCATGGCTGAGGAAGATCGGCAGCAGGCTGATGAAGGCCGCGCCGACAAAGTTGCCGGCGATGCTGCCCATGCCGCCGATAATGATGATGAACAGGATCTGGAAGGAGCGATTGATATCGAAGCTGCTGGCGCTGGCCGTGCCCAGGTAGGCAAAGGCCCATAGCGCGCCGGCAATACCTAAGTAAAACGAGCTGACCGCAAACGCCAGGCGCTTGTAGCGCACCACCGGGATGCCGACTACGGCGGCGGCGGTGTCCATGTCACGGATCGCCATCCAGTTGCGGCCGACCTGGCTGCGCACCAGGTTGATCGCGGTCCAGGTCAACAGCACCACGGTGACCAGGGTCAGCAGGTAACGGCCCAACGGCGTATTGAGGTCATGACCGAACAGCGCCAGCTTCGGCGCAGAGATGGTCCCGGACGAGCCGTAGTTGTAGAACCAGGGGAACTTGACGAACAGCCACTCCAGGAAAAACTGCGCGGCCAGGGTGGTGACCATCAGGTAGAAGCCCTTGATCCTCGAACTCGGCAGGCCAAACAGCAGGCCGACCAAGGCGCTGATGATGCCACCACCGAGCAGCGCCACCGGCAACCCCAGCTCCGGCAGGCGCAGTAAAAATCCGTAGGTGGCAAATGCGCCGACGGCCATGAAGCCGGCCGCCCCCACCGAGGTCTGGCCGGTGTAGCCGGTGAGCAGGTTCAGGCCCAGCCCGGCCAGCGACAGCACCAGGAACGGGATCAGGATCGCGTTCAGCCAGTAGTCATTGCCCCACAGCGGCACCACGATGAAGGCCAGCGCCAACAGGCCGCTGAGGGCCCAGGGGATGCGCCGCTGAATCAGCAACAACGGCGCGGTGTCTTGAGCAACGGGGATCGACATGGTTTCAGACTCGCTCGATGGCGCGCTCGCCGAACAGGCCGGCGGGACGGATATACAGGAAGGCCAGGGCCAATACGTAGGCGAACCACGGCGTGATGCCGCCGCCAATCAACGGGCCGATGTAGACCTCGGCGAGGTTCTCCGCCGCGCCGACGATCAGCCCGCCGACTATCGCCCCGCCAATCGAGGTAAAGCCGCCGATGATCAACACCGGCAAGGCCTTGAGCACCACCAGCGACAAGGAGAATTGCACGCCCTGGCGCGCGCCCCACAGCAGGCCCGCCACCAGCCCGACGATGCCCGCCACCGCCCAGACGATCTGCCAGATGCGGTTGAGGTTGATGCCGATGGACAGCGCCGCCGTGGTGTCATCCGCCACCGCACGCAGCGACACGCCGATGCGAGTTTTGTTGAACAGCAGCGCCAGCACTGTCACCAGCACCACGGCAGCGGCGGCAGCGATCAGGTCGAACTGGCTGAGCATCAGCGGGCCAACGAACAACGGTACGTCGTCGATGCCCAGGTCGAGGGCGCGCACCTGGGAGCCCATCAAGCCCTGGGCCAGGCCTTCGATAATGAACGACAGGCCCAACGTGGCCATGAACAAGGTGATCTGCGAACGGTTCACCAGCGGCCGCAGCACCAGCCGCTCGATAAGCAAGGCGCCGACGATCATCACGATCACGGTCAGCAGCAGCGCCGGGGCAAACGGCACGCCTTGGTCATGCAGGCTGACAAAGGTCAGCGCCGCAAACAGCAGCATCGAGCCCTGGGCGAAATTGAACACACCACTGGCCTTGTAGATCAGCACGAAGCCGATGGCGACCAACGAATACATGGTGCCGGCGAGCAGGCCGCCGAGCAGGGTTTCGAAGAAGAACGTCATGGGTTTACAACTCCCAGGTAGGCCGCGATCACCTCGGGGTTGGCCTGCACGTCGGCTGGCGTGCCATCGCCGACCTTGCGCCCGTAATCGAGCACCACCACATGGTCGGACAGGCCCATCACCACGCCCATGTCGTGTTCGATCAACACCACGGTGGTGCCGAGGTCGCGGTTTACATCAGCGACGAAGCGCGCCATTTCCTGTTTTTCCTCGGCGTTCATGCCGGCCATGGGCTCGTCCAGCAGCAACAGGCTCGGCCCGGCGATCAACGCCCGGCCGAGTTCCACGCGCTTTTGCAGGCCGTAGGACAGGTTGCCCACCAACACATCGCGATGGGCTTGCAGCTCCAGGAATTCAAGAATGCCCTGGGCCCGCAACCGGAATGCCTCGGCTTCTCGGCGTGCGCGGGGCAAGCCCAGGGCCTGCTCTATAACGCTGCTGCGCATGTGGCGCGACAGGCCGGTGAGAAGGTTGTCGAGCACGCTCATCTTCTTGAACAGCGCGTTGTTCTGGAAAGTGCGGCCAATGCCCCGGCGCGCGGCACCCAAGGGGTCGATGCGGTGGAAGTGCTGGTCTTCGAAGACAATCTCGCCAGCATCGAAGCGATACACGCCATTGAGCACGTTGAGCAACGAGCTTTTACCCGCACCATTGGGGCCGATCAGCGCGCAGATTTCGCCGCGCGCCACCTCGAAGGACAAGGCATTGATCGCCTTGACGCCCTTGAACGACAGCGAAATATCCCGCACTTGGAGAATGGCCTGGCTCATGCGATGTCCCGCTTGAATTCCGCCAGCCACGCCGGCGAAGGGGTGGATTTGACGGGTTGCCAGATATACGCCAGACGCTGGAAACCCAGGAGTTTGCGCACGCGGTTTTTCAGCAGGCGACGCAGGCCGCTTTGCGGATGGGCGATGGCCCAGTCGCAGAGGCGACGGCGCCAGGTGCCGTGGGGCGCCAGGCGGCTCTCGATCTCGTCGGCCAAGTGCTGCAGACGTGCGGGCGACAGCAGCAGGCCGGTGGGGGCGACTTCACTGCGGTCACGTCGCGCCGACGCCAGGCTTTCCGGGAAGGCCAGGCCATGGCCGCTGTTCAGCCACTGCTCCAGGACCACCGCCAGGCCACCCTGCCAATGGGTGCCCTCTTCGCTCCACAGCACGGTCTCCGCCGTGGGATGCCACCAACGTGCGAGGTGTTGCGCGGGCGCCAACGGACCGAGCAATTGGGCGAAGTCCATCAGATTGGCCGACTGCCAATGCCGCACGTTCTGGCGGCTCTGCACATAGGAATGGGTGGGGCGAATGCGCCACAGGTGCTGTTGGAGCGCCTCGGGTTCCAGGTCGTCAGCCAGGGTCAGGACCTGCCCGCCGATGGATTGCGCCGCCAGCGCCAGCAACAACAGGTTCGGCTCGAACGCACCGCTCAAGGCCAGCCGCGAGTGCTCGCTGAAACCTTGCTGGCGCAAGCCATCGGCCAGGCGCTCGACGTCACGCAATGCATCGATCCAGCGCCACGCGTACCACTGCCCCTGGCGCTTGTGGCGCAGGGCGATGTGCAGCGGCGTGATCTGCGCCCAGTGCTGCAGTTGTTCCAGCGCCTTGGGCAGGTTGCCGAGCAGTTCGGCGGGCCATTCCAGGGCCAGCGGACGTTTGAGTTCGTGCACGCTCATAGGGGGTTTTGCTCCTATTGGGTGGTGTGCGTGCGGTGGTCCGCTGGCCGGGATATTTGAAAACCCTAATCTCTGTAGGAGCCGGCTTGCCGGCGATAGCGATCTTGAGGGCGCCATCGCCGGCAAGCCGGCTCCTACAGGGTTAGATTGAGTTGGCCTTGAGGTCGCGATAGCCGGCGCCGGGGTGATTGGCGCCCAACCGCGCGCCATCGCCAAACAACTTCTCGCGCAGCGTGCCTTGGGCATACTCAGTCTTGTACACGCCACGCTTCTGCAACTCCGGCACCAGCAGGTCCACGGCGTCGATGAAGGTTTCGTGGGTCAGCGCATAGGCCAGGTTGAAGCCGTCGACATCGGTTTCTTCGACCCACTCCTGCAACAGGTCTGCCACGGTTTCCGGGCCGCCGACAAACAGCGGGCCAAAGCCGCCGATGCCGACCCAGTCAGCCAGTTCGTTTGGCGTCCAGACCTTGTTCGGGTCCGCCGTGGAGAAGGCTTCCACCGCCGATTGAATCGCGTTGGTGTGCACGTGCTTGAGCGGTTCATCGGGCTTGAACTGGCTGAAGTCGATGCCGGTCCAGCCAGAGATCAGCGCCATCGCGCCTTCGTAGCTGACGTAGGATTTGTATTCGTCAAACTTGGCCTTGGCCCTGGCGTCGGTCTCACCGACGATCACCGTCTGCAAGTTGAAGATCAGGATCTTCTTCGGATCCCGCCCGGCTTCGGCGGCACGCCGGCGGATGTCAGCGACGGTCTTTTTCAGCAGCACCTTGGAGGGCGCGGCGACGAATACGCACTCGGCCTGTTCGGCGGCGAACTGCTTGCCACGGCTAGACGCACCGGCCTGGTAGAGCACCGGCGTGCGCTGCGGTGACGGCTCGCAGAGGTGAATGCCGGGCACCTGGAAGTGTTTGCCGACATGGCGGATTTCGTGGATCTTGCTCGGGTCGCTGAAAATCCGACGCTCACGGTCACGTAGCACGGCGCCCTCCTCCCAACTGCCTTCCCAGAGTTTGTAGCAAACCTCCAGGTATTCTTCGGCGTAGTCGTAGCGCGCGTCGTGTTCGGTCTGGGCTTTCTGCCCGAGATTCTTGGCGCCGCTTTCCAGGTAGGAGGTGACAATGTTCCAGCCGATGCGCCCCTTGGTCAGGTGGTCGAGGGTGGAGAGACGGCGGGCGAACGGGTACGGATGCTCAAAGGACAACGAAGCGGTGAGGCCAAAACCCAGATGCTCGGTGACCAGCGCCATCGGCGCAATCAGCGACAGCGGGTCATTGACCGGCACCTGCGCCGCCTGGCGAATCGCCGCGTCGCCGTTGCCGTTGTACACATCATAGATACCGAGCACGTCAGCAATAAACAGGCCGTCGAACTTGCCGCGTTCGAGAATTTTCGCCAGGTCGGTCCAATATTCCAGGTCCTTGTACTGCCACGAACGGTCACGCGGGTGCGCCCACAGGCCGGGCGATTGGTGGCCGACACAATTCATGTCGAAGGCATTCAAGCGGATTTCACGGGACATCAAAGCACTCCGTTGAGGTGGTAGTTGCCGACAACCTGGTATTTCCAGCGCAGGGGGTCGTCGAGGGTCGACGGCAGTGCGGTGCGTTGGCCGGTCAATTCGAATTCGGCGTTGCTCGCGGCGATCAGGGCTTCGGCGGCGGCAATTTGCGCTTCGGTGGCGGCCACCGGGCTGGGATGGGTTTCGGCGCGTTCCAACAGGGCAGCGGCGACATCGACGCGAATCTGTAAGTCGCCAAAGCGGCTGATCACGTAGGGGTCATCGCTTTTCTCGACATGCCGACGGGTGCTGTCCAATAGTTGGCGCGCAAGGCTCAGTGCAGTCATGGTTAAGCTCCTTAGTTCCAGGCGTGGCGCGCGGGCTTCACGCCGTTGAGCACGAAGTTGCCGATCAGGTGGTATTTCCAGCGGGCCGGGTCGTGCAGGGTGTGGGTGCGTGCGTTGCGCCAGAAGCGGTCGAGGTTGTGCTTGCCGGTGACAGAGCGGGTGCCGGCCAGTTCGAAGAGTTTGCTGCTGGCGAGCAAGGCGGTTTCGGCGGACAGCACTTTGGCCTGGGCGACCACCAACGAGGCATGGGCCACGCTGTCTTCACTCGGTTCAGCGAGGGCGCGGTCCACCGCCAGGCCGGCCTTGGCGAGAATGGCTTCGGTGCCGTGCACGCGCCACTCCAGGTCGCCGATGGCGGCGATGGTGAACGGGTCCTGCCAGCCGTGATCCTGCTGGCTGTCGATCCAGGGTCGCGCTTGGCGCGCGTAGTGCTTCGCCTGCTCCAGCGCGCCGAGGGCGATGCCGGTGTCGACGGCGGCCTGGATGATCTGCGAGATCGGGCCATTGGCCGTGGGCTGGTCGAAGGCCAAGTGGGCTGGAATCACCGCGCTCACGGGCACGGTCACGCCGTCGAGGGTCACGCCGCCACTGGCGGTGGTGCGCTGGCCAAAGCCGTCCCAGCTGTCGATCACCTGCAAGCCTTGGGCATTGCGTTCGACGAAGGCGATAAACGCCTGGCCGTGTTCGTTATTGCCGACCGTAGGCACAATATGGGCGAACAGCGCGCCGGTGCAGTAGAACTTCTCGCCGTTGATTTGCACGGTGTCGCCGTGGAAGCGAATCTGCGTGTCGAAGGTGCCGGCGTTCTTGCTCTTGGCTTCGGAGAACGCGTTGCCGAAACGGTAGCCTTGGAGGACTTTGCCGAAGTAGTGCTGCTTTTGTGCCTCTGTGGCCGTTTGCAGCAGGATATCCACCACGCCCAGATGGTTCTGTGGGATCTGCCCCAGGGACGGGTCGGCGGCGGAGATCAATTTGATCACCTCGGCGACCGTCACATAGGACACTCCGGCGCCACCGTACGCTTTGGGAATGGTGATGCCCCACAAGCCGCTGGCAGAAAACTCGTCGAGTTCGGCCACCGGCAGGCGACGCTCACGGTCGCGCGCGCTGGCGTCGACGGCAAAACGTGCAGCCAGGCGCGTGGCGACCTCGATGGCTTCCGCGTCCGAGCGGATGACATGGGCAGGGTGTTGAGGGTGGGCTGACATGGGCCGACTCCAGGCTCCGAGGGGATACTGGAGTGATTGCAGGAGTCGTGCCTGAATCTAATCGCCAATAAAATCAGCGTGTTGCGGGCAGTTAAGCGCAGTAGCGCGTCGTTCAAACCAGCAAAGTGTCCATCCACTGTTGCCGGGTGAACAGTTAGATCACCACGTTGCGCACAAACCGCACAGCCACGTCGCCATCATTGCGATAGCCATGGACGTGTCGGCTGGCGAACATATAAAACTCACCGGCGGCAACGTGCTTTTCTTCCTCGCCCACCAGCAATGTGAGGCAGCCTTCGAATACAAATAGCTGCACGCTCCAGCCATCCGGGTCGGGATCGGGACTGTAGCGATCGCCCGGCTCCAGTTGCATTTCCCACAACTCGACCTCACGCCGCGCCGTGGCCTTGGCCAACAGCACCGCCTTGCTCCCAGGAATTTCACCCGCCCAGGCCAGTTCGTTGATACGGCTGTGGTCAGGCGCATCCGGGGCCTGGATCAGGTCGCTGAACGCCACGTCCAGCGCTTCGGCAACACGGTCGAGGGTGGACAGGCTGACGTTCTTTTCGCCCGCCTCGATGGCCACCAGCATGCGCCGGCTGACCCCGGATTTTTCCGAGAGCGCGGTCTGGCTCAGGTCGGCGGCATGGCGCAGGCGCCGGACATTCTGGCTGACGTGCTGCAGGACCGAGGCCCGGTGTGAATTTTCTTTGTGCACTATATTGCTCAATGGGTGGGTGTGCGCAGTATACTGCCCAGCGTGCGGCGCATTGTGCGGTCCGTGCCTTTCCCTTGCAAGACCGAGCCGCCATGACCACCCCGAACTCCCCTTCGCGTTTCAACCGTTTCAGCAAAGCCGAATGCATCCTGGTGGTGATCACCATGATCTGGGGCGGCACCTTTTTGCTGGTGCAGCATGCGATGACCGTCAGTGGCCCGATGTTTTTCGTCGGCCTGCGGTTTGCGGCGGCGGCCATCGTGGTGGGGTTCTTTTCCTTGCGCACCCTGCGCGACCTGACCCTGTTCGAGTTGAAGGCCGGGGTGTTTATCGGCGTGGCGATCATGTTTGGCTACGGGTTGCAGACCATCGGCCTGCAGACGATCCTGAGCAGCCAGTCGGCGTTTATCACCGCGCTCTATGTGCCCTTCGTGCCATTGCTGCAGTGGCTGGTGCTGGGCCGGCGCCCGGGGTTGATGCCGAGCATCGGTATCATGCTGGCGTTCACCGGGTTGATGCTGCTGACGGGGCCGGCGGGCGCTTCGTTGAATTTCAGCCCCGGTGAAATCGCCACGTTGATCGGCGCGGTCGCGATCGCGGCAGAGATCATCCTGATCAGCGCATTTGCCGGGCAGGTGGATGTGCGCCGGGTGACCGTGGTGCAACTGGCCACGGCGTCGTTGTTGTCGTTCCTGATGGTGGTGCCGATGGGCGAGGCGCTGCCGGGGTTTTCATGGTTATTGCTATTCAGTGCAGTGGGCCTGGGCTTGACCAGTGCGGTGATCCAAGTGGCGATGAACTGGGCGCAGCAAAGTGTTTCGCCCACCCGCGCCACGTTGATCTATGCCGGCGAGCCGGTGTGGGCCGGCGTGGTGGGGCGGATCGCGGGGGAGCGTTTTCCGCCGATTGCGATGCTGGGGGCGGCGTTGATTGTGGCGGCGGTGATTGTCAGTGAGATGAAGACCAAGGGGCAGAAGGCCCTCGAATTGCGCGATGAGCGGGAACAGGAACAGCAGGGATAGGGTCCGAATGCTTGCGGTGGCTGTCAGATTGCCATCGCGGGCAAGCCCGACTCCCACAGGGAGCGGTGTCGCCCGTAGGAATGCGGTCACTTTAAACAAGGCCAAATGAGCAGTTTCGA
Source organism: Pseudomonas sp. AC112 (assembly GCF_979253545.1). Classification (NCBI taxonomy): domain Bacteria; kingdom Pseudomonadati; phylum Pseudomonadota; class Gammaproteobacteria; order Pseudomonadales; family Pseudomonadaceae; genus Pseudomonas; species Pseudomonas sp. AC112. The sequence continues at coordinate 6,379,139 of NZ_CEEDCM010000001.1, forward strand.
CCTATCTTGTAGGATCCTGCCACATGTTGCCGTTTGGTGATCGTTAAAGCGGCACGTATGATGCATCCCAAACTCCCGCAGATTAGAAGCCTATGTCCCTGATAGTTCTACTGCTTCTGCCGTTTATTGGCAGCTGTCTGGCGGCCTTGCTGCCGCACAATGCACGTAACACCGAATCCCTGCTGGCTGGCCTTGTGGCCCTGGTCGGTACCGTTCAAGTCGCCCTGCTCTACCCCCAGATCGCCCACGGTGGCGTGATCCGCGAAGAATTCATGTGGTTGCCCAGCCTTGGGCTGAACTTCGTGTTGCGCATGGACGGGTTTGCCTGGCTGTTCTCGATGCTGGTGCTGGGTATCGGCACACTGGTGTCGCTGTATGCGCGCTACTACATGTCGCCGGATGACCCGGTGCCGCGCTTCTTCGCGTTTTTCCTGGCCTTCATGGGCGCCATGCTCGGGCTGGTGATCTCCGGCAACCTGGTCCAGATCGTGTTCTTCTGGGAACTGACCAGCCTGTTCTCGTTCCTGCTGATCGGCTACTGGCACCACCGCGCCGATGCACGGCGTGGCGCCTATATGGCGTTGATGGTTACCGGTGCGGGCGGCTTGTGCCTGCTGGCGGGCGTGATGTTGCTGGGGCATATCGTCGGCAGCTACGACCTGGATCGGGTGCTGGCAGCGGGCGATCAGATTCGCGCGCACGCGCTGTACCCGGTCATGCTGGCCCTGGTACTGATCGGCGCCTTGAGCAAAAGCGCCCAGTTCCCCTTCCACTTCTGGCTGCCCCACGCGATGGCGGCGCCCACGCCGGTGTCGGCGTACCTGCATTCGGCGACGATGGTGAAGGCCGGCGTGTTCCTGCTGGCCCGCCTGTGGCCGTCGCTGTCCGGTAGCGAAGAATGGTTCTGGATCGTCGGCGGTGCCGGCGCTCTCACCCTCCTCCTCGGCGCTTACTGCGCCATGTTCCAGAATGATCTCAAGGGCCTGCTGGCCTACTCCACCATCAGCCACCTCGGGCTGATCACCTTATTGCTTGGCCTGAACAGCCCGCTGGCTGCCGTCGCAGCCGTATTCCATATCCTTAACCACGCCACATTCAAGGCCTCGCTGTTCATGGCCGCAGGCATCATCGACCACGAAAGCGGCACGCGGGATATCCGCAAGCTCAGCGGGCTGGTGCGTTTGATCCCGTTTACCGCGACCCTGGCGATGGTGGCCAGTGCGTCCATGGCGGGCGTACCGTTGCTCAACGGCTTCCTGTCCAAAGAGATGTTCTTCGCCGAAACCGTGTTCATCACCTCGACCGCCTGGGTGGAGTTCGCCCTGCCGTTGATCGCGACCATCGCCGGTACGTTCAGCGTGGCCTACGCACTGCGCTTCACCGTCGACGTGTTCTTCGGCCCTACCGCAACCAACCTGCCGCACACGCCCCACGAACCGCCGCGCTGGATGCGTGCGCCGGTCGAGCTGCTGGTGTTCACCTGCCTGCTGGTGGGCATCTTCCCGGCCCAGGTGGTCGGCTCGATCCTCGCCGCCGCCGCGCTGCCGGTAGTGGGCGGTGTGCTGCCGGAGTACAGCCTGGCGATCTGGCACGGCTGGAACGCGCCGATGATCATGAGCCTGGTGGCCATGTCCGGCGGCGTGGTGCTGTACCTGCTGTTGCGCAAGCAACTCAAGCGTGGCCGCTTCAAATACCCGCCGGTGATCAGCTACTTCAACGGCAAGCGCGGTTTCGAGCGCAGCCTGGTAGTGATGATGCGCGGTGTGCGCAAGATCGAGAAACGCATCAGCACCAAGCGCCTGCAGACGCAACTGTTCCTGCTGGTATTGGTGGCGGTGATCGGCGGCATGATCCCGATGCTCAACAGCGGCCTCAGCTGGGGCGACCGACCGAAGATCCCCGGTTCCATCGTGTTCGTGACCCTGTGGCTGCTGGCGATTGCCTGTGCCCTCGGCGCCGCCTGGCAAGCCAAGTATCACCGGTTGGCAGCCCTGACCATGGTCAGCGTGTGCGGCCTGATGACCTGCATCACCTTTGTGTGGTTCTCGGCGCCGGACCTGGCGCTGACCCAACTGGTGGTCGAAGTGGTGACCACCGTGCTGATCCTGCTGGGCCTGCGTTGGCTGCCACGGCGGATCGAAGAAGTCTCGCCACTGCCCAGCTCGCTGCGCAAGGCTCGCATCCGTCGCTTGCGTGACTTCCTGTTGTCCACGGTGGTGGGTGGCGGCATGGCGCTGCTGTCCTACGCGATGCTGACCCGCCAGACACCCAACGACATTTCCTCGTTCTATTTAAGCCGCGCCCTGCCCGAAGGCGGCGGCAGCAATGTGGTGAACGTGATGCTGGTGGATTTCCGTGGCTTCGACACCCTGGGCGAGATCACCGTGCTTGGCGCCGTGGCGCTGACGGTCTACGCCCTGCTGCGGCGCTTCCGCCCATCCAAGGAAAGCATGCAACTGCCCGCGCAACAGCGCCAGTTGGCGCCGGACGTGGCCACCGACCTGGTCAACCCGCGCCAGGCCAGCGACACCGCCCTGGGCTTCATGATGGTGCCGGCGGTGCTGGTGCGCCTGCTGCTGCCGATAGCGCTGGTGGTGTCGTTCTACCTGTTCATGCGCGGCCACAACCAACCGGGCGGCGGGTTTGTCGCCGGCCTGGTGATGTCGGTCGCGTTTATCCTGCAATACATGGTTGCCGGCACGCAGTGGGTCGAGGCGCAGATGAGCCTGCGACCGATGCACTGGATGGGCTTTGGCCTGTTCTCGGCGACGCTGACCGGGCTCGGTGCATTGTTTGCCGGGTATCCGTTCCTGACCACCCATACCTGGCATTTCAGCCTGCCGGTGCTGGGCGACATCCATGTCGCCAGCGCCTTGTTCTTCGACGTCGGCGTGTACGCCATGGTCGTCGGTTCGACGTTGCTGATGCTTACCGCCCTCGGTCACCAGTCCGTGCGGGCCCATAAACCGAGCAACCAGGCCAAAGTGGTTGCCGCAACGGAAGGAGCCGCCTGATGGAAGAAGTCATCGCAATTGCCATTGGGGTCCTGGCCGCCTCCGGCGTCTGGCTGATCCTGCGGCCACGGACGTTCCAGGTAGTGATGGGCCTGTGCCTGCTGTCATACGGGGTCAACCTGTTCATTTTCAGCATGGGCAGCCTGTTTATCGGCAAGGAGCCGATCATCAAGGACGGCGTGCCGCAAGACTTGCTCAACTACACCGATCCACTGCCCCAGGCGCTGGTGCTCACGGCCATTGTGATCAGCTTCGCCATGACCGCACTGTTCCTGGTGGTGTTGCTGGCGTCCCGGGGCCTGACCGGCACTGACCATGTGGACGGCCGGGAGCCCAAGGAATGACGTGGATGAATCAACTGATCGTCGCGCCGATCCTGCTGCCGTTGCTCACCGCAGCCCTGATGCTGATGCTCGGCGAGAAGCACCGGCCACTGAAAGCGCGTATCAACCTGTTCTCCAGCATGATCGGCCTGGGCATCGCCATCCTGCTGCTGTACTGGACGCAAAAAGGCGGCCCCGGCTCGATCGGCGTGTACCTGCCGGGCAACTGGCAAGTGCCGTTTGGCATCGTGCTGGTGGTCGACCAATTGTCGGCGCTGATGCTGGTGCTCACCGGGATCATCGGCGTGAGCGCGCTACTGTTCGCCATGGCCCGCTGGGACCGCGCGGGCACCAGCTTCCACGCGTTGTTCCAGGTGCAGATGATGGGCCTGTACGGAGCCTTTCTCACCGCCGACCTGTTCAACCTCTTCGTGTTCTTCGAGGTGCTGCTGGCGGCGTCCTATGGCTTGATGCTGCACGGTTCCGGGCGTGCGCGGGTGTCCTCGGGGCTGCATTACATCGCGATCAACCTGCTGGCCTCGTCACTGTTCCTGATTGGCGCGGCGATGATTTACGGTGTTACCGGTACGCTGAACTTCGCCGACCTGGCGCTGAAAATCCCGCTGGTGCCCGAGGCGGATCGCGGCCTGTTGCACGCCGGTGCGGCCATCCTCGCGACCGCATTCCTGGCCAAGGCCGGCATGTGGCCGCTGAACTTCTGGCTGGCCCCCGCCTACTCCTCGGCGAGTGCGCCGGTGGCGGCGATGTTCGCGATCATGACCAAGGTCGGCGTGTATACCGTGCTGCGCCTGTGGACCCTGCTGTTTTCCGGCCAGGCCGGTGCCTCGGCGCTGTTTGGCGGTGACTGGCTGGTATACGGCGGCATGGCAACCATCATCTGCGCGGCGCTGGCGATGGTGGCGGCGCAGCGGCTGGAGCGCATGGCCAGCTTGAGCATCCTGGTGTCGGCCGGGATCCTGCTGTCGGCCGTGGGTTTCGCCCAGCCGAGCCTCACCGCTGGGGCGCTGTTTTATCTGGTCAGCTCGACGCTGGCATTGAGCGCACTGTTCCTGCTGGCCGAACTGATCGAGCGGTCACGCTCGGCCAACGACCTGCCGCTGGATGAAGAGATCGATGCGCTGCCCAAGGCCATGGAATCCCTGCATCCGCGTCCTGGCGTCAACCTCGATGACGAGCAGAAAGCCGTGGTCGGCCAGGTGATTCCCTGGACCATGGCCTTCCTGGGCCTGAGCTTTATCGCCTGCGCCCTGCTGATTATCGGCATGCCGCCGCTTTCCGGGTTTATCGGCAAGCTCAGCCTGTTGAGTGCGCTGGTCAATCCGCTGGGCCTGGGCGTCAGTGTTGACGAGCCGATTCGTCCCGCCGCGTGGGGCCTGGTGGCGTTGCTGATTCTTTCCGGCCTGGCGTCGTTGATCGCCTTCGCGCGCCTGGGCATCCAGCGCTTCTGGACCCCGGAAGAGCGTCCATCGCCACTGCTGCGTCGTTACGAGTGCCTGCCGATCTTCTTCCTGCTCGGCCTCAGCATCCTGCTGACGTTCAAGGCCGAGCCGCTGATGCGCTACACCCAGGACACGGCCGTCAGCCTGAATAACCCGGAACACTATGTGATGGCCGTGATGGCGACACGTCCAGTGCCAAGCCCTGAAGCCCAGGCGGCCGCGCTGGAGGTGCAACCATGAAGCGATTGCTCCCTGCTCCGTGGCTGTCCCTGGCGTTGTGGGTGTTGTGGCTGGTGCTGAACCTGTCGGTCAGCCCCGGCAACCTGCTGCTGGGCGCGCTGTTGGGCGTTCTTGCACCGCTGATGATGGCGCCGTTGCGGCCGCTGGCGATCCGTATCCGCCGCCCGGGGGTGATCATCCGCCTGTTTTTCCTGGTCGGGCGCGACGTGATTATTTCCAATCTGCACGTGGCCTGGGGCGTACTGACCTGCGGCTCGCGCCCCCCGCGTTCGCGCTTTATCAAGATCCCCCTGGACCTGCGCGACCCCAACGGCCTGGCCGTACTGTCGATGATCACCAGCGTGACCCCAGGCACCGTTTGGTCGGAACTGGCCCTGGACCGCAGCATTTTGCTGCTGCACGTGTTTGATCTGGATGACGAGGCGACGTTTATCACCCACTTCAAACAGGCCTACGAACGGCCCCTGATGGAGATCTTCGAATGAGCGCCCTGCTCTCCAATGCGATCCTGTTCAGCCTGTTCCTGTTCTCCCTGGCCATGGTGCTGACGCTGATCCGCCTGTTCAAGGGCCCGTCGGCGCAAGACAGGGTACTGGCGCTGGACTACCTGTACATCCTGGCGATGCTGATGATGCTGGTGCTGGGCATTCGCTATGCCAGTGACACCTACTTTGAAGCGGCGCTGTTGATCGCGCTGTTCGGCTTCGTGGGCTCGTTTGCCCTGGCCAAATTCCTGCTGCGTGGGGAGGTGATTGAATGATGCCGTTATGGATGGAAATCGTCGTCGCGGTACTGCTGGTGCTCAGCAGTGTGTTTGCGTTGATCGGCGCGATCGGGTTGTTGCGCATGAAGGACTTCTTCCAGCGCATGCACCCGCCGGCACTGGCTTCGACGCTGGGGGCGTGGTGTGTGGCGTTGGCGTCGATCATTTATTTTTCGGTGCTCAAGTCCGGGCCGGTGTTGCACGGGTGGTTGATACCGATCTTGTTGTCGATCACCGTGCCAGTGACCACGTTGCTGTTGGCCCGCACTGCACTGTTCCGCAAGCGCATGGCCGGTGATGATGTGCCGGCCGAAGTCAGCAGCCGCCGCTGATTCATCAAGCGAACACAGTAAAAAATGTGGGAGCGGGCTTGCTCGCGAATGCGGTTTTTCAGTCAGCACATCAGCGACTGACCCACCGCATTCGCGAGCAAGCCCGCTCCCACATTTGGTTTTGCATTAGACAAATGATCTGATGTGCGCCGCCAACTCCGCTAGCTCGGCATCATCCGCCCGCACAAAATCGTGGGACGAGATATAGCCCTCATAGGCTTCGAAGAACTTCTCCACCTTGGAGCTGATGGGCTTGAAGGTACTGTCCCCGCCCGTCCCGTGCATGGGAAACAGCTTCGCATGCAAATGATCCACTCCATACCCTTCAAGAATCATCCCCGTACGGGCCACATCGGGAAACGCGCGGTCGATCTGTTGCGCAGTCTTCTTCGCGGCGATAGCAAGCCCGGCCAACACCTCATCCGACTGCGCAAACGCATAGCTGCCGTAGTGCTGCTTGGGGATTACCACGCTGAAACCGGGGGTGTTAGGGAAGATCGAGAGAAACGCCATATGCTGGTCGTCTTCCCACAGAATGTGCGCTGGGGAGGTCTTTTGAACAATGCTGCAGAAGATACAATCCATTTTAATCACCGCTGGTTTCATCGTGGGTTTGGTCGTGGCAAACATCTAAAGTCAGGATTGGGTGGGAGTCAAACCCCTATCTTCGGCGGTCGCACAGTTTACCGAAACTTCCCACATCAGCACCGGACAACCTCTATTCTTCGCCCTTGAAGACCTCTGCAAAGTCCCTCGCCTGAATACACAGTGCGAGGGATTGCAGATGGCATTATTTGTTTGGCCCCCGGTCAATGGGGCGGCCTCATGATCGAAGTGACCAGCCAAACCATTGGTTTTTTGGTACTGGCCGCCCTGGATTCAAAGACGCGAGACGTCGAATCCGTCATCAGCGACTTCAAGCGCTGCCTAAATCACTACGACGCCTGGGCTGAGAGCTTTTTCAGCTTTTCGGCGCTGGATATCGAGCAGGTCTTCAAGGTTGGGGATGAAGTGGCGCTGGTTGCGCCGATCAACCGCTCCCTGTTTCCCAGTACCACCACCGCAACTTGCCAGGCGGATGGCACGCTGACTCTGGTGCATATGTTCCAGAGCTCTCGATTCGTGCCCATTGGCAATACGCCCGTGATGGTGCAGCGCATCGACCCAAAGGGTGGCCCACTCGGGGAGCCCATCCATAAAACCATCGGTCCCAGCGGCATTCTCGAAATCAAGGAATGTGATCGCAACCAACAGTACCGGGTCAGTTTCTACCCCAACGTGTCCAAAGAGCACTTCAAGGCGCTGTACGCCTCTTATCAGGCGGTTATCGCACCGTTGGAAGGGTGACTGCGTGCGGAATGGAGCACCAAGTTTGAACCGCTGTGGAAAGGTTATTCCGAAGCCAACTTCCTCAAGCGCTATCTCTCGCTGCAGGAGGCGTACGCACGCGGGTTTGGTGGAGCGTTGTATTCACTCTGGGAAAACATCAAGCAGATGTTTCAGTGGTTTTTAGACCCATTGGGGTATGCCGAAAAGCTGCTGCATTACCTGACCCAGGAAGAATTTGAAACGCTGTTGAAGCTTGGTACCGAAAGCCTAGCGAAGGGCTTGTTGGTGCTGAGCGATGAGCCGCTGCTGTTCATTTATGTGTCGGCGATGGTCAGCTGGATGCGGATGTTGCCGCCGCCTTATATGAACGAGTTGCTGGGGGAAGTCAGCGCCGAAGTATTGATCAATTTGTTGCTGTGCCTGGCCACCGCAGGAATGGGGATGGCGGTGCGTTTGAGTTCGAAGGTGCTGGGTGGCATCAAGTCTCAGCGGGCGCGCAGGTGGTTGGAGCACATGGCTGGGCACTTCGGGAAGTTTCGTGTGGATGACCACGCGGAGGTGGCTAAGCCGATATTGCTCAGTAGCCCGGCCACAACGATCAAGACGATTCCGGATGCGCCATTGAAGGCTGGGGATCAGGTGATTGCCAACCCGGTACCGGTGGCTCGGAACAAGTCCCAGCGGACGGTGTTGGTGCGCCAGGAACATGTGGATGATGCGCCGGCTGTTGCGAAGAATCCGGCTGGGGATGCTGCCGCCTCTTCCGACAAGACCGCCACTAACGGCTGCCCGGTGTCGATGGTCACGGGCGAGGAACTGCTGACCCTCACCGATGGGGCGCTGGACGGGATGTTGCCGTTTGAGTGGACCCGGTTGTACCGCACCAGCGCGGTGGAAATGGATTGCGGATTGGGGTTTGGCTGGAGTCACTCACTGGCGCATCGGCTGAGTGTTTCCGGTGATTCGGTGGTGTGGACCGATCATGAAAACCGCTCGACCACCCTGCCCTTGCCGTCGATCTCTCGCCCCGCAATCACCAATAGCCTGGCTGAAGCGGCGATCTATTTAGGGTCGTTGCCCGATGAACTGGTGCTGGCTCAGGCGTCACGTTTCTACCACTTCCGCGACGGTGTGCTGACAGCGATCAGCGACGCGTATGACAACCGACTGCGTATTGCCCGGGATTTTCTGGGGCGCATTGAGCGGCTCGATAACGGTGTGGGGCGCTCGCTGTTGTTGCGCTACGCGTCGGGCCGGATCGTGGCGGTGGACTACCAAGTTCAACGCATCGTGGACGAGGGTCCGTATGTTTGGGTGACGGAACAGACGGTTGTTTCCTACGCCTATGACGACCTTGGGCGACTGATTTCAGCGACTAACGCTGTCGGCGAAAGCGAGGTTTATCGGTACGACGATCAGCACGTCATTCTTGAGCGCGGCTTGGCCGGTGGGGCGAGTTTCTACTGGGAGTGGGAACGGGCTGGCAAGGCGGCGCGGTGTGTCCGCCACTGGGCCAGCTTTTCGCAGATGGACACGCGGTATGCATGGGACGACAACGGGCAGGTCACGGTGTTTAACGCCGATGGTAGCCAGGAAGTCTATGTCCACGATCAGCGCGCACGGCTGGTGCAACGGGTGGATCCGGACGGGGCCGAGCACTTTAAGTCCTACGATGACAACGGGCGGCTGACGGTTGAGCAGGATCCGCTGGGCGCGATCACGGCCTACCAGTACGACGAAGCTGGACGTTTGGTGGCGGTGTTTCCTGGGGATGATGAGCCAACATCCTACGAGCATGACAATGGATTCGTACGGGTTGTAAGGCGGGATAAGGCGGTTTGGAAATATGAGCGTAATGACCAGGGCGACGTTACGCGTAGGACCGATCCTGACGGCCATTCGACTGAGTACAGCTACAACAAACGCGGGCAACTGACGCAGGTTTGGTATCCCGATCACAGCTGTCATCGGCTGGTTTGGAATGAGCGTGGTCAGTTGCTTGAGGAGCAGTTGCCGAATGGCGGCGTTAAGCGCTATCGCTATGACGATCTTGGGCGACAAATTGCGCGGGAGGATGAGCATGGCACGCTGACCCAGTATCAGTGGGACAGCGTGGGTCGGTTGATTCGCGTTGTACAGCCAGGCGGCGAGTTCAGGGAATACAGCTACAACCCCTACGGAAAAATCACCGCCGAGCACGATGAACTGGGGCACGTCACCCGCTACGAATACGCCAACGGCCTGCACCTGATCAGCCGGCGCATCAACGCTGATGGCAGCCAGGTCAAATACCGTTACGACAACGCGCGTTTGTTGCTGACCGAGATCGAAAACGAGGTTGGCGAAACCTACCGACTCCAGTACCACAGCAACGGCCTGATCCAGCAGGAAACCGGGTTTGACGGTCAGCGCACGGCTTACGTCTACGACCTCAATGGCAACCTGCAGGAAAAGACCGAACACGGCGATGACGGCAGTCAGCTGGTTACCCGCTACGAGCGCGATTATGCCGGTCGGCTCGTACGAAAAACCCTGCCTGATGGCAACCTGGTTGATTATGCCTACGACCGCCAAGGCAATCTCTTAAGCGTCGAGGACGGCCACTGGGCGTTGGCCTACGAATACGACACACAAAACCGCCTCACCGCCGAACACCAAGGCTGGGGCACCCTGCGCTACGGCTACGACGCCTGCGGCCACCTTCAAAACCTACGCCTGCCGGACAACAACCGCCTCACCTTCAAACACGACAAAGGCGGTCACCTCGCCACCGTCGAACTGAACGGTGAAATCCTTACATCTCATCTCTACAAAGCTGGCCAAGAACAGCAACGCCAACAAGGCCAACTGCTCAGCCACTACCAACACGACCACCAGGGACGCCTGGTCAACCAGAGCATCAACGACGCCGAAGGCCCGCTATACCGCCGCCACTACGACTACGACAAATCCGGCAACCTCACCCGTCTGCTCGACACCCGCAAAGGCGATCACCGCTACCACTACGACCCCCTAAGCCGCCTCACCCGCGCCGACCACACCCAAGACGAGCAAGAACGCTTCGGCCACGACCCCGCCGGCAACCTGCTCATGCAAGACCGCCCCGGCCCCGACATCGTCGCCGGCAACCGCCTGATGATCCAAGGCGACCACCACTACGACTACGACGCCTTCGGCAACCTCATCCGCGAACGACGCGGCAAAGGCCATCAACTCGTCACCGAATACCGTTACGACTGCCAGCATCGGCTGATCGGCGTTAAGACGCCCAACGGCCAAACCGCGAGCTATCGCTACGACGCGTTTGGGCGGCGTATCAGCAAAACCGTCGACGGCATCACGACTGAGTTCTTCTGGCAAGGCGACAAACTCATCGCCGAGCACCACGCGAACCGCCACCGCAGCTACCTCTACGAACCGGACAGCTTCCGCCCGCTGGCCTTGTTGGAAGGCTTCGGCCCAAAGGAAACCAAGCCCTACCACTACCAACTCGACCACCTCGGCACCCCGCAGGAACTCACCGCCCCGGATGGCGAAATCGTCTGGTCCGCGCATTACCGCGCGTATGGCGAAATCAGCCGTCTCGACATAGGAAAAGTCGACAACCCGCTGCGCTTCCAGGGACAGTATTTCGATCAAGAAAGCGGGCTGCATTACAACCGCCATCGCTACTACAATCCGGATGTTGGTCGTTACCTCACGCCAGACCCGGTGAAATTGGCGGGTGGGATCAACGCCTACCAGTACGTACCTAATCCTACGGGTTGGGTGGATCCACTGGGGCTGAGCAAGTGCCCTGGCAACTGTGATCCAGCTAAAAGTCCTGAAAGCTCTCCGAGCAACGCGAACGTCAACGAAGGTCACCCACCGCTTCCTTCCCCTGAAGATATTGAATGGACGCCTCATGGCTATAAGCACAGTCCCTCAAAGAAAGTGTCTTGGAAACATATCGTGACGACGACAAAATCTGGTCCAGCCAAGTACCGGCCAGGGATAGATATTGAAAACCTGGAGAGAGAAGCCTATAAAAACGGAAGGATGACGACGAATGGCAAACCTTGGAAAGTGATGGAGTATGCTGAAAGCATCGGCGCGAGCGAGGGGGCTCCGAGCCGTTGGATACGCATAGAATTAAGCGCAAAAACCATTCACGGCCATCCTATTTCTGAGCAAGAATTCAAGAGATTAACCAAATGATCTCGTTAGACTTCATACACGGCAATATCACCTATGATGAGCTTTCTTTGCTGGAGGAGTCCGCGATTGAAGATCAAGTACACAACTTGAAGGAGGATATGCTTCAGGTGGAGTATCCGGACGGTTTCTTACTCGATGTAGGTTGGTTTCCTTCATTCGATGCAAAAGGCCACTTCCAGATAAAGGTCGTCAAAGACTATGACTGGGACTCACCTATTTTGACTCTTACCACGCAATCAATTGATACGCTAGGCACGCTACTCCTCCGTGCGCAATCTCAATTAATACAGCGTTAAAAAACACGATGGATAAAAATATCGTTGTCATAGGCGGCGAGTCCAGCGAAGACATGACTCGCATGACCCGCATCGACGAACATATCGTCGCGTCATCCGGCAAGGTCCAACCCACGGTTCTCTATATCTCCACCGCCAACGGCGACGACCGTGTAAAGATTGCCGACTTCACGGCCAAATATGAGAGTGCTGGTTGCCGCGTGCGCACGCTGGCATTTTTCATTCCACCCTTTCCCTGCCCAGATCATGTTTCATCGTTGTTTGAGCAAGCCGACATCATCTACGTGGCAGGCGGGAATACTCGCGCCATGTTAGCTATCTGGCATGAATTTGGCGCAGTGGGCCTTCTGGAAAAGGCATGGAAAAATGGCAAGGTCCTGTGTGGGGTCAGTGCAGGGGCGATTTGCTGGTTTGAGTATGGGCACTCCGATTCAGGGGGAGCGTTCGCCCTGATTGCCGGCCTGGGTTTTCTGCCTGGAGCGCTGTGTCCGCATTTCAGTTCAGAGGCGGGAAGAGAAACTTCGTTTGTTGAGCTTGTCCGGCTCAAAGGTGTACAGCCCGCCTACGCGGTCGATGATAGCGTCGCCCTGCATTTCAAGAACGGCAGATACCACGAGACGATTCATAACAACGCGAAAAAGAGTGCTTATGACGTCACTACGGCACCTCCGTATCTAACACAGCTTTCGCAGGTTTCCGGCGGCTAGGCCCTTCCCTTTTCCAGGTGCAGTCCTTTGAAGGAACAGACCATGAGCTCAATCTGAACTGCGATGGCGGCGTGTCAGTCGCCGTCACTGTATTGGACACGCCGCCATCGCTGGCAAGCCAGCTCCTACAGGGGTAATGGGGGCTTGTCCTTACAGGATCGGCGCGCCAAACCTGTTCAGGCGTGGCATCCAGTGATCCATGATTTCTGCCGACGCCAGCACATGGTGCGCGCGCCCGATCAACAGCCGGCGTGGCACAACGCCGATATACCGTGAGTCATCGCTGTTATCGCGATTGTCCCCCAGCATGAAATAGCTGTCGGCCGGCACCACCACCGGGCCGAAATTACGCATTGCCCGCACCGTCGGCATGAACTGCACCGTGCGCTGACGGTTGGCCGCCCGCTCGTTCAGCTTGATTCCTGGCACCGTATGGCCGGGCAGGATGGGTTCGCTGATGTCCTGCGCGTCACTGTAGGTGGCAGGCACGCCGTTGACCCACAACACCTCATCTTTCATTTCCAGGGTGTCACCGGGTATGCCGACGATGCGCTTGATCAGGCGCATGCCGTCCTTGGGCGATGAAAACGTCACCACATCGCCACGTTGGGGGTTATCGAGCTTGGCCAGGGAAATGTCCGTGAGCGGCAGCTTGAGGTCGTAGGCCACCCGGTTCACCAACACCACATCGCCCTCCATCAAGGTCGGGCGCATGGAGCCAGAGGGAATGGGATTCCAGTCGGCCAGGGATGTACGGAAAACGCCGAAGCACATCCAGAAAATGATTGCGTAACGGTAACGGATCACCCAACTTTGCATACATCCTCGCACGACAGGAAAGGGGCATCAGGACTGTTTCTTAGACGCCCGGTTGTTGCACGCGAGGATTAAATTAACATTAGCGTCCACGCGCACTAAAAGGAGTTTTCGCCATGGATACCCAATGTTCCGTTTTTATCGCAACCAGCATCGACGGCTTTATTGCCCGCCCGGACGGTGATATCGAGTGGTTGCACCGACCAGAGTACGAAACCGCCGAGTTGAACGGCGTGACCTATGAACGCTTCATCGCCACGGTCGATGCACTGGTAATGGGTCGCAAAACCCTGGAGAAAATCTTGTCCTTCCCCGAGTGGCCCTACGAGGGCACGCCCGTCATTGCGCTGTCCCACCAGCCTCTGCAGATCCCTGCGCACCTGGAGGGCAAGGTCGAGGTCATGGCAGGAGACGTCACCTCACTCGTGGCAACGTTAGCCGAGCGCGGCATGAAGCACCTCTATATCGACGGAGGCCAAACGATCCAGGCGTTTCTTGAAGCGGGCCTGATCGATGAGCTGATCATTACGCGTATCCCGGTTTTACTCGGGCAAGGGATCCCACTCTTCAGCCAGATCAGTCGAGAACTTGAGCTTCGCCATATCGGCACGCATGAGTCGGACAATGGTTTTGTTCAAAGTCGGTATCAAGTGATGCAATCTTCATAGCGGCGGCAGACACTCATATCGCGCAAGACGGACAGGAGGTCAGGATGACTAAGCACATTATTGTTATCGGCGGCGAGTCCACCGAAGACATGCAGCGTATGACGCGTATCGATAAACACATCGTCGCGTCATCAGGCAAAACGCACCCTACTGTGCTCTACATCTCCACCGCCAATGGCGATGACCGAATCAAGATTTCCGATTTCACCGCCAAATATGAAAGCGTTGGCTGCCGTGTAACCACGCTGGCATTTTTCATTTCACCCTTCCCCAATGCCAACCATGTATCATCACTCTTTGAGCAAGCCGACATTATTTACGTACCAGGCGGAAATACCCGCGCCATGTTGGCGATCTGGCGCGAATTTGCTGTAGTGGACCATCTGAAGAGGGCCTGGGAAAACGGCAAAGTCCTGTGTGGTGTCAGTGCAGGCGCCATTTGCTGGTTCGAGCACGGGCATTCCGATTCAGGAGGAGTATTTGCGCTGGTTCACGGCCTGGGCTTGCTACCAGGAGCACTGTGTCCGCATTTCAGCTCAGAAGCAGGAAGGGAAACGTCGTTTGTCGAGCTTGTTCAGCGTGAGGGGATACGACCCGCCTACGCGGTCGATGATGGCGTCGCTTTGCATTTCAAGGGCGGCAAGTACCACGAGACGATCTATAACGACGCAGCTAGTAACGCCTATAAAGTCAGTACAAGGCCCCCCTACCTAGCACAGGTATTGCAAACTTCAGGTGGGTAAACGCAGCAAGGAAATTTCCGACAGCGTTTTAGGGGTGTCGCTCGGAAAATGACCACCTAATCTTCGGTGGTCGCTGAAAACTCAGCGACCGGGTTTCGCAGCCCGGTTAAACTCTAGACGCACAGCGTTCACCTCAACACCGAGGGCGCTTTTTTATGCCTGATGTTATGGCGGCTGTGCGCGGGATACCTTCGGGTATGCCGGGTGCCTAGAGTCCCGGTCTGCGAACCTGCGTACAGCTGCCACCCGATTATCGTTTCGCAGCGATGGGTGGTGACTCCAATACTCTAGGAGCTTCGTCATGATCAAAGACAGTCCAAATCCGCCGTCAGACTCAGCCGCGTTTCATACTGCGGCTCATCGAGCAATAAATCACTACCTGAACCCGTCTGAAAAGCCAGCCCCATCTGCTGAGGATCATGGCTTGTTTACCGTCCGTGAAGGATTAGACGTCGAGACGCTACTGATCAACGCGTCGGAAGATCTTGCATCGGTTCAAGCGCTGGCAAGCCATTTGGCGTTTGAAATCGACGGGAGTCCTCGCAGCGTGGCACTAGGGATTTGCCGGATGCTGGAGGGAGTAAAACTGTTGGTCGACACAACTTTAGCTCGACACAATACCGATTTTGATAGATAGCGTTAAACATAGGGCGCGCCTAAATCAAATTTTTAGATCCGCCCTTTAGATTTTCGAATATCACAAGCTCGCAGCTTGCGCAGAGTTAACCGAATTAACATACCCCCAAATCCCACACTTTTTGTATCTGCTGTCTGCCCCCCTATAATCCGATAGCAACTCGTTAAATCGAAGCTGATTTATCGAAACCGAGTTGGGAGACAGGTCGATATTGAACGCCGTTATGGCTTCTGACGGCCCCTTCAGCTTATCAACATTCAATACCAGACCGGATCTATCCGCACTACCCAGTATCATTTCGAGCGCAGCATGAGCTTTTTCGAGGCATTGGGAAGACACAATAATATCGTCTACGTAAACACTGACTTTCACACCTTCGATTTTATTTAGTTTCTGTAGTACTTTACCCAACGCGCTCTTATGAAGACATAAAGAGGCTATAATTGTTGATTGCACAAAGCCAAATGGAAGTGCGAACACTTGCCCTGATTCAACAGGTATCGACACCGTTGACTCCATGGCAATTTCTCTAGCTTTGTCATAACCAAAATAAGGCTTTAACTCACGAGTTATTCGACTTCTATTAATACTATTAAAAAATTTCTTTAGATCCGCACGAATAAAAAACCTTCCATCCAGATGATATTTAATTGCATCAACATGACCACCCGGCTTTAGATGGTAATAGTTACTTGGAGGGGACCACTTAAGCTCTATAAGCTTTTTTAAAAACCTACCTTCCCGCAAAGTATCAGGTGTCGGGACATAGACTCAAGTTTTGGATCTTAGCTTAAATCTACTGACCCATTTATGAGAGTTTTGCATCAGCTAACTGCTCAGAATAGTTAAAAGCCACGCCCAAAAGCGGCAGAACTGCATTCGCGAACTCCACAATAGCCGTAGCTAAAGTGATGACCGCGGTAGCAAACTCAACACGCTTTCGAGCTTGGCTGTAATCGAATTTCTTCATGATTACGTACCTCATCTGAATTCCTGGCTTACCGAGCGCTTAGCGCATGGCTTTACAACCAACAAGGAAACCGATGACACATAACGTGTACATTCGGGCAACCCAGAGATCACATAGTGACGCGATGAGGGACACGCTGACGGGCAGCCTGTCGCCAGGAAGATTGGATCCTATCACCTTAAGTTTGTGGCTTGCAATATCATGCAGCCATCATTTATCGACGGTAGAGGTGTTCTCGCGCCAGAGCAAAAAACATAACTACTATGGACTCGTCGGTTGAAAAACTTTCAGACGCAAAATAAAAAACGCCCCGAACCAGTCGGGGCGTTTTTCGTTCAGCGTTTACCGATCAGGCCTGATCAGCCAACCGCCACGTCGTCCCGCCCTTCCCGTCTTCCAACACCACACCCATCGCGGTCAGTTGGTCACGGATACGGTCGGATTCCGCCCAGTCTTTATTGGCACGCGCAGCCAGACGCGCCTGGATCAACGCATCCACTTCAGCCGCATCCACACGCCCTTCGGCGCCGGCTTGCAGGAAATCTTCAGGCTTCATTTGCAGAACCCCAAGCACGCTGGCCAGTTCTTTCAGGCGCGCCGCCAGGCCGGCCGCGGCGTCGAGATCGCTCTCACGCAAACGGTTGATCTCGCGCACCATCTCGAACAGCACCGCGCAGGCTTCCGGTGTACCGAAGTCGTCGTTCATGACTTCGGTAAACCGTGCGACGAAGGCTTCGCCGCCGGCCGGTGCCACGGCGGGCAGGCCTTTCAACGCGTGGTAGAAACGCTCCAGGGCGCCTTTGGCGTCCTTGAGGTTGTCTTCCGAGTAGTTGATGGCGCTGCGGTAGTGGCTCGACACCAGCAGGTAACGCACGACTTCCGGATGGTACTTCGCCAGCACGTCGCGAATGGTGAAGAAGTTGTTCAAGGACTTGGACATCTTCTCGCCATTGATGCGGATCATGCCGCAGTGCATCCAGGCGTTGGCGTAAGTCTTGCCGGTGGCGGCCTCGCTCTGGGCGATTTCGTTTTCGTGGTGCGGGAACTCCAGGTCGCTGCCGCCGCCATGAATGTCGAAGGTGTCACCCAGGCAGCAGGTGGACATCACCGAGCATTCGATGTGCCAGCCCGGACGCCCGGCGCCCCATGGCGATTCCCAGCTTGGCTCGCCCGGCTTGGTAGCTTTCCACAGCACGAAGTCGAGCGGGTCCTGCTTGGCTTCGTCGACTTCGATACGTGCACCGATGCGCAGGTCTTCGATTTTCTTGCGCGACAGCTTGCCGTAGCCCATGAACTTGGCGACGCGGTAGTACACGTCGCCGTTGCCTGGGGCGTAGGCGTAACCCTTGTCGATCAGGGTCTGGATCATCGCGTGCATGCCAGGGATGTGGTCCGTGGCACGCGGTTCCATGTCCGGCTTGAGGATATTGAGGCGGGCCTCGTCCTCGTGCATCGCGGCGATCATGCGCTCGGTCAGCGCGTCGAACGACTCGCCGTTTTCATTGGCGCGGTTGATGATCTTGTCGTCGATGTCGGTGATGTTGCGCACATAGGTCAAGTCATAGCCGCTGAAACGCAACCAGCGGGTCACCAGGTCGAAGGCAACCATGCTGCGGCCGTGGCCGATGTGGCAGTAGTCGTACACGGTCATGCCGCACACGTACATGCGCACCTTGTTGCCATCCAGCGGCTTGAAGACTTCTTTGGTCTTGCTGAGTGTGTTGTAGATCGTTAGCACAACGGCTTCCTTAGAGAATCACTGGCCCCACGAATCACGCAAGGTCACGGTACGGTTGAATACCGGCTGACCTGGTTTCGAGTCCTTGATATCCGCGCAGAAGTAACCTTCGCGCTCGAACTGGAAACGGTCTTCCGGCTGTGCGTCGCCAAGCGATGGCTCGGCACGACAACCAGTGAGTACTTGCAGGGAGTCAGGGTTGATGTTGTCGAGGAAGCTGGCGCTGTCTTCGGCCTTTTCTGGGTTCGGCGAGCGGAACAGGCGATCGTACAAACGCACTTCGCACTCGATGCTCGCCGCGGCTGGCACCCAGTGGATCACGCCCTTGACCTTGCGGCCTTCAGGGTTCTTGCCCAGCGTTTCCGGGTCGTAGGAGCAACGCAGTTCGACGATGTTGCCATCGGCGTCCTTGATCGCTTCGTCGGCACGGATCACATAGCTGCCGCGCAGGCGCACTTCGCCGTTCGGCTCCAGGCGCTTGTAGCCCTTTGGCGGCTCTTCCATGAAGTCATCGCGGTCGATGTAGATCTCACGGGCGAACGGCAGCTTGCGCACACCGAGTTCTTCTTTCTGCGGATGACGCGGCAGTTCGAGATTGTCGACCTTGTCTTCCGGGTAGTTGGTGATCACGACTTTCAACGGACGCAGCACGCACATGGCGCGCGGGGCGTTCGCGTCCAAGTCCTGGCGGATGCTGAATTCGAGCATGCCGAAGTCGACCACGCCGTCGGAACGGTTAGTGCCGACCATGTCGCAGAAGTTGCGGATCGACGCCGGTGTGTAGCCACGGCGGCGGAAGCCCGACAGCGTCGACATGCGCGGGTCGTCCCAACCGTGTACGTGCTTTTCATCGACCAGTTGCTTGAGCTTGCGCTTGCTGGTGATGGTGTAGTTCAGGTTCAGGCGGCTGAACTCGTACTGACGCGGGTGCGCCGGTACCGGCAGGCTGTCGAGGAACCATTCGTACAGCGGACGGTGGCTTTCGAACTCCAGGGTGCAGATGGAGTGGGTGATGCCTTCGATGGCGTCCGACTGGCCGTGGGTGAAGTCGTAGTTCGGGTAGATGCACCACTTGTCGCCCGTCTGGTGGTGATGGGCGTGGCGGATACGGTACATGATCGGGTCGCGCAGGTTCATGTTCGGCGAGGCCATGTCGATCTTGGCGCGCAGAACGCGGGCGCCGTCCGGGAACTCACCGGCGCGCATGCGGGCGAACCAGTCGAGGTTCTCTTCTACCGAACGATCGCGGAACGGGCTGTTCTTGCCCGGCTCGGTCAGAGTGCCACGGTATTCCTTGGCCTGTTCCGGAGTCAGGTCGTCGACGTAGGCCTTGCCGGCCTTGATCAGCTCGACGGCCCAGTCGAACAACTGGTCGAAATACTTCGAGGCATAGCGCACTTCACCGGACCATTCGAAGCCCAGCCACTTGATGTCGCTTTCGATGGCGTCGATGTATTCCTGGTCTTCCTTGGCCGGGTTGGTGTCGTCGAAACGCAGGTGCGTGACGCCACCGAACTCCTGGGCCAGGCCGAAGTTCACACAGATCGACTTGGCGTGACCGATGTGCAGGTAGCCGTTGGGCTCTGGCGGGAAGCGGGTGACGATCTGCGTGTGCTTGCCCGAATCCAGGTCCGCCTGGATGATCGGGCGCAGGAAATTGACCGGGACGGCAGGTCCGGCCTTGGCATTCGAGGTAGGGTCGACAGTGGGCTTGCTCATAGGATCCTTGAACAGACAGGTTCGTGGCCGGGTGAGGCCAGATAAAACAAAGGCGATATCATAGCCGATGCTGTCAAGCACCTGACAGGGCAGCACCGAAAACTGCAGCATTTATTGCATAGGCGGTAAAAAACCACCTCGAAATTCCCGCCGGGCACGCTAAACTGCGCCCCTTGGCCGCAGTTTCGCCATACCGGTCGTGGTGCCCAGGCACCCAAACCCACGAATTCCCTGAAAAGAGTAGTGAACATGACTCAAGTCAAACTGACCACCAACCACGGTGACATCGTCATCGAGCTGAACGCCGAGAAAGCGCCGATCACCGTCGCCAACTTCATCGAGTACGTGAACGCCGGCCACTACGAAAACACCGTTTTCCACCGTGTCATCGGCAACTTCATGATCCAGGGCGGCGGTTTCGAGCCTGGCATGAAAGAAAAGAAAGACAAGCGTCCAAGCATCCAGAACGAAGCGGACAACGGCCTTTCCAACGACAAGTACACCGTCGCCATGGCCCGTACCATGGAGCCGCATTCGGCCTCCGCGCAGTTCTTCATCAACGTCGCCGACAATGCCTTCCTGAACCACAGCGGCAAGAACGTGCAGGGCTGGGGCTACGCGGTATTCGGTAAAGTGACCGAAGGCCAGGACGTCGTTGACAAGATCAAAGGCGTGCAGACCACCGGTAAAGCCGGTCACCAGGACGTTCCGGTAGACGACGTGATCGTCGAGAAAGCCGAGATCGTTGGGTGATATTGCTGATTTCAGATTTGCATCTGGAAGAGGAGCGCCCGGACATCACCCGGGCGTTTCTGGATCTGCTTCACCACCGCGCTCATGGCGCCCAGGGGTTGTACATTCTGGGGGACTTCTTTGAAGCCTGGATTGGCGACGATGGGATGACCCCCTTCCAGCGTTCGATCTGCAAGGCTCTGCGCGAGCTGAGCGACAGCGGCACCCCGATTTTCATCATGCACGGCAACCGCGATTTCCTGATCGGCAAGGCGTTCTGCAAAGCCGCAGGTGCCACCTTGCTCAAGGACCCGAGTGTCGTGCAGCTCCATGGCGAGCCCGTGCTGCTGATGCACGGCGACAGCCTCTGCACCCGCGACGTCGGCTATATGAAGCTGCGGCGCATCCTGCGTAACCCGATTGTGTTGTTTATCCTGCGGCACCTGCCGCTGGGCACGCGCCATAAACTGGCACGCAAGCTGCGCAGTGAGAGCCGTGCGCAGACGCGCATGAAGGCCAACGACATCGTCGATGTAACCCCCGAGGAAGTGCCCCGCGTGATGCAGCAGTTTGGCGTGCGCACCCTGGTCCACGGCCACACCCACCGCCCCGCCATTCACAAGCTGCAGATTGGCGACCAGGCGGCCAAGCGCATTGTGCTGGGGGATTGGGACAAGCAGGGCTGGGCGTTGCAGGTGGATGAGCAAGGGTTTCAGTTGGCGGCGTTTGATTTCGTCAATCCACAGCTGGCGTTGCCTGGTGCCTGAGCTTCAGACACTACCGATCCGATGTGACAGAGATCTAATGTGGGAGCGAGCAAGCCCGCTCCCACATTTTTGATCGCGTACACCCTCGAATCAGTGGCCGGAAGCCTCCGGCCCGGCCTTGGCGCCAAACGGCGGCTTGGCCAGCCACACCAGCAGCATCAATCCCATGAACATCCACCCCAGCAACGTGAAGTAATCCACGGTGGACATCATGTACGCCTGGCTGGTGAGGATCTGGTCCAGTTGCGTGTAGGCCTTCTGCCCTGCCCCGCCCAGCGCCTGCAAGGCGTCGCGGGTCGCGGAGTCGTAGGTGGTCATGTTCTCGCTCATGTACGCATGGTGCTGGTCCGCCCGGCGAATCCAGATCCAGGTGGTCAGCGACGCCGCGAAGCTGCCGCCCAGGGTCCGCAGGAAAGTCGCCAGGCCGGCGCCGTCGGCAATCTGGCTCGGCGGCAGGTCGGACATCAGGATGCTCAAGGTCGGCATGAAGAACAGCGCCACACCGATACCCATGAACAGCTGCACCAGGGCGATATGCTGGAAGTCCACCTCATTGGTGAAGCCCGCCCGCATGAAGCAACTCAAGCCAATCGCCAGGAACGCCAGGCCCGCCAGCAGGCGCAGGTCGAACTTGTGCGCGTACTTGCCGACAAACGGCGACATCAGCACCGGCAGGATGCCGATCGGCGCTACTGCCAGGCCGGCCCAGGTGGCGGTGTAGCCCATCTGGGTCTGCAACCACTGCGGCAGGATCAGGTTGATGCCAAAGAAGCCCGCGTAACCGAGGATCAACACGATGGTGCCGATGCGAAAGTTGCGGTACGCAAACAGCCGCAGGTTGACCACCGGGTGTTTGTCGGTGAGCTCCCAGATGATAAACACCGCCAGGGCAATCACCGAAATCGCCGCGCCAATGATGATGAAGTTGGATTCGAACCAATCCAGGTCGTTGCCCTTGTCGAGGATGATCTGCAAGGCGCCGACCCCGACGATCAGGCTCAACAGCCCCACATAGTCCATTGGCTGGAAACTGGTGACCACCGGGCGTTTCTTCAATTGTGAACGCACCACCATCACCGCAAAGATGCCGATGGGCACGTTGATAAAGAAGATCCACGGCCAGCTGTAGCTATCGGTGATCCAGCCGCCGAGGATCGGCCCCGCAATCGGCGCCACCACCGTCACCATCGCCAACAGCGCCAGGGCCATGCCTCGCCTCGCCGGCGGGTACACGGCGATCAACAGCGTCTGGGTCATTGGGTACAACGGCCCGGCCACCAGGCCTTGTATGACCCGAAACGCGATCAGCTCCGGCATCGAGGTGGAAATACCACAGAGGAACGACGCCAGCACAAACAGCAGGGTCGCCCACAAGAACAGCTTCACCTCGCCGAACCGGCGGCTGAGCCAACCGGTGAGCGGCAAGGCGATGGCGTTGCTCACCGCAAACGAGGTGATGACCCAGGTGCCCTGCTCCGAACTCACGCCAAGGTTGCCGGAAATGGTCGGCAACGCCACGTTGGCGATGGTGGTGTCGAGCACCTGCATGAAGGTCGCCAGCGACAGGCCAATAGTGGCCATCAACAGGCTGGGTGGCGTGAAGGAGGCGTTATTGCTCATCAGCGTTGCGCAGCCTTGGGTGCGGCGGTGCTGTTGTCATGGATCAACTGGTTGATCATGGCGTCAGCCTCGGCCAATTGGCGGTCATACACGTTGGTGGTGAACGAGGCCTTTTGTGGGGGCTGTTGCGCCAGTACCGGGCCGCTCTGGTCATGCAGGTCCACGTTGACCACGGTGCTCAAGCCCACGCGCAGTGGGTGCTTGGCCAACTCATCGGCGTTAACGTGGATGCGCACCGGTACGCGTTGCACGATCTTGATCCAGTTACCGGTGGCGTTCTGCGCCGGCAGCAGGGCAAACGCACTGCCGGTACCGGCACCCAGGCTGTCCACGGTGCCGCTGAACTTCACGTCACTGCCGTAGATGTCCGACTCGATGTCCACGGGTTGGCCGATACGCATATTGCGCAGTTGGGTTTCCTTGAAGTTGGCGTCGATCCACAGCTGGTTCAGCGGGATCACCGCCATCAACGCGGTGCCCGGCTGGACGCGCTGGCCCAGTTGCACGGTGCGTTTGGCCACGTAGCCAGTGACCGGTGCGATCAAGGTGCTGCGCGCATTGGTCAGGTAGGCCTGGCGCAATTGCGCGGCAGCGGCCTGCACATCCGGGTGGGAACTGATCACCGTGTCGTCCACCAACGCATTGGTGGTTTTGAGTTGCTGCTCAAGGTTGGTCAGGGCGTTTTTGGCCGCCGTGAGGCTGTCACGGGCATGGGACAGCTCCTCCTGGGAAATCGCCCCGCCCTGGGCCAGGGTTTTACGACGATTGAAGTTGTCCTGGGCGGTTTGCACGTCGGCTTTCTGTGCATTGACCTGGGCCTTCATGCCGTCGACGTTGCTGTACAGGCCGCGCACTTGGCGCACGGTACGGGCCAGGTTGGCCTGGGCACTTTGCAGGCCGACAGCGGCGTCGTTCGGGTCGAAGTTGATCAGCACCTGGCCTTCGTGGACCAGGTCGCCATCGTCGGCGCCGATGCTGACCACAGTGCCGGTGACCAACGGGGTGATTTCCACCACGTTGCCGTTCACGTAGGCGTCGTCGGTGCTTTCGTTGAAGCGGCCGTAGAGCTCATACCAGCCCCACACGCCGACCACGGCGAGGATGACGATCAGCGCCAGGCCGATCAGCATCACTTTGCGTTTACGTGGGTTGTTGTCTTTGGGTTGTTCGGTTGCGTTGGTGTTTTCGGCAGTGGCCATGACAAATACCTCAAATTATTCCGTGCGTGTGGCTGGGGTGGTCGCTGCCACGTTGTCGGCGCTGTAGCCGCCGCCCAGGGCCTGCATCAATTGAATCGACAGGTCGATCTGCGCCGCATTCAGGGTCGCCAGTTGGCGTTGGGCCTGCAGCAATTGCTGCTCGATGCTCAGCACATCCAGGTAGTTACCGATCCCGGAGCTGTAGCGCTGCACGCCGGTGTCGTAGGACTGCTGGGCAATGTCCGCGGCGTGTTGCTGGGCCTGGATCTGCCGGCCGGTGTCGCGCAGTTGCGAAAGGGTGTTGCCGATATCGCCCAGGGCTTGCACCAGGGTCTTGTTGTACTGCGCCACCGCCAGGTCGTAGTCGGCGTCACGGGCGTCGAGGTCGGCGCGCAGGCGGCCGCCGTCGAAGATCGGCAGCGAGATCGTCGGCGCAATGTTGAAGAAGCGGCTGGCCGACCCGAACATCGCATCCCCCAGCAACGACTCGGCCCCGGCGCTCGCGCTCAGGTTGAGGTTGGGATAGAAGCGGGTCTTGCTCGCATCAATGTTCTTGCCGGCCGCCTCCACACGCCAGCGCGCGGCGATCAGGTCCGGGCGACGGCCAAGAAGTTCGGCCGGCAGCACGGATGGCACCGCGACGGCGCTGGGTTTCAGCACGGCGGGCCGCGCCAGCTCACTGCCCCGGTCCGGGCCTTTGCCAAGCAACACCGCCAAGGAAATCTTGGCGCTTTGCAGTTGTTTTTCCGCGTCGATCAGTTGCGATTGGGCGCTGGCTTCCAGGCTTTCGGTCTGCTGGAACTGGTACTGGCTGTCGATGCCCGAATTCAGGCGGCGCTTGCCCAGGTCGAGCATCTGCCGGGTGCGCTTGAGGTCGTCATTGGCCAGGTCCCGCACGATATGGGCCTGGCCCAGGTCGCTGTAGGCCTTGGCCACGTTGGCGGCCAGGGTCAGGCGTGCCGCCTGCTGGTCGACTTGGGCGGCACGCGCCTCACCCAAGGCAGCTTCCCAGGCCGCCCGCTGGCCGCCCCAGAGGTCGAAGTTGTAGTTGAAGCTGGCGCCGATGTTGCGCACGGTCGAATAAGCATCGCCTTCACCGCGCGGGTCCTGGTCTTTGGCCAGGCGCGAGCGGCTGACACCGGCGCTGGCGTCGAGGGTCGGCATGCGCTCGGCGTTGGCGGCGTAGGCAGCGGCTTCGGCCTGGTGGGCACGGGCGCTGGCGACTTGCATGTCGGGGCTGTTTTGCAGGGCTTCCTGGATCAGGCCGTCGAGCTGTGGGTCGCCGAGGCTTTTCCACCAGTCGGCGGTCGGCCAGGCAGCGCTCGACAGGGTCATGCCGCTCAGGGACTTACCGGTTTGCAGGGTGTTGGCGTCGAGGCGTTTGCCTTGGGTGTCGAGGCCACTGTAGTTGGCACAACCGGCCAGTGTCATCGCCACCAGCACCAGGCTGAATGCGCGTGTGTTCATGAGTTACCTACCCGCTGGATGACGATGGCGTCACCGGCTGCGACGAGAATTTTCTTGAGGATTTTTTCCAGGGTTTGCAGCTCGCCAGGCTCCAGGGCGCCGGCCAGCTCGTTCATCGACTGGGCGCCGATGTGCGGCAGCATGTCTGCCAGGCGCTGGCCGTCTTCCGTGAGGACCAGCCGCACCTGGCGGCGGTCCTGCTCGGAACGCTGGCGTGCCAGCAAGCCCTTTTGCTCCAGGCGATCGAGCATGCGGGTCATGGAGCCACTGTCCAGGGACAGGTTGCGGCACAGCTCCGCCGGGGTATCGACGTCGAACTGGGCAATGATGATCAACACTTTGAACTGCGCGGCGGTCACGCCGTGCGGCTCCATATGGGTGTCGATAATGCGGTCCTTGAGCAGCGCCGCCCGGCCCAGGAGCAGGCCGAGGTGGCAGTTGCGAAAGCTGTCAGGGGTGAAGTGGGGCATCGGAAGTCACCTTATTACTGCCTAGGCAGTGAATGTATGACAAGATGTTACTGCTTAGGCAGCGAATGTCAAATGGAATTATTAGCTTGCTTGGTATTTGGCGGACAAGCGGCGGGATGCACAAGACTGTAGGCGCCGGCTTGCCAGCGCCTACAAGGATGGTGGGGGTTAGAAATCGCGTTTGTAGAAGATGTCCAGTGAGCTGGCCACGCCGCTCGCCACTTCGAGGTACACCTTTTTGCTCAACAGGTAGCGCAAGGCGATGGTACTGGCCGGCTCGAACACCCCTACCCCGTAACGCAGGCTGAGTTTTTCGGTGATCTTGCCGCTGGCGACCACGGCGGTGTTGTTGCCGCTGCCCTGGGTGTCGAGGTCGAAGTCCTGGATGCCCAACTTGTTGGCCAAGTCCGAGGTCACCCCGGCGCTGCCCATCAACCCCAGGCCCAGCGCGGCCTGGGCCAGCATGTTGTTATCTTCGCCGGTGCTGCTCAAGGGACGGCCCAGTACCAGGTAGGACAGCGCCTGTTCCTGGCTCATGGCCGGCTCGGAGAAGATTTGCGTGGTAGGTTGCTCGGCACTGCCGCTGAGGCGGATACCGGCAACCACATCGTCAGTCTTGCGGATGGCTTCGATGTCCAGGTAGGGCTGGTCCAGCGGCCCGGCAAACAGCAAGCGCGCACGGCGCACATCCAGCCGCTGCCCATAGGCTCGGTAGCGGCCATCGTTGAGCCACAGCTCGCCACGGGTGTCGAGGTTGTCGCCGATGTGCACATGGCCCTGTACCTTGGCGGTGAGGCCAAAGCCCGAGAAGTTGAGCTTGTCCTCGCCCACCACCACGTCGATGTCCATGGCCATCGCCATCGGCGGCTTGCCCTCTTCGGTCTGGCTGCCGACGATCACCGTGTCATCGGAGACCTTGACGGTGGACGGTGGCAACTCGCGCACGGTGATATCGCCACGTGGAATGTGCACCTTGCCGGCGACCGCCAGCTTGTCGTTCTTCAGGCTGATCTTCAGGTCGGGGGCCACTTCCAGCACGGCGTAAGGCTCGACCGTGACCGGCAGTTGCGAACCTTGCAAACTCAGGTCCACCACCAGTGCCTGGCCCCAGTCGACCTGGCCCTTGAGGCTGCCCTGCCCCGCCTTGCCACTGCGCCAGGCGCCGTTGAGCTGCACGCTTTCGCCCGCAATCAGCGCTTGCACGTTCAGGCCTTCCAGGCTGATCGGCAGTTCCGGGCCGGACACTTCGCCGCCCACCAGATTCACGTTGCCGTTGACCTGGGGTGCCAGCAAACCACCGGAAATACGGCCATTGCCATTGAGCTTGCCGCTGAGGGTTTCCACCATCGGCACAAACGGCCGCGCCACGGAAAGGTCGAGGCCGGCCAGGTTGAAATTGCCGGTGATCGGCTTGTTCTTCGGCAACGGGTTGATTTGCGCCTGCACCATCAATTCACCCAGCTTGCCGCCACGGAAGTTGAGCTGGGTGTCGATGCGCTTGGGGTTGAGGGTGGTTTCAAGCTTCAACGTGTCGTACGGAAAATCCAGCCACTGGTCCTTGTCCTTGACGCGCAGGGTGCCGCCACTGGCGTCCACCGAGACCACCCCTTTGGGGCCGCTGTCCGGGAGGTCCAGTTGCAGGTCGGCGTTGAGCTTGCCCTGCCAGGCAAAATCCTTGGGCAGGAATGCCGCCAGGCTGTCGATGGGGAATTGCTTGAGGTGGTAGCGCAGCTTAGGCTCGGGCATCAGACGCTGGTCTTCGCCGCACAGGCTGGCGGGCCCGGACACCCAGCAATGCGCGGCAAAGGTGAGCTTGCCATCGGCCATGCGCTCGATCTTTGCCGGCGCCTGCAGTTTCCAGTCCTGGCCACCGGCCTGAACATCACCACTGGCCAGGCGCCCGCGCCAATTGCCTTTGTCGAGATTGCCGTCCAATGCCAGGGCCAGCTTGACCAACGGGCCGGCCAGGTCCAGTTGGACTTTCTGGTTCTTGATATCGCCCTGGGCGCTGGCCGTCAGGGTGCCGACCTGGGTATCGCCAGCCTGGATTCCGCTGCCCTTGAGGTCGATTTTGGCGCGCTGGGCGTTATCCAGGTTGGCATCGAGGGTGAGGCTTTGCAGGCGGTTCTCGGCAAACGCCAATTGCTGGCCCTTGAGGGCGAGTTTGCCCTGAGGGGCGTTGAGGCTGCCGGCCACGTCGAGCCGGCCATTGACCTGGCCGCGCAACTGCGGCCACAACTGGGCCAGGCGCGCCAGCTTGATATCGATCTGGCCGGCCAGGCGTTGTTGCAGGCTGCCACTGCCGTTGATGCGGTTGTCGCCGAGGCGGATGTCCAGGTTGGCCAGGGTCCACTGCTCGCCCGCGCCTTCGGCCTTGGCCGCCAGCACCGCGGTTTGCCCGCGCAGGCGGCCCTTGAGGTCGAGGTCGGCATTGAGCTTGAGTTGCTCGTTCTTGAACTCGCCCTTGCTGCGCAACGGCCCAGCCAGGGTGCCGGGCAATTCGGCCACCCAATATGCCGGGTTCAGCGCCGACAGGTCGAGGGCCGTGTCCCAGGCAATGCCATCGGCAAATTGCAGGTTCAGGTGGCCTTCGGCCTTGCCTTGGCCGGCGGTGAGTTTCAGCTCGGGCAGGAAGATTTGCGTGAGGTCGCCACTGAACGGCGTGACCACATTGAACTTGCCCGCCGGGCCATCGAGGTCGGCCTTGAGGTTGCCCAGGTAGTTGCCGTCTTTGTAGGAGATCTCGCCATTGAAAGTACGCAGGGTGACTTGCGGCTCGTCGATCACCGGATAGAGGCGATGCCAGGGGAAGTCCAGCCAATCGATCTTGGCGTCGGCGCTGAAGCCTTGTTGCCAGTCCAGCTGGGCCGTCAGCTTGAGACTTTGCTTGTCACCGGCATTCAGGTCCAGGCCGGCGATCTGTGCGCCCTTGGCGTCGACCTTGCCTTGCAGCAGCAAGTCTACCGGGCCATTTTCCGCCGGCAGCACGGCTTTGCCCAGCAGTTGGTAGCCACGGCTTAAATCACCTTTGGCGGTGAGGTCGAGTTGATTGAGTTGCAGGGTGTCGGGCAGCTCGGCGCTGGGCTTGAAGCCGTCGGCGGTGATGTGTAATTGAGCCGGGAGGTTTTCCACCAGGGGTTGAAGTTCCCCCGTGAGCTTGGCCGGCAAATAGCCCGTACTGTCGGCGTCAAGCTTGAGGGTCTTGAGCAGGTCGCCATCCACCTTGAGCGCCACCTTCCAGGGTGCATCACCTGGCGCATAGGGCAGGCTCAGATTACCGCTGGCGCTCAACGGCCAGTCGCCGGTGGGTTGCAGCAGGCCAGCCAGGTCCAGCACCAGGCCATCGCGCTGCAGGTGCACCGAGTCGATCTGCATACCGGCGGCGGTCCAATGCGCCGCCAGTTGCAGGCCCTTGAGCTCTTCGCTGCCGTTGAACAGCAGGCTACCGACGCGCACGTCGCCCAACTGGATGGCCACCGGCAGCTTCAAGTCAGGCAGTGCGATGGGGCCGCTGCTTTCTTCGGTGCTCGGTGGAAATTGCAGGCTGACCTGTTCCACGTCCAAGCGGTCGATGCACAAGGTCATGCGCAACAGGCACGCCGGCGACCAGTCGAACTGCGGCGCCTGGAGTTCGATGCGGCTGGTGTCCTGCTGCCACAGCAAATGGTCGGCGCTCCATTGGCCGCCCAGATGCCCCTGGAAATTTTCGACACTCAAGCCTGGCACGCGTGCCAAGGCCCAACGGCTGCCCGCCTGGGTGCCGAGCACCGCCCACACTGCCAGTAACAGCACGGCGAGGATGGCCACCACGGCCAACCCCGCTATTTTCACACCACGCATCACAGCTCAGGCCCCATGGAAAAGTGCAATCGAACGCCACCCGGATCTTCGAGGGCATGGGCCAGGTCAAGGCGGATCGGGCCGACCGGCGACACCCAGCGAATACCGACGCCTACGCCGGTTTTCAGGCTGGGCATTTCCAGGGTATTGAACGAGTTGCCCTGGTCGATAAAGGTCGCGATTCGCCATTTTTCGGCGATGGAATATTGGTACTCGGCGCTCAGGGCGACCATGTAACGACCACCAATGCGGTCGCCACGGTCGTTCTCGGGCGACAGCGTCTGGTACTCATAGCCGCGCACGCTCTGGTCGCCACCGGCAAAGAAGCGCAGCGACGGCGGCACCGACTTGTAGCCATTGGTGGCACTGCCGCCCACCTGGGCACGCGCCAGGAAGCGGTGGTTGTCCCACAAAGTGGTCAGGCCTTTGACCATGGCCGTGCCATAAAGCAGGTTGGTGTCGGACCCCAGGCCTTCCTTGGCCACCTTGGTATCGAATTGCAGGCGGTAGCCATTGTGCGGATCGATACGGTTGTCACTGCGCAGGTAGGAGTAGCTGACCCCCGGCATCACCAGGTTGCTCAGGCCGGAGTCATTGCCCAGGCGATATTCTTCGCGCTGGTACTTGAGCGAGATCACCCGGGTCCAGCCGCTGGGTAACTTGCTGTGCCACTCGGGGCCGAGGGTGAGCAATTTACTCAGGGTGTCGGTGTTGGCGATTTCTTCATTCTGGTAGCCACCGGCGAATCGCAGCTTGTCGGTGAGCGGCGGGTCGAGCGGGATGTCGTACCACAGGCCGACGTTCTGGCGTGGCGCCGACAGTTCGGCTTCCCAGCCATAGCTGTGCCCCTGGGGGTTGACCCAGTGGCGGGTCCAGTTGGCTTTGCCGCGCGGCCCCACGTCGGTGGAAAAACCCAGGCCCAGGCCCATGGTGCGCGGCTTGCGGGTTTCCAGGCGCACGGCGACCGGGATCGTGTCATTGCTGGAGGCGGCCGGGGCGGCGTCCACGCGCACGCCTTCGAAAAAGCCACTGGCTTGCAGGTTCTGGTTGAGTTCGGCGATCAGTTCGGAATCGTAGGGCGTGCCGCTTTTGAACGGCACCATGCGTTGCAGCAGTTCTTCGTCGAACGGCGTATCGCCGGCAAAGCTGACCTTGCCAAGGGTGTAGCGCGGGCCGCTGTCGTAGATGAGTTCGATATCGGCGACACCGGCCTGCGGGTCTACCGAAAGTGTCTGGTGGGTGAAGCGCCCGCTGAAAAAGCCGTAGCGCGACGCCTGGTTCTGGATCAGACGCTTGGCGTCTTCGTAATGGCCGTGGTTGAGCACGGCACCGGATTTGAGGTCGTCGCTGACGGGCACGCGAAAGGCCTTGAGGTCGGCGGCAGGGCCGTCGACCCGAATGGTCACGTTACGCAAATGCACCGGCTCGCCGGGGTCGATGGTAAGGATCAGGCGCGGGTTCTTTCCGCCCTTCACATCACTTTCGATCTGTGGCTGATAGAAACCCAGCGCCTGGGCGGCTTTGCGCGCCTGCTCCTCGGCGCCACGGCTGAACCGCAGCAGGGCCTCTTCATCACGATCACCCACCCCGCCGATATAGCCTTCGATGTTGGCTTTCAACGCGTCGTTTGAAGGCTTGATCCGCACGTCCAATTCGCTTTGCGCAAACGCGCCGCAGCTTGTGAACAGCAGAACCAAGCCGCTGGTAAATCTTCCTGGAAACTTCATAGGCGCGGATGCTACACGAGCTGGGGAGAAACTTAGAACTCAGACAATTCTGAAAAATTCTGCGCTAAGCCGTTGCAGCATGTAACGGCTGGGGGTTCGGATGAAAAAACACGTGTTCCAGGATGGGGCCTATAGCGACTTCACCAATTTCCTCATAGCCCTGGCGTTTATAGAATTCCAGGTAGCGTGAATTGCCGGTATCCAGCACCACACCGGCCGAATGCGGGTCTTCGGCGCACCAGTTGTGCACGGCCTCAAGCAACTGCTCGCCATAATGCTTGCCCTGGAATTGCGGGTGAATCCCCAGCAATGGCAACACATGCACCGACTCACTCGGCAGGCACGCCAGCACGGCATGATGGTAGTCGAGGTAGCGCCGCGTCCCGCGCACGCCGGTGCTCAGCCACATGCGCAATTGCCAGGCCCAGCTCTCGGTGATCCCCAGGCGCCGTTGCGGAGGCGCAATCAGGGCGATGCCGATCAGCCGGTCGTTGACGAACAGGCCAATCGCCGGCAGTTTCTGAAAGAAATGCTGCTTGACCAACTCGCGCACGGTGGCGCGTACCCGCTGCTCGTAGCCCGAGCGCTCGGCTTCGAAAATGTAGGCAAAGGTCGGCTCGTGACGATAGGCCTGGTACAGCAGTGAACGAGCCTCACGGGAATAGCCGCTGTTGAGCAGGCGGATTTCGGCAATGGCAGTCGAGGTGTCAGGCATACAATCAATCTCCCTGGGCACCGCTCAGGAGGCGGCGTTCTTATGGGTACGAACCCACGCAGCACGAGTCGTTCCCAGACATTAGCAGCGCATCTGGCCTACCGCCACGCTGGCCCCCGTCCGACTTGTCCGCTAGCATCGCCCTTTTGCCAGGACTGGACTGCCGACCATGAAAATCGTCTCCTTCAATATCAACGGGCTGCGCGCCCGCCCTCATCAGCTGGCGGCGCTGATTGAAAAGCACCAGCCCGACGTGATCGGCCTGCAGGAAACCAAGGTCCACGACGACCAGTTCCCCCTCGCCGAAGTACAGGCCCTGGGCTATCACGTGTACTACCACGGGCAGAAAGGCCACTACGGCGTGGCCCTGCTCTCGCGCAAAGAAGCCTTGAGCGTGCACAAAGGGTTTGCCAGTGATGAAGAAGACGCCCAGCGCCGCTTCATCTGGGGCACCTTCGCCGACGAGAACGGCCACCCGGTCACCATCATGAACGGCTACTTCCCCCAGGGCGAAAGCCGCGACCACCCCACCAAATTCCCGGCCAAGCAGCGCTTCTATGCAGACTTGCAGCACCTGCTGGAAAGCCAGTTCAGCAATGACCAGGCGCTGGTGGTGATGGGCGACGTAAACATTTCCCCGGAAGACTGCGACATCGGCATCGGCGCCGACAACGCCAAGCGCTGGCTCAAGACCGGCAAGTGCAGCTTCCTGCCAGAAGAACGCGAGTGGATGGCCCGCCTGAAAAACTGGGGCCTGGTGGACAGCTTCCGTCACCTCAACCCGGACGTGGCCGACCGCTTCAGCTGGTTCGACTACCGCAGCCGCGGCTTTGAAGATGAGCCCAAGCGCGGATTGCGGATCGACGTGATCCTGGCCTCCAACGGCCTGATGCCGCGCGTCAAGGACGCCGGCGTGGACTACGACCTGCGCGGCCTGGAAAAGCCATCGGACCATGCGCCTATCTGGCTCGAACTGAGCTGACGACACCGTCCAGCCAGGTAACTACAGAACGCTGTAGCAACCACGGTAACCACGGTAACCACGATGCGAAGCGAGCCGCTCTTGATCTTGATCTGCTTTTGATGTGCTTTTGATCTAAAGCGCCCCATCAAACACGCTGGCCGGAATTCGACAGGGATTTGGGGGGTAAACCGGCAGGGATGCCGGTTTAGCCGCCCCGCGCCATGGATGGCGCGTGGCGGCGGCCCCCCAAATACCTGTCGGATTCCGGGCACACCGAGCCTAAGCGAGGTGCCGAGTGTTGGGGCGAAGGCCTTTTACTTACTTTTGGGCCTTTCCAAAAGTGAGCCGCTGTAAGAGCGGAACCCTAGGCGGCCGTTACCTAAATAACGGATATGTACTCGGCCTGACCCAACATCCAGGTCGGCTGTCGGACCGCCATCGCTGGCAAGCCAGCTCCTACAGTTGCGTCATATTTATGCAACCTGCCTGACTTATTCTCGCAGCACTCCCTTTGGCTTGAGAAGGTGGCGGCATGAGGCTGCGCGTTCTGTTCCTGCTGACCCTGTTACCCCTCGCTTCTGTTGCTGCCCCCCTACCCGTTCCCGACCAAGGCCCTGCATTGCGCATCCAGGGTTCCAACACCATTGGCGCAGCACTGGGTCCCGCGCTGGTCAAAGGCTTGATGGAACACCAGGGCCTGCTGGCCGTGCACAATGAGCCGGCCGAAGGCGCCAATGAACAGCGTGTAATCGGCAAGACGCGCCAGGGCAAGACCGTCACCATCGAGGTCGCGGCCCATGGGTCCAGCACCGGTTTCACAGCGCTGAAAAAAACCACAGCCGACCTGGCGGCTTCGTCCCGCCCGATCAAGGACAGCGAACTGGTCGACCTCGAACCCCTCGGCGACCTGAAAAGCCCCGAAGCCGAACAGGTGATCGCCATCGACGGCCTGGCGATCATCCTTAACCCGCAAAACCCGTTGAACAGCCTGAACACCGAGCAACTGGCGCAGATCTTCAATGGCGAAGCCAGTACCTGGGAGGCCGTGGGCGGCGTCGGCGGGCCGATTCAGGTGTACGCACGTGATGACCAATCCGGCACCTACGACACCTTCAAGGACCTGGTGCTGCGCCTGCGCGGCAAACCGCTGGCGCCCTCCGCCAAGCGCTTCGAGTCCAGCGAGCAGTTGTCCGATGCAGTCAGCCGGGATCCCCAGGGCATCGGTTTTATCGGCCTGCCCTACGTGCGCCAGGCCAAGGCGGTGGCGATTGTGGATGGCGACTCACAACCCATGTTGCCCCTGAACAGCTTGATCGCCACCGAGGATTACCCCCTCTCCCGCCGCTTGTTCTTTTACCTGCCGCCGTCGGCACGCAACCCGTGGGCCAAGGCACTGGTGGACTTTACCCAGAGCAGCAAGGGCCAGGCGATTGTCGCGGCCAGCGGGTTTATCGCCCAGCAGGTGCAGGCGATCGCCGTGGAGCCCCGTACTTCGATGCCCGAGGACTATCAGGCTATCGCCCGCGAGGCACAGCGTCTGACCGTGAATTTTCGCTTCGAGGAAGGCAGTGCGAGCCTGGACAACAAGGCGCGCCAGGATCTGCAGCGGGTGGTGGCGTATATAAAGAGCCATGGCAAGCTCGACAAACAGGTGTCGCTGGTGGGCTTTGGTGATGCCAAGGATGACCCGCAGCGAGCGGCGCTGCTGTCAAAGTTGCGGGCGATGGCGGTGCGTCGGGAATTGGTGAAAAACGGTGTGGTACTGCGGGATATTCGTGGGTTTGGCGCGCAGATGCCGGTGGCGGCGAATACGGCAGATGAAGGCCGGATCAAGAATCGGCGGGTGGAGGTGTGGGTCTACTGACCCACCTCCCTGTAGGAGCCGGCTTGCCGGCGATGGCGGCCGAGAGATCTACACAGGTCTCAAGTGCCTCATCGCCGGCAAGCCGGCTCCTACAGGGGTGGGTGGTGTTACTGGCCGCTGCGCATCAGCTCTTTAGGCACATACTTGCCGATCTCAAACTTGCCGATCGCCGCGCGGTGCACTTCGTCCGGGCCGTCGGCCAGGCGCAGGGTGCGTTGCATGGCGTACATGTAGGCCAGCGGGAAGTCGTTGGACACCCCGGCACCGCCATGAATCTGGATCGCGCGGTCGATCACCTTCAAGGCTACGTTCGGCGCCACTACCTTGATCTGGGCGATTTCGCTTTTCGCCACTTTGTTACCCACGGTGTCCATCATGTACGCCGCCTTCAGCGTCAGCAGGCGCGCCATGTCGATTTCCATGCGTGAGTCGGCAATCTTGTCGATGTTGCCGCCCAAGCGGGCCAGTGGTTTGCCAAACGCGGTACGGCTGACGGAGCGCTTGCACATCAACTCCAGCGCGCGCTCGGCCATGCCGACTGAGCGCATGCAGTGGTGGATCCGGCCTGGGCCAAGACGCCCCTGGGCAATCTCAAAGCCACGGCCTTCGCCCAGCAGTACGTTTTCGTACGGTACACGCACATTGTCGAACAGCACTTCGGCGTGGCCATGGGGCGCGTCGTCGTAGCCGAATACCGGCAGCGGGCGCACGATTTTCACGCCGGGGGTATCCACCGGTACCAGGATCATCGAGTGCTGCTGGTGGCGCGGCGCATCCGGGTTGCTCAGGCCCATGAAGATCAGGATCTTACAGCGCGGGTCGCAGGCGCCGGAGGTCCACCATTTCTTGCCGTTGATCACCCACTCGTCACCCTGGCGCTCGGCCCGGGCGGCCATGTTGGTCGCGTCCGAAGACGCCACGTCCGGCTCGGTCATGGCGAACGCCGAGCGGATCTCGCCGCGCAGCAGCGGCTCCAGCCAGCGTTGTTTCTGCTCTTCGTTGGCGTAGCGCACCAGCACTTCCATGTTGCCGGTGTCGGGGGCAGAGCAGTTGAACGGCTCCGGGCCCAGGAGGGAACGGCCCATGATTTCAGCCAGCGGCGCGTATTCAAGGTTGGTGAGGCCGGCGCCCAGTTCGGATTCAGGCAGGAACAGGTTCCACAGGCCTTCGGCTTTAGCCTTGGCTTTCAACTCTTCCATGATTGCGGTGGGCTGCCAGCGGTCGCCTTCGCTGACTTGGCGTTCGAACACCGGCTCGGCCGGGTAAACGTAAGCATCCATGAACGCAGTGACGCGTTCACGCAGTTCCTGAACCTTGGGCGAATAGGCGAAATCCATGAGCAGCTCCCTTCTCTGAGAGGTTGTTTAGGTCATGCAATCGATGCTAGAACAGCGCTGATAATTTACCTAGCCTATTCTCGGCGTGTATTAACATTCATCACCGATATATGATCGACGTATGGCCACCTAACAATAAGAGCGCTACGAAATGAATCTGAGCAAGGTCGACCTCAACCTGTTTATCGTCTTTGACGCGATCTACACCGAAGCCAACCTGACCCGCGCCGGGCAGATTGTCGGCATCACCCAGCCGGCGGTGTCCAACGCGCTGGCGCGTCTGAGGGAAACCTTCAACGACCCGCTGTTCGTGCGTACCGCCCAGGGCATGGTGCCCACGCCGATGGCGCAGAACATCATCGGCCCGGTGCGCAATGCGCTGTCGTTGCTGCGGGTGTCGGTGCAGGAAAGCCGCATCTTCAACCCGCAACAGGCGGCCAAGACCTACCGCATCAGCATGACTGACCTGACCGAAGCGGTGATTCTGCCGCTGTTGTTCCAGCGCTTGCGCCGCCTGGCGCCGACGGTGGTGATCGAGAGTTTCCTGTCCAAGCGCCGCGAGACCACCAAGGAACTGGCCGCCGGACGCCTGGACTTTGCCGTGGATGCGCCGTTGAACACCGACCCGCAGGTGCGCCACGTCAAGCTGATGGAAGACCGCTACGTATGCGCCATGCGCAAGGGCCACCCCATGGCCGGCAAGGACAAGCTGACCCTGGATGACTACCTGTCGCTGACCCATATCCACATCTCCAGCCGCCGCAACGGTCTGGGCCACGTCGACCTGGCCCTGGGCAAGATGGGCATCCAGCGCAAGATCGCCCTGCGCTCCCAGCATTACCTGATGGCGTCGCAAGTGTTGCAGCAGACCGACATGGTCATGACCGTGCCCGAGCGCTTCGCCCGCCGCCACGAACTGCACTGGTTCAACCTGCCGGTCAACGACGTGCCGCCAGTGGAAACTCACCTGTACTGGCACGAAAGCACCGACCAGGACCCGGCAAACCGCTGGATGCGCGAGCAGATGATCGAGCTGTGCCAGCAGGTGACGGCACACGAAAAGAAACTCGACAGACAACAATCCTGAGAGGGCTCCTACCGTGATTCGCTTGACGTTTACGTCAACCTGACATTAGCTTAGCGCCGAGACCTTCTTGAGCGCCCCCATGAGCACGACCTACAGCATTTCCGACCTCGCCCGCGAGCTCGACATCACCACCCGCGCCATTCGCTTCTATGAAGAACAAGGCCTGCTGGCCCCGGAACGCCGGGGCCAGGAGCGCATCTACTCGGCGCGCGACAAGGTCAGCCTCAAGCTGATCCTGCGGGGCAAGCGCATCGGCTTTTCCCTGGCGGAATGCCGCGAGTTGATCGAACTCTACGACCCCACCAGCGGTAACCACGTGCAGCTCAACAGCATGCTGGCGAAGATCACCGAGCGCCGCGAGCAGTTGGAACAGCAACTGCTGGATATCGAACAGATGAAGCTGGAACTGGACACCGCCGAAGAGCGCTGCACCCAGGCCCTGGCCCACACCATGCGCCAGGCCGGCCATTGATCAGAAGGTAACTGCCATGTCCCTCCCCTCACACGTACGCCTGGTGGAAGTCGGCCCGCGCGACGGCCTGCAGAACGAAGCCCAACCCATCAGCGTGGCGGACAAAGTCCAGTTGGTGGACGCCCTCAGCGCGGCGGGCCTGAGCTACATCGAAGTCGGCAGTTTCGTCTCGCCCAAGTGGGTGCCACAGATGGCGGGTTCCGCCGAGGTGTTCGCGCAGATCCAGCGCAAGCCCGGCGTGACCTACGGGGCACTGGCGCCGAACCTGCGCGGGTTCGAGGACGCATTGGCGGCCGGCGTAAAGGAAGTGGCGGTGTTTGCGGCGGCGTCCGAGGCGTTTTCCCAGCGCAATATCAACTGCTCCATCAGCGAAAGCCTGGAGCGCTTCGCGCCGATCATGGCGGCCGCCAGGCAGCACGGGGTCAGCGTGCGCGGTTATGTGTCGTGCGTGCTGGGTTGCCCGTATGAGGGTGAGGTCGCGCCGGAGCAAGTGGCAGCGGTCGCGCGGGAGTTGTATGCCATGGGCTGCTATGAGGTGTCCCTCGGCGACACCATCGGCACCGGCACGGCGGGCGCGACGCGGCGGTTGTTCGAGGTGGTCGCCGCGCAGGTGCCACGGGACAAACTGGCCGGGCATTTCCACGACACCTATGGCCAGGCCATCGCGAATATCTACGCCAGCCTGCTGGAAGGTATCACCGTGTTCGACAGCTCTATCGCGGGCCTCGGCGGCTGCCCCTACGCCAAAGGCGCCAGCGGTAACGTCGCCACCGAAGACGTGCTGTACCTGCTCAACGGCCTGGGAATCCACACAGGAATCGACCTGGAGGCATTGATTGGCGCGGGCCAGCAAATCAGCACTGTGCTGGGCCGGCCTACCGGATCGCGTGTAGCGAAGGCGCGTAACGCCGGTTGAGTCGCTTCGCCGTGACAATGTGTTACCGCACGGCTACACATCGAGTAACACGGGAACATAATTTGTCGTATTTGCCGTAGGCCATTCCCTACATAAAAATTATCTCATTGATTTTAAAGGGAATTTAAAAGTTGGCACGGCTTCTGCTATCTCTATGGCATAACAAGAATAAAAAGCACCAAACCTAATAAAAATAAGACGAAACGACTCTGACATAACAAAAACAACACGGCAGAGACGCAGCTAACAGATTTTTTTGGAGAAGATGTGCTTCGCAGGGTACGGCGTGCCGAAACCCACAACCGGTTAGAGAAAAATAAAACTACCTCAGGTAGCTACCCACTGGTTGGATCGTTCACGAAGAAGCAGATCAGCGCTCAAAAAAATACGTTTGCTCTTGACCCCGGATGGGGGTCGCCCAAAACAGCGGTAAAGGGTAACGGTTGCCAAAAACAACAATAGACCGCCCCTCAATAATAAAAAAGAGCACGCAACGACACGTTAAAGGGGACCCTCGGGTCCCCTTTGTGCTTTCTATCACTGCCTCCCTCCCCCTGTAGGCGTTGCCTTGCCAGCGATGGCGGTCGCAAGACCTACAGCGATCTCGAAGACCTCATCGCCGGCAGGCCGGCACCTACAATTAAGCGTTCTTGAGATCTTCGATGGAGATTTCGCGCATGCGGAATTTCTGGATCTTGCCCGTCACCGTCATCGGGAACTCGTCCACGAACTTGAAATGCTTGGGCGTCTTGAAGTGTGCGATGCGGCCCTTGCACCAGGTTTGCAACTCAAGCTCATTGGCCACATGCCCTGGATGGAACTTGACCCAGGCGACGATGGCCTCGCCGTAACGCGCATCCGGAATGCCGATGACCTGTACATCCGCGACCGCTGGATGGGTGAAGAAAAACTCCTCCACCTCACGCGGGTACACGTTTTCGCCGCCACGGATGATCATGTCCTTGTTACGCCCGGCGATGCACACGTAGCCGTGGGCGTCCATGCTCGCCAGGTCGCCGGTGTGCATCCAGCCGTCGTCGTCGATGGCCTCGCGGGTGGCATCGGGGTTGTTCCAGTAGCCGAGCATCACGCTGTAGCCACGGGTGCATAACTCGCCAATTTCACCGCGCACCAGCGTGTTGCCGTCGGCGTCGATGATCTTGTTTTCCAACTGCGGCTGGGTGCGCCCGACCGTGGTCACGCGGCGTTCCAGGTCGTCGTCCGCCCCGGTTTGTAAGGACACCGGGCTGGTTTCCGTCATGCCGTAGGCAATCTGCACCTCGCTCATGTGCATCTCGCTGATGACCCGGCGCATCACTTCGATGGGGCACGTGGCGCCTGCCATGATGCCGGTGCGCAAGGTGGACAGGTCAAAGTCACCGAGGCGCGGGTGATCGAGCATGGCGATGAACATGGTGGGCACGCCGTACAGGCCGGTGGCGCGCTCTTCGGCGACGGCGGTGAGCGTCAGCAGCGGGTCGAAGCCGTCATTTGGGTAGATCATGGTGGTGCCGTGGGTGATGCAACCCAGGTTGCCCATGACCATGCCGAAACAGTGATACAGCGGCACCGGGATTACCAGGCGGTCTTGCGCAGTCAGGCCCAGGCTTTCGCCGACCATGTAGCCGTTATTGAGAATGTTGTGGTGACTGAGGGTGGCGCCCTTGGGGAAGCCGGTGGTGCCGGAGGTGTACTGGATGTTCACGGCCTGGTCGAAGTGCAGGCTGGCCTGGCGGCTGTGCACCTGTTCGGGCGGGATGCCTGCACCGAGCGCGGCCAATTGCGACCAGGGCAGGAATCCCGGGGGCGGGCTGGGGTCGAGGCTGATCATGCCGCGCAGGTCAGGCTTCAGCTCTTGCAACATCGCGTGGTAATCAGAGGTCTTGAACGACCCGGCGCACACCAGCCACTGGCAGCCGGACTGCTTGAGTACGTAGTCCAGTTCAGTGCTTCGGTACGCCGGGTTGATATTGACCAGAATGACGCCGAGCTTGGCACTGGCGATCTGGCTGATGCACCACTCGGCGCAATTGGGCGCCCAGATACCCAGGCGGTCGCCGGCTTGCATGCCCAGGGCAAGAAAGGCACGGGCGTGCAGCTCAACGGTCTCGGCCAACTGCCGCCAGGTGTAGCGGCGCTGTTGATGGCGCACCACCAGGGCCTCGCCCTCGGGATATTGCGCGACCGTGTGATCAAAGGCCTGGCCGATGGTCATGGCCAGCAAGGTCTTGTCCTGAGAGCCACGGCTGAAGCTCTGATTCGGTTGATCCATAACGACCCCTGTTGTCTTTTTTGTAGGTTGACGTAAACGTAAACTACGATTGACAGCGCCGTGACGCAAGCTTACGTTAACGTAAAGGTGAGCGCCCTCCCCTGGCGCCCTCCACACAACAACAACGCTCACATTAAGGTGCCTGTCCATGAGTTACCCGTCCCTGAACTTCGCCCTCGGTGAAACCATCGACATGCTGCGCGACCAGGTGCAGTCCTTCGTGAGCAAGGAGATCGCGCCCCGCGCGGCCCAGATCGATATCGACAACCTGTTCCCCGCCGACCTGTGGCGCAAGTTCGGTGACATGGGCCTGCTGGGCATCACTGTGCCGGAAGAATACGGCGGCGCCGGCCTGGGCTACCTGGCCCACGTGGTGGCCATGGAAGAGATCAGCCGGGGCTCGGCGTCGGTGGCGCTGTCCTACGGTGCGCACTCCAACCTGTGTGTGAACCAGATCAACCGCAACGGCAACCACGAACAGAAACTCAAGTACCTGCCCACACTCATCAGCGGCGAACACGTCGGCGCCCTGGCCATGAGCGAGCCGAATGCCGGGTCCGATGTGGTCTCGATGAAGCTGCGCGCCGATAAACGTGGCGATCGCTACGTGCTCAACGGCAGCAAGACCTGGATCACCAACGGCCCCGATGCCAGTACCTATGTGATCTACGCCAAGACCGACCTGGAAAAAGGTCCGCACGGCATTACCGCGTTCATCGTCGAGCGCGATTGGAAAGGCTTCAGCCGCAGCAACAAGTTCGACAAGCTGGGCATGCGCGGCTCCAACACCTGCGAGCTGTTTTTCGATGACGTGGAAGTGCCGGAGGAAAACATCCTCGGCGCGCTCAATGGCGGCGTCAAAGTGCTGATGAGCGGCCTCGACTACGAGCGCGTGGTGCTGTCCGGCGGCCCTACCGGCATTATGCAAGCCTGCATGGACCTGATCGTGCCGTACATCCATGACCGCAAGCAGTTCGGCCAGAGCATCGGCGAATTCCAGCTGATCCAGGGCAAGGTCGCCGACATGTACACCCAACTCAATGCCAGCCGCGCCTACCTCTATGCGGTGGCCCAGGCTTGCGAACGTGGCGAGACCACACGCAAGGATGCGGCCGGCGTGATTCTCTACAGCGCCGAACGCGCCACGCAAATGGCTCTCGACGCAATCCAGATTCTCGGCGGCAATGGCTACATCAACGAATTCCCGGCCGGGCGCCTGCTGCGTGACGCCAAGCTGTATGAGATCGGCGCCGGCACCAGTGAGATCCGCCGGATGCTGATCGGTCGCGAACTCTTCAACGAAACCCGCTGAAGGAGCGCACCATGGCCACCTTGCACACCCAGCTCAACCCGCGCTCGGCGGAGTTTGCCGCCAACAGCGCGGCGATGCGCCATCAGGTCGACGCCCTGCACACCCTGCTCGCCCACGTGCAGCAAGGCGGCGGCGCCAAGGCCCAGGAGCGGCACACGTCGCGCGGCAAGCTATTGCCCCGCGAGCGGATCAATCGTTTGCTTGACCCGGGCTCGCCGTTTCTCGAACTCAGCCAACTGGCCGCCCATCAGGTGTACGGCGAAGACGTGCCGGCTGCCGGGGTGATCGCCGGGATCGGCTGCGTGGAAGGTGTCGAATGCATGATCGTCGCCAACGACGCTACGGTGAAAGGCGGCTCCTACTACCCGCTTACGGTCAAAAAACACCTGCGCGCCCAGACCATCGCCGAGCAGAACCGCCTGCCGTGCATCTACCTGGTGGACTCCGGCGGTGCCAACCTGCCGCGCCAGGATGAAGTGTTTCCCGACCGCGAGCACTTCGGGCGGATCTTCTTCAACCAGGCCAACATGAGTGCCCAGGGCATCCCGCAGATCGCCGTGGTGATGGGTTCGTGCACCGCCGGTGGTGCCTATGTGCCGGCGATGGCCGACGAAGCGATCATGGTGCGTAACCAGGCCACTATCTTCCTTGCCGGCCCGCCGCTGGTAAAGGCCGCGACCGGTG
Organism: Pseudomonas sp. AC112; assembly: GCF_979253545.1. NCBI lineage: Bacteria > Pseudomonadati > Pseudomonadota > Gammaproteobacteria > Pseudomonadales > Pseudomonadaceae > Pseudomonas > Pseudomonas sp. AC112. The sequence continues at coordinate 6,422,536 of NZ_CEEDCM010000001.1, forward strand.
AAGTGGTGAGTGCAGAAGACCTCGGCGGTGCCGATGTGCACTGCAAGATCTCCGGCGTGGCCGACCACTATGCCGACAGCGATGAACATGCGCTGGCGCTCGCCCGGCGCAGCGTGGCCAACCTCAATTGGCGCAAACAGGGCGAGTTGCTGCAACGACCGCCCGTGGCGCCGTTGTACAGCAGCGAAGAGCTGTACGGGGTGATCCCGGCCGACCCCAAGCAGCCCTTTGATGTGCGCGAAGTGATCGCACGCCTGGTGGATGGCTCGGTATTCGATGAGTTCAAGGCGCTGTTTGGTACCACCCTGGTGTGCGGTTTTGCGCACCTGCACGGCTACCCGATTGCGATCCTGGCCAACAATGGGATTTTGTTTGCCGAGGCCGCGCAAAAAGGCGCGCACTTTATCGAACTGGCCTGCCAGCGCGGCATTCCGCTGTTGTTCCTGCAGAACATTACCGGCTTCATGGTCGGCCAGAAGTACGAAGCCGGCGGCATTGCCAAGCACGGCGCCAAGCTGGTCACCGCCGTGGCCTGCGCCAAGGTGCCGAAGTTCACGGTGATCATCGGCGGCAGCTTTGGTGCCGGCAACTACGGCATGTGTGGCCGTGCCTATGACCCGCGCTTCCTGTGGATGTGGCCGAACGCACGCATTGGTGTGATGGGCGCCGAACAGGCGGCCGGTGTGCTGGTGCAGGTCAAGCGCGAGCAGGCCGAGCGCGCCGGCGTGGGCTTTAGCGCCGAAGAAGAGGCGGCGATCAAGCAGCCGATCCTCGACCAGTACGAAACCCAGGGCCACCCCTACTATTCCAGCGCGCGCCTGTGGGACGACGGTGTGATCGACCCGTTGCAGACCCGCGACGTGCTGGCCCTGGCCTTGTCCGCCGCGCTGAACGCCCCCATCGAGCCGAGCCGCTTCGGCGTGTTCCGCATGTAAATGGAGCTGTACCCCATGAGCGATTTCAATACCCTGGAACTGATCACCGACCCCCGTGGCTTTGCCACGCTGTGGCTCAGTCGTGAAGCCAAGAACAACGCGTTCAATGCCCAGATGATCCGCGAACTGATCATCGCCCTCGACCAGGTGCAAGGCGATCCGTCCCTGCGCTTTTTGGTCCTGCGTGGGCGCGGCAAGCACTTCAGCGCCGGCGCCGACCTGGCCTGGATGCAGCAGTCGGCCGAGCTGGATTACCACACCAACCTGGACGACGCCCGCGAACTGGCAGAGCTGATGTACAACCTGGCCAAGCTGAAGATCCCGACCCTCGCGGTGGTGCAAGGCGCGGCCTACGGTGGCGCGCTGGGCTTGATCAGTTGCTGCGACATGGCGATTGGCGCGGATGACGCGCAGTTCTGCCTGTCGGAAGTTCGCATCGGCCTGGCGCCGGCGGTGATCAGCCCGTTCGTGGTGCAAGCCATCGGCGAACGCGCGGCGCGGCGCTATGCCCTGACCGCCGAGCGCTTTGGCGGCCAACGCGCGCGGGACATCGGTTTGCTGGCGGAAAGTTATCCCCTTGGCGAGCTGGACGCTCAAGTCGAACAGTGGATCACCAACCTGCTGCAAAACAGCCCAGCAGCCATGCGCGCCAGCAAGGACTTGCTACGTGAAGTGGGCAACGGCGCCCTCACCCCGGCCCTGCGCCGCTACTGCGAAAACGCCATTGCGCGCATTCGTGTCAGCGCCGAGGGCCAGGAAGGCTTGCGCGCCTTCCTGCAAAAACGTTCGCCAAGCTGGCAGCCCCAGGAGCCACGTTCATGAGCACATTGACGACCCTGCTGGTGGCCAACCGTGGCGAGATTGCCTGCCGGGTGATGCGCACCGCCAAGGCCATGGGCCTGACTACCGTGGCAGTGCACAGCGCCACCGACCGCGATGCGCGTCACAGTCGCGAGGCCGATATTCGTGTCGACCTGGGTGGCAGCAAGGCCACTGACAGCTACCTGCAAATCGACAAACTGATCGCCGCCGCCCAGGCCAGTGGCGCCCAGGCGATTCATCCAGGCTATGGTTTTTTGTCCGAGAACGCCGGGTTTGCCCGCGCGGTTGAAGCAGCCGGGCTGATCTTCCTCGGCCCGCCCGCCTCGGCGATTGATGCCATGGGCAGCAAATCGGCCGCCAAGGCACTGATGGAAACCGCAGGCGTACCCCTGGTGCCCGGTTATCATGGCGAAGCCCAAGACCTGGACACCTTCCGCGCCGCCTGCGAACGCATCGGCTACCCCGTGCTGCTCAAGGCCACGGCCGGTGGCGGCGGCAAAGGCATGAAGGTGGTCGAAGACGTCAGCCAATTGGCCGAAGCCCTGGCGTCGGCCCAGCGTGAAGCGCTGTCGTCCTTCGGCAATGGGCAGATGCTGGTGGAAAAGTACCTGCTCAAGCCGCGTCACGTGGAGATCCAGGTGTTTGCCGATCAGCATGGGCACTGCCTGTACCTCAATGAACGGGACTGCTCGATCCAGCGCCGCCACCAAAAAGTCGTCGAGGAAGCACCGGCGCCGGGCTTGAGTGTCGAGCAGCGCAAGGCCATGGGCGAAGCCGCTGTGCGGGCTGCCCAGGCGATCGGTTATGTCGGTGCCGGTACGGTGGAGTTTTTGCTCGACGCACGCGGCGAATTCTTCTTCATGGAGATGAACACGCGGCTGCAGGTGGAGCACCCGGTGACCGAGGCGATCACCGGCCTGGACCTGGTGGCCTGGCAGATTCGTGTCGCCCAGGGCGAGGCGTTGCCGATCACCCAGGCGCAGGTGCCGCTCATTGGCCATGCGATAGAAGTGCGCCTGTATGCCGAGGACCCGGCCAATGATTTCCTGCCCGCTACCGGGCACTTGACGCTCTACCGCGAATCCGCACCGGGGCCGGGGCGTCGCGTGGACAGCGGGGTCGAGCAAGGCGACAGCGTGTCGCCCTTCTACGACCCCATGCTCGGCAAGTTGATTGCCTGGGGCGAGGACCGTGAACAAGCGCGACTGCGCTTGCTGGGCATGCTGGATGAGTTTGCCGTGGGCGGGCTCAAGACCAACCTGGGCTTTTTGCGGCGCATTATCGGGCACCCGGCGTTTGCGGCGGCCGAGCTGGATACCGCGTTTATCCCGCGCTATCAGGATGAGTTGCTGCCGGCGCCTGGGGAACTGAGTGATGAATTCTGGCAGGCGGCGGGCTCGGCCTTTATTCAGAGCCTGCCATCGGGTGAGGGACCGTGGGCGGATAAGCGCGGGTTTCGTGCCGGGCTGCCTGCCGAGGTCTCACTGCATTTGAGCTGCAATGGCCAGGATCGGCTGGTCACACTGGCCGCAGAGCCGCCACCGTTGCGCGGCGAGCAGCTGCTGATCGAACATCAGGGCGTGCGTCGCAGCCATCTGGCGGTACGGCACGACCGCACGGTGTACCTGCGTTGGGACGGCGAAATGCAGGGCGTGACGCTGTTCGACCCGATCGCCGCGGTCGAGGCCAGCCAGTCCCACCAAGGCGGCCTGACAGCACCCATGAACGGCAGCATCGTGCGCGTACTGGTGGAGCTGGGCCAGCACGTCGAGGCCGGTACGCAACTGGTGGTGCTGGAAGCCATGAAAATGGAACACAGCATCCGCGCGCCCCAGGCCGGGGTGGTCAAGGCCCTGTTCTGCCAGGAGGGCGAAATGGTTGCAGAAGGTTGCGCGCTGGTGGAGCTTGAAACAGCAGGTTAAAACTTCGCCGTGGCCTGCACGACGACGCCGAGGAGGCGGCAATCGTCGGTCAACAACTGTTTGGGATAGGTGGGGTTGAGCGGTACCAGGTAAAGCTGGCCGCTCTCCTCCAACAACTGGCGGAAGGTTGCCTGGGGGCTCCCTTCCCATCGGGCGACCACCAGTTTGCCGGGTTTGGCGGCAATGGCCGGGTCGACCAGGATCATCATGCCCGCACTGACGCTCAGGCCGCTGGGCGCGGTCATGGCATCGCCTGTGACCGGCAGCCAGAACGCCTCGCCTTGGGCATGATAATCGCTCAACTCGAAGCGGGTGGCGCGATAAGGTGCCCGCTCTTCGCGGACCTCGCACAGCCCTCTCCAATCGCTGACGGGGTAGCGGAAATACGGGTTGTAGTTTTTCTCTGGAGGCACCTCAGCGGCCCGCTCGCGAATATCCAGGGCGACTTCCAGGTACCCGAGCCCCAGCGCCGCCAATACTCGGTTCATGTCCACCAGGCTTGGCGCACGGCGCTTGTTGAGCCAATGGCCCACGCCGCCCTGGGACATGCCCAGGCGCTCTGCCAGTTCACCCTGCGTGACCTTGCGGTCTTCCATGTTGGCCCTGACCAACGCAATCCAGTTATCCATGGGCGCTGACAATACGGCACGCAGTTTCCAGGGCAATAAACAGTTTGTAGTAATCCATAAAACGACATAAATACGATACGTACTATCATCGGGCATAAGGTTTTCGACACCCACCCAGAGTACTGCCCCTTATGACGACAAGCCCGTACCTCCTGCCCGAACTCCCTGAAGACACGGAGCTGCACGACCTGCGCAGCAGCGGCGCCGCCCAGCGCGCATTGGACTTTTACTTGAAAGAAGATATGTCGGCATCCGTGCCCGACGGCGCACTGTTTGCCATCAAGCCAGGCATCAGCCAGGAGGAAGCCCTGGTGCACGCCTCGGACCTGTTGCGCAGTGCGGCGGCCACGGCCTATGAATCTGCGAGCAGCCATCAGGGCAATCAGCGCGACCTGGCGTTTTCAGTGGTGTATTTGATTGATATGGCGAAGGCGATGGTGGAGCGGTCGTTGCGAGCGCCCGAGGCTCAAGCGAACGTATAACAGGCGCGAAGAAAAAATATTTCTATCCAGGGGATAAAAACATTTGACTTGCAAATGATAATGATTATTATTGGACCTAGCTGATCGCGAGATCAGTCGATAGACCAAGGGACCTTAGGTCGGACTCTTGGAATATCTCCTCATCAGGCTAATCACGGTTTTTGACCCGGCTCTTTGGCCGGGTCTTTTTTTTGCCAGTTTTCCTGGCATGGCTTCAGGCTAATGAAGACTGTGTGTTGCTCGATGGCGCGCATGGTAGCAAAAGACCATCGCCAAAAGAAAGCCAGTCGAACGCTCTAGCGCAGATCTTTGCGAAATAGCGCTTGAGAATCAATCTCATAGATTCTAAGCTGCGGCGGCGTCACGGATGACGCCCCCCTCCCCTCCGCAACAATTTTGCATCCAGCCTTTACCAGACTCCTGTGTAATATGGCCGCCACAACACTCATATTCAGGCACCCAGACTATGACCGTGGCCTTGACGTCCATCAAAATCAGCACCGACTTCGACAGTGGCAATATCCAGGTACTGGATGCCCACGATGCCTATCAGTTATTGCTGGCCATCAAACCCGACACGCGCAGCCAACACTACCAATGGTTCCACTTCAAGGCCGAAGGCATGCACGTGGGGCACACTCACACCTTCCGCTTGAGCAACGCGGGCAAGTCTTCCTACCCGCACGCGTGGAGCGGCTACAACGCCGTGGCGTCCTATGACCACATCAACTGGTTCCGGGTGCCTTCGCGCTTTGATGGGGAAATCCTGCATATCAGCCTGGAAACCCGCGAGAAGCATGCGTGGTTCGCCTATTTCGAACCCTACAGCCGTGCACGTCACGACTGGCTGATCGAGCAGGCCCTGAACCGCGCCAACACGCAATTACTGGCCACCGGCAAGAGTGCCGAGGGCCGTGACATCCAGTTGCTGCGTCGCGGCAAAGGCGGTGAAGGCCGCCGCAATATCTGGATCATCGCCCAACAGCATCCTGGCGAGCACATGGCCGAATGGTTCATGGAGGGCATCATCGAACGCCTGCAACAGGACGGTGACGCCGAGCTGAAAAAACTGCTGAAAGTCGCCGACCTGTACCTGGTGCCCAACATGAACCCGGACGGGGCCTTCCACGGTCACCTGCGCACCAACGCCATGGGCCAGGACCTCAACCGTGCCTGGCAGAGCGCCAGCCAGGAGATGAGCCCGGAAGTGTGGTTCGTCCAACAACAGATGGAAACGTACGGCGTGGATCTGTTCCTCGATATCCACGGTGACGAGGAAATCCCCTACGTCTTCACCGCCGGCTGCGAAGGCAACCCCGGCTACACACCTCGCATCGAGGCATTGGAAAAACACTTTCGCAGCCACTTGAGCGGCCTGACCCGCGACTTCCAGACCACTTACGGCTACACCCGCGACCTGCCGGGCGAAGCCAACATGACCCTGGCGTGCAACGCCGTTGGCCAGCGATACGACTGCCTGTCCCTGACCTTGGAAATGCCGTTCAAGGACAACGACGACGCGCCCAACCTGAAAACCGGCTGGTCCGGTGAGCGCTCCAAGCAGCTGGGTAAAGACGTACTGAGCACCGTCGCCGACATCGTGACCACCCTACGCTAAACGTCTTGCAGGAGCCGGCTTGCCGGCTCCTACATAATCAGCGTTTGCTGCCGGTCATGCTTTGCAATACGCCATCGCGCCGGATCAACCCATGGAACAACGCCGCCGCTAGGTGCAACAGCACCGTCAGGAACAACAAGTAGGCTAAGAACCCATGGGCCTTGCGCAACACCGCGAACAACGGCGCGTTCGCGCCCACCAGCGCTGGCAACTGCACCGAACTGCTGAGCATCACCGGGTCGCCCGCCGCTGAAATCATTGCCCAGCCCAGCAGCGGCAACACCAGCATCAAGGCATACAGCACCACATGGGAGGCCTTGGCCGCCACTACTTGCCACAGCGGCAAGTCAGCCGGCAACGGGGGTTGGCGCGTAGAGAAGCGCACCACCAACCGCACGATCACCAACGCCAGGATCGCGATCCCCAGCGGCTTGTGCAGGTGGATCAACCACTCATGCCGCTGCGACACAGAAGCCGCCAGGCCCGCGCCGATAAACAGCATGGCGATGACCATCAGCGCCATCAGCCAGTGCAACAGACGCGCTAGCGGCGCGAAGAACCGTGGTTGGGCATTCATGGCTTCGACTCCTGAGGGGCGCTGTGCAACGGGCTGACTTCACCGGCGCGGCGCAGGTACGAACTGGCATAGGCCGCCGAACGTGCTGCCAGCAAGGGGTCATTGGAGGCTTCGATGCCGCTGGGCAGAATCAGCGGGTCAAAGTTGATATCGCGGCAATCACCGTCCGCTTGCGGCTGGCTGCTTTGCACTACCAGGGTGCCGGCGTTGATCACCTTATGCTCGCCGGTCCAGGCCTTGCTCGCATCGTCCAGCGGGTCCCCAGGATTGGCCAGGGTCATGTTCAACTGCCAGCGCAACGGCCCAGTCGCCAGGCGCTGCACCAGGTCTTGTTCGAGGAAGTCACTCCCGGCCGGCGCAACATCGCCCGCCGCATCCTGAAGCTGCGGGACCACCCCCCAACGCACTGCCTGACGCTTGCCATCGGCACCCACCAGGTAAAACGCGTTGATACCGTTGTAGGTTTCGGTCGCATAACTGGCCGAGGGCTTGGCGGTCTTGACCCACGCCAGGAACGGCGCGGTCTCGGGATGAGCGGCAAAGAATGCCGGCATGCTCGCCGGGTTCGGTTTGCCAGTGGCCGGCTCCGGAGTACCGGCCTTGAGCATCTGGTAGAACGCTTCAGGCGTACCCACCGGGAACACCGGCATGCTGTTCATGCCCGTACGCCACTGCTGGCCGTTGGCCTGGGTGAATTGCACGGCAAAACTGCGGATCGGCACACTGCTGTCGGGCGCATAGGGGTTGCCGCTGGGCAAGGCAAACCGGCCGACCAGCGGAGTCTTGGCCTCGCTGAACACCTGGGCGCTGGAGTAGGCACGGGCCTCGGGGCTGCTCTCGAAATACCCCGCGACACACACACCCTTGGCATGGTTACGTCGGAAGCCGGGGTGCACGCCATTGTTGGTTTCCAGGGCATTGACCAGGGTTTTAGGGCGCAGGCGCTGTGGGTCGAGGGTGCCATTGACGTAGGCAAATGCCCCCGCCACAACCGCAACCACGGCACCGATACCCGCCAGGCGCGCGATCAGGCTCGCAGTGCTCAACGGGGGACGGGGCGGTGATGAGTGATCTACCATGAAGGAACTCCAGGGCCAAAGGCCTTAGGGGTGAACATAAGGTCGGAGCATTAAGACGAACGCCGGTCGGCTCTATTCCCTGGCCTGGTATTTATTTTCAAGCAAGGGGAATAACACTCAACGCCGCACGTCTTTCTAGTCCCAGCGTAGTGACCAGCCAGATTCCCATGCATGAACTCGACGAACAGTTACGTGAACTCATCCCCAGGCTGCGGCGCTTTGCCGTGTCCCTGACCCGTAACGCCAGCAGTGCGGACGATCTGGTGCAGTCGACCCTGGAACGGGGGATCATCAGTTGGGCCGATAAACGCGTCGAAGGCGACTTGCGCGCCTGGCTGTTTTCGATCCTCTACCGCCAGTTCCTCGATGCCCACCGCCGCACCCGACGCTATGCACGCATGCTGGAATTCTTTACCGGACGCGACGACGCGCAACCGTCGGTGGAACGTACCGTGATCGCTCAGTCGACCCTGCAAGCCTTCGATCAACTCAACACCGAGCAGCGCGCCTTGCTGCTATGGGTCTCGGTCGAAGGCTTGAGCTACAAGGAAGTCGCCGAGATTCTCGAAGTGCCCATCGGTACCGTGATGTCGCGCCTGTCGCGGGCGCGCCAAGCCCTGCGCCAACTCAGTGATGGCGAAATTGCCAGCCCTTCCCTGCGGATACTCAAATGATCAGCCTGCCCCCCAGCGAACGCGATTTGCATGCCTACGTCGATCACCAACTGCTGGAGAGTGATCGCCGTGTGCTTGAAACCTATCTGGCGGCCCACCCCGACATCGCGGCCCAGGTCCATGCCTGGCAGCACGACGCACAGTTGCTGCGCGCGGCGTTGGGCGGTGCCCTGCAACAGCCGCCCAACCCGGACCTGGACCCGGCATTGATTCGCCAGCGCATCAAGCGCCAGTCGCGCCGCCACTTCGCCTCGGCAGCCGTGCTACTGATCGCCGTCAGCCTTGGCGGTGTCGGTGGCTGGCACGCCCGTGAAGCCACCCAGCCCGCCCCATTGCCGATGGCCGATGCGATGCAGGCGTTCCGCTTGTTCGCCCAGGACGGCATCATGCCCGCCGATTATCAAGTTCAAGGGAGCGGCACAATGCAGGCCTGGCTCGATCGCTACTTCAACCAGGCCCATCGCTTGCCTGACTTGAGCGGTTCCGGGTTCACGCCGGTCAGCGGGCGCCTGCTCACCACCGAGCAAGGCGCGGCGGCCATGGTGCTGTACAAAGACCCACAAGGGCGGCGCATCAGTTTCTATATCCGGCCACCGGGACCGGAGAACGGTTTCCTGCCCCGTGGCAGCCGCAGTGCCGATGGCTTGCAGGCCCAATATTGGTCCGGTGCCGGCTACAACTATGCGGTGGTCAGCCCGGCAGACCAGCCCACTCCGGCGATGCTGGAGTTCTAGAAGCCCACGTCGAGTACCACGTTGTCGAGGTAGGTGCCGGCCGGCGGAGTGGTTTGATCGCTATAGATCCTGGCGTTGTAGTTGAACACCTGGCTGCCGGTGCCCAGGCCATTGCCGGGGTTGACCTCGGCGGTGGAGCTGTCGCGACGCGCCGCGCCCACACTGCCCCAACGGGTGGTGCCGGCGCTTTTGAAGATGTCGTAGGCCAGGTAGTTGCTGCCTGAGATCATCCGCCGCCGCCCGCCCGCGCTGACTGAATTCTGGCCGTCGCTCAGCCCTACGCTGTACGCACTGCCCTTGGTGCAGGAAATGCTCGCCTGCCCGGTCACCGTGGTGAAACCACTGATCACCGGGGCGCTGCCGAAACTGATATTGGGCGCGGTGATCTGGCAGTCATTGGTGACGGTCATGCTCACCGTCAAAGCGGCCGTGCCACTGCCGATGTCGCGGCCCAGGCAGACACCGCCAATGCCAATCCCCGAGCAGTAGTTCCAGTTCCAGGCAATGTTCAAGGTCTCGGTGTACAAGCCTGCGGCGACGTTGCTGCCGGTGATGCTGCTCACGTACAGCGGCACGGTTTTCGAGCCAGGCCCCGCGATCAACCCGATGCTCTGGGCAATGCCCCCCGCCCCGCCAAAATCGAATTGCGCCCCACGGGTTATCGGAAAGCTGGTGCTGTTGTTGGCGTAGATCGTATAGCCGATGACGTCACCGGTAGGCCCGACCATGCCGGTCTTGGAGGAGGTGATCGTCGCGTAGAAATGGTCGGAAGACACCAGCAGCGAGATCAATGCCGAGGTGCAGCTCAACCCTGAGTTGGCTGTCGACGTGGCCTGCGCCGCCGTGCGTACCGTCATCGAGCTGATCGACCCGAAGCTCGCCGGCAGCGTGGTCACCACCGAACACGCTGCCATGGCCTGGCCCGAGAACACTACGCCTACGACAGACAGCCACCCCAGCCCCCTCATTGGCACACCAACGGCCCGATCAGCGGCACGCCTTGTTGCTGCTCGTCCATATCGAATCGCGCCTGGCACGTACGCCCTTCACCCAACGTGACCTGCAAGGTGTTATGCGCCGAGAGGTTTTCCAGGTACACCAGGCCATCCCAGCCGACCACCGCCTGCTGGTTGCTCTGCTCGTGCACCACCAGGCTGCCCAGGGGCAGTTCCTGATGCTGGGTGTCCACCAGGGTGACGCTGGCCGCGAGCACCCGGCGCAGCGGGAACTCCAGCAGGTAGCCACTGCCACGGCGCACCGACACACGCTGCTCCACATTCGGGCTCTGCACGTTGAGCGGCAGGTTCAGCGGATCGATTTCATATTTGGCGCGGTAGTACGCGCTGCTCCACGGCACCAGCAGGTGGCCGTTGCGGTCGGTTTCGCCCACCAGCTGGTTCTCGTAGCGCACCGGGATCCCGGCGAAACCCTGGGTACTCACCACCACAAAGGCATCATTGATCCGGTTGGCGGCAAAGGTGTCGCCGCCCATCCACACCAGCGAGCCGCTGGCATCCGCCCAGCGGGTCTCGGCATCGCTGCTGCCGTACACGCCGGCCTGCAACTGCACCGACTGCAAGCGCCAGGTCAGGTCGGCCTGCCGGTACGCCGCGCCATCGCCCTGGGCATAACCGAGGTTGTAGCCCACCCCGCCCTCGCTCGGCACCGCGCTGCTGTAATTGAGGCGCTGGCGACTGGCGCCGTCCTTGCTGCGCTCGGTGCTCAAGGCCAGACTGCCGTTGAGATCGAACGGAATCACCCACTGCGCCTGCATCGCCCAATTGCTGTCGCCGATCTCGCGGTTGGCCGACAGGTAGAAACTGGTGTTGCGCCACAGCGGTTTGCTCCAGCTCAGGTTGAGCAGGCGCGTGCGCGAATCGTCCGCCGCCTGCACGTCGAAATAACCCATGCCCAGGCTGCCGAAGCGCTCGAGGTTGAGGCTCAGCGTCACCTGTTCGCTGCGCTTGCTGAGGCTGGCGTAAGGGGTGTCGACCAGGGTCAGGTCGGCGTATTCGTCGCGTCGCTCGACCCGTTGGTACGAGAGGCTGTAGCGCGTGCTGTTGTACTGATACCCCAGGCTCAGTTGCTGGCCGGTGCGCCCTTCGAACTGGCTTTGGCTGACAGCCGTATTGAGCACGCCGAAGTTGCCCAGCCGCAGGTTGCCGCCCAGGCCGCCCTGGGTCAGGTCACTGGAGGCCTCGGCATGGCTCTCCAGGGTCAGGTTGTCGGAATAACCATAACGAAAAGTGCCGCTGGCCACGCCGGGGCCATAGGCGAAATCCTTCAAGGTGTATTCCCGACGCAAGGAACCGGCGGCCACCGAGAAGTCCGTCAGGCCTTGTTGCAACAACGTGCTGGTCACGTAGAACGGTACGGTGGTCGACACCTGGCGACCCAGGGCGTCGGTCGTCACCACCACCGCTTCGCCGGCGCCGTTGATAAACGGCACGTTGGTCAGGGTGTACGGCCCCGGTTGCAGCAGCGCGCTGTCAGATTTGTAGCCGTTGATAAACAGGTCCACCGACGACGGCACCGCGGCCTCACCGGCAAATTGCGGCAGGGGGTATGTCACCAGATCCGGGCGCACCGCGAAGTCTCGCGAGAACTGCACGCCGCCCAGGCGCACCGAACTGCTCCAGGGCAAGGCGCCACTGATCACGTCACCGGCTTCGTAGGTCAGCAGCCGCTCATCGTCGGAGAACCGCCAGGTAGTGTCGTAGCGCCGGTAGCCGTTGTTGAACGTACTGCTGCTGACGCCATCGGCCAAGGTCTGGCGGTACTGACCGGTATTGGACAAGGTGCCCCAGTTGTCGAACAGCCGCACTTCGTTCCAGGCGGCGAGGTAGCTGCCACCTTCGTCGGTGTCGTTGAAATACAGGTCATAGTTGAGCAAGGCGCCGAAGCTGCTCATCGCCTGGGTGCGCGGGTAAGTGTTGCGGTTGCCGATAAATTGTTCCTTCAGCCACGACGGCGGCACATCCAGCAGCAGGCGCTGGCCGTTGCTGTCGTAATCGCTGTGCAGGCCGGGGATCTTGTCCAGCGCCACGTTGCCGCTCAATTCGCCGGGCAGCTTCATGCCCACGTCCTGCAGTGCGCTGGCCGGCACATAGAGTTGCCCGGCCCGCTGATCGACCGCGATGACGCGGCCGGTGTCCATCTGGTTGACCACCAGCTCCAGAAACAACTGTGCATCGGCGACAGCCTCCATACTGCTCGGGGGCGGTGGCAGGTCGCCAGCCACGCCCGGAAGCGCAATCATTGCGCCGCCCAGCCCGCCTACCACCGACAGCCATAGACTGCGAGCCCGACCACGACTCACCATGGCGTTGTGTCCTTCAATGGACATCTCCATCCGTTTAAAACCCGGGGCCTCCCAGCCCCGCTACGCTGCCGTTACCGCTTCGGCGCAAGGCTCTCCATCTGTTGCGCACCGTTGATCCTGACCTGCAACGGCTGGTCGGCCGACAGCCCGTCCGGCACCGGCCAGCGCATGGTCGCGCCGGGCAATACATAGCCCAGCAGGCCGTCCACCAGAGGCCGGGTCTGCCCACCCTGTTTGAACGAAGCATCGGTGAGGCGCGCATGTACGGCGCCCTGGTTGCGCACTTCGAGGTATTGGCGCCCCGCCACCGTGACTTTCTGCCAGCTCAAGTCCGGTTTGCCGGCGCCCTTGGGATCGCGCTGGCGCGTGCTGTCTTCCTTGCTCCACAGGCCTGCGCCGTAGGCAAACAGCGGCACCGAATAACGCATCTGAAAGCGGATCGCCGCTGCGGTGTTCTTGCCTTCCGGCGGCGTGGGCACCTGCAAGGGTGAAGGGATTTCATCGATGATGATGCGGTAGGCCAACTCTTGCCCCGGTGGTACTTCACGGGTGCGGGTCAGGCGTACCAGTTGCTTTTGCCCCGGCTCGATTCGCGCCACGGGCGGGCTGCCGATCACATCGCGCTGGTTCTGGTACTGCTCGTCAAAGCCGCTCTGGCTCCAGGCGAACACACGAATCTGCAGGCTTGCAGTCTCGGTCCCGCGGTTCTCCAGCCACAGTGCACTGGCCTGTTGATCGGCCTCCAGCACCGGGTCGATAGGCCAGATCAGCACCGAGCTGGCCGCCTGCACAAGCCCCGCCGAGCACACCGCACTCAAGGCAATACCCGCGGCCCACAGCCGCCGGGAAGGTGAACGCATAACCCCACTCCTTATACCGATAGCCTTACCACGTCAGCTGCACCTGCAGCGTGTCGCTGTATGTCCCCCCAGGCTGATTGCCCGGCAATTGCACCCGCCCGTAGATCGGCAGGCTGATGTTGTTCGCATCGCTGTAGGCCACGTTGACGCTCTGGCCGATCCCCAGGCTCTGGCTGAACGCCGCATCCCGAAACAACTGGTAAGCCACCCGCGCGCTACCACTGTTGAGCTGCAAATTGCGCCCGGTGCTGCTGTGCTGCCCGCCGTCGACGCTCATGCTCAGCGTCACCCCCGGCGTGCATTGCAAGGTGACGCCCCCCGTCAGCGCAGCCGTGACCGTGCCTGTCGCCAGCGCCGAGTAGCTGCCGTAAGTCAGCGCACCGTAATTGGCGCCGCCGCCCACGATCAGGCAGCCGGGGGTAATGGTCGCGCTCACCTGGAAGCTCTGGCTGGTCACCGCCGACAACGGCAGCGGCACTGCCAGCCCACAGGCCATCAAGGCTCTGAGCCACATCGCTAGAACGTCAGTTCCACGGCCACGGTGTCGGTGTAGGTGCCTGCCGGCAGCCCCGCCTTGCCCACCGCCCGACCGTAGAGGTTGACGGTCTGCGCCACGCCGGTACTGGTGGCGAGGGTAATCACGCCGTCGATCGCCAGCAGCGCGGAGTGGCCGCTGTCGGTATAGAAGTCGTAGGGCACGAAGTTGCCCGCACCGTCGGCCAATGCGCGGCTGCCTCCCGGGGATGCGCCGTCATGAGCACCGGCGCGCACCTTGACTGCTGGCGTGGTGCCACTAGAGCACAGGATCGACAACGCCCCACCGGTGCCGGTACCGCCCAGCAACTGGGCATCGGCGTTGGTGAACAGGCTGTTGGTGGTACCAAAATTCAAGGAACCGAAGTTCAGGCCGGTGGCCGCCCCGGAGCCGTTGACCTGGCAACTGGCAATCAACGTCAGGCTGGAGGTGATCTGCCCCGTCACCGTGGTTGCCGCGTTGAGGCTGGAGGCCATCGCCAGGCCCAGCGCACAGACGCCTAATCGCGAAACAAGTACATGCATGGTTTTCATCCTCTTGAGTTACCAGTCCAGTGTCACCGTCAACGTGTCGGTGTAGATCCCTGCCGGTAAGGCACTGGTATTTGCCACCACGGAGCCAAACACCGGGATCGGTATCTGGGTGCCCTTGGCCACGACAAAATTGCGTTGCTGCCCGATGCTGTAGGTGCTGTGCCCCTGCGGGTCGGCGGACAGTCGATAAGGAATCATCTGGCGCCCATTGCTCAGGCGCCGGGTGGTGCCGTCGCCGTTGGTGCCACCGTCGATGGTCACGGTGAAGCTCGAGACCGAGGGGTTGCACGACACCGCCAACGGCGCCTTGTCGCCATCGGTGATGCCGGCGCCCAACGGGTTGCTCCAGGTCGGGCCCTGGCTGCCGAAGTCGAGCATCGCCGTGCCGCCCGTGGGGCTGACCGGCGCACTCTCGACGCCTTTGCTCACCTCACAACTGGCGGTGATCACCAGCCGCGCCTGGATAAACCCGCTGGCGACAGCCGCCTGCGCGTCTTCGGCCAGCAACAGCAGGCCGCCCATGGCCACCAGGGCCAGGCAGCGGCTTACCATGTCACCGTCACCTTGAGCAGGTCGGTGTAGCGGCCGACGGCGGGGATGTCCTTGAGCGGCTCGATGCGCCCGTAGAGCGGCAGGTCGACGAACCCGGCGTCCGGCACCCGGCCGCTGAGCGGCACATCGACCGGCAACGGCACGCGCCGCGCGGCGTCGGCATAGATGCGATAGGGTATGGGTTTGGTCGATGGGGTAGCGCTGAGGTAGCGCACTTCGCCGGTGCCGCCATGCAGGCCGCCATCGACGCGTACCTGGTACGGCGTGTCGGGGTTGCACTCCAGGCGCGGCTGGCGCTGGCTGATCAACGCCGCACTCAGGGGCCCGGCCGGGTCATCCAGACGCGGGCCGCTGCCGAAATCCAATACGCCAAGTTGCTCGATGCCAGCACTGCGGGTGGTCCCCACCAGCTGGCAGCCCCGCTGCACGTCGATACGCACCTCCACCTGGAGTTGTGCACCGTAAGCCGTGTTGCAGAGCATCGCGCCCATGACTGCCAATACTGCTCGTCCCTTCACTGCCCCAAATCCTTGTACAGGGGTGACTGCTGTGTAGGAGGTTAGTCACTCAGCGAGAAACTGCCAGTCTGGACAGGATTACCTGTGTGACATGCTTTTTCGAGATAGCTGGCAGCGCCCTTCTCTATTGGTCAAAACGCGGCGAGCGCCCTAAAGTGAGCGACCACTGAAATACAGAGTGACTTGCATTGGCCGCGCTTTCCCTGATCCGTCGCCTGCTCGGCAACAAGCCCGACACCCTCGACGCCTCACCCATCCCCGCCTTCTTTCAGCAAAAGGCCGAGCAACAGGGTTACACCCTGAGCACCGGTCAAACCCGCGCCATTACCGCCCTGGCCCGGGAAACCCAGCACCTGCTGGCCGGCCAGCCCGCCCGCAGCCTGTACCTGCACGGACCGGTGGGACGCGGCAAAAGCTGGTTGCTGGACGGGTTTTTCCAGGCGTTGCCGATCGCCGAGAAGCAGCGCGTGCACTTCCATGACTTTTTCGCCCACCTGCATCGCGGCATGTTCACGCACCGTGCGCAGGACGATGCCCTGGCCGTGACCCTCGATGAACAGTTGGCAGACTGCCGGGTGCTGTGTTTCGACGAATTCCACGTCCACGATATCGGCGATGCCATGCTGATTACGCGGTTGTTCAAGGCCCTGTTCGAGCGCGGTGTGCTGGTGCTGGTGACCTCCAACTATGCACCGCAAGGGCTGCTGCCCAACCCCCTGTACCACGAGCGCTTCAAGCCGGTGATCGACCTGATCGATGCGCGCATGGAGGTGCTGGAAGTCAGCTCGCCCCAAGACTTTCGCAGCCTGCCCCAAGCCCAAAGCGCGCAACGTTTCACCTGCGGTCAGTACCTGTGGCCGGGCACCCCGAGCCAGCGGGCGGCGCTCGACCTACCCGCTGCGGACTGCCCGCCCCACCCCCTGGCCGTCGGCCACCGAACGTTGATGTGTCGCCGCCATGAAGGGCGCAGCGTCGCCTTCACCTTCAACGACCTGTGCGAACAACTGACGGCGGTGATGGACTACCTGCTGCTATGCCAGGACTACGACCACTGGATCATCGACGGCCTGCCCCGACTGGCGGACTGCCCGATTGCCGTGCAGCAGCGTTTTATCAACCTGGTGGACGTGCTCTACGACCGCGACAAGCACCTGGTACTGATCGGCGAATTACCGCTCGACGTTGCCTTGAGCGGCCAAGCCATCGACCTGGCGCGCACTGCCAGCCGTCTCGTACAATTGCAGCAGGCCAACGCGCAACACGCGCCCGACCCGGTATCATGAGCGCCATTTACGCCATCTCGCCGAGTGACCGCGCCGTTCATGAATACCCTCGCCCAACTCAAGGCCGGCCAATTGGCCGGCATCACGCGCCTGGACCTGTCCTGCGGACTCACCGAATTCCCCCGGGAAATTTTCGAGCTGGCCGACTCCCTGGAAATCCTCAACCTCAGCGGCAATGCCTTGAGCAGCCTGCCGGACGACCTGTACCGCCTGCCGCACCTGCGCGTGCTGTTCTGCTCGGACAACCTCTTCACCGAGCTGCCAGCCGGCCTGGGCCAATGCGCCAAGCTGAGCATGATCGGCTTCAAGGCCAACCAGATCAGTCACGTGCCCGCCACCGCCCTGCCGCCGCTGTTGCGCTGGCTGATCCTGACCGATAACCGCATCAGTCAATTGCCGAGCGAACTGGGTGAACGGCCTCTGCTGCAGAAACTGATGCTGGCCGGCAACCAACTGGGCCACCTGCCGGAAAGCCTGGCCGACTGCCACAACCTTGAGTTGCTGCGCATCGCCTCCAACCGCTTTACACGTTTGCCAGCGTGGCTGCTGGCGTTGCCCAGCCTGACGTGGCTGGCGTATGCCGGCAACCCGGTGGAAATGGCAGTGGAGGTGGCGGGCGATGACGCCACGCCAGATATTCCCTGGCCCGAATTGGAACTGGCCGAAGTCCTCGGCGAAGGCGCTTCCGGTGTCATCCGCAAAGCGCTGTGGAAACCGTCAGGCAGACCTGTCGCCGTCAAGCTGTATAAAGGCAGCATCACCAGCGACGGCTCGCCGCTGCACGAAATGCAGGCCTGCATTGCTGCTGGACTGCACCCCAACCTGATCAAGGTCGAGGGCCGCCTGGTCGGCCACCCTGACGACCAGGCCGCGTTGGTGATGGACCTGATCGACCCGAGCTACCGCAACCTCGCAGCCCTGCCGAGCCTGGCCTCGTGCACCCGCGACATCTACGAAACGGGCACTCGCTTCAGCCTGGCGGTGGCGCTGCGCATCGCACGCGGGATCGCTTCGGTGGGCGCGCACCTGCACCGGCACGGCATCACCCATGGTGACCTGTACGGCCACAATATCCTGTGGAATGAAGCGGGCGATTGTCTGCTGGGGGATTTTGGCGCAGCGTCGTTTCATGCGATGGCGAACACGGTGGAAACCAGGGCGTTGCAGCGCATAGAAGTGCGGGCGTTCGGGATTTTGCTGGGGGAACTGCTGGAGCGGGTTGAAGGACAGGTGAGCAGTGAATTAGTCGAGCTGCAAAAAAGATGCTGTCAGCGCGATGTGCTGGCACGGCCGAGCTTCAACGAAATAACACACATCCTGTAGGAGCCGGGCTTGCCGGCGATGGCGTCCTTGAAACCACCATCGCCGGCAACCCAACTCCTACAAGGCATTGTCAGTCAGCACGTAAGCGTCAGCCAGCCAACCCGACAAACATATCCTGCACGTCATCGTGGTTGTCCAGGCCTTCGAGGAAGGCTTCAACCTCAGCCATCTGCTCATCGCTCAAACCGCTCACCGGGTTCTTCGAGAGATAGCCCAGCTTGGCCGAGAGCACGGTGAAACCCTGCTCCGGCAAGGCTTTCTGCACGGCGTCGAGGTCGGTGGTCTCGGTGATGAACAGGGTGGTGCCCTCTTCTTCACCGTCTTCGAAATCCTGGGCACCGGCTTCGATGGCGGCCATTTCCGGATCGGCGTCCGGGCTGTCCGGCGAGGCTTCGATCAGGCCGACGTGGTTGAAGTCCCAGGCCACGGAGCCGGAAGCACCGAGTTGGCCCTTGCGGAACGCCACGCGGATTTCCGCCACGGTACGGTTGATGTTGTCGGTCACGCACTCGACGATCAGCGGCACCTGGTGCGGGGCGAACCCTTCATAGGTCACGCGGTGGTATTGCACGGTTTCGCCGAGCAGACCGGCGCCTTTCTTGATGGCGCGGTCCAGGGTTTCCTTGGGCATCGAGGCTTTCTTGGCCTGTTCCACGACCAGACGCAGGTGAGCGTTGGTGGAGGTGTCCGCGCCGTTGCGGGCGGCGATGGTGATTTCTTTCACCAGCTTGCCGAAGATCTTGCCCTTGGCATTGGCTGCCGCTTCTTTATGTTTGACTTTCCACTGTGCGCCCATGACTCACTCTCTTTTCGTCCATCGCGCCGAAACGTCTACTGGCCGGCGCTTTGGGGGCAGAGTTTATAGCGCAAAAACACTCTAATCCACCAAAAAACCGGCCAGGCCTTCAGGTGCGCAGGGGTTTGATCGCCCCACTGCGGTCCGGCACGAAGTCGCCCGCCTGGGCCAGTACCGCCGGTCTGGCGTTCCAGTAAGGCATCAGCACCAGGGCGGAAAACAATGCGGCGCCGGCAAACACAATAAAGACCGTCACGGTGTCAAAGTAACCCGGCAACAAGCCGCCGAGGATCGCGCCGACCGAACCACAGCCGTTGACGAAGCCAGCCGCCGTGGCGCCCGCCTTGGCGGTACCGAAGTCGATCGCGGCGGTGCTGCTGATCATCGAGTCCGGCCCGTACAGGGTCAGGCCCATCACGAACAGCAAGGCCATCACCAGCATCACGCTGCCGGTGTGCAACGCGCCCATGAACAACGCCAGGGCCACGGTCAGCGCCAGCAGGCTCAGCACACAGGCGGGCATGCGCCGGGCACCGAACAGTTTGTCGGAGGCCAGGCCGATCATGATCGGCCCAAGCAGCCCGGCCAGCTCGAACGCCGTGGGCACAATCGCCGCCCCGACCTTGCCCACCGATGGCATTTGCTCATAGACGATCACCGGGCCCCACAACAGGATCGCGTAGCGCGCCGGTTTCAGCAGGAAATACGCCAGCCCCAGGGTCAGCACCGTGCGGTTGCGCAGGATGGCGCGCAGCGGCTCCAGCACGCTGATGCGTTTTTCGGCGGCAGCCTGCTCTGCGGTCAAGACGGGCTCTGGCTCTACCGCGGGCAAGCCCACATCCTGTGGTGTGTTGCGCTGGAAGATGAAGAACAGTACCGCCACCACGCCCACCACCGCCGCGCTAGAGATAAACGCTGCGTGCCAACTGCCGACCAACGTGTAGGCCCACCACCCGGCGAAGGGCGACGCCACCAGCCCACCAAACGCGTAGCACGAACTCCACAAACCCAATACCCGCCCGCGCTGCTGCGCCGGGAAGAAGCTACCGAGGTTCTTGCAGAGCCCTGACCAACCGGTGGACTGCGCCAGCCCCTGGATCAACATGCAGGTGACAAAGATCGGCAAGGTCGCAAACGTGCCCATCACCAACGCGGCCGCTGCCGAAATCAGCAAGCCGCCCAGCACCACCACCCGTGGCCCGAAGCGGTCGGCCAACATGCCCCAGGTGAATTGCCCCACGGCGTACGCCGCCAGGTAAAGGCCATCGAGGTTGGCCATCATCATTTTGTCGAGGGGGAAACTCGGGTCGTCACCGATCCCCAGCTTTGCAACGGAAAATGCTTTGCGCGTGAAATAGAAGGCGGCGTAGGCCAGCCAGGTGATGGCAAAAATCTGCACGCGCCAACGCTTGATGCTACCCATAGGGATATTCATGGTGGTTCTGACCTCAGGTGTGAGTGTGCCGGCAGAATCGAAAACAAATGCCTGTTTTTTTATTGTTGAGCACTGCAACGCCTGGCCTTGTAGGGCGCGGCATTGGTCAGATGAGCCCTGTTTGCCAGGACCCATGGTCACCGCAGTTGTAGGACTCAACCTACGGCGACTGGGGCGTATCAAAGCAACGGCTGACTAATAGGTAAAATCGATTTATCGTATTTCAAATATAAGCTCAGCTTGTAAGAGGATCTGCGATGTCGGTTTCCCACGCCCAACTCAAAGCCTTTCATGCCGTGGCACTCCACGGCAGTTTCACCCAGGCCGCCGAGCGCCTGTTCCTCACCCAACCGGCGATTTCCGACCAGGTTCGCAAGCTCGAAGAACGCTTTGGCGTGCTGCTGTTTCATCGCAATAAACGCTCAGTGCGCCTGACCGACCTGGGCGAGCGGCTGCTGGCCATCACCCAGCGCCTGTTTGTGATCGAGGCCGAAGCCGAAGAGTTGCTGCAAGACTCTCGCGCCTTGCAGACCGGCACCCTCACCCTGGCGGTGGATGCTCCCGTGCACTTGCTCCCGCAGATCGCACGTTTCTGCCAACGCTACCCAGGGATCAGCGTGAAGATCGAAACCGGTAACACCGACGAATCGCTGTTTCGCCTGTACAACTACCAGGCCGACCTGGCCCTGCTGGGGCGCGACGTCGACGACGAACGCCTGCTGTCTCTGCCCTTGCCCGACGGCCAGTTGCTGGCCTTTGTCGCACGCAACCACCCCTGGGCCGGACGAGCATCCATCTGCCTCGCGGACCTCGACGACACGCCGCTGGTATTGCGCGAAATCGGCTCCGTGACCCGTCAGACCCTGGAACAAGAGATGAACCAGGCCGGGCTGCGCATTCGCCCGGCGATCCAGGTCGAAGGCCGTGAAGCGGCGCGCGAAGCGGTGGTGGTGGGGATTGGGGTAGGTGTGGTCTCGGCGGCGGAGTTCGGCGCCGACTCACGGGTGTACGCCATGCCGATCCGCGATTGCAGCCAACGGATGAAAGAGACCCTGGTGTGCCTCAAGGAACAGAGTTCACGCCGGGTGGTGGCGACCTTTCTCGACATCGTGCGCGACAGCCTTCAACCCGGCGCCAGCTCAAAGAACGCCTGAATCAAGCGAAGCGACCGGCGCCGCTCCATGCAACCGAGCATATGCCGGTTTACCAGGCCCTCCCCCTGGATCGGCACCGCCCGCACCCGGGGGTCCTGGCTGACCTCCATGGACGACACCACGCCAACGCCCAACTCGGCCGCAACGGCCTCGGTCACCGCCTCACGGCTGTCCAGCTCCAGCAACACCTTGGGTTGCACGCCGGTGGCGGCACAGGCGTCGTCGAAGGTGCGCCGGGTGATCGAGCTGGGTTCTCGCAGCACCATGATCACCGCATCCAATTGCGCCAGGCGAATCCCCTTGGGCTGCAGCGTCCAAGGGTGCGCGGCCGGCACCAACGCGCAGATCCGCGACTCGCTCAACGGTTGCAGGTGCAGGCCATTGCGCGGCTCCACTTCCGTGAGCACCGCCACGTCCGCATGCTCGGACAACAACGCCGCCAGGGTTTCCTGGGCGTTGCCCAAGCGCAGGTTGACGGTGATGCCTGGGTAACGTGCGCGCAGGCTGGCGATCATCGGCATGACCAGGTGCGGCCCGTCCGCCGCGACTTCCAGGCGCCCGGTGAGCAACTGGCGGTTGGCCTCCAACAAGGTCTGTGCTTCGTCCACCAGGCCGAAGATCGCCCGGGTGATTGCCGCCAGGCGTGCGCCCTCTTCCGTCAACTCGACCCGTCGCGCGGTGCGGCGCAGCAGCGGGATTTGGTAGTACTCCTCCAGTGCCTTGATGTGCCCGGTCACCGCCGGCTGGCTGATGAACAGCCGCGCGGCGGCACGGGTAAAACTGCCCTCACGGGCCACGGCATCGAATGCACGCAATTGGAACAGGTTCATAGCTATCGGCCTCACTGATAGCTCGCATAACAACAAACAATTTGATTGATAACAAGCCAAACTGCAATTTAAGCGCCGTAGCTTCAACCCCCGATGCCTTGCGAGGACTTGAGATGACCACTGCCGCGCCCATCCTGCTGACCCCCGGCCCCCTGACCACTTCCCACCGCACCCGCCAGGCCATGATGGTGGATTGGGGTTCATGGGATGACCGTTTCAACCAGCTCACTGCCAGCGTGTGCGAGCAATTGCTGGCGATCCTTCACGGCGAGGGCAGCCACCACTGTGTGCCCCTGCAAGGCAGCGGCACCTTCGCGGTGGAAGCGGCCATTGGCACCCTGGTCCCGCGTGACGGCAAGGTACTGGTGCTGATCAACGGCGCCTACGGCAAGCGCCTGGCGAAAATCTGCGAAGTCCTGGGCCGCGATTTCAGCACCTTTGAAACCGCCGAGGACGAACCCACCACCGCCGCCGATGTGGACCGCCTGCTGCAAGCCGACAGGGCCATCACCCACGTGGCGCTGATCCACTGCGAAACCAGTACCGGCATTCTCAACCCTCTGCCGGACATCGCCCAGGTGGTTAAAAACCACGGTAAACGCCTGATCATCGACGCCATGAGTTCCTTCGGCGCACTGCCCATCGACGCCCGCGAAGTGCCGTTCGACGCGCTGATCGCTGCCTCCGGCAAATGCCTGGAAGGCGTGCCGGGCATGGGCTTCGTCTTTGCCGACAAACAGGCGCTGGCCGCCGCCCGGGGCAACTGCCACTCCTTGGCGATGGACCTGTTCGACCAGCACAGCTACATGGCCAAGACCGGCCAATGGCGCTTCACGCCGCCGACCCACGTGGTGGCGGCCCTGCACGAGGCGCTGCTGCAATACCAGGAAGAAGGCGGCTTGCCCGCGCGTCATAAACGCTACGCCAGCAACTGCCAGGCGTTGCTCGATGGCATGGGTGAACTGGGCCTGCGCAGCTTCCTGCCAGCAGATATCCAGGCCCCGATTATCGTCACCTTCCACGCGCCCAAAGACCCGCGCTACCAATTCAAGGACTTCTACGAACGGGTCAAGGCCAAGGGGTTCATCTTGTACCCGGGCAAGTTGACCCAAGTGGAAACCTTCCGCGTGGGCTGCATCGGCCATGTCGACGCGGCAGGGATGCGGGCGGCGGTCAAGGCGATAGCCGACGTGCTGCAAGAAATGGAAGTACTCGAGATTTGACACCCCCGCGTAGGCGCTGGCTTGCCGGCGATGGCGTCCTGGAGATCGCTATCGCCGGCAAGCCGGCTCCTACAGTGCCCCTATGAGCCACAGGATTTTTAACCATGAACTATCAAAACCCCAACACCCTCCAGGCCGTCATCCTCGACTGGGCCGGCACCGTGGTCGACTTCGGCTCGTTTGCCCCCACGCAAATCTTTGTCGAGGCCTTCGCCGAGTTCGACGTGCAAGTGTCTATCGAAGAAGCCCGTGGCCCGATGGGCATGGGCAAGTGGGACCATATCCGTACCCTCTGCGATCAACCGCAAGTCGCCGAACGCTACCGCAAGGCCTTCGGCCGCACGCCCACCGACGATGACGTGACCGCCATCTACCAGCGCTTCATGCCGTTGCAGATCGAGAAAATCGCCGAACACTCAGCCCTGATTCCTGGCGCCCTCGACGTCATCGCCCGGCTGCGCGTGCAAGGCATCAAGATCGGCTCGTGCTCCGGCTACCCCAAGCAAGTGATGGACAAGGTCGTCGCCCTGGCCGCCACTAATGGCTATATCGCCGACCACGTGGTCGCCACCGACGAAGTACCCAACGGTCGCCCATGGCCTGCCCAGGCCCTGGCCAACGTGATCGCGCTGGGCATCGATGACGTGGCGGCGTGCGTGAAGGTCGATGACACGGTGCCGGGCATTCTCGAAGGGCGCCGTGCCGGGATGTGGACCGTGGCGTTGACATGCTCCGGCAATGCCCTGGGCCTGACGTATGAACAGTTCCGCGCCCTGGACAGCACCACCCTGGACCGCGAGCGCAAGCGTATCGAGGCCATGTTCGAAGGCTCGCGCCCGCATTACCTGATCGACACCCTCAACGACCTGCCCGCTGTCATCACCGACATCAATGCGCGCCTGGCCCGTGGGGAAATGCCGCAAAGCCACTGATAGAGGTCAACACAACGGCACTTACGCCAGGCAAAGCGCTCAAAACCGGCATACAGTTAAAGGACTCCATCGCCAAAGAATGGAGGTTTGCCCTGATGAGTGAGGAACCCAGCAATGCCGTGGAAAAACTCCGATACGCGCTACAGCACCATGTCGATCGCGCTGCACTGGTTGATGGTGGTGCTGCTGGCGGTGGTCTACGCCTGCATTGAGTTACGCGGCCAGTTCCCCAAAGGCAGCGGTGCGCGCACGTTGATCGTCGAGATGCACTTTATGTTTGGCCTCACCGTGTTTGTGCTGGTGTGGCTGCGTTTGTTCGCACGCAGCCTGGGGGTGGCACCGAAGATCGTACCGGCGCCGCCGCAATGGCAGCGCCTGTTGGCGACCCTGATGCACTTCGCACTCTACGCGTTGATGATCGGCATGCCGATTGCCGGTTGGCTGATCGTCAGTGCCGAGGGCCATTCGGTAATGTTCTACGGCATGGAGCTGCCGCCGTTGATCGGTGAGAACAAGGACCTGGCCAAGCAGATCGAAGGCTGGCATGTGTGGTTCGGCAAGGTCGGTTACTGGCTGATCGGGCTGCATGCACTGGCTGGGATTGCCCACCATTACATCCTGCGGGACAACACGGCGTTGCGCATGATGCCGGGCAAGCGCGCTAACCCGTGAAGCCCCGGTTGCCCTGCAGGCCGCCGGTGTGGACGAACACCAGGCGAGTACCAGGTGCGAAGCGCCCGGCCTCGATCTGCATCTTCAAGGCCAGTAACGCCTTGCCGGTGTAGAGCGGCTCCAGGGGCAAGCCACAAGCCTGTTGCGTGGCGTCGATGAAGTCGAGCAGCACCGGGTCGACTTTGGCGAAGCCACCTCGGCTGGCGTCCAGCAGCTCATAGCCGCCCTGCACGAGGGCGTCGACGTTCTGTGCCACGCCGTGGTCATCCGGCACCGCCATGGCGCCGTACACCGGGTGCGCGCCCGCCTCTGCCAGCGCCAGGCCCGCCAGCGTGGTACCCGTGCCGGCGGCCAGCCACCAGACGTCGTAATCCGCCCAGCCCAGTGCGGGCAACTGCGCGCGAGCCTGTTGTACCAGCACACCACAGCCAACCGCACCGGCGAGCCCGCCACCGCCTTCGGGCACGGGGTGCAGGTCGGGATACTGCTCGCGCCAAGGCAGCCAGAAACCCGGTTCATGCCGCGCACGATAACCGCCATAGCCCAGCCAATGCAGTTGCATGCCAAAGGCTTTCAAGTCGAGGACGGTGGGGGTGTCTTGCGCATGCCCGCGCAACAAGCCCACGGTAGGGAAACCGAAGCGCTTGCCGGCGGCAGCCAACGCGTGCAGATGGTTGGAGTAAGCGCCGCCCAGGCTGATGAGCCCACGCGCGGTTTGCGCCTGCGCCAAGTGCCCGGTGAGCTTGAACCACTTGTTGCCGCTGATCAGCGGGTCGATGCGATCCAGGCGCAGCACGGCCAACTCGACGCCGTTCAGCCATTCCAGCTGCAAAGGCTCAAGCGGTGCGTGGGGAAGCCAATCGAAGGGACCCATCGGGAGGGATCTGCATGAAAAACGGGGCGGTAGTCTAACACCGCCCCGTCCGGGGGCTTACAGCTCGGCCGCGAGACGCGAGCCTTGGTTGATCGCGCGCTTGGCGTCCAGCTCGGCCGCCACATCGGCGCCGCCGATCAGGTGCACGTTCTGGCCGGCCGCGACCAGGCCGTCCTGCAGTTCGCGCAGCGGGTCCTGGCCGGCGCAGATGATGATGTTGTCCACCGCCAGCACCTGGGGCTCGCCCTCGGCGCCAATGCGGATATGCAGGCCCTCATCATCGATCTTCAGGTACTCGACGCTGTTGAGCATCTGCACCTGCTTGTTCTTCAGGCCGGTACGGTGGATCCAGCCGGTGGTCTTGCCCAGGCCATCGCCGACTTTGGAGGTCTTGCGCTGCAACAGGAACACTTCACGCGCCGGTGCATGGGGTTTCGGCTTGATCCCAGCCACACCGCCACGGGCTTGCAACTGGGTGTCGATCCCCCACTCCTTCCAGAACGCTTCGCGGTCCAGGCTGGTGGACACGCCCTGGTGCACAAGGAATTCCGACACGTCAAAACCGATACCGCCCGCGCCAATTACCGCGACGCGCTTGCCGACGGGTTTACGCGCCAGGATCACGTCCAGGTAGCTCAGCACCTTGGCATTGTCGATCCCTGGAATCGCCGGGGTGCGCGGGGCAATGCCGGTGGCCAGGATGATCTCGTCATAGCCGCCTGCCGCCAACTGCGCCACGTCGACGCGGGTGTTGAGGCACAGCTCCACGTGGGTGGTCTGCAATTTGCGCTTGAAGTAGCGCAGGGTTTCGAAGAACTCCTCTTTGCCCGGCACACGCTTGGCGATATTGAACTGACCACCGATCTCGCTGGCCGAATCGAACAGCGTCACCTGGTGGCCGCGCTCCGCCGCCACCGTGGCCGCCGCCAGACCGGCAGGGCCGGCGCCGACCACGGCGATCTTCTTGATGTGCTGGACCGGCAGGTAGTTAAGCTCAGTCTCGTAGCAGGCCCGCGGGTTGACCAGGCAGGTGGTCAGCTTGCCGCCGAAGGTGTGGTCCAGGCAGGCCTGGTTGCAGCCGATGCAGGTGTTGATCTCATCGGCACGGCCGGCGGCGGCCTTGTTGACGAACTCCGGGTCTGCCAGGAACGGACGCGCCATCGAGACCATGTCGGCATCGCCTTCGGCCAGGATCTGCTCGGCGATTTCCGGGGTATTGATGCGGTTGGTGGTGATCAGCGGAATCTGCACCGCACCGCGCAACTTGGCGGTGACTTTGCTGAACGCGCCGCGTGGGACCTTGGTGGCGATGGTCGGGATGCGCGCTTCGTGCCAGCCGATACCGGTGTTGATGATGGTCGCACCGGCGCCTTCGATGGCCTTGGCCAACTGCACGATTTCTTCCCAGGTGCTGCCGCCTTCCACCAGGTCGAGCATCGACAGGCGGAAGATGATGATGAAATTCGGGCCCACGGCGTCACGCACGCGGCGCACGATTTCCACCGCCAGGCGCATACGGTTTTCGTAGCTGCCGCCCCAACGGTCGGTGCGATGGTTGGTGTGAGCCGCGAGGAACTGGTTAATGAAGTAGCCTTCGGACCCCATGATTTCCACGCCGTCATACTCGGCGACCTGGGCCAGCAGCGAGCAGGTGACAAAATCCTGGATCTGCTTTTCGATGCCCTCTTCGTCCAGTTCCTTGGGCTTGAACGGGTTGATCGGCGCTTGAATCGCACTGGGCGCAACCTGCTTGGGGCTGTAGGCATAACGGCCGGCATGAAGAATCTGCATGCAGATCTTGCCGCCCGCCTCGTGTACCGCCTGGGTGACGATCTTGTGCTTCTGCGCTTCTTCGTCGGTGGTCAGCTTGGCGGCGCCTGCATACACGCCGCCCTCGTCATTGGGGCCAATACCGCCAGTCACCATCAAGCCAACGCCACCACGGGCGCGCTCGGCAAAATAGGCCGCCATGCGTTCGAAACCGCCGGGCTTTTCTTCCAGGCCGGTGTGCATCGAGCCCATCAGGGTGCGGTTGCGCAAGGTGGTAAAACCCAGGTCCAACGGGGCCAGCAGGTGCGGGTAGGCAACAGCGGTCATGGTCAAGCTCCACAACGGATCATCACGGGACGTGGAAGGCTCGAATGGCCTGCCATCGGTTTATGTCCCACAGACTAAGAGGCGGTGGACGACGGCTCAATGACTGAAACTGACAACTTATTGATCCAAATGCACAGCGCCCCTTGGCAAGGCCGCCCATGCGCCCTACCCTAGTCGGCGAACCCTGCACACGGTCTGTTGTCTGTTCCCCCATGCGTAAACTTCTGATTTTCACCGTCACCATGGCCCTGGTTGCCGCCATCGCCGCGTATCTGGTCTGGACCCAGGAGCGCCCTGTGGGGCATTACCTGTCGGACCTGCGTATCACACTGGCCGTCAACGAAGGCCTGCCTGCCGACCGTGGCAACTTGCTGGGCATCCAGCCAGAGTTGTTTCCCGCTGACTACCAGAGCCTGGAACGCCTGCACCTGAAACTCGCGGCCTACCTGCAAAAAGCCCGTGACCAGGGGCTGATCAATGACAAGACCATTGTGGTGCTGCCTGAACATATCGGCACCTGGCTGATGCTCACCGGCGAAAAGAACGAGGTGTACCAGGCCCTTCACGCCAAGGATGCGATGAATTGGCTGTCGGTCAGCAACCCGCTGCTGTTCGCCCGCGCCTGGATCAGTGCCACGGGCGACAACCGCACCGACGACGCCTACCTGCGCATGAAAGCCCAAGACATGGCGCGGGACTATCAGCTGTTGTTCGGCGGCCTGGCCAAGGAGTTCGGCGTTACGTTGGTGGCCGGCTCCATCACCCTGCCGAACCCGAGTGTGAGCCAGGGTCAACTGCAGGTCGGCCATGGCGCGCTGTATAACGCCAGCGTGGTGTTTGCCGCCGATGGCTTGCCGATCGGCGACCCACAGCGCCAGCTCTACCCGATCTACGATGAACGCGGCTTTATCCAGCCCGGCGATGAAAACGTCGTCAGCGTGGTCGACACCCCGGCCGGGCGCCTGGGTGTGCTGGTCGGCAGCGACAGTTGGTACCCGGACAACTACCGCAAACTCAACGAGCAAGGTGCGCAGTTGATTGCAGTGCCGGCCTTTGTGCTCGGTCGCGATACCTGGGACCGCCCTTGGCGCGGGTTCAAAAGCGTGTCCACCCCGACCGAAATCAGCCTCAAGCCCGAAGAGCTCAGCGAGGGCGAGGCCTGGCGTCGGCTCACGCTGATCAGCCAGCCACCCATCAGCCAGGCCAGCGCCGGCATGAGCGTGTTCCTGCGCGGGCAGTTCTGGGACCTGGGCACCGCCGGGCACAGCTTTCTCAGCAGCAATGGGCAAATCAGCGCCGATGGTGAAGCGCGTGGCGCACGCCTGTTGAATATCTGGCTGTGAAACCGGTGCGGCTGGGGGATCTGTCGGTGGGCTTCGTGCACACCCTGGCCGATGCCATCCACAGCCACGGCCTGGACCCACAGCCGCTGCTGTTGCAATACGGCCTCGACCCGGCCCGCCTCGCCGAGGCCGGCGCACGCTTGTCGATTCCACGCTACATGCGCCTGGGCCACGCGGCCATCCAACTCACCGGCGACCCGAGCCTGGGCTTGCGCATGGGCCAGCTCAGCCGCTTGAGCCAGGCCGGGCTGGCCGGCGTCACCGCCGCCCAGGCGCCCAATGTACGCGAGGCGGCGCGCGCATTGACGCGCTTCGAGGCGCTTTACGGCTCCAATTATCGCGGGCAGTCGAGCTTTGTCGAAGATGCCGAAGGCGCCTGGCTGCGCTTCTATTCCATCAGCCCCTACAACGCCTACAACCGCTTTGTGGTGGACTCGATCATCGCTGGCTGGCTGCATCAATTGTCGAGCCTGGCCCAGCAACCGGTGCAGGCGCAGCGCATCGATATCGAGTTCGACACGCCAGAATACGGCGATTGCTACAACGCATTGGGAGACGTTCACTTCGGCGCCGACGCCAATCAATTGCGCCTCAACCAGCACACCCTGGCGCTGCGCAACCCGCAGCACTGCCCAAGCACCTGGCAATTGCTGTTACAGCTGTGCGAAAGGGAATTGGAGCAGTTGACGCGCACCCGCAGCCTGCGCGAGCGCATTACCCGTTTGCTCGGGCCGATGCTCAATGGCGGCCGGGAACCCGACCTGGAAGAAGTGGCGGCACGCCTGAAGCTGCCCACCTGGACGCTGCGCCGCAAACTGGCCGAAGAAGGCACTCAGTTCCGCGCGATTCTCAACGATACCCGCCGCGACCTGGCCATGACCTACATTCGCGATACGGAACTGGCGTTCGGCGAGATCGCCTATCTGCTCGGTTTTGCCTCGGCCCAGGCGTTTCAACGGGCCTTCAGGCGATGGAACAACCAGACCCCAGGGGAATTTCGCCGCAGTCAGCGGCATTCCGCCTGAAGTCGGTCTTACAACTCTGTTGCATCGTCAGCGGGTTCCAGCGGGTCCGACTCAATCGCGTGGTACTCGAGCAGTTCTTCCTGGTAATCGTCCATGCCGGACTCCTTCTTGATGTTAAAAGCGGCTGCTGATTAATGACCTGCACAGCCAGCCTAAAGTGCCGTCATGACGAAAAAATGTCGACGCCATGACGTTCCTGCACTCAAGGATTAAACGTAGCAGCGTTGCAGGGATTTAGCACCCGGCCATCAAGGCACTTTTGCAATCATTGCATTTGCAATCACTTGCGAGTTTCCATTAGGGTAATGGCATTTGTCGCCAGGTGACCCTCTCCATGACCACCGCTACCGCACACGCCGCGCAGCTTTGCATCGACGCCCTGAGTGCTGCCACGCCCGCCAGCCGCTCACCGCTGTACACCGTGACAAGCATGGCCGACACCCTCGAATTCAGCCGTCAGGCCTGGGTGATCCGCGGCCAGTCACGCTCCCGGCGCGTGGGTCACTGGCCGGGTTGGTTCGCGCGTAATACCGTCGAAAAACCCTTGCTGTACCTGCACAGTGCGCAATCGTCGGCGCAGTTGAGTGCGCTGTCCGACGCTGCCCACCAGCGCGGCATCTTGTGCAACGACATCGAAAACCAACCCTCCCGGTGGCCCAAGGGCGCGCAGCCTTCCCTACCGTTATGGCTCGCCACCCACCCGTGCTGCACGCCGTATGACCCGGCCTCCGGCGAGGAAGCCCAAGCGATTGTGCTGGCGGCGTTGCGTAGCCTGTATGTCGACGGCAAGCCCGGGTTCTATTACCTGGCGCTGCATGATCATGAAAGCGCGGCGCCCCTGAGTGAGCAGGACCGAGAAGCCGCACTCAAGGGCATGTACCGACTCCAACCTGACACCCCTGCGGATGTGCGACTGCTCGGCGCAGGCCGGGCGCTTGAAGAGGTGTTGCAGGCCAGGCAACTGTTGGAACAGGACTGGGACATCACCGCGCAACTGTGGAGCTGCCCCAGCTACACACGACTGGCCCGCGAGGCTGGCGCGGCTGAACGCTGGAATCGCCTGCACCCCGGGGTGCCCAAGCGCAGCTGCCATCTACGCGATTGCCTGGCCGGGAATGCAGCGCCAGTGATTGCAGTGACCGGCTATCCGCAGGCGATTGTCGATCAGTTAGCGGCACACGTGGATGCACGCTTTGTGGCGCTGGGCGCGGGATCGGTGCAGGCGGCGGCGCCGAGTCGTTATTGGATCGTGGTATCGGCGCTCAGGGCATTGGCGGATGAAGGGCGGATCGACGCACGGCAGGTGCAGGCCGCGATGAATCGCTATGCAGTGGAACGCGCTGGACTGTAGGAGCCGGCTTGCCGGCGATGGCGGTGTGTCAGCCTGGAATGGACTGCCTGATAGGCCGCTATCGCCGGCAAGCCGGCTCCTACACGGTTTCGTGGGGCTTTAGGTTTTGCGGCGGCTGCGGGTCTGGACGCCGGCGTCCATCGCCAGCCCGGCGGTGCGCTCCAGTGCGTCGGCAAAGCACTGGCGTTGCTCGGGCTCGATCTGTGACAGGAACAGCTCATCCACCGTGCTTTCGTAGATCTTCCACATCTTTTTACGCAGCA
This sequence comes from Pseudomonas sp. AC112, assembly GCF_979253545.1. Classification (NCBI taxonomy): domain Bacteria; kingdom Pseudomonadati; phylum Pseudomonadota; class Gammaproteobacteria; order Pseudomonadales; family Pseudomonadaceae; genus Pseudomonas; species Pseudomonas sp. AC112. The sequence goes on from NZ_CEEDCM010000001.1 coordinate 6,454,929, forward strand.
CCCGACCGGCCTCGGTGATCGAGGCAAACGCTGCGCGGCCGTCGCCGTCGGAGCGTGAACGCACCACCAAGCCGTCCTTTTCCAGACGGTCGACCAGCCGTGTGAGGTTGTAGCGCTCGATGGCCAGCACATCGGCCAGTTCGTGCATGCGGCGGGTACCGTCGGGGCCGCTTTCCAGGCCCCACAACGCGTCATACCAGGCATAGGGTGGCAGGCCCGCCTCTGCCAGGCGCCGCTCGATTTCGCGGATGACCGTCCTGTGGGCCCTGACAAAACGGAACCATACATCTGGTTCTTTCGACGACATGCAACACCATCCGGGCAATTTCAAGAAGGTTGCAATAGTAGCTCATCCCGCGCTAGATTCGGTCATGTAGTTGCAATTGCAACTACATTTGCCGGCACTCCCACAAGGAGCCCGCCACTTGAAATCCGCCTACCCTGGAGCCTCACATGACCCCGAACAACGCAGTCAGACGCGATGACGATCCACAGGAAACCCGCGAGTGGCTGGACTCCATCGAATCGGTGCTGTCCACCGAAGGCCGCCCGCGCGCCCACTACCTGATCGATCAGTTGCTGGATTTCGACGTGGCGCGGCATGGCGACTTCTACGGGAGGGTGACTACGCCCTACGTCAATACAATCCCGGTGGATCGGCAGTTGCCCTACCCTGGCAACCTGGCCATCGAACGCCGTACCAATGCGTTTATCCGCTGGAACGCCATGGCGATGGTGTTGCGTGCAGGCAAACACTCAGGCGTCGGTGGGCACATCGCGACCTATGCGTCAGCCGCAGTGCTGTACGACGTAGGTTTTGATCACTTCTTCCGTGGCCGAACCGACAGCTTTGAGGGCGACCTGGTGTACATCCAGGGCCACTCCTCCCCCGGCATCTACGGCCGCGCCTACCTGGAAGGCCGCATCAGCGAAGCGCAACTCGACAACTTCCGCCGCGAGGCCGGTGGCGACGGTATTTCGTCCTACCCACACCCACGGCTGATGCCGGACTTCTGGCAATTCCCTACCGTGTCCATGGGCCTCGGCCCCATCACCGCCGCTTACCAGGCGCGCTTTATGCGCTACCTGGAATTGCGCGGCCTCAAGCAACACCAGGGACGCAAGGTCTGGGCCTTCCTCGGTGATGGTGAAATGGATCAGCCGGAATCCCTGGCCGCCATTTCCCTGGCCGGGCGCGAGAAACTCGACAACCTGATCTTCGTGGTCAACTGCAACCTGCAACGCTTGGACGGCCCCGTGCGCGTCAACGCCAAGGTGATCCAGGAGTTCGAAAGCCTGTACCGCGCCGCCGGCTGGAACGTGATCAAAGTGATCTGGGGCAGTGGCTGGGACGCGCTGCTGGACAAAGACCAAAGCGGCCTGCTGCGCCAACGCATGATGGAATGCGTGGACGGCGACTATCAGAACTACAAGTCACAGAACGGCGCCTATGTGCGTGAACATTTCTTCGGCAAGTACCCGGAATTACTTGCGTTGGTTGCGGACATGTCCGACGACGAAATCTGGAAACTCTCACGGGGTGGACACGACCCGGACAAGGTCTACAACGCCTATGCGGCTGCCGTGCGCCATGGCGGCCAGCCCACCGTGATCCTGGCGAAAACCGTCAAGGGTTTCGGCATGGGTGAAGCCGGCGAAGGCCAGAACATCAACCATCAATTGAAGAAAATGGGCGCCGATGCGGTTAGAGCATTCCGCGATCGTTTCGACCTGGACGTCGCGGACGACCAGCTCGCCGACCTCCCCTACCTCAAGCCCGCAGCCGACAGCGAAGAGGCCCGCTACTTCGCCGCTCGCCGCCACGCCCTGGGCGGCTACGTACCGGCGCGCCACAGCGCGGTCGAACCCTTGCAGATCCCCGAACTGGCCGCTTTCGCCACCCAGCTCAAGGACACCGGCGAACGGGCAATCTCCACCACCATGGCCTTTGTGCGCATCCTTGGCACCCTGCTCAAGGATCCGCACCTGGGCAAGTTGATCGTGCCCATCGTACCGGATGAGTCGCGTACCTTCGGTATGGAAAGCCTGTTCCGTCAGATCGGCATCCACTCCGCCGTAGGCCAGCTCTACACCCCGCAGGACGCAGGGCAACTGAGCTACTACAAGGAAAGCAAGGACGGACAGATCATGCAGGAAGGCCTGAATGAATCCGGCGCCATTTCCTCATGGATCGCGGCGAGTACGTCCTACAGCAACCACGGTGTGATGACCGTGCCGTTTTATATTTTCTACTCGATGTTCGGCTTCCAACGCGTTGGCGACCTCGCCTGGGCGGCAGGCGATGCGCGGGCGCGCGGCTTCCTGCTGGGGGCCACGGCAGGCCGCACCACGCTGATGGGCGAAGGCTTGCAGCATGACGATGGGCACAGCCATATCCTGTCGTCAGTGATCCCTTGCTGCGTGTCCTACGACCCGACGTTTGCCTACGAGCTGGCGGTGATTATTCGCGAGGGCATGCGGCGGATGTACGTGCAGCAAGAGGACGTTTACTACTACATCACCCTGCTGAACGAAAACTACCCGCACCCGGCAATGCCCGAAGGTGTGGAGGACGGCATTCTCAAGGGCATGTACCGGCTCAGTGCTAGCACGCAGGCCCAGGTGCAACTGATGGGCAGCGGCTCAATCCTGCGCGAAGTGATTGCGGCGGCCGAGCTGCTGCACAAGGACTTCGGCATCCACAGTAATGTATGGAGCACAACCAGCCTCACCGAGTTGCGCCGTGACGGACATGCCGTGGAGCGCTGGAACCTGCTGCACCCGCAGAGCGAGCCAAGGGTGAGCTACGTGGAGCAATGCCTGGCCAGTGAAACGGGGCCGGTGGTGGTGGCGACGGACTACATGAAGCTGTTTGCCGATCAGATTCGCCCCTTCGTTCCCGGACGGCGCTTTGTGGCGTTGGGCACGGACGGTTTTGGGCAATCGGACACCCGTGAAACCCTGCGGGCGTTCTTCGAAGTGGACCGGCATTTCATCGCGCTGGCGGCCTTGAAGGCGTTGGCGGATGACGGTGTGATCGAACGCGAGAACGTCAGTGAAGCGATCAGCCGCTACGGGATCAACGTCGACAAGGTCGACCCCGCAGCAATCTGAGTTACTGCGCAGGCGTCGGCAGGGGCGGAATCGCTTCTGTCGGCGCAGGCAGGTCCGGGTTGCTGGTGGCCGGTGCGGGCTCTGCCTGCGGCGCAATCGGCGCGGCCTCGGCAGGTGGCGTGACGGGCTGGGAGACAGGCTGCGGGGCGGCAGGCTCTTCCTTCGGCGGCTCGACCTTCTCGGCAGCCGGGGCGACTTTGGGTTCCGGCACCCCCAGCTCGGCTTTCGGTTGCTCGGGGATATGCTCGGCCTTCTTCACTTCCTGTGGCAGGAACACATCCACCAGCGAAAAATAACGCTCGTAGAATTTCGGCGCCGAAACGGTCTCACTCGCCACCTTCACCATCGAGTCATCGGTGGAGCCGATCGGCATCGACACCGAACCCAACACCCCAACCCCCAGGCTCGCGGAGTTGTTGACCTTCTTCAGCGCGTAGCGATCCTGCAAGGCGTTGGCGAACATCGTCGAATGGTTGGTGCCTTTGCCATCATCGGCACACACCACGTTGAAGCTGATCTGCAAGTGGGTCTCGCCGGTCTGCTGGAAGCTCTTGTTACCCACGACCAGTTTCGGGTCGCTGCTGGTGATGATGTAGCCCTGGCTCAGCAAGGCGCGCCGTGCGGCTTCGCACGCAGCGACATCAGTCACCGGGTAATCCCGGGAAAACGTACCGGAGTCGTCGAAATTCTCATGTTCATAAATAGCGGTCTTGGGTGACGAGCAGCCCGCGGCGCCCGCCAACACCAGCGCCAACCCGAGGCTACGCAAGTGAAATGATGTCGACATTGAAAATCCTGAGGAAAACGGTCCGGGCGGTATTGTGCAACAGAACGAGGCCTTGGCGCGCGCATTCCTGTCGGTAAAACGTCACAGCCTTAGATTGCACCACTCGCAGGAAAAAGCCCTGCGCACATATGCTCAATAAACACGCGCAATTTGACCGACGCATGGCGACTTGATGGCCATAACAGCCAGAAACTGCCCCGATGTTCCAGGTGGTCATCCAGCACCCGTTGCAGGCGCCCGTCGGCAACGGCCTGATTGACCATGTAGTCCGGCAGGCAGGCGATCCCCAGGCCTTCATGCACCACGTGGTTGAGGGACTCGATGGTGGTACTGACCAACGGGGCACGCAAGACAGGTTCCGAGGCGCCGGCAGCCAGGCGCAACGGCCAGGGCTCCAGCTTGCCCGTGGCGCAGAACTTGTGACGCAGGCAGGCATGCTCGCTCAACTGCTGCGGCAGTCGCGGGGTGCCATGCTCGCGGAAATAGGCTGGGGTGCCCACCACTACCAGCTGGTAATGCCCCAGATGACGCGCCATAAGGCGTGAATCTTCCGGCTTGCCCGTGCGAATCACCGCGTCGAACCCTTCTTCGATCACGTCCACCATGCGGTCGGAGAAATCCACATCCAACTCGATCTCCGGGTAAGCCCGCATGAAATCGCTGAGCACCGGCATCAACAAGCCACGCACTTGCGGCACGCTGATGCGCAACTTGCCTCGGGGCGTGGCGCTGGCCTCTGTCAGTTCGCGCTCGGCGGCTTCGACTTCGGCCAGGATACGCCGTGAACGCTCAAGGAACAGCGCACCCTCGCTGGTCAAGGTGATGCTGCGGGTGCTGCGGTGAAACAGCCGCACGCCCAGGCGTTCTTCCATCCGCGCGATGCTCTTGCCGACGGCCGACGATGACACACCCAGTACACGCCCTGCGAGGGTGAAGCTGCGCGTCTCCGCCACCTGCACGAATACCGAGAGGCTGCCCAAGTTGTCCATGATCCCTCACAATGATTAAGGACGCCTACGTCCGATAAGTTCGGAACCTTAGCCTGTTTTTCCGCAGGCAACAGCCCCTTACTCTGCCTGCTTGCCCTTTTGCATGGATAGAGTGTGATGACTTCCCTCACCGATTCCCCCGTAACCGCTCAAAAAGACACCCTGCCGCTGGGAGGTTTGCTGGCCTTGGCCAGTGCCGGTTTTATCACCATCCTTACCGAAGCCATGCCCGCCGGCCTGCTGCCACAGATGGGCGAAGGCCTGGGCGTGTCGCCCGCACTGGTTGGCCAACTGGTGACGCTGTATGCCCTGGGCTCACTCGTCGCCGCCATCCCGCTGACGCTGTTGACGCGCGGCTGGCGCCGCCGGCCGTTGTTGCTGGTGGCGATTGGCGGCTTCGCCCTGGTCAACAGCGTGACCGCGCTTTCCAGCCACTATGGGCTGACCCTGGTGGCGCGCTTCTTTGCCGGTGTGTTCGCCGGGCTGCAGTGGGCGTTGTTGGCGGGGTATGCCAGCCGGATGGTCGCGCCACACCTGCAAGGTCGAGCCATTGCAGTGGCGATGCTGGGCGCCCCGCTGGCGCTGTCGTTGGGTGTGCCCGCAGGTACGTTTCTTGGCGCCGCCGTTGGCTGGCGCCTGAGCTTTGCACTCATGACCGGCCTGACGCTGTTGCTGTTGATAGTGGCGCGCCTGCAACTGCCGGATTTCGCCGGCGAACAGGCCGCAAAACGCTTGGCCCTGCATCAAGTGCTGAGCTTGCCGGGTATTCGTCCGGTGCTGTGGGTGACCTTTACCTACGTACTGGCCCACAACATTCTCTACACCTACATCGCCCCATTGCTGGTGCCGGCGGGCATTGCCGCCGATATCGACCGCGTGCTGCTGGTGTTCGGCCTCGCCGCGCTGTTGAGCATCTGGCTGGCCGGTGTGTTGATTGACCGGTGGTTGCGTGCACTGCTGCTGATCAGTTGCGCGCTGTTTGGTTTGGTCGCCTTGGCCTTGTCGTTCTGGCTGAACCTGCCAGCGGTGATCTACCTCGCCGTGGCGTTATGGGGCCTGGCGTTCGGCGGCCTGCCTGCCCTGCTGCAAACAGCGCTGGCCAAATCGGCCGGCGAGTCGGCGGACGCCGCGCAATCGATGCTGGTGACCGTGTGGAACCTGGGCATCGCAGGCGGCGGCTTGGTGGGCGGTGTGTTGCTCGAAGGCTGGGGCGTCGGCGCATTTGCCTGGGCGGTTGTGCTGCTGATGTTACTGGCCCTGGCCGGCGCGTTACAGGCGGCGCCCCAACAACTGGCCCGGCCACCCTTCAAGGTCGAACGTTGAAATACGCTGATACCCGCACGCCTCGTAAAAACGCACCAGGTCGCCCGTGCCGCCGGCGTAACAGTCCACGCGCAGGCGCTTGACCCCGGCAGCGCGGGCACGCTCATCGGCGAACGCCAACAGCTGCCGACCCAACCCACGCGCACGTGCATCACGTGCGGCGATCAGCAAACGCACATAGACTTCCGGCTCAGACGCTGGCGGTACGTAAGGCATGGGCTCGCCCAGCACAAGTGCCGCCAGCACCCGCCCCTCAGGCGTTTCAACCACCCAGGCACCGGGCATGGCACACGCGTCTGTGACTTGCGCTACCCGCCGGGGCAATGCGGACCAGGGCGCGGTGCCCCATTGGGCGTTATTACCCATCCCGACAAACCAGGCGATCACCTCGTCAAACACCTGCAGCACGGCCGGAGCATCCGCTGCGCTGGCACGACGGATCACCCAGTCTTCTTTTCCTTGAATAGACACGCTTGAAACTCCTTGGTCGGCGATAACGAATGCCCAGTCTAGCGCACATAAAAAAGCCCCCGGACTTTTCAGGCCGGGGGCTTTTTGTTCAAACCAACATCAGAACTTCTTGATGTCAGCCTTGGTTTCCAGCTGCTTGCGGTAGGCCGCGAAGTCCTGCTGGCCCACGCGGGAGGCGAGGAAGCGGCGGTATTGCGCCTTTTCTTCGTCCGTTGGGGCAGCGGCTTCGTTGACGCCGTTCAAGCGCACGATCACCAGGCTACCGTCAGCCAGGGTCACGGTGGTGAAGGTCGGCTTGTCCTTGGCCGCAGGCTTGGGCATGCGGAACAGGGCTTGCAGCACGGCCGGGTCGATCGCTTCCTGGCTACGGGTAGCCGCTTCAGTGACCTTCCATGCCTGACCGTCGACCGGCTGGTTCAGCGGGGTTTTGCCATCGCGCAGGCTGGCGATCAACTCGTCAGCGTGGGCCTTGGCAGCCGCGCTGGCGCGTTCCTTGGCCATCTGGGTGCGAATCGCCGCTGCAACGCTTTCCAGCGGCAGTTGCGAAGGCTTCAGGTGCTCCTTGGCACGCAGCACGATGATGGTTTCCGGGTCCAGCTCGATGGCGGTGCTGTTGGCACCCTCATCCAGGACTTCCGGGCTGAACGCAGCGGTGACCACGGCGCGGTTGGCCGCGACACCTTCGCCACCGTCACGGCCAAATGGCGCGGAGGTGTGAACGGTCAGCTTCAGGTCGGACGCTGGCTGGGCCAGGTCGGAGGCTTCGAATGCCGCATCTTCCAATTGCTTGGTCGCTTCGACAAAACGCTGCTCGACCTGCTGGGTCTTGAGCTCTTTGGTCAGCTTGTCTTTCAGGCTGGCAAACGTCGGCACTTGTGGTGCTTCAACGCCCAACAGCTTGATCAAATGCCAACCGAAGGTGCTGCGCACCGGCGCCGAGACCTGGTCCTTGTTCAACGCGTACAAGGCAGCTTCGAAGTCCGGATCGTAGACGCCAGGGCCGGCGAAGCCCAGGTCGCCGCCACTGTTGGCCGAACCTGGATCCTGGGAGAACTCCTTGGCCAGGGCTTCGAATTTCTCACCCTTGGCCAGGCGGGCCTGGATTTCTTCGATCTTGGCCTTGGCTTGCGCGTCGGTGACCTTGTCGTTGACTTCAATCAGGATATGCGCGGCACGACGCTGTTCAGCGAGGTTGGCGGTTTCTTTCTGATAGGCAGCCTGCAGCTCATCGTCCTTCACGGCAACCTGGTCGAAGAAGGAAGACTTCTTCAGTTCCAGATAGTCGATAACCACTTGGTCAGGGGTCATGAACTCTTTGGCGTGCTGGTCGTAGTAAGCCTTGACCTCGTCGTCGGTAAGTTTCACCGCCGCAGGGTTGGCCTTGATGTTGACGGTGGCGAAGTCGCGAGTCTGTTTTTCCAGACGGGCGAATGCCAGCACTTCGGAATCGGTGACGAAACCGCTGCCGGCAATACCTGCGCGAACCTGGCCGATCAGCATTTCCTGGGTCAGCATCTGACGGAACTGCAGGCGGCTGTAGCCCAATTGACGAGTGACCTGGTCAAAACGGTCGGCGTTGAACTTGCCGTCCACCTGGAATTCCGGCGTCTGCAGGATCACTTGGTCCAGCGCGGCTTCAGAGAAGCCAAACTTGGAATCGGCGGCGCCTTGCAGCAGCAGCTTGCGATCGATCAGGCCCTTGAGGGCCGCATCGCGCAGCAGTTTTTCGTCCAGCAGGGAAGCATCGAAATCCTTGCCCAGCTGTTGCATCAGCTGGCGACGTTGCATGTCGACGGCCTGGCTCAATTCGGTCTGGGTGATTGCTTCACCGTTGACCTTGGCCACGTCCTGCTTACTGTTACCCGAAGCCTGGAAAATGGCTTCGATACCGGTGAACGCCATCAATGCGACGATGATCCCGATAATGGTCTTGGCAATCCAGCCTTGTGAATTGTCCCTGATATTTTGCAGCATGCGTCCCCCAGAAACGGTTGAACTTCAAAAATAGGCAACCGTGGAGCGTGGGTAGAGTCCGGATAGAAGAAAGGCGCATCCGAGGATGCGCCTTCTCGTAACTGGCGGAGCGGACGGGGGTTTGAACCCACACCCCCGGCGTGGCGACCCGATGGATACGTGGGTCAGCTGCCGCTCCGCTGCCAGGTCGAACCTACGTTCGACCCGGGTAGGTAAAGGCTAGATCGAAGCTTAGTTAACGGCTTCTTTCAGGGCTTTACCGGCTTTGAAACCTGGTTTCTTGGCAGCAGCGATTTGCAGTGCTTTGCCAGTCTGTGGGTTGCGGCCAGTGCGAGCTGGGCGGTCAGTCACAGAGAAAGTACCGAAGCCTACCAGTACCACGGAGTCGCCGGCCTTCAGAGCGCCAGTGACGGATTCGATTACTGCATCCAGCGCACGGCCAGCAGCAGCTTTCGGGATATCAGCGGATGCAGCGATAGCATCAATCAGTTCCGACTTGTTCACTCTAAGTCCCCTTATATATCTATTGAGTATGATTCTAAGTTTTTTGGTGAAAGCAAAAACCAGTGCTGAATGGCCTACAGACACTTAAGAGCCGCTTTATAACAAGGGCTCTAAAAAGCTGTCAAGGAAGCCACCAGGCTTTAACGCATTAATGCGTGCTAATTCTTTCCTTGGAATCAGACTCGCGTTTTTCGTCCTTTGCAACTATCTCCGGAGCCACATCCGGCAAGGGCTCCGGCGCGTATTGCAGCGCAATTTGCAGGACCTCGTCAATCCATTTAACCGGTTTAATCTGAAGATCTTGCTTGATATTGTCCGGAATTTCCTTCAAGTCGCGAACATTCTCTTCAGGAATGATCACGGTCTTGATACCACCCCGGTGTGCAGCAAGCAATTTCTCTTTCAGACCACCGATCGCCAATACCTGGCCACGCAGGGTAATTTCCCCGGTCATGGCAACATCGGCGCGTACCGGAATGCCTGTCAATGCCGACACCAGGGCCGTGCACATGCCTACGCCAGCGCTAGGGCCGTCTTTCGGGGTCGCCCCTTCCGGCATGTGGATGTGAGTGTCGTGCTTCTCGTGGAAGTCCAGGGGGATCCCCAGGCTCCGGGCGCGGCTGCGCACCACAGTCTGCGCGGCCGTGATGGATTCGACCATCACGTCACCGAGGGAACCGGTCTTGATCAGCTGGCCCTTGCCCGGGATCACCGCGGCTTCGATAGTCAGCAACTCGCCGCCCACCTGGGTCCACGCCAAGCCAGTCACCTGACCGACCTGATCCTGCTGCTCGGCCAGGCCATAGCGGAATTTACGCACGCCCAGGAAGTGCTCAAGGGAGTCGGCCGTGACCTTCACCGAGAAGCGTTTTTCCAGTGCATGTTCCTTGACCGCCTTGCGGCAGATCTTCGCGATCTGGCGCTCCAGGCCCCGTACACCGGCTTCGCGGGTGTAATAGCGCACGATGTCGCGGATCGCCTCGACCTCGAACTCGATCTCACCTTTCTTCAAGCCATTGGCCGAAGTCTGCTTGGGCGCAAGGTATTTGACGGCGATGTTGATCTTCTCGTCTTCGGTGTAACCCGGCAGACGAATCACCTCCATCCGGTCCAGCAGGGCTGGCGGGATGTTCATGGAGTTGGAGGTGCACAGGAACATTACGTCGGACAGGTCGTAGTCGACTTCCAGGTAATGGTCGTTGAAATTGTGGTTCTGCTCGGGGTCGAGCACTTCCAGCAAGGCAGAGGCCGGATCGCCACGCATGTCGCTGCCCATTTTGTCGATTTCATCAAGCAGGAACAGCGGGTTGCGCACGCCCACTTTTGTCATCTTTTGAATCAATCTTCCTGGCATCGAACCGATGTAAGTCCGGCGATGACCACGGATTTCCGCTTCATCGCGTACACCACCGAGGGCCATGCGCACGAATTTACGGTTAGTGGCGTTGGCAATCGACTCGGCCAGGGAGGTTTTACCTACACCAGGCGGGCCGACCAAGCACAACACCGGACCACGAATCTTCTTCACGCGCTTTTGCACGGCGAGGTATTCGAGGATGCGTTCTTTGACTTCTTCGAGGCCATAGTGGTCAGCGTCGAGGATGTCTTCAGCGCGCGCCAGGTCCAGGCGTACTTTGGTCTGGGCCTTCCACGGTACCTGCACCAGCCAGTCGATGTAGGAGCGCACCACGGTGGCTTCGGCCGACATCGGCGACATCTGCTTGAGCTTGTTCAGCTCGGCGGTGGCTTTGGTCAGGGCGTCTTTCGGCAGGCCGGCGGCATCGATGCGCTTTTTCAGCTCCTCGATTTCGTTGTGGCCTTCCTCGCTGTCGCCGAGCTCCTTCTGAATGGCCTTCATCTGCTCATTCAGGTAGTACTCGCGCTGGCTGCGCTCCATTTGCTTCTTCACGCGACCACGGATGCGCTTCTCGACCTGCAGCAGGTCGATTTCAGCATCCAGCAGCGCCAACACATGTTCAACACGGGCCGACAGGTCGATGATTTCGAGGATGTCTTGCTTCTGCTCGATTTTCAGCGCCATGTGCGCGGCCATGGTGTCGACCAGGCGGCTTGGCTCATCAATGCTGTTGAGGGAAGACAGGACTTCAGCCGGGACTTTCTTGCCCAACTGCACATACTGCTCAAATTGCGAGAGCAGGCTGCGTACAAACACTTCGGACTCGCGCTCCGGGGCCTCGACTTCGTCGATCAGCGCCACTTCAGCGCGCAGGTGGCCGTCCACCTCCATGAAGCGCTCGACCGCACCGCGCTGTTCACCTTCCACCAGCACCTTGACGGTGCCATCGGGCAGCTTGAGCAATTGCAGCACGGTTGCAATGGTACCGACGCGATACAGGGCGTCTTCGCCTGGATCATCATCAGCAGGATTTTTCTGGGCCAACAGCAGGATCTGCTTGTCGCCCGTCATCGCGGCCTCGAGGGCTTCGATAGACTTCTCGCGCCCCACGAACAGCGGGATAACCATGTGCGGATAGACGACGACATCACGCAACGGCAGGAGAGGCAATTCGATGGTTGTCTTCATGATTTCGCCTCTATGACAGTTGAAAAGTAAGCTTGAAACCAAGATGGGGGCTGCATGCAAAAAAAACAAGCTTATTGCCAGCAGTTAAACGCAGTAAACGCTCTGGCGTAAAAAACGCCGTAAAAACAAAGGGGCCCCTGGAGGCCCCTTTGTTTATACCGACACTGCGAAACGCTTACGCGTCTGGCGCAGCCTTGGCAGCCGGCTCACTGTTTTCGTAGATATACAGTGGCTTGGACTTACCTTCTATAACGCTTTCGTCGATCACCACTTTACTCACCTCGGACTGCGAGGGGATCTCGTACATGGTGTCGAGCAGCACGCCTTCAAGAATCGAACGCAGGCCACGTGCACCGGTCTTGCGCTCCAGTGCCCGCTTGGCCACTGATTTGAGTGCGTCGGTACGGAACTCGAGGTCTACACCTTCCATCTCGAACAACTTGGCGTATTGCTTGGTCAGGGCGTTTTTCGGCTCGGTGAGGATCTGGATCAGAGCCGCCTCATCCAATTCGTCCAACGTCGCGAGGACCGGCAGACGGCCAACGAATTCCGGGATCAGACCGAACTTGACCAGATCGTCAGGCTCGACTTCACGCAGGGACTCGCCCACCTTCTTGCCTTCTTCCTTGCTGCGCACTTCTGCACTGAAACCGATGCCACCACGGGTGGAACGCTGCTGGATCACTTTTTCCAGACCAGAGAACGCACCGCCACAGATGAACAGGATGTTGCGTGTATCAACCTGAAGGAATTCCTGCTGCGGGTGCTTGCGGCCGCCTTGTGGCGGTACGGAAGCAACCGTGCCTTCGATCAGCTTCAACAGGGCCTGCTGCACGCCTTCACCGGAAACGTCCCGGGTGATCGACGGGTTGTCCGACTTGCGCGAGATCTTGTCGATCTCGTCGATGTAGACAATACCCATTTGGGCTTTCTCTACGTCGTAGTCGCACTTCTGCAGCAGTTTCTGAATGATGTTCTCGACGTCTTCACCCACGTAGCCAGCCTCGGTGAGGGTGGTGGCGTCGGCGATGGTGAACGGAACGTTCAGCAGGCGAGCGAGGGTTTCTGCAAGCAGGGTTTTACCCGAACCTGTAGGACCGATCAGCAAGATGTTGCTCTTGCCGAGTTCAACTTCGTCGCCTTTCTTGTCACGCTGGTTCAAGCGTTTGTAGTGGTTGTACACCGCTACGGCCAGAACCTTCTTTGCACGCTCTTGACCAATCACGTACTGGTCAAGGATGCCGCTGATTTCTTTAGGCGAAGGCAATTTATGCGCACTGCTCTCGGCCTGGGCTTCCTGCACCTCCTCACGGATGATGTCATTGCACAGGTCGACGCATTCGTCGCAGATAAACACCGAGGGGCCGGCAATCAATTTGCGTACTTCATGCTGGCTTTTGCCACAGAAGGAGCAATAGAGCAGCTTGCCGTTGTCCTCGCCGTTGCGGGTGTCAGTCATTCGTTCGATCCAAATCCGATAGGCTTGCAACACAAGATGAAGGCTTATGCGGGCTTTTTCAAGCCCGCCAGTGGTCGGCATGCCGACCAGCCCTATTTTGAGCAGCTTATATTAAGCGGGGCGCTGACTGATCACTGCGTCGATCAGCCCGTATTCCTTGGCCGCTTCGGCACTCATGAAGTTGTCGCGATTGGTATCGCGCTCGATTTCTTCCAGGGTACGCCCGCTGTGCTTGGCCATCAGCGTGTTGAGACGCTCACGAATGAACAGGATTTCCTTGGCGTGGATTTCGATATCCGAAGCCTGGCCCTGGAAACCGCCCAATGGCTGGTGAATCATCACGCGCGAGTTCGGCAGGCAGAAACGCTTGCCCTCGGCACCTGCTGTCAGCAGGAACGCGCCCATGCTGCAAGCCTGGCCGATGCAGGTGGTCGACACGTTAGGTTTGATGAACTGCATGGTGTCGTAGATCGACATGCCTGCAGTCACCGAACCGCCCGGGGAGTTGATGTAGAGATGGATGTCCTTGTCCGGGTTTTCCGCTTCAAGGAACAGCAGCTGCGCACAGATCAGGTTGGCCATGTAGTCCTCTACGGGGCCCACCAGAAAGATCACTCGCTCCTTGAGCAGGCGCGAGTAGATGTCGTAGGCGCGTTCGCCACGAGCGGACTGCTCGACAACCATCGGGACCAGGCCGCCAGCGGCCTGGATATCAGAGTTCTGCTGAATATAGGAATTACGGAACATGCTCTGCAGTTACTCCCAAATAGTCATGTCTTGAAAACGCATAAGCCAGCGCGAGGCTGGCTTATGGTTGAATTTCCAACGAGTTGGACAATCAGTCGGCTTGTGCTGCTTCCGCCGGTTTGACTGCTTCTTCGTAAGAGACCGCTTTGTCGGTCACCTTAGCCTTCTGCAGAACAGTATCCACAACTTGTTCTTCCAGCACAACCGAACGCACTTCGTTCAGCTGCTGATCGTTCTTGTAGTACCAAGCCACGACTTGCTCAGGCTCCTGGTAGGCCGAAGCCATTTCCTGGATCATTTCGCGAACGCGGTCTTCGTCAGGCTTGAGGTCGAACTGCTTGACCACTTCAGCCACGATCAGGCCCAGCACGACGCGGCGCTTGGCTTGCTCTTCGAACAGCTCGGCCGGCAGTTGGTCAGGCTTGATGTTGCCACCAAACTGCTGAACAGCTTGCACGCGCAGGCGATCCACTTCGTTGGACAGCAGGGCCTTAGGCACTTCGATCGGGTTGGCGGCCAGCAGACCGTCCATGACCTGGTTCTTGACCTTGGACTTGATGGCCTGACGCAGCTCGCGCTCCATGTTCTTGCGAACTTCGGTGCGGAAGCCTTCGATGCCGGTTTCCTTGATACCGAATTGAGCGAAGAACTCTTCGTTCAGCTCTGGCAGCTTAGGCTCGGACACGCTGTTGACGGTCACGGTGAACTCGGCGGTTTTACCAGCCAGGTCCAGGTTCTGGTAGTCAGCAGGGAAGGTCAGGTTCAGAACGCGCTCTTCACCGGCTTTGGCGCCAACCAGGCCGTCTTCGAAACCCGGGATCATGCGGTTGGAACCCAGCACCAGCTGAGTACCCTTGGCGGAGCCGCCAGCGAATGCTTCGCCGTCAACCTTGCCAACGAAATCGATGTTCAGCTGGTCTTCGTTCTGGGCAGCACGCTCGGCCACTTCGAAACGGGTGTTCTGCTTGCGCAGGATTTCCAGCATGTTGTCCAGGTCCGAATCAGCCACTTCGGCGCTCAGGCGCTCGATAGCGATACCGTCGAAACCGGCCACTTCAAACTCAGGGAACACTTCGAATACGGCAACGTATTCCAGGTCCTTGCCTGCTTCCAGGGACTTAGGCTCGATCGACGGCGAACCAGCCGGGTTCAGCTTTTGCTCAACCACTGCTTCGTAGAAGGAAGCCTGGATCACGTCACCGACAGCTTCCTGGCGCGCATCGGCACCAAAACGGCGCTTGATTTCGCTCATTGGCACTTTGCCTGGACGGAAACCAGCGATCTTGGCCTTTTGGGCAGTCTGCTGCAGACGCTTGTTGACCGCAGTCTCGATACGCTCAGCCGGCACGGTGATGCTCAGGCGGCGCTCAAGAGCAGTAGTATTTTCAACAGAAACTTGCATGGATATTCCTCGTTGCACAGACGTTAGCCGGCCATTTCCGACCCCAATCAAGGGCATGCATTCTAGTGGGTCAAACTCAAGAAGTCACCCTACTGGAAATACGCCCGAAAACAGCCGGCAATTTATCGGTACGAAGGCACTGACGCACCCCGCCCCGGTGACAAATACAGCCCATCACGCCAGGGCTGTGCGCCGCCCCTTCTATATATAGAAGAAGTCGTCATCCATCTCCCTGACGGCCAACCCTTCGAACAGGGCCGGCAGGCAGTGCGGCATCATCGAGATACATAAATACGACGAAACGCCCTGCCATTGCGACCCAGTACCTGCAGCCGCGGAATATTCGAACCGCTGAAACCAAAAAAGGCGCCAGACTGTTAAATCTGGCGCCTTTCGAATATGGGGTGGACGAAGGGGATCGAACCCTCGACAACGGGAGTCACAATCCCGTGCTCTACCAACTGAGCTACGCCCACCATATTGCGTTAACAAAGAAACCAAACCACTTCTTCTTTGTTGAGCCCTACCCTGTTTTTCAACGGGGCCAAGCTTTATTTGGTGCGGATGAAGAGACTCGAACTCTTACGCCTCGCGGCGCTGGAACCTAAATCCAGTGTGTCTACCAATTCCACCACATCCGCGCTTGAAGCTCTTAAAGCAAAGGCGCCAGACGATTAATCTGGCGCCTTTTAAAATATGGGGTGGACGAAGGGGATCGAACCCTCGACAACGGGAGTCACAATCCCGTGCTCTACCAACTGAGCTACGCCCACCATATAGCGCTACTTGTGCCAAAGCTGCCTAATGGCGCACCCGGCAGGACTCGAACCTGCGACCATCCGCTTAGAAGGCGGATGCTCTATCCAGCTGAGCTACGGGCGCCTGATTAATCTGTACTCTTTGAAGATTACAAACTAAGTGCTTCCAGCCTTGCAGAACAACACGCCATTCTGCTCGACCTTCTTAACCAGTGCTAGGCTGTGCCCGACAAGTGCGACGAATAGTATAGACGCCCTCGAAACCCGTCAAATCTTTTTTGAAAAAAACTGATTTTATTTAAGGGGTTAGGGCAATTTGCAGACCAAGCGCCTTTGCCCTCACGTCCTGGCATGCGAGAATGCGCGCACTTTTCTTCCCCCTCTCGATGGTTAATCACGCGTAATGACTGCACAACTTATCGACGGCAAATCAATCGCCGCCAGCCTGCGCCAGCAGATCGCCAAACGAGTCACCGAGCGCAGCCAGCAAGGCCTGCGCACGCCGGGCCTCGCGGTGATCCTGGTCGGCAGCGATCCTGCCTCTCAGGTTTATGTCTCGCACAAGCGTAAAGACTGTGAAGAGGTCGGCTTTATTTCCAAGTCCTACGACTTGCCTTCCGAGACCACCCAACAGGCCCTTACCGACCTGATCGACGGCCTCAACGACGATCCCGCGATCGACGGCATCCTGCTCCAATTGCCACTGCCCGAGCACCTGGACGCCTCCAAACTGCTGGAGCGCATTCGCCCGGACAAGGATGTCGACGGTTTCCACCCTTATAATGTCGGCCGCCTGGCCCAGCGCATCCCGCTGCTGCGCCCGTGCACCCCGAAAGGCATCATGACCCTGCTGGAAAGCACCGGTGTCGACCTGTACGGCCTCGATGCCGTGGTCGTCGGCGCGTCCAACATCGTCGGTCGCCCGATGGCCATGGAACTGCTGCTGGCCGGCTGCACCGTGACCGTCACCCACCGCTTCACCAAGGACCTTGCCGGCCACGTTGGCCGCGCTGACCTGGTGGTCGTCGCCGCCGGCAAGCCGGGCCTGGTCAAGGGTGAGTGGATCAAGGAAGGCGCCATCGTCATCGACGTAGGCATCAACCGCCAGGACGACGGCAAGCTGGTCGGCGACGTGGTGTACGAAACCGCCCTGCCCCGCGCTGGCTGGATTACTCCAGTACCAGGCGGCGTCGGCCCGATGACGCGCGCCTGCCTGCTTGAGAACACCTTGTACGCCGCCGAAACCCTGCACGATTAATAACCAGGCGTACTGAAAAAGCCCTGCCTTATCGCAGGGCTTTTTATTGCCCGCAATAAAACCTGTTTTTTCTTAGTTTTTAAGCACTTTCGTCCGGTTCTAGAAGAACATTCGACAGTTTCTGATCCATACTCCTAAAATGTAACGGCATTTACCAAAAACCCGTTTCCGAACGGTATTTCCTTACTTTTTTAGCGAGTTCATCCGCGTGAAAATTCGTCTTTCTATCATCAGCCTATTTTTCGCTTTCACAGGCAACTTCGCGCACGCCGCCGAAACCACCCAGGCCCCGCGTGATACGTCCAAGCTGCAAATCGCTTCTGGCAGCGCCATGCTGGTCGACCTGCAGACCAACAAGGTCATTTATTCCAGCAACCCGGACGTGGTGGTGCCCATCGCTTCGGTGAGCAAATTAATGACTGGCCTGATCGTGCTCGAAGCCAAGCAGAACATGGATGAGTACATCGATATCAACATCACCGACACGCCCGAAATGAAAGGCGTGTTCTCGCGCGTGAAGATCGGCAGCCAGATGCCGCGCAAGGAAATGCTGCTGATCGCCCTGATGTCCTCGGAAAACCGCGCCGCCGCGAGCCTGGCCCACCACTATCCGGGTGGCTATGCAGCCTTCATCGCCGCGATGAACGCCAAGGCCAAGGCGCTGGGCATGACCAGCACGCACTATGTCGAACCCACGGGCCTGTCGATCCACAACGTGTCCACCGCCCGTGACCTGAGCAAATTGCTGGCCGCCGCGCGTCACTACCCGCTGCTGAGCCAACTGAGCACCACCAAGGAAAAGACCGTGTCGTTCCGCAAGCCCAACTACACCCTGGGCTTCTCTAACACGGACCATCTGATCAACCGCGCCAACTGGGACATCAAGCTGACCAAGACCGGCTTCACCAACCAGGCCGGCCACTGCCTGGTGCTGGTGACCAGCATGGGCAACCGCCCGGTATCGTTGGTGATCCTGGATGCCTTCGGCAAATTCACCCACTTTGCCGATGCCAGCCGTATCCGCAATTGGGTCGAGACCGGCAAGAGCGGTTCGGTGCCGGATGTGGCGTTGCGCTACAAGGCTGACAAGAACCTGAAAAACCGTCCTAACGCCGCCGAAGTACGTCGCTGATCACACATTCATGTAGGAGCTGGCTTGCCTGCGATCGCATCACCGCGGTGTAACTGGAACACCTCAGTGCCTGCATCGCGGGCAAGCCCGGCTCCCACACAACCCAGCGCCCGCACTGGAGCGTCGGTGTGTTGTTTACTTGCGTTCCGCCAGCACCTTCAGCGCCTGCGCCGCCGCGCGCTCCTGCCCCGCCTGGCCCGTCGCGTTGGCCGCATCCCGCCAGCGCTGGGCGTCCACATTGGCCGGCAACTGGCTCGGGCGCTGGGTGAGGATCGCCCAACTGCCGGCGCTGTTCCACTTTGACTCAAAGTCGCTGAAGCTCATCAACAACCGCCGGTCCATGCCCGAGCGCAGCAACACCGTGCTTTTCTGTTGATTGAAACCCACCACGACCACGTAGTGCGCGTCCGACCACAGCCCGCCGCCGATCCGCGCCATCACTGGATAACCCGCCGCCACCTGTGCCAGCACCGCTGTCAGCTTGGCGTCCAGCGGGTACACCATCAGCCCGTACTCGCGCGCCAGCACCTGCATATTGCGCTCAAGGTCCGCTTCGCCGCCCGGCAGATGCAGCGGCTTATCCAGCAACCCCGGTGTCATGACAATGCCTTGTTGCGACAGCATGCTGGCTAATGCCGTAGGACCGCTCTGATAAGCCTCGCTGCGAAACGTCGGCACGCCATTGAGTTCGACACGTTCCGGCAGGCCCGCCAGTTTCGACGGCGTTGCGGAACAGGCCGCAAGCCCCAGGGCGCAGGCCAATAGAACGGATGTTTTAAGGTTTGACCGTAACCGCAATTTTCTACTCTCTTGATCAACTGCCGGTAAGGGCCCTGATCATAGGACGCCCGGCCACGCGGGTATAGCCCGCAGGCTTAGTAAAGGGAATGGATAGAGCAAAGAAGTTGGAAGGACACGACCATTGGTCAATAGCAGGCAACGGCCAGATAGCTAGACTGTCCATTGAGAAGACTGTGTGTGCCCCGGACGGGGCGTAAGGAGGCCCGAATGAGCCTTGCAACAACGATTTTACTGTTGATCTGCGGTTGGCTGGCGGTAGCCGGCGCCATGTTGTGGGGGGTGTTGCGCATAACCCGCCGGCACCATCACCCCCACGTCAAACCCGCTGCACCTGCCAAGCCCCATAAGGCGGCAGTGCACCACGCCTAGCCAGGCATGCAATTGAAGTCCTGAGTCGCCGCGACTTCCTTGCCGTGGCCATCCATCAAGGCGGCGCGCACGGTGGTGCCGAGGCTGGATTCCACCAGAGTGTAGTGCTCACCCGCCTTGAAGTGCTTGTATTCGACGCGACCCTGGCAGTCCTGCTGGTTGTCGTCGCCCGGCTCTTCTTCGAACAGCGTGACATCCAAGCGATGGTCGCCCGGCGGCACCTCAAAAAAGCGCCCGTCATCCACGCGCTTGCCGTCTACACGCTCGGCCATCAGGTCGTTCGGTGCTTCTTCTTTCAGACCGATCCACGCTTCGCTCGGGTCAGCCTTGGGGATCGGGCCGGCGCACGCCGATAACAACAGCACGGCACCGAGGGCGGGGATCAACAGCAATGGTTTGAGTGACTGGGTTTTGAGTGACATGGCAGGGCTCCAAAGCAGGACATGTGTCCGATGGGTTACAAGCTTGGGGAGTGGACCTGTGTAGAACAAATGAATACATATGAAACGATCTTCAGCGCTTACCTAAATGTTCCTTCACCTGGCTGAAAGGTGCGTGTTAGGTGGGTCGCGCGAGACTGCCGGGGTTTGCAATCCTGCTCCTCTGGAGGTTCACGCATGCTCGGGCTGGTAAAGACCGCACTGCAAAAGCCGTACACGTTTATCGTGTTGGCCATATTCATCTGCATCATCGGGCCGATGGCGGCCCTGCGTACCCCCACTGACGTTTTCCCGGATATCGGCATCCCCGTGGTCGCCGTGGTGTGGCAGTACAATGGCCTGTCGCCGGACGCCATGGCCGGTCGGGTGATCTACACCTACGAACGCTCCCTGAGCACCACCGTCAACGACATCGAACACATCGAATCGCAATCGCTGCCCGGCATGGGCATCGTGAAAATATTCTTCCAGCCTGGCGTGGATATCCGCACCGCCAACGCCCAAGTGACGGCGGTTTCACAAACCGTACTCAAGCAAATGCCCCCAGGCATCACGCCGCCGCTGATCCTCAACTACAGCGCCTCGACGGTGCCGATCCTGCAGATGGCGTTCTCCAGCCCGAGCCTCTCGGAAGCGAAGATCCGCGACCTGGTGCAGAACAATATCCGCCTGCCGCTGAGCGCCCTGCCCGGCCTGGCCATGCCCACACCCATGGGCGGCAAGCAACGCCAGATCACCCTCGACCTCGACCCGCAGGCGCTCGCCGCCAAAGGCTTGTCGGCCCAGGACGTGGGCAATGCCCTGGCGTTGCAGAACCAGATCATCCCGGTGGGCACCGCCAAACTCGGCCCCAACGAATACACGATCCTGCTCAACAACAGCCCCAAGGCCATCGATGAACTCAATGACCTGCCGATCAAGACCGTCGACGGTGCGCTGATCACCATCGGCCAAGTGGCCCACGTACGCGATGGTTCGCCGCCGCAGACCAATATCGTGCGCGTCGACGGCCATCGCGCGGTGCTGATGCCGGCGCTGAAAAACGGCAGCATCTCGACCCTGTCGATCATCGACGGCATCCGCCAGATGCTGCCGCGCATCAATGAAACCCTGCCGCCGTCGCTGAAGACTTCGCTGCTCGGCGACGCCTCGGTGTTCGTCAAGCAATCGGTAGGCAGCGTGGCCCAGGAAGGCATCATCGCCGCGTTGCTGACCAGCGCGATGATCCTGCTGTTCCTCGGCAGTTGGCGTTCGACATTGATCATCGCTGCATCGATTCCGCTGGCCGTGCTGTCGGCCATCGCGCTGCTGGCGGTCAGCGGGCAAACCCTCAACGTGATGACGTTGGGCGGGCTGGCGCTGGCGGTGGGGATCCTGGTGGACGACGCCACGGTGACCATCGAGAACATCAACTGGCACCTGGAGCAAGGCAAGGCGGTGAAGACCGCGATCCTCGACGGTGCCGCGCAAATTGTCGGGCCGGCGTTCGTCTCGCTGCTGTGTATCTGCATCGTGTTCGTGCCGATGTTTTTGCTGCAAGGCATCGCCGGCTACCTGTTCCGGCCAATGGCCCTGGCGGTGATCTTTGCCATGGCCAGCTCCTTCATCCTCTCGCGTACGCTAGTGCCGACCCTGGCGATGTTCCTGCTCAAGCCGCACACGCCCGAGGCCGGTGCGGGGCATCATCCAGAGGATGAGTTCATTAACCACCACGAAGGCGAGCAGCACACAAAACCACGCAATGCGGTGCTGCAATCGGTGTTGAATTTCCAGCAGGGGTTCGAGCGCCACTTCTCGAATATCCGTGACACCTACCACGGCCTGCTGACCTTGGCCCTGGGCAACCGCAAGCGTTTTATCGTCGGTTTCCTGGCCTGTGTCCTGGCGTCCTTCCTGCTGTTGCCCAGCCTGGGCCAGGACTTTTTCCCAGCCACCGATGCAGGCGCCCTGGCCCTTCACGTGCGTTTGCCACTGGGCACGCGTATCGAAGAAAGCGCCGCCGCCTTCGACCGCATCGAAGCGCGGATTCGTGAAGTCATCCCCGCCGAAGAGCTGGACACCATCGTCGATAACATTGGCATCCCGCTCAGCGGCATCGACATGGCCTACAGCAGCAGCGGCACCATCGGCCCGCAGGACGGCGATATCCAGGTCACCCTGAAAAAAGACCACGCCCCCACCGCCGACTACGTGAAAAAACTGCGCGAAGCCTTGCCGCAAAGTTTCCCCGGCAGCCACTTCGCCTTCCTGCCGGCGGACATCAGCAGCCAGATCCTCAACTTTGGCGCTCCCGCCCCGTTGGACGTGAAAATCTCCGGGCGCAGCGATGAAGAAAACCGTGCCTATGCGGTGGAGCTTGAGCGTCGCTTGCAGCACGTACCGGGCATTGCCGACCTGCGTATCCAGCAGTCCACCGGCTACCCGTCGCTGCAGGTGAACGTCGACCGCATGCGCGCCAATGGCCTGGGCATCACCGAGCGCGACGTGACCAACAGCATGGTCGCCTCCCTCGCCGGCAGCTCCCAGGTGGCGCCAACCTTCTGGCTCAATCCGGCCAACGGCGTGTCCTACTCCATCGTAGCGGCGACCCCGCAATACCGCCTCGACAGCCTGCCCTCACTGGAAGCCCTGCCGGTGACCGGCGCTGACGGCCAGTCGCAGATCCTTGGCGGCGTGGCGACTATTGCCCGCGTGCAAAGCCCCGCGGTGGTCACCCACTACAACATCGAACCGACCCTGGACCTGTACGCCAACGTGCAAGGCCGCGACCTCGGCGGCGTGGCCCGCGACGTGCAAAAAGTGCTGGACGACACCGCATCCATGCGCCCCAAAGGCGCGGTGATCAGCCTGCATGGGCAGATCGACGCGCTGCATGAAGCCTTCAGCGGCCTGAGCTTCGGCCTGCTCGGTGCGGTGGTGCTGATCTACCTGCTGATCGTGGTCAACTTCCAGTCGTGGGTCGACCCGTTCGTGATCATCACTGCTTTGCCGGCGGCCCTGGCGGGGATTGTGTGGATGCTGTTTCTCAGCGGCACGTCCTTGTCGGTGCCCGCCTTGACCGGCGCGATCCTGTGCATGGGCGTCGCCACCGCCAACTCGATCCTGGTGGTGAGCTTCTGCCGTGAACGCCTGGCCGAACATGGTGATGCACTGAAGGCCGCCCTGGAAGCCGGTTACACGCGCTTCCGCCCGGTGTGCATGACCGCCCTGGCGATGATCATCGGCATGTTGCCCCTGGCGATTTCCGAAGAGCAGAACGCCCCGCTCGGCCGCGCCGTGATCGGCGGCCTGATCCTCGCCACCACCGCCACCCTGTTGTTTGTCCCCGTGGTCTTCAGCCTGGTCCACGGTCGTCACCCTACTCGCGCAACTGCTGGAGAAACGTCTCATGTCGTCTGATCACAAACCCTCGCGCAAGCGTCTGATGCTCATGGGTGTCGGCGGCCTGACCCTGGCCGCCCTGTTGGTCGCCAACGGCCTGCACGCCCGCACATTGCACGAACAATCGGTCACTGCCTGGACCGAGACCGCCGCCGTCCCGCAAGTGATGGTGTTCCAACCGCAGCAGAATGCCGCGGGCGACACCCTGCGCTTGCCCGCGCACCTGGAAGCCTGGAGCAAGGCGCCGATCCACGCCCGGGTCAGCGGCTACCTCAAGGACTGGAAAGCCGACATCGGCACCCAGGTCAAGTCCGGGCAGATCCTCGCCGAGATCGACAGCCCCGACCTCGACCAACAACTGGCCCAAACCCATGCGCGGCTGGTGCAGGAACAGGCCAATGCACGCCTGGCCGCCACCACCGCCACCCGCTGGCAGAACCTGCTGGCCAGTCACTCGGTGTCGCGCCAGGAGGCCGATGAAAAAACTTCCAACGCCGCTGCCGCCAAAGCCAACGCCGAAGCCGCCGCTGCCGATTACGCCAGGCTTACGGCACTGGAAAGCTACAAGACTATCCGCGCGCCATTCGCGGGCACCATCACTGCGCGCAACACCGACATCGGCCAGTTGATCAAGGCTGATACCGACAGCGACCCAGAGCTGTTCAACATCGCCGACACCCACCAATTGCGCTTGTATGTGCCTGTGCCGCAGAACTATGCGGCGGTCATTCACCCAGGCCTAGAAGCCGAGCTGACCGTGCCCGAGCACCCCGGCGAGCATTTCAAGGCGCGCCTGATCGGCGACTCCACCGCCATCGACCGCCGCTCCGGCACCCTGCTCGCGCAGTTCGTCGCCGACAACCCCAATGACGAGTTGCTGCCCGGCGACTACGCCGAAGCCACCCTGCCGATTCCGGCGGACACCCATGGCGTGAGCATCCCGGCCAGCGCGCTGATCTTCCGTGCCCAAGGCACCCAAGTGGCCGTGCTGGATGCGCAGAATCATGTGCACCTGCAAGACATCCACATCGGCCTCGACCTGGGCGAACGCCTGGTCATCGACCAAGGCCTGAAACCCGCCGACCGCGTGGTCGACAACCCGCCCGACGCCCTGCGCGAAGGCGACCCGGTGCAACTGGCCGACGCCTCTGGAGGTACGCATGCGCCCAAGGCTTAAGCCCCTCGCGGCGTTGATGCTGTTGGCGTTGCAGGGTTGCTCGATGGCGCCCACCTACACAGTGCCGTCACTTGACCTGCCCGCGAATTACCGCGAACAGACCAGCGATGGCCCGTGGCACAGCGCGCAGCCGTCCGACTCATTGGCGCCCGATTGGTGGACCCTCTACCACGACCCGCGCCTGAACGACCTGCAACAGCAACTGCTGAAGGCCAACCCGGACCTGGCGGCGGCACTGGCACACTTCGATGCCTCCCAGGCGTATGCCAGCCAGCTGCATGCCGGGCTGTTCCCGCAGGTCACCGCCAGCGCGCAGCCATTGCGCCAGCGTCAATCGGACTCGCGGCCATTGCGGGGGACCACGCAGCCGTCGGTGTACAACAGCAATACGGCGGGGTTTTCGCTGAGTTATGACCTGGACCTGTGGGGCAAAATCCGCAACCAGGTCGCGGCCGGCGATGCCCAGGCACAAGCGTCCGGCGATGACTTGGCCGTGGCGCGCCTGAGCCTGCAACATCAGTTGGCGACGCTGTATGTGCAACTCAATGGGCTGGATGCACAGGCGCGGATTCTCAACAGTTCACTGGAGGATTTCAGCCAGGCACTGCAACTGACCCGCAGTCGGTATGAGGGCCAGATTGCTTCGGAGCTGGACCTCACCCGCGCGCAAAACCAACTCGCCGAAGCCAAGGCGCAACGGGATGAAGTCCGCGGGCAGCGCAATCTCACCGAACACGCCATAGGTGAGTTGGTGGGTGTGGCGGCCAGTGACTTTAGCGTGCCGCCGAGCCAGCAATTGATCGCACTGCCGGGCGTCCCATCGCAGTTGCCGAGCCATCTGCTGCAACGCCGGCCAGACATCGCGGCGGCGGAGCGTCGCGTGTTTGCCGCCAACGCCAATATCGGCGTGGCCAAGGCGGCGTGGTACCCGGATTTCAGCCTGACCGGCTTGATCGGCGGCCAGACCCAAGGGGTTGGTAACTTGTTGTCCGCTAGCAATCGCTATTGGGCGCTGGGGCCGTTGGTGAACTTGCCGATCTTTGATGGCGGGCGCTTGAGCGCCAATGAACGCCAGGCCAAGGCCGAGTTTGAAGAAGCCTCGGCGCACTACCGCAGCCAGGTGCTGAAGGCCGTGCGCGAGGTGGAAGACAACCTGGCACAACTGCGCGATTTGCAGCAGGAGGCGCAGGATGAGCAAGCGGCGGCGGATGCGGCGCAGCACACCCAAGCGCTGGCCATGAACAGCTACCAGGCCGGGGCCGTGAGCTACCTGGATGTGGTGACGGCGCAGACGGCAGCATTGCAAGCGCAGCGGACCTTGCAGGCGGTGCAGACCCGGCAGTTACAGGCGAGCGTCGGGCTGGTGACCGCGTTGGGTGGCGGCTGGCAGCCCTCTTCCTGACACTGTCCATCCTCCGTAGGAGCCGGCTTGCCGGCGATAGCGTGGTGCCTGACACGCCGCTATCGCCGGCAAGCCGGCTCCTACGTTGGGCGGTGATGGCTTAGGCGGCGAGCTTGCCGCTGGCGATGGCCGCCGATGCGGCCACCATGGCGCGCAGCAGCACCGCACACCCTGCCGCCAGGTCATCCGGCGCGGCATTCTCGATTTCGTTATGGCTGATGCCGCCTTCACACGGCACGAAGATCATCCCCGCCGGCCCCAGTTCGGCGACGAAGATTGCGTCGTGCCCTGCCCCGCTGACGATGTCCATGTTCGACAGGCCCAGGCCATTCGCCGCATTGCGCACCGCTTCCACGCAGCCTTTGTCGAAGTACAGCGGCGGGAAGTCCGCGGTGGGCTCCATCTCGAAACTCAGCCCATGTTTGGCGCAGGTGTCTTCAATGACCTGGCGCACGTGGGCAATCATCGAGTCCAGGCGCGCCGGTTCCAGGTGGCGGAAGTCCAGGGTCATGCGCACTTCGCCGGGAATGACATTGCGCGATCCCGGATAAGCCTGCAAGCAACCCACCGTGCCACACGCATGGGGTTGATGACCCAGCGCTGCCGCGTTGACCGCCGCCACCACTGCTGCCGCGCCCACCAGAGCATCCTTGCGCAGGTGCATCGGCGTCGGCCCCGCATGCGCTTCAACCCCACGCAGCTTCAGGTCAAACCACTTCTGCCCCAGTGCGCCGAGCACCACACCGATGGTTTTCTTCTCGTCCTCAAGAATCGGGCCTTGTTCGATATGTGCTTCGAAATACGCACCGACCTTATGCCCACTGACCGGACGCGAGCCCGCATAGCCAATTGCATTCAATGCATCGCCGACACTGACGCCGTCCACATCGACCTTGGCCAATGTGTCCGCCAGGGTAAATTTCTCGGCGAACACGCCGGAGCCCATCATGCACGGCGGGAAGCGCGAGCCTTCCTCGTTGGTCCACACCACCACTTCCAGCGGCGCCTCGGTTTCCACCTTGAGGTCATTGAGCGTACGCAGCACTTCCACACCCGCCAGCACGCCAAAGCAACCATCAAACTTGCCACCGGTGGGCTGGGTGTCGATGTGGCTGCCGGTCATCACCGGTGGCAGGTTGGGATTGCGCCCAGGGCGGCGGGCGAAGATGTTGCCGATGCCGTCGACGGTCACGGTGCAGCCTGCGGCCTCGCACCACTGCACGAACAGGTCGCGGGCCTTGCGGTCGAGGTCGGTAAGGGCCAGGCGACAGACGCCGCCCTTGGGGGTGGCGCCGAGCTTGGCCAGGTCCATCAGTGACTGCCACAGGCGGTCCCGGTTGATGTGCTGATGGGTCGATTGCAGAACGTCGAGGGCAGCGTTCATGGGGGATCTCCTCAGGCTACATTTCTTATGGATTGACTCAATGCCATCAATGGAATGCGGTCATGCATGTGGATTGCATTTCAAATTATTTACAGTGGTGTTTTCACCGCGACCGGGCTGGCCCCGCGCTTGGCATTGAGCCCGTAGTACAACAAGCCACCCAAGGCCGAACCGGTAAACCAGCCATAGCTGTAGAACCAGCTGAACGCATCGCTGCCCAGTGACAGCAAGGTCAGCACCACCGGCACGCCAAAGGCGATGAAGCCGCTCCAGTTCCAGGCCGGGTAAACGTCATCGCGGTACAGGCCTGCCAGGTCGAGCTGCTGTTTGCGGGTGATGAAGTAGTCCACCACCATGATCCCGGCAATCGGCCCCAGCAGGCTTGAATAGCCGAGCAACCAATTGGAATAAACGGTCTCCAGGCTCACATCGGAAACGATCAGCCCGAGCTTTTTCAGCAGCTCATGGGCCATCAACGCCAAGCCCACCAGGCCGGTCAGGATCACGGCGGTGGTGCGATTGATCAGCTTGGGCGCGATGTTCTGGAAGTCGTTGGTGGGCGAGACAATGTTCGCCGCGGTGTTGGTGGACAAGGTCGCGACGATGATCAATGCCATCGCCACAGCCACCCACACCGGGCTCTGGATATGCCCGATCAGGGTCACCGGGTCGGACACGCTGACGCCCACCAGTTTCACCGAGGCGGCGGTCATGATCACGCCGAGGGCGGCGAACAGGAACATGGTCAGCGGCAGGCCGAATATCTGCCCGAGGATCTGGTCCTTCTGGCTTTTGGCGTAGCGGCTGAAGTCGGGAATGTTCAGCGACAAGGTGGCCCAGAATCCCACCATCGCGGTGAGCCCGGCCATGAAGTAACCGGTGAGGCTCGCGCCTTCCGGGCGTTTCGGCGGGATCGCCATCAACTCACTGATCGACACATTGGGCATCGCCCACACCAGCAAGCCAATGCCCACCGCCACCAGCAGCGGCGCCGACAGGGTTTCAAGGCGCTTGATCGATTCGGCACCGCGCAGCACCACCCACAAATTCAGGCACCAGAAAATCATGAAGCCAATCACTTCACCCGTGCCGCCGAGGGACTTCCAGCCCTCGAAAATCGAGCCCAGGAACAGGTGGATCGCCAACCCGCCGAACATCGTCTGGATACCAAACCACCCGCACGCCACCAGTGCCCGAATCAGGCATGGCACGTTCGAACCGAGGATGCCAAACGACGAACGCAGCAGCACCGGAAACGGTATGCCGTACTTCGTGCCAGGGAACGCATTGAGGGTCAACGGGATCAGCACCACGATGTTGGCGAGCAAAATCGCCATCAGCGCTTCGCCCACCGACAGGCCGAAATACGCAGTGAGCACGCCGCCCAACGTGTAGGTGGGCACGCAGATCGACATGCCGACCCACAGCGCGGTGATGTGCCACTTGTTCCAGGTGCGTTCATGCACCTTGGTCGGTGCCATGTCGTGGTTGTAGCGAGGGCTGTCGAGGACGTCGGGGCCGGCGTCGAGTTCGTACAGGCCGTTGCGCTCAATGACTTGCGATCTGTTCTGTTGCATGGCCGCTCCACGGTTTTTTCGAATTATTTTTGCTCGCCTGCCATTGGGTGCAGGCGGCCGGAGTACCTCGTAAACAACATGACATCACGGGTCCGGCCAGCCGCCACTGCACTCAATAACCGTGCCGACAACCGATACCGCACCCACACCGCGTATATAACTGGCTGATGTTAATCAGCTTTCCGATTGAGCCTTCGGTACTTGCCGCGTTACTCAGGCTAGATAACGTGGAAGTTGCCCGAACGATCAGGACTCAATCTGGTGCAACACAATTATTTTTATTCACTGCCTTCGTCAAGGGGTATGTCTCAAGCGTCTGATTTGCAATAAGAAATGTTGCTCAATTTAAGAACCTGTCAAGTGCGTCAAAATGGTGAGAGGGCGCGACATTTTGGTGATTTCTATTTTTTTACCTTATTAATCAATATGTTAAACACTATATAAGCTTATAAAAAATCTTCTTGCCCAATCGAATAACTCGGGCTAGTTTCTATTCCTGTCACCGATGACAGGAATTAACCGACCGTCGGTAAGCAGCATTACAACACTTAGAACTGGCACAAGCCGGTCAAGCCTGTGAGGAACTCGACATGTCGCTGTTGATCCGTGGCGCCACCGTTATTACCCATGATGAAAGTTACCGCGCCGACGTGTTATGCGCAGGCGGTCTAATTCGCGCCATTGGCACGAACCTGGATATTCCCGCCGGCACTGAAATACTCGATGGCAGCGGCCAATACTTGATGCCCGGCGGCATCGATCCCCACACCCATATGCAACTGCCCTTCATGGGCACCGTGGCCAGTGAAGACTTTTTCAGCGGCACGGCGGCAGGGTTGGCGGGAGGCACCACGTCGATCATCGACTTCGTGATTCCCAACCCACAGCAATCCTTGCTGGAAGCCTTCCACCAGTGGCGCGGCTGGGCGGAAAAATCCGCGTCCGACTATGGCTTCCATGTGGCGATCACTTGGTGGAGCGAGCAGGTGCGCGAGGAAATGGCCGAGCTGGTCAGCCACCACGGCATCAACAGCTTCAAGCATTTCATGGCCTACAAAAACGCGATCATGGCGGCGGACGACACCCTGGTCGCCAGCTTCGAGCGCTGCCTGGAGCTGGGCGCAGTGCCCACGGTGCATGCCGAAAACGGCGAGTTGGTGTATCACCTGCAACGCAAGCTGATGGCCCAGGGCATCACCGGGCCGGAAGCGCACCCGCTGTCGCGTCCGTCCCAGGTGGAGGGCGAAGCGGCCAGCCGCGCGATCCGCATCGCCGAGACCATCGGCACGCCGCTGTACCTGGTGCATGTGTCCACCAAAGAGGCGCTGGACGAAATCACCTACGCCCGTGGCAAGGGCCAGCCAGTCTACGGCGAAGTCCTCGCCGGCCACCTGCTGCTGGACGACAGCGTCTACCAGCACCCCGACTGGCACACCGCCGCCGGCTATGTAATGAGCCCGCCGTTCCGCCCGCGCGGGCATCAGGAGGCGCTGTGGCACGGCCTGCAATCCGGCAACCTGCACACCACCGCTACCGATCACTGCTGCTTCTGCGCCGAGCAAAAAGCCGCCGGCCGTGACGACTTCAGCAAGATCCCCAACGGCACAGCCGGTATCGAAGACCGCATGGCGCTGCTGTGGGATGAAGGCGTCAACACCGGGCGCCTGTCGATGCAGGCGTTCGTCGCACTGACTTCCACCAACACCGCGAAGATTTTCAACCTCTACCCGCGCAAAGGCGCGATTCGCGTAGGTGCGGATGCTGACTTGGTGCTGTGGGACCCAGAGGGCACGCGGACCATTTCCGCCAAGACCCATCACCAGCAGGTCGACTTCAACATCTTCGAAGGCAAGACCGTGCGCGGCGTGCCGAGCCACACCATCAGCCAGGGCAAGCTGGTCTGGGCCGATGGCGACCTGCGCGCCGAGCGCGGGGCCGGGCGGTATGTAGAGCGACCAGCGTATCCGGCGGTGTTCGAGCAGTTGAGCAAGCGGGCGGAGCGTTCCAGGCCCACTGCAGTGAAACGCTAAAAGCGGCCTTCGGCCTATCGCGGGCAAGTCGAATCGTCGCACCGCCGGCTCCCACATTTGAACGATGTGAACCCGATCCCCTGTGGGAGCTGGCTTGCCTGCGATAAAGCCAGCACCGGCAACACAAAAACCAATGCCCATCAGAGGCAGCACCTCAATAACCGTGAGGCCACCACCGTGATCCAGACCCTGACCCACCTCCCCCATCCCGTTGAGGATGGCGCCACCCTCGCCAGCCATTTCACCGACCTGGCACCGCCCCTCAATGCGCGCCAGGCGCAACTGGAAGCGTCGCGCTGCCTGTATTGCTACGACGCGCCGTGCGTGAACGCGTGCCCCAGCGAGATCGATATCCCCTCGTTTATCCGCAATATCCACACCGAAAACGTGCAAGGCGCGGCGCAGAAAATCCTCTCGGCCAATATCCTCGGCGGCAGTTGCGCGCGGGTCTGCCCCACGGAGATTTTGTGCCAGCAAGCCTGCGTGCGTAACAACGCCGAAGAGTGCGCCCCGGTGCTGATCGGCCTCCTGCAACGTTATGCGGTCGACAATGCCCACTTCACCGAGCATCCCTTTCACCGCGCCGCGTCCACCGGCAAGCGCATCGCGGTGGTCGGTGCCGGCCCCGCTGGCCTGGCCTGCGCCCACCGCAGTGCGTTGCACGGTCATGACGTGGTGATTTTCGAAGCCCGGGAAAAAGCCGGCGGCCTGAATGAATACGGGATCGCCAAGTACAAACTGGTGGACGACTTTGCGCAGAAGGAGCTGGATTTCCTCCTGCAGATAGGCGGCATCGAGATCCGTCACGGCCAGCGACTGGGGGACAATCTCACGTTGAGCGAGCTGCACCAGCAATTCGACGCCGTCTTCCTGGGACTCGGCCTGGCGGCAAGCAAACAACTGGGCCTGCCCTTCGAGGACGCCCCCGGCCTGCTCGCCGCTACCGATTACATCCGCGAGTTGCGCCAGGCCGATGACCTGACTCAACTGCCGCTGGCCGACCGCTGCATTGTGCTCGGCGCCGGCAATACCGCCATCGACATGGCCGTGCAAATGGCCCGCCTCGGCGCCCGCGACGTCAACCTCGTGTACCGCCGAGGCCTGGCGGACATGGGCGCCACCCACCATGAACAAGACATCGCCAAGGCCAACCAGGTGCGCCTGCTCACCTGGGCCCAGCCCGAAGCCGTGCTGCTGGATGACCTGGGCCACGTACGCGGCATGCGTTTTTTGCGAACGCGCATGGAGAACGGCCGCTTGCACCCCACCGGCGAAACCTTCGAGCTGGCCGCCGATGCGATCTTCAAGGCCATCGGCCAGGGATTCGACAACGAGGCGCTGCACGACCCGTTGGCGCAGCAACTGCACCGCGTCGGTGAGCGCATCTTCGTCGACGAACAGCTGCGCACCAGTATTCCCGGAGTGTATGCCGGTGGCGACTGCGTCAGCCTCGGCCAGGACCTTACCGTGCAGGCCGTGCAACACGGCAAGCTGGCTGCCGAAGCCATGCACGCCCAACTCATGCTGAATGTGGAGGCTGCGTAATGGCCGATCTCTCGATTGTGTTTGCCGGTATCAAAGCCCCCAATCCGTTCTGGCTGGCCTCCGCGCCGCCCACCGACAAGGCCTACAACGTGGTGCGCGCCTTCGAAGCCGGCTGGGGCGGCGTGGTGTGGAAAACCCTGGGTGAAGACCCGGCAGCGGTCAACGTGTCATCGCGTTACTCGGCCCACTACGGCGCCAACCGTGAGGTGCTGGGCATCAACAATATCGAGTTGATCACGGACCGCTCCCTGGAGATCAACCTGCGGGAAATCACCCAGGTGAAAAAGGACTGGCCCGACCGCGCACTGATCGTGTCGCTGATGGTGCCGTGCGTGGAGGAGTCCTGGAAAAACATCCTGCCGCTGGTGGAAGCCACCGGTTGCGACGGAATCGAGCTGAACTTCGGCTGCCCCCACGGCATGCCCGAACGCGGCATGGGCGCGGCGGTGGGCCAGGTGCCGGAGTATGTGGAACAGGTGACACGCTGGTGCAAGACGTATTGCTCGCTGCCGGTGATCGTCAAGCTCACGCCCAATATCACCGACATCCGTGTGGCAGCGCGGGCGGCGTATCGCGGCGGTGCGGATGCGGTGTCGCTGATCAACACCATCAACTCCATCACCAGCGTGGACCTGGAGCGCATGGTCGCCCTGCCGGTGGTCGGCACCCAGAGCACCCACGGTGGTTACTGCGGCTCGGCGGTGAAGCCAATTGCACTGAACATGGTCGCCGAAATCGCCCGCGACCCGCAGACCCAGGGCCTGCCGATCTGCGGCATCGGCGGCATCGGCAACTGGCGCGACGCAGCGGAATTCGTCGCCCTGGGCTGCGGCGCGGTGCAGGTGTGTACGGCAGCGATGCTGCACGGGTTTCGGATCGTGGAAGAGATGAAGGACGGGCTGTCGCGCTGGATGGACAGCCAGGGCTACACAAGCTTGCAGGAATTCTCCGGGCGCGCGGTGGGCAACACCACCGATTGGAAGTACCTGGACATCAACTATCAGGTGATCGCCAAGATCGACCAGGCAGCCTGCATTGGCTGCGGGCGTTGCCATATTGCCTGTGAAGACACCTCGCACCAGGCCATTTCGAGTGTGAAGTTGGCGGATGGCACGCATAAATACGAGGTCATCGATGATGAGTGCGTGGGTTGCAACCTGTGCCAGATCACCTGCCCGGTGGCGGATTGTATCGAGATGGTGCCGATGGACACGGGCAAGCCGTTTTTGAATTGGACGCAGGATCCGAGGAATCCATACAGGGAGGCTGTGTAAACCGAAATAGTGTGGTGAGCGAGCTTGCCTCGCGCGGGGCAAGCCCGCTCACCACAAAAATGGGATCAGCTCACCGACATCAAGGCTCCAACCCAATCCCCCGCAAGATCACACCTGTCACCGTCTGTATCGCCTTCTCGAACTGCATGTCCGACAACGGCTGGTGATCGTTGAGGATCTTCACCTGGTGATCAAAGTCGGCATAGTGCTGGGTCGAGGCCCAGATCATGTACAGCAGGCTCGACGGCTCCACCGGCAGGATGCGTTTGTCCTCCACCCACTGGCGAATTTTCGCTTCCTTCATCTTGGCCCAGTCGTACAGGCTTTCATCCAGTGCCTCACCCAGGGTCGGCGCGCCGTGGATGATTTCATTGGCCCACACCTTGGAGCCATACGGCCGCGTGCGCGAGCGCTGCATCTTGGCGCGAATGTAGCTACTGAGCACCACCCGTGGGTCATCGAAGGTTTCGAAGCTCAGGGCGTCCTGCTTCCACACTTCCAGCAGGTCGAACAGCACGGCGCTGTACAGCTCGCTTTTGGTGGTGAAGTAGTAGTGCAGGTTGGAGCGCGGCAGTTGCACTTCTTCAGCGATGTCGGCCATGGCAGTGCTGCCATAGCCTTTTTCGGCGAAGACTTTCTCCGCCGCCAGCAGGATTTTTTCGACGTTGACCCGACGAATTCCGATCTTGTGATTGCCCATAAGGGCTCCCTGACAACAACTTGGCTTAAAGACTACCATCGGCTCTAGATCGCGGCGACAAGCCATAATGAAACTTCTGACGCGAACCTTTCCCCTGGAAAACGGATTGGTTAGGATCGCGATCCCCATGAAGGATCATTGCAATGACTATTCGACCTCGCGTGGCCACCGACGACCCCGTGCTGGGAGCGCTGTGGGAGCGCTCGGTACGCGCCACCCATGACTTCCTCCCCGAGGACGACATTCAACGGTTGCTGCCCCTGGTGCGCGATACTTACCTGCCCATGCCCGCCCTGGAGGTGTGGGTATACGAGGATCAGGACGGTATCGCCGGTTTTATCGGCACCGGAGGGCAAAATGTCGAAATGCTGTTTATCGACCCGGACCGTCGAGGCCAGGGCATTGGCCGCCAGTTGCTGGACCACGCCCGCGCCCGTCACGACACCCTCACGGTGGATGTGAATGAACAAAACCCCCAGGCCGTGGGGTTCTACCTGCACTATGGTTTTATCCAGGTCGCGCGCTCGCCGCTGGATGGCGAAGGCAAACCCTTTCCCTTGCTGCACATGGCTCTACCGACTCCCTGAACCTGAAGGTATTGAACAATGTTGATCAAGAAAAGCCTCACCACCGTCGCCCTGCTCGCCTCCCTGCTGGGCGCTTCGGCGGCGTTTGCCCATGCCCATCTCAAGAGCGCTGAACCTGCGGCAGACAGCAGCGTCGCCGCGCCCAAGGATCTGCGCCTGACCTTCAGCGAAGGCGTCGAAGCCACGTTCACCAAGGTGTCCCTGAGCAAGGACGGCACCGAAATCGCCATCAAGGGCCTGGAAACCCCGGATGCCGACAAAAAAGTCCTGGTTGTCACGCCGGCCGCGCCCTTGGCCGCCGGCAACTACAAGTTGGTGTGGAACGCAGTCTCGGTCGACACCCACAAGAGCAACGGTGAATACAGCTTCAAGGTCGGCCAATAACCCATGGCGACCCTGCTGGTGCTGTGCCGCTTCCTGCATTTCACCGTCGTGTTGTTGATGTTCGGGGCCTGTGTGTTCAGGCCCTGGCTGGTGGGCGCTGGACCGCAACCGGTACTCGACCGGCAACTTCACCGTATCTCCCGTGGGCTGGCCTGGCTGGGGCTGGGCTCCGGCCTCGCCTGGTTGCTGCTGATCACTGCCAGCATGGCCGGCAGCTGGGCGGCGGCGTTGCAGCCGGCCACGGTGCAACTGGTCCTGGGCAAGACCTTTTTTGGCCAGGTATGGACCTGGCACCTGCTGCTGAACCTGCTGCTGGTCATCGTGCTGATCAAGCCCTGGCCGGCACTGCGCCTGCCGGTAATCGCGCTGCTGCTGGCGACGCTGGCGCCGGTCGGGCATGGCGCTATGCTCGATGGGCTCAGCGGGCAATTGCTGATCCTCAACCAAGTGGTGCACTTGGTCTGCGTGGGGGCGTGGCTCGGCGGGCTGTTACTGCTGGTCCTGATCCTCAGGCAGCCGCATGTGCACCCGGTGCAGGCGATCCTCAGACGCTTCAGCGGCGTGGGCTATGGCCTCGTCGCCGGGTTGCTGGTCACCGGCCTGATCAACGTGCGCGTACTCACCGGGCAACTGTGGCCCACGCCGTTGTTCAACGGGTTCGCGCTGATCCTGTTGATCAAGGTTCTGCTGGTGCTGGGAATGTTGGTACTGGCCTTGTTGAACCGCCTGCGTATCGAACGCTGTGAAGCGCGACCGGGCACCTTGAAGGCCAGCGTGATGCTGGAATGGTTACTGGGTGTTTCGGCGGTAGCCGCCGTTTCGCTGCTGGGCACCCTTCCGCCGATGGTCATGGCTGGCTAAAAAAGAAATTGGAACGCAATCAATGTGGGCGCTGGCTTGCCGATGCAGACACTTCGGTACATCAGACAGACCGAGTCGATGCCATCGCCGGCAAGCCAGCTCCTACATTTAGATCGCGGGGCTACAGTCAGATAGCGGTCAGCTGTCCGGCCGCCTTCGCGAGCAAGCCCGCTCCCACAGTTGGATCGCGGGGCAACAGTTAGATTGTGGTCGACTGTCAGGCCGCCTTAGCAGGCAGCCAGCTCCCACATTGATCCTGCCCGCTCTAGATCAAGCCACCCCAAGTCATCGTATAACTTCCGCTTGACAGCCCTCAAAAACCCCGCAAATATCCCCCTCAATGTTGTACGACGACGTACGACAAATAATAAAAACAACAAAAAGGGAGTTCCACTGTGAGTCAATTCGCCCGCAATTCCTCCTCGTCTATCGGCCTCCTCGGTCTAGGCAGCCTGGCATTTACCCTCCCCCTCAGCGTCCACGCCGACGGTTTTATCGAAGACGCCAAGGCCACGCTCAACCTGCGCAACGCCTACTTCAACCGCAACTTCACCAACCCAACCAACCCTCAGGGCAAGGCCGAAGAGTGGACGCAGAACTTCATCCTTGATGCCAAGTCCGGCTTCACCCAAGGCACCGTGGGTTTCGGGATTGATGTCCTGGGCCTGTACTCGCAAAAACTCGACGGCGGCAAAGGCACGGGTGGCACGCAGTTATTGCCGATCCACGATGATGGGCGCCCCGCCGACAACTTCGGCCGCCTGGGCGTGGCCCTGAAAACCAAGCTGTCGAAGACCGAATTGAAGGTCGGCGAGTGGATGCCGGTGCTGCCGATCCTGCGCTCCGACGACGGTCGCTCGCTGCCCCAGACCTTCCGTGGCGGCCAGGTCACCTCCAGCGAAATCGCCGGCCTGACCCTCTACGGCGGCCAGTTCCGCGGTAACAGCCCGCGCAACGACGCGAGCATGGAAGACATGTTCATGAACGGCAAAGCCGCGTTCACCTCCGACCGCTTCAACTTCGGCGGCGGCGAATACAGCTTCAACGACAAACGCACCCAGGTCGGCGTGTGGTACGCCGAACTCACGGATATCTACCAGCAACAGTATTTCAACCTGACCCACAGCCAACCCGTGGGCGACTGGACCCTGGGCGCCAACCTCGGCTTTTTCAACGGCAAGGAAGACGGCAGCGCCCTGGCCGGCGACCTCGACAACAAGACCGCCTTCGCCCTGCTCTCGGCCAAGTACAACGGCAACACCTTCTATGTGGGCCTGCAGAAACTCACCGGCGACAGCGTGTGGATGCGGGTCAACGGCACCAGCGGCGGCACCCTGGCCAACGACAGCTACAACGCCAGCTACGATAACGCCAAGGAAAAATCCTGGCAGGTGCGCCATGACTTCAACTTCGTGGTGCTTGGCATTCCGGGGCTGACCATGATGAACCGCTACATCAGCGGCAGTAACGTGCACACCGGGGCGATCACCGACGGCAAGGAATGGGGCCGCGAATCGGAACTGGCCTACACGGTCCAAAGCGGTGCGCTGAAGGACCTGAACGTGCGCTGGCGCAATTCGACCATGCGTCGGGATTTCAGCAACAACGAGTTCGATGAGAACCGGATTTTTGTCAGCTATCCCATCTCACTGTTGTAACGCGACCAATGTGTGGGCTTGCCTGCGATGGCGGCGCATCAGCAATGTAGATGTCAACTGACAGTCCGCAATCGCCGGCAAGCCAGCTCCCACAATAGTATTTTGCCGCCAGCAAGATCGTTGACAACTTGGGGAATCACTAACGATACTTCCGCCTAGTCATACGACAACCTACAACAACAATGGAACCCTCATGACCACCACCACAACCACGCCTGTTCCATTCAACCGCCTGCTGCTCACCGGTGCCGCCGGTGGCCTGGGCAAAGTCCTGCGCGAACGCCTGCGCCCATATGCCCAAGTGCTGCGCCTGTCGGACATCGCGAATATGGCCCCGGCGGCCGATGCGTCCGAAGAAGTGCAACCCTGCGACCTCTCCGACAAACACGCCGTGCACCACCTGGTAGAAGGCGTCGATGCGATTCTGCACTTTGGCGGCGTATCGGTGGAGCGCTCGTTCGAAGAAGTCCTCGGTGCCAACATCTGCGGCATTTTCCATATTTACGAGGCCGCTCGTCGCCATGGCGTGAAGCGCGTGATTTTCGCCAGTTCCAACCATGTCATCGGCTTCTACAAGCAGGGCGAAACCCTCGACGCCCACTCCCCTCGCCGCCCGGACAGCTACTACGGCCTGTCCAAGTCCTACGGCGAAGACATGGCCAGTTTCTACTTCGACCGCTACGGCATCGAGACCGTGAGCATCCGCATCGGCTCGTCGTTCCCGGAACCGCAGAACCGTCGGATGATGCACACCTGGCTGAGCTTCGATGACCTGACCCAACTGCTCGAACGCGCGCTGTACACGCCGAACGTCGGCCACACGGTGGTCTACGGCATGTCGGATAACCTCGACACCTGGTGGGACAACCGCTACGCCGCCCACCTGGGCTTTGCGCCAAAGGACAGCTCCGAGGTGTTCCGCGCCCAGGTCGAAACCCAGCCACCGGTGGCCGACAATGACCCGGCCAAGGTTTACCAAGGCGGCGCGTTCTGCGCAGCCGGCCCCTTCGGTGATTGACCCATGAGCGCCGAATTGATTGTCGACGCGCGCAATGCCGTGGGTGAATGCCCGGTGTGGGTGCCTGGGGAAAACGCCCTGTACTGGGTGGACATCCCCAATGGCGGCCTGCAACGCTGGAGCGCCGCCAGCGGCCATATCGCCGCCTGGACAGCCCCGCAGATGCTCGCCTGTATCGCCCGCACCACGGCGGGCAACTGGGTCGCCGGGATGGAAACCGGCTTCTTCCAGCTCACCCCACACAACGATGGCAGCCTCGACACCACGCCCCTGGCGAGCATCGAGCACCCGCGCACGGACATGCGCCTGAATGACGGCCGCTGTGATCGCCAGGGTCGTTTCTGGGCCGGCAGCATGGTGCTGAACATGGGCTTGAACGCGGCTGAGGGCACCCTCTACCGCTACGCGTCCGGCGCGGCACCCCACGCCCAACTGGGCGGGTTCATCACCCTCAATGGCCTCGCGTTCAGCCCGGATGGCCGCACCCTGTATGCCTCGGACTCCCACCCACTGGTGCAGCAGATCTGGGCCTTCGACTACGACATCGACACCGGCACGCCGTCCAATCGCCGCGTGTTCGTGGACATGCACAACCATCTGGGCCGCCCCGATGGCGCCGCCGTGGACGCCGATGGCTGCTACTGGATCTGCGCCAACGACGCCGGGCTCATCCACCGCTTCACCCCCGAAGGTCGCCTCGACCGCTCCCTCACCGTACCGGTAAAAAAACCCACCATGTGCGCCTTTGGCGGCAGTCGCCTGGACACCCTGTTCGTCACCTCGATCCGTGATGACCAGAGTGCGCAGTCACTGTCCGGCGGCGTGTTCGCCCTCAACCCCGGCGTTGTCGGATTGCCGGAGCCCCAGTTCATCCTCTAGCTGCATCGCTGTGCCTTGAATACAACAATAACAAGACAGGAGAGACATCCCATGGACTTCAAACGCACC
This sequence comes from Pseudomonas sp. AC112, assembly GCF_979253545.1. Lineage (NCBI taxonomy): Bacteria > Pseudomonadati > Pseudomonadota > Gammaproteobacteria > Pseudomonadales > Pseudomonadaceae > Pseudomonas > Pseudomonas sp. AC112. The sequence continues at coordinate 6,494,928 of NZ_CEEDCM010000001.1, forward strand.
TTGCTCGCCGCTGCATTCTTCACCCTCAGCAGCGCTGCCCACGCGCTGGAAATCAAATTTGCCGACATCCACCCGGACGGTTACCCCACGGTGGTCGCCGAAAAGAACATGGGCGCGGCCCTGACCAAGGAAAGCAACGGTGAACTGACCTTCAAGTTCTTCCCCGGTGGCGTCCTGGGCTCCGAAAAGGAAGTGGTCGAACAGGCCCAGGTCGGTGCCATCCAGATGGCCCGGGTCAGCCTGGGTATCGTCGGCCCGGTGGTCCCCGACGTGAACGTGTTCAACCTGCCGTTCGTGTTCCGTGACCAGGCGCACATGCGTAAGGTTATCGACGGCGAGATCGGCGATGAGATCCTCGCCAAGATCACCGACTCGGAGTTCGGCCTGGTGGCCCTGGCCTGGATGGACGGCGGCACGCGCAACCTCTACACCAAGAAACCGGTACGCAAGATCGAAGACCTCAAGGGCATGAAAATCCGTGTGCAAGGCAACCCGCTGTTCATCGAGGCCTTCAATGAAATGGGCGCCAACGGCATCGCCATGGACACCGGCGAGATCTTCAGTGCCCTGCAGACCGGCGTGATCGACGGCGCAGAAAACAACCCGCCGACGCTGCTGGAACACAACCATTTCCAGAACGCCAAGTACTACACCCTCACCGAGCACCTGATTTTGCCCGAGCCCATCGTGATGTCGAAAATCACCTGGAACAAGCTCACCCCCGCGCAGCAGGTCATGGTGAAAAACGCCGCCAAGGCCGCCCAGGCTGACGAGCGCGTGTTGTGGGACGCCAAGTCCGCCAGCAGTGAAACCAAGCTCAAGGCCGCCGGTGTCGAGTTCATCACTGTCGACAAAAAACCCTTCTATGACGCCACCGCGCCGGTGCGCGCCAAATACGGTGCGGCTTACGCCGACATCATCCAGCGCATCGACGCCGTTCAGTAACGCCCTCCTTCTCTAGCAAGGCCCGGCGCGGTCGGCACTGACGCGCCCGGTTACGGTGAACGCCATGAAGAATTTACTGCTGCGCATCAACGACCGCATTTACATGACCTGCATCTGGGTCGCCGGCCTCTCGGTACTGGGGGTCGCATTGATCATTCCCTGGGGCATCTTCGCCCGCTACGTCCTCGGCACCGGTTCCAGTTGGCCGGAACCCACCGCCATCCTGCTGATGCTGGTATTCACCTTCATCGGCGCCGCCGCCAGTTATCGCGCCGGGGCGCACATGTCGGTGGCGATGATCACCGACCGCCTGCCTCCCACCCAACGCCGCGTCGTCGGCATCGTTTCCCAGCTGCTGATGGCAACCATCTGCCTGTTCATGGCGATCTGGGGCACTAAGCTGTGCCTGTCCACCTGGAACCAGTTCATGAGCGCCATCCCCACGTTGCGCGTGGGCATCACCTACATGCCGATCCCGATTGGCGGGCTGCTGACCCTGGTGTTTGTGCTGGAGAAACTCCTGCTCGGTGACCAGAGCAACCGTCGGGTCGTGCGTTTCGACCTGGTTGAAGAAAGCGAAGGGGCCGCCTGATATGGACGCATTGATTCTGTTGGGCAGCTTTATCGCGTTGATCCTGATCGGCATGCCCGTGGCCTACGCCCTGGGGCTGGCCGCCTTGATCGGCGCGTGGTGGATCGACATTCCGTTCCAGGCCCTGATGATCCAGGTGGCTGGCGGGGTGAACAAGTTTTCGCTGATGGCGATTCCGTTTTTTGTGCTGGCCGGGGCGATCATGGCCGAGGGCGGCATGTCGCGCCGGCTGGTGGCGTTTGCCGGGGTGCTGGTAGGTTTTGTGCGCGGCGGCCTGTCCCTGGTGAACATCATGGCCTCGACATTTTTTGGTGCGATCTCCGGCTCGTCGGTGGCCGATACCGCCTCGGTCGGCTCGGTGTTGATCCCGGAAATGGAACGCCGGGGCTATCCCAGGGAGTTCGCCACGGCCGTGACCATCAGCGGTTCGGTGCAGGCCCTGCTGACACCGCCCAGCCACAACTCGGTGCTCTACTCCCTGGCAGCGGGTGGCACGGTGTCGATCGCTTCGCTGTTCATGGCCGGCGTGGTCCCGGGCTTGCTGATGAGCGCCTGCCTGATGGTGCTGTGCCTGATCTTCGCCAAGAAGCGCGACTACCCCAAGGGCGAAGTCATCCCGCTCAAGCAGGCCCTGAAAATCTGCGCCGATGCGCTGTGGGGCCTGATGGCCATGGTGATCATCCTCGGCGGTATTCTCTCGGGCATCTTCACGGCCACCGAGTCCGCCGCGATTGCCGTGCTGTGGGCATTCTTCGTGACCATGTTCATCTACCGCGACTATAAATGGAGCGAGCTGCCCAAGCTGATGCACCGCACGGTGCGCACCATTTCCATCGTGATGATCCTGATCGCCTTTGCCGCCAGTTTCGGCTACATCATGACCCTGATGCAGATCCCGGCGAAGATCACCACGCTGTTCCTGACCCTGTCGGACAACCGCTACGTGATCCTGATGTGCATCAACGCGATGCTGCTGTTGCTCGGCACGGTGATGGACATGGCGCCGCTGATTCTGATCCTCACGCCGATCCTGCTGCCGGTGATCCTGGGGATCGGCGTCGACCCGGTGCACTTCGGCATGATCATGCTGGTGAACCTGGGGATCGGGTTGATCACCCCACCGGTGGGTGCCGTGTTGTTTGTGGGCGCGGCGGTGGGCAAGGTCAGCATCGAGAAAACCGTGAAGGCGTTGCTGCCGTTCTATGGCGTGCTGTTCCTGGTGCTGATGGCGGTGACCTACATCCCGGCGCTGTCGCTGTGGCTGCCCAGCGTGGTGCTGTAACCCTCCCCTTGCAGGCGCCGGCAAGCTGGCGCCTACAAGTGACCTGCATTTCAAGGTGAACATGTGATGCTGGAACTCAGAGATGAACTGACCGTGCTGACCCTGGCCCCGGCCGTGGGCGGCAGCATCGTCAACTGGAGCGTGCGCGCCACCGGCCAGCCGCTGTTGCGCCATAGCGACGAGCTGGCGATCAGTACTGGCCTGCCGGGCAAGCTGGGGTGTTACCCCCTGGCGCCCTGGTCCAACCGCATTGCCCAAGGCGGTTTCGACAACCCCGACGGTTGGTTGACCCTCGCGCCCAACAGCCTGACCGACCCGTTGCCGATCCATGGCTCGGCTTGGCAACAGGCCTGGCAGGTGCTGAGCCACACTGAGGATGAAGCGGTATTGGCGGTAGAGTGCGACACGCCCTTCGCCTATCGCGCCGAGCAGCGATTTCGCCTGCACGAAGGTGAACTGAGCATTGCCCTGCGCGTGACCCATCTCGGCGCAAAAGCCGCCTGGCATGGGTTGGGTTTGCATCCCTACCTGCCACGCCGAGCCACCACGCGGCTGCAGGCCAGGGCGTCGCAGGTGTGGATGAGTGACGCGTCCAAGTTGCCTACGGGGCTGGCGCCGGTGCCGCAGGCCTGGGACTTCAGCGCCTTGAAAGCCCTGCCGGAAGGCCTGGTGGACAATGGTTTCTGCCAATGGGACGGACACTGCCGGATAGAACAACCGGAGCTCGGGTATGCGTTGGAATGCCAGGCGAGCGGCGCGGATTACTTCCTGCTGTACTGCCCGCCGGGGCTGGGGTTCTTTTGCATCGAGCCGGTGAGCCATCCGGTGAATGCTCATCACCTGCCTGGCCGGCCCGGTTTGAAGCGGCTGGAACAGGGCCAGTCAACCCACCTGGATTTCAGCCTCAAATACTGCCCTTTGTAGAGGCCCGGCTTGCCGGCAATGACGTCTGTAAGCACGCCATCGCCGGCAAGCCGGGCTCCTACACGGTGGGGGCTGTGTCAGGGCGGGCTGTTTTTAAGGCGTCCTGCCGTGTCGATGCTCACCACCACCGACAACCCCGGCCGCAACCGCTCGCTCTCGGCCTGGTCGGGGTCCACCGTGATCCTCACCGGCACGCGCTGGGCGATCTTCACGAAGTTGCCGGTGGCATTGTCTGCCTGCAACAGGCTGAACTCCGAGCCGGTGGCCGGGGAAATGTGCTGCACCGTGCCGTGGAATTTGCGGTGGTTCAGGGCATCGACGGTGAAGGTCACCGGCTGGCCGACCTGCACATTGTCCATCTGGGTTTCCTTCATATTGGCGATCACCCACAGTTGCTTCGGCACCAGCGCCATCAACTGCGCACCGGAGTTGACGTAGGCCCCCAGGCGCACGCCAATCTGCCCCAGTTGCCCGTCGCGTGGCGCGGTGATGCGGGTGTTGGACAGGTCGATGCGCGCCAGCTCCACCGCCGCCTCGGCACTCGCCACGGCCGCTTCCAGTGAGCCGCGATTGACGATCACGGTCTGCAGGTCCTGACGTGCGATTTCCAGGCTGGCCTGGGCCTGGGCCACCGCCGCGATGGTTTGCGCGTTGGCGGCGCGGGTCACGTCCAACTCACGCTTGGACACCGAACCGTCACTGATCAGTTCTTCATTGCGACGCAGATCGGCGGTGCTCTTGCGCGCCTGCGCCTGGCTGTCCGCCAATGCCGCCTGGCGCAACTGGATGGTGGCTTCGGCGCTGTTGCGCTGCTGCACCACATTCGCCAACGAGGCCTTCTGCACCGCCAGTTGTGCCAGCGCCTGGTCGAGGCGCTGCTTGTAGATGCGGTCGTCGAGGCGCACCAGCAGGTCGCCGGCCTTCACGTACTGGAAGTCCTGCACCGGCACTTCGAACACATAGCCGCTGAGCTGCGGGCCGATAATTGTCACCTGCCCACGCACCAAGGCGTTTTCGGTGGTTTCCACGGCACTGCTGAACGGTGGCAACTGCCAGGCATACAACACGATCAGCACCCCGACGATGGCAATCGCGGCAAAGCCCAGGGACGAGACGATGCGCACCCGCAAGGAGCGCGGCTCGGTCACCGTGGCGCCGGGCGGTGTGCTGCCCTCCGGGGTGGAGGCGATGGCGTTGGTGGTCGTGGTGGTGGAAGTCGGTTCGGTCATGAAGAAGCGCCGCTGGGTTGAACGGGAGTGGCTGCTGCCTGGGTGGTGCTCATCAGCCACAGACTGCGGATAAAGATCCAGATCATGGTCAGTATCGCGATGATCGCGATCAGCATGAAGACATCGTTGTAGGCCATCACGTTCGCCTCGCGGGTTGCCGCCGTGGCCAGGCTACGAATGCCCATCAAGTTGCGCAGCTCGGGGTCGGCGACAATGCCGCCGTAGGCCGAGCCGCCGCTCTGCACCCGCGCGGCCACACGCGGGTCCAGCAAGGTCAAATGTTCGACGATCATGCTGGAGTGATATTTCTCGCGCACAATCTGGAACGTGCCCAGCAACGCCGCGCCAATCAGCCCGCCGAGGTTCTGGCAGATCCCGAACATCACCGAAAAACTCACCAGGTTACGCGGGTTGGTCAGCACGTTCTTGGTGCCCAGCACCATGGTCGGCCCCAGGAAGAACGTACCGCCGAAGCCTAGCAGGAACTGGCTGATATACAGGTTCTGCGGCCGCGTGAGGTTGCTGGAAAAGCTGTCCATCACCGACCCCGTCGCCATCAGTGCCAGGGAAATCACCAGCGGCATCAGCAAATGCGCCGGGTTGATGGTCAGCGCACTGACCGCCAGGCCCGCGATCGCTCCGGCCAGCATCACCACGTACAGCGTGTGCATCTGTTGGTAGCTCATGTTCAGCATCTGCATGAACCCCACGGCGCCAGTGGACTGTTCGGACAGCACCATGCGAATCAGCACCACCGCCAATGCCAGGCGGATCATTACGCCGCTGCCCAGCCAGCGGGTCATCAGCATCGGGTTGGCGCGGTTATGCTCGATGGCCAGCCCGGCCATGATCAGCACCAGCGAGCAGGCCGAGGCCACGCCGATCCACGGCGCTTCCAGCCACCAGTCGATTCGGCCCAGGGACAGCACGGCGCAGAGCAAGGCAACCCCGGTTGCAAGAATGGCGAAGGTGAGGAAGTCGAGTTTTTCGAAGGTCTTGAAGCGGTCACCGGGCGGCAACTTGAGCAGGAATACGCAGCCCAGGCAGATCAGCGCCATGCCCAGTTCAAACAGATACAGCCCGCGCCATTCGGCGATTTGCAGCAGGTCTTCGGAGAACAGCCGCGCCAGTGGCAAGGCCAATTGCGCCGTGCCCAACCCCAGCACCAAGGCCTTCAAGCGCCACTTGGCCGGGAAGGCCTGGATCATGTAATACAAACCCAATGAACTCAGCGCCGCGCCCACCATGCCGTGGGCCGCTCGCACGGCGATGGCGGAGTTGAGGTCGTTGACGAACAAATGCCCGAACGTCACCAGTGCATACAGCACCAGGAACACCTCGGTGAACGCGCGCAGGCCGAACTGCTGGCGGAACTTCACCAGCAGCAGGTTCATGCACACGTTGGTCATCACATAGGCGGCGGGCAGCCAGGCCATTTCGGCGGTGGTCGCGCCGAGAGCACCTTGCAGGTATTGCAGGTTGGCAATGACCAGCGCATTACCCAACCCCCCAGTAATCGCTACCAGCACGCCCACCATCGCAAACAGCCACCGCTTGTGGGTGGGGTGCAACGGCGTCGACGGCGAGCCAGGCAGGCTTGGCCGCTCATGGGGCTCCCAGGTGTGAGGGGTGTATTTGTTCATTCGATGACCTAGATGACCCGACGCAGGATGTCGGTAAAACCATTACTCAGGGAGTAGTAAACCTGAGCGGAGTTCATCTTGCCATGTCGAGGCGGTGATTGACCCTCCAAACGAGCGCGGTCTTGTACGGGCAGCGGGTGCCCGGCAACTTCGGCGTAGGACGGGCCCCGTCACAAGCCCGGCACTTAGGATGTAAGACCGGCCTTGACCAACATGCCAACGGCCACCAGTACACACAGGCTGGCAAACCCCACCTGCAAGGTACGCGCGGGAATCACCGAGCACAGGCGCCGCCCGGCCAGCATGCCGACGATGCTCGCGCCGATAAACACCCCGCCCAGCGGCTCGATGCGCACACCGGCATGGAACGCGCCGGCCACGCCGATCAGCGAGAGCAGGCTGATCACCATCAACGAGGTGGCGACGATGCCGCGCATCTGCACGTCAGTGAGTTGCTTGAACGCCGGCACGATCAAGAAGCCACCGCCGACGCCCAGCAAGCCGGACACGGCACCGGTCACCGCGCCGAGGGCCGCCAGGGTCGCGCTGCATTTGGCAGTCCAGGCCAGGCGCCCGGTCTGCTGGTCGAGCATGCAGTTCTTCTGGCCCCAGGACGCGGCGCCATGGTCACTCGGCCCCGCCTCGCGTTTTTCGCGCTGCAACATGCGCCAGGCCACCAGCACCATCAATGCACTGAACAGGCCCATCAGCAGCGCTTCCGGCAGTTGGTGGGCAAGAAACACCCCCACCGGCGAAAACAGCGCGCCCAGCAAGGCGATCAGCAACGCGGCGCGGTAACGCACCAGGCCGTGGCGCAAACCGTCGATGGCCCCCACCGCCGCTGCCGCGCCCACAGCGAGCAACGACACCGGCGCGGCCTGGGTCATGCTCAAGCCCAGCCCAAGTACCAGCGCCGGCACCCCGAGGATGCCGCCGCCCGCACCCGTCAGGCCCATGACCAGGCCCATCAATAACCCCAACACACTGGCCAGCAGCATTCAGTCCACCTTGCTCAGGCGGGTCAGCCACTCGCGGCCCTTGAGCATGCCATTCCAGTAGAACCACGGCAGCAAGGTGGCCTTGAGGAACCACATCGAGCGACGCGCCTGGGTTGGGTCGAGGGGAAAGGTCGGCAGCAGCTTGCCGCCGTAGCCAAATTCGGCCAGCACCACCTTGCCCTTCTCCACCGTCAGCGGGCAGGAACCGTAGCCGTCGTACTTGAGCGGCAGCGGCGCCTGTTTGCGCAGGGCCAACAGGTTTTCGGCGACCACCACGATCTGCTTGCGCACTGCAGCGGCAGTCTTGGCGTTGGTGGTACCGCACACGTCACCCAGGCCGAAGATGTGTGGGTAACGCAGGTGTTGCAGGCTGTGGGGGTTCACTTCGCACCAGCCCGCCGCATCGGCCAGCGGGCTTTGGCGGATGAAATCCGGCGACACTTGCGGCGGCACCACGTGCAGCATGTCGAAGGTTTTTTCCTCAATACTGACCGTGCCTTCGGCATCCTTCACTTCGAACCAGGCCTTGCGTGCCGGACCGTCGACCTTGACCAGGTTGGCGTTGAACGCCAGGCGGGCGTTGTACTTTTCCACGTACTTCATCAAAGGCGGCACAAAGGTCGCCACGCCAAACAGCGCGGCGCCGGCCAGGTCGAATTCGACGTCGATGTTTTTCAGCACGCCGTGCTTGAGCCAGTGGTCGCAGGACAGATACAGGGCTTTCTGCGGCGCGCCCGCGCATTTGATCGGCATGGCCGGCTGGGTAAAGATCGCCTTGCCGCCCTTGAGTTGCTGCACCAACTGCCAGGTGTAGGCGGCGTGCTGGTAGCTGTAGTTGGAGGTGACGCCATGCTTGCCAAGCGTGTCTTGCAGGCCTTCGACCTTCTCCCAGGCCAGGCGCAGGCCGGGGCACACGATCAGGTTGTTCCAGCTCACCCGCTGGCCATTGTCGAGGACCAGCGTTTGCTCGTCCGGCAGCAGTTCGGTGACGGCCGCCTGCACCCAGGTGACACCGTTGGGCAGTACGTCGGCCAGCGGGCGACGGGTCTTTTCCAGGTCGTAGGCGCCGCCGCCCACCAGGGTCCAGGCAGGCTGGTAGCAGTGGTGGTCGCTCGGTTCAATCAAGGTGATATTCAGGTGGGGGTCGCGCTTGAGCAGGCTGGCCAGCAGGCCTATGCCCGCCGAACCGCCGCCGATGACTACGATATCGCCACTGATGGTAGGGCCCCAGTGTTGTTCGGTCATGGTCTATCGCCTTTTTAATTCGATGCACACAAGGAGCGTTGCCGTGTGGCGTCACGTTCCGTTACAGGTCGATCCTTTGCCTCGGACCGTTTTTTTCACTTAAGCTCGCAAGCCTATGTGGAAAACATCTCGAATGTAAGCCGCAATCCACTACAAGGACCGCCGCCATGCCCGCGTTGATACAAGCCTTTCTGGACGAGGCGTCGTCGACCTACACCTATGTCCTGCACGAATCAGATGATGGCCCCTGTGCCATCGTCGACTCGGTCCTCAACTACGACCCCGCCTCCGGTCGCACCGACACACGCCAGGCCGACAAGGTGATTGCCTATGTGCGCGAACATCGCCTGCAGGTGCAGTGGCTGCTCGAAACCCACGCCCACGCCGATCACCTCTCTGCCGCGCCTTACCTGCGTCGCACGCTGGGCGGCAAGATCGCGATTGGCCAATCCATCAGTAAAGTGCAGGACGTGTTCAAGAACCTGTTCAACCTGGAGCCGGAATTTCGCGTGGACGGCTCGCAGTTCGATCACTTGTTTGCGCCGGATGAGGTGTTTCATATCGGCGCCATCAAGGCCCAGGCCCTGCATGTGCCCGGGCATACGCCGGCGGACATGGCCTATCTGATCGACGACCGGCTGATCCTGGTGGGCGATACGCTGTTCATGCCGGACGTGGGCACGGCGCGCTGTGATTTTCCTGGCGGCGATGCGCGGCAGTTGTATGCGTCGATGCGCAAGTTGCTGGCGTTTCCGTTGGAAACCGAGTTGTACGTGTGCCATGACTACCCGCCTGAAGGCCGTGAGGCTAAGTGCAGGACCACGGTGGCCGAGCAGCGCGCGGGGAATATCCATGTGCATGATGGCGTGGATGAAGCCACGTTTGTCGAGATGCGCACCACGCGCGACGCAGGGCTGGGGATGCCGACGCTGTTGCTGCCGGCGATCCAGGTGAATGTGCGGGCGGGGAATATGCCGCCGGCGGAGGACAATGGTGTGGTGTACCTGAAGATTCCGGTCAACCACCTCTAACCCAGGTTGATGCCGTTGGCCGGTAGCGGCAACGCGGTTTTGTAGCGCACCTGCTTGAGGGCGAAGCTGGAACGGATGTTGGCCACGCCCGGCACCTTGGTCAAGAAGTCCATCATGAAGCGTTCCAGCGACTGGATCGTCGGCACCAGCACGCGGATGAGGTAGTCCGGGTCGCCGGCCATCAGGTAGCACTCCATCACTTCGGGCCGGTCGGAGATCGCACCTTCGAACTGCTGCAATGCCAACTCATTCTGCTTTTCCAGGCTCACGTGGATGAACACGTTGACGTGCAGGCCCAGCAGGTCGGCGTCGAGCAGCGTGACCTGGTCTCGAATCAGGCCCAGTTCTTCCATCGCCTTCACCCGGTTGAAACACGGCGTGGGCGACAGGTTGACCGAGCGGGCCAGGTCGGCGTTGGTGATGCGGGCATTCTCCTGCAGGGCGTTGAGAATGCCGATATCGGTACGGTCCAGTTTGCGCATGAGACAAAATCACCTGTTTATTATGTTTATGCAGTTTTTTTATCCGCAAATGGTCTTGAGCGCAACGAAACAGAGATAAATATTCTTCTACGCCACGCCTATGATTGTTGTAGGACAAGATTTCTCCTACCCGGAGTCTGACTGTCAGCTAGCGCGCCCACTACAAGAAATTCACAAGATAGAGCGTAGAAAGCCATGACCCAGCAGTACGAACCACTGCGCCTGCACGTCCCTGAACCCTCGGGACGCCCAGGCTGCAAGACCGACTTTACCTACCTGCGCCTGACCGACGCCGGCCTGGTGCGCAAACCCGCCATCGACGTAGAACCCGCCGACACCGCCGACCTGGCCAAGGGCCTGATCCGCGTGCTCGACGACCAGGGCCAGGCCCTCGGTCCCTGGGCTGAAAGCGTCCCCGTCGAGATTCTGCGCAAAGGCATGCGCGCCATGCTCAAGACGCGGATCTTCGACAACCGCATGGTGGTCGCCCAGCGTCAGAAAAAAATGTCGTTCTACATGCAGAGCCTTGGCGAAGAAGCCATCGGCAGCGCCCAGGCCCTGGCCTTGAACATCGACGACATGTGCTTCCCCACCTACCGCCAGCAAAGCATCCTGATGGCTCGCGACGTGCCCTTGGTGGACCTGATCTGCCAACTGCTGTCCAACGAGCGTGATCCGCTCAAGGGCCGTCAGTTGCCGATCATGTATTCAGTGAAAGACGCTGGCTTCTTCACGATTTCCGGCAACCTCGCCACCCAGTTCGTACAAGGCGTGGGCTGGGGCATGGCCTCGGCGATCAAGGGCGACACCAAAATCGCTTCCGCCTGGATCGGCGACGGCGCCACCGCCGAATCCGACTTCCACACCGCCCTCACCTTTGCCCACGTGTACCGCGCGCCGGTGATCCTTAACGTGGTCAACAACCAGTGGGCCATTTCCACCTTCCAAGCCATCGCCGGCGGCGAAGCCACCACCTTTGCCGGACGCGGCGTGGGGTGTGGCATCGCCTCCCTGCGTGTGGACGGCAACGACTTCATCGCGGTGTACGCCGCTTCCGCCTGGGCTGCCGAGCGTGCGCGCCGCAACCTGGGCCCGACGCTGATCGAGTGGGTCACCTACCGCGCCGGCCCGCATTCCACCTCCGATGATCCGTCCAAGTACCGCCCCGCCGACGACTGGAGCCACTTCCCCCTGGGCGACCCGATTGCGCGCCTCAAGCAGCACCTGATCCACATTGGCCAGTGGTCCGAAGAGGAACACGCGGCGGTCAGTGCCGAACTTGAAGCCGAAGTGATTGCGGCGCAAAAACAAGCCGAACAGTACGGCACCCTTGCCGGCGGCCAGATTCCAAGCGCCGCGACCATGTTCGAAGACGTCTACAAAGAGATGCCGGAGCACTTGAAGCGCCAGCGTCAAGAGTTGGGGATCTGACATGAACGATCACAACAACAGCATTGAAGTGGAAACCGCCATGACCACCACCACCATGACCATGATCCAGGCCCTGCGCTCGGCCATGGATGTGATGCTCGAACGTGACGACAACGTGGTGGTGTTCGGCCAGGACGTCGGCTACTTCGGCGGCGTGTTCCGTTGCACCGAAGGCCTGCAGACCAAGTACGGCAGCTCGCGGGTGTTTGACGCGCCAATCTCCGAAAGCGGCATCATCGGCGTGGCCGTGGGCATGGGCGCCTATGGCCTGCGCCCGGTCGCCGAGATCCAGTTCGCCGACTACGTTTACCCTGCCACCGATCAGATCATCTCCGAAGCCGCGCGCCTGCGTTACCGCTCGGCCGGGCAGTTCACCGCGCCGCTGACCATGCGCATGCCCTGCGGCGGCGGCATCTACGGCGGCCAGACCCACAGCCAGAGTATCGAAGCGGTGTTTACCCAGGTTTGCGGGTTGCGCACGGTGATGCCGTCGAACCCTTATGACGCCAAGGGCCTGCTGATCGCCTCCATCGAAAACGATGACCCGGTGATCTTCCTGGAGCCCAAGCGCCTGTACAACGGCCCGTTCGACGGCCATCACGACCGCCCGGTAACCCCGTGGTCGAAACACCCGCAAGCCCAGGTGCCCGACGGTTACTACACCGTGCCGCTGGACGTGGCCGCCATCGTGCGTCCGGGTTCGGCCGTCACTGTGCTGACCTATGGCACCACCGTGTACGTGTCGCAAGTTGCCGCCGAAGAAACCGGCATCGACGCCGAGGTCATCGACCTGCGCAGCCTGTGGCCACTGGACCTGGAAACCATCGTCAACTCCGTGAAGAAGACCGGCCGTTGCGTAGTGGTGCATGAAGCCACGCGCACCTGCGGCTTTGGTGCCGAGCTGGTGTCGCTGGTGCAGGAGCATTGCTTCCACCACCTGGAAGCGCCGATCGAACGCGTCACCGGTTGGGACACCCCCTACCCGCACGCGCAGGAGTGGGCGTATTTCCCAGGGCCGTCCCGAGTGGGCGCGGCGTTGAAACGGGTCATGGAGGTCTGAATGGGCACGCACGTTATCAAGATGCCGGACATTGGCGAAGGCATTGCGGAAGTTGAACTGTCGGTGTGGCATGTGAAGGTCGGCGACATGGTCGTCGAAGACCAGGTGCTGGCGGATGTAATGACCGATAAGGCGATGGTGGACATTCCCTCGCCCGTGCACGGCAAAGTGATCTCCCTCGGCGGCGAGCCGGGTGAAGTCATGGCCGTGGGCAGTATCCTGATCAGCATTGAAGTGGAAGGCGCGGGCAACGCCAAGGAAGCACCCGCCGTGAAGGAAACGCCTAAGGCCGCGCCGGTGGCTGAAGCCAAGCCTGCGCCGGTGGTGGTTGAAAGCAAACCTGCGCCGGTAGTTGCGGCCCAAGCGCCTGTGGCACGTGAAGCTGACGAACGCCCATTGGCGTCCCCTGCTGTGCGCAAGCATGCGCTGGATGCAGGTATCCAACTGCGCCTGGTCCAGGGCACTGGCCCGGCAGGCCGGATCCTGCACGAAGACCTCGACGCCTACCTCCAACAAGGTACGGCGAAGGCATCAACGGCTGCCAACCCTTACGCCGAACGCCACACCGAAGAACAGATCCCGGTGATCGGCATGCGCCGCAAGATCGCCCAGCGCATGCAGGACGCCACCCGTCGTGCCGCGCATTTCAGCTATGTGGAAGAGATCGACGTCACCGCCCTCGACGAGCTGCGTGTGCACCTCAACGAGAAGCACGGCGCCACGCGCGGCAAGCTCACCCTGCTGCCGTTTATCGTGCGCGCCATGGTCGTGGCATTGCGGGACTTCCCGCAGATCAACGCACGTTACGACGATGAAGCCCAGGTCATCACCCGTCTTGGCGCGGTACACGTAGGGGTCGCCACCCAGAGCGACGTAGGCCTGATGGTGCCGGTGGTGCGTCACGCCGAAGCCCGCAGCCTGTGGGGCAACGCCGAGGAAATCGCCCGTTTGGCCACGGCTGCGCGCAGTGGCAAGGCCAGTCGGGATGAACTGTCGGGCTCCACCATTACCTTGACCAGCCTCGGCGCTTTGGGCGGCATCGTCAGCACGCCGGTGCTGAACCTGCCGGAAGTCGCCATCGTGGGCGTCAACCGTATCGTCGAGCGGCCGATGGTGATCAAGGGCCAGATCGTGGTGCGCAAGATGATGAACCTCTCCAGCTCGTTCGATCACCGCGTGGTCGATGGCATGGACGCGGCGCAATTCATCCAGGCCATTCGCGGCCTGCTCGAACAACCCGCCAGCCTGTTCCTGGAGTAAGGCATGACGCAGACATTGAATACCACGCTGCTGATCATCGGCGGCGGCCCAGGCGGTTATGTGGCGGCGATCCGTGCCGGCCAACTGGGCATCCCGACCATCCTGGTGGAAGGCCAGGCGCTGGGCGGTACCTGCTTGAACATCGGCTGCATTCCGTCCAAGGCCTTGATCCATGTGGCCGAACAGTTCCAGCAAACCATCCACCACAGCCAGGGTTCGCAACTGGGCATCGAAGTGGATGTGCCGACCCTGGACATCCGCAAAAGCGTGGAATGGAAAGACGGCATTGTTGACCGCCTGACCACCGGCGTCGCCGCCCTGCTGAAGAAACACAAAGTGCAGGTGATCCACGGCTGGGCCAAGGTGGTGGACGGCAAGACCGTCGACGTCGGCCACCAGCGCATCCAGTGCGAACACCTGCTGCTGGCCACCGGTTCGAAAAGCGTCAACCTGCCGATGCTACCGATTGGCGGGCCGATCATTTCGTCCACCGAAGCGCTGGCGCCAACGCGAGTGCCCAAGCGTTTGATCGTGGTGGGTGGCGGCTATATCGGCCTGGAGCTGGGGATTGCCTACCGCAAGCTCGGCGCCGAGGTCAGTGTGGTCGAGGCCCAGGACCGCATCCTGCCGGCCTATGATGCCGAGCTGACGCAGCCGGTCAACGAATCCCTCAAGCAACTGGGCGTGAAGCTGTACCTCAAGCACAGCGTCACGGGTTTTGCCGATGGCAGCCTGCAAGTACGCGACCCGAATGGCGACACCCTGTCGCTGGCAACGGATCAGGTGCTGGTTGCCGTGGGTCGCAAACCCAACACCCAAGGCTGGAACCTCGAAGCGCTGAACCTGGAGATGAACGGCGCAGCGATCAAGATCGACAGCCGCTGCCAGACCAGCATGCGCAACGTGTATGCCATCGGCGACCTGAGCGGCGAGCCGATGCTGGCGCACCGCGCCATGGCCCAGGGCGAGATGGTGGCCGAACTGATCAGCGGTAAACCCCGCGAATTCAACCCGGCCGCGATCCCGGCGGTGTGCTTTACCGACCCGGAACTGGTGGTGGTCGGCAAGACCCCCGATGAAGCCAAGGCCGCTGGCCTGGACTGCATCGTGTCGAGCTTCCCGTTCGCAGCCAATGGCCGGGCGATGACCCTGGAGTCGAAAACCGGCTTCGTGCGGGTAGTGGCGCGCCGTGACAACCACCTGATCGTCGGCTGGCAGGCCGTGGGAGTGGGTGTCTCGGAACTGTCCACCGCCTTCGGCCTGAGCCTGGAAATGGGCGCGCGCCTGGAAGACGTGGCCGGCACCATCCACGCCCACCCGACCCTCGGTGAAGCCGTGCAGGAAGCCGCGTTAAGGGCCCTGGGCCACGCGCTGCACCTGTAAAAACGAGGTGAGGCCATCGCGGGCAAGCCCGGCTCCCACAGTGGAATGCATTGCAAATGTGGGAGCTGGCTTGCCTGCGATAGCGGTGGATCAGCCATTACAGAGGCTGAATGGTCCGCCCACCCGCTCCCACACCGGCCAAGAATGAAGTATTGTTGCGCCCATCCAGAAAAAAACCGACTTGACCAACGATAGAGGGTGTCATGGGTAACGAAAGCATCAATTGGGACAAGCTGGGTTTTGACTACATCAAGACCGACAAGCGGTTTCTCCAGGTCTGGAAAAACGGCGAATGGCAAGAAGGCACCCTGACCGACGACAACGTGCTGCACATCAGCGAGGGCTCCACCGCCCTGCACTACGGCCAGCAATGCTTTGAAGGCCTCAAGGCCTATCGCTGCAAGGACGGTTCGATCAACCTGTTCCGCCCGGACCAGAACGCCGCCCGCATGCAGCGCAGCTGCGCACGCCTGCTGATGCCGCATGTGTCGACCGAAGACTTCATCGAAGCCTGCAAACAAGTGGTCAAGGCCAACGAGCGCTTCATCCCGCCGTACGGCAGCGGCGGCGCCCTGTACCTGCGCCCGTTCGTGATCGGCACCGGTGACAACATCGGCGTGCGCACTGCGCCGGAGTTCATTTTCTCCGTGTTCGCCATTCCGGTCGGCGCCTACTTCAAGGGCGGCCTGGTGCCACACAATTTCCAGATATCCACCTTCGACCGCGCCGCGCCACAGGGCACCGGTGCCGCCAAGGTCGGTGGCAACTACGCCGCCAGCCTGATGCCAGGTTCCGAAGCGAAGAAATCCGGTTTTGCCGATGCGATCTACCTGGACCCGATGACCCATTCGAAAATCGAAGAAGTCGGCTCGGCCAACTTCTTCGGGATCACCCACGACAATAAGTTCATCACGCCGAAGTCGCCTTCGGTGCTGCCAGGCATCACCCGCCTGTCGCTGATCGAACTGGCCAAGACCCGCCTGGGCCTGGACGTGATCGAGGGCGAAGTGTTCATCGACAAGCTCGACCAGTTCAAGGAAGCCGGCGCCTGCGGTACGGCTGCGGTGATCTCGCCGATCGGCGGCATCCAGTACAACGGCAAGCTGCACGTGTTCCACAGCGAAACCGAAGTCGGCCCGATCACCCAGAAGCTCTACAAAGAGCTGACCGGCGTGCAGACCGGTGACGTCGAAGCCCCCGCCGGCTGGATCGTCAAGGTCTAACCCATAAACCCTGTAGGAGCCGGCTTGCCGGCGATGGCTGCCTTGAATACTGTGATGAATTCAAGGGCCTCATCGCCGGCAAGCCGGCTCCTACAGGTTTACGCGCCGTTCTTCGGGATGTTTTCGGCAATCTTCTTGCCCATGCTGATCCTCGGCTCCACCCCATACCCCAGCGCCTCGTAAAACCCCGCCACCGCGTCATTGCCACTGGTGATCTGCAGGTTGATCTTCACGCAGCCCAGCGCCGTCAATGCCTGTTCCGCATACCGCACCAGCGACGACCCCAGGCCATGCCGCCGATAGTCAGCGTGCACCGCCACCGAATACAGCCAGCCGCGATGCCCGTCGTAGCCGGCCAGAATCGTCCCGATCACGGTTTTTTTGTCCATCGCGACGAAAAACAGCCCGTCGTTGACCGCCAGCTTTTTATCAATCGCCAGCGTCGGCAGGTTATGCGCCGTGTCATAGCCGAATGCTTCCTGCCATAACGCCACCACCTGCGCCCGGTGCGGGCGGTCGCGGTACGGCCCGATAGGGTGGCGCGACAGCAGCGCTTTTTCCATCACCAGCGTACGCTCGTTGCCGTGGTAGACGTCGCGCACGGTATGGAACCCCAGCTTGGCGTAGAACGGCTCGGCTGTCAGCGAAGACGGCACGCTCAGCACCGTCACTCCGGCTTCGCGGGCGCGTAGCTCAATCTCGATCATCAACAGCCGACCAATGCCCTGTCCTTGCAGCGCCGGGTTGACGAACACCGAGCGCACCACATTGCCATCGAGGGCCGCAGTGGCAACGATCACCCGCTCTTGAACCGCCACCAGCACCACGCGACGCTTGAGCAGTTCCAGCACCGCCTCAGGCGTAAAGTTAGCGGCAACCCGCGCAATCACATCCGCCGGATAGTCCCGCGCATTGCTGCTGTGCAGGGCCGCCAGAATGACCTGGCTGATCCCCTCGGCATCGGCGGTTTGGGCAGTACGAACGGCGGTAGACATACATTCTCCTTCCTGGCTCGGGTTTCACGACCGCCCCCATACTAATGTAGGAGCTGGCTTGCCAGCGATAGCGGTGTGTCAGACCCGGCGCTATCGCCGGCAAGCCGGCTCCTACAGTTGATCGCATTCCACCCCCTACAGCCGATTCGGCTGTGCCATTACCCTTTTCAGCTTTCCCGGCTGAGCCTTCCCAAGCTTTCAGCCGGGATTCATCCCGCACAAGCCACACACTATTCCCACAGCTCAACCCATGGACCCGTGCACCCATGCAAACCACCAACACCGTCTTGATGATTCGCCCGGCGCGCTTTGCCTTCAACCCGGACACCGCGATCAACAACCGTTTCCAACGCCCGCCCCTCGACCCGCTCAGCGCACAGCAGAAAGCGCTGGAAGAGTTCGACGGCTATGTCGCCACCTTGCGCCAGCATGGCGTGGAAGTGCTGGTGGTGCAGGACACCCCGGCGCCCCATACACCCGACTCGATCTTCCCCAACAACTGGTGGAGCAGCCACGCCGACGGCAGCCTGGTGCTGTACCCGATGGAAGGCCAGAACCGACGACTGGAACGCAACAAAGGCGTGCTGCAAGTGTTGGAACAGCGATTTACCGTCAAGGACACCATCGACCTCAGCCACCTCGAACAACAGAACATCTTCCTCGAAGGCACCGGCAGCATGGTGCTCGACCGCCAGCACCGCATCAGCTACGCCTGCCACTCCGGGCGCACCCACCACGACGCCCTGCGCCAGTTCGCCGAACGCCTCGACTACCAGCTCTGCGTGTTCCACGCCGTCGACCGCCACCACGCGCCGATCTACCACAGCAACGTGATGATGAGCGTCGGCCGCGACCTCTCGGTGGTGTGCCTGCAAGCCCTGCCCCACGCCGACGAGCGCCAGGCCCTGGAACGCTCCCTGCGCGATACCGGCAAGGACATCCTCGCCCTGGATTTCGATCAGCTGGAGGCGTTCGCCGGCAACATGCTCGAAGTCCACGACCGCGACGGCCAGCCGCTGCTGGTGATGTCCGCCAGCGCCTGGGGCGCCTTGCAGCCCGCCCAGCGCCAACACGTGGAACGCCATACGCGGCCAGTGGTGGTGAACATCGACAACATCGAACGCATCGGCGGCGGCAGTGCCCGCTGCATGCTGGCGGAAGTGCATCTGCCGGCCCGCACCACCTTCCAATAACTCAAGGAGTCTTGCCATGACCCGCTACATCGACGTGAACGACCTCTGCTACCTGGTCTCGCAAAAAGGCCTGCCCACCTGCATTACCGAAATGGCCGAGTACATTCGCGCCGACTACCTGCGCTGGCAGGACTTCGAAAAATGCGCACGCCTGGCCAACCACTCGCCGGACGGCGTGATCGAGCTGATGCCGGTTTCCGACGCCTCGCTGTATGCGTTCAAATACGTCAACGGCCACCCGAAAAACACCCTGGCCGGCATGCTCACCGTGATGGCCTTCGGCGCGCTGGGCGATGTCGACACCGGCCTGCCGGTGCTGCTGGCGGAAATGACCCTGACCACCGCGATTCGTACCGCTGCCACCTCGGCGCTGGTCGCCCGCTACCTGGCCCGCGACAACAGCCGCAGCATGGCGCTGATCGGCAACGGCTCGCAAAGCGAATTCCAGGCCCTGGCCTTCCACGCCATGCTCGGTATCACTGAAATCCGCCTTTTCGATATCGACGCCAAGGCCACCGCCAAGCTGGCGGCCAACCTCAAGGCCTTCCCGGCGATCAAGGTCATCCTGGCCGGCAGCGTGGCCGAAGCGGTCAAAGGCGCCGACATCGTCACCACCGTGACCGCCGACAAGGCCTACGCCACCATCCTCACCGACGACATGATTGAGCCGGGCATGCACCTCAATGCCGTCGGCGGTGACTGCCCCGGCAAGACCGAGCTGGACCGACGTATCGTCGAGCGCGCCCGCGTGATCGTCGAGTACGAACCGCAAAGCCGCATCGAAGGCGAAATCCAGCATATGCCGCAGGATTCGCCCGTCACCGAACTGTGGCAAGTCATCAACGGCCAGAAGCCCGGTCGCGAGAATGCGCGCCAGGTCACCCTGTTCGACTCGGTGGGTTTTGCCATCGAAGACTACTCTGCCCTGCGCTATGTGCTGGACGTGGCCAAGGCCCTGGACGTGGGCAGCACCCTTGAACTGGTGCCGGACCTGGCCGACCCGAAAGACCTGTTCGCACGCCTGGCCCAACAGCCTCGCGCGCAGCAGAAAAAGCGCGCCTGAAAACGCTCTGGCCTGCCGCTTTGCGCCGCTGGCAGGCCAGGATTTGCAGGCGCAAAAGCCGATTCAGCGGGTGCTACAGCCGATTCCGCTGCATTGGCGGTTTTAACAGCGCAATTTGCGCTTTCGGCACCGGGTAAACGACACAAAAAACGCACCATCATGAAGCATTCTCTGCTCCCAGTTATTCACTGCCCTGACATCAATTACAAAATATAGGGACCTGCACATGACTCCATTGCGATCACTCTTCGCCGCGCTGCTGTTGCCACTCTGCGCAACCGCCGCCCACGCCCAGGACTGGAAAGAAATCCGCTTCGGCGTTTTCCCCGAATACCCCCCCTTCGAATCCGTGGCCGCCGACGGCAGCCTGCAAGGTTTCGATATCGAGTTGGGCAACGCGATCTGCGCCAAGCTCGAAGTGAAATGCACCTGGGTCCACAACGAATTCGACGGCATGATCCCGGCCCTGCGCGCACGCAAGTTCGACGCGATCATGTCCTCCATGGCCGTTACCCCAGCGCGTGAAAGAATCATCGACTTCAGCGACAAACTGTTCCTCAGCCCGACTTCGGTGATCACCCGCAAGGGCGCCGACTTCGGCGACACCCCGGAGTCCCTCAAGGGCAAGCAAGTCGGCGTGCTGCAAGGCTCGTTGCAAGAGGCGTATGCCCGCGCGCACCTGGCCAAGCTCGGCGCGCAAATCAAGGCGTATCAGTCCCAGGACCAGAACTACGCTGACCTGCAAAACGGCCGCCTCGACGCGACCCTGACCGACAAGCTCGAAGCCCAGCTCAACTTCCTGTCCAAACCCGAAGGCGCCGACTTCAAGACCGGCCCGGCCTTCAAGGACCCGACACTGCCCCTGGACATCGCCATGGGCCTGCGCAAGAACGACCAGGAACTGCGTGCGCTGATCAACAAGGGCATCGCCGCCGTCCAGGCCGATGGCACCTACGCACAGATCCAGAAGAAGTACTTCGGCGATCAGGACATCTACAACGAGTGATGCCAACGGCTGATCCCTGTAGG
Organism: Pseudomonas sp. AC112; assembly: GCF_979253545.1. Classification (NCBI taxonomy): domain Bacteria; kingdom Pseudomonadati; phylum Pseudomonadota; class Gammaproteobacteria; order Pseudomonadales; family Pseudomonadaceae; genus Pseudomonas; species Pseudomonas sp. AC112. The sequence goes on from NZ_CEEDCM010000001.1 coordinate 6,515,936, forward strand.
AGCCGGCTTGCCGGCGATGGCGGCCTGAAGCATTGCGCTGAACCCAAGGGCCTCATCGCCGGCAAGCCGGCTCCTACAGGGTTGTCTGCGCCCTTTAGAGATTCTCCCAATGAACGAATTCCTCAACCTGCAAGGCTACGGCCCGATGCTGGCCCAAGGCGCCTGGATGACCCTCAAACTGTCATTCCTGGCCCTGGCCCTGAGCCTCGCCCTGGGCCTGATCGCCGCCGGCGCCAAGCTCTCCAGCGCCAAATGGCTGCGCGTACCGGCCACGCTCTACACCACGCTGATCCGCAGCGTGCCGGACCTGGTGCTCATCCTGCTGATCTTCTACAGCCTGCAACTGTGGCTCAACGACCTGAGCGAAGTGTTCGGCTGGGATTACTTTGAAATCGACCCGTTTACCGCGGGCGTCGTCACCCTGGGTTTTATCTACGGCGCGTATTTCACCGAGAACTTCCGGGGCGCGATCCTCAGCGTGCCAGTCGGCCAACTGGAAGCCGCGACCGCCTACGGCCTGAGCCGCTGGCAGCGCTTTCACCTGGTGCTGTTCCCGCAACTGATGCGTTTTGCCCTGCCGGGCCTGGGCAATAACTGGCTGGTGCTGCTCAAGTCCACGGCGCTGGTGTCGATCATCGGCCTGTCGGACCTGGTCAAGGCCGCGCAGAACGCCGGCAAGACCACCAACGAGCCTCTGTACTTCCTGATCCTAGCGGGCCTGGTGTACCTGGTGATCACCACCCTCTCCAACCGCATCTTCAAGCGCCTCGAACGGCGCTACAACCTCGGCATCAAGGGGATGGCGCGATGATCGAACTGTTCCAGCAATACGGCCTGGCCTATCTGTTCAGCGATGGCACAGGACTGTCCGGCGTAGCGATGACGTTGTGGTTGTTCATCATCTCTGTCGTGTTCGGTTTTTTCCTATCGATACCGTTGGCGCTCGCGCGGGTTTCCGAGCACTTCTGGCTGCGCTGGCCGGTGGAGGTCTACACCTACCTGTTTCGCGGCACGCCGCTGTATATCCAGTTGCTGATTTGCTACACCGGGCTGTACAGCCTGGAAGTGGTGCAGGACAACGCCCTGCTCAACCAGTTTTTCCGCAATGCGCTGAACTGCACCCTGCTGGCCTTTGTGCTCAACACCTGCGCCTACACCGTGGAAATCTTTGCCGGGGCGATCCGCAATATTCCCCACGGCGAAATCGAAGCAGCACGCGCATACGGCCTGCACGGCTGGCGGCTGAACCTGTTTGTGGTGGTACCGGCGGCGTTGCGCCGCGCATTGCCGGCCTACAGCAACGAAATGATCCTGATGCTGCACGCCACGTCCCTGGCCTTTACCGCCACCGTCGCCGACATCCTCAAGGTGGCCCGCGACGCCAATGCCGAGACGTTCCTGACGTTCCAGGCATTCGGTATCGCTGCCCTGCTCTACATGCTGCTGTCCTTTGCACTGGTGGGCCTGTTCCGACTGGCCGAACGTCGCTGGATGCGTTTTCTTGTTCCTACCCGAGGCTAACCCATGAATCAGTCCGCGCAGGCCCTGGCCGCTTATCCTGTTGATGAACCCATCGCCCCACCCGCCACCGCGGCCATCAAGCTGCAGGTCGAAGGCATCCATAAACGCTACGGCGAACACGAAGTGCTCAAGGGCGTGTCCCTGAACGCCCGTAATGGCGACGTGATCAGCCTGATCGGCGCCAGCGGCTCCGGCAAAAGCACGATGCTGCGCTGCATCAATTTCCTCGAACAGCCGGACGCTGGGGTGATCACCCTGGACGGCATCAGCATCGAAATGCGCCAGGGCCGCGCCGGCACCCGTGCGCCGCATCAAGATCAATTGCAGAACCTGCGCACGCGCCTGGCCATGGTGTTCCAGCACTTCAACCTGTGGAGCCACATGACCGTGCTGGAAAACATCACCATGGCCCCGCGCCGGGTGTTGGGCGTGAGCGCCGCCGAAGCGGAGAAACGTGCGCGCCTGTACCTGGACAAGGTCGGCCTGCCAGGCCGCGTGGCCGATCAGTACCCGGCGTTCCTCTCCGGCGGCCAACAACAGCGCGTGGCGATTGCCCGGGCGCTGGCGATGGAGCCGGAGATCATCCTGTTCGATGAGCCGACTTCCGCACTCGACCCAGAACTTGTAGGCGAAGTCCTCAAAGTCATACAGACGTTGGCCGAGGAAGGTCGTACCATGCTGATGGTCACCCACGAGATGGGCTTTGCCCGCCAGGTGTCCAGCCAAGTGCTGTTCTTGCACCAGGGCCGTGTCGAGGAACACGGCGACGCCAGGATCCTCGACCACCCCAGCAGCGAGCGCTTGCAGCAATTTCTTTCCAACCGTTTGAAGTGAAACCCATGGATACCAAGGCCAACGGACCCCATTCCTCCCCTGCGCTGGACCGCATCGATGAAGCCATCATCGAAGTGCTGCGTCACCAGGGGCGTATCACCTACGAAAAGCTCTCGTCGCTGGTGCACCTCACGCCCAGGCCCTGCCTGGAACGCGTGCGCAAGCTGGAGCGACGCGGGGTGATCCGTGGGTATGGTGCGATCATCGATGTGCAGATGGTCTCGCCAGGGCTGTCGTTGCTGGTGCTGGTGGCCTTGTCCAACCAAAGCGGGCGGTCGGCGCAAAAGGCTTTTGAAGCCTGTGTGAAGGCCTGCCCGCAAGTGTTCGAATGCCAGTTGATCAGCGGGCCGTTTGACTACAGCCTGCGCATGCGCTGCCGCGACATGGAGCACTACCGGGTGCTGACCGAGACCTGGTTGAACAATGACGAGTTGCACATCGATAAGTTGGTGGCGCATCCGGAATTGGCGGTGGTGAAGAACACCGCCACCGAACTGGCCTGAGCCCCAATTTCACCAAACACTGCATAACCCCTGTGGGAGCGCGCTTGCTCGCGAATGTGGAGTGTCAGTCACTTAATTTGTCACTGATACACCGCATTCGCGAGCAAGCCCGCTCCCACATTTTTTAACCGTGCCCACTTAGTATTTTCTTGCCAGGCTTGACCCCAATCATCTTCGCCTGCCCATCCTTCTGCTTCCCCGTCCGCGCTTCGCTGATCAACCCCGGTATCAACTTGCCCTCCGGCAGGTTCTTCCAGAACCGGCTGGGCAAATGCCCTTCCATCACCTTGGGGTTCAACCGCGCCGGGTTGAAGATGTGGCTGTAGTAGGTCAGCCACATCGCACTGTGGGGGTCTTCGACATTCTGCGCCAACTGCCGCCACGCCTCGGGGCATTCACGTTGATGGATCAACTGCTCACCGTCGTAGTAAACCCCATCCAACGGCGTGGCGATCATCCAGCGATGACGGCCCATGCGCCCGATAAAATGCTGGCTGGCTGATTTCAAGATGTCATGGGCCGGCTCATGCCAGGCCACGTACTCGGGCAGTTCCGGCCCCGCCTGCGCCGGCAACGCAATAAACCGCACAAACGCATGCAGGTGGTGCGCCTCGCGGCTGACCTGCTTGATCCGCCGCTGCAACTCACTGCCCAGCTTGTCCCCTGCCAGCATGGCGGTACGGTCGCCGTGGCTGACCCGCCACAACACTTCGTACAGCAGGCTCCAGCGCTGGTCGCCGTGGTGGCAGGCGGCCGATTCCAGCAGTTCCAGCAGGGCCTTGGGCACCCGCGTCTGGAACGGCCCAGGCGCTTCGGGAATCGACTGGTCGGTGGCAAACAGGTCGGCCACCTCCGCCTCCCCCCAACTCACCTGGCTGGGGTCTACCTGATGGCTGAGCAACCAGCGCGCCTGGTCGCGCCAGGTGCTGAACAGGTTGTCGCATTCCAGGCTGATCATCCCCACAACCCCATTTGCTGCGGTTGCGGGCGGTCGCGCAATTGTTCGCGCAGCAGCACGCTGGTGCTGTCGGCTTGTTGCGGGTGGTAGTCACTGGTGATGAAAAACGGCTTGGCCTTGGCCAGTACGCAGCGCATGCGCGCCAGGTCTTCGAAGCGGATCTTGCGTTCGCGGCGCAGGTCCACCAGGCGCTGGGTGGTGCGCAAACCAATGCCCGGGATGCGCGCGATCAAGGTCGGCTCGGCGCGGTTCAGGTCCAGGGGGAACACGTCACGGTTTTCCAGGGCCCAAGCCAGCTTGGGGTCGATGTCCAGGGCCAGGTGGCCGGGGCCTTTGAACAGTTCATTGGCGTTGAACCCATAGCTGCGCAGCAGGAAATCGGCCTGGTACAAGCGATGTTCACGCATCAACGGCGGCGCGGCCAGGGGCACGCTTTTCGGGCTGTTGGGGATGGGGCTGAACGCCGAGTAATACACGCGGCGCAGCTTGAAGTTGCCATACAGCGCCTCGGCACCGTGGAGGATGGTGCTGTCATCGGTGTCATCCGCGCCGACGATCAATTGCGTGCTCTGCCCGGCCGGGGCAAAACGCGGCGCGCGCGGCTCGTTACGGACCGTCTGCTCGCCGGTGTAGATGGTCTGCATGGCCTGCTTGATCGACACGATCTTTTTTTCCGGCGCCAGGGTCTGCAGGCTGGCCTCGGTGGGCAATTCGATGTTCACGCTCAGTCGATCGGCATACTTCCCGGCTTCGGCGATCAGCGCCGGGTCGGCATCGGGAATGGTCTTGAGGTGGATATAGCCACGGAAGTCATGCTCTTCGCGCAGCAATTTGGCGACCCGCACCAACTGCTCCATGGTGTAGTCGGACGAACGGATGATACCGGAACTGAGAAATAGCCCGCTGACGCAATTGCGTCGGTAGAAATCCAGGGTCAGGGTGACCACCTCCTCCGGGCTGAAACGCGCGCGGGGCACGTCGCTGGAGCGGCGGTTGACGCAGTACTGGCAGTCGTAAAGACAGAAGTTGGTGAGCAACACCTTGAGCAGCGACACACATCGCCCGTCCGGCGTGTAGCTGTGGCAAATGCCCATGCCATCGGTAGACCCCAGCCCCGCCTTGCCCTCGGAACTGCGCTTGGGCGCGCCACTGCTGGCGCAGGATGCGTCGTACTTGGCGGCGTCGGCGAGAATGCTGAGTTTTTCGATCAACTGCATGGAGGGCTACCGATACTGGTTTTTTGTACAGTATCAGCCAACCCTCCAGGTCACAAGTGCAGCCTGTCAGCTCGCGGTGGCGAGCAACAGGTCCTGCACCGAACGCCCCTGGCCGCGTCCACGGTCCAAGGCATACAGCGACGCTGCAATCTCATCCGCGCGAATCGGCAGCACCGACAGCAAGGTATCGCTCAACCCATGGCTGGCCTGGCTGAAGCCCTGGATGTAGATGCCGGCATTGCAACGTTCGTCAGTGACGATGCGGTAGTCGCGCGCCACGTCGAAGTCGCCCAGGTAGGCTTCCAGCGGCGCCAGCAGCGCGCGGTGTGTCTGGCGCTCGTAGCCGGTGGCCAGTATCACCGCGTCGTAATGGTTGACGCTGGTGTCGCCGTTGGCGTTGTTGCGCAGCACCAATTCAATGCCCAGCGGGCCTGGGGTGGCCTTTTCCACCACGGTCATGGTGCGAAAGGCCTGGCGGGCGATGCCGGAGACTTTCTGGCGGTAGAAGATGCCGTAGATACGCTCGATCAGGTCCAGGTCCACCACCGAATAGTTGGTGTTCTGGTACTCGGCGACCAAACGCTCACGCTCGGCGCCCTCTTGCTGGAACACCAGGTCGGTGAAGGCCGGCGAGAACACTTCGTTGACGAACGGGCTGTCATCCGCCGGCTTGAGCGCCGACCCACGCAGGATCATGTCGACCTGCACCGACGGGAAGCTGTCGTTCAGGTCGATAAAGGCTTCCGCCGCGCTCTGCCCACCGCCGATGATGGCAATGCGCATGGCCTTGCCGTCGACACACGGCTGCGTCGCCATGCGTTCCAGGTATTGAGAATGGTGGAACACCCGGCTGTCACCCTTGAGCGCCTTGAACGCTTCGGGAATGCGCGGCGTGCCACCGGCGCTGACCACCACCGAACGGGTGGTGCGCACATGCTGCTCGCCCAGGGCATCGCGGGAGATCACGCGCAGGGCTTCGACCTGCTGCTGGTGCAGGATCGGCTCGATGGCCAGCACTTCCTCGCCATACCGCGCCTGGGCCTGGAACTGCCCGGCGACCCAGCGCAGGTAGTCGTTGTACTCCATGCGGCACGGGTAGAAGGTGCCCAGGTTGATGAAGTCCACCAGGCGGTCGTGGGCTTTCAGGTAATTGACGAAGGAGTACGGGCTGGTGGGGTTGCGCAGGGTCACCAGGTCCTTGAGGAACGAGATCTGCAGTTCGCTCTGGGTCACCAGGGTATTGCCGTGCCAGCGGTAGTCGGCTTGTTTGTCCAGGAACAGCACGTCCAGTTTGCCCTGGGCCTTCTCGCGCTCCTGCAGGGCGATGGCCAGCGCCAGGTTCGAAGGGCCGAAACCGATACCGATCAGGTCGTGAACCGCGGGCGAAGCAATTGCCTGTGTCATTCCAGTGTCCTCTGGATAAGCCCCTTGGCGGTGGGGCGGGAATACCTTTCAAGGCCTGAACAACAGGCCGTGTGTTGATAGGAAACGAGGACAGTGAAATAAAATTTAACTGATCAGTGATCAGTGCGCTTCCCACTCGCGCATCCGCACCCGGCAGTGCTTCATGGCGTTGACGATATGTTTTTCCACCAGGGCGCGGGAAATGCACAGGCGCTCGGCGATCTGCAGGTGGGTGAGGCCGTCGAGCTTGCGCAGCAGGAAGCTGTCACGACAGGCCGGCGGCAGTTCGGCCAGGGCGCGTTCGAGCAGTTCCAGGCGTTGGGCGTGGTCGTGGTTGGTGTGGGGCGAACTGCTGGCGAAGCGTTCTTCGGCATCCAGCACGTCCAGGGGTTCAACCTGGCGCAAGGCATTGCGCCGGTGGCCGTCGATCACCAGGTTGAGCGCGGTGCGGTACAAAAAGGCGCGGGGTTGTTCGATGGGGGTGTCGCTGGAACGTTCCAGCACCCGGACATACGCGTCATGCACCACATCCTCGGCCACCTGACGGTTGCCCAGCTTGGCGTTGAGGAAACACACCAGCTCGCGATAGTAGTTTTCCAACATGACTCCCGGCCGCCGGGTAGCGGCATTAGGTCCCTGGGTGCAAAAAAGACAGCGTTAAGGTGATGGCAGTTTGAGTGCGTGCAATTTATAGTAATTCTCATCTACTTTTAAAGCAGACTTGCATCAACGGACGAAATTTTTCTTCAAGGGAGCTGTAACTGCTTATGTAACCGCCTAAATCCCCGCGCAATTCTCTCGTTTACTTGTCAGCTCTCCCGCAACTGCGGTCCGAACTTTCCTGGCTGGAAACCCAAGCATGAAACGCCCTCGACCTGCCCGACGCGCCTTGCTCGTTATCGCGTGCCTGATCCCCCTTATTGCCGTCGCGGCCTGGCAGGTGCTGCCGCCGGGGCGTGACACCCTCACCACCGTCACCGTCACCCGCGGCAATATCGAGAACAGCGTGACCGCCCTGGGCACCTTGCAGCCGCGTCGCTACGTAGACGTGGGCGCCCAGGCGTCGGGGCAGATCCGCAAGATCCACGTCGAGGCCGGCGACCAGGTCCAGGAAGGCCAGCTGTTGGTGGAAATCGACCCGTCCACGCAAAAAGCCAAGCTCGACGCCAGCCGCTATGCCATCGAGAACCTCAAGGCCCAGCTGCAGGAGCAAAAGGCCCAGCACGAACTGGCGCGCCAGAAGTACCAGCGCCAGCAGCGCCTGGCCGCCGGCAACGCCACCCGCGAAGAAGATGTACAAACCGCCAAAGCCGAACTGAGCGCCACCCAGGCCCGGGTCGACATGTTCCAGGCGCAGATCCAGCAAGCCCAGGCCAGCCTGCGCAGCGATGAGGCCGAGTTGGGCTACACGCGTATCTACGCGCCAATGACCGGCACCGTGGTCGCGGTGGACGCGCGGGTCGGCCAGACCCTCAATGCCCAGCAGCAGACCCCCCTGATCCTGCGGATCGCCAAATTGTCACCGATGACCGTGTGGGCGGAAGTCTCGGAAGCCGATATCGGCCACGTCAAACCGGGCATGACCGCCTATTTCACCACCCTGAGCGGCGGCAACCGACGCTGGACCAGCACCGTGCGTCAGATCCTGCCGATCCCGCCCAAACCGTTGAATGAAACCCAGGGCAGCGGCAGCCCCAATAGTTCGAATAAAAGCGGCAGCGGCCGCGTGGTGCTGTACACCGTGTTGCTGGATGTGGACAACAGCGACAACGCGTTGATGGCCGAAATGACCACCCAGGTGTTTTTCGTCGCCAGCCAGGCCAAGGACACGCTGACGGCACCGGTCGCTGCGCTGCAGGGAACCTCGGACGCCAGCCAGCAGATCGCCCAGGTCGTGGGCAAGAACGGCCGTATCGAGCAGCGCCAAGTGCAGGTCGGCATCAGCGACCGCCTGCGCGTGCAGGTGCTCGCCGGCCTGAACGAAGGTGATCAACTGCTGATCGGCCCGGCCGACGGCAACGGGGGTTGAGGTGACCACGCCCCTGATCGAACTCAAGAACATCCGCAAATCCTACGGCGGCGGTGACAGCCCGCAGGTCGACGTATTGCGCGGCATCGACCTGGCCATCCACGCCGGGGAATTCGTCGCCATCGTCGGCGCCTCCGGCTCCGGCAAGTCCACGCTGATGAATATCCTCGGCTGCCTCGACCGTCCGAGCATCGGCGACTACCTGTTCGCCGGCGAGAACGTCGCGCACTTGGACAGTGACGAACTGGCCTGGCTGCGCCGCGAAGCCTTTGGCTTTGTGTTCCAGGGCTACCACCTGATTCCCTCGGGCTCGGCCCAGGAAAACGTCGAGATGCCGGCGATCTATGCCGGTATCAGCGCCACCGAGCGCCATGCCCGCGCCAACGCCCTGCTCACGCGCCTGGGCCTGGCCGAGCGCACCGGCAACCGTCCGCATCAGCTTTCCGGTGGCCAACAGCAACGGGTGTCCATCGCCCGTGCGTTGATGAACGGCGGCCATATCATCCTTGCCGACGAACCCACCGGCGCCCTCGACAGCCACAGCGGCGCCGAGGTCATGACCCTGCTGGACGAACTGGCCAGCCAGGGCCACGTGGTGATCCTGATCACCCACGACCGCGAAGTCGCGGCGCGGGCCAACCGCATCATCGAGATTCGCGACGGCTTGATCATCAGTGACTCGGCCGGTGACAGCGACGCCGTCCCCGTCGCCACGACCGGCGCCCTGCAAGCCGTGGACCTGCGCCAGCGCCTGGCCGACGGCGCCGAGCACAATGGCGCCTGGAAAGCCGAACTGGTGGACGCGGTGCAGGCCGCCTGGCGAGTGATGTGGATCAACCGTTTCCGCACCGCGCTGACGCTGCTGGGCATCATCATCGGCGTGGCGTCGGTGGTGGTGATGCTGGCGGTGGGCGAAGGCAGCAAGCGCCAGGTCATGGCGCAGATGGGTGCGTTCGGCTCCAACATTCTCTACCTCAGTGGGTCGTCGCCCAACCCGCGCACGCCCATGGGGATCGTGACCCTCAACGATGTCCACGCGCTGGCGGCATTGCCCCAGGTGCAGCGCATCATGCCGGTCAATGGCAGCGAGGCCGGGGTGCGTTTCGGCAACGTCGACTACATGGCCTATGTGGGCGGCAACGACACCAACTTCCCGGCGATTTTCAATTGGCCGGTGGTCGAGGGCAATTACTTCACCGCAGCCGATGAGCGCGCGGCCGCCACCGTCGCGGTGATCGGTCATCGCGTGCGTGAGAAGCTGTTCAAGGGCGAGGTTAACCCTATCGGCCAATACATCCTGATTGAAAACGTGCCGTTCCAGGTGATCGGCGTGCTCGCGGAAAAAGGCGCCAGCTCCGGCAACAAGGACAGTGACGACCGTATCGCCATCCCCTACACCGCCGCCAGCGTGCGCCTGTTCGGCAGCTACAACCCCGAGTATGTGGTGATCGCCGCAGCCGACGCGCGCAAGGTGCACGAGGCCGAGGTGGCCATCGACCAGTTGATGCAAAAGCTGCACAACGGCAAGCGTGATTACGAGCTGACCAACAACGCCGCGATGATCCAGGCCGAGGCCCGCACGCAGAATACGCTGTCGCTGATGCTGGGTTCGATTGCCGCGATTTCCCTGCTGGTGGGCGGCATCGGTGTAATGAACATCATGTTGATGACCGTGCGCGAGCGTACCCGTGAAATCGGCATTCGCATGGCGACCGGTGCACGCCAGCGCGACATCCTGCGCCAGTTCCTCACCGAGGCGGTGATGCTCTCGGTGGTCGGTGGCCTGTGCGGTATCGCCCTGGCCTTGCTGGTGGGCGGCGTGCTGGTGCTGGCAGAGGTGGCGGTGCAGTTTTCCCTGGTGGCCGTGCTGGGCGCATTTGGTTGCGCCCTGGTCACCGGTGTCGTATTCGGCTTTATGCCGGCCCGTAAAGCTGCCCGGCTCGATCCGGTTAAGGCGTTGACCAGTGAATAAACGATCCCTGTGCGTGTCCGGCCTGTGCGTGTTCCTCAGTGCCTGCGCCGGCAACCCCGCCGCCCCCGACAGCGGCATCGCCCCGCCCGCCGCCTGGCAATATGCCGAGCGTGATGCGGCGCAAGCCACCAACCAGCAGTGGTGGACCCAATTCGGCAGCCCGCAGTTGAACCGCCTGGTCGACCAGGCCCGCCGTGACAGTTTCGACGTGGCCGCCGCCATGGCCCGTGTGCGCCAGGCCCAGGCCAGTGCGGTGATTGCCGGTGCACCGTTGTTGCCGGAAGTGAAGTTCAACCTCGCCACCAGTCATCAGAAATTGCTGCGCGGCAAAGGTGGGCCGGACCTTGACGCGTCACAAAGCGATGACGCCGTCGACAACTTTGGTGCCAACCTCACCGCCAGTTACGAAGTGGACTTCTGGGGTGGCCGCGCGGCCGCCCGTGACAGCGCCCTGCAGAGCCTGCGCGCCAGCGAGTTTGACCAAGCCACGGTGGAATTGACCTTGCTCAGCAGCGTGGCGGACCGCTATGCCCAAACCCTCGCCGCCCACCAGCGCGAGCAGATCGCCGCGCTTAACCTGACCAATGCACGCAACGTGCTCGACCTGGTGCAAACCCGCTACGACGCCGGCTCCGCCACCGCCCTGGAACTGGCCCAGCAAAAAAGCCTGGTGGCCAGCCAGCAGCGCCAGTTGCCGCTGATCCAGCAACTGGCCGAAGAATCCCGCATCACCCTGGCCGCCCTGCTCGGCCAGCCGGTGCAGGCGCTGAACCTGGGGGCAGAACCGTTCCAGGCACTCACCTGGCCGGACATCGGCGCTGGCATGCCCAGCCAATTGCTCAGCCGCCGGCCCGATATCGCCAAGGCCGAGGCTCAGTTGGCAGCGGCCCAGGCCGACGTCACTGTGGCGCGCGCGGCGATGCTGCCCGCCGTCACCCTCGGCGCGACCCTGGGTTCGGATGCCTACAAGGCCATGGATGTGCTGCGCAGCCCCTACTACACGCTGACCGCCGGCCTGGTGGGCCCGATCTTCAACAACGGTCGTTTAAGCGCTGAACGCGACAAGGCCCGCGCCCGCCAGGATGAACTGCTGCAAACCTATCGCGGCGCGATCATCAACGGCTTTGCCGATGTGGAAAAAGCCCTCAGCAGCATCACTCGCCTCGACCAGCAACGCCAATGGCAAACGGAAGAACTGCAACAGGCGCAGAGTGCCTTTCAGATCGCCGAGAGCCGCTACCAGGCAGGCGCCGAAGACCTGCTCACGGTGCTGGAAACCCAGCGCACCCTGTATGCGGCGCAGGACCAGAACGTGCAACTGCGCCTGTCACGCCTGCAAGCCAGCATCGCCTTGTACAAAGCGCTGGGGGGCGGTTGGCAAATACCGCGCTCTGATAAGCAAGGGATCTGATAAACAAAACTCCGGTTTCGTACACAAGCCGTCTTTTCACCCTACATTCATCGAGCCAGGGTCCTTGGTAAAAAAGCCGCCACTACACGGCCGCCCAGGACCTCTCGATGATTGTTGCAAGACACCTGCTGTGCGCCTGCCTCTGGCTGACCGCAGGCACTGCCGCTGCCCAGCCGCTGATTCCCCCTACCACCATCGACTGGCTGCTGGACTGCCCCCTCCCCACCGCTGACCGCCTGGACCCCGAGGTGCTGGAACGCACCCAATGCGGCACTGTGTCCGTACCGCGCAACCATGCCGCGCCCCGGCAAGGCAACCTGCGCCTTTACTTGACCCGCGTCGGTGCCAGAGACCCATTGAACCGGCTAGGCGTGGTGTTTGCCCAGGCCGGCGACACCGCACGAAAGCATCAGGGCGGCACCTTTGCCATCAGCCTGACCAGCCTCTGGGGCGCCCACGCCAACCCGGCCTATCGCACACTGGTCAACCGCTACGATGTCATCGAACTGAGCACCCGCGACCTCAGCAACGAGAACGCTATCGAACAGGCGGTTCAAGACCTGGAGTTCGTCCGTACCCAACTCGGCGATGCCCAAATGTTCTACCTGGGCCACGCCACTGCCGCCCGCCTGGGCAACCATTACGCCGCGCAGTTTCCCGAACGGGTGGCGCGCATGGTGCTGGTCAACGGGCAACAGCCCGGGACGGCCGCTCCCTTGGTCGAACAGTTGCGCCTCAAAGAGCCGGTCAAACAGGACGCCAGCGCGTGTATCAACCGCTGGGTGGGCGACTTCCTGGTCTACGGCAAGCAACCGCCGCGATCCACGCGTTGCCTTGATTCCGCAAACGCGGAGTAGCAACCCGTTTGCGACCTGTTGCCACCGAAAACGACACCCGCCGTTGACGCTGCACCTCGATCGTTATTAAGTGCTATTTATCCGCATTAATACGATAAATCGAACCCATGCTAAGCCGCCCGCTGAGACGCAAACGCCAGAAGCTGTCCGATGTGATTGTCGAGTCGGTCAAGCGCTCCATCGTCACCGACGCCCTGAAGCCCGGCGACCGCCTGCCCACCGAACGTGAGCTGATGGAAAGTTTCCAGTGCTCCAAGGGCTCGGCCCGCGAGGCGCTCAAGGCCCTGGAAGTGGAAGGCCTGGTGAGCACGCGCACCGGCCCCAGCGGCGGCGCGTACCTGAACCAGGCGGGCACCGAGCCGGCCAGCCGCGCCTTGCGCAACTACCTGCACTTCCAGCACCTGGACGGCGAGCAGGTGTACCAATTGCGCAAGGTTATCGAAGTGGAGTTGGCCGTGTCGGTGTTGGGGCGCCTCAGCGAAGACGACTACCAGGCCCTGCAAGACAACGTGGATTTCTGCAGCGCCCCGGAAGACAGCGAGGCCGGCCAACGCGAGCAACGCCTGGCGGAACTGGAGTTCCATAACCTGCTGGCCAAGGCCTGCCCCAACCCGCTGCTGAGTTTCACGGCGCAATTCCTCAACGACCTGCTGCGCGACCTGGTGGTGCTGAAAAAAGCCTACAAGCCCAAGCGCAAGCAATTCGACGCGGCCAACCTGGATTATCACAAGCAGTTGCTGGCCGCTTTCCGCGCCGGGGACGAAAGCGCGGTGCGCAGCTTGATGCATGAACACATGTGCGATGCCGAACACCACATGACCGCCCTTGAAGGCCAGGTCAGCCCGCATTTTCTACTGGAGTTCGATCACCACCACTGACACACCACGGTACCTACTGTGGCCCCCCAATCAATGTAGGAGCTGGCTTGCCAGCGATGGCATCGACTCAGTTCAACTGACCCACCGAGTTGCCTGCATCGCCGGCAAGCCGGCTCCTACAGAGACAGTGTTTGCCCCAACCAATAACAGGCCTGCCCACAGGCCCTTGCTCCACCGTATCGCCATTGCCACTCCTGCCAATAACTAAACCAGGGAGTCACCCCATGCAGCGTCGTACGTTGTTGAAAGCCAGTCTTACCGCAGCCGCCGCCCTCAGCCTCCCGCTGAGCGTGCGTTCGGCATTCGCCGCCGAGCCCTTTACCTTTTACGGCCTCAAGTCCATGTCTGGCGCGTTTGCCAGCTATGGCAAATTTGCCGACATGGGTTCACGCCTGGCCGTGGAGCAACACCCCGTACTGCTCGGCCGCCCGCTGAACTACAAGGTCATCGACACCGAAGGCAATGCCGGCAAGGCCGTGCGCAAGGTGCAGGAAGCCATCCAGCAGGACGGCGCGCGGTTCTTCCAGGGCTGCACCTTGTCATCGTCGGCACTGGCGGTGGCCAAGGAAGTGGACAAGGTCGGTGGCGTATTCATGACCCCGGTAGGCGCCGATGAAGTCACCGGCAAGGACTGCAACAAGGCAACCTTCCGCTGGTCGGTGCCCACCTACGGCGCCATCCGCGAGACCCTGGTGCCGCTGATCAAGCTGCTGCCGGACGCCAAGCGCTGGTACACCATCACCCCGCAATACGTGTTTGGTGAGGCGCTGCTCGAAGGCGCAAAAAATGTGCTCAAGGAAAACGGCCTGGAACACATCGGCAACAGCTACCACTCGTTGCAGGAACAGGAGTTCTCCGGCTACCTGACCAACGCCATCGCCGCCAAGCCCGATGTGCTGGTGCTGCTCAACTTTGGCAGCCAGTCGTCCAACACCCTGCGCCAGGCGGTCAACTTCGGTATCAAGGAACGCATGAAGGTGTTGCTGGTGTGGTCCGCCGGGCTCGACCAGTTCCAGGAACTGGGCAGCGATGTGCTGGAAGGCGTGTACCTCGGCGCGCAGTACTGGCACCAGGTCGACACCCCGCTCAACCGTGAACTGGTCAAGCTCACCCAGGCCAAATACGGCATCAACCCCACCTACCCGCTGGCCGCCGACTACATCAGCACCAAGGTCATGCTCGACACCATCATCGCCACCGGCAGCTTCGACGGGCCGACCGTGGCCAAGGCCATGCAGGGCCTGAGCTTCGAAGGCCCCACCGGCAAGGAATCGATCCGCGCCGGCGACCACCAGGTGATCAAGGATTATTACCTGCTGATCGGCAAGGCCACGGCCGACATGGCCGACAAGGATGACCTGGCCAAGGTGCTCAGTGCCGGCCAGTCGTTCCCGCCAGTGGAAGCCACGGGCTGCACGCTCGGCTGATCCCCTGAATTTTGTAGCGCAGGGCCGCGCAAGCGGCGTCCTGCCGAGGGTTCCTGCATGCTAAATCTTTACCTGTTCCAGATCCTCAACGGCCTTGGGTTGGGGATGATCTACTTCCTGATCGCGGTCGGGCTGACGATCATTTTCGGCCTGCTCAACTTCGTCAACTTCGCCCACGGTGCGTTCTTCCTGCTGGGCGCCTACATCTGCTACACCGCCGTGAGCCTCACCGGCAACTTCTGGCTGGCGCTGCTGATCGCGCCGTTGGTGGTGGCCGCGTTGGCCTGGGCCATCGAGCGATTGCTGATCCAGCGGATCTACCATTTGCCGCACATGTTCCAGATCCTGGTGACCCTGGGGATCGCGCTGATCATCCAGGAAGCCAGCGTGATGATCTGGGGCCCGGTGGGCAAGAGCGTCGCCGTGCCGGAACTGCTGCGCGGCGTGCTGGTGGTGGGTGACTTCGTCTACCCCTACTACCGCCTGTTCCTCATCGTGTTCTCCGGGCTGGTCGGCCTGAGCCTGTGGCTGCTGCTGGAACGCACGCGCTTCGGCGCCCTGGTGCGGGCCGGCAGTGAAAGCACCGAAACCGTGTCGCTGCTGGGCACCAACATCTTCCGGCTGTTCTCCATGACCTTCGCCCTCGGCGTAGCCCTGGCCGGCGTTGCGGGCGTGCTGTTCGCGCCATTGCGCGGCGCCCAGCCCTTCGTCGGCCCGGAAATTCTCGGCGTCGCCTTCGTGGTGGTGGTGATCGGCGGCATGGGCTCGTTCAGCGGTGCGCTGGTCGGCGGTTTACTGGTGGGCGTGGTGCAAAGCCTGATGACCACACTCTGGCCCCAGGGTGCGAGCCTGATGATCTACGGCGCCATGGCCGTGGTGATTCTGGTCCGTCCCTACGGCCTGTTCGGGAGAGCCTGACATGAGCGAGAAAAATCCACTGCCGTTTGCCAAGACCCAGTCCAAGGCCATGTTGCTGTGGGTGCTGGCGGTGCTGATCGGCCTGCCGTTGATATTGCCCTCGGCGACCCTGGCCACCGAGATCCTGATCTTTGCCATGGCCGCCCTGGCCTGCAACCTGTTGCTGGGCTACACCGGATTATTGTCATTTGGCCAAGGCATCTTCTTCGGCGCCGGCGCCTATTGCGCGGCGCTGCTGATGATCCACCTGCAACTGGGGCTGTTCACCGCGTTGCTCGGCGCCGCCGTGGCCGGTGGTTTCCTGGCGTTGCTGGTGGGCGCCCTGGCGATCCGTCGCACCGGCATCTACTTCGTGATGCTGACCCTGGCCTTCAGTCAGATGGCCTACTTTGTCGCCTATACCCTCAGCGACTGGACCGGCGGCGACAACGGCCTGCTCAGCGTCCCGCGCCCGGAGATTCGCCTGGGGGACACCGTGTTGTTGTCGCTGGCCGACGCCCGCGCCTTCTACGGTTTTGTCGCGGTGCTGTTCCTGCTGATCTTCATCGGCGCACGCCGGGTGATTGCCTCGCCCTTCGGCAGCACGCTGATGGCGATCCGCGAAAACGAAACCCGTGCCTCGGCCATCGGCTATGACACACGCCACTTCAAGATCCTGGTGTTTGTGCTGTCCGGCGCGGTGACCGGAATTGCCGGGGCGCTGTACGCGATGCTGCTGCACTTTGTGCCGCTGTCGAATATCGACCTGGCGATGTCCGAGAACATCCTGATCATGACCATCGTCGGCGGCACCGGATCGTTGTTCGGCTCATTGCTCGGTGCCGGTTCCATCGTGCTGCTCGGGGATTTCCTCTCCGACCTGTGGCCGCGCTGGCTGATGCTGCTGGGGGTGATCCTGATCCTGGTGGTGATCTTCATGCGCGGCGGTTTGTGGGGCGGCCTGGCGTCGCTGTTCGAGAAGGTGCGCGGCAGCCGCAAGAGCGTCGTCGTCGCCAAGGAGGAAGGGCTATGAGCATCCTGCTGGAAACCAAAGACCTGGAACTCGCCTATGGCGCGTTCCACGCGGTGAATGGCGTGAACCTCAAGGTCGAGGCCGGCACCATCCACACCATCATCGGCCCCAACGGCGCCGGCAAGACCAGCCTTTTCCACTGCCTCACCGGCGAACGCCAGGCCACGGCCGGGGCGATTCATTTCGACGGCAGGAACCTGATGCGCAAGCCGGCCCACGGCCGTGTGGGCCTGGGCATGGCGCGCTCATTCCAGCTCACCAGCCTGTTCCAGAACCTCAGCGTGCGCGAAAACCTGCGCCTCGCCGCCCAGGGCCGCGACGGTGCACGCGCACTGAATTTCTGGCGCCGCGTGGACAGCAAGCGCGAACACCTGGAGATGGCCGACCAGGTGCTGGAACGCCTGCAACTCACGGCCCGCGCCGACACCTTGGCCGGTGAGTTGTCCCACGGCCAGCAGCGGGTGCTGGAGGTGGGCATGTCGATCTGCTCCAAACCGAAACTGTTGATGCTGGATGAGCCCACCTCGGGAATGGGCATCGACGATATCCCGATCATGACCCAGCTGATCAGCGACCTCGGCCGCGACCACACGGTGCTGCTGATCGAACACAACATGAGCATTGTCATGTCCATCAGCCAGCGCATCACAGTGATGAGCCACGGGCAGATCCTGGTGGAAGGCACGCCGAAATTCGTGCGTGCCGATGAACGTGTGCGCACGGCGTACCTTGGGGAGGCTGCCTGATGCTGATCGTCGAGAATATCCATTCCTACTACGACAAGAGCCACGTGCTGGAAGGCGTGTCGCTGACCGTCAACCCCGGTGAACTGGTGACGCTGCTGGGCCGTAACGGCGCCGGCAAGACCACTACCTTGCGCAGCATCCTCGGCATCATCTGCCCGCGCCAGGGCCAGATCCACTTCAACGGCCAGGCACTGGTGGGCCAGAAGATCTTTGAAATCGCCCGCCAGGGCTTGGCGCTGGTGCCGGAGAACCGTGGGATTTTCCGCCTGCTCACGGTCGAGGAAAACCTGCGCATCGCCGCGCGCAAGACCAGCCGCTGGCAGCTCGAAGACGTCTACGGCATGTTCCCGCGCCTCAAGGAACGGCGCAAAAACGCCGGCCACGCGCTGTCCGGCGGCGAGCAACAAATGCTCGCCATCGCCCGCGCGCTGCTCAACGACCCCAAGCTGCTGATCCTCGATGAACCCACTGAAGGCCTGGCCCCGGTGATCGTCGACGAGCTGGTGAAAATCCTGCGCAAGGTCAAGGACGACGGCCTGCCGGTACTGCTGGTGGAACAGAACCTGATGGTCTGCGACAAGCTCGCCGACCGCCATTACGTGCTCGAACAGGGCCGCGTGGTCTACGAGGGCAGCGCCGCCGCCTTCCGCGCCGACCCGACCATCAAGAACCGCTATTTGGCCCTGAGTGCCTGACCGGAGATTGCAGATGAATAGTTTTGCGCAACCGCTCAAGAGCAACGCCCCACTGATCAACCGCGACCGCCTGTGGCAATCGCTGATGGACCTGGCCCGACTCGGCGCCACCGCCAAGGGCGGCGTGTGTCGCCTGGCACTGACCGACCTCGACCGCCAGGCCCGCGACCTGTTTGTGCAATGGTGCGAGGCCGCGGGGTGCAGCGTCAGTGTCGACGCCATCGGCAATATCTTTGCGCGCCGTGCCGGGCGCAATCCGGCCCTGCCCCCGGTGATGACCGGCAGCCATATCGACACTCAACCCACCGGCGGCAAGTTCGACGGCTGCTACGGGGTGATGGCCGGTTTGGAGGTGATTCGCACCCTGAATGACCTGGGCATCGAAACCCAAGCGCCGATTGAAGTGGTGGTGTGGACCAACGAAGAAGGCTCGCGTTTTCCGCCGTGCATGATGGGCTCCGGGGTGTTCTCCGGTAAGTTCGACTTGCAGGACACCCTCGACAAAGTCGATGACCAGGGCCTGTCGGTGGGCGCCGAATTGCAGCGCATCGGGTATGCCGGCTCCCGCGCGGTACTCGGCCACCCGGTGGGTGCGTATTTCGAAGCGCATATCGAACAGGGCCCGGTACTGGAAGACCAGGCCACTACCATTGGCGTGGTCATGGGCTGCCTGGGCCAGAAGTGGTTCGACTTGACCTTTACCGGCGTCGAGGCCCACGCCGGCCCGACGCCGATGCACCTGCGCAAGGACGCCCTGGTCGGCGCCGCCGAGGTGGTCAGCGCGGTCAACCGCATCGCCCATCAGCAGCAACCCCACGCCTGCGGGACGGTGGGTTGCCTGAGCTTGCACCCCGGTTCGCGCAACGTGATTCCCGGCCAGGTGCACATGACCCTCGACCTGCGTCATCTGCACGCGGACACGCTGCAAGCCATGGTCGATGAAGTGCGCGGCGTGATCGAAGCCACGGCCGCCAGGCACGGGTTGACGTTCGAACTGACCCCCACCGCCGACTTCCCGCCGCTGGACTTCGCCCCGGCCTGCGTCAACGCCGTGCGTGAAGGCGCCGAGGCCTTGGGCTTGAGCCATATGGACATCGTCAGCGGCGCCGGGCACGACGCGATTTTTGTCGCGGAACTGGGCCCGGCCGGGATGATTTTCGTGCCGTGCGAAGGCGGCATCAGCCATAACGAAATCGAAAACGCCGCGCCGGACGACCTGGCGGCGGGCTGCGCGGTATTGCTGCGGGCCATGGTCAACGCAGCGCAGGGGGACGTGGCATGAGCGAGATCGGCCAACTGACGGCGGTGCAACTGCTGCAGCATTTTCGCGACAAGACCTTGTCGCCGGTAGAGGTCACCGAAGACGCCTTGCTGCGGATCGAACGCTACAACCCGGTGGTGAACGCCTACTGCCACGTGGACCCGGAAGGCGCGCTGAATGCCGCGCGCGCGTCGGAACAACGCTGGCTTAACGGCCAACCCTGCGGGGCGCTGGACGGTGTGCCGGCGTCGATCAAAGACCTGACGCTGACCGTCGGCATGCCAACCCGCAAGGGCTCGCGCACCACATCGGCCGAAGGCCCGTGGGACGTCGACGCGCCCTTCCCGGCCTTTATGCGCAAGGCCGGCGCGGTGCTGCTGGGCAAGACCACCACCCCGGAATTCGGCTGGAAAGGCGTCACCGACAACCCGCTGTACGGCATCACCCGCAACCCCTGGGACACCCGCACCACGGCGGGCGGCTCGTCCGGCGGCGCAGGCGCAGCGGCGGCGTTGAACCTCGGCGTGTTGCACCAGGGCAGCGATGCGGGCGGTTCGATCCGGATTCCCTGTGCATTCACCGGCACTTTCGGGATCAAGCCGACCTTCGGTTATGTGCCCCAGTGGCCGGCCAGCTCCATGACGATCCTCTCGCACCTGGGGCCGATGACCCGCACGGTGGAAGACAGCTTGTTGATGCTGCAGACCATCGCCCAGCCGGACGCGCGCGATGGCTTGATCGGCGCGCCACGCACCACACCGTGGCTGTCGGGCGCAGCGGATTTGAAAGGCTTGCGCGTCGCCTACAGCCCCAATTTCGGTTACGTGAATGTCGACCCGCAAGTGGCCAAGGTGGTCGCCCAGGCGGTGCAAGGCCTGGTGCAACTGGGCGCCCATGTCGAGCAGATCGACCCCGGCTTCAGTGACCCATTGGAAGTCTTCAGCACCTTGTGGGCAGCCGGCGCTGCACGCCTGACCGGGCCCATGAGCGAGGCACAAAAACAACTGCTGGACCCCGGCCTGCTACGCATCGCCCAGCGCGGCGAACGGTTGAGCCTGGATGACTTCAACGCAGCCCTCGAAGCCCGCGCGGCACTGGTGGCACGCATGGCGGCGTTCCATGAGCATTACGATGTGCTGGTATCGCCGATGATGCCGATCACCGCGTTCGATGCCGGGCATGACGTGCCACCGGGTTCGGGTTTGCAGGAATGGACACAGTGGACACCGTTCACCTACCCCTTCAACCTGACGCAGCAACCGGCAGCCTCGGTGCCGTGTGGGTTGGCAGCGAACGGCTTGCCGGTGGGCTTGCATGTAGTAGGCGCGCGTTTTGCCGACGAACAGGTGTTGCGGGTTTGCCACGCCTACGCGAAGGCCTTCCCGACCCAGCACCTCCAAGCCCCACAAACCCCAACCTGAAAGGCACTCCCTGTAGGAGCCGGCTTGCCGGCGATAGCGCCGTGTCAGACACCTCACCCGTCACCGACACACCGCAATCGCCGGCAAGCCGGCTCCTACAGATCTAACCACTCAGGTCGGCTACCAGGCCGCCGTGCTTTTGATTTTGATCTTAGGCGCCCCGTCAAACACGCTGGCCGGAATTCGACAGGGATTTGGGGGGTAAACTGGCAGGGATGCCGGTTTAGCCGCCCCGCGCCATGGATGGCGCGTGGCGGCGGCCCCCCAAATACCTGTCGGATTACGGGCATACCGAGCCTAGGCGAGGTACCGAGTGTTGGGGCAAGAGCCCTTTTGGTTACTTTTGGGGCTCTTTTCCAAAAGTGACCCGCCGTAAGGGCGGAACCCATACCAGCCGTTACCTAAACAACGGATATGTCCACATCACCACCGCCATCGCAGCCAATCCCCCTCCCACAGTTTCAACCACATTCCATTACACTGTCCCCCATTCATCCCCGGGGGCTTCATGGACATCGAACTGGCACGCACCTTCCTCGAAATCACCCGCTGCGGCAGCCTGGCCGCAGCCGCCGAGAAACTGCACGTCACCCAGACCGCCATCACCGCGCGGGTCAAAAGCCTCGAAAGCCAGCTAGGCAGCACACTGTTCGTGCGCAACCGCGCCGGCGCCAGGCTGACCGCCGACGGCGAGGCCTTCGTGGTATACGCCAACCAATTGCTGCAAACCTGGGAAGCCGCAAAACGCGACCTGCCGTTGCCCGATGGCTACCGCAACGTGCTGCACATCGGCGGCGAGGTCAGCCTATGCAACCCGTTGATGCTCGGCTGGGCCCAGGCCCTGCGCCAACACATCCCCGGCTATGCGCTGCGCACCGAAGTGCGCGAAGGCGACTACCTGTTGCGCCAGCTGGAACTGGGCGTGCTCGACGCTGCCTTGGTGTTCCAGCCGCAATACTGGCCCGGCTTGCAAGTGGAGCAGGTGCTGGAAGAAAAACTGATCCTGGTGCAACTGGTGAGCAACCCGGCCCCCTACGTGTATATCGACTGGGGGCCGGGCTTTCGCCAGCAGCATGACGCCGCCCTGCCCGACAAGGCACGCGCCGCGTTGAGTTTCAACCTCGGCCCGTTGGCGCTGCAGTACATCCTGGAGAACGGCGGCGCCGGCTATTTCCGTACCCGCGTGGTGCAAAGCTACCTCGACAGCGGCGTGATGCAGCGCGTGCCCAAGGCGCCGGAGTTCAACTTCCCCACCTTTGTAGTGTATTCACGGGCGCGGGATTCGGCGGTGTTGCAACAGGCGCTGGCGTTGCTGCGTGAGGTGGTCAAGGCCGAAAGTGACTGGTCGCAGCGCTGGGACCCGTTGATTTGAATCATCCTATACCTGCGCGCATGCTAGCCTGCGGGTGTTTCCTTTTGCAGCCTTACCGATGAACAAGAAAAAGTCCGTCACCATCAGCGACATCGCCAAACGGGTCGGCATGACCACCATCACGGTGTCCCGCGCACTGAGCAAACCCGACCTGGTCAAGCCGGCCACCCTGGCGCGCATCCTCGAAGTGGCGCGGGAAATGGACTATGTGCCCAATGCCTTCGCGCGCGGGCTCAAGCGCAGTGAAAGCCTGATCATCGGCGTGATCACCGCCTCGGTGGACAACCCGTTCTACAGCGAAATGATCAAGGCGATTTCCCGCGAGGCGAAAAAACACGGCTACACCATCATGCTGGTGGACACCGACGAGCTGGAAGAGCTGGAAAGCAAAGCCGTGGATACCCTGTTGGGCTACCGCGTGGCCGGGATCATCCTGTCGCCGGTCTCCGACGAGCCGAGCTACCAGCCCGACTACCTCGAACGCCTGGGCAACGGCAAGACGCCGGTGGTGCTGCTCGATCGCACGATCCACGACAGCCCGTTCAGCCGCGTGGTGCTCGACAATTACCACAGCGGCATCCAGGCCGCGCACTACCTGCTGCGCCAGACGCCCGACCTCAGGCGCCTGCTGGTACTGACCGGCCCCGAGCACTCGCGCATCACCGTCGAACGCCTCAAGGGCCTGCGCGAAGTGCTGGCCGAACACCCTCAGGTGCAGGTCGAAGTGCAGGCCGGCGACTACACGCTGATGCCCTCCTACCTGCACACCCTCGACTACCTGGCCGAACACTCGGCGCCAGACGCGATCATGGGCTTCAACCAGTTGATCACCCTGGGCGCCCTGCGTGCGTTGCGCATGCACAACATTCCCCACGACAGCCTGACCATCTGCGGCATCGACCGCCTGCCCTTCGCCGATATCTTCGGCGTGCCCATCGCCTGCGTGGCCCACGATGCATCCCTGGCCGGCAGCAGCGCGGTACGCCTGCTGCTCGACCGCCTCGAAGACCCGCACAAGCCACGGGACAAGGTGGTGATCGCCGGCCAGTTGGAAAACGGCTAGCGGCTGGTGTAGCCGCCGTCGATGGGCAGGCTGACGCCGCTGATCATGCTGGCGGCGCTGCTCAGCAGGAACAGCACCGGCAACGCCACTTCAACGGTTTCAGCAAAACGCCCCAGTGGAATGGCCGCAAGCGCCGGGTCGCGCTTGGCCGGCTCGGACCAGGCCATGGCCGCCATCGGCGTGAGCGTGACCGTCGGGTTGACGCTGTTGACGCGAATGCCGAAGCGGCCCCACTCGGCGCACTGCACGCGGGTGATCGCATCCAACGCGGCCTTGGAGGCGCAGTAGCCGAGGTGATCGTCCAGGGCCACCAGCGAGGCCTGGCTGGAGACATTCACGATACTGCCAGCGATGTGTGCTTCGATCATTTTCGCCGCTACCCGGCTGCTGACCTGGGCGGCGGCGCGGGCGTTGACTTGCATCACCAGGTCGAAGGCGTCGGCGCTGATGGCGGCGGCAGGCTCCAGCCGCGAAATGCCGGCGCAATTGACCAGGCCGTGCAGCGGCGGCAGGTCCTTCAAGGCGTTGTCGAGGGCGGCGCTGTCGGCGATGTCCAGGCACAGGGTGTGGCAACCGAGTTGGGCCAGGGCCTGCGCGTCACGGCCGAGGGCGAAGACGTCGGCGCCGCTGGCGATCAGTTGCAAAGCGATTTCGCGCCCAATGCCGCTGCTGGCGCCGGTGACGAGGATGCGTTGGTGGGTGAAGTCAAAAGCTGCGTTCATGAATTCACATCTCAAAAACAATGGAGATCCCCTTGTAGGAGCCCGGCTTGCCGGCGATGGCGTCCGTGAGATCGCTATCGCTGGCAAGCCAGCTCCTACAGGTTTGGGGCGTGTTGGGTCAGTGGGATTGCAGGCTGTGCATGATCGGTTTCAGGGCCGGATACAGCTTCAGGTACTCGCCGAACGCACGGTCGTACGCCTCGACATTTTCCGCCTTGGGCTCAGCCCGCAACGCCAACTGCACCCACCCCTTGTCCATCTCCCCATCACTCACCAACCCCACCGTGTGCGCCGCCAGCAACGCCGCGCCCAGCGCCGCTTCCACCTCCTGGACAATGGTGTACACCGGGTACCGCGTGACATCCGCGATGATCTGCATCCACAGGTCCGAATGGCTCGCCCCACCGACCACGATCAAGCGTGGGTCCAGGGAATGCGCGCCGCGCGTGCCCGCTTCGATGTTGTGGCGCAGGGCAAAACTCACCCCCTCCAGCACCGCGCGATACAGGTGAATGCGGCTGTGGTAGAGGTTCAAGCCGACAAAGCTGCCACTGGCGCGGTCATCCCACACCGGGCTGCGTTCACCCATCAGGTACGGCAGGAACAACAGGCCTTCGCTGCCCGCCGCAATCGTCATCGCGCGCTGCTCCAGCAGCACCAGGCTGTCCTGGCCGATGGCCTTGGCCTGCTGCTCCTCGGCCTGGCAGAACTGCTCGCGAAACCAGCTCACCGACGCACCGGCTGTGATCGCACCGCCAAAGATGTACAGGTCACGGTGACCGTTGTAGACGTGGGGCATGCTCACCAAGCCATGGTGTGCATCCACTTGCTGATTGAGGTAACCCCAGCACATGCTGGTGCCGATCATTGCCACGTGATTGCCTGGCTGCGTCACCCCTGCGGCCAGCGTTGCCATGGCCGCATCGACGCCACCAGCCAGAATCGGTGTGCCAGCCTGCAGGCCCAGACGCGCAGCCCAACCCTCCAGCAACCCACCGACGACTTCCCCGGAATACACCAGGCGCTCCGGCATCATGGTGTGCGGTATGCCCAGCGCATCGAGCATCTCGGCAGACCAGCTGCGCGCCTTTACGTCATAGACACCGCCGATATTGCCGGCGCTGCTATGGTCCACCGCCAGCTCCCCGGTGAGGCACCAGTTGATGTAGCTGTTGGGGGGCAGCAAGTAGCGGGTTTTCGCCCACACCTCTGGCTGGTGCTGCTTGAGCCAGAGCATCTTGGTGAAGCCGTAGTAACTGTCCACCGAGTTGCCGGTGACCGCGAACAACCGCTCCAGGTCCACGTGCTCGCGCACCCAGGCCACCTGCTCGCCGGCGCGGCGGTCCATCCAGATCAGGCACGGGTGCAGCGGTGTGAGCTGCGCATCCACCGCAATCCCCGAACCGCCATACAGGCTGCTGATGCACAGGGCCTTCACGTGATCCTTGGCCACGCCGGCCTTGGCCATGCACTGCGCCACGCACGCCTCGACCGCATCGAGCCAGACCTGCGGCCATTGCTCGGCCCAGCGCACTTTCGGGGTATCCACACGATACCCCTGGCTGTGCTGGGCGATGATCGTGCCTTGGGCATCCACCAGCAGCGCCTTGGTGCTCTGGGTTCCTATGTCGACCCCCATCACGTAATTCATGCTCAGACCACCGGCTTCAGCAGCACCTTGATCGATTTGGTCGAGTTGGCCAGCTCGAAGGCTTCGGCCCAATCGTCCAGCGGGAAATCATGGGTGACGATGCCTTGGGACGTCACCAGGCCGCGTTCGAACAGGTCGATGGCGATCGGGTAGCAATACGGGCCGAGGTGCGCGCCACGTACGTCCAACTCCTTGCGGTCACCGATGATCGACCAGTCGACGCTGGTCTCGGCGCCAAACACGCTGAACTCGACAAAGCGCCCGAGCTTGCGGATCAAATCCAGGCCCTGGGTCACGCCGGCCGGCACGCCGGTGGTTTCGATGTAGACGTCGCAGCCATAGTTGTCGGTGAGGCCGTTGATGATCTCGCGGGCGTTGTCGCGCGACGGGTTGATCACCACATCGGCGCCGAATGTCTTCGCCAGCTCCAGGCGCTCGTCGACCATGTCGATCACCACCAGTTTCTTCGGGGTTTTCAGCGCGGCGACCTGGACCATGCACAGGCCGAGGGTACCGGCGCCGGCGATCACCACCACGTCGTCGAGCTGGATATCGCCACGGTTGACGGTATGGATCGAACACGCCATCGGCTCCACCAGCGCCGAGTCCTCCAGCGACACCGACTCGGGAATCTTGTGCACGATGGCGGTCTTGGGGATCCGCATGTACTGGGCCATGCCGCCTTCGGCGACTTCGCGCTGGAAGCCGAAGATGTTGTGCACTTCGCACATCCAGTAATTGCCGGATTTGCAAAAGCGGCACTTGCCGCAGGGCACGATCTGCTCGGCGATCACCTTGTCGCCTACCGCGACTTCAAAGTGCTCTTCGGCGCCCTCGCCCGCTTCCACCACATAGCCGAAAAACTCGTGCCCCGGCACCACCGGCGCCTTGACCCACGGGTTGTCGCCACCCCAGAACATCGCCGCGCCGGAGTGGCACTTGCAGTCACTGGCGCAAATGCCACAGGCAGCGATGCGGATCACCAGTTCATTGGCGCGCGCCTGGGGTTTGCCGATGCGCTCCAGGCGATAGTCTTTGGGGCCGTGGCAAACGACGGCTTGCATTTCGGTGTGCTTGTCCATGGTGTTAGGTCCTGTCTTGAGTTTATTTATGGCGCTGACGGCTGATGAAAATCGCCAGCAAAATGATCCCGCCCTTGATCACGCTCTGGACGTAGGGCGAAACGCCGAGCATGTTCAGTCCGTTGTTCAATACGCCGAGCAGCATGGCGCCAAGCAAGGTGCCGACGATCACGCCACGCCCACCGGCGATCGACGCACCGCCGAGCACCACGGCGGCAATCGCATCCAGCTCGAACGACACGCCGGCATTGGGTTGGCCGCTCATCAAGCGTGAGGTGAGTACCAGCCCGGCAATCGCCGCCGTCAGGCCGCTGATGCCGTACACCAGCAACTTGAAGCGCGCCGCGCGCACGCCGGACAAGCGCACCGCTTCTTCATTGCCGCCGATGGCGTAGATGTAGCGGCCGATGCGCGTGTGTTGCAGCAGCACATAGGCGGCGGCGTAGGTGATCAGCATGATCAGGATGGGTACTTCAATGCCGAACAGGCTCTGGCGACCGAAGAAGCCAAACCACTCCGGCAACCCCGAAATCGGGTAGCCGTCGGTGTACATCAGGCCCAGGCCACGGGCGATGCCCATGGTCGCCAGGGTCACGATGATCGGCGGCATGTGCAGGTAGGCGACGAACAGGCCGTTGCCGATGCCGAAGGCCACGCCGATCAACATCCCCGCGCCAATCGCCAGGCCGGGCGGCAGGCCAGCGACCATCAACCCGGCCGTGAGCGTGCCGGACAACGCCATCACCGGCCCCACCGACAAATCGATGCCGCCCGTGAGGATCACGCAGGTCATGCCCACCGCGATAATCGCGTTGATCGACACCTGGCGGGCAATGTTCGACAGGTTGCTGGCGGTCAGGAAGGTGTCGCTGGCGAGGATCATCACCAGGGTCACCACCACCAGCCCCACGAACGGGTAAAAGGCCGGCGAGCGCACCAGCCGCGCCAGGTTGAGGCGCAGCCGGCTGTTGTCGCCGGTACTAATGGACGTATTCACTTGAGCCCCCTGTTGCATGGCGCATGACCTCTTGAGGATTGACGGCGGACGCTTCCAGCAGCTTGACGATGGCGCCCTTGTGGAACACGGCAACGCGGTCGCACATGCCGATGATTTCCGGCAATTCGGAGGAAATCATGATGATTGCGTAGCCCTGTTCGGTGAGGTTGCGCATTAGCGCGTAGATCTGCGCCTTGGCCCCCACGTCGATGCCACGGGTGGGTTCGTCGAACACCAGCACGTCGCAGTGGTGGTTGATCCAGCGGGCGATCACAACCTTTTGCTGGTTGCCGCCGCTGAGGTTGAACACCCGACTTTCGCTGCTGGGCGCCTTGATCGACAGTTGTTTCATCAGGCCCTCGACGCTGGCGCATTCGCGGCTTTTGTCGATCAGGCCCGAGGCGTTCTGGTACTTGGGCAGGTTGTTCAGGGAGATGTTTTCGCGAATGCTGAAATCGGTGATCAGCCCTTCGCTCTTGCGGCTTTCCGGCAGCAGGCCGATGCCATGCGCCAGGGCCTGGGCCGGGTCGTCGAGGGTGATTTTTTCACCGCGCAGCCACACGTCTTTGCTCACCGACGGCAGCGCGCCCATCATGCCCAGGGCCAGTTCGGTACGACCAGAACCGACCAGGCCGGCAAAGCCGAGGATCTCGCCCTTGTGCAGCTGGAAGCTGTTGTGCGGGCCGTTGCGCACCAGTTGGATGTCCTTGACCTCCAGCAACAGCGGGCCGCGCTCGGTGTTCGGTTTGGGTGGAAAACTGCATTCCAGGCGGCGCCCGACCATCATCTCGACCAGCCGGTCGATATCACTGTCAGCCACATCGGTAACGCCCACATTGCCGCCGTCGCGCAACACGCTGATGCGGTCACACACCTGGAAAATTTCCTCCAGGTGATGGGAGATGAAAATCACCGCCACGCCTTGGCGCTTGAGCTCGCGCATGATCTCGAACAGCAGTTCGGCCTCGCTGGGCGTCAGCGTCGCGGTGGGTTCATCCAGCACCAACAGGCGCGCATCCAGGGCCAGGGCCTTGGCGATTTCGACAAACTGCTGCTCGGCCACGCTCAGGTGCTTGACCGCACATTGCAGGTCGATGGTCACGCCGAGGCGCTTGAACAACGCCTCGCTGGCCTCGACCATTTCGCGCTTGCGCAGCAGGCCGAAGCGGTTGCTCAACTCATGGCCAAGGAAGATATTTTCCACCGCCGTGAGGTAGGGAATCAGGCTGAACTCCTGGAACACAATGCCGATGCCGGCGGCAATCGCATCACGGTAGGTCGCGAACTGCCGGGGCTGGCCGTCGATCAGGATCTGGCCCTCGTCTTGATGCTCGACGCCGCCGAGGATCTTCATCAGCGTCGATTTGCCCGCGCCATTTTCCCCGAGCAAGGCATGGATCTCGCCGCGCTCGACTTGCAAGTTGATGGACTTGAGGGCCTGTACGCCCGGGTAACGCTTACAGATGTTTTCCAGCTTCAGAAGACTGCTCATACCGCCGACCTCGTATTCAGAAGGATGACCTGGGCCCCACGGTAGGCGTGGGGCCTGGGCGATTTACCAGCTGAAATCCTTGGCCTTGGCCTGGTCGATCAGGGTGATATCCACCGGGATGGTGGCCGGCACCTGCGAGCCCCACTTCTTGGCCAGGGCAATGCCCAGCGCCAGGCGGATCTGGTCGCGCGGGTACTGGGCCGAGGTGGCGATGAACTTGCTGCCGGGCTTCTGGATCGCCTTGATGGCTTCGGGCGCGCCGTCGACACTGACCAGCTTCACGTCCAGGCCGCTGGCCTCGATGGCCGAGAGCGCGCCGAGCGATCCGTTGTCATTCACGCTGAAAATGCCCTTGAGGGTGGGCTGGGCCTGCAACATGTTCTCGGTGACGGTCAGCGCCTGGTCACGTTCCTGCTTGCCGTTCTGGATGCTGACAATCTTGATGTCCGGGTGCTTGGCCACGGCTTCTTTACAGCCGCGAACACGCTCCAGGATCGGCACCACGGCGATGCCGTCGAGGATCGCGATATTGCCTTTGTCGCCGATGTGCTTGGCCAGGTATTCACAGGCCTGGAAGCCAGCGTCGAAGTTCTTCGAGCCGACGAAGGAGTCCAGCGGGCCGTCCGCCTGGGCGTCCACCGCGACGACCACGACACCGGCGGCGTGGGCAGATTTGACTGCCGACTGCACGCCGACCGAATCGGTGGGGTTGATCAGCAGGATATCGATGCCTTTTTGCAGCATGTCTTCGACGTCACTGACCTGCTTGGACACGTCGTGACGGGCGTCGGTGATGATCAATTTCGCGCCGATGGTCGCCCCGGCTTCTTCGAGGGCGTTTTTCATGGTGACGAAATATGGGTTGTTGATTTCCTGGAAGGACGCGCCGATGCGGATCGGCTTTGCAGCGTCGGCAAAAGCAGGGGCAGCGGTGCCGAGGGTGATGCTTACAGCCAATAAACACAGGGTTTTCGGGAGCATTTTCATGGCGTGATTCTCTGTTTTGTTTTTATTTTTAGAGCAAATGTTATCGTTAACATTTTGCGAGAAACTAGCAAGTAAA
Source organism: Pseudomonas sp. AC112 (assembly GCF_979253545.1). Classification (NCBI taxonomy): domain Bacteria; kingdom Pseudomonadati; phylum Pseudomonadota; class Gammaproteobacteria; order Pseudomonadales; family Pseudomonadaceae; genus Pseudomonas; species Pseudomonas sp. AC112. The sequence continues at coordinate 6,546,442 of NZ_CEEDCM010000001.1, forward strand.
TAAGAGGGGCGCAAGGGGCCGCTGGTCGGTCGCGATCAAAATGTGGGAGCGGCGCTGCCTGCAAAAACTCGCACATTCCCTGGCGCCAACTAAGCTCACTTTCCAACAAAAAAACACCGAGCAACCCGCCATGGACCACCCCACCGAGACCTTCCGCGCCCGTTACCGCGCCACTGTCGCGCCTCACTACAACCCTTGGCTGCACGCCAGTTTCGTGTTCGGCTACGGCATCGTGTGCATCGCCCTGGCCTGGTCATCCACCCATCAGATCAGCGCTGTGCAATGGCTGACCGTGCCGCTGACCCTGGTGTTCTTCAACCTCTGCATCTACCTGGTCCACCGCCACCTCGGCCACCATAAACACGGGTTGGCCCGGCTGTTTTATGCGCGCCACACCGGCGATCATCACAGCTTCTTCACCCCTGGCCACATGACCTACGACAGCCCCCGGGATTGGCGGGTGATCTTGTTCCCAGCCTGGCTGATCGTGCTGCACAGCCTGGCAATCACCCTGCCCGCCTGGTGGCTGCTCAAGCACTGGAGCCCCAACGTTGCCGGGCTGTTCGCCGGGTGCATGATCCTCGGTTATTTGCTTTACGAAGTGTTTCACGCCTGCGAGCACCTGCCCGCCGATCATCCGGTGGCGCGCCTGCCGTGGTTGCGCCAGATGCACCAACTGCACGCCCTGCATCACCGCCGTGAGCTGATGCAGGGGCGCAATTTCAATATCGTCCTCCCGCTAATGGATTACCTGTTCGGCACCCTGCACTGGGAACCGCGCAGCCACGACAACCAGGAATCGTCATGAGTACCCGTCCAAAAAAACTGCGTCATCTGTTGTTCTTGCTGTTTCTGGCGGTAATCGCCTTTTTGCTGTTGATGCCCACCAAAGTCCAGCCGGTGAACTGGGCGCCGCCCAAGGCCCCCTCGATGAAAGACGGCCCCTATGCCGAGAACCAGCGCCTCAAAGGCGTGCAGAAAATCGGCGCCCAGGACATTGCCGGGCCCGAGGCCTTGCTGTTGGATGCCCAGGGCTACCTGATCAGCGGCCTGCATGACGGACGCATCATCCGCACCTCGCCCGACAGCCGCAGCCTGGAGGTGCTGGCCAACACCGGTGGGCGGCCCTTGGGCATGGCGCTGCACCCGGATGGGCGCCTGATCATTGCCGATGGGGTCAAGGGTTTGCTGGCGCTGGAGACCGATCGCCAACTCATTACCCTGAGCACCAGCGCCAATGGCGTCGCCCTGGGTTTCACCGATGACGTGACCGTGGACGCCAGCGGGCGTTATGCCTATTTCAGCGACGCCTCAAGCCGCTGGGGTTACGGCCAGGACGGTGAGGCAGTGATTGAGCACGGCGGCGACGGTCGGCTGTTGCGCTATGACTTCAGCAACGGCACCACCGAGGTTTTGCTGGACCAACTGCAATTCGCCAACGGCGTCGCCTTGGGCCCGGATGAACACTACGTGCTGGTGAATGAGACCGGTGCCTATCGCATCAGCCGTTACTGGCTCAAAGGTGAGCGCGCCGGCGCCCATGATCTGTTTATCGATAACCTGCCGGGCCTGCCGGACAACCTCAGCTTCAACGGGCAGGACCGCTTCTGGGTGGCGCTCTACTCGCCGCGCAATCCGCTGCTGGACAGCTTTGCCGGCTACCCTCTGCTGCGCAAGGTAATGGTGCGCGCGCTGATGGTGGTGCCCAAGCCCATCGAGCGCAAAGCCTTTGTGCTGGGGTTGGACACTGAGGGTAAGGTCATCGCCAACCTGCAGGATGGCAGTGCCGGCAACTACTCACCCATCACCACCGCGCGCGAGTATGGCGACTGGTTGTACCTGGGTTCATTGAAGAGCACGAGCATGGCGCGATTGCCGTTGGCGCTGGCATTGGCGGGGGAATAGAAAAGGGGCAGCCTCGTCAGGCTGCCCCTCTTCACTGACACCGTTGTATCAGTGAACGATGTTCTGGGTGCAGATATGCCCGAACGTTACGTAAGGCACATTCTCGCCTCCCACCCCCACACCAGGGAACTCATCCAACTCGATACGCCAGCCGCCGAAGTTGAAGGTGGTGTCCCAGGTGTACGTCACACCGGTGCTGCTGTCTGGATACTGCACACGGTACTCGCCAAAGCAGTCACCGATAGCCGCACTGGCCAGGGAGTTACCCGCACTGTTGGTGGTGGCCTTGAAGTCGGTCCAATTGAAATCGGCACCTTCGAAGTGTTTATCGATGCGCAGCACCGGCGTAACGCCCAGCAGCGGTGCACCCGTGGAGTCGGACCAGTTGGTGGTCCAGTTCACCGTACGTGCGGCCTGGGTCGCCATCCAGAATATCGACGCGGGTACCCGCACGACGTTGTCACCCTTCACATCCGACGTGTTCAGCCGCGGCGTGGAGCCGAGGCTCAGTTGGTAGTGCTTGGCCGGGTCCTGAACCACAGCCGGATTGGCCCGCACACGCACCTTCACGGTGGTGCCCGGGGTGACACTCGGGTAGGTCGAGGTCGAGCCAGCAGGAACCGTAACCCAGTTGACGCCATCAAAACGGTCGAAAATCCACTGGTTACGGCTGCCACTCGCGTCACCGGCCAGGTACATGCTCACGCTCTGGCCACGGACGGCCTTGAAGTCGAAGTAGTCGACATCGTTGGCGTTGTCGAGGTTGCCGGTGACCTTGTTCATCGAGTCCGGCAGCACAAAGGCCGTTTGTGGCGTGTCATTAGGCTCGTAGGCATCGATGTTGGTGTCCACCGCCACGCCAAAACTGAACTGCGAATTGTTGGCGACCTTGGCGACCATGTACCAATAGTAATCACCGGCCGGCAGGACACCGTTGAGGTACTCATCGGCATTGCCCGCCGCATCAGAGGAGCCCACCACGCTCAAATTGCCCTGGCCGTCGTCCTGGAACAAGGTCAACGACATGTCGGTGCCCGCGCTCTGGTTGACCAGTTGCACTTGGATTCGCGCGTTCTGCGCCAGGTTGAAGTGGTACGCGAACTCTTCACCCTGGGCCACACCGTTGATGGTGTAGAGGGTGTTGATATCCAAGGTGGGGAACAGCGGTACAAAGTCAGCGACGGCGGCGCTTTTCGGCTCGACTTGGCTCGGCTTTTTCAACTCGCCGACCACGCTGTTGAACGGCGCGGATTTGACCGCCTGGGTAACGGCCTTGGACTGACCGGTCTTGGCCGCCTGGAGTTTTTGCTTGAGGCTGGCCGGCACCTTAGCCGCGTCCAGCTTGCCGCCGGATTTGAGCGCTTTGTCCACGGCCTGTTTGACCGCTTCGGCGCTGAGTTTCTGAGGGGTTTGCTCGGCCAGGGCGAAGGCCGAAACGAAGCAGGAGGCCGCCATGGCCGCGCCCAGCATAAAGGCTTTTTTCGATTTCATTTTTTATCCATCCATAGTTAAAAAGTGAAGCTCAGGTGACATCCGGTCACCTGGGATGGAATGTAGGATATGACTGTATGGATGTACAGTATTTTTTGAAAAAAAATCAATTCCTATGGAATGGGGATGTCACACCACCAGCGCCAGAAGCTCCAGACAGCCGTCCCGAAGGCCCAGATATAGCCAACTTTATAAGGCCACACCATCCAACGCTTGAGCGCTAAAGGAACTGCCGCTAATTCAGCCTCCGTCACAATACCGGCTTCCACATAGCGCTTTGAGTCTGAGAAAAACTCAGAAATAAGCAACATGCGATATTGCCTGTCGATCCACTGGTTTCGCCTCCAAAATCGCTTATTGTCTTGAACCCTTTCGTTCTGACAGAAATAACTTTCCACCTCATCGAGCTTTGCATATTCCGCAAAAATCATCAGTCCCAAGACAACAAACGTCCCGACAAATACCACGATGGTGTAGATGAGAAAAAAATCCATGGTTATGCTCCGTCAGGTAGGAATATCAAATCCCCATCGACTTCCATGATCTCTCCTCCCAAAAACGCCCCAGCACTACCGACCCTATCACCTCCCACATACCCTCCCGCTGAGCCTCCGATTATTCCGCAGGCGAGTTCACCTTTTCCCTTCATGCGAATACCTAGGAACATTGTGCATGCCCTTCGAGCGGCTCCTGCACCGAGTCTTCCCAAAAAGGCAGCTCCTGAGACTCCACCTGCCAACCGCCCCGTCTCCACATACTTCGCCCTTCTACACTGCGCCTCCCTCCCCTCCACACACGCCTCCTTGATCTCCAACCCCGCCACCCCCACATCCAGCGCCAACCCCACATAAGTCCCTTTGCCCAACCACTTCGACATCTGCGCAATCTCCCGCATCCGCTTCGCATACCCCGCAATCTCACCTTTATGCAGATAGCTCTTGGTCGACAGGCCCAACACCTTTTTCAACGACTCATTGCCCTGCAACCCCGTCCCCAACCGCGCCGCGCCTTGCAGTTGCACTTCCAGCCGCCGGAACAACGCCTGGCGCTGCTGGATAAACGCTGCCCTGTCCAAAGCACCGTCTTTCAACCGCTGATGCAAGCGCTCGATGTCTTCCAATGTTTGCGCTACTTCATCCAGATGCCGCGCCCAGGCCGACGTCGCACTGCCGATGCCAATCGAGCCCTTCGCCATGAAACTCTGCAGCAAGTCATAGTTGTCGATCACTGCCGTACCGGCCGCTGCACGCCTCTCCAAGTGACGACTTACCTGCTCGGCATGCCGCATCAACCAGGCCTCCTCGACCGAACAATTCAAGCTCTGGTTATCGGGAATAATCACCAGTTGCCCCGGCGCTACCAAGCCGGGGCGCAGGTGCCGGTTCAGCACATCAAAATGAGCGGAACGCTGGCGGCTCAGGGCGCCGCCCATCACCCGGTTTTTCAAACTCTGGTAGTCCGTCGCGCGCTCGTTGATAAAGCTCTGCGCCATGCTTCACATCCCTGATGCGATGAAGATGGCGTCGAAATATAAGCAAGCGCCTACGCCCCGGACACAGGTCCAGGGGGGCTGAATTACATTTGGGAAGCTGCCTACACAGCGAAGAAATAGAGCCTACGGAAACCGCGCTAATACCCGGTCATTTCCAGGTAACCCACCCCACCGTCGAACTGCACCGGCCCCTCCCAGTACGGAATACTCAGGTTCATCCAGGCGTTCGGGTTGACGGCCTGGGTGGTGATATCCAGCTGCTTGCCGGGGACTTTCAGCGACCAGCGAGTGGGGATCTTGCGCCCTTCAATGGCCGTCGTTTCCAGCGGCGTCAGTTGGATATCCGCGTTGTGCAGGGTTTGTGTATGGCCCTCTGGATCAATCCAAGTGCCGGTCAAGTAGGACGCGCCGTCGGTTTGCCGCACCCGGAACAGCATCAACTGTTCACCACGGTCCAGGTGCAGGGAGAACCAGTCCCAGCCGGTCTGGCTGGCGGTCAGCGGTTGGCTGCTCCACTCGCGGTCGAGCCAGGCCGGGCCGGTGACTTGATACACCTTGCCATCGATGCTGACGCTGCCACTGGCGCTGAAGAACGGCTGGCTGTAGTAGTACGACGCCTGGCCCTGGTCGGATTTGCGGCTGTAGCCATTGTCGCCTTGCAGCACCAGTGGACGGCTGGATGTCAGGTGCAGGTCGTAGGCAAACTGGGCGCCGCTGGCCTTGAGTTGCATGTCCGCCAGGCTGCTGGCGGCGCCAGGGCGGGTGGCGAAATTCCAGTCGTCGATCCAGGCGTTGAACGGCACCGCCTGGGCCCCGGCCTGGCCGACGCCACCGCGCGCGTAACGTTCGGCGGCATAGTGGTGGGTGGCGGACGTCACGGCGGCGTGGCCCAGCCAGATCGTCGAGTCCTGCCAGCCCGCCTGCGTGGGCCCGGCCTTGAGGGCATTGCGAAACAGCGTCCATTGCACGCCGAATACATTGCCGTGTTCATCCTTGAGATTGGCGGTGACGTACCACCACTCGATCCGAAAGCCGGCGTGGGGGCCATGGTCCTCGGGGAAGCTGAACACCTTGCCAGGTACCACTTGGGCAAAGTCTGCCGCGTCACTGCCCAAGCCGGCGAAGCTCTCCTGTGGCGCCGGGACTTTTTCGCATGCGGCCAATAACAAGCACGTCCACAGCAGGTACTTAATCTTCATTGGCAAACGTCCTCAACAAGTCCGCAGGACGGCTGCGGTACAACTGCCACAGGGGCCATGCCGAAGCCAGCAACGTGGCGAGCATTGCCAACCCGAGCAATTGCGCGAGTTGCCATGGGAACACCTGCAACGGCAGGCGCCAGCCAAACGCCTGCACATTGATCACCGCATCCAGGCACCAGGCCAGCAGCAGGCCGAGGGGCAACGCCAGGATCAGTGTGAGCACCGCCAGCAGCCAGGTCTGGCCGAGGTTGAGCAGCATCAACTGTCGACGCGTGACACCCAACGCCCACAATGGCGCGAGTTGGCCGAGCCGGCTTTGGCTCTGGGTCAACAGGCTGATAAACAGCGCCACACCGGCTACGCCCAGGGTCAGGCTGTTCAAGGCGGCGGTGGCGGCGAAGGTGCGTTCGAACACCTGGCTCGACCAGCCCTTGAGTTGTTGCTGATCGATGATACGGCTGTCGTCCAGGCTAAAGGCGCGTTGCACCTCGCGCACCAGCGGGGCCACATCCGCCGGCGCGACCCGCAGGTTGAAACGCGCCGGTGACAGCGTCGGCCAGTGCGCCAACAGGTGTTGGGCATTGACCAGCACATGGCCCTTGGGATTGCCGTAGTCGGCGTAGACCCCCACCACTTTTGGCGCCCACACACCTTGGGGCGTGGGAATGCTCACGCTATCGCCCAACCTCACGTCGAGCCGGCGCGCCAGTTGTTCGCTGAGCATCAGGGTGTCGCCTTGCTGCAACTGGTCCCACGGTTCAGGGGACGCCTCCAGCAGCGGCCAGTGCTGACGATAGGTCGGGTCGTCGACCACGCCAAACAGGTCCGCCGGCCAGCCCTGCACCTGCACGGCGACCTGCCAGGTGGGCAGCACGGTTCGTACCAGCGCTTGCTGCGCCAGCCAGGTGCCGAGTTGCTGTGCCTGGGCCGGGGTTTGTGGGTTGAGATACAACTCGGCGGTGAGGCGTTGCTCCAGCCAGTTGTTGAAGGTGTGACGAAACCCCGACGTCATCGACCCCGCACCGATGTTCGCCGCCAGGGCCAACAACAGCGCCATCAGGGCCAGGCTCAAGGCTGGCAATTGCTGGCGGCAATCTGCCAGGAACCATTGGCCGAGCACCGAATGGCTGCGCCCCAACACCGCCTTGAGCAGGCCATTGAGCACCACCGGCAACCCCAGGGCGGCGCCGAGCAGCAACGCCGCCATCAGCACAAAGCCGGCAGCCAGGCTGTTGCCCAACCACAGTGCCAGCAGCGCGGTCAGCAGCGCCGCACTGGCCACCCCACCCTGGCGACGCAACCAGCGTCCATGGGCTTCATGCCACGCCTGGGCATTGGCCAGCGCCAGCAAAGGCAAGCGCGCCGCCCGCCACAGGCTGCTGGCGCCGGCCAGCAAAGCGCCGAGCAGGCTCAAGCCCAACCCCGCGCCCCACCACCACGGGCTGAGGCTCAACTGCCCCGGCACCTCGGCGCCATACAACCCGCGCAGGCTGGCGGCCACATCCGGCAGCAACAGGCTGGCCAACAGGTAACCGCTGGCCACACCCAACACGCCGCCCAGCAATGAGAGCACGCCCAGTTCCACGCTGAGGCTGGCGATCAACATCCGCACACTGACGCCACATGCCCGCAGGGTACGCAGCAGTCCACGCCGTTGTTCCAGGGCCAGGCCGATGGCGGCGTGCACGATAAACAGCCCGACCACAAAGGACAGGAAACCCAGCGCATCAAGGTTCAGGTGAAAGCTCTCGGTGAGACGCGCGAGGTTATTGTCCTCGCCCTGCTTGAGTTGCAGCCCGGTGGGCGGTATGGGCTGGGCGGCGGCGAACGCCTTGTCCACCAGCAGGTGCGACAGGCGCCCCGGCATCTCCAGCAGCGGCTGGGCAAAACCGATATCGGTGAGCAACAGGCCGGGGGCCATATCTGCTTGGGCTTGCAGCGGCGGCAGTGTGTGACCACTCAGGGTGGTCGGTTGCTGGCCTTCGTGCAGGCCCAAAGCCTGCAGGGTTTGCGGCGCGATCCAGGTACGCCCCGGCGGCTCGAAAAACGCCAGCATCTGCGCCTGGCTCAAACGCTGCCCCGCCACCGCACCGCTGCCGGGCAACGACACCGGGTCGATGCCCATCAGTTGCAGGCGCACGTCTGCCTGCCCCGTGAGCTGTACGCGGCCCTGTACCACCGGCGACACCGGCCACCCGGCACGCCGCAATTGGGCAAAGACGGCTTGGTCGACACTGGCCCCGTCCGGCGTACTGAGGCTGGCTTGGGGTTCGCCGCCGATCAGTTGGCTGGCGCGGGCATAGCTGTCACGCGCCTGACTGTTCAGGGCTTGCACGCCGACCAGCAGCGCAGTGGCCAGCCACAGGCCGGTGAGCACGCTGAAAAATTGCACGGGATGCCGCCGCCAGTGGCTCAGCAACGCGCGCAGGGTCCAATGAAACACCGCCATGTCAGGCGGCGCCCGCAGGCACGACACGGCCGCGGTGCAGCACCACCTGCTGGTCCAGGCGGGCGGCGATGCGCGGGCTGTGAGTGACCATCAGCAGGCTGGTGGGGCTGTCACGCAACAAGTCCAGCAGCAGTTGCAGCACCTCGTCGCTGGTGGCTTCGTCAAGGTTGCCGGTGGGTTCATCAGCCAACAACAGGCCTGGCCGTGACGCCAATGCGCGCCCCACCGCCACCCGTTGCTGCTGGCCGCCGGAGAGCTGTTCAGGGTAACGCTTGAGCAAATCCCCCAGGCCCAGGCGTTCAACCAGTTGCGCTTGCCACTGCGGGTCAAACCGCCCGGCCAGGCGTGCCTGGAACGCCAGGTTGTCCTCGACACGCAGACTGCCAATGAGGTTGAACTGCTGGAACACCAGGCCGATTTCGGTGCGCCGCCAATGGGCCAGCTGCGCTTCGCTGAGTTGGTCGAGGCGCTGCTCGCCCACCTGGATGCTGCCGCCATCCAGCCGGTCGAGCCCGGCCACCAGGTGCAGCAGGGTGCTCTTGCCGCTGCCCGACTCGCCCATCAGCGCCAGGCTGCTGCGCTCGGCCAAGTGCAGGTCCACACCGGCCAACACCGTCAATGGCCCCTGGGGGGTGGCGTAGCTTTTGAACACACCTTGCACCTGCAACATGACAACACTCGTTTGATGGGCGGCAATCGAGAATAACGGCTGGCGCTCCACGCCACGCAAATTTTTCACATGGATTTCACCGGCTGCCCACCCACGCCTCTTTAAATTACCCGCCATGGGTCATTCGTCGGCAACTTGTTAGTTGCCTCGCCTGACAACTTTTTAACCGCAACATGTTCAGCGAAAAGACAGCCGGCGTGTGACAGCCTCCAGCCTCACTGCGGCATTCGCCAACCCGTTGCGCCTAATTAATACAAGATTGCCAACACTGCCCATGGTGAATGAAGTGGTTGACCTTACCCTGACCAAACCGCGCTCGCGATGGGCCTTTATCAAGCGCCTGCAACGGCTGTGGCTGGGAATGCTGGTGGTGGCGTTGCTGCTCGCCGCCAGCCTGCTCTGGCACGCTTCACCCAAGGACCTGGGCGTCGGCAATCGCCTGCTGACCTCCCACGTGCTGCCCCTCTGGCGCGACGGCGATTTGATCGTGCTGGTGCGCCACGAAGAGCGTTGCGACCGCTCGACCAACCCATGCCTGGGCCCGGTGGAAGGCCTGACGATCCACGGCAGCCAGCAGGCCGAGATCCTCGGCAAAGCCTTTAAAACATTGGGTATGGAGGGCAGCGACGTACTGGCCAGCCCCGCCATCCGCACCGCCCAGACCCTGCGCTTCATGTTCGGCAAAAACGAGTTGACCTCCGGCCAGCAAGCCGTCTGCGGCGCGGCCATGGGTGAGGAATTGCTCAGCCACAAAACCCCCGGACGCAACCTGGTGTTCGTCACCCACAGCGGTTGCATTGCCGACTTCGAAAACAGCCTGGGCTTCCCCCACGCCGCCTTCCCCCAATACGGCAGCGCGCTGTTCGTGCAGGTATTGCCCCACGGTAAATTCAAGACCCTGGGCATCGTCAACAACCCGGATTGGCCCGCCGCGTTAAAACAACTCTAGTCACTTTCCTGTCCGTTTGTTCAGCAAAAAGACAGCCCTGCTCTGGCATGTTTAGTTGCGCCTTTTAACTAAGGACGTCATGAATATTTCCTGCAATTCAGTGACCGTTGTGACTTTTTCTTCTACGACTTTATTAGTTCAAACTTCTTCCACTAAACGTCAGGGAGCGACGTTTGCATGACTCGATTAAAACCGCTGCCGGTCTTACTGCTGGCCTTTGTCGCGTTCTACCTGCTGCCCCTGGGCCTGCACGGCTTGTGGATACCCGACGAGACCCGCTACGCGCAGATCAGCCAGGAAATGCTCCAGAGCGGCAATTGGATCGCGCCGCACTTCATGGGGATCCGTTATTTTGAAAAGCCTGCCGGCGGCTACTGGTTGATCGCCCTCGGCCAGGCGGTGTTTGGCCAGAACCTGTTCGGTGTACGCATCGCCTCGGCGCTGACCACCGGCCTGAGCGTGCTGCTCGCCTACCTGATCGCCCGTCGCCTGTGGAATGACCCGCGCAAAAGCTTCGCCTGCGCCCTGCTCTACCTGAGCTTCGGCCTGGTGGCTGGCCAAGCAGGCTATTCCAACCTGGACCCGCTTTTCACCCTGTGGGTCAACCTGAGCCTGGTGGCCCTGTGGTTTGCCCTCGACAGCACCACCCTACGCGGCCGCTTGTGGGCCTGGGCCGTGGTGGGGTTGGCCTGTGCGTTGGGTTTCTTGACCAAGGGTTTCCTGGCCTGGGTGCTGCCGGTGCTGATTGCCCTGCCCTACATGCTCTGGCAACGCCGCCTGGGCGAACTGCTGCGCTACGGCCCGCTGGCGATACTGGTAGCGGTCGTGGTGTGCCTGCCGTGGGCACTGGCGATCCACCTCCAGGAACCGGACTTCTGGCGCTTCTTTTTCTGGAATGAACACATTCGCCGCTTCAGCGCCGACAACGCGCAACACGTGCGGCCGTGGTGGTTCTTCCTGCCGATCATTGCTGTGTCATGCCTGCCCTGGGCCGGGCTGTTGCCCAGCACCCTGCGCACGACCTGGCAGCAAAAGCGCCAGCCGGCCATCGCCTTCCTGGCCCTGTGGCTGCTGCTGCCGCTGGGCTTCTTCAGCCTGAGCAACGGCAAGTTGCCGACCTACATCATGCCGTGCCTGCTGCCCCTCGCGCTGTTGATGGGGCACACCCTGACGGACCTGATCAACCGGCACAAAGCCCGCACGATCTGCCTCAATGGCCTGCTCAACTTCGTGATCGGCATGGCCGCCATGATCGGCCTGATCTACCTGCAAATCGCCCGGCCGTTGTACAGCAACAGCCACGCCGAGATGTTCAGCCTGTCCCTGGCCTTTATCGTGTTGCTGGTGTGGATCCTCGCCAACCTGCTGCAAGCGTTCCGCCCGTTGACGCTGTGGGCCATGCCCGCCCTGGGCATCGGCCTGCTGGTGATATTGCTGCCGGCGAGCATGCCCGCCTGGATCGCCGATAACGAAATGCCCGACCAGTTCGTGCTCGAACACCTGGAGGAACTGCAGCAGACTCAAGCGCTGCTGAGCAATGAATTGGAGAGTGCCAGCGCCCTGGCCTGGCGCCTGAATCGTTCCGACGTGGCGCTGTATGACACCGAGGGCGAGCTGCGCTATGGCTTGCAATACGCGGGTTCGGCACATCGCAAAGTGGAATTGGAAGCGGTCCAGGCCTGGCTCAAGGCCGCCCGCCAGCGTGGCTCGGTGGGCGTGCTGATGCGGGTCAACAGCACCAGTGAAATGCGCGAGGCGGGGCAATTACCGCCAGGTGGCAAGCGCTATTACAAGGGCTATCTGGAGCTGATTGTGTACCCGCAATTGCCTTGAGATCAGCGCGGCGTGGTCTTGGCCGGGTCCGTCACGTCAACGGGCGCGACGCTGCTGGCCAACCCCGCCACCTGTTCCTGCACCGCCCGCCCCTCCGCCCGGTTGCGGATGAACCCGGCCCGGGTGAAGCGTTCCAGAAACGGCACCGGCAATGCCTTGTCGGGCGTCACCGCTGGCTGCTCGGCCCTGTCGCCAAACAAGGTGTACGCCGCACTCGGCAAGTGCCGGGTATTGAGGTCGCTGGTCAGCCGGCCCTCCTGCAACACAATCGCACGGTTGGTGACCCGTTGCAGGTCGGACAGGCGCTGCGAGATGTAGAGGATGGCCACGCCCCGTGCGCGCTGGCTGTCGATCAGGCCCAGCAGGCGTTCGGCGTCGGCTTCCGAGAGGGCGGCGGTGGGTTCGTCGAGGATCAGCAACCTGGGCAGTTGCGCAAAGGCGCGGGCCAGTACCAGCAATTGACGGTCCGCCGGGTTGAGGCGTTCGACCGGGTGCTGCAGCGGCAGGTCCAGGCCCAGCCCGGCGGCAATGGCTTCGGCGCGTTGCAGCAGGCTTTTGCGGTTGAGCAGGAAGTCTGCGTCAGGCTGCCCCAGCTCATCGAGCAACAGGTTCTCGGCCACACTCAGGCCGGGGGCGATGGCGTCGTCAGGGCATTGGTGCACGGCGACGATGCCGACTCGGCGCGCCGATAACGGTGAGGTAAAACGTTGGCGTTGCCCATCGACCCACAACTCACCAGCATCCGGCACCAGGGTGCCACTGAGGATGCGCACCAGGGTCGATTTGCCCGCCCCCTTGGCACCCAGCAACGCCACGCCCTCGCCCGGGTAAATATCCAGGCTGACCTGATCGAGGGCCCGTTGGGCACCAAAGGTCTTGCACAGGTCACGCAGGCGGACCAAGGGCTCGGGGTTGCTCATGGCTGATCTCTAAGGCGGAACGATGACTCATTACAACGCGCCAGGGCGCTGATTTATTCCGAACAACAATGAGTTAGGTCCCGAATTAAATGCATTACCTCATCAACAATCCAATAGCTGAATCGCATAGCAAAAATATTTTGAGTTATAAGACCCTTGTCTGCAGTGTGTTGAATGCTTTCAGCACGGCGTCCGGTCTCTCCAGCATCAACTGGTGACCGCAGGCTTCCAGCACCTGGAACTCTGCATTCGGCAATTGCCCTGCCAGGGCCTGGCCACCAGGCTGTAGCCCTCGGCCTTGAGGGCCTGCCATAGCGGGCGCCATTGGTCTTTGTTGCCGCCAGCGCCATGGCAGAAGAACACCACGGTGTCGGCTTGAGTGGTGCCCACGTGGTGGGCGATGCTCAAGGTGCGGTTGGGGCGCAGTGCCAACGGTTCGCCACGCAACGACAGATGGCGGCGTATGAATCGGTGGGCCAGAGCCGCCAGACACAACTGATGCAAGGCCGAGGGCGCGGCGCACGGGAGCTGGAAGTCTCAGCCAACTTGTGGGCAGGTGTGAGCCTGGTACGCGGCGGCGCCGGCACCGCGCTGGTGGGCAGTTATGCGCGGGTAGCGGAACGGATAGAGGAGTATCACCAGCTGGGGGTGGACAGTTTCATCCTGTCCGGTTTCCCCCATCTGGAAGAGGCGATTCATGTGGGTGCGCAGGTGTTGCCGTTATTGCGCAAGATAGGCACGGCACAACCCGCTGGGGTGGGGCTCAAGGCCTGAAGATAAACGGCCTGACCACCAGCCCCTCCAGCATCTGCAAGCCGCCGACCAATTGCACCAGGTTCCCCGAATTGATCGCCCGAGTGAGCATCGGGCGCAGGTTCCCAGGCAGGTTGCCCCGCAACGCCCACTGGCTCGGCGGTGCGGTGGCGATACTCGGCATGTGCTCACTCTGGAGGAGATGCAGGGTCAGCCAGTACAGAGTGTCTTGCCCCGGTCGCCTGAACAGCAGTTCATTGGAGGCAGGCATTTCGAAGGTTTCATAGCGGCTGCGGTTGAGCAACGTCCGCATCATCGCCCGCATGCTGTGGGCCGAGGGCGATCGCAGGACGCTGTCGACCAACGTGCGCTGAATACGATCAATCCGGAACCAGAGGATCGAGAACTGCCCCAGCAACTCGCGTAAAAACCAGCTTGAATTCCTACTGCGTGGCAACCGGGTCATCAATTGCAACGGGTCCCCCAACATCGGTACGCCGGCGCGTTCCCAGGTCGACCAATCCTGCAGAATGTTCGCCATCTGCCTGTGCCCGCCAACGGTCAGGCCGTGAGGGTTGGCGTGGTCGAACAAGGCCGTGGCCAGGCTTGTAATGCTACGTTGCGTGAATTGTCGAAATACTCGCATGAGATAGGGCGTCATTGGCCCGCTAAAAGGCAGGTTCAAGACGACCTGCCATCGGCGAATGTCACTCACCCATACCGCGACCCTCGGCTGGTTGAGTGGCTGCAGGCGCAACAGCCGCTCCCATTGAGCAAACGTTCTCGGCACCCCTTCAGAAGGGGTAACCAACACATCCGTGCGTGAAGCGTTGGAATCGGGCAAGGTCCGGTAGTATGAGCCATCTATTTCAATGTATTCCGTCGCCGCCTGCCCAGACTCAGCACCGGCACGGCGCGCGCTTCTAGGCCGCGAGAGCATCAATTGCAGATCATCCGGCGCCAGGGCCTGTGCCCACCCCACGACGCGCTGATGGGAAGGGCTTTCGGGAGTGGCTGCCGGACGTTCACGGAGTACGATTACGCTCCCCCGACTGGGACCCGGCGTTGGTTCGGGTGCCGGACGCTCACGCGGCACGATAACGCTTGCGCGACTAGGCCCCGGCGTTGGCTCGAGTGGCACTGCAACCGATGATGTGTGTCCGTGCAGCCCACTCAAGCTCTCGACAAACTGCTGGGAAGTGATGTTGAGGTACAACCTGACGAAGTCGTCCGAAACCCTGCCGGTGGTGCGCAGTTGATGGACTAGCACCATTTCCAGGTTGGGCCGAGCACCCTGCGGGAAAGCGAACAGATCAAATGCCCGCCGAGCCTCGGCTTGACTCATCGCTGGGTACAGTGCCATGAGTGCCGCTTCGGCCGGGGTTGGATCAGGCGCACCACCGCGCAAGCCCCGCGCAGGTGAACGAACCTCCCAGGCGCCCTGGCTGTTTCTGCGGATAGCCTCGTGGTGATAGGCGTGAGGCTTTCGCGCATCCCTGACCCGCCACACTGTGTTGTCGTTGTCCCTGAAGATCGAATACCAATGCCCCTTGTCCTCGAGAAAATGCTGGGCGGCGCCGGACACCGGGTCGTTGCGGGTAAAAACCCCCTGGCCTTCCCAACCGTCGAGCGGCGTGACGCCGCCGGGCTTTTTCGCCAGCGCCTTCTTGGCGCTCAGCCCCAGTCCGGCCGGAGTGGGGCGGCGTATGGAAGCAGTGCCTATTGCGCCATCCAGCACCGCCCCCAACAGCTCGCCGATGGAGCGCACCACGTAATGCGCGGCACCTGCCCGGTCCCCGGCCTGCGCGGCCTCTACCGCACTGATTACCGACAACGCGCAGCGGGCCAGGCCGATCGGCAACATGATCTTGATCGGTAGCACCACAGACACGACATCCAGGCCCAGCGTCAGCAGCGTCGAGGCGGTTTCCCAGTTGGTTTCCTGGGTGCTCGTCGTTTGCATGCCGGCCTGATTGATCACGGCAGACGCCTCCAGTTGATAGGCCTCCTCCAGGACGTTACCGGCAATTCTTTCCAGCATGATCAACGCGGCACTCACTCGACCGCGCAAGGTGGTGCGAAGGAGTGGGCGCGCACTCAGCGCAACCCGCTCGACCAAATAGTCACGCCAGGCACTGTGGTTGATAAAGTCGCGGTATAGGGCCGAGGTGTCCGGGTATTCGTGGAACCGGCGCCCCCCTGGCGCCTGGGCGGTGTACACCACCTTGTTCGACACGCTCGCGGACGCCGAAGAGAACACAAGCACTCCGCGCACCCGCTCACCCCGCAGCTTCAAGCCTTGCACCAGTATCCGGTGCCCTTCGACCTGTCGCCGCTGGTCGGTATCTTCAGGGCAGTCGAGTACGCTCATCACCCATTGATAGCCACGGTCCGCACGATCCGGCAGGAAATCGCCGGCCATTTTGGCTTCGAGGGCATCGGCCCGCAGTTGCAACTGCATCAGCTGTACATAGTGCAATTGGTCAGCAAGCGCCGTGGACGACGTCACCAGGCGGTCCTTCAAGAATCGCTCATAGCTGTCGCCGATATTGACCTTGCGCACCAGTGCTTTGACCTGTGCAGTGGTGAGGGCCGAATAGGGCTCGCCGTCCTGCCCGGTCAACTCGGAATACTCCGCAAACTTGGCTTCCAGGCCGCTGACATTTTCCAAGGCCAACGCCGTCAGCGAGCGTTTGTGTAGCGTGAACACCTGGGTCCCCGGGGGCGCAGGCTGCGGCTTGGCGCCCGGAATAAAACTGCCTGGTTGCCGAGGCGCATAGTCCTTGGTGTGGACCATGATGTGATCGGGGTTCACCGTCAGGCCATGCTCGGCCTCCAGGACGATGCGCACTTGCGTGTTGCTGTATTCCAGGAGTTTCGCCGGGTCACTGAACTGCACCAGGTCGGGCAAGCCGTCCACTTCGGACAGACTCACCAACGCATCGCAATAGGCGCGCGTCGCAGCTTCCCACGCCTGCACGTCGGCGGGGAGCGCCCCCTTGAGAAAGTCCTTGATCTGCACCTGGGTCCGTTTCTGCAAACGGGCCATGAGGGTGCTGGAAGCCCCGAACGTATCTCGCACGCTCACCAACTGCTCCAGGCTCTGTGGCAGGTCGCCGATCTCGGCACCACTATCGGGGTCCTGGTAACGCACGAGCATGTCAGCGACGTCATGCTGAGCCTTTTCAAAAAGCGCATCGAGGCTGTAGAGGAAGACTGACTCCAACCGTTCCTGATAGCGAATACGGTCCTGTCGAGCCGGCTGCTCAGCCATCGCCAAGCCGTGCGCCTGGTCCTTGTAAGCTATCAGCGCAAGCAGATCGCTGGACTCGGCACTGTTGTGCAAACGTCGGTGCAGTTCTCGATCGAGGCTGGCCAAGGAATCGAACCCTTCAACGCCACTGCCCGGCAGATACAACAGCACGGCGCCCACGTTGGCCTGTGACTCAACCGGGCGCACCTGGGGTGGCTTGACGGCGTCCACGGGCAACACCTTGTCGTCATCCTGATCGCGGGTCGTGATGACAAACGCTCCTTACAGTGGAATATCCCCCCCTGGCTCGTCCTTGATGGCCACACCGTAGACACACGGCCGATACCCGTCGAGACGCTGCCTGGACACAGCATCGGGATGACGTGTCACGAGGTCGAACAGCAACTCGTCAGACAGGGCCAGTACCCCATCGGCCTTGAGCAGTTGGACCTCGACCTTGAGCATTTCCACGCGTTTTTGCACCAGCCACTGCTTGCGCGAACGCGAATCCGTGGCACTGAGCGGCGCTTGCCAGTAGCGCTCATGAAACTGTTTGAACGCGCCGAGAAACCCCTCGGCCAAGGTGTCGAGGAAGCGGTCGAACGCGGCGATGTCCAGACCAGAAACCGGCACCAGGCCCTCTTGATCCGCCGCCGCTCGATGCAGACTGGTTTCAGCGCTGGCGTAGTCCGCTGGCGCCTTGGCGGCCAGGCGCGTCACCACCGCATCCATCAACGTGGGCCACAGCACCAGAATATTATCCAGCAGGCCCTGGGGCACCGCTTCAGGCGCATGGGTGGGAACTGGCTCAGCGCTCGGCGGCACTTTAGCGACCGACTTGATAAACGTGGTGCACAGGTCGACAGGTTCCTCCAAATCACTGAACGTCCGGTCGAACTCAGCCTGCACGAAGACATGGAACCCCGGTTGCGACTCCAGCGGTTCCAGCAACTGGATGCTCAAGATTTCCAGACGGCGTGCCAGCCGGGTTTGTAAGGGGGTATCGCGGGCGTCCACCAAACGCGTCAACGCGGTGGATACGGGGGCACCATAGTGCATGGGCTAGGCCTCGGGAAAAATGGGAAGGCCACAGCTTGCCCCTCTCCCGGTTGCCATGGGCCATGCACAAGTAGTTCACACCTACCCGCCCGGCGTTCGCTCATGGTTTGTAAAAGGCTCGCCGCACCGCAGCGATGCAGAGAACTCGCTCCATCAAGCACCCGGTTGATGCCATCGCCGGCAAGCCGGCTCCTACAGTTAGATCGCGGGGGGACAGTTAGATTGTGGTCGGCTGTGAGGCCGCCATCGCCGTCGAGCCGGCCCCCACAGTTTTTGCATCAGCGCTTGGGCAATTCAATCAGCACGTTGAGGCCACCCAACTCACTTTCCTGCAACTGCAACACCCCGCCCCACACCTCGACAATATCCCGCACGATCCCCAACCCCAGACCATGCCCGTCAATCTGCTCATCCAGGCGCGCGCCACGGCTGAACACTTGGTCGCGCTGACTTTCAGGAATGCCGGGGCCATCGTCTTCCACCGCCAACAGGTAGCTGCGCTCAGCCTCAGTGACGGTCAGACGCACATCGGCATCCGCCCATTTACAGGCGTTATCCAAAAGATTACCGAGCAGTTCCAGCAAATCCTCTCGGTCCCAAGGCAGTTGCAGGCCGGGAGCGGCGTGGTAGCTCAGGTCCAGGTGTTCACCGTGGATCATGTTCAGGGTAGCGAGCAGGCCGGGCAGTTCTTTTTCGCAGTCGAACAACGCGCCCGGCAAGGTTTCCCCGGCCAGGCGGGCGCGGTTGAGCTCGCGGTTGAGGCGTTGCTGCACTTGCTCCAATTGATCGCGCAGCAGTGTGCTCAGCTCTGGGCGATCCTTGAGTGCTTCGCTCGACGCCGCGCTCAACAGCACCGCCAATGGGGTCTTGAGCGCATGGCCGAGGTTGCCCAGGGCATTGCGCGAACGCTTGAGGCTGTCTTCGGTGTGGGCCAGCAGGTGGTTGATCTGCGCCACCAGCGGCTCCAGCTCCAGGGGCACCTGGGTGTCCAGTTGCGAACGCTGGCCCTGTTGCAACTGGGCAATCTGGTTGCGCGCGGTTTCCAGCGGGCGCAGGGCCCGGCGCACGGTCACACGTTGCAGGACCAGCACCAGCAACAGTGCCGCCAGCCCCAGCACCAGGCCGATCTGGCGCATCAGGCGGAAGCTTTCGCGCACCGGGGTGTAGTCCTGGGCCACGCTGATGGAAATCGGCTGGCCGAAACGCTTGTAGTCCGAACGCAGCACCAGCAGTTGCTGGCCTTCGGGCCCCAGTTGCAGGTTGCCTTTCAGGCCGACCTCGGGCAGGCGCGGCAGCTCCTGGTCCCATAGCGAGCGCGAGCGCCAGTGGGTGTCGGCAAAATCGATGCGGAAGTAGTGCCCGGAAAATGGCCGTTGGTAAGCCGGCGACAGGCGCTGCTCATCCAGCTGCACGCCGTTGGGCCCGCGCACCAGCGCCACCAGCAGGTTT
Source organism: Pseudomonas sp. AC112 (assembly GCF_979253545.1). NCBI lineage: Bacteria > Pseudomonadati > Pseudomonadota > Gammaproteobacteria > Pseudomonadales > Pseudomonadaceae > Pseudomonas > Pseudomonas sp. AC112. The sequence goes on from NZ_CEEDCM010000001.1 coordinate 6,565,867, forward strand.
TCGGCGTCATTGCGCAAGCCGGCTTCCAGGTAGCGCTGCAGACCGGCTTCGAACAGCCACAGGCTGGTTTGCGCCAACACCACGCCGACGATCACCATCACGCTGATCAGCCCCAGGCTCAGGCGTCGCTGGATCGACCTCATGCAGGGCTGGCGCCAAACCGGTAACCCTGGCCGCGCCGGGTCTCGATCACGCTGCGGCCCAACTTGCGACGCAGGTGGTTGACGTGGACTTCCAGCACATTGGAGTCGCGCTCGGTCTCGCCGTCGTACAGGTGCTCGGCCAGGTGGCTTTTTGACAGGATTTGTTCGGGGTGCAGCATGAAATAGCGCAACAGGCGGAATTCGGCGGCGGTCAGCTGGATCTCCGCGCCGTCGCGCAGCACGCATTGGCGACCTTCATCCAGGTGCAGGCCCGCGGCTTGCAACGTGGGCTGGTTTGCCTGGCCGTGGGAACGGCGCAACAGCGCCTGGATGCGCAGGTGCAGCTCCTCGGGGTGAAAGGGTTTGGCCAGGTAATCGTCGGCGCCGGCCTTGAGCCCTTCGATGCGCTCGGCCCAGGAATCGCGGGCGGTGAGCACCAGGACCGGCGTGGTCAGCGCAGCGGCGCGCCATTGCGCCAGCACCTCAAGCCCAGGCAGGCCCGGCAGGCCGAGGTCGAGGATGATCAGGTCGTAGGGCTCGCTTCGGCCCTGGTACACGGCGTCTCGCCCGTCGGCCAGCCAATCGACGGCATAGCCCTGGCGCTGCAGACCGGCCAGCAGTTCATCGACCAGGGGTACGTTGTCTTCCACCAAAAGCAGGCGCATCAGTCTTCCTCGTCTTTGATCAACACACCGGTGGTCGCGTCCAGCTTGATCTCGCGCACCACGCCTTCGGTGGTCACCAGTTCCACTTCATAGGCATATTGGCCGTGCTTCTTTTCCAACTCGGCCTCCAGCAGGCGCGAGCCGGGATAGCGCGCCATGGCCTGCTGCAACAGTTGCTCCAGCGGCAGGATCACCCCCTGCTGGCGCAGTGCCAAGGCTTCATCCTGGTTGAGGTCGCGGGCCGCCAGGCTGGAGCAAAATGCCATGAGCACCAGCGCCACGCGACTGCCGGCGCGTAAATTTACCTTCATTACGTATCCTGATGATTCTTGAGAACCTGCCCGGTGAGCGCGTCCAATTCAACATCCCATTCGATGCCGTGGGCATCTTCCAATTCGACCTCGTAGACGTACTTGCCGTAGGCCTCGTCCAGGTCGGTATCCAGCAGTGTCGAACCGGGGTGCAGGGCCAGGGCCGCAGCTTCCAGTTGGTCAAAGGCGACAATAGTAACAGTGGCCGGCACTATCAGTGGTTTGTCGGGGTCCACGGCTCGGGCCTGGGTCGCCGTGAGGGCGATGATACCGGTGGCGACCAGAGCGGTGAGGCGCTTCATGATATGTCTCCGTTACAGGATGTTTTCCTACGCCAGGCACCGTACGCCCTGCAACTTAACTGAAACTGAATTGCCACCATGGCAATTTCCGCCAAGGCCTTTTTCCCCACTGCCCACGAGATTTTCTATAATGCCCCGCTCGCTCGACCAGAGACCGGTATGACAGCCATCCACATCAAGTTTCCCGCCCTGACCCTCAAGGCCGGCAAACGCGCCTTTGCGCGCATTCGTGAGCAAGGCCTCAAGCCTGCCGATGTCGGCATCCTGCCCGGCGCGGCCGGTGGCCCCAAGGCGCTGGGCATCCAGGGTCTGGACCTGGCACTGTTCGGCGACTGGCTGCCCCGCGCGCCACGGGAACGGGCGCTGATCGGCGCGTCCATCGGCTCCTGGCGGTTTGCCAGCGCCTGCCTGCCCGACCCGGTTCAAGGCCTGCTGGACCTCGGCCGCTTGTACAACGAACAACGCTTTGCCAAAGGCGTGACCATGGCCGAGGTCAGCCAGAGCTGCCAGCGCATGCTCGACGACCTGCTGGCCGGCCGCGATGCACGGGTGCTGGACAACCCGGACTACCGCCTCAATATCATGGTGGTCAAGAGCCATGGCCTGCTTGCCGATGACCACCGTGGACGCCTCGGGCTGGGCCTGTCGTCGGTGATCGCCGACAACCTGCGAGGCCGCGCGCGGCTGTCGCGGCATTTCGAACGCCTGATCATCCACGACCCGCGCCAGGCGCCGCCCGTGCATCCGTTAAAGGACTTCCCTTCACGCTTCCTGCCCCTGGCACTGGGCAACCTGCGCCAGGCACTGCTGGCGTCGGGCTCGATCCCCATGGTAATGCAAGGCGTGCGCGACCTGCCGGGCGCCGGCGCCGGTACCTACCGCGATGGCGGCCTGCTGGATTACCACCTCGACCTGCCCTACCACGGCGATGACATCGTGCTGTACCCCCACTTCACCGATCGAGTCATCCCCGGCTGGTTCGACAAAGGCCTGCCGTGGCGGCGCAGCAACCAACAGGGCCTGCAGGACGTGTTACTGCTGGCGCCGTCCAAGGACTACCTGGCCCGCCTGCCCCACGGCAAACTTCCGGACCGCAGCGACTTCAAGCGCTTCATGGGCGACGACCCCAGCCGCAACAAATACTGGCAGACTGCGATGAGCGAGAGCCAGCGGCTGGGAGACGAGTTCCTGGCGTTGGCCGATAACGGCCAATTGGGCGAGCGCCTACAGCCCCTGTAACCCCCGCCTCCCCACTAACCACGATGCGAAGCGAGCCGCTCTTGATCTAGCTTTTGATCTTGCTCTTGATCTCGCTTTTGATCTTAGGCGCCCCGTCAAACACGCTGGCCGGAATTCGACAGGGATTTGGGGGGTAAACCGGCAGGGATGCCGGTTTAGCCGCCCCGCGCCATGGATGGCGCGGGGCGGCGGCCCCCCAAATACCTGTCGGATTACGGGCACACCGAGCGTGAGCGAGGTGCCGAGTGTTGGGGCAAGAGCCCTTTGGTTACTTTGGGGCTTTTCCAAAGTGACCCGCCGTAAGGGCGGAACCCATAGCAGCCGTTACCCAAGTAACGGATATGTACCCGGTCAGATCCAACATCCAGGTCAGCTGCCAGCCCGCCATCGCTGGCAAGCCAGCTCCTACAGTTGGATCGCGGGGTGACCGTTAGATTGTGGTCGGCTGTCAGACCGCCAGCGGCAGCAAGCCCCCTCGCCACCTGCCATCAACATTTCACCCGCAAGCCGCCCCCTACAGAGGGACGGTATGCGCAGCAACGAATCAAGCTGTTAAACTCGCCGCCTGCCAGACATCGACCGAGCTGAAAACACTGTGGAAATCTTCAAGGAATTTACATTCGAATCCGCCCACCGCCTGCCCCACGTACCGGAAGGCCACAAATGCGGGCGCCTGCACGGGCATTCGTTCAAGGTGGCAATCCACCTGAGCGGCGACCTGGATCCCCATACCGGCTGGATTCGCGACTTCTCGGAGATCAAGGCGATCTTCAAGCCGCTCTATGAACGTCTCGACCACAACTACCTCAATGACATCCCAGGCCTGGAAAACCCCACCAGCGAAGTGCTGGCCAAGTGGATCTGGAATGAATTGAAACCCCTGCTGCCCGAGCTCAGTGCGATCCGCATCCACGAGACCTGCACCAGCGGCTGCATCTATCGCGGCGAATAAGCCGGCGCGATGAAAAAACCACCCTTGCGGTTAATGCCGATCAGTTAAGCCATCTCGCTTGACCTTTGGCCGCAAGAAATCAAAATCCGATGCCTGTACTGGCATCGGATTTTTTTATGCGTCTCGCTCGGGCACTGGAACTGACCCACAACTTCGCTTCCACTCCAAACTCAATCGAGGGATTGGATTCCTTGCTCGATCCTTCTCTGGTCGAGCAGGCGCTTGAACAGGCCGGTGTGGCGACGCTGCGCAAGCGACGCTTGCCGCTGGAAATGATGCTCTGGTGCGTGATTTCCATGGCGTTCTTCCGGCGCATGTCAGCGTGGGATGTGGTCAGTCGCATGAACATCATGCTGCCGGGTCAACGCCCGTTAGTGGCCCCCAGCGCTGTAGTCCAGGCACGTCAGAGACTCGGTAGCGAAGCCGTACGACAGGTCTTCGACCTGACTCAGAAAAGTTGGCATGAAGCAGCTAACCATCCGACTTGGGCCGGTTTGCGCTTGTTGGGCGTCGACGGTGTCGTCTGGCGAACGCCTGACACCCCCGAAAATCGAGCGCGCTACGATTCGGCCAGCAACCAGCACGGCGACACCGGTTTCCCCCAGGTACGCATGGTCTGTCAGATGGAATTGACGAGTCACATGTTGATCGGCAGTGCATTTGATGGCTATCGCAGCAACGAAATGAAACTGGCCGAACAACTGATCGACACCACGCCCGATCACTCGTTGACTCTCTTCGATCGCGGCTTCTACTCCTTGGGATTGCTGCACCAATGGCAGCAAGCAGGCACCGAGCGCCATTGGCTGATGCCACTGCGCAAAGGTGCGCAGTACGAAGTTGTTCAGCGTTTGGGCCGTCAGGATGCAGTGGTCTCGTTAAGCACTTCGCCGCAGGCCCGCAAGCAATGGCCGGGACTGCCCGAGCGCCTGATTGCGCGACTGCTGAGCAAAACCGTCAAGGGCAAGGTGTGTCAGATCCTGACGTCAATGATCGACCCGCTGCGCTTCCCGTCTGATGAAATCGTCGACCTGTACAGCCAGCGATGGGAGATCGAATTGGGCTTTCGGGAGATGAAACAGACGCTGCTCAACAGCAGCTATACCTTGCGTAGCAGGACGCCCGAGATGATCGAGCAGGAACTATGGGGCGTGTTGCTGGGCTACAACCTGTTGCGCTATCAGATGGTAGAAATGAGCCGTCACTGCCCGGGTATTTACCCATGTGAAATGAGCTTTACCGCCTGTACCTGGGCAATTTTAGGGTTTATCAACAGCGTCTCGGCCGACCGCTCCGGGAACATCCCCAAATACCTGGCCGAGCTTCATGCTTCAGCGCCGCACTATGTCCTGCCTCATCGGCGAGAGGAGCGTATTTATCCCCGAGCCATCCGGCTCAAATCACCGAAGTATCCAATCAGAAATAAAAATGCCAGTCAGCTTAACTGACTGGCATTACCCTTGCGGTGGTTTTTTTGTGCCTGGCTCCCTTACAGTCATGGCTCCCTACCCACAAGGAGCCCGCTGCAATGATGCGCCCCGCCACGAGCCATGATGTTGCTGCTATCGAGGCTATCGTCCAGGCAGCCTACGCGCCATACATCGAACGGATCGGCCGCAAGCCCGGGCCGATGCTGGAGGATTATCACCAGCACGTGGAAGCCGGTGGCGTGCATGTGCTGGAGCATGCCGGGCGGGTACGGGGGTTTATTGTCCTGCGGGACACAGACGGCGCGCTGTTGCTGGATAACCTCGCCGTCGCCCCGGACGCCCAGGGCCTGGGCTTCGGGCGGTTGCTGATGGCTTTCGCCGAACAACAGGCGCTGGGCGCTGGCTTCGCCGCCATCCGCCTGTACACCAACGAAGCCATGAGCGAGAACATCACGCTGTACACCCGGCGTGGCTATGTCGAGACCCACCGCGCCGAAGAACACGGCCTGCGTCGGGTGTACATGACCAAGCACCTGCAGGAGTGACCATGGAAAACACCTGGCTGGCCCAGGCCAAACGCTTGCAGGCATTGGCCTCCACGGGCCTGCACTTTTGCACCGATGATTTCGAACGCGAGCGCCTGGAAGAAATTGCCGAGATTGCCCACAGCATGCTCGCGCAATTGGGCAATGTGCCCTTGGAGCGTATCACCGGGTTGGTCACCGACTTTGCCCAGCGCTATTCGACGCCGATGATCGACGTGCGCGGTGCGGTCATTGAGGGCGACCGGATTCTGCTGGTGCGCGAATTGACCGATGGCTGCTGGGCGTTGCCGGGCGGGTATGCCGACATCGGCTTGTCTGCGGCGGAAAATATCGTCAAGGAGATTCGCGAGGAAGCCGGGCTGACGGTGACAGCGCGGGCGTTGTACAGCGTCACGCACAAGGCCAAGGGCTTGTATCGGCCGGACGTGCGGGACTTCTACAAGCTGTACTTCCTGTGTGAACCGGTGGATCAGTCGGCGCCGATGGCGGGTTTCGAGACCACTGAAGTGGGCTTTTTCCGCCTCGATGAGCTGCCGCCGCTGTCCCGAGGGCGCACCATCGAAAGTGATCTGGAGGCTGCATTCGCCTTCCATCGTGGCGAGACGACCTCCACGCTGTTCGACTGATCCATTTTGTATCACCGCTGCACCGCTTTCGTGCCCGATTGGGCACTGCGACCACCTCTGCCGCCATTTCCCCCTGTTTGGCCATGAGTACTGTGCACGGTGCACAGCACTGACCGTGCGCCCGTCACTGCTGTCGGCTTGGCACGCGCGGTGCAATAGGCCTGCGTCACTCATTCAGGGAGCAAGGCACATGACGCAGCAAGAACCGGGCAACGATTATCCCCTCAGCGAAGTCCCGATGCATGCGCGCAAGGGCCTGGCGTCGACCGCCATGGTGCTGCTGGGCTTTACGTTTTTCACCGCGACCATGTTTGCCGGCGGCAAGCTGGGGGTGGCGTTCAGTTTCACCGACATGCTCGGCGTCGTGGCCTTGGGTAACTTGCTGCTGGGCATCTACGCCGCTGGACTGGGTTACATCGCGTTCAAGAGCGGGCTGAATTCGGTGCTGATGGGCCGATTCTGCTTCGGTGAAGTTGGCAGCAAGCTCAGCGACTTGATCCTCGGCTTTACCCAGATCGGCTGGTACGCCTGGGGTACCGCCACGGCCGCCGTGGTCTTGGGCAAGTACTTCGAGCTGGGCCAGGGCAGCGTACTGGCGTTGATGGTGCTGTTCGGCCTGGTGTTCTGCGCCACGGCCTACATCGGCTATCGCGGGCTGGAGATTTTGTCCTATATCGCGGTGCCAGCAATGGGCATCCTGTTGTTTCTGTCGATGTGGGTCGCCACGGTGAAGGTCGGCGGGCTGGACGGATTGCTCGCCGTGGTGCCGACCGGTGAGTTGGACGTGTCGACGGCGATCACCCTGGTGTTTGGCACCTTTGTCAGTGGCGCGACCCAGGCCACCAACTGGACGCGCTTTTCGCGCTCGGCCAAGGTTGCGGTGCTGGCCAGCCTGATCGGCTTCTTTATCGGCAACGGCTTGATGGTGCTGATCGGCGCCTACGGAGCCATCGTCTATCAACAACCGGACGTGGTCGAAGTGTTGCTGCTGCAAGGCTTTGCCATGGCGGCGATGGCCATGTTGCTGCTCAACATCTGGAGCACTCAGGACAACACCATCTACAACTTCGCGGTGGCCGGCTGCAACCTGCTGCGCACCAAGCGGCGCAAGACCGTGACCCTGGCCGGTGCGGTGATCGGCACCCTGCTGGCGTTACTCGGCATGTACGACATGCTGGTGCCGTACCTGATTCTGCTGGGCACGGTGATCCCACCGATTGGCGGGGTGATCATGGCTGACTTCTTCTACCGCTATCGCGGCCACTATCCACGCCTGGCCGATGCACGCCTGCCAGCGTTCAACTGGACAGGGCTGGTGGCCTATGCGGTGGGCACGGTGCTGGCGTTCAACTCGCCCTGGGTCGCGCCGTTGGTGGGCATTGTTGCCGCATCGCTGACCTACATCGTGCTCACCGCCGTGCTGCGGGTGCGTGCGCCCTTGGCTGACGCCCAGGCATGAACCTGACCATTGCCGAGGTGCTGGCCCTGCCGGGCCTGGAGTCCATGCACCTGCGCGCCGGTGCGGCAGGCCTGGAGAATGGCGTGCGCTGGCCCTATGTGGCGGAAAACAGCGGGATTGCCGAGTGGGTGCTGGGCGGCGAATTGGTATTCGTCACCGGGATCAACCACCCGCGGGATGAAGCCAACTTGTTGCAACTGCTGGACGAGGCCTGTCAGCGCCAGGTGGCCGGGTTGGTGATCCTCACGGGGCCGGCGTATATCCAGGCGATCCCCCAGCGCTTGCTGGAGGCCGCCGAGGCCGCTGGCATGCCGCTGATCGAACAGCCTTATTCGCTGAAGATGGTGCTGGTGACCCAGGCCATTGGCTCGGCGCTGATCCAGTCCGAACAATTGGGGCGCTCTCGGCACGATGTGCTGGAGCGTTTGCTGACTGGCGATTACCAATCCCTGGATTTGCTGCTGCACCGTGGCGTGCAATTGGGCCTGACGCTGGCCGGTCACTGGCAGGTTGTGCAGCTGCAATTGGAAGGCAGTGAGTTGCTGTTTGCCCAGGGCGATGCCGCGTATGTCGAGGCACAACTGGCCTGGCAGCATGACGCTATCAGCCGGCGTTTGCGCCAGTTGTCGGCGGGGCTTCCGGTACTCGGCCGGGCCGGGCAATGGACGCTGCTGCTGCCGGCGCCGGATGCTGTCGCCGCCTTGGCTAATCGCCAGCAATTGGCCGGTTGGCTCAACCCGCTGAACCTGCGCCTGGCGCCGCTCAAATTGTTTATCGGCCTCAGCGCCGCCGCGCACCCACCGGCCCGCCTGGCCCAGGCGCAGGATGAGGCGCGCCAGGCACTGGCGGCTGCGCGGCGATTCAGCGAGCGTGCCGGGCTGTGCGTGTACGACGAACTGGGCATGCTCAAATTGCTCAGCGGCGTGCGCGATCGCGCCCTGCTCGATCACTTCCTTAACGAACGCCTCGGCCCGTTGCTGCGCCACGACGCGCACCACGGCCCCAGCCTGATGCCCACCCTGGAGGCCTGGTTTCACGAGAATGGTAACCTTGTGGCCGCCGCACAGCGGTTGGCCGTGCACCGCAACACCCTGACGCACCGTATCCAGCGCATCGAAGCCCTGTGTGGCCTGACGCTGGATAACGCTTATGATCGCCTGGACATCGGTATCGCGCTGATGATCTGGCGACTGTCTGCCTGATTGTTTTTAGCCAAGAGGAACTTGCCCATGCACATCATCAACGCCCGCCTGCGCAACCGTGAAGGCCTGCATGATCTGCACCTGGAACATGGCCGGATCGCCAGCATCACCACGCAAACGGGGTCACCGATTGCGGCGGCCGACGACCTGGATGCCGCCGGCAACCTGGTAATTGCGCCCTTCGTCGAACCCCATATCCATCTCGACGCCACGTTGACCGCCGGCGAGCCGCGCTGGAACATGAGCGGCACCCTGTTCGAAGGCATTGAGTGCTGGGGCGAACGCAAGGCCACCATCACCCAGGAAGACACCAAGACCCGCGCCAAGAAGACGATCCAGGCCCTCGCCGCCCACGGGATCCAGCATGTGCGCACCCATGTCGACGTCACCGACCCGGACCTCACGGCGCTCAAGGCCATGCTGGAGGTCCGCCAGGAAAGTACGCACCTGATCGACCTGCAAATCGTTGCGTTCCCCCAGGAAGGCATCGAGTCCTACCGCAACGGCCGCGAACTGATGGAAGAGGCCATTCGCCTGGGCGCCGACGTGATCGGTGGCATTCCTCACTTTGAATACACCCGCGACCAGGGCGTGAGTTCGGTGAAGTTCCTGATGGACCTGGCCGAACGCACCGGCTGCCTGGTGGACGTGCACTGCGACGAAACCGACGACCCGCATTCGCGCTTCCTCGAAGTATTGGCCGAAGAGGCTCGCAGCCGTGGCATGGGCGCACGCGTCACCGCCAGCCACACCACCGCCATGGGCTCCTATGACAATGCCTACTGCGCCAAACTCTTTCGCCTGCTGGGGCACTCCGGTATCAGCTTCGTCTCCTGCCCCACCGAGAGCATTCACCTGCAAGGCCGCTTCGACACCTTCCCAAAACGCCGTGGCGTCACCCGGGTCAACGAACTGCTGGAGGCCGGCATGAACGTGTGCTTCGGCCAGGACTCCATCGTCGATCCCTGGTACCCCCTGGGCAATGGCAACATCCTACGGGTGCTCGAAGCCGGTTTGCACATCTGCCACATGCTCGGCTACCGCAACCTGCAGAATGCCCTCGACCTGGTCACCGACAACAGCGCCAAGGCCATGGCCCTGGGTGACCGCTACGGCCTGGAGCCTGGACGACCTGCCAACCTGTTGATCCTCTCGGCGGACAGCGACTACGAGGTGATCCGCAGCCAGGGCCTGCCGCTGTACTCGATCCGTGACGGCAAGGTGTTGATGAAGCGCCAGCCAGCCCAGGTTGAGTTCGTTTAAAGGCCTGGTTCAGACGATCGCGTCGATATCCAGCGTCTGCGCCCTCCCCCATTCGTGTGGCAGGTCGGGAGGGATGCTGGCGACCTGGGCCGGCTCACGGTTTTCGCGGTGGCTGAACCAACGCTTGAGGCTCGATTGCAAGTTGGCATTGTGGGCGTGACTGCCATAGACGTCTCGGGCTTCCAGACGGCGCCAACGCAGGCTTGCAAGGCGTTCGCGACTGGTGTGCAAGCGGTCGATCTCGGCGTTCAAGGCTTCGTTGTGCTCATAGCCACGGTCGTTGGCCGGCCTCAGGCGGGCCAGTTCACGGCGCTTGTTGCGCAGTTGCTGGCGCATGGTCTCAAGGGCACCGTCGACCCGTTCGAACTCCCTCGGCGTTATCAGGGGCCCGCTGCTTTCCTGGGTTTGTTGCCAACGCCGCAGGGTCGCCCAGGCGGCCGGGATGTAGCTGGCGGTCATGAAGTGCTGGTTGGCCTGGAATAGCTGCCGGAGCAGGTTGTCACGATTGGGCATGTCGCCGTGGAGTTGCAACGCTCGGTTGCAGCCGGCTTCCTGGATGGATTCACAACCCGGCTTCCACAACACCGAGGAATGCGTGCCATCTGCGAGCACGATCGGCATGAAGTGTTGCTGTTCGCCATGGTGCTGGTAGGGGTTGCCGCCGAAACGTACCAGGCCGGCGGCGAACAGCAGTCCACCTGGCGCGGGGGCGCTGAACAGTGTGACGGCGCCTGGGACCCAGAGTTTGGCGGTGGTGTTCATCCACGGGGCGGGCACGCTGGGGACGGGGTCGTTGTGGTTGACGATGCGGTGATGGACCAGGGTTGAGGCGCCGTGGGTGAATTCGGCGTCGGCGGCGCGGGGGGCGCCGTAGGTGTAGAGGAGGATGTTGTAGTTATGATCGGGAATGCGACGTAGCCCTTCTGCCAACAACAACGCAATTGCGCCGCCCAGGCTATGGCCGCAGATGACGATTCGTTGGCCTATATGAAACTGAGTGAGGTAGTGCAGCACGAAATCACGCATCGCCCGGTAAGCCTGATAGAAGCCTTCATGTGCCTTGCCGACACCCTCGGCGAAAGCCACCTGATGGGCGTTTGCATCGCGTAGACCATCGGCAGCGCTGGCGGTACCTCGCACAGCAATCAGGATCACCTCATCGTGATGACTGATAAAGGCCTGCGTATCAGTACCAAATTCTTCATCATCAAAAAAATGCAAACTCGCTGGGTGCTCCTGCTTCTCACCCAAGTCCGGTCGATTTTTTGGATACAACTCAGGATCGAAAGGCAAAATCTCGAAGCGTCGGGAATACGGGACCTCTTCGTAGATCGGATAGAAACGTTGCTGTTGCTCCGAATCGACTCGCCAGGCCTCGTGATAACCCGAGAGTTTTTCAGCAAAAAAATGACCGACGCTGGGGTCGAGTGGAAAACGAACCTCCTCTTGAGGCTGTTGAGGTGGCTCCTGGCCGAAATTGCAGTAACTCAAGGTGGCCATCAACGCAAGCTGATACAGGTTCAAGGCACAGAAGCTGTCTTCGGTTGAAAGCAACGGACGCAACGCCCGCAGTGGCCGAACCTCCAGAACGGTATGGTTGTTGGGAAATAATGCGATTCCCGCCAAACAAGATTGGGGTGGCCCGAAGCCAAGGTCCGCCAGCATCTTCAACGCGTGCCGCTGGGGTTGATGAGTTCGCTGCGCAATCGGTGGCAAGTGGGCGACATGACGGACCAGATCGCGAACTTCAACTTGATAAAATCGACCGGTTGTTTGTTGAACCTGATCATCTTCGGTACGCCGACCGTCGGAGCGAGCAAATCGAGTCCGTTCAGCACGAATTTGAAGCTCGGTGATAGGAAGCTTGTAGGCTGGGCGCGACATCAACCGCCGATACAACGGCTCTGTTCCTGAGTACAGGTCGTCAAAAACAAGCACTACAGGGCCGCAGTAAATATCTTTCAACTCGGCGAATCCGTCTCCATTCAGCCGACCTTTGTATTGTTGTCCCGCACTATCGTGAAGGGTGTAAGGCAGATCACCGTAGGCCGTCCCAACGCCGAGTTCATCCACCAGGCAAAAACTCACCCAATGCCCGCGCAATGCACAGGCCGGCTTGTTATCACTGAAAAAAGGTTGCTTCCGTGCTTCCAGGGTCATGAACTTGCTCCTTGTTACTTGCACGATGGATAGACATCACAGATGCGACCATCCGGCATTTTTACAGGCTTGAATTCGGTGGTATTACCGTCGCAAAACGCATACAGATCTTCAAAACTTTTACCTTTGCAACGCTTCCATCCGCCAGGAACGGCCACCCACGTATCGTCAAAATAGGGTGCTTCCTCATCAGTCACTACAAGCGTCGTCCTGAGGGTCTTTCCCCGTAACTGATCTCGCTGCACTACGACGCCTGTTTGTTGTTCTTGCGGCTGACTCGCCAGCCCAAAAGCGCTGCATGTAAGCAACTTAATGATTGCGTGCTGTGGGCCCACAGTCCGAAACCTCCACTGACATCGTCGGTGTAGTTCCTGAACTCCCGTCTCTGGCATCCCCGGTACATCAGGGTCCGAATAATCTCGAACCGAGAAGCTTGAATTATCTCCTCCAACGTCTGAATCTCGGGGCCCCCACTTCGCATACGTTCTAAAATCCACACTGCGCAACACCGTAGGGCACCCTTCAATGACCTCAGTCAGCGGTAGCTCAAAACTCACGCGTTCAGCCACCGGTTTGTAACGCGCAATAATGATCTTCCTCTCAGGTCGCTTGCCTCGACGCCTAGGCAACGTGCAGGTTTCCCCCGTCGCGGGCCCATAGTTGGCGCCACCGATGAAGCGAAATTCCGCCGGCAAATCCACCTCCAATGTAAACCGCTCAACTGGCGTCCTCGCGCACCCCGTCAGCCCCACACCCCCAAGCGCTATCCACACAATCCACCTTCGCCTACTCATCCTTTTCCCCCGTGAATGTCCACTGTGCTACTACCCGTTCAAAGTGCTGCCCCGGTGCCTCCCCGACCAGCGGCTGCCAGCGAATCACACTGTTGCGCGTGGCCTCTTCCAACCGTCTAACCACCAGAAACTCCAGCTGTTCCGGCCCCCGCCATTGCCAGGCGCGGGCCTGTTCAAGTACCTGCACCAGCCAGATCCTTGGATCCTGAAACTCCGCCAGCGCGACCAGGTCTTCGCTGTGCTCGGTCAACAGGTAACGCAGGATATTGGCGTGCAGAATGGCCGCTGCGTTGGGGTTGGGCGTGTCCAGCCAGGGCGCGGGGACCGGTACCGGGTACTCGCCGGGAGCTGGATTGTCAGCCGTGCGCCAGCGGCCCTCGTGCCAGTAGCACACGCTGATCAATGGTCCGAGAAACGCCGGCCAGTGCTCCGGATCCAGGTGGGCCAGCGCACGCGCCAGGGTGCGGTTGTCGTGAAAACGGTACATCGACTGGGCGCCTTCCGAGCCCACCAGCAGCCTGTCACGCCAGTGTCGAGTCACGGCCGCCAGGTCCTCGCTGGGCAGACTGCCCAGCCATCCCCAATTCGTCTCGGGCTGTTGCAGAAGGCCGAGTAATTCAGGCTCATTGATCTGTTCCAGCAACAGGATCACCGGGCCTTGTGCCTCTAATTCCGCTACGGCGGTCTCGGCATAAAGGCTGCAATACGGTGGCAAGTCGCGTACCGCCAGCAGCGACTGACGCGCAACATTTTGCCGCTCAAGGATCAGGCACAGTCGCTGTCCTGCCTGCTGCTGTTGGTCCATCCATTGGCCCGGCATGTTCGGCATCACGCGGCCCTCCCTGGCAGGTCACAGGGGCCTTCGCGGCAGCGCTCGCATACCGCGCAGTAATCGGCGCCCAGCCGCCTGGCCAGGTTCATGATGGTGCCTTGCACCGTGGAGATCTTTGGCCCGTCAGGCGGCACGGAGACGTTCGCCATTTGGGCGATGGCCGGCGAACCACCCAGGGTGATGGGTCGACTGCTGAAAATGCCGCCCGCCTGGATGACGAGGTGCTCGCCGCCCGCCTTGAGGCTCAGTTGCGCCCCGGCGTCGATCACCAGGCTGGCACCGGACTTGAGGTGAAGCTGCTGCCCCGCCTCGACGAACAGGGTCCGGCCAACGCGCGTCCGGCTGTCGTCTTGTACGTCGAGGTGGTCGCTCGCTTTGAGTACGACGCGACGATCACCGCCGACCTGGCGATGTTCTTCACTGCCCAGGTGCGTCGTGCTCATCCCCTGGATGACTTCCCGCCGCTCACCCGCCACTTCCAAGCGGCTGTCATGACCAACCTGCTGCTCCAGGTCCCGTTGCGCACGCAGGTAAATCAGCTCCTCGCCACGGCGGTCTTCCAGGTACAGCTCGTTGCCCCCTGCGCCGCCGAGGGTGCTGCGGCTGCGCAGGACACTGCGGGTCTTGTGTTGTGGCAAGGCATAGGCGGGCCTGTGCGACGCATTCGGCAGGCAACCGTTGATCAACGGCCGGTCCGGGTCGCCTTCCAGGAAGGTCACCAGCACTTCCATGCCCACTCTCGGGATCATCATCGCACCGAACCCATCGCCGGCCCATCCGGATGCAACCCGGACCCAGCAACTGCTTTTATCATCCACCTTGTCCAGGCGGTCCCAGTGGAAACGCACCTTCACCCGACCATAGGCGTCACAATGCACGTCCTCACCCGGCGGCCCGGTGACGGTTGCTGTCTGGCTGCCATTGATAGTCGGCTTGGGGTGCTTGAGGGGGGGTCGATGCACCGCTTGCCAAGGCGTCGCAGTAAAGCGATTGCGGTACATAAGGCCTGCATCGGTCGCCGGTGTTGCCTCTTCCAGCACTTGCGGTTGATACCCTTCGTGGCGCACCGACGTAATGAGCCACAACTCGTTGCAGGACGGATCGGGGTGATCGCGCAATTCAAGGAAATGCCCACTGCGCAGCGCGGGTTGATCACTCCTGCCCAATGCCCGAAGACGGTCGCGCTGGTGACGTTCCAATTCCCGCCGCGCCAATCGCTTGCCCCGCGAATGAGCGTTGAAGCCTGCAGGGTAGCGATAGTCCTCAAGCACTTGCGCAGCATCAGCGCCGGCGGTGTCCTGCAGGCGCAACGAGGGGTGTTCGAAGTCATGGTCGCGGCGCACCGTCATCTGGCTGCGTGTGCCCAGGCGCACATCGAAACGCTGGATAACCTGGGTATCAGCCTGTGGCCCGCCCGCAGTGCAATAGCGCTGCACGGGCAAGCGGCGAAACACCGTCTGGTCATCACCGAATACCAACAAGTGGGCGTTCGCGCTGTGACGAAAATGGTAGTGAATGCCCTCCTCTTCACACAGCCGCTGGATAAAGTGCAGGTCGCTTTCCGCGTACTGCACACAGAACGTGCGCGGCGGGTAAACCACGGGGCCCAACTCGAACACGTAGGCGTCTGCCAGGATGCCGTGTTGCTCAAGGACTGCCGCGATGACCTGTGGCACGCTGCGCTGCTGGAAGATTCGCTGGTCGCGTCGGTGTGCAAGGCAAGCCAGGCGGGGTGCCAGGGTCAGGTGATAGCGCGTGACACGCCGGCCCGGGTCATCGCGGCCAATGGCGTAAACCTGCCCATGCAGGCCGCCATTCGTCTCGCCGAAGTCCAGGTACGCGGGTTGGTGGAGCAACGTTTGCAGGTCAAGGGCAGGGTCTTCACTCACCACCTGTACACGCATGGAAAACGGCTGGTCAAGGAACTCGCTGCCTTTGAATGCCAGCACTTGGAAGTCGGTGTTAATACTTGGAAGTGTCAGTTTGAAACGTGACGAAACAAACGCGTCAACCATCCTTTGTTACCCGCCGCTAATGAATGACCACCCTGGAGTACCCTTTCTCGCCAAATAAAAAGTTACCGAGAAAAAGCGCCTGAACGCCTCAAAGCTTAGCGATTACGGGCGAAAATCGACCGCTTTAAAATAAAAAAGAAGTTTCGTACAGCGAAGTTGGAAGTATCTTTTACAAAACAATAAAACGCGTCAATGTGCCACTTCTTAATAATAGGAAATGCCCTACATTAACGTTCGTCAGAGTAACTAACTGACAGAGAAACAGCTGACACCCAATTACGGCGTCAACTGCTCAACACACTTACGCTTGCAACCGTGCAGTGCCGAACAGGCTGACGCTCAGCACCGTGTCGCCCTGAGTGCGCAAGCGTACCGGCGCAATGCCACCCGGCATCACCACCGCGACTTCACCGCTCTCGACCCAGCCCGCACGCCAGGCTGCGCATGCCACCGCGCTGGCGCTGGTTCCGGAAGACGCCGTGGGCCCCTCTCCGCGCTCGAACACCCGTGCAATGACGCGGTTGCCGGACTGGCGCGCCGCCCATTGCAAGTTGACTCCCGCCCCACATGGCTGGCCGCCACCGACCGGGGGCGCAAAGGCGATCGCCTTCAAGGGGTCGAACAGCGCTGGCTGCAGCATCTGGGCGTTGTCTGGCAACGCTGATATTTGCTGGACCAACGTCACACAGTGCGGATTACCTACCCGAACAAATTGACTGGTCGCCCACTGAGGGTTGATCGCCGCCAGCGCACTGACGTGGCTCAGTTCGGCCCGGTCCAGAAACACCTGGCCAACCGCCTGCGCACCCACGGCCGTCGGACCAAACGCCGGCGCACCCAGCTCAAGCCAGAACCCCGCGACCCGTTCACGAACGGCGGGCTCCACCCGCGTGGCGACTGGCGATAGCGTATCCGTTTGGTCGTGATGGACCCGCAACTCACAGGCCGCGTCCATCAGGCCCTGATCGGTGAGGGCCTGGGCGAAAATCGTCAAGCCATTGCCACTACGCTCGGCCAGGGAGCCGTCGGTGTTGACGATCAGCAGGTCGAACGGTGGCTCGGACTGGAACGGCCCGACCAGCAAGCCATCACAGCGGTGAGCCTTGCCACCGGCCGGGCGTGATGCAGAGTCCCACTCACATTCAGAGGCAATGGCCGATGCTGCCCAATGGTTGCGAGTGCCCGCCGCCAAGTCAGCGCGCTCGGGTATATCAATGCCCTTGCCTCTCAAAGAGGTCGGGCTGACCACGCCATAGATATTGCCGCGGGCGTCGTAGAAGAGGGTCATGAGTCATCCACCTGACAATGCGTTGATGATCGAAATCAAAAAAGGGTGTTCGACTGTATGGGATTTCGACACCACACATCCTACGCAACACTACACTCTCAATTCCCCTGGATGGACGTTTTCATCAGGCCGAAGCCCGTGCGCAGTCGAGCAAACGCCGTCCTCTCTCGTTGGAGGATGCCACCATGAAGACTCACGTTTCAAAAGATCCTGTTGAAGTGCTGTACGAAGAAGGCCGCAAGACATTCATCGGGCTGGTACCCGGTGGAGGTCAACAACTGGACGCACTGTTCCACACCGCACCCGCCCTCGGTAAATTGGCGGTAGGCACCGTGTACGGATACCTGCACAGCCAACCCGACCTTGACCCCCGCTTGCAAGAGGCTGCTATTTTTGCCGCGATTGTGGCGGCGGGCATGGTCGGGCCGCCTTTGAGCGTGCACTTCAAGACCAGTCTCGCCGAAGGCCTGGCGCCGGGAGAGTTGACTGCACTGTTGTTGGTGGTCTCGGCTTTTACAGGTTTCCCCCGTGCGGTGGCGACGGCTGATCAACTCAACCTGCTGTTCGCCAATGCAGGCTTGCCCTCTCCCCCACCACCCGCGCCACGCGCCATAGTCATGGCTTTTTGCGACAGTGTGCGCCGGGGTCAGCCCTCCTTCCCGGTAGATGTCACGATCCGCAAACTCCTGCGCAAACCCCGCCGGCTGTCGCTGCACGCCACAGCTGCGGATCGAGTGGTGATCGAGAGTTACAAGGGCACGCAAACCAATCCCCGAGGGATGCTGCTGGTACGGGTGGCAAACACCGAAGTTGTTGAGGTCACCGCCTATACACCGATGCCTGGCTGACGCGGTTTCAGAGGCGGCCTGGAAGGTGGTAATCCACCGCGAGAACCCTGGGGTTCAAACGCTCCCGCTGGGATTACGCACCTTCCAGGCCGCCTCCTATAAAGTTGATACTGCTTATGTGGCAGCAAACCACCCTGGCGTTCCATGTTGTAAAAATAAAATTCAGGGCAGCCGGAATCCCAAGGGAACCCGGCTCGCACACCAAGGCCTGATGTGCAAGGATGTCGCGCCGGACATCGTTCGTTGAACGCAAAACCAAGGATTTTTCATGACTGCCATCCCCACCTCAGCGCCCGTGGTTCCCGGGCGGCTGGAGCAAATGTCGACCCGTATCGCTTTTTTCATTGCCGGGTTCGGCATTGCCGCCTGGGCGCCGCTGGTGCCCTATGCCAAGGCCCGCGCCGGGCTGAGTGAAGGCACGCTGGGCCTGTTGCTGCTGTGCCTTGGCGTCGGTTCGATCATCGCCATGCCCGCAGCAGGTGCATTGGCCTCGCGTTTCGGCTGCCGACGCGTATTGAGCGCCGGGACAATCATGATCTGCCTGGCATTGCCGATACTGGCGACGGTCAGTTCGATTCCCTTACTAATGGCCGGCTTGTTCCTGTTTGGCGCCGGCCTGGGCACGGTGGATTCCACGGTCAACCTGCAGGCGGTGATCGTTGAACGCGCCAGCGGTAAAACCATGATGTCGGGATTTCACGGCCTGTTCAGCCTCGGGGGGATTGTCGGGGCGGCGGGTGTCTCGGGCTTGCTGGGCCTGGGCTTGTCGCCGCTGCAGGCGACCCTGGTGGTGATCGTCATCACGCTGGCGGCGTTGCTCAAGGCTGCACCGCACCTGTTGCCGTATGGCAGTGAAAGCTCTGGCCCGGCGTTTGCCGTGCCCCACGGCGTGGTGCTGTTTATCGGTTGCCTGTGCTTTATCGTGTTTCTCGCCGAAGGGGCGGTGCTCGACTGGAGCGCCGTGTTCCTGAGTGCCGAGCGCGGCCTGGATGAAGCTTATGCAGGCCTGGGATATGCCGCATTCGCCCTGACCATGACCGCGGGACGCCTGACCGGCGATGCCATTGTGCGGCGCCTGGGTGCCACGCGCGTCATCGTGATAGGTGGCGCGTTGGCCACTGCCGGCATGTTGCTGGCAACCTTGTTTCCTGCGTGGGAAACCGCACTGCTCGGCTATGCGCTGGTCGGCGCCGGCTGTTCGAATATCGTGCCGGTGCTGTACACCGCCGTTGGCAAGCAAACTGTCATGCCGGAACACATCGCGGTACCAGCCATCACCACCTTGGGTTACGCCGGCATTCTTGCCGGCCCCGCCTTGATTGGCTTTATCGCCCATGGCAGCAGCCTGAGCACCGCCTTTGTGTTGATCGCTGTGTTGCTGGCGGCAGTGGCCATCAGCGGTAAAATCCTCAAGGTGTGAACGTCAGCGTGCTTTGCGAGCCCTGTACCGCTCCCGCCAGAGTTCAAGGCTCTTGTTACTGAGGTAGCCTTCGTAATGAGGCGGACCGAACAATCGCGGGCCATTGACACGTTCGAGTGAGGACAACAGCCCCGGGCGTTCAATGATGTTTTTCACTGTGTAGACGCAGAGTTCGCTGTACTTGGGCTTGGGCATGCCGGTCGACAGTTCCAGCACAGGGGCACCTTCGCGATCAACTTCGTAGGGGTCCTGCACGACCTTCATGAGGGTTTCAATGGCGAGGTACTGGTACGATTCGAAAAGAAACGTGCGGTCCTTTGTCGGGTCCCTCAGTTGCTCAAACAGCTTTTGCAAACCTTGGACGACACAGTCATTGTCCTGGGCATGAAAGGGGTCCTGGCTGAATTCGCTTGGCGAGCTGTTGCCCGTTAACGCTGCAGCGGCGGCCCTGAGGCTGTCTCGCGTGATATCACCGTCGCGGTTCATGATCGCGTCAATCAGTGCTGGACGCTTGAGCATTTCGCGGACGACGCTGACGACTCTATTCAGCTCTTCGCTTTTCCCCATCATTCAGCGGCCACCCGACACAATACCGAGTACGTCAATCGGCCCTCTTTCAGATACGCATGCAGCGAACCGTAGTCTCTTTTCAACGCATCCACTAAATCACCATCGGACCATGTTGCATCGGGTTCGCTAATGCGCGCGCGTGCAGTGGGCGCATTCTGCAGCTTCAAGTGACTCAGCCCGGGTTGCGCCGTTCGCGACATCCGAGGCCTGTGCGTCCCGTCTGCCTGCGCAGCATAGACCTCATTCCAGGTGTTAGGCTGGACGGTCGGTTGTGGCGTAGGTGATCGCTCAGTTGCGAAATCCAGGGCCGGCGGGCCGAGTCTTGATACACCCTCGATAGTCATTCATTTTCTCCAACTTTTTCAAAACACACCGGTCCGGTGAACGCCACCGCAATCGCCGAAATCATCGAATGCATTCCAGGCAAACGGGTACCTGATGTGTGGCTGGATAAATAGGGCAGTTCCGTCAGATCGGTAATTACCCATGACAGCATGTAAATCGATGCCGCCATCCGGAATCAATTCCACCGCTGTCGACGCAGCCAGGTCTTCAAGCCGTCGAAGACCCCGGCGCGCCCTAGCGCTTTGGAATCATCCACCGGGTACAGTCCAGACTCGACCAAGCTACGGGAAAAGTCATCGGCGACCGGTGTCTGGAATGTGCTCTGGCCAGCGTAGGCCTTCATTCGGCGGGTTTCGGCGTCATGCGTATACGGATTCCCCTGCGCATCCTGCATAGCGACGCCCCGCCCTGCTGCAGGAGGAGCCGGCTCATGGCTATTGCTTTTGAACGCCTGGCCACCAAGGTGCGGGCACTTGAAGGAGGTTGAAGTCATTGGTTAGCTCTCACGCTTTGTCTGAAGAGTGACCGTTGTGATCAAAGCTGCTGGCTGGGAGGAAAGTCGCACATTGACGCACACCGTTTGCATGCAATGGAGGTGGCGCCATAACCGGTTACGGCGCCTGAACAGTGATCAGCGAGACGCCAGTAAAAGCGCCAGGAGACTGATTCGGCCATCACGGTCTTGACTCGCGAGGTTGTCCAATTTCGTTACTAGATCGCTGCGCTTGAGCATTTCCTGCGCCAACTGGATCAGATGGTCCTTCTCAGAATCCCCCGTCAGCGGGCTGGCAGCCAACTGTTTGAGGTCGTTGACCTGCAGGGACAGGTCCCACTGACTGCCTCGCAATTCTTTGAAATGCTCGAGCAGCTCTTGGACCACGTCTTTGTCGCTGTGGTATTTGAAGTAGTTGTCACCGTTGATGACCAGGCGCAGATTTTCTCGGTCGATCAAACCATCCAGTGCACCGGTGGAGCTGTGCCGGTCGATGGCATTCATCAACTCCGGACGTCGCAGCATTTCCCTGGCCAGGCGAATGTTCTCGTTCATGACGGGATCACTGGTCCACTTTTTATTCGCCATCTCATGAATACTGTCGGCGCTGACATAACCTGGGTTCTTGGGGTCCCGGAAGGCCCTGAAGTTGTCCAGCAACTGCTGCGCCAATTGTTCGTTGTTCTTCAAAGAGTACTGGGTGTCAACGCCGCCTGGCGGGGTCGGGAATGGCCTGCCGATCGTGGGCGTAGGTCGCGGCGGCGGGTTGCTCTCACCAGGATTCGGCCTGGGTGGCGGATTGCTCTCCCCCGGATTCGGCCTGGGTGGCGGTTTATTACCACACCCAGGGTCCATCGGTGGCCGGAAACCACTAAACAAACTGGTTATCCAGTCTTTGAGACTATTCAGGAAACTGTGCAGCATGGACACCTTGTCCTGACCCGACATTTGACGTTCCACGGGTGCCTGAGGATCACTCGGCACGGACCCGGACTTCTTCTCGTGGGAGTGAAAACTGATGGTTACGGTGGCATGGTCCTTGAAAGAAAGCCCAGTAGGCGCCGGGCCGCCGGGTTTGGCCGAAGGCTTGTCGTCTGCCAACGCTCGGTTGGGCGTGGTTGAAGCAGGTACGGATGCGTCGAGGGTCGATACCGACATGAGTTTCTCCAATACAGTGAGCGTGACCTTCAGACTGACGCGCCAACGTAGCGTCGAAGCCCATCAGGTATGCCCATGTGTGGGGTTTATGTCGGAATCAGTTCCGAAACAAACAGCCAAATTCGCTGCAGAGGTGTAGGAAACGGGCAAAAAAAATCGCAGCCCTGAAGGGGGCTGCGACTTTTCCTGACACCGTGGCGTGGATCAGAACCCGACGCTGGCCTGCACGAAGAACGTACGTGGTTCGCCGAGGTACAGCCCGGCGTTGTTGTCGCTGGAACGGGTGTAGTGCTGTTGATCGAAAACGTTTTTCACGCCGACACCCAGTTTCAGGTTGGACAACTGTTCGCCAAAGTCATAGCCGCTGCGCACGTTGACCGAGACGTAGCCCGGGATATCGCCAAATTGGCCATCGGCGGTGCCTTGGGTGATGTAGGTGCTCGTGGTGCCGGGCGCACGCTGGCCGGACTGGGCGTACACATCCAGGTTATGGGTCCAGCGATTGACGTCATAACGCAGGCCGAGGGTGGCGACTTCACGGGAATACAGCGGCAAGTCGCGGCCCTTGAACGGCACGTCGCCTTCGGAGGTGGCCTTGGTGTAGGTGAGGCCGGCGTTGGCGGTCAGGCCATCCAGGCGTGGGTCCAGGTTCGACAGGTCGTAGTGGGCCGAGGCTTCGATACCGGTGTGCTTGGTCGCGCCGAGGTTGGTCCAGCCCACGTCGTTGCTGACATACTGCAGTTCATCCGAGAAGTCGATGTAGAAGAACGTCAGCTCACCGCCCCAGACATTGTCGTTGTAACGCGTACCCACTTCGTAGGTCTTGGCTTTTTCCGGATTGAGGCCATTGGCGGTCTGGTCGCCAGTGCCGCCCTGGCCCAACTGGAAGTATTGCAGGCTGCCGAACGAGGTCTCGTAGTTGGCGAACAGTTTCCAGGCATCAGAGACGTGATACATCACGCTCAGGGCCGGCAGCGGTTCGTTGTTGTGGATTTCGCGGCGTTTTTCCTGGGTACGCGTGCCGTTCAAGGCAACCACCGGGCGGTCGTGCCATTCTGTACGGATGTCCTCGAAGCGGATACCGGGCGTAATGGTCCACTTGCCGATATCGACTTTGTTATCGATATAGAACGCGTTGGCCTCGGTCCCCCCGGTGCGATCCTGGTAGACGTGACCATCGCTCTGCCCACCCGGCGTCGGCACATTGTTGACCAGGTTCAGGCTGGTGGCCTGCTCATGCATGCCTTCCTTGAGGTAGCGATAGCCCAGGCTGACTTCCTGGGTACTCGGGCCCACGTCGAACACATGGGACACCCGCGGCTCGATGCCAAAGGTGTAGTAGGTGCGCGGGTAAGAGCCGATCGTCTTGAGGTCGCGGTTGGCGATATTGCTGCCGCGGAAACTGTCGGAATAGTAAGTCAGCACTTCGGCCTGGGTGCGGTCGTCGATCTGGCGGATGTACTTGAAGGACACGTCCTTGCGGCGCCCGCTGAAGTTGTCCCAGTCACGCACCGATTGGTACGGGTTGGCGTCGAACTGCTTCTGGGTCAGGCCGCCGGGCATGTCGGCGCTGGCGTCGTAGTAGTGGAAGTTCAGCGAGAAGTCGTCTTGATCGGTCGGTGCCCAGTGAGTCTTGAAGATCACGTCGTCGATGTCGTTGGAGTTGTTGCTGTTGCGGTAACCGTTGCCGTTGACGCCGGAGTACAGCAAGGCAGCGCCAATGCCGTTGTCGGCGGTGCCGCCGATAAAGGCGTTATCGACGTGCTTCCAGCCACCGTGGGCCGAGGTTTGCAGGGTAGTGCCGACTTCGCCGGAGAATTTCTCGGGGATGGCGCGGGTCACGAAGTTGATCACACCGCCGACGTTTTGTGGCCCATAACGCACGGAACCGGCACCGCGTACCACGTCGATGCTGTCCAGGTTACCGGCGGAAATCGGCGCCATCGACAATTGTGGTTGGCCATAGGGCGCAAACGCCGCCGGTACGCCATCGATCAGCACGGTGGAGCGTGGCGACAAGCGCGACGTCAGGCCACGTACGCCGACGTTGAGGGAAATATCGCTGCCGCCCGTACCGTTGGACTCCTGCACCTGCACACCCGGCACACGTCGGAGCACATCACCGACGTTCATGGCGCCCTGCTCCACCATGGCTTCGCGACGGATCACCGTGCGCGCGCCGGGGTGGTTCTGCACCACTTCGGCGTTGGCATCGCCGAGCCAGTCGCCGACCACCTTGATGTCGGTGGCACCCAGTTCCAGGGGAGAGCCGGCTTCACCGGTGCCACCGCTCAGCGGGCACAGGGTCACGGAACCGGCATCGATCTGGTAGTCCAGGCCGCTGCCTTGCAGCAACTGGCGCAGGGCTTGTTCTGGCGAAAGGTTGCCGTCTACCGCAGGGGCTTGCTTGCCGGCGACCATGTCAGGGCTGAAGAACACTTGCAGGGAAGTCTGCTGGCCCAATTGACTGAGGGCCGCGCCCAAAGGCTGGGCCTGGATGTGAATGGCCTCGGCGGCGTAGGCCACGGGCAGCGCGGCACTCACCGCAAGCGCCAGGGCGAGCGGCGCCCAGCGAGAGATTTTATTGTTGTTAACGGCAAGTTTTTTCACGTCGAACCTAGTCCTGTGATCGCAAAAGTATGCGGCTGTTAATGCAAACCAGTTGCAGTTGCAGGAGAAGACGAAGAACTCGAAAAAAACCTGAATGTCAGCGTGAAATTATTTCCTGGCTGCCGTCCGGCAGGGTGCGCAAGGCGACCGGCAGGATGTGCGGCAAGGCCTTGAGCAAGGCATCGGTATCGTTGGCCTTGAACACGCTGGTCAGGCGCAGGTTGCCCACCGCCGGCGTGCTGACCCGCAGCGGTTGCTCGCGATACCGCGAGACTTCCCGGGCCACTTCGCCCAACGATGCGTTGTTGAAGACCAGCTTGCCCGTGCGCCAGGCGGTCAATTCTTCGGTGTTCACACCGTAGGCCGCCGCCACCAAACCCTTGTTGTCGACATGGGTCCCAAGGCCTGCGGTGAGCGTCACCACTTTGTCCGGGGAATGGCCTTGCACCTTCACGGTTCCGGCCTCGACCATGACGCGGGTCTGGTCGTCATCACGACGCACATCGAACCGCGTGCCGGTGACTGTCACCTGCCCTGCCCCGGCGGCCACGACAAAGGGCCGGCTGGTGTCGTGCTCGACACTGAACATCGCTTCGCCCTGCTTGAGCTCCACGCCACGACGGCCTTTTTCAAAGTGCACCGCGACAATGCTGCGGCTGTTGAGGTCCATCACCGAGCCATCGGGCAACGCTACCTGGCGATGCTCGCCCAGGCGTGTGCTGAACTCGGCACTGTAGGGCTTGGGATGATCAAGCCCGCTGAACAGGCCCAGTCCCAGGGCAATGGCCACCACGCTGGCGGCCACCGCATAACGCAACACAGCCCGACGTCCGGGGCGCTCTACCGGCGCTTCACACAGTGCCTGCAGGCGCGCCTTGGGTAGCAGGTCGGTAGCACTCCACAGGCCTTGCAGCACGTCGAACTCATATTGGTGGTCGGCATGCTCAAGGCGCCATGCGTCGAAGCGCTGGCGCTCGGCAACGCTCAACTCGGCGTCTTGCAGGCGCACAAACCATTGCGCGGCTTCGTCTCGGGCACGGTTATCCATCATGGAAGGTCCTGTTTCATGGCGGGCGGTCATGGCGCCATCGCGTCCAGGCGGTCGCGCAGATGCCGCAGGGTGCGGATCATATACTTTTCCACCATATTTTTAGACAACCCCAGGCGTTCGGCGATTTCCTGCTGGGTCAGGCCCTCGATTTTCTGCCAGATGAAAATCTTGCGGCAGTTAAGTGGCAGTTCGGCCAGGGCCCGCTCGATAGAGTCCGCCAACTGGATCGCGTGCATGAAGTGCTCCGGGTCGCCACTGTGGGGCGAACACTGATCAAAGGCTTCCAGCGTGATCGCTTCCCGACGGTCTTCGCGTCGATAAGCATCCACTGCGATATTGCGCGCCGTTTGATGCAGATAGGCACGCGGTTGCTCGACTTCAGAGGAGGTTGACTCTAGCACCCGCACAAAGGTGTCGTGGGCCAGGTCTTCGGCCTGCTGACGGTTTCTCAGGCGGCGCGTCCAGGTCCCGATCAACTCTTCGTAGTGTTCGAAAAAGCCTGTTCTGCGGGGCGGCTGAGGGATCATCGCGGGAGCACTGGGGAGGCGGGGCGTGAATAGTAATGCTTCCTATTAAGTGGAGCAATTGCTACCCGTCGTACGCAGCATCGCTATGAATCTATTGCGGGCTCGCCACCTGCTTGAGACGGCTGAGCTTCTCCCGGCTGCCACACACGCTCATCTGGCACCACTTGCGCTGTTTATTCTTGGAGATGTCGAGGAACACCCAGTCGCAGTCCGTGGCGCCGCAACTGCGCAACGCGTGCAGATCACCGGATACCAGTAATTGCGTGGCCTCTATCGCCAGGCGCCCCAGTACCATGGCCGTCAGCTCTTGCGTAGTGGTGCAGGGCATCCACGCCCAGGCAGGCTTGCCTTCGACAGAACGCAGCACCCGACGGGCAACGCCTTGCTGGAAGGCCTCGTTGACCTGTTGCAAGGCGCCATCGGGCGCAGCATCTTGCAACGACAATGGGTAGAACACCGCGTACAGGCATTCCCTGAACGCGATGATCGCGTCGAGGTTCGGCTGGTACGCCATCGATGATTCAAACACCATCGGCTTGTAGTCTTCAAACTCCTGGGAGGAGATCAGCCCGGCATGCAAGGCCCACTCAAAGAAGAACTGAAAACTGGTGAGCCGTTCTTCCATGACCTTGAGCGCCGTACCGGGACGACGGCCGTTGGTGGTATTGATAAAGTCCAAAACCCGGGCCCCACCAATCAGACGGATCGATTTTGCAGTGCCCGTAAAATGTGTCATGCCTGCTCCTGAAAAAACGCGTTCTCCGTGCGATGGCGCAGATTACCTTGTTTTTTCGCGTTGCAAACACTGCCCCCACGGCGCAAAGACAGACGGCTAGTTGCGATCGTCGTTATGCGCCACCCAGTCAAGAATCGTTGCGACCGACTGTTCCACTGTAAGCGCCTGGGTATTCAGGTGCACTTCCGGAAACACCGGCACGTCATAGCGGGAGTCGATACCGGTGAAGTTCTTGATCAACCCCGCGCGGGCTTTTTTATACAGGCCCTTGGGGTCGCGCTGTTCGGCAGTTGCCAAGGGCGCGTCCACGTGAACTTCGACAAAAAACTCATTGCCGATGATCGAGCGCGCGTAGTGGCGGCTGGCCGACGACGGTGAGATCAACGCCACGATCACGATCAGCCCCGCCTCCAGCATCAATCGCGCGACCTCGGCGACACGCCGGATATTCTCGTCACGGTCGCTGTCGGTAAAACCCAGGTCCCGGCACAGCCCGCCACGCACCGAATCGCCATCAATAATCGCGGTGATCCGCCCCTGCTCCTGCAGGGCGAGGTCCAGTGCATCGGCGATGGTCGACTTGCCGGACGCGGAGATGCCGGTCATCCAGATCACCGCTGGCTTGTGCTGTATCCGCGTGTGTTCGCCACGCCGGTGGCTGAACGCAAACGCGTGCAGATTCTGGTTTGGACGCTCAGGAAAATAACTCATGGCTGCTCACCCTCCCTCACTGAAACAGGCTGTTTACCCAACATGAACACCATCACGCATTGCACGAACAGCAACAGCGCAACCACCCAGTAGACCGTCGAGAACGACCCGGTCAGGTCCTTGGAAAAACCGCCTAGAAAGTTGCCGCACACGCCACCCAGGCCGATCAACACGTTGGCAATGCCGAAGGCCTGGGTCAGCCGGCTGACCGGCACGATCTGCCCGATGTAACTGGGGACCAGCCCGAAGATGGGGTAGAACGCCAACGCAAACAAAAACGCGGCCAGGTAGAACAGCGCAAGGTTGTTGAAACTGAACACCAGGGTGGCGGCCAGCCCCGCGCTCAGAAAACACATCGCCAGCGACGCCCGCACGCCCACCTTGTCGGCAATCCATCCCACCAGGAACCCCGACGCCATGCCCACGGCGCCGATAGTGGTCCAGACCAAGCCGGCATCCCGTACCGATACGCCCAATTCATCCCGAAGGAACGGCGCCAGGTAAGTCTGGAACGGCAGCAGCGCCATGCCATTGAGAAAAGCGATGACCCAAGTCAGGTACAACGAGCGACTGAGCCAAGGTTGGTGGCTGTCCGACGCACTGGCGCGCTCCCCGGCGAACCCGGTGTCCTGGCTTGCCGACAGGTTGCGCAACAGAAACCAGGCCACCACGCACAGGGCTACCGAGATCAGCCCGGCGGTGAGCCAGATCGAGCGCCAGCCGCCATTCAAGGTCAGGAACGACACCAACAAGCCATTGATGAACACGCCATAGCTGGTGCCGCTGGAGATCAGCCCCATGACCCGCGAACGATTGCCCGGGCTGAAACCCTTGGTGACGATCTCCGCCAATGGGATATACACCGACGCGGAACAGCCGCCGAGCAGGATCAACAAGGCGCCCGACAACCAGATACTGTGACTGATGCTCAGGCCCAGCAGCGCCAGGGAGGTCATCACGGTGGAGACCAGGCTGATTTTCCAGCCCTCGAAATACCGGCTGATGACACTGGTGACCGATGAAAACAGCAGGAAGCCGATCTGCGCGCCGCCGGTAATCAGGCCGACCGTGGTGTAGTCGAAGCCGATGTCGCGGCGCATGTCCACCACCAGGTTGGCGAACAGGTAAACCCCGAAGCCATAGGTACTGGCCACGAACCCGGTGAGGACGATCGCCAGCACGACGCTGTCCAGTGGGCGGGCATTGCTCTGTACGAGTGTGCTCATCAAGCCTCCTTATTCGGCGCGCGCAGTGTGAATGACGAAATCACAATCCATCATGTCGTAGTCACGTTCGAAATCACCGTAGCTCTCATGGTCGGTAAACCCGGACTTGAGTACTTCTCCCTTCAACTCCCCCGGCAACAGCGGATAAACCTGCAGCCTGTACTGCTCCTGGTTATCGAAGGAATAGATGAACTCACACAGGTGCTCATCGACCTGTCCCAGGCTCACCGAAGCGTTCGTACCGCAGTAGTAGTAATGACCGCTGGCTTTGAATTTGCCGGCACGGATGGCGAAGAAATTGCGCTGGTCCACAATCAGCAGGCCGCCCGGCTTGAGCAAGGCCCTGAATTTCGCCAGCACCCGCAACCGGTCGTGCGCGGCGAACACATGGCACAGCGAACTGCCCAGGCACACCACCGCATCGAACTGGCCAAGCTCCTGGGCATCCAGTGAGTGCCAGTCCCGATAATGGGACTGGATGTCCAGGCCATGTTTGCGAAAGTTCGCCCGCGCCTTGGTCAACATGGTGCTGCTGCCATCGGTGGCGACCACATCAAACCCCGCCTGCTTGAGCTGCACGGCATGAAAGCCACTGCCCGTCGAAACGTCGATCACCGACTGCACGCCGTGGCGTCGCAGCAAGTGTTCAAAGAAGCCGTCCTCCCCTATCTTGCGTTTTTCCCAATCAATCAACTCATCCCAACGCTCGACAAAATCCGCCGAATACTGCGTGGCATAACTGGCAACTTCGTTGTGCTTGCGCCCCGACATCTGATTCATCACACACCTACCAGGTTGAATTTTTGAAGGACAAGTATTTGCTCGCCAACTCGCGGGCAAACTCGGCGGACTGCTCGATGGACATGGTGTGCTTGGCATAGCCCAGCATCGATTGCATGACGGCCATGCACTGCGGGTTGTAGGTGACCGAACCATCGCAGTGGATTTCGTCGATGCCGTCCTGGCTCTGGCAGATGGTATTGAGGCGCACCGCATCGTCCTGGGGGCAGGCCTCGGAGAACTGCACCTCGATCCGTCCATCGTGCAGACGCACCGGGTACCCGCCCGGCAGCCCGAGAGGACCCGGCGCATGCACCAGCACCGGCGTGGGCGAGAACAGCCCTTCGATGACCGTGACCGCAGAACACGCGGTGAGAAACTGCCCGTCCACCCCGCCCAGGCGGCGGTACTCGGACTTCACCGTTGAGAAAATCGCCTCGGCCGGCAGGCGCGCCACCTCCGGTCGGTCGCCCACCTCGTACAACAGGCGATAGCTGGCACGTGGAGGCAGCCCACCGCGCGGCACGTAGTGGCTGAAGTAATGCTGGGCATAAAGCTGCACCTGCACATCGGCGGGCGCACATTCCAGCAGACGGGCAATGGACAGACGCACCGCCGGGATCAGGTTGGCCACGTTGCCCACGCCGATGTCCGGCGCCAGGCCGATGCGCGCCAGGATCGGATTGACCGCATCCGGGAACGCTGCATTGACGGTCTTCGTCGTGATGCCGGAGGCTTTTACCGCTTGCATCAGGCAGTGCATCAACGTCAGGTGCATGGGCAGCCAGGGGCCGAACTGGGCCTGGTCGAGCTTTTCGAATGACAGCTTGGGCAACCCGGTGATGACCCGCCATGACTGCAGCGACGCGCAGTTCACCAGCATGTCCGGCGCCTCCTCGCGTAGCAGCTGCGCGACCTTGCCGATGTCCGTGAGGTCGGCAATCACCGGCTTGATCGCAATGAATTGCCCCAGCTGCGCACACGACAGCGCCACCAGGTTGCACAACCGCAGCGTCGCCTCTTCATTGCGGCCCAGCACCACAAACTCGAAGGCGTTTTTTGGCCCCAGAATCTTGAGGATCTGCAGGCACAGGTTGCCGGCGCCCACCAACAGCAGCTTTTTCTTGCGCATGGAATGGCTCACCGTGGGTAGGCTCCGTTGTCGACCGGAATCACCCGGCCGGTGATGTGACGCATGGCATCGCCGACCAGCAGCAAGATGACTTCGGCCACCCCACTGGGCAGGATCGGGTCCTTGAGGACTTCCTGGCGGGCGTACTCGGCGCGGCGGTATTCGGGGATGGTGCCGTAGATGGCGGTTTCGTGGATCAGTGCCGGGGATACCACGTTCACCCGCACGAACGGGGCGAAGTTCCAGGCGTTGGCCTTGGTCAGGCCGATCACCGCCGCCTTGGTGGCACCGTAGAGGGCGTCGCAGCTGCCCACCTCACCGGCCACCGAAGCGATGTTGACGATGCTGCGTGGCGCCTCGTGCTGCATTTCCCGCTCGGCGAAGTCCTTGGAGAGGTAGACCAGGGCCTTGAGGTTGACGGTGAGGATCTCGTCTATCTGCTCATCGGAATAGGCATAGACACTTTTGCCGTGATAAATACCGGCGTTATTGACTAACCCATAAATAGTCGCATGGCGTTCATACAGGGTCGGAATAAAACCCTTGATCACGGCCATATCGGAAAAGTCGGCAACCTGCGCGTCGAATACATCGGGGCCATAAAGTCCCTGCAAAACTTCAAGCCCCTCGGCATCCTTGTCCGCACCAATAACGAAGTAGCCCTGCTGTATCGCCATTTCAACAGTTGCCCGACCAATTCCGTTGGCCGCCCCGGTCACAATCAGCTTCTTCATACAACAATCCTTATTGACAAAACTCATTCATGCGCG
Organism: Pseudomonas sp. AC112; assembly: GCF_979253545.1. Taxonomy (NCBI): domain Bacteria; kingdom Pseudomonadati; phylum Pseudomonadota; class Gammaproteobacteria; order Pseudomonadales; family Pseudomonadaceae; genus Pseudomonas; species Pseudomonas sp. AC112. Next base: position 6,597,470 of record NZ_CEEDCM010000001.1, read on the forward strand.
CGTAAAAAGTTCGATGGTATTCATACATCGCTTTCAACTTCGGAAACTGTTCGAATGCCTGCATATCAACGGGTTGATTATCCGGCGACACAATACGCTCACTGTTTTCTGCCGCCACATGCCAACTGCGCCAGGTTTTCCATTGTTGTGGACATTCACGTTTCCATGTCATGGCCTGTGGCAAAAACTCTATACCCAGGTGATCGCAGAGTTTGCGGATAACTCGCTCCGGGTCGACCGCCAGATCATCGGCATTAATCACATAAGGCACTTTGCCGGTTAGTTTGGTGACCACACAAAATATGTCATACAGCGCTTTATGCCCAATGGCCTGCAACGGCATATCGGGGTGCACCCGATGATGAGAAATAATACTGCTGGCGGGTTCGCGAATTAGAAAGACATTGTCCTGTTGCGCAAGAAAGCCGACATCCACTTTCAAGTCATCCAGGCAGTGGTAGCACATATCTTTGTGAAATACGTTAGTGCGCTCGCGGGCCTTGAGAAGATGCGCTTTTATACCCTCGTAAGTCGTGGGCAAACTGTGATCCCACTCATCCGAAGGAATCGCCGAGTCCTCGGAAAACGCCATGTGCGCGAAGGGTTCATGAAAGACCTCGAAGTCCCCCCGCTCGATAAACACACGCTCCAGCACGGTGGAACGCGAACGTGGATGGGCCCATAACCCGATCATACGGTTCATGCGATCACCCCGAATTCGGCGGCGAGCAACGCATTGAGTGCGCGCTTGAAGGGTTTGGTCACCGGGCAAAGCCGAACGCAGTAGTCGGCCAGGCGTCGGTGCGCACTGTTGGCCTCGTTGCAGGCGTTGATGAAGGCTTCGTGGTTGCCGAAGTCATACGGCTCGATGCTGTCGACAAAGTAGGCTTCGTAGAAGTACGGGATGCGAATCAGCTTGGCGAAGGTTGCCGCCGGCGGCTTCTGCGGCTGCACGGCGGGCGCCACCGGTTTGCCGTGGCTTTCGCGCTCGATCAGGAACTCCACCACTTCCGGGGTCAGCGTGTAGCAGGTCGCCGTCTGCCCGGTCTTTTCCAGGTGCCAGCAGTGCTTGTTGCCCCGCTCGTCCACGTCGACCTTTATGCTCGAAAGCAGGGTTTTGACCGGTACGGTCGAGGCCGCCACCAGCGCCTGGATCTGCTCGTAGATCATCAGCTCGGCCCAGCGCAGCTCCTCGGCGCTCAATGCCAGGCCGCGTTCCGCCGCTTGCAGCGTGAATTCAGGCTGGCAGGCAAAGCGCCCGATCATGAAGGTAATGACGTAGTTGCAGTGGCTGGTGTCGATCCCGTTGCTGCGCGCGGTCGCCCTGCCGCGCTCGATGGCCTGGATACCCGCCTGGAACTGGGCGACCGTGAAGCAGAACGTGATATTCACCGACCCGCCCTGGGCCACCAGTTGCTCAACGGTCGCCATGCCTTCCAGGCTGCCCGGCACCTTGACCATCACATTCGGTGCCAGGCGCTGCAGCTCCAGGCCCCTGGCGGTCATGCGCTCGGTGCAGCGCACGTCCACCGGGTCGACCTGCGCGGAAATCCAGCCTTCGGCTTGGGCCGATTGAACCCAGCGCGGCTTGAGCGTCGCAGCGCCTTCGAGGATGACCTCGTTGTACAGCTGCTTGCGCAACTCGCCTGGAGACAGGCCGGCCAGGTTGAAGCGTGAAGACCAATACTCGCGCTTTTCGAGGATTACGGCCGTCACCAACCGGGGGTTGGTGGTCACGCTGCACAAGCCCCAAGGCGTTGAAAATTCATCCGGCATCAAGGCTTCTATATAAGCGGCCGCCGCCGGGTACTTTTCCAGCAGGTGTTGTTTGTAGGGCAGGTACACGGCAGGCGATGAATCCCACCAAACTTGCGAGCTTTGATCGTTGCGTTTAAGCCGCTCCGGGTAACCAAGTGTGTTCACGACGCCTCCTCCCTGAGTAATGAGATCAATTAAAAATGGCCAGTAATTCACGTATATCGGTAATGGGCACTGCGCCGGCGGCGGCCAACTGCGAATGCCGATGGGCCGGGCCAAAACCGATGACACTTATATGGGCAGCCACTGCCGCCTGAATGCCGGTGACACTGTCTTCAACCACCACGGCATCACTGACATCAACACCGTAGGTGTCACAAGCGGTCAGAAACACCAAGGGATCCGGTTTCCAACGGCCCAACTCATAACAACTGAATATTCGTCCTTCGAAATAAGGAAGCAGCCCGGTCATACGCAAACAGTGTTCAATCTTATTGCGCGGCGCGCTCGAGGCGACGCAATAAGGAACAGTCAGGCCTTCCAGTACTTCAATCATTCCCTCTGTGGCTTTTAAACTGTGCGTCAGCGCTTCCAATGCCTGCTGGCGAAAGTGCTGTTCAAACTTGTCATCCAGGCTGACATTTAACAGCTGTTCAGCCTCACGCAAACAATCGGCAATCTTGCGCCCACGAAAGTGTTCAATAAAACGGGTGACATCCAGCATCGTCTCGCGCTGAGCAAGCGCATTAAGCATGGCGATCAACACAGACAGGGTTATCTCTTCACTTTGCACGAGTACACCGTCGCAATCGAAGATGACTAACTTAGGCACGCCAACTAAGGCTGCTGTTTTTACCTGACCTGGTAGTTCCCCTATATCGGCCGAATGGCACATAGATATCTCTTATAGGTGGCCCCGCGATGACTTCCGAACTACCAACGGAGCGGGCTGAGGTGTGCCTATAAGACACGCGGCGAAAAAGCCTGTCAAACGCTTTTGAGCGGTTTTTTAGTATCTTATGGTTATTTTTTATAGTTCTGTTATTCCATTTTCCACCATGGTTGTAGTCGCTAAAATCACACGGATGAACTTCCCTTGCGCGCCGTCAGTCAGCTACTTGAACTCACGAATTTTAAGGTCGGTGAGCAATGCGTATCTCGTTGGAGCAACAAGTAGCCCTGGTGACAGGTGCCAGTTCCGGAATCGGCGCCGGCGCGGCCAAGGCCCTGGCGCAAGCCGGAGCGGCCGTGGTGCTGAATTACAACAGCCAGGCCGCCCCGGCCGAGGCGTTGGCCGAGCAGATCAACGCCGAAGGTGGCCGAGCGATCGCCATCGGCGCCAACGTCTCAATAGAAGAAGACGTGGAACGGCTGTTTGCCCAGACCCTGGATGCCTTCGGCCACCTGGACATACTGGTGGCCAACTCCGGTATGCAGAAGGACGCCAACCTGGTGGACATGAGCCTCGACGACTGGAATACGGTGATTGGCGTCAACCTCACTGGCCAGTTCTTGTGCGCCCGGGCGGCCGTGCGCATTTTCAACCGCCAAGGCGTGCGCGAAGGCGTGTCGCGGGCGGCCGGCAAAATCATTCATATGAGCTCGGTGCACCAGTTGATCCCCTGGGCCGGGCACGTGAATTACGCAGCATCCAAGGGCGGCGTGGAAATGTTGATGCGAACCCTCGCCCAGGAAGTCAGCGAACAGCGCATCCGCATCAACGGCATTGCGCCGGGAGCGATCCGTACGGCGATCAACCGGGCGGCCACCGAAGGCGCGGCGGAACAGGAACTGCTCAAGCTGATCCCCTACGGTCGCGTAGGCGATGTGGAAGATGTGGCCAACGCCGTTGTGTGGCTGGCCAGTGATGCGTCCGACTATGTCGTCGGCAGCACACTTTTTATTGACGGCGGCATGAGCCTTTATCCGGAGTTTCGTGGCAATGGTTGATTTGAAGAACGAACAACAGAGCGCCATCGATGCCCACGGCATTATTGGCGATATGCGCAGTGCCGCCTTGGTGAATGACAAAGGCAGTATCGACTTTTTCTGCTGGCCGGAATTCGACAGCCCGTCGATCTTCTGCTCACTGCTGGACAGCCCCGACGCCGGGATCTTCCAGCTCACCCCGGACCTGCCCAACGCGCGCCGCGAACAGATCTACCTGCCCGACACCAACGTGCTGCAGACCCGTTGGCTCAGCGACGACGCCGTGGTCGAGATCACCGACCTGCTGGTCATCAGCGAAGAAATCGATGACTTGCCCCTGCTGATCCGCCGCGTGCGGGTAGTCAGTGGCAAGGCCACGCTTCATCTGCGCTGCGCGGTGCGGCATGACTACGCCCGCACGCCGACGCACGCCAACATGGATAACGGCACCGTTGTCTTCAGTGCCGACGGCCAACCCGGCCTGCGTCTGTCCGGCAGCCACGCGCTGCAAATCGAGGACAACGCCGCCGTGGCCAGTTTTGCCCTAGGCCAGGAAGAAGGTGCCGAGTTCGTTCTCGGCGGCCAGGAGGATGAACGCGTGGACTGCGGCTGCACCGACCTGGCGCTGGCCCATACCTTGAAGTTCTGGCGCGGCTGGATCGCACAGTCGAACTACCGCGGACGTTGGCGCGAAATGGTCAACCGCTCGGCGCTGGCCCTCAAGCTGTTGACCTCGCGCAAACACGGCGCAATCATCGCCGCCGCCACCTTCGGCCTACCCGAAACGCCCGGTGGCGAGCGCAACTGGGATTACCGCTACACCTGGATCCGCGATGCATCGTTCACCGTCTACGCCTTCATGCGCCTGGGTTTTATCGAAGAAGCCAACGCCTATATGCGCTGGCTCAAAGGCCGGGTCAGCGACTGCTGCAGCCAGCCGACCAAGATCAATATCCTGTACGGCATCGACGGCCGCCAGGAATTGCCGGAGGCCGAACTCGATCACTTCAGCGGCCACGGCGGCGCCAAGCCGGTACGCATCGGCAATGAGGCGTTTGACCAGATCCAGTTGGACATCTACGGCGAGCTGATGGACGCGGTGTACCTGGTCAACAAGTACGGGGAAGCCATCTCCCACGAAGGCTGGAAACACACCGTGGAAGTCGCCGACCAGGTTTGCGAGATCTGGAATACCCAAGACGTGGGCATCTGGGAAATGCGCGGCGAGCAGCATCACTTCCTGCACTCGAGGCTGATGTGCTGGGTGGCGCTGGACCGTGCCATCCGCCTGGCGTCCAAGCGGTCGCTGCCGGCGCCATTCGCGCGCTGGGACCAGACCCGCCAAGCGATCTACGCCGATATCTGGAGCAACTTCTGGAACGAGGAACGCGGGCATTTCGTGCAGCACACCGGCAGCACCGCGCTCGACGGTTCGATGTTACTGATGCCGTTGGTGCGGTTTGTCGCGGCGACCGATCCGCGCTGGCTCTCGACCTTGGAAGCCATTCAGAAAAGCCTGGTACGCGACGGCATGGTCTACCGCTATCGCAACGACGACAGCCAGATCGACGGCCTGCAAGGTACCGAAGGCGCGTTCGCGGCCTGCTCCTTCTGGTATGTCGAATGCCTGGCCCGCGCCGGCCAAGTGGAAAAGGCTCACCTGGAATTCGAACAACTGCTGCGCTACGCCAACCCCTTGGGTTTGTACGCAGAGGAATTCGACAGCCAGGCCCGCCACTTGGGCAACACGCCCCAGGCCTTGAGCCACCTGGCGTTGATCAGCGCGGCGACGTTCCTGGACCGCAAGCTCAGCGGCGAGAAAACCACCTGGCAACCCTAAGGAGGCGTGTGCACAATGGGCAGCCCCTCGACCACGGACAGGAACGCCATGCGCCAGGTACTGCTGATCATCGACGTGCAACCCTCCTTCAACCCGCCTGCGTGGCTGGTGGACGGCATCAACTCCCTGCTGGGTCGCATGCCGTCAGTCGCCACCGTGGAGCGCCATGACGAAAGCGTCACCCCCTTCGCCCGGCAACTCGGCTGGCAACCGGCGCCGAATGACCAGAGCCTGATTGCAGCCGACCGCATCTTCATCAAGCACGGCTACGCGCCGACACCCGAGACCGTTGCCTACCTCAAAAGCCTCGGGCCAGAGCGCGTACTGGTGTGCGGTATCCAGACCGACACCTGCGTGCTAGCGGCAGGATTTGCATTGTTTGACGCGGGGCTGCAGCCAACCTTGATCAGCGACTTGACGGTGGGCTCGTCACTGGACCGGTCGGGGCAATTGGGGGTGGATTTGTGGCGGCATCACTTCAAGCATGTGGTCGATCGAGATCAGGTAAGGTAAGAGAGAAGACAGTACCTGTGGTGAGGGGGCTTGCTCCCGCTGGACTGCGAAGCAGGCCCCTTCTATACAAACGATGCAAAAATCAATCAACTGGTGCGAAACAGCGGCGCACCCATAACAATCATCAGAGAAACCCACTGGCAGCAGGTATTGTTCGGTTGAACCCTATTATCTCTGTTCTCATCCATGTCCCGGACTGGCGCGCAGCAACGGCGTGGTATGCCGCAGCCTTTCCATTGGCTACACGTGTTCACCATGAGCCGGACGATTTCGGCCATCTGGATGTAGATGGCGTCGCCATCGAAATCGTCGACGCCGATGACAAGGTGGCCTGCGGGGCCGCCGGCTCAGTGGTGTATTGGCGAGTAGAGAACCTGCAGCAGACCGTACAGCACTTGGAGAACTTGGGCGCGGCACTGTATCGAGGCCCGATGGCGATTGAAGGCGCTGACTGGATTTGCCAGGTACGTGACCCTTGGGGTAATTGCATTGGGCTACGCCAGGTCGGCCTGGACAAGTAACCCCACTGCCTTCAACCCCACCCCATCCCGTCACGCCCTTCGACTAGAGTTCCAGCACCTGACAGGAGCCCACCATGACGACCGCTTTCCCCCTGCACTTCGTGCGCACCTCCATGCTCGACGTGGCTTATGAATCCCACGGCCCCGTCGACGGTACGCCTGTGATCCTGCTGCATGGCTTCCCTTATGACCCGCGCGGCTATGACGAGATCGCGCCGGTACTGGCCGCGCGCGGGTGCCGGGTGTTGGTGCCGTACCTGCGCGGTTATGGCCCGACGCGCTTTATCAACGAGCAGGTAATGCGTTCCGGGCAGCAGGCGGCATTGGCCAAGGACCTACTGGACTTCATGGATGCGCTGGCGATCCCGCAAGCCACCCTCGCCGGGTACGACTGGGGTGGGCGTGCCGCGTGTATCGTCGCAGCGCTGTGGCCCGAGCGGGTGCGCGGGTTGGTGACCGCGGATGGCTACAACATCCAGGACATTGCCAAATCCCTCAAGCCACGGGCGCCTGTCACGGAGCATCGCTTGTGGTACCAGTTCTACTTCCATACCCAGCGCGGCGTGGACGGCTTGACCGCCAACCGGCGTGAACTGTGCAAGCTGTTGTGGGCACTGTGGTCGCCGTCCTGGGCCGAGGGGCCGAGCCTGTACGACCAGACGGCGCCGTCGTTCGATAACCCGGATTTTGTCGAGGTGGTGATTCACTCGTATCGCCATCGTTTCATGTACGCGCCCGGCGATCCGACGCTGGAATACATTGAAGCCGCGCTGGCCCTGCAACCGGCAATTTCAGTGCCGAGCATTTCGTTGTGCGGCGCCGATGATGGCGTGGGCCCGCCGCCCGAGGAGGATGACGACATCGAGCATTTCAGCGGGTTTTACCGGCGCCAGGTGCTGCCGGGCGTGGGCCACAATATGCCTCAGGAAGCGCCACAGGCCACACTTGATGCGCTGCTGGAACTGCTTGGCGAAAAGCGCTCGCGGTAGGCCTGGGGCGTGACGTCCAGCGCGCGCAGAAAGCTGCGTCGCAAGGTCTCTTCACAGCCAAACCCGCACTGCACAGCGATACGTTTGATCGACGCCGAGCTGTCCGCCAATTGGCGGCGCGCGGTTTCAACGCGGATCAACTCGACGGCGCGTGCCGGGGTCTGGCCGGTTTCGGCGCGGTAGTGGCGCACGAAGCTGCGCTCGCTCATGCCGGCCTGGGCGGCCAGGGTGGGGATGTTCAGGTCGAGGGTCAGGTTTTCGGCCATCCAGGCGTGGAGTTCGGCGAAGCGGCTGTCGTCTTTTTGCAGGGACAAGGTCACGCTGAATTGCGACTGGCCGCCGGGGCGCTTGAGGAACACCACCAGGTGCCGCGCCACTTCCAGGGCAACGGCGCGGCCAAGGTCTTCCTCCACCAGCGCCAGGCACAGGTCGATGCCAGCGGTGACACCGGCGGACGTCCAGACGGCGCCCTGCTGGATGAAAATCGGATTGGACTCCACCGTCAGCGACGGAAATTTGCGCGCCAGCTCTTCGCAACGGGTCCAGTGAGTGGCCACGCGACAACCGTCGAGCATGCCGCTGGCGGCCAGCAGGAACGCGCCGGTGCACACTGACGTCATGCGCCGGGTGTGCCTGGCTTTCTCGCGCACCCAGTCCACCAGGGCCGGGTCTTCGGCAGCACCGTACACGCCCCAACCGCCGGCGATCACCAACGTGTCGCACGGCGCGTCCGCAGCGGGCAACGGCTCGGCGACCAGGGCCAGGCCGGCGGAGGTCCTCACCGGCTCCGCTTGGGCGGCGATCACCGAGACCGCGTAAGGTAAGGGTTCACCGCGCTGGCGCGCCAGGTCATTGGTGGAGGCAAACACCTGCAGCGGCCCGGTCACATCAAGCACCTGGGCGTTATCGAAAGCGAGGACGTGAACGATTCGAGGCATGATTGGCGTGATTCGTGGGTTCAATGGCGTATCCGCCAAAGCCTAGGCCTCTACAGTGAAGCCGTCCACCCCTTTCACGGAGCTTCATTCATGACCTTGCAGATCGGCTTTCTGTTGTTCCCCGGCATCCAGCAACTGGACCTCACGGGCCCCTACGACGTGCTGGGTTCACTGCCGGAGGTGAAACTGCACCTGGTGTGGAAAGACCTGGAACCCGTCACCTCCAGTACCGGCCTGGTGTTCACCCCGACCATGACCTATGCCGACTGCCCGCGCCTGGATGTGATCTGCGTACCCGGCGGTTCCGGCGTGGGCGCACTGATGGAAGACCCGCAGACCCTGGACTTCCTCAAGGCCCAGGCACAGACCGCGCGCTACGTGACCTCGGTGTGCACCGGCGCGCTGGTGCTGGGTGCGGCTGGTTTGCTGCGTGGACGCAAGGCGACGACACACTGGGCCTACCACGACCTGCTCGCCCCGCTCGGCGCCATTCCCGTCCAGGAACGCGTGGTCCGTGACGGCAACCTGCTGACCGGCGGCGGCATCACCGCCGGCATCGACTTCGCCCTCACCCTGGCGGCCGAGTTGTACAGCGAAGCGGCGGCGCAACTGGTGCAGTTGCAAATTGAATACGCCCCCGCGCCGCCCTTCGACTCCGGCCGCCCGGACACCGCACCCCAGCACGTACTGGAAGAAGCCAACAAACGCACCGCCGAATCGCGCAGGGTGCGCGGCGAGATCGTCGCACGCGCGGCTGCTCGATTGGGCTGATTCTGCAAAGCACCTGCCGGCGATAGACCCGCAGCCTCCAAGCTAACCACGATGCGAAGCGAGCCGCTCTTGATCTTGATGTTGCTCTTGATCCTGCTTTTGATCTCAGGCGCCCCGTCAAACACGCTGGCCGTAATCCGCCAGGTATTTGGGGGGTAAACCGGCAGGGATGCCGGTTTAGCCGCCCCGCGCCATGGATGGCGCGTGGCGGCGGCCCCCCAAATACCTGTCGGATTACGGGCACACCGAGCCTAGGCGAGGTGCCGAGTGTTGGGGCAAGAGCCTTTTGCTTACTTTTGGGCTTTTCAAAAGTGAGCCGCCGTAAGGGCGGAACCCATAGCAGCCATTACCCAAATAACGGATATGTACCCGGTCTGATCCAACATCCAGGTCGGCTGTCAGGCCGCCTTCGCAGGCAAGCCAGCTCCCACATTTGGATTGCGGGGTGACAGTTAGATTGTGGTCGGTTGTGAGGCCGCCATCGCTGGCAAGCCAGCTCCTACAGTTGGATTGCGGGGTGACAGTTAGATTGTGGTCGGTTGTGAGGCCGCCATCACTGGCAAGCCAGCTCCTACAGTTAGATCGCGGGGTGACAGTTGGATTGTGGTCGGTTGTGAGGCCGCCATCGCTGGCAAGCCAGCTCCTACAGTTAGATCGCGGGGTGACAGTTAGATTGTGGTCGGTTATGAGGCCGCTTTCGCAGGCAGGCCGGCTCCCACATTTTCATCAGCCGTACGCTCATCAAATCAGGCCGGGCGAGACATCACCGCCAAGCGCACCGCCAACACCGTCAACACCGCCGCCAACCCCCATTTCTGTAGCCAGCGCCCCCGTGAACGACTGGCAAAAAACCGCCTCAGCGCCCCACCAAAAATACCCAACAGCACATGAAATACAGCTGCAATCAAGGTCAACACCCCCCCGAGCACCATCAACTGCACCGCAATGGCCCCTACTTCCGGCCGTACAAACTGCGGCAAAAACACCACAAAAAACAGCAACGCCTTGGGGTTGAGCAAGCTATTGAGCATGGCCTGCAAAAACACCCGGCCCAAGGGCACGCGGTCGATGTGCGCTGCGTCCAGTCCAGGGTTTTTCTGCAAGGTCTTGAACACCAGCCACAACAGGTAGACCACCCCCGCATACCGGATCACGTCAAAGGATGGCGGCCAACTGGCAACCAACGCCGTCACCCCGGTCGCCGTCAAGGCGGTCAACAGCACGTCGGCCACGCCAATACCCAGTGCCGATGCCATCCCCCCGCGCCAACCGTGGGTGACGCCATGGCTGATCACAAAGGCCATGTTTGGCCCCGGGGACAACAGCAACAACAGCACAGCACCGGAAAAAACCGCCAAGGTCGCCAAGTCGATCATGCTCAAGCCTTCCACCGGGAAAAGCCTGCAGATTAGTCCGTGCATCCAGGGCGGACAAAAAATTGTGCTGGATACATTGCGCTGCGGCAATTGCGAAGGGTCACGAGCAACGATTAGAATGCGAAACATTATCAATTAAGACAGCTGCGCCAGGATGCCCATGTCGAGCGATCACCCACTGGACCATGCCGCCATCGGCCAGCTTTACCAAGCCCATCACTCATGGCTGCGCGGCTGGTTGAGCCGGCGCACCGGTTGCCGTGAACACGCCGCCGACCTGGCCCAGGAAACCTTCGTGCGCCTGCTCAACGCGCGCAAGCAACAGAGCTTGCAGCAACCGCGCGCGTACCTGAGCAGCATCGCCCGCAGCTTGATGATCGACCAATACCGGCGCCGTGAACTGGAACGCGCCTACCTGGAAAGCCTCGCGCATTTCCCGCAAGTCGAGGTGCCGTCGGAAGAAACCCGCCTGCTGATCCTCGATAGCCTGGAGCGCATCGACCGCCTGCTCGACCAGCTCAAGCCACGGGTGCGCGAAGCCTTCCTGCTCGCGCAACTGGACGGCCTGACCTGCGCGCAGATCGCCCTGCGCCTCGGGGTGTCCAAGGCCACGGTGGAGCGCGACCTGTCCAAAGCCCTGCACGCCTGCTACCGGTTGCGCTATGCCGAATGCTGACCCGCGCCTGGTGGACCAGGCCATCCAGTGGATGATCACGCTGCGTTTCAATGTGGCTGACGACGCCAGCACCGCCGCGTTCGAGCGCTGGCTGCACACCAGCGCCGAGCACCAGCAGGTGTGGCAGCGGGTGGCGACCATGAATGACGATTTCAATCAGCTGCCGGCGCAGGTCGGCCGGCATGCCCTGCGCGGCGCGCGTCAACGCATCAGCCGTCGTGAAGGCCTGAAACTGCTGGGCCTGTTTGCCGGGGCCGCTGGCTTGACCTGGCTTGGCCGCGACTACACGCCCCTGCCCGCCCTGATGGCCGAGCACCGCACCGCCACCGGCGAACGACGCTGGGTGGCGTTGAACGACGGCAGCCGGATCCAGCTCAACAGCGCCAGTGCGATTGACACGGCGTTCACCCCCGAACGCCGCCTGGTGCAGTTGCGCCAGGGTGAAATACTCGTGGATACCGGGTTCGACAAACGCCCTTTCTGGGTACAGACCCGCGACGGACACCTGCGCGCCCTTGGCACGCGTTTCCTGGTACGCGAGGAGGCTCAGGGCACGCTATTGGCGGTGCAACAGGGCGCGGTGGCGGTGTTTGCCGATGGCAATGACGCCAACGCCCGCCAGGTACTCAGTCCCGGCGAGCACGTGGTGTTCAACCGCAACGGTATTCGCCCGGCGGTCGCCAATGGCCTTGACCCGTGGGCCTGGAGCGACGGCGTGATCAGCGCCCACAACATGCGCCTGGACGACTTCCTCGCCGAACTGGGCCGCTATCGCAACGGCCTGTTGCGCTGCAGCGAAGCCGTGGCCGGGTTGCGCGTGTCGGGGACTTATCAGTTGGAGGACACCGACCAAGTGCTGGGCCTGGTGGCGCAATCGCTCAAGCTTGATGTCACCTACCGCAGCCGCTACTGGGTGACCGTTTCACCGCGCGTGTAATTTCTCAAAAATAAATGAGGTGAATGCCGATTGCCGCTCGACCTGTAAGGAAAGGCCGATCAACAGGCCGGATCTGTCCACTTCCTTCAGGAGCATTCCGCGGTCATGCAAGCGTTCCCCTCCCCCCGTTCTCCCCTCAAGCGCGCGGTACAGGCTGCCTTGCTTGGCGTCTGCCTGAGCGGCGCCGCGCCACTGGCGGTGATGGCCGACACACCGGCCAGCGACACCCAGGCCCGCGACTGGACCATCGCGTCGGGCCCCCTGGCCAGTGCGTTGGACCAGTTCGCGCGCCAGGCCGGCATCAGCCTGTCGTACGATGCCACCAGCGTTGCCGGCAAGACCAGCCCGGGTTTGAGCGGCCGCTTCGACGCTCAGCAGGCACTCGAACAGTTGCTGCGCGGCCAGGGCCTGCAAGCCCAGCGCCAGAGCAACAGCACATGGCTGTTATTGCCGCAAGTGGCCGACAGCGGCTCGCTGAACCTGGGCGCCACCCTCATCAACGCTGAACGCCTGGGCGCCACCACCGACGGCACCGGTTCCTATACCACCGGCGCGGTCACCATCGGCAAGGGCGAACACAGCCTGCGGGAAACCCCGCAATCGGTCAGCGTGATGACCCGCCAATTCATGGACGACCAGAACGTCACCACCATCGATGACGTGATGGAACGCACACCCGGCATCACCACTTACGAGTCGCCCATGGGTGGCAAGTATTTCTATTCCCGCGGTTTCAAGATGCTCGGCCAGTACCAGTACGATGGCGTGCCCCTGGACATGGGCAAGGACTACGTCCAGGCCGACAGTTTCAGCGCGAACATGGCGATTTATGACCGCGTGGAAGTGCTCAAGGGCGCCGCCGGTATGCTCAAGGGGGCCGGCACCGCCAGCGGCGCGGTGAACTTCGTGCGCAAGCGGCCACAGGCCAAGCCCACCACCAGCCTGGCGTTGTCCGCCGGCACCTGGGACAACTACCGCGCCGACGTCGACACCGGCGGCCCGCTGAATGACAGCGGCACCCTGCGTGGACGCGCGGCCGTCAGCCAGCAGACGCGCGGCTCCTACATGGACATCGCCAAGCGCCAGGACCAGGCTTTCTATGGCGCGCTGGATTTCGACCTCACGCCCGACACCACCCTGGGCGTCGGTGCCAGCTATGAAGATGTCGACGCCACCCCGTGCTGGGGCGGCCTGCCGCGCTATGCCGATGGCAAAAGCGCCAACCTGAGCCGCTCGACCTGCCTGGGCCAATCCTGGAACGACTGGCAGAGCCGGCGCACCACGTTCTTCGCCGACGTCACCCACCACTTCAACGATGACTGGAAACTCAAGGTCGCGGCGGTCCACAGCCGCAACCTGCAAGACACCAAGTATGCCGCCAGCGAAGGCACCATCAACTATGGCAACCCGGCGCCCACGGCCAACTCCTATGCAGCGTTGATGGACTACGACCACAAGGACTTCGGCCTCGACGCCTACGTGGACGGCAAGTTCGAAGCCTTCGGCCTGCAACACGAACTGATCCTCGGCGCCAACGGCAGCCGTGGCACCCAGGACGACGTGTACGCGATCCAGAACCTGCCCAAGCGCCAGAGTATCTACCAACCCGACCACCACTTCCCGGAACCGGCCGACAACACCTTCTGGCCGAACATGTACCGTGGTGGCACGGTCAAGGAAACCGCCACGCAATACGGCACCTACGCCACCTTGCGCCTGCGCCTGGCCGAGCCCTTGATGTTTATCGTCGGCAGCCGTGTGAGCTGGTACGAAAACCGTCGCCAGTCCAACAACCTGGCTTGGGGCGAATGGGCTGTGCAGGACGCACGAACCAAGGAAACCGGCGAAGTCACGCCGTTTGCCGCACTGATCTACGACCTTGACGAGCACCTGTCGGTATACGCCAGCTACGCGGATATCTTCCAACCGCAAAGCTCCTACGCCACCGTCGATGGCGCGGCGCTCAAGCCCAAGATCGGTGACAACTACGAACTGGGGATCAAGGGTGAATGGTTCGACGGGCGCCTCAACAGCTCCCTGGCATTGTTCCGCGCCATCGAGAAAAACGGCGCTGAATCCGACTACACCACGATGTGCCCGACCTCCGCCGATGGCTATTGCTACACCGACACGGGCAAGGTGCGCGCCCAAGGTGTGGAGACCGAAATCAGCGGCGAATTGCTCGAACGCCTGCAGCTTTTCGGCGGCTACACTTACACTCAGACCAAGTCCCTGAAAAACATCGACAGCAAGGTCGAAGGCGGCTCATCCAACACCTACGTGCCTCGGCATATGCTGCGCTTGTGGGGTGACTACCAGCTTGACGGTGCGCTGTCGAAATGGAGCGTCGGTGCCGGGGTCAATGCCCAGAGCAGCAACTACCGCGTGCAGACCATCAAGCTGGAACAGGCCGGTTACGCGACCTGGAGCACTCGCGTGGCATACCGCATCGACGACACTTGGACGGTCGCGCTCAACGGCAACAATTTGTTCGACAAAAGCTATTACAACACGGTCGGCACCGCCTCTTGGGGCAACTTCTACGGTGAACCACGCAATTTCACCGTTAGTTTGAAAGGCAACTTCTGATCCGGCGAAAGCCCCGGTGGCAGGGCACTAAGTGCGCCCTGCCACACCCTCTTTGTCCCCCTTTCCTACCTCGCCGCAAAAAAGGTTTTTCCTTTAAGCAGGAAAAATCTCACATTTGTTCCTACACTCAAAAACACAGCCAATGACCGAGTGTCCGGACAAGGAATGTCAATAAAATGCCGCAAAAAAGACTGATTAACCTGTCTAGCATGCCGCCTCCGCACCATCGTCAATTAGTTGACTGAACACCCAAAGGGAACACTCCTTAAGTCACTACACCCGCGAAATCCACTCAAATGGATAACTGCATTTGGATTGTGCATTTGTATTGGAAAGTTGCGTATTACCCAGCGTAGTCGTTCGACCCGTGTTCTAAGCAACCTTCTGCTTAATTGAACAAACACTCGAACACTGATGCCTGGAGTGCAATGAGGGATGTTTGTATGCGAGAAAAGTCGTCCGTCGACAGTCTGTTTCTAACGCGCGCCGGTTTTGTTGAGTTCTTTGTTGTTTTCGTCAAATTGATCCATGGCCTCACCGCCATTTTGCCCCCACTGGTCCTGGTGCTCTTCCTGGACCCGATGGACCCTGAACTGCGCGCCCACTTCCTGGGCCTGCTGGTTTTTTTCGCGGTCCTGACCATCATTCTGTTCCAGGCCCTGGGTATCTATTCCGAGGAATTGTTCAGCAACCGCCTGCGCCTGAAAACCAAGATCAAGGCCTGGACGGCGGCCTTTTGCATCCTGCTGTTCATGTACCAGATCCTGCAGTTCTTCCCGCAATTGACCCCGCGCAACCTGGCGGTGTGGTACGTCGCAAGCCTGGGGCTGTTTTGCCTGGAGCGCCTGGTGATGCTGCGCCTGTACAGCCGGCTGATGCGCGCCGGCAAATACCTGCAACGCACCGTGATCCTGGGCTTTACCGACACCGCCGTGCACGTCGCCGATCACTTGCAACGCAACGGTGACATCCGCTCCGGCCTGATCGGCTTCATCGATGACCGCACCGAGCGCATTCCCAAGGAACTGAGCAGCCTGCCCCTGCTGGGCAACACCCGTGACTTGGAAAAGCTGATCCGCGCCGAGCAGGTCAACCAGGTGATGATCTGCCTGCCCTGGGCCGCCGAACAGCGCATCCATGGGCTGGTCAACCGCCTGCGGCAGTTGTCGGTGAACGTCATGCTGGTGCCAGACATGGCGGCCCTGCGCTACGGCCACAGCAAGATCACCGATGTGGGCGGCATCCTGATGTTCAACACCTCGCAATTGCCACTGCGCGGCTGGTCGCCGGTGATCAAGCGCTGCGAGGACTTCCTGCTCGCCAGCCTGGCGCTGGTGTGCCTGTCGCCAGTGATGGTGGCGACGGCGATCGCGATCAAGCTCGACTCCAAGGGGCCGGTGCTGTTTCGCCAGAACCGTTATGGCTACAACGACAACGAAATCCGCGTGTTCAAGTTCCGCTCCATGTACACCGACCAGAGCGACTTCACCGCCGAACGCCAGACCACCCGCGCAGACCCGCGCATCACCCGCGTGGGCCGCATCATCCGCAAGACCAGCATTGACGAGCTGCCGCAACTGTTCAACGTGCTGCTGGGCAACATGTCCATGGTCGGCCCACGTCCGCATGCCACCGCGACCAAGGCGGCGGGCATTCCCTTCGAGGTGGCGGTGAGCGAATACAGCTCGCGGCACCGGGTAAAACCGGGCATCACCGGTTGGGCGCAGATCAACGGTTACCGGGGTGAAACCGACACCCTGTTCAAGATCCAGAAACGTGTCGAGTACGACCTGGAGTACATCTCCAAGTGGTCGGTGTGGTTTGACTTGTACATCGTCTTCATGACGGTCCCGGCCGTCCTTTCCACCAAGGAAGTCTATTGATGAACACACTCAACGGATTAATTCCCTGCATCATTTCCGGTGGGTCGGGCACGCGGCTGTGGCCGGTGTCCCGGCAGAACATGCCGAAGCCGTTCATGCGCATGCGTGATGGCCAGAGCCTGCTGCAGAAAACCTTCCAACGCGCCGCCAAACTGCCCGGCGTAGAAAGCGTGCTGACGGTGACCAACCGCGACCTGCTGTTCCGCACCCTGGATGACTACCGCCTGGTCAACAAGGCCCACCTGCCGCTGGACCTGCTGCTCGAACCGTTCGGCCGCAATACGGCGGCGGCGATTGCCGTGGCGGCGCTGCATGTGCAGGAACACTTCGGCGGTGAGGCGCAGTTGCTGGTGATGCCTGCCGATCATTTGATCCTCAATGAAGTGGCGTTCGCCGAGGCCGTGACCCAGGCCCGCGACCTGGCCGAAGCCGGCTACCTGGTGACCTTTGGCATCCAGCCCGACCACCCGGAAACCGGCTTTGGCTATATCGAACAAGGTGAGCCGCTGGGCACAGGCAACCGGGTCAAACGCTTTGTGGAAAAACCCGACCTGGCCACTGCCCAGGGTTACCTGGATGGCGGCAAGCACCTGTGGAACGCCGGCATGTTCTGCTTCAAGGCCAGCACCCTGGTGGACGAACTCGCCGCCCATGCGCCCGATGTACTGGAAGCCGCCCGCGCCGCGCTGGAACACAGCCAGAGCCTGCAAAACAAAACCTCACGCCAGCGCGAGCTGGACGCCGAAGCGTTCGGCAGCGCGCCGGATGTGTCCATCGATGTGGCGCTGATGGAGAAGTCCAAGCAAGTCGCGGTGGTGCCCTGCGACATCGGCTGGAGCGACATCGGTTCGTGGGAGGCCCTGCGCCAGCTCACGCCGAGTGACGCCCATGGCAACCAGGTCAACGGCGAAGCGATCTTGCATGACGTGCACAACTGCTACATCGACTCGCCCAAGCGCGTCCTCGGCGCCGTGGGCGTGCGCGACCTGATCATCGTCGACACCCCCGACGCCCTGCTGATCGCCGACGCCCACCGCAGCCAGGACGTGCGCTACATCGTCGCCGAGCTCAAGCGCCAGAATCACCCGGCGTACAGCCTGCACCGCACGGTCACCCGGCCGTGGGGCACCTACACCGTGCTGGAAGAAAGCAGCCGCTTCAAGATCAAGCGCATCGTGGTCAAGCCCCAGGCCTCGCTGTCACTGCAGATGCACCACCACCGCAGCGAACACTGGGTGGTGGTCAGCGGTGCGGCGCAAATTACTAATGGCGAGCGCGAATTCCTGATCAACGCCAACGAGTCCACTTACATCCCGGCCGGGCACAAACACCGGCTGACCAACCCCGGCATCATCGACCTGGTGATGATCGAGGTGCAGAGCGGCGAATACCTGGGCGAAGACGATATTGTGCGCTTCGATGACATCTACGGGCGCGCCCCCGCAGAAGTGAAAAAATGACATGCGCACCTCACTGATCATCCCGACCCGTAACGCATCCAGCCACTTGGCCCGCCTGCTGCCGGCGCTGAAGATGCAAACCCTCCAACCCGACGAAACGCTGGTGGTAGACAGCGCCTCCAGCGATGACACCGTGGCGCGCTTTCGCGCGTTCGGGGCACGGGTGGAGGTGATCGACGCGCGCGACTTCAACCACGGCGGCACCCGGCGCTGGGCCAGCGAACAAGTGGGCGGCGACGCACTGATCGTGATGACCCAGGACGCGATCCCCGCCACCCCGGAAACCTTCGCCAACCTGCTCGCCGAATTGCAGCAGGACCCGCTCAACGGCGTGGCCTATGGGCGCCAACTGCCGCACCCCGACGCCGGTGTGCTGGGTGCGCAATCGCGGCACTTCAATTACCCGGAGCAGAGCCGCAGCAAGAGCCTGGCCGATGCACCGGAACTGGGGATCAAGACCTGTTTCAGTTCCGACTCGTTTTCCGTCTACCGGCGCAGCGTGCTGCAGGCGGTGGGCGGTTTCCCGGCCGACGTGATCGGCAGCGAAGACGCCTATGTGGCCGCCCGCATGCTGCTCGAAGGCTACAAAGTGCGCTACGCCGCCTCGGCGCTGGTGCATCACTCCCACGATTACAAACTCATGGATGAGTTTCACCGCTACTTCGACATCGGCGTGTTCTATGGCCGCGAGCCGTGGATCCGGCAGGCCTTTGGCGACGCGGGGGGCGAAGGCAAGCGCTATGTGCTGGCCGAGCTCGCTGCGTTGCGCAAGGCCGGCGCCTTGCACCGTGTCCCCGAAGTACTGGTGCGCAGTGCGTTCAAACTGCTCGGCTACCGGCTGGGCCATCTGGAGCGCCGCCTCCCCCTCGCCCTCAAGCGGCGCATCAGCATGTTTCCCGGTTATTGGAGGTGAGCATCATGACCTACAGGAAGTCCCCCTTGATGAAACGAACCCTGCTCGTCGTGGCCATGATGGCCCTGGCCGCCTGCAACACGCCGGCACGCATCGTGCCGCCGGACAGCGACACCGTCGAGGCCGGCAAGCGCGCCCTCGACCAGCTTGCCCAACTGCCGCCGGCGGTGGAACGCATCCGCATCGGCGACCAGTTGCGCATCGTGCGCGATGCCGGTGAGATGCCGACGCTGTCGGCGTTCAACGTCAGCACCATCTACGAGCTGACGCTGTACACCGTGCAAACCGACGGCAAGATCAACTACCCCTTCCTGGGGCCGATCCAGGTCGCCGGGCGCCAGCCTTCGGAGTTGGCCAACGAGCTGACCAGCAAGCTCGCCCCGGTGTACCGCGAGCCCCGCGTGACGGTAAACATCAACCAGGCGCCGGGCAGTTCAATCATTGTCGGCGGCGCGGTGAACAACCCGACGGCGGTGCAGATCGCCACGGCCAACACCCTGGAACAAGCGATTATCGGTGCCGGCGGGGTCAGCCCGGCGGGCAATGCCAGCATGGTCGCCCTGCTGCGCGAGGACGCCCAGGGCGCGTATCGCGCGTATTTCCTGGACTTCAGCCAACTGCTCAAGACCGGCCCGAATGGGCGCAAACCCGTGCACCTGCAACGTGGCGATGTGGTGTTCGTGCCCAAGTCCAACGTGGGCGAGCGGATCCAAGGGGTGGACACCTACATGAACCAGCTGATTCCGTTCACCAAGTCCATTGGGGTTGGCTACAACTACACCCGAACCAGCGGCGGCAACAACTAAAGGAGCGACATCCCAATGATCGAGATCCGTTCTTTTCGTGATCTTCTGCGCTTGTTCTTCATCTTCCGGCACGAGTTCAAACTGGCGGCGATTGCCGCGCTGGTGATCATCCTGCTGGGGGCGTTCCTGCTGCCGGCCAAGTACGAGTCCACCGCGCGCCTGCTGGTCAAGCCGGGGCGTGATTCGACCCTGCCCATCGAGATCAGCAACCGCCAGGCGCTGGTAATGCCCAGCACCCAGCGTGACCCGATTGTCGACGAAGAGCGTTTGCTCACCGGTCGCCCCATCGTGCGCGCCGTGGCCGAGCATTACCTGGAAGTGATCGACAGCGCACCGCCACCGGAAGGTTTCTGGAAGCGCACCAAGTACTACGTCAAGAGCGGCGTGGGTGCGATATTCGACGGCATCCGCGTGGTGCTGGAAACCGTCGGCGTGGTGGAAAAAACCACCCCGGTGGAACGCCTGGCCGCCAGCCTGGAAAAGAACTTTGAGGTGAGCCACGCCGCAGGTTCGACGGTGATGGACATCAGCTTCAAGTGGGGCGACCCGGAGATCGCCCAGGCGGTGGTCAAGGATTGGGTCGAGACTTACATCAACGAACGCACCCAGGCACTGGGGCGCAAGAGCCTGTACGCCTTTTATGAAGGCCAGGCGGCCAACAGCGCCACCGAGATCAAGAGCTACAAGCAGCAGATCCTCACCCACTTGAATGAGATCGGTGCGGCGAGCATCACCGACCGTTTGGAAGACCTGTCCGAGCGCATCAACGTGCTGCGCGGCGAGACCTTCAACACCACGCGCCTGATCGCCTCGTCCGACAGCGCCATCCAAAGCACGCGCACACAGCTCAAGGGCCAGCCCAAGGAAGTCACCACAGTGCGCCAGATCGCACTGAACCCGCAGCAGCAGGACTTGCGTCGCCTGCTCAACCAGAAGCTGCTGGAAAAGGCCGATATGATGCGCACCTACACCGACAACGCGCCGCCGGTCAAAGCCCTGGATGCCTCGATCCGTGCGATGCAGGTCCAGGTCGCCAACGAGAGCAATACGGTACAAGCCTCGGAGAACCGTGCGCCGAACACCCTGGAAATCCACTTGCAGCGCGTGCTGCTGGACGAAACCAGCAACAACCAGGCCCTGCGTACCCAGCTGGTTGAGCAGCAAAAACAACTGCTGAACCTTGAGGCGCAACGCAAGCAAGCCCTGGAGATCGAACCGGAACTGGCACGCCTCTCCCGCGAGCTGAACACCACCGAGCGCAACTACGCGCTGTATGTGGACAACCTGGAAAAATCGCGCATCGACCGCGAGCTGGACAACAGCCAGATCAGCAACATTGCCGTGATCGAAGAAGCCACCCTGAACCCAGGCCGCATCTTCCCGAAAACCCTGGTGATGCTGATCCTGGCGATCCCGTTTGCGATCGTCGTCGGCTTGCTGGTGATCTACCTGTGCTACCTGCTCGACCAGCGCATTCACGATGGCGGCCTGGTGGAACGCAAGTTCGGCCTGCCGCTGTGGACCACCCTGCCGGAGCTGGACACCACCACCGCGCAAAGCACCAACGCGTTCAACGCGAGCATCTACCGGTTGTACAGCCTGCTGCAGCCCGACCGCATTGCCGAACAGGGCCTGGTGCTGGGGCTGACCTCGGCGCGTCACGGCGAAGGGGTGACCTTCGTGGTCGAGCAACTGCGCCAACTGCTGCGTGAGAATGGCGTCAATGTGCGAGTCGGTGGGCTGGAGGAAGCGGCGCCGGGCGAGGTGGTGCTGCTGGACGCCTCGGCCCTGCTGGACAACCGCGAAGCCTTTATCACCCTGCGCCGCGCCGACCTGATCGGGCTGGTGGTGGAAGCGCGCAAAAGTACCGTGCCGGTGGTCGAGCATGCGCTGTCGATCCTCAACACCGCGTTCGGCAAGGTCGATGGCATCATCATCAACCGTCGCAAGTTCGAAGTGCCGGGCAAAGTGCTGCAGACCATCGGTAAATACCGGGGGGCGTTCTGATGCGCATCGCCTTGCTCGCCCCCTTGCCGCCGGAGAAAAACGGGATCGCCGACTACGCGAACCATTTCCGCACGGCCTTGGAACACCTGGGTGTGACGGTGCTGACGCCGTTGGCCGGTGTGGCGGGCAATTCTGAGGCGATCCAGCAAGCCATCGCCGGCTTCGATTGGCAAACCGTCGACCTGGTGCACGCCGAGCTGGGCGGCGGGCGGCTGGGGGAATTCCTGGCCTTGCGTGAACTGCGCAAGGCTTACCCCCAGTTGCCATTGACGGCCACCGTGCACGACCCGGAGCGCATCGTGTGGCGGCGCGAGCACCTGCCGTTTCCGCTGAACCTGCTGGAGCGCCTGCCCAGCCCGTTGCCCCAGGCAGCCGTGGTGCTGGCCGACCCTCTGACCTTGCGCGAGGAACGCCAGGTCGCCAAGGGACTGACCCGGCTGGTGACCCTCACCCGCCTGGGCGCCGACTGCCTGAGCCAGCGCATGCAATTGCCCGCCGGCAAGGTGGCGGTGATCAACCACGCCAACCTGGCCATCGCACCGGCCCCGTTGCCGTCGCTCGACACCCTGCACCTGCTGTATTTCGGTTTTATCTACCGGGGCAAAGGCATCGAAGACCTGGTGCAGGCCCTGGCGCAAGTGTTCAAGCAAGCCCCCGAATTGCGCGGCCGCGTGCGCCTGACCCTGGCCGGTGGCACGGCCGCGGAAATGGCGTTTGGCGCGGGCGGTAACTACCTGGAGCAGTTGAACGCGCAGATCGCCGCGCTGGGCCTGAGCGACGCCATCGACTGGCGATTGAACCTGCCGGCCGATGACATCGCCCAGACCATCCAGGCCCACCATGTGATGGTGCTGCCCTACCGCGAATCGAAAAAACTTGGCCTGCTGGGGCGCCAGCGCGGCACCAGTGGTGCGTTGTCCTGGGCCACTGCCTGCGGGCGCGGCGCGATCACTTCCGATGCGCGCGCGTTTGCCGAGGAAGTCGCCAGCGGCAACGGCGCCATCTACCCCGAGGGCGATGTAGCAGCACTGGGTGAACAGCTCTTGCACCTTGCGCGCACGCCGCTGCTGGCCCGGGACTGGGCCGAGCGCGCCGGGGAGATTGGCCGCGAACGTGTGTGGCCGGTGACGGCGCAAAAATTCAAGCAGCTCTTCGAGCACGCTATTGCAGGGTCGACCTATGGCGCGTAAACCCACCTTCTTCGCGACCCTTGCCGTGGTCGCAGCCCTGGGACTGACGGCGTTCCTGTGGGGGCGCCAGGCGGATGCCGAAAGCCATGTGCTCAAGGGCAGCAAGGAGGTGGTGTGGAAGGATTTCCTGGGGGTGAATGCGCAGTTCCTGTGGTTCAGCCCCGAGCGCTACCAGAAGCAGATTGACCGCCTCAAGGCCCTCGGCCTGGAGTGGGTGCGCCTGGATCTGCATTGGGATCAGCTGGAAACCGCCCAGGACCAATACAGGCTCGCCACCCTCGATGAGCTGGTGGGCAAGCTGCAGCAGAACCAGATCAAGTCGGTGTTCTACCTGGTGGGGTCGGCGCGCTTTATCAGCAGCGCCCCGCCGCTGTCGTTATACCCGGACCAGTACCCGCCGAAAGACCCCAACGTGTTCGCCAACCGCATGGCCTTGCTTTCGCAGCGCTACCCCAGCGTGGATGCCTGGCAAGTCTGGAACGAGCCGAACTTGCTGGGCTTCTGGCGCCCGGCGGCAGACCCGGCAGGCTACGCCACCCTGCTCACCGCCACCGCCCAGGCACTGCGGGCGGTGAACCCGAGCAAACCGGTGGTGGCCGCCGGCATGGCGTTCTTCAGCGAAATGCCCAATGGCCAGACCATGTTCGACGCCCTGGGTGCGCTGGGCGTGGCCAGCCTGAACACGGTGGTGTCCTATCACCCCTACACCCAATTGCCCGAAGGCAACGACCCGGCCAACCTGGACTTCATCGCCAAGACCACCCAGCTCAACCAGGCCCTGCGCAATGGCGGCGTGAACACCCTGTGGAGCACCGAGTGGGGCTGGTCAACCTACAAGGGCCCCAAGGACGCCCAGGACATCATCACTCTGCAGGCACAGGCCGATTACGTCGTTCGCCGCCTGGCGCTGATGAGCGCGATGGACTTCGACAGGATCTTCTTGTTTACCTTGAGCGACCTCGACCAGCGCGCCAGCGTCCGTGACCGGTCCTACGGCTTGCTGGACATCGACACCAACCCCAAGCCCGTCTACACCGCACTGAAGAACTTCCTCGACGTCAGCGGGCCGAAGCTCACGCCGGGCGATCCGCCGGTTGCCGACCAGTTGCCCGACGGCCTGTTCAGCATCGGCTGGACCCGCGCCGATGGCCGCAAGCTGTGGTTCTTCTGGTCAGCCCAGGGAGGCAACGCCCATTTGCCAGGCCTGGCCAGCGCCACCCTGTACGACCCGCTGCGCGGCACCCAAACCCCGGTGAGCGGCACCAGTGGCCTGACCTTGCCGGTCAAGTCGAACCTGCAAATTCTGTTATGGGATTGAGGCCTGCGATGCGCATTTTATGGATCCTGCCCTACTCACCCTGGCCCGCCACCAGCGGCGGCAAGACGCGACAGTTCCACCTGTTGCGCAGCCTGGCCGCACGTGGGCACCGGATCACTCTGCTGCTGCATGACAAGCACCCCGTGTCACTCACTGACCGCCAGGTGCTGGAGGCGTTTCTCGAACAACTGATCATCCTGCCGCGCCGCCCCTTGCGCAGCGTGAAGACCCTGGTGGCCGGGCTGTTCGCGCCCTACCCGCTGCTGGCCAGCGTGAACGGTTTGTCGGGCGCCTTGCAGGACCGGTTCAACCAACTGCTCAACGAGCATTGGGATGTGGTGCAGATCGAGCACACCTACACCTTCCAGCCTTACGAAGATGCACTGGCGCGCAAGTCCCAGCCGTTTGTGCTGACCGAGCACAACGTCGAATCAGCCCTGGGCGCGGCGACTTACGACCGCCTGCCGGGCTGGTCGTTGCCGTTCATTCGTTATGACCAATGGCGCTACACGCGCTGGGAACGACGCGTGATGCGCCAGGCCACGCAGGTAGTGGCGGTGACCGACAGCGACGCGCAAACCCTGGAAAAAATCGCCGGCAAACCGGTGTCGGTGGTGGTCAACGGCGTGGACTGCGATCACTTCGCCGCCGCCCGCCCCGACCCGTCGACACGCCGCGTGTTGTTCCTGGGCAACTATGAATACGCGCCCAACGTGGACGCCATCGAATGGGCGCTGGATGAAATCCTGCCCAAGGTCTGGGAACGTTGCCCTGACGCGCGCATGAGCGTGTGTGGCTTCGGCATGCCCGACAGTTGGCGTGAACGCTGGCAGGACCCGCGCATCGAGTGGCAAGGTTTTGTGCCCAACCTGCTGAACCTGCAATCGAGTTGCTCGGTGTTCCTGGCGCCGCTGCGCCATGGCGGCGGTTCCAAGCTCAAGGTGCTTGAAGCGCTGGCCGCGGGCTTGCCGCTGGCGAGCACCGAGCAAGGCGTCTCGGGGTTGGACCTGGTGGAAGGCCTGGACTACCTCGGCGGGCAAACCGCCGCGAGCCTGGCGGACGCCGTGGTGCGCCTGCTGCAATTTCCCGATGCCGCCGCGCCCATGGGTGAAGCCGGCCGCGCCTATGTGCGTCGCGCCCATGACTGGAGCGTCTCCGCCAGCCAATTGGAACAGGTGTACGCCGCGCTTGCGCCGTTGAATCAAAAGGAGCCCGTATGCGCGTAGGCCTGGATTACCGCACCGTCGGCACCTCGCCGCAATCGGGCATCAGCCGCCAGGTGTACGCGCTGGAAAGCGCCCTGCACAGCCTGCCGGGCATTGAGCTGGAGCGCTTTACCGTGGCGCCCCTGGGCGATGAGACCCGCTTGCGAGCTCACTGCCCCACCTGGGGCTGCGCCAAGACGGCCATGCACCAACCGCAGAATCGCCTGCGCTTCGAGGCGGGCTTTCTGCCGCGCGCCTTGCGCGAGCAGCATATCGACCTGTACATCAGCACCTTCAACATGGGCCTGCCGTTGCCGCCCAAACCGAAGGGGCTGCGCACCGTGGTGCTGTTGCACGACCTGTTCCAGATCACCCTCGATAACTATCACGCCAACCGCTTGAAGGCGTTGATCTACAAGACCAGCGATCGCCTGTCGATTGCCTACGCGGTGCACAGTGCCGACCGGGTGTGGACGCCATCGCAGTACAGCGCCGATGAAACCGCGCGGTTGTTCCCCAAGGCCGCGGGCAAGATTCGCGTGCTGCCCAACCAGGTCGATGGTTTTTTCGAACTGGCGGCGGACCTCAGCGCGCGCCAACTGCCCGCACGCTATTGGCTGCTGGTGGGCACCCGTGAGCTGCGCAAGAACGTGCCGTTCCTGGTGGACGCGTGGCAACAGGCGCGGCGCCAGTCCCCCGGCGTGCCGGAATTGGTACTGGTGGGCAGCCTCGATCATTTGCCCGAAGCCCAGCGTACGCTGCCGGGCATTCGCGCGCTGAGCGGCGTCTCGGATGCCGAATTGCATGCGCTGTACCGCCAGGCCTCACGCCTGTGGCAACCTTCGTATGCCGAGGGTTTCGGCCTGCCGGTGATCGAGGCCTTGAGCGTCGGCACCCCGGTGGCGGTGGCCAGTGGCACGTCGCTGGATGAAATCACCCCGCCGTCGGCACCGCGTTTTTCGCCCACCGATGGCCCGGCGCTCACACAATTGATGGTCAACCTTGGCGAGCGGGCCGATGAAGAATCGCCCGAGCAACGCCGCCAATGGGCGGAACGCTTCAACCATCATGCCTATCGCCGGCGCCTGGCCGAACTGATCGAGGAGCTGAAGTGAAAGTGAACCTGCCCGGCCTCTTCGCGATTTTCTTCGGCCTGCTGTTTGGTGCTGTCGCCCTGCTGCTGTCTCCGGCCAAGGCGTTCCTTGCCGTGATCGGCCTGGCCGGGGCGGTGACTGTCCTGCGCTTTCCGTTCTGGGGCCTGTTGCTGTTTGCCTTGGTCGCCACGTTCATGCCGTACTCCACGGTCAACCTGGGCATTCGCAGCACCGTCAGCGAAGCAATCCTGGCGCTGACCTGGGGCGCGGTGCTGTGGCACAACTTCCTGGCACGCCTGCCCGATACGCCCAGCCTCACACGCCGGCCCACCGACCAAATGCTGCTGTGGCTGATGCTGTTCAGCGTGTTCCCGTTCATCGTCGGCCAGGTCACCATCCACGCCGACACCAGCGGCGTGGCCAACTGGTTGCGCTGGTTGCTGAGCCTGTCGTCGGTGTTCCTCTGCGCCAAATTGCTGGTGGACCACAAGCACCGCGAATCCCTGGTGATCGCCCTGCTGCTGGGCAGCCTGGCCATGCTGGTACTGTCGATTGCGGTGTTCGTGCGCACACGCTCCGGGGCCGGCATTGCGCCCATCCTGGCGTTGTTCAACTACGGCAACTTCGACATGTTGAAATTCGGCCTGGAGGCCATGTCTTCGCGCATGGGCTCACCGTGGATGCACCCGAATGCCATCGGCGGGATCATGGCGTTGCTGTTGCCCCTGGCGTTCTGCTTCGGCATGACCGAGCAAGGCTGGAAACGCGCATTGGGCCTGGGCGTGGCCTGCCTGGGTGCAGCCGCGTTGCTGTTGGCCAGTAGCCGTGGCGCGATGGTCAGCCTGGCGCTGGTGCTGCTGTGGATGGCCACACGCCGGGTGCCGTACACCGGGCGCCTGCTGATGATCGGCGCGGCACTGACGGTGGCGCTGGTGATCGCGTATCCGCCGTTGCAGGAACGCCTGGCGACGATTTTTTCCTCAAGCAACGCCAGTACCGAAGTGCGTTTCGACGAGTACCGCATGTTCCCGCAGGCGGTGGTGTCGTATCCGTTCGGCATCGGCTTCAAGGTCGACCCGCCGGTGCCGGGCACCGATTTGTTGGGCATCTCCAACCTGTGGCTGAACTTCATCTACAAGACCGGCATCGTTGGCATGCTGTTCTTTGTGGCGGTGACCGTGCGCTGGTGGCGTGAAGCGCGCCCGGACAGCGGCCCGATCCGCCTGACCAAGGACAATGCGCTGTGGCTGGGCACCACCGCTGGGATTCTCTCGGCGCTGGTCAGCGGCCTGTTCGACCACTATTTCAGCTTTGCGGTGGTGATGGTCGCGCTGTTCTGGCTGATGGTCGGCATCAATGTGCTGGAAGCCCGGCGACTGTTTCCGGCACGCCTGCCGCAGGTGAAAAACGTGACCCTGTCCAAACCCGTGCTTGATGGCGCGCAACCCTGATGCTGGGCTCTGCCGTCTGGCTGACGCTGGCGACGCTGCTCGGCCTGTGCCTGGGCTTTGCCCGTGAATGGCTGTTGGTGGCGGCCTGGGGCGCGGGCGAGCGCAGCGATGCGTTCTTGATCGCACTGTTTTTGCCCGAAGCGTTGCGCATGTCCTTGGCCGGCGGCGTGCTGAGCGCCGCTGCGTTGCCGCTGTACCTGGCGCGCAAGGACGACGAGCGATTGGGCTGGTTGGCGGTGCTGTTTCCGGCGTTGCTGCTGATCGCACTGGTCACCAGCCTGCTGCTGACACTGTTGGCGCCGTGGCTGGTGCAACTGCTCGGGCCGGGCTTGGCAGCCAGTGCCACGGCGCTCGCCAGCAGTAACTTGCAGGTGGTCGCCTGGTGCGTGCCGGGCTTGATGCTGCATGCGCTGTTCAGTATTCCGTTGCAGGCCAGCGAGCGTTTTGTGCTGGCGGGCCTGGGTTCGTTGCTGTTCAACCTGCCGCCGGTCACCTACCTTGCCCTCGCCGGCACCGCGACGCAGCCACACGCGCTGGCCCTGGCCTGCCTGGCTGGCAGCCTGTTGATGCCATTGGCGCTGTTGCCGTCGATGTGGCGCCAGGGCTGGCGGCCGTGGCATTGGCAACTGTCGTCGGCGCCGCTACGGGAATTGGGCCAGCGCATCGGCCCACTGTTGCTGAGCAACGGCGCCAGCCAGGGCCTGGCGCTGATCGAAAGGCTGGTGGCGTCGCTGCTGGGTGAAGGCGCGGTGACTTGGGTCAACCTGGCGCGCAAGCTGATTAACCTGCCGCTGATTGCACTGATGAGCCTCAACCAAGTGTTGCTGGGCATGATGAGCCGCCGCCAGGGCGATGAGCGCCTGGCCCTGCTCAAGCGCGGTCTGGAAACCGCCAGCGTGCTGACCCTGCCCGCCGGCGTCGGCCTGGTGGCAGCGGCACCGAGCCTGGTGGCGCTGCTGCTGCCCAAGCAATCGCTGGACTCACCCCTACCGCTGCTGCTGGCCTGGTTTGCCGTACCGCTGGTGTTCGGGGCCTGGAACGCCTTGCTTGCACGGTATGCCTACGCCGCCGGCGACACGCGCCAGCCACTGCGCTGCGAGCTGCTCGGCAGCCTGGTCAATGTGCTGCTGCTCGGCGTAACGCCGTTTGTGTTCGGCCTGGCCGGTATTCCATTGGCGGCGTTGGCCGGTGTGATCTGCACCGCGTTGTTGTTAATGCAGCGCCAAGCCCTGCTCGACGCCTTGCCCTGGGCCCGGCATTGGCTGCTCAGTGCTGGGCTGATGAGCGCGGCGGCGCTGGCGTTGTTTCGGATTGAAGGCGTGTGGCTGCAACTGGGGTTGAGCACCCTGGCCGGCGCGGTGGTGTTGCTGGGCATGGCGCTGTGGTTGAAGCCGTGGCGCAAGGCATGACTTAGCTGCGCATTCTCGATGACGATTTTCGCTGGCAAGCCAGCTCCTAAAAAGGGCGGTGGTTTTTTTAGAGGGAGGTGATCAGGTGAAACATCGTTGGATTCAAATGGACATTGCCAAGGGCATTGGCATCCTGGTGATCGTGTTCGCCCACAGTTGGTTCGTCGCCACATCGCCGGACCTGCTGTACCCGGTGCTGGCGTCATTCATCCTGCCGCTGTTCTTCTTTTTGTCAGGAGTGTTCTTCAAGCCTGAGCAGCCCTTCGTGGAGATGGCGGTGCGCAAGGCCGACGGCCTGCTCAAGCCGTTTTTCTTCACCATGCTTATCTACGTGATCGTGCGCAGCCTCCTGCGGGGCCAGCCGCTGCTGCCAGACGTCGGTGGCGTGCTGTATGCCTCGGTGGACACCATCCCATGGCAGGCGCTGTGGTTTCTGCCGCACTTCTGGGTGGCGATCCTTTTCAGTTGGCTGATGCTGCGGGTGATCCAGCGCCTGAAGCTGTCGCTGTTGCTGAGCGGCGCACTGGTCACGCTGCAATTGATCGTGGGCGTGTGGATGCTGTCATGGTTCTGGCAACTGCCGGTCACGCTGGGCGGGCACACCTGGGTCCTGCCGGGCCTGCCGTTCAGCCTGGATATCACGCTGATCAGCAGCACCTACTTCATTGTCGGCTACCTGCTGCGCGACTGGCTGCGCACCCACTCCGGCTCCTGGCTGACGCTGGTGATCTCCATCGCGCTGTTTATCGCGGTATTCACCTTCACCTGGGACACCATGGACCTGGCGCAGCGCCGCTACGACCATTGGTTCTGGACCACCCTGCCCGCCGTGATCGGCGTCTACGCCTGCTGGGCGCTGGCAAAGGTGCTGATGGTCTCGGCCTGGGTCACGCGGGCTATGACCTACATCGGCCAGAACACCTTGATCCTGCTGATCTTCCATGGGGAAATCCAGCACAAGACCTTCGACCTGATGGAGCGCCTGGGGCTGCACGCGTTTGTCGCGGCCTGCATTGGATTTGTGGTGGCGGTGGTGGTGCCGTTGTTGATCGGGGAAGTGATCAAGCGCGTGGCGTTCCTGCGGTTTTTCTACTTTCCGTTTCCGGTGCGCAAGGCACCTGTCGCAAAAACGGCGCCTTGAGGGCGCCGTTCAATCATTGCGTCAGAAATCGTATTTGACACTGGTCATCAGGTTTCGAGGCGCTCCGTACATGCCGTGGTTGCCGGCGTAGCTGAAGTACTCGCGATCGAACAGGTTATTGAGGTTGACCGAGGCGCTCAGCTTGGACGTCAGGTCATAGCGCACCAGCAAGTTAGTGATGGCGTAGCTGCCCTGGCTGAAGGTGTGCAGGTCTTCGCCGACCTTGCTCTGCCAGTTCACTCCGCCGCCCACGGTGAGCTTGTTGAACGCGCCGGGCAAGCGGTAGGAAGTGAAGGTCTTCAGGCTCTGGCGCGGCAACGTCGTGACGATGCGTTTGTCGTCGGCATCGGTGCTCACCGCATAGGCATAGCCAGCGGAGGCTTGCCAGCCTTCAGCCAGTTCGCCGTTGAGCTCCAACTCCACGCCTTCGGTGGTGGTGCCTTGCTCGTTGCGATAGGTGTTGCCGCCCGGGGTGTCGATCCAGATGGCCAGGTTGTCCTGCTCCAGCTTGAACAGCGCCAGGCTGGTGTTCAGCCGCTCGTCGAAGAAGCTGCCTTTGAGGCCGACCTCATACCCTTTGCCCTCCATCGGCGGCAGCGCCTTGTTATTGATGTCGCGCACCCAACTGGCCTGGGGATTGAAGATCTTGGTGTAGCTGGCGTAGGCCGACCAGTTGTCGGTGAGGTCATATACCACGCCGGCGTAAGGGATGTAGACGCCGGTTTCCGATTCGTCAGTGCGGGTCGCCGTGCCGCCGTAGGGTCGATCTTCGGTCTCGCGCTTCCAGTCGATCACTCGGCTGCCGAGGATCACGCTCAAGTCATCGGTCACTCGCAGTCGCGTGCTCAAGTAAGCAGCATATTGGCTCTCATCCACCGAGGATTTACCGGCGACATTGAACGCGGGCTTGACCGACTGGCCATCCCAATTGAACAGGTTGTCGATGGCACCGGCCGGCGAGCCGGAATAGTCGTAATGCCAGCCGCCGTAACTCGGCACGCTTTCATTGTATTTGGACAAGGTGACGCCCGCGATCAGCTCGTGCTCACGCCCGAGCAGTTCAAAGGGGCCGGTGGCGTAGAGGTCGATGTTGTCCTGGCGCGGCGTACCGGAGAAACGCACCGGCAATTGATTGGTACCACTGCCGTCCGCGTTGAGCGAACCGTTGACGTAGTTGAAGACTTCATCAAACTGGTTTTCAGTGTGGGTGAATTCGGCCTTGGCGCTCCAGCCGCTGTCGAACGTCTGCTCAATGGCGGTGAAAAAGCTCGTCTGCTCATGATCGTTGTAGGACCACGCCGGCGCAGTGTTCAGCGAGCGGCTGAGGTTACTGCGGGAACCGTCGGTAAAGCGTGTGGGCAAACCGGAACGCGCCGGCGAATCGACGTCGGTGCGCAGGTAGCTGAAGCCCAGTGTCAGCAGCGTGTCTTCGCTGAGGTCGAACTCGGTGATGCCATAGAGCAGCTGCGTTTCCTGCTTGTAGCGATCGATCCAGGCGTGTTCGGTCTTGTAGTCTGCGACCAGGCGCCCGCGCACATTGCCCGTTTCAGTCAGCGGGCCGGAGACGTCCAGGCCGGTGCCATAGCGGTCCCAGGTGCCGCCTTCCGCCGTGACGCTGGCGCGCGCCTCGGCCGTCGGGCGCTTGCGAATCAAGTTGATGGTCGCCGCCGGGTTGCCCATGCCGCTGATAAGGCCGGTGGCGCCGCGTACGATTTCAACGCGGTCATACATGGCCATGCTCTGGGTGTAGTTGTCCATGCGTGTGGCGGTGGGCACGCCGTCGATTTCGAAGTTCTGGATCTGGAAGCCGCGCGAGAAATAACCGTCACTCTCCGCCCCCAGGCCATCGCGCAACACGATGATGCCGGGAGTGGCATCGAGGGTGTCACTGAGATTGGTGAGACGTTGGTCATCCAGGCGCTGGCGGGTCATTACGGTGAGCGACTGCGGGGTTTCCCGAGGCGTCAGGTTCAGGCGCGTCGAACTGCTGGAGGACTGCGTGGTGTAAGAGCCAGTGCCCTCGGTGGTCGAGCCGGGTGCCTTGCCCGAAATGGACACGGTGCCCAGCTGCAATGCGCCATCGCTCGGGCGCGGCGCCAGTGAGTAAGTGTTGCTGCTGCCATGCAGGGCTTGCAGGTTGCTGGCACTGAGCAGGATCGCCAGGCCGGTATCCAGGTCATGCCGCCCGCGCAGGCCTGGGCTGGTCTGGCCGTCGGTGAGCGCGGCTGGGTAGGACAGCAGGATCTGGCTGGCCTGGCCGAACTGGTTGAGCGCCTCCGCCAGCGAACCTGGCGGGATGTCGAATTCCACTTGCGGTGCTGCGTGCACCCAGGCCGACGCCAGCAACAGCGGCGTGACCACAGTGACGCGGGCAATGCCCTGCATGACGGCAAGGGCCAATGATGTCTTCAAGCGTATGTTTTTCTTCGGTGTGCGCGGCTGCATGCCCTATTCCCCAGTGAAGGTAGTGTCTGGGGATATAAGTCTCGTGAGATTCGCAAACGGACCACCCAAGCGCGAAATAAATTTACACAAGCTTCTGGCGCGGCTTGAGGGCGACCCAGAAACGGGTGAAATGCTGCACGTCCAGCTTCAGGGTTTGCGCCAGCGCGGCGAGAATCCGGTCGGTGTCGGACAGCGGATAGGTGCCGGATACGCGCAAGCCGCGCACGGCGGGATCACACGCCAGGCGCCCGCGACGGTAGCGGCTCAGCTCTTCGAGGAAGTCCTCCAGGCGCATGCCCTGAGCGACGATCATTCCACGGCTCCACGCCAGTTCACCGTCCCGTTGCGGGCGCCGGGCGAGCAAGGTGTGGGCATCAAAACTGATGAGTTCGCCCGCCTGCAGCACCAGGCTGCGCGACGGGATCTGTGCCGACAGCGCGCCCTGGTCTGCGCCCAATTGGGTAAAGCCATCGCGCTGGCGCACACTGAAGCGACCACTGACCGCACGGGTCAGGCCTTCGGCGGTTTTCACCCACAGCGGGCGGATATCCGTGAGGTTGGGGTCCACCAGGATTTCACCACGCAGCACATGGATCTGGCGTACATCCGCGGTGTATTTGACGTCGATGGCGGTGTCGGTATTGAGCTGCACTTGGGTGTTGTCCGCCAAACCGATGCGCCGCTGCTCGCCGACGGTGGTGCTGAAGTCGCTGGTCCAGTGTTGCAGCAGCTCCGCGTCTTTGATGCTCCAGGCGGCGGTGCCTGACGCCAGCAACACGGCAAGGTGCTTGACGACCTGGCGACGGGACAACGCCGGCAACAGCGTCGCGCGGGCCAAGGCTTGATGGGTCGGTGTGCGCACATCCTGCAAACGCTGGAAAAATCGCTGGGTATGTTGCCAGGCCTGTTCATGGGCCGGGTCCTGCTCACGCCAGCGCTGCCATTCGGCGCGGGTCTGCTCGCTGACGTCCGGCACCTGCAGCTCCAGTTGCCAGTGCATCGCTTGCTCGGCGACCTCGATCGATAACGGCACCGGATTCATGACCGCTGGCTGTCCAGCAGGATGCATTGCGCACCCGCCTTGACGATGTAGCGTTTGACCGTGGTGATGCTGGTACCGAGGCGCTCGGCGATCTCGCCGTGGCTCAGGCCATCGAGCTGCGACCACAGGAACGCCTGGCGCACGGGCAAGGCCAGGCGGCTGAGCACTTCATCGAGGGCCATCAGGGTTTCGAGGAGGATCCACTGGGTTTCAGCGTTGGGCGCGGCGTCTTCCGGCAACAGGGCCAAGGCCTGCAAGTAGGCTTTTTCCAGTTTCTGCCGACGGAAGTGGTTGGACAGCACGCTTTGCGCCACTTTCGCCAGGAAGCTGCGCGGCGCCTGGATTTCGAGGGGCTGGTTCTTCGCCAGCAGGCGCAGAAAGGTGTCCTGGGCCAGGTCGGCGGCGCTCTGTGGGCAGTTCAAGCGACGCCACAGCCATTGCTGCAACCAACGGTGTTGCTGGCGGTACAAGGTGGCCAGTTCAGTGGGGCTTACCGCAGGAGTCGAAGACATGAAGGCCGCGCGCGAAGAATAAGGCGTAAATGATAACGGTTATCATATTCTTCGCAGAGCTGTTACTGCAAGTTTCTGCTACGGGAGCCGGCTGCCCGGCTCCCGTACAGGGTCAGTCATCCAATGGTTGCGGCGCTGCATGCTTGGCGGGCTTGCCAGGTTTGGCGCCAGCCTTGGCACCGGGTTTCTCCGCCGGTGCGGTAGCGGGTTCAGGCTCGGCCGGTGCGGCCGTTTCTTTCTCGGCCATTGGCATCTGGTCAATGGCGCTGAAAAACGCCTTGAGGTCGAGGGTATCCGGTGGCACGGTCTTCTCGAGTTTCTTCTCGCCGTCCTTGCCCACCAGGATCACTTTGGTACCGCTGCCGGCACCCAGCTTGAGGGCACGGATCAGCGCGTTGGTTTCTGGCGGCGTGAGCTTTTTGCTGTCCTTGGGGTCCTTGGCGAACTTCTCGCCTTCGGCTCCGATGCTGCCGAACTTCACGGTGTAGAACACCATGCTGCGTTCTTCAAAGGACTGCTTGGTCGCAGGCTCGTCCAACTGTTT